>CAYRWO010000001.1:0-366751 GCA_964428035.1 uncultured Legionella sp.
CAGATTAAACCTGAGGAGCAGATTAAACCTGAGGAGCAGATTAAACCTGAGGAGCAGATTAAACCTGAGGAGCAGATTAAACCTGAGGAGCAGATTAAACCTGAGGAGCAGATTAAACCTGAGGAGCTGATTAAACCTGAGGAGCCGATTAAACCTGAGGAACAGATAAAATCTGAGGAACAGATAAAACCTGAGGAGGAGATAAAACCTGAGGAGGAGATAAAACCTGAGGAGGAGATAAAACCTGAGGAACAGATAAAACCTGAGGAGGAGATAAAACCTGAGGAACAGATAAAACCTGAGGAACAAATAAAACCTGAAGTTCAGCAACAACCTGAAGTTCAGCAACAACCTGAAGTTCAGCAACAGCCTGAAATTCAGCAACAACCTGAAGTTCAGCAACAACCTGAAGTTCAGCAACAGCCTGAAATTCAGCAACAACCTGAAGTTCAGCAACAACCTGAAGTTCAGGAACAGCCTGAAGTTCAGGAACAGCCTGAAGTTCAGGAGCAACCTGAAGTTCAGGAACAGCCTGAAGTTCAGGAATAGCCTGAAGTCAGCAACAGCTGGAAGTACAACAATAGAGATCAAAAGAGGTTACAACTCGACCAATACCTCATCTGGTAACTGTTTATTACGAACAAAACAATAAATATTGTATTAATTTATTAAATTTCTGTTATTTATATTCCCACTTTGATAGAATTGAATCCCGTTTACATGCAAATTTAATTTTAGCACCAATTTGGTGGATGCGGCATTAACGGGGTCAAACATGACAAATTATATTTTTATTACTGGTGGGGTAGTGTCTTCTTTAGGTAAAGGCATTGCAGCCGCTTCACTCGCAGCCATTCTTGAGGCCCGCGGTCTTAGTGTTACATTAATTAAACTTGATCCATATATTAATGTTGATCCCGGTACGATGAGTCCGTTTCAGCATGGAGAAGTTTTTGTGACCCATGATGGCGCTGAAACTGATCTCGATCTAGGCCATTATGAACGTTTTGTTAACACCACTATGACAAAACGTAATAATTTTACTTCTGGAAAAATCTACGAAAACGTTATTAAAAAAGAACGAAAAGGCGATTATTTAGGTGGAACAGTTCAGGTAATTCCTCATATTACTAATGAAATCAAAAGATGCATCAAACTAGGCGCGGATGGATTTGATATTGCCATGGTGGAAATTGGCGGCACGGTAGGGGATATAGAATCATTACCTTTTCTTGAAGCAATCAGACAAATGCGTATTGAGTTAGGTGCGCAAAGAGCTTTATTCATCCATCTTACTTTAGTGCCTTATATTGCAACTTCAGGGGAAACTAAAACAAAACCTACTCAACATTCTGTTAAAGAATTGCGATCTATAGGTATCCAACCTGATGTGTTGATTTGTCGTTCGGAACAGCCTTTATCAATGGGTGACAGAGCCAAAATCGCCCTGTTTACCAATGTTGAAAAGGAAGGGGTTATTTCTCTTGAAGATGCCCAAAGTATTTATCAAATCCCTATGATGTTACATGCGCAAGGATTGGACGAAATTGTAGTAAAGAAATTAGCTTTGGATGTTAAACCAGCCGATCTCAGTGAATGGCAGCATGTTGTGGACATGCAGGCAATACAAACCGAGAAAGTAAAAGTGGCTATGGTAGGTAAATACATTGAATTAAACGATGCCTATAAATCAATTAATGAAGCATTGCTTCATGCAGGAATACATACTCAGACTAAAGTTGAAATAGCTTATCTTGATGCTGAATTAATAGAAAAACACGGGGTATCCTTGCTTGATGGAATCGATGCTATTCTGGTTCCTGGCGGATTTGGGGAGCGTGGAGTGGAAGGTAAGATCAAAGCCATACAATATGCTCGTGAAAATAAAGTTCCTTTTTTAGGAATCTGTTTGGGTATGCAAACCGCTGTAATTGAGTTTGCCAGAAATGTGGTAGGGTGGGCAGATGCAAATTCTACAGAATTTAATAAAGAAACCAATCATCCTGTGCTTGGATTAATTAGTGAATGGATGGATGCGGATGGCAGCAAGCAAATTCGTGATGAGAGTACTGATTTAGGTGGAACAATGAGGCTCGGAGCTCAATTGTGTCAATTGGAAGAAAATACTTTGGCGCGAACAGTTTATGGAAAGCCGCAAATTATTGAACGTCACCGTCATCGATATGAAGTGAATAACACCTATATTGAAGAGTTGGTTAAGCATGGCTTGATTATTTCTGGCCGTTCAGCAGATAATTCCTTGGTAGAAATGGTAGAGTTATCTGATCATCCCTGGTTTTTAGCGTGTCAATTTCATCCTGAGTTTACGTCTAATCCTAGAGAAAGCCATCCACTCTTTAAACAATTTGTACTCGCAGCACGTAAGAAACATCAAGAAAAGGATTAAGCATGAATTTATGCGGATTTGAAGTTGGGTTAGATCAACCTTTATTTTTAATAGCAGGTCCTTGCGTCATTGAAAGTGAGGAGTTAGCAATAGAAACCGCGGGTTACTTAAAAGAAATGTGTGCTCAATTAAACATTCCTTTTATTTATAAATCCTCTTTTGACAAAGCGAATCGCTCTTCTATTTCCAGTTATAGAGGGCCTGGGTTTGAAAAAGGATTATTAATCCTTGAAAAAGTAAAATCTCAAGTTGGCGTACCTGTATTAACTGATGTTCATGAGGATACTCCTTTGCTTGAAGTCTCCAGTGTGGTTGACGTACTGCAAACTCCTGCTTTTTTATGCAGGCAAACGAATTTTATTCAGAAAGTTGCAGCCATGAATAAGCCCGTTAATATAAAAAAGGGTCAATTTTTAGCCCCATGGGAAATGAAGCATGTGATAGCAAAAGCAAAAGCTGAAGGCAATCAACAGATTATGGCTTGTGAGCGCGGAGTAAGTTTTGGTTATAATAATTTAGTGTCTGACATGCGCTCTTTGGCTATCATGCGAGAAACAGGATGCCCTATTGTTTATGATGCGACTCATTCGGTCCAATTACCTGGAGGCAATAATGGCGTCTCAGGGGGACAGAGAGAGTTTATTCCTGTTCTTGCCAGAGCGGCAGTGGCAGCAGGAATTTCAGGGTTATTTATGGAAACCCATCCCGATCCTGATAAAGCATTAAGTGATGGACCCAATAGTTGGCCATTAGCCAAAATGAAGCAATTATTAGAGTCTTTAAAAGCCATTGATAGCGTGTATAAAAAGACAGGCGAAATTAGCCTATGATGTTGTAATCCGTTAAAAATTAACGGAATCAGCCAATCTGGTTTCAATACCCTGGGTTTCACTTCGTTTCACCCAGGCTACACAATTAAATAGATTGTAGCCTGGGTGAAGGCTTGCCGTAACCCGGGAAAAATAACTTCGATTTCCAGTTCTTCACTTTCCCTTTCCCCAAATCTAATAATATTTCCACCTGCCTGTTGTTGCAGTTTTGTTTCAAATGTATAAATATTCTTTTATTAGATTAACTTTATAATGCAAAAAAATATTAATTGTGTACTATATAAGCAGAGCTATTAAAGGTCTTATGAGGCCTTATGGGAGATAATAATGAGGGATGCTAATACATTATTAAAGGAACAATGCTCCGAATTGATCACCTCTGAACGGATGTTTAAAGAAAGCAATCCTTTATTTGAAATTTCTTATGATCACCTGATGGAATTACTAGACACTGGTAAATTAAATATTTGGGAGTGGGATCTTATTACTAATGAAGTAATAGATTTTGGCTACTCAGAATCACTTTCTATTTTAGACGAATATAAAGATGTTGGAAATATAGAGCATTTTATAACACGACTGCATCCTGATGATCGTGAATATATTGATAGTAAGTTAACTAATTCTCTCGTAAATTTTGAAGATTATAGCGCTGAGTTTCGAATCCAATTTATCGAGGGTAGTTATGAATGGGTGTCAGCAAGTGGTCGTTATATCCGTGATGAGGATAACCACCCTGTTAAAATGATCGGTACGTGGCGTCTCGTTACCGAGCAAAAAGATACTCAAGAGTTGATACAGCTTCAACAGACAACCCTCAACCGCTTATCACGATGTTATTTTTTAGGTGAGGTGGCATCCTCTTTATCACATGAAATTTCTCAACCACTCTGTGCACTTAATACCTTTCTCACAGGAAGTATTTTTCGTTTGCAACAAGAGGATATAGAAAAGAAAGAATTTACAAGCATGCTTCAAGCCGCAGCAAAACAAGTAGAATTAATCAGTACGGTTATCAAAAGAATAAAACGCTTCGTTACCCATGGGGAATTACATTTTGAGTTGGCTAATATTGCGCTATTAGCTAATAATGCTGTTAAGATGGCTAGATTCTATTCCAATTTCCCAGTAATTATAAAATATGATTTTGATGAGAACTTAACTGAAACAAGCTTGGATCGTAATCAAATTAAACAGGTATTTTTAAATATTATCAATAATGCCTTTGAAGCGATGTTTGAAGCCAACACCAATCAACCCACGCTGCTTATCCAGATCAAGCGTGTTGATTTATGGATAATGGTACAAATCATTGATAATGGTCCAGGAATCCCCAAAAACGTGATTGATAATCTGTTTACCTCCGCTTATAGCTCAAAAGAATATGGTCTTGGTGTTGGGCTATCTATTTGTCGCAAGATTATCGAGGCTCATGGTGGGACTATAGATATTTCAATCAATCCCTCGGGTGAAGGTACTGCATGTAGTTTTAAATTACCTTATCGCAGGTCAAATCATGAATAACAACACAGTATATATTGTAGACGACGATATTGAATTACTGAATGCATTGGAATGGCTATTTAAGTCAATAAATTTTAAAGCAAAAACCTACAGCCATGCATTTGATTTTCTAGAACAATACAACCCAAATGATAGAGGATGCTTAATTACCGATGTGTGTATGCCAGGCATGAATGGGCTAGAGTTACTTGAAAAATTAAAATCACAAAATAGCTTATTAAATGTAATAATTATCACAGGGTTTGGTGATATACCAATGGCTATAAGAGCAATGAAAGCAGGAGCGTTTGATTTTATTGAGAAACCATTAAATGAACAAGATTTATTAGAACTTATTCAAAAGTGCCTGATCCATTACAATGTTGATTATTCTTCAAATTATATTATTGATAAAAATCAACTTTTAACTGAGTCTGAACTCCAGGCGTTGGATTTGATTTGGAAAGATAATTAAATTAAGCGTATTTTCCTGGTTAAGGTTCTATACTATAAAAAACAAGGATGTTGGGGGTAATTGATATGGATGGAAAAAAGAAAGAAAAACTTAGCTCTCATCATAAAAGTCCGCTTTGTCGGATTAACAAGCCACAAAATAAACGCGCTGCCAAACAAACCTATGAACGAATTGCTTGTGTATTTCAGGGAGGAGGGGCATTGGGGGCTTATCAAGTCGGCGCATTCCGGGCAATTCATGAAAAAGGCTATCATCCAAATTATCTCGCTGGTGTTTCTATTGGGGCTATTAATAGTGCCATTATTGCCGGGAACCCAAGAAATAAACAAATAGAAAAATTAATGACTTTTTGGGAAACCATTATTCCCAAACTATGGAGTGATCCCTTTATCCAGGATGATGTACCTGATTTTGCACGTCATATACACAATCACTGGGGTTCTTTACACGCCATTATGTATGGTCTGGAAGGTTTTTTTATGCCTCGAACCCTTCCCCCCTCGGCTCTATCCCATGATACCCCTGATAAATTAAGTTATTACGATACGACTTGTCTGCGTCAAACGCTGGAAAAATTAATCGATTTTGATCGGATTAACGATAAAAAAGTTACGTTGTGTCTAGGCGCAGTGAATGTTGTTTCTGGTGAAATGGAGTTTTTCAATAATCAAAAGATGACGTTGACGCCAGAACACGTAATGGCAAGTGGCGCTCTGCCTCCAGGGTTTCCGGCAGTTAAAATTGGTGAGGATTACTATTGGGATGGCGGTATTTATGCTAATACTCCCTTAGTCACAGTGCTTGATGCCTTACCTGAACTGGATACCTTATGTTTTGTTGTAGATTGTTTCAGTCTTATGGGCAAGCTACCGCAAACTATGGATGAGTTGGAAGAAAGACAGAAGGATATTCGTTTCGCCAGTCATTCCCGTCGATTGACAAACGTCTATACCAGTCGTCAGAATCTACAGGCAGCCATTCAATTTCTTGGCGAAAAATTAACGCCTGAAGCCAAGCGAGATCCTGAAGTGCAAAAGATTCTCGAACTAGGACATAGCAAACATTTCAGTGTCGTTCATATTATCTATCGCGGCACTTCGTTCGCTCACTCTTTCAAAGACTATAATTTTGCCCATTCAGCTGTTAATTATCGTATGAGTAGGGGATATCAGGACGCAATAGAAGTATTGAATAAACCTGACTGGGAGAAAAAGTCAGACAAAGCTTTAGCTTGTTCCATTTACGGCGTTCCCTCTGATTATTTTGAACAGCATTAGAACTGGGCTAACTAAAAATCAACTGTTGAAACGTACATAAAAGCAAAAAAAATTGTATTTGTATTATGTAACGACCCTGGTTGATTAATCTCTGAACCCAAAGCCCTCACCCGTGTAAGAAATTTGAATAGTATGATGATGTGGTTCTTCGCGGGGTTGGGGAGAGGGAATGTCTCAATTGGTTAGGATGCGTTTTTGGGTTACTTTGCAAAAGTTATTGCCTAAACTCCAAAGGATGGGATGAATAGTTGTTTGTTTATGGCAATTGGGGTCATATTCTTGACTTCAGGTCTGTTCATGAAAGTTGAGTTGCTCAGGTAATTTTTTGCGGATGAGCAATGCGAATTTTTCTTGGTAGAAAAAGCCTATGGCATTGAGTTTATTCTTTAGATGACATTAAGTAGCAGGAAGACTGAAACATTTATTCATTAAATGTTTTATCACGAGGGTAACCACAAACAATATGAAATATTAAGTGTATTTTACAAAAGGGTATAGCAACAATTTGGCGGAGAGGCAGGGATTCGAACCCTGGGAAGGTTGCCCTTCAACGGTTTTCAAGACCGCCGCATTCGACCGCTCTGCCACCTCTCCGACAGGCAAGAATACTATCGTAAGCCCTGTGCTTTTGCAAATAATTTTTTTATTTTTATAAAGAAAATTAGGGTTGTTGACAATTGTTAATGTCTTGTAGGGGCGGGTTAGAACTCTTTGTGAACAAGATATCTGTTTCTTTGCACTAGATCTCTGATGCCGTGAACTCGCCGCGGCACCTAGGATTGTTAAAGATAAATTGCCAACTGTCCTACTTATGAAACCAATAAAAATTAACTTAAATTATCCTGATTTATGGAAGATAATATTGTTTGTCCATTAAAATTGCAGAATAAATTTATCGTAATTACTTTTAAAATCACTACTTTTTTGATACTGAAGTAATGCATTATTTATTTCATTTAACAAGTCACGATCTCTGGAATTAACTGCAATTCCCACGCCATAACCATAGAGAAAGGATGGACCTATTGCATGAAGTTTTCCTGATGAGTTGGCCTCCCAATAGATAGCTGTTGGATTATCAACCAAAGCAAAATCTACTTTACCTTTGCCTAAGTTTTCCACCAAAATATCATCACTGTCGTATTCTTTAATCGAGGGATTTTTTATCCCCATCTCGTAAATTTGATCTGCAAAAATAGTACCTCTAACTACACCAATATTTTTTCCTTCTAACAATTTCAAACTAAAAGGAGGCTTTAAACCTGGAGCTGAGGTATTAGCTAAAAAACGAGAATAGCTTAATAAATAAGGATTACTGAAACTGACTCGTTTGGAGCGTTCAGGTGTAATTGTAATATAACTTACAGCTACATCGACCTCTTTATTTTCAACTGCTGGTAGTAAATTCGCAAATTGCATGGCGCGAAACTCACAATTACGGTTCATAATTTTGCATAGGCTGTTCATCATATCTATATCAAAACCATAACTTTCGTTGTTTGTTCCTTGCATGGAAAAAGGTGGAAGGAAGCCGTCAACTCCAACCTTCAATGGGTTATTTAAGGGATTAATTTGTGCATGTAACATGGGAATGATGCACATAAAGGTAATTAGTATGCGATGTATAAAATTCATTTTAAGTTTTATGATAAGGTATAGAATGATACTTTGAGTATAACAAAAATAGCCTCAATCACAACGAAGATGTTTCACTTTTATATTTTGGAATTTCTTCAATAGATCAAAATATTAGCTATTGACTATATAAATTCAAGAATAAGCTTAAGAGTGTTCGCAAATTAGTTAGTCCTAGGTATAATGTCCCAATTTTCGTGTCCCTGTTGGCACATGCAACAGATACAATTTATAGGTGTGGGTTATGAAACGAGTTCAGATGTTATTTTTGGTAAGTCTTGTTATTGCTTTATCTTCATGTTCTAAATGGGGAAAAGATGATGAGGACAATAATCCCTTCAAAGGAATGACAGCAAAGCAACTTTACGTGGAGTCTCAAAAGGCTTTAAAGAAAGAAGAATATGCCACTGCTGCAAAAAAACTTGAAGCAATCGAATCGATGTATCCTTTTAGTGACTACACTGAAAGTTCGCAAATGGAATTGATTTATGCTTATTATAAAAATGAAGATTATCCTTCTGCCGCTGCTACAGCGGAACGCTTTATCCATCTCTATCCACGAGCAAAAAACGTAGATTATGCCTATTACATGAAAGGATTGGCTAATTTCCAACAAACTCGAGGTGTTTTTGCAAAGGTATTGCCTTTAGATGAGTCATGGCGTGATCCTGGCACACAAACTCAAGCCTATATGGATTTCTCTATTTTGATTCAAAAATTTCCTAATAGTAAATATAAGGCCAATGCGTTACAACGGATGATTTATTTGCGTAATATGTTTGCTCAGCATGAACTCAATGTCTCTATGTTTTACTTCAAACGTAAAATGTATGTAGCTGCTATTGAAAGAGCGGGCTACTTGGTTAAAAATTACCCACAGGCACCTAGCACTCAGCAAGCCTTAACTGTGATGTATGAAGCGAATAAGGCATTGGGCCTTAAGAAAGCAGCTGAAGATGCGATGAGAGTGTATCAAGCCACATATCATACCTCTAAAATGCCTCGGCTAACTTACACCAAAGGATAGTCCTGCTGAATTTGACCAAGTTGTAACGGATATAGCGGGAGCTGTAATCCGGGATTTGATGGCATCTCCCGGGTTACGACTATCTCTTCACTCGAGCTTCAAGATAATAATAACGTAGACTTGGACAGAACTGTAAACCATAGTAGTCAGCTAATAAAAATCCCGTCGTTGAGAGCTGGCGAAGCAATCCGGAATGATTTCAAACAAAACTCCGTTCTAGATTGCTTCGCTATGCTCGCAACGACGGGTGATTTAGCAGCCTTGTCTGAGTTTTCCTATTACCAATCTAGAACCATCCTCCGGGCACAGTCCTCCCTTCAGCGTGAGAAGGAAATTCCATAGCTTGATGGCTATATGGGTGTGTACTTTGTCGGGAACGATCAACTCGAGCGTAGTGAGATGGGTATAGCCTACATTTGGAAATTCCTCCTTGCGTTTGGGCTCTGAGGGATTCGAAAAGTATACTTTGCTCCCTCAGTACAATAGCCCGTCCATGCTTAGAGACTATTTGTTAAGCTGGACATTCTTCTTTGATGATTTCTTCAACAGGTGAATGAGATTGAGTCGGATTCACTAACACTGCTAACAAATCATTAGTTAGTTCTCGGAGTTCACCTGCCAGTAAAGTTAAAGCAGCATCTTCCCGTTGATACTCTTCATCAAGTTGTCGGAGTTCATTAAAGTCATCAATTAGAAATTCAAGGCTTTTCAATTTCTTAAAGGTGAAATCATGAGTTAATGTAAATTGGATTCGTTCTTTCCAAATAATTGAAATTTCTGCTGTAGCCATTCCTTGAGATAATAAGGTTAAAATTTCTTCAGCCGGCAGCTCATATCCTTTGCACAGTACCCGTTTTTTTTCATCATCAAGAGAAAACAGAAGACATTCTGAGGCTAATTGAAAATCTGCAGGAAGGGTCTCTGGAGAATGTATCCATTCAGCAAAACGTATGGCCAGATTTTCAGTATGAGTCAGTGGTTCTATAGTAATTCCAGCGACTGATTTTCTTAAAAGAGAAGTGAGTTGAGATGCTTGGGTATTACTGGATGTATTGATGATTAAGCGCTTACTCATAGTATCAAGAATTGCGGGAAGTCTTTTTTGGACACAAAAAGATTTTGGTAATAACTCAAACTCAAGATCTTCGGCAATTTGCGCTTTTTCAGTACGCTTTACGGTACGTCCATGCTGCATTTCAATCATTTGAATTTTCTCGGCAAGCATCTTGTTAATGACGCCACGAGGAAGTATACGTTCTTCTTTGCCCATACAGATAAGTGAACTTCCCGCAACTTCATGAACCATTTCATCTGCAAAGGCAGGAAGCCACCCATAAATAAAACGGGCATGAGGCGGGCAGGGTTTAAGAATCTCTTCAGATAAAGAGGCGTTTAAATCACACGCTTCATCCAGTTCACATTGATATATAAGTGCATTATTAAACCACATATTTTGTCCTTTGAGTAAATTTGGAATGGTAACATGAAATGAATTTCCCTGCGAAGAGTATCCCTCTGTTTTAGATCCTCAATGACGAATTCAGATCCGTATAGAATCCTTGGTTAGTAAACAGTAATCAGGCTGTTTCTCAAAAGCGATTTTGTGAATTTCCAAGGGGAATTCTCAGTGAAATGGTGGACGTTACCGGTCCTTTTCTACACTGCCACTGACTACATCCGTAATCCCAGACTTATTGCTTACTCATAAAATACAATAAGTACCTATGGCTATAGTTCTATTGTATGGCAATTTATAGAATTCAATATTTAAATTTGCTGAGTAATTACGCATTAGAAAGGCAAATAATTTTTCCTGATAATAGAAAGCAAGGGATCTCTTGGATTTTGACGCCATAACATTGGGTATTTCAACCATGTACGTTGCATGGTCGATATTTAATTTAAAGGGGAGAAGATTTTTCTTACTGGCTCTTTCCAAGGCTCTGGGAATGGAAATATTTTCCAT
Organism: uncultured Legionella sp.; assembly: GCA_964428035.1. Lineage (GTDB taxonomy): Bacteria > Pseudomonadota > Gammaproteobacteria > Legionellales > Legionellaceae > Legionella. The sequence continues at coordinate 11,121 of CAYRWO010000001.1, forward strand.
GAAACCGTAGTGAATGGTGAGCTTGCATACTCTTTCATCCATGCATGATATTTCATAACGCTGACTGAAATGAACATGAGGAATATTATCAACGATATAGCTTACAATTAAGACATGCTCTGGAACTGAGCGGCTTAATTTGAGGAAGTGAAGAAAACTACCTCCACTGTTATCATAAACATCAGTTATAAAAATTGCAGTAACCCCTGGGAGTTGATTGAGGCTTTTGTATTGTAATTGTCTTAGTATTTTGTAAATATCTTCTTTATTCAAGTAGAAGTTTTTTCTTAAATATTCAAGCCCATATTTCCATGTATACATAATAAACGCTATAAATAAGGCAAAAAATACAGGCACCCAGCCTCCGGTCAGAAATTTATGGGCATTTGCCCCCAAAAATGCAAAATCAATAACTATAAATAAGCCAAATATTAATCCTACTTTAAATTTTGACCAATACCAGATAGCTATTGCTGTATAGGCAACCATGGCATCTACCAGCAACATGTCAAAGTTTACAGCTATTCCATAGGCATGAGCCAGGCTATCGGATGTTTGGAAAAACAAAGCGAAGGATAATGTGCCAACAAAAAGGATCAAATTAATTTGAGGAACATAAATTTGTCCTGAATGTTCTCTGGATGTTTGGACTATAGGTACTCTGGGGCATAAGCCAAGGAGAACCGCTTGTTTTGTTAAAGAAAATGTCGCTGAAATCACTGCCTGGGATGCAATTACCGTTGCAATGGTAGCGATTAAAATTAAAGGCAGATAAAACCAGGAGGGAGCAATCATATAGAAGGGATTGGCTATGGACTCCGGATTTTGTAATAAATTGGCTCCCTGGCCAAAATAGTTCAACAACAGGCAAGGAAGAACCAGGATAAACCAGCTGGTTCTTATTGGGTTTTTACCAAAATGCCCAATGTCTGCAAACAGGGCTTCACCACCGGTCATCACTAGAAAAATTCCGCCCAACAATAAATAGCCGTTTAAGCCGGCATTATACAAGAAAATAAAACCGTAATAGGGATTGATGGCTTTTAGAACGATCGGATCCTGAATAATCTGAATTAAGCCGAGAACCGCTATAGTTAAAAACCAAATTAATATTAAAGGACCGAAAAGATACCCTATGCTTGCTGTTCCTTTAGCTTGAAGAGAAAACAACAAGATAAATATGACGATCGCTGTGGGCAGAATGTAAGGGGTAAACGAATGAGAAAGGGTACTAATACCTTCTACAGCGCTTATTACTGAGATGGCAGGCGTCAGCATCCCATCACCTAGTAAAAGTCCTGCCCCAAATATAGCGACAATATAAAATAGTGGTTGGTATTTGGTATCTTTGAGCTTCATTAAGGCCAAGAGGGCGAGAATTCCTCCTTCCCCATCATTATCTGCTCGAAAAATTATCATTAGATATTTAAAAGAAATAACAATAATTAAACACCAAAAAATCAGTGACAGAACTCCCAGTACATTAGCATAGTTAATAGGAAGATTATTGAGAGTTACCTTTATGGCATATAAAGGGCTGGTCCCGATGTCACCAAAAACAATACCTAAGGCACCCAGCGTGAGTCCGTATGAGAATTTATTTTTTTCCATAACGTTACAGCCCCTTACCAATAAGCATTAAGTGCTAATACATAAGTGCGAAAATGTGATGTATTTTTTCCTGAGACAGGGAACCAAACTCCACCAATGAGACCTACATTTGCATTGAAATTATATTCTAATGCAGGAGCCAGTGTTTTAGCAGAATAATCACCGCCAATATTTGTGGGGGCTCCAATATTTCCAATATCTAAAATTCCATTAAAAACTGTTGCCTGACCTTTAGAAATAGTTCCTTCCATTACTGCAACCCAATTTTGGGTAAGAGTGAATTCAAAAGCTAAATCTGCATCATTTTCACTTCCACGCTCTATTCGCCCCCGGGTATTAACAGTTCCGCCATAGCTGTTTAATCCATGAACTGTAACAGGAGCTGCATGGAGATGGCTAAGAATAAGTCGTGTACGTAAATAATGGGTTTCAAATACTTCTACTAAATATTGGAGGTCTAAACCGACTAGAGTTTGATAACTTCCAAGTCCTGTAGCATCGGTGCCCAGGAATGCAGGATTCAGGTTCTCAAACTTGCCGGTAGGAAAAGTTTCCTGGAGCAGGATACGTACGTCAGCACGCTTCGGCGAGCCTTTTTGTTCTATCAATTGAATTCCGAGTGCTGTTGTTATATCTGTCAGTCTGTTATAACTTACTCCTCGTGTGGAATTGAAAGTATACGGTACAGTAAGCTGAACATCTAGCCAATCGGTAAAACCATGGGTAAGGATAGGGTTGGTAACAAAACTTCTAAAAAGAGGGGTATGGATTATGGTTCCTGATTCATTATACCTACCGTCTGTAGATACATGTAAACCATAAATCTCAAAGTTGGTGTGTCCTTTTGCTACAGTATGGCCTGCGGGAGCAAGTATAGGACCAGTAAACCAAGGATCGGCATATCCAAGGCGACTAAAAGCACACATAAAAAGAAAAATGCCCGCTGTTTTTATAAATTGTTGCATGTTTGCCCTAACTCCCATTGCAGGTATATCATTTGATAGTGTAGATTAGCCGACTTTTGGTCTTTGGGAAATAGAAAATGAACGCTAAAGTTATTTTACATGCCGCAAAACAAAATACAGTTTTACGAGGTCATCCCTGGATTTTTCCCAAAGCTATTGCGCGCCACTCGGGTAAGCTGGTTACAGGGCATCTGGTTGATATTCTTACTGCGGAGGGTGAACATGCTGGGGTAGGGGTTTATAATGAACATTCATTATATAGAGTAAGAGTCTTGGCGCTTGCAAGCGAACCCGTTGACATCAGTAACTATCGGTCATTGATAACTCATCGATTACAGCAGGCTAAAAAGGTACGAGAATGCCTAAATTTACCGAATCAAAACACTACTGCTTACCGATTATTTAATAGTGAAGCAGATGGTCTTTCCGGATTAACCATTGACCGTTTTAATCAATTTTTTGTGGTTGCCAGTTCTGCCTATTGGGTCGAGTTGAATAGAGAACTAATAACCCAGGTTCTGCAAGAATTACTTCCCGATAATCAAATTATCTGGTTGGCACAAAGCAAACCCTTAGGGCAAGACGGTTGGAACGAAATTGAGATTTCAGAGGTGAAACAGAGTGCCCAGGTTTTGGAAGAAGGAGTAATTTATCAGGTTGAATTTGCCCATGCGCAAAAAACCGGCCTGTTTCTTGATCAAAGAGAGAATCACAGCCGCATAGCCAACCTGGCAAGGGGTAAGAGAGTTTTGGACCTGTACACCTATACTGGTGGTTTTGCATTGCATGCTGCCAAGGCAGGAGCTTTGCAAGTTACTGCTGTAGACAGTTCGGATCAGGCTATAGCTCAAGCCCAAAATAATGCAGTATTAAATGGTTTAACCAATATTGATTTTATAGAGGCCGATGCACGTGATTACTTGGTAAAGGCAGGAGATTATGATGTTGTAGTACTTGACCCACCTAAATTAGTCCCCTCACAAAAACACTTGCAAAGGGCTAAAAACTATTATCGTTTTTTACATCGGGAAGTATTTAAATACATGAAACCAGGCTCGTTATTAATGACCTGCAATTGTTCTTCCGCACTTTCATCATCAGAATTTACTTCTTTGGTGAGTGGACAAGCAGCGATCGTGGGAAAACAAGCCCGTATTTTAGGTATTTATGGTCCAGCCAGCTGTCATCCTACATTGGCTTCATTTCCAGAGGGTAATTACCTTACTGCAGTATTATTAGCAGTAGTATAATCCCAAAATATTGCGATTAAATCATCTTATTGTAGCCCGTATTAGCGCAGCGTAATACGGGATTTTCTGAATTCTTCTGCTATCTTATCACGATAAATTCCCTATTTCGCTGCGCTAATACGGGCTACATGTTGCCCACAATAAAATAATGCCCCAAAAATAACATTTTTATTCTTAAGTAAACTACACTTAATTAAAATTGATATAAAAATTATATAGTTAACCCCAGAAAGCTCATCTGGATAAATCAATTGGAGTAATTATGGATTCTTTACGACATACAGGACGCGGTGACTTTCATACTGTTTATAAAGGTCAGTCAGTTGATGATTTAGTAATTCAATACATGGAAGAAAATAATGTTCCAGGAATGGTATTATCTATAGTTCAAGCACCTTATATTACCCGGATTGTGGGATATGGATTTGCTGACATTAAAACAAAACGCCTGGTTGCGACGCGTACTGTTTTTAATGTAGGGCAATTAACTAATGCATTTACTGCTGTAGCAATAATGCAATTGAAAGAGGAAGCTAAACTTCATTTAGATGACTTAATTAACAGTTATCTTCCCAATTTACCCGACAGTTGGCAATCAATTACCATAAGGCATCTATTGACTCATAGCTCTGGGATTCCTGATTATGTGCAGAGTCCCTCATTCAATTACACGAGTGATTATCAGCCCGCACAAATCATCAGTTTAATAAATAAGGATGCCTTACTTTTCCAACCGGGTACTCGAATGCAAGTAAGTGCAACGAATCATTATTTGCTTGGATGGATTATAGAAAAATCCAGTGGAATGAGTTACCAAGACTATGTGACTAAAAATCAAATTGAACGAGTGGGTTTAAAGAACACTTTTTTTATTGATACCATTCAATCAGTTCCAAATGAAATAAATGATGGAACTAATCCCTTTAAACACAGTCAGTTTCTTCAAAACCCGGTATTTATTGATCCCACTGAACCCGCAACAGGATATGAGCAAAGCAAAAATGGACTTGAAGCTGTCTCCCCCATGACCTGGGCCTCTTCATTTTCTAATAGTGGCATTGTTTCTTCAGCAGAAGATATTAGTTTATGGGATATAGGTCTTGCTGGAACTGTTTTAGTTAAAGATCCGGAAAACAGGAATTTTTTATATGGAGCTCCAATTTTAGAAGGAAAGGTAATTCCTGGTAATGCGGGTTGGTTCTTTCCTGGTCATCAAGGATTAATGGAAATAAAAGGTGCTATTCCTGGTTATTCCTCTTTTTTAAGTCGCTTTACGGATCCTAAGGAATTGCTTTGTGTCACATTACTGGCTAATAAAGGTAATTTACCCGATTTGGATATTTTAGCACGTAAAATTGCCGCGGCTTTTGATATTAATTTAGGTGTACCTCAAAGGGAGGCTCCTTGGTCAGGAACCATTCAAAGTCCTTATTCAGTTAAGAATACAGTGGAGCGAGTAGTTACGATAATTCAAAAGCAGGGCGGAACCGTTTTTGCTCATATTGATCATGCAGCTGAAGCAAAAAAAACAAATCAGACACTGTTCGATACCGAGGTTGTTGTAATTGGTAATCCAGCAAAAGGAACGACTTTGATGCAAGAAAATGCTGCTTTTGCTTTGGACTTACCTCTGCGTATTATGGCAACTCAGGATGCTTCAGGTCAGGTCTGGTTAAGCTTCACAGATCCTGTCAAGCTTGCTAAAGAGTATCAATTGGAGGTACTACAAGTTCCTGCATTAAAGCAAATTTTGACGGCATTGCAACAGGTATGTGAGAAAGCAGTCTCAGCTCAGTCGATAGTTTAATTTACAGAAAAACACGGTACAAAATATAGTACCTTGGTTAATTGTTGATTATATTGCTCTTTATTAGTATAATGCGCGAACTCATGGTTTTTATTTTAATACATGGATGATTCGTGATAAAACCTGTAAACATATCAACAGAGAGAAATATTTTGAATATCAAGCCCATCCTCCTATTCGTATTCCTATTTATTTTTTCCACCTGTTTTTATGCTGCAGAACCTGGTTTAAGAGAAAAAATTGGACAGATGTTGATTATTGGTTTTCATGGTAAAACGATTGATGAACATTCTGCTATAGCGAATTCAATAGAGAAAGATAATATTGGTGGAGTCATTTTGTTTGATTTTAATCAACAATCCCAAACGTTTGATAAAAATATAGAAAGTCCAGAGCAAGTAAAACAATTAAATCAACAATTACAACGTGTGACCCAAAACGCGAATAAATTGCATCAGCGTCCTAATTTACCTCTACTAATTTCTGTTGATTACGAAGGCGGAAAGGTTAACCGATTACATCAACGATATGGCTTTCCAGAAATATCCTCTCCTCAACAAATAGGAAAGAGCTCTCTGAATGAAGCGGATAATTGGGCTAACCTGATGGCTAGAACCTTGCATTTATCCGGTTTTAATGTAGATTTTTTTCCAAGTCTAGATGTTGATGTCAATCCTGATAATCCCATCATCGGCAAATTAGAGCGGAGTTTTTCATCGGTGCCCGATGATGTAACCCGATATGCTCAATTATACTCGCGTCAATTTCTTACCAATCAAATACAGTGTTCTTATAAACATTTTCCTGGCCACGGAAGTTCTGTTGCTGATTCTCATTTAGGCTTTGTTGATATCACAGATACCTGGACCGAGCAAGAATTAACCCCTTTTTTACAATCATTATCTCAGCCTCATCATTGCAATATGATTATGGTTGCTCATGTCGTGAACAAGAAATTGGACGTTACTGGAGTTCCCGCTACTTTGTCTCAAAGTATCATTACTGGTTTGCTACGACATGATTTGCAATTTGATGGAGTAGTTATTACCGATGACATGCAGATGAAAGCAATAGCGAATTATTATGGTTTGGCAAATGCTTTAACCATGTCAATTAATGCAGGTGTAGACATGCTGATTTTTGGAAACCAGTTAGTCGATAAGCTCCAGGATCCTAAGGAACTCATTGACATTATCGAACAAAAAGTAATCTTAGGAGAAATTCCTGAGCAACGAATTAATGAAGCATATCAACGTATTATTCGCATGAAACAATCTCTTGGCAAATGATATCTTTGGCTGGATTAAAAGAATCCGCGTAAGTCGGTGACAATTTAATATTGTGTTAATATCAACCAACTATACTCGACTCAAATTTATTATAACCCCGAATGCAGTCGATAATGTTTTCACAGGTCTCAAAAATAGCAATAGCAACGTTTTCTGTTGTCCTCTTACTTTTACTTCGCGCAAAAAAAGCATCCTGATAAAGATGAGCTTAGTCTTGTCGAACAATCTGGCTATATCCGTTTTAACTGATGCATTGCTACCCTTACAGCTATAATAGTGGTCAGAGATTATTCTGCTCCATCTAGCCATTTAAAATTAAGTATGAATGGTCCTGTCTCTGTCTTGTAAGCACTGCAACACATCATAGAAACTCAGCTCACAGGCTTTTAACAGGACTAATAAATGAAAAATTAAATCAGCACTTTCATTAACTAATTCTTCTTTGTTATGGCTTGCTGCTGCGATAACCGTTTCTACTGCTTCCTCGCCTACTTTTTGGGCGCATCGGTGAACCCCTGACTCTAAAAGCTTCACTGTATAACTGTTTTCATTATTCGTTTCTGCCCGCTCATTAATTAACTCAATCAATGCATCCAGGAAACCTAGCGTACTGGAAAAAGGGGGTTGATAGCAGCTGTTGTATCCTAAATGACATGCAGGCCCTTTAGGTATTACTTGGATTAAAAGACTGTCGTTATCGCAATCGGCACTGATATGGTGCAAGGCCATACTGTTACCAGATGACTCTCCTTTGCGCCATAATCTTTTTCGACTACGGCTCCACATAGTCAACTGGCCAGAAGTTAATGTAGCAATTAATGACTCCTGGTTCATATAACCTAACATGAGTACCTTGCCATTCTCTGCATTCTGAATAATGGCAGGAAGTAAGCCATTCATTTTTTGCCAATCCAGAGAGTTAATTTCTAAATCACTCATAATCTTACCTCTATTTTTTGTTCTTTAAGGGCTAATTTAACTTCGTTTATAGTCAATATATTGTCATGAAACACACTGGCTGCCAACGCTCCATTTACCTGAGATTTAAGAAATACTTCAGTAAAATCCTCGGTTTTTCCGGCTCCACCCGATGCAATTAAGGGAACCTGACAGAGCGCACGCATTTTCTGTAATTGTTGGATATCATAACCTGAACGTACGCCATCGGATTGCATGCAATTCAGAACTATTTCTCCCACACCACGATCTTGAATCTCTTGGATCCATTCTCGTGTTTTTCGTTTGGAATTGATACTTTTAGTTTCGCTCCCCGTATATTGATAAACATAGTAATCATCAATTATCCATTGACTGTCAACTCCTATAACAATGCATTGACTTCCAAAGCGATCACTTAACTCATTAATCAAGGAAGGGTTTTCTAAAGCGGGACTATTAATCGAAATCTTATCTGCTCCCGCATTCAAAACTGATTTTGCCTGTTCAATACATCGAATACCACCTGCAACTGTAAAGGGGATATTGATAGTCGCTGCAACCTGATTGACCCAATCGGGACATACTGATCTTTGATCACTACTTGCCGTAATATCATAAAACACCAATTCATCAGCTCCTGAGGCAGAGTAATGAGATGCCAAGGGCAAGATATCTCCTATAATTCGATGATCGCGAAATTTTACCCCTTTAACAACTTGATTATCTCGTACATCAAGGCAAGGAATAATTCGTTTGGTTAACATAATCAACACCTCATGTGGCCCATATTACGCTTTCATACGAGCAATAAATCTGTAAAGTCGCTACGTGTAGCGACGTCGAAGAAAAAATTCTCAAATGGACGCCAGTCTACTCTGTATATTCCGCTAAACACTTAGAGAAATCAAAATCACCAGTGTACAGAGTGAGTCCCAAAATAACAGCGGCCACACCCAGATCTCGCAGAATGGCAATATCTTTGGGGTTACGAATACCTCCAGATGCTTGCCAGGCTATGTTTGGAAAACGCTCCGCAGCCTCTTGATATAAATTAAAATTAGGTCCGCCCATCATTCCATCGCAGGCAATATCTGTGCAGAGTATTTCACGGATACCTAATTGTTGATAATAAGACACCACTTCCCACAAGTTGCTTTTACTCTTTGTTTGCCAGCCGTTAATAGCAGGAACTGGCATTTCTTGTTCTATACGAACATCAAGGGCAAGGACAATATGTTCTGGTTTAATTGCCTCAATGATTTGTTCAGTCAGAGCTGGATTGGAAATTGCGATACTACCTATTACCAGGTGCGATATTCCTGCTTTAAAACATAACTGCGCCTGTTCCAGAGTCCTAATGCCGCCGCCAGCCTGAATCGTAATTCCTGTGTTTTGCATGGCACAAATCAGCGGTAATTGTTGCATGGCGCCAATTCGTGCTCCATCCAGATCAACAATGTGAAGACGCGGTGCTCCCATTTGGGAAAAGTAAGCTGCTCGTTCTATTGGAGGAGTATTAAACTCTGTAACCTGATCAAACTGACCTTGTTTTAAGCGTACACAAGCTCCTGCTTGTAAGTCGATTGCAGGAATAATTAACATATTGACTCCAAAGACAAAAAATTATTGAGTAATACCATGCCTGTTTCTGACGATTTTTCTGGATGAAATTGCATGCCAAAAATATTATTTTTATTAATTATTGCGGAAAACTCCTGATTGTACTCACAGGTCGCCAAAGCATGTTGCGTATCTTTCAGGGCGTAGCTATGAACAAAATAAACGTATTCCCTGGCGTTTATTCCTTGTTGCAAAGGGGATTTTTGACTCCATTTTAATTGATTCCATCCCATATGAGGGACTGGATAGTGATCTTCCTTTGTTAACAGTTCTGCTGTTCCAGGAATTAATCCTAAGCAATCCACACCACCTTCTTCACTGTATTCGAGTAACAGCTGCATCCCAAGACAAATTCCAAGCAGGGGCTGCGTCAAGCTGGCCAAGATTTTATCCAGGCCATGTTCGCGCAGGGTACTCATTCCATAAGCTGCGGCACCTACACCGGGTAAAATAACATGGCTGGCTTTTTGGATTGCTTTAGCGTCATGGGTCAAGACATAGTTAAAACCCAGATAACGAAGAGCATTTGCCAGAGAAGTCAGATTATTGCCACTTACATCAATGACTGCAATCATAAGACCCCCTTGGTAGAGGGGAGAGACCCACTGGTTTTCATGCATGCCTGGCGTAGCGCTCTTCCTAATGATTTAAAGCAAGCCTCTATCATGTGGTGGTGATTTGCTCCCGTGACACTGATATGGATGGTGGCGCCCAGGGCACTGGATAAAGAGTGGAAAAAATGGGGAACCATTTCAGTGGCCATGCCGCCAACAAATTCACGAGTAAACTGGCCTTTGAATTCACAAAAACTTCGACCACTGATGTCTATAGCTATAGAAGCCAATGCTTCATCCATAGGCAGAGTGAATCCATAACGGTTAATACCCCATTTATCACCAAGAGATGCTCTTAGCGCTTCTCCCAGAGCAATTGCAGTATCCTCTACTAAATGATGATCATCTACCTCGATGTCACCAGTGGCGCTTAATTCAAGCTTAAATCCGCCATGTTTTGCTATTTGCTCTAACATGTGATTAAAGAAAGGTAATGGTGTTTTTATCTTTCCGGTTTGGTCTGTGTCTAAAGTTAAAGTTAAATCTATATCGGTTTCTTTAGTTTTTCTTTTAATCTCTGCAGTACGAGGGCTATTGAGTATTGATAAGACAATCTGATTCCAGGTATGCTGTTTGGACACAGGGAGAAATTTAACTCCTAAATTGTCTGCCAATTCTCTATCGGTATCTCTATCTCCTATGACCCATGAGGCTCGTTTATCAATAGTTGTGTTTTTCATCCATTGATCCAGCAGTCCGGTTTTGGGCTTTCGACAAAGGCAATTATTCTCTGGCAGGTGAGGACAAATAAAAATTTCATCAAAGACTATTCCCTGAGAGGAAAAAAGATCGAGAATAAAATCATGGCAAATTGCAAAATCTTCCTCTTGAAAAACAGGAGTCCCGATGCCATTTTGGTTCGTTACCATGATGAATTTAAAATCGGCATTTTTTAGCTGTAATAGTGCAGGAATTACTCCCGGAGTTAGCTTGATTTTATCCAAAGAATCCACTTGAAAATCAAATGGTTCTTCAACTAAAGTACCGTCGCGGTCAATAAATAAGATTTTTTGCATTTTTTAAATCCTGAATATTCTTGATAAAAGAAGATAGCGTATCGATTAATAATTGATTCTGTTGTTCCTCACCCACCGTAATACGTAAATGATCATGTAATAAGGAGTTGGCAGGAAAGTCCCTAATTGCTATACCATGATGGGAAAACCAGGAAGTTAACTCCTTAGCATAAGGGGTTTTAACCAGAAGAAAATTGGCTTCAGTAGAGTAGACTTTTTCGATAAGCTCATTTTTTTGTAATTCATTGAATAGCCAGTCTCGAGAAGTCTTAATCGTTTCAATAGCGAATAAAAACCAGTCATCAATTGCCAGGGCATTGGCTGCTAATTCAATGACTGCACTGGAAATAGTGTAGGGCGGGATAATTTTTCTAAAAGCCTGTATGACATGTGCCTGGGCAATGATGCTTCCTAAACGCAGGCCAGCCAAACCACATGCTTTAGACAGGGTTCTTAGTACTACTAAATTTTCAAATTGAGAAATTAGGGTTGTGGCACTTTTGGATTTGGCAAATTCGATATAAGCTTCATCAACTACAATGACCGATTTATTTTTATAGTGTTCGCAGACTGCCGCAATAAGTTCTAAATCGATTAGATTTGCAGTCGGGTTATTAGGGCTACAAAACATGATAATTTTACAGTTCTGCTGCCAGCTGCTTTTAATTTTATCCATGGAAAAACTAAAGTTATCCTGTGGAACTAACGGACATTGGATCAATTCTCCTTGCTGCAAACGAACATAAAAGGCATACATGGGAAAAGTTGGTGAAAACTGCATGAGCGCATCTTGACCTGCTTTCAAAAATAAACGGGTGACTAAATCAATACCCTCATCACTTCCTCTGGTCAGAACCAGTTGATCGTGTTCAATCTGATAACGTTCAGCTAATTGCTTTTGTAATGTGTTGAGCACGTTGGCATCTGGATAAAAATTTAAATTAACAGGCTTTGTTTCTATTGGAGTCCAGGGTAATTCATTGGCATGCAATCTATACTCTGCATTGTTCCCACCAGGAACATAATTAGGACTGTCTAACAATTCTGGGCGTATTAAATTAAGAATGGACATTTAATTCTCCAAAGCATTAAGTCGAATCTGTACCGCATTGGCATGAGCATCTAAACCTTCAATTTGTGCTAATGTAACTGCTGTAGGTCCCAGATTGAGTATTCCTTCCGGCTTAATGGATTGCACACTAAAACGAGTTAAGAAATCAACAGTGCTCAGTCCATTATGATTTCTTGCAAAACCATTAGTAGGCAAGACATGGTTACTTCCCGTTACATAATCCCCCATAGTTTCTGCTGCCCAAGAGCCAAGAAATACAGTGCCAACAGCGCTTATCTGATGGACCCATGCAGCGGCATCTTCCCTGTTAATAATTAAGTGCTCTGGTGCATAATGATTGATAATACTGAGTTGTTCTCTTTGATCGGAAGAGATAATAATCATACTGTGAGCTAAAGATTGTTCAATAAGCTCACGTCGGGACAAATTGGCTAACTGTATTGTTATTTGTTGATTTACTTTTTCTGCACAATCCAGGCTATCGCAAAGTAACAATACCTGGGAATCTGAACCGTGTTCTGCTTGTGCTAATAAATCAGCAGCCAGAAAGGCAGCGTTGGCCTGATCATCGGCGATTATCATTACTTCAGAGGGTCCGGCAGGCATATCTATCGCAGCTCCATAGGGATCACTGGCAATTTGAGTTTTGGCCTCTGTGACATAACTATTTCCGGGCCCAAATAGTTTATCTACTTTAGCCACTGTTTCAGTACCATAAGCCATAGCAGCAATTGCTTGAGCACCGCCCAGGGTATAAATAGTCTCAATGCCACTTAAACGTGCCGCAACAAGTAAGTGTGCATTGATTTCACCTTTTGTATCAGGGGGAGTACAAAGTACTTTGATAGGGCATCCAGCAACACGTGCAGGTATTGCCTGCATTAACAGAGATGAGATCAGCGGGGTTTTATTTCCGCCCGGAACATATAATCCGACTCTTTGAATGGGTCTGTAGGTATTTAAAATATCAATTCCCTGGGCGGTGGAAATCCGAGTATTTTCAGGCAATAAAGCCTGGTGATAGGCCGTAATTGTTTCTATCGCTCGATTAATAGCTGCTAAGGCGTGTTGATCAACGACTGCATTCTTAATTTTTTGGAGCGGAACTTGAAGCGTATCTAAACATGCACCATCAAATTGTTCTGTTAATTCGTATAGGGCTTTATCACCCAAAGACTGTACTTGTTTGATGATGTCCGAAACACTATCTTTTGCAGCAGCGATTTGAACTGGTCGAGATAAGCACTGCTTTTTCTCTGCTAAGGATAAAGACGACCAGTTTCTGATGGTTAACATAATACTTACTCCAACATTTTTTCTATAGGCAAAACTAAAATAGAGCTGGCACCTAAACCTTGAATGGTCTCTAGAGTATTCCAAAATACGCGTTCACTGGAAACGACGTGCACTGCAACTTTTTCCGGATTGCCTGGTAAAGGAAGAATAGTGGGGGCTTCTGCTCCTGGCAGATTTTCTGAAATTCGTTCAAGAGCCGATTTGGGTGCATGGAACACTATATATTTTCTTTCTTGTGCCTGTTGTACTGCTTGAATTCGTCTGGCAAGCATGTCAAATAAATCCTGATGAGCCGATGTAAATTGCATTGATGTTTGAATGAACACCGCTTGGCTTTGCAAAACAGTGTCTACTTCAATCAATTTGTTCTCTTCCAGGGTCTGCCCACTCGATACCAGATCACAAATGGCCTCGGCCATACCCATACGCGGAGCTACTTCAACTGATCCAGATAAAATAAGACTCTCTGCGCATATCTTGCGTTCTTTTAAATATTCATTCAGTAAATAAGGATAGCTGGTCGCGATACGCTTTCCATCCAGACTTCCTGGTCCTTGGTAATCAAATGACTCAGGCACTGCTATAGATAAACGACAGGTACAGTTACCCAATGCGAGCATTTTTTTATATTGTTTTTGCGGTTTAGCCAGAGAGGCTTCCAATAAAACATTTTCGCCAACAATTCCTCCATCACATAAGTTATCAAAAACTAAAGTAGGGATGTCATCATCACGAACAAAAAGTAAATCGATAGGAAAGTTATCTACGTGAGTGAGTAATGCATTGGGTTTGATGCGAAACTTTAAACCACAGCGTTGCAAAAGGCTTAGTGACTCTTCAGACAAACGCCCCTTTTTTTGTAGGGCTAAGCGTAAACGATTGTTCATTACTTCTCCGTTCTATCTGCAATTGTATTATATCCACCTGTTCCAAAGCTTAAACATCGAGCAACCCGAGTGATGGTGGTAACACTCACCCCTGTTTGCTCATGAATGGTACGGTAGGGGATGCCTTGTCGTAGCAAGGGTACAACTTGCCAACGATCGGCCATGGATTCTAATTCAGCGGGTGTGCACAAATCAGTAAAAAAATTCAGGGCTTCATCCTGGTTTTTAAGCAAACTAATCGCGTACATTAAATCAGGAAGAGCCGAGTGTTTTATGGTAGAATGTAGTTTCATATTAATGTATTAACACGCTGTAACATGATTTAAATGATAATGATTATCTTTATTATTGTCAATAAGAAAGTGAAAATATTTGGAATTAAAATGGCAAATCGTTTAAAGTAATCACTTGCTTGAAATGGATAACGATTATGAAACCCTTTACTCGAGATATAACGTTAACTATTACCATTAAATTAATATTACTTTTTTTATTGTGGTGGGTTTGTGTCAGGGGGATGCATCCGGTATTAACCAGTAGTCAGGAATGGTTGTTAGGCAAGAGCCAACAACCCGTTTTTTCCAAAAATATTAACATGAGGTGATTTGATGATACCCGCAAGTGAGGTAGTTGATCTATCCCGGTTACAGTTTGCATTAACAGCACTGTATCACTTTTTATTCGTCCCCTTAACCTTAGGGTTATCAGTGCTATTGGCTATCATGGAAACTGTTTATGTGATGACAGGGCGTGAAATATGGCGGCAGATGGTAAAATATTGGGGAATTTTATTTGGAATTAACTTCGTTTTAGGAGTAGCCACCGGTCTGACCATGGAGTTTCAATTTGGTACTAATTGGGCTTATTACTCTCATTATGTGGGGGATGTTTTCGGTGCTCCGTTAGCGATTGAAGGATTGATGGCTTTCTTTCTCGAGGCAACCTTCGTAGGCCTGTTTTTCTTTGGCTGGGATAAATTATCCAAATTTAAGCATATGATTTGTACTTGGCTGTTAGCTTTAGGCACCAATTTATCTGCCTTGTGGATTTTAATTGCTAATGGATGGATGCAGAATCCTGTAGGCGCTTTTTTTAATTACCAAACCATGCGTATGGAAGTAAGCAGTTTTTATGACATGCTCTTTAATCCAGTAGCTCAGGCAAAATTTGTTCATACTATCAGTGCTGGTTATGTTACTGGTGCGATGTTTGTTCTTTCGATCAGTGCCTATTTTCTTTTACGAGGACGAAATAAAGCATTTGCGAAACGTTCTATGACGGTGGCCGTTTCTTTTGGTCTGGCTTCGGCATTATCTGTTGTGGTATTGGGTGATGAAAGCGGCTATGTCGCTAATGCGAACCAAAAAATGAAGCTAGCCGTAATGGAAGGGATGTGGCATACGGAGAAAGCTCCTGCTGGATTGACTCTATTCGGTATTCCTGATGAAAAAACACAGACTACACGTTATGCAATAGATTTTCCTTTCGTCTTGGGAATTATTGCCACTCGTTCCTTTAATACTCCTCTTGAAGGAATAATAAATTTAATTGAAGATGGAAAAGTAAAAATCAGAGATGGAATGATTGCTTATGGGGCTTTAAAATCTTTGCAGAAAGATCCGAATAATGAGCAGGCTAAAACGGTATTTGAGCAACACAGCAATTCTCTTGGTTACGGTCTTCTACTTAAAAAATACACAGAAAATGTAACGGATGCTACTGAAGATCAGATTAATCAAGCCGCTCAGGACTTAAAACCTAAAGTGCTCCCCATGTTCTTTTCTTTCAGAATTATGGTTGCTTGTGGTATGTATTTTATTCTTTTATTTGCTATCGGCTTCTATCTTTCTGCAAAACATACATTACATACATCACGTTGGTTCCATAGAGTCGCGTTCTATTCCTTACCCTTACCCTGGATTGCTGCTGAGTTAGGGTGGGTGGTTGCTGAATATGGTCGCCAACCTTGGGTAGTTCAGGGAGTGTTGCCTACGTTTATGGGAACCTCTGCATTATCTTCAGCTCAAGTAATGACTTCCATTGGAGGATTTGTATTGTTTTACACAACCCTTGCTGTGGTAGAACTTTATTTGATGGTGAAGTACATTCGCCGTGGACCTGATGGACTGCAACATTAATTTTAGGAGACTCTAATGCCCTTGGATTATGAAACTTTAAGAGTGATTTGGTGGTTATTGCTTGGCGTCTTGCTAATCGGGTTTGCCATTATGGATGGCTTTGATCTGGGTGTAGCCATGTGGCTTCCCTGGATAGGTAAATCCAATATGGAAAGACGAGTACTTATCAATAGCATCGCCCCAACATGGGAAGGGAATCAGGTATGGTTCATCTTAGGTGGAGGAGCCATTTTTGCCGCATGGCCTATGTTGTATGCTTTGTCTTTTTCAGGTTTTTATCTGGCTATGCTTGTGGTTCTATTGGCCTTAATTTTACGGCCGGTAGGATTTAAATATCGTTCCAAGCTGGAAAATACAACATGGAGAACCACTTGGGATTGGGCCTTATTTATTGGGGGTTTTGTTCCCGCCCTGATTTTTGGTGTGGCCATAGGAAATGTTTTACAGGGAGTGCCATTTTTCATAGATGATAGTTTAAGACCATTTTATACAGGCACTTTTTTGGAGTTATTAAACCCCTTTGCATTATGTTGTGGTGTCGTATCTGTACTCATGCTTGCTATGCATGGAGCGTTTTTCCTTCAAGTGAAGACAGAAGGAATTCTGCAGCGCCGCGCAAGGAAAAGTGCACGCACCTGTGCTTTTTTATTGATGGTTTTGTTTGGGGCTTGTGGTATTTGGGTTTATTATGGTATCGATGGTTATGCCTTATCCAGTCTTGTACCTCATGATGGTCCGTCGAATCCCTTATATAAAAATGCGGTCAGTCAAGCTGGAGCCTGGTTTAATAATTACAGAACCTATCCCATTACTTTAATCGTGCCGATTATTGGTTTGGTGAGTGCTTTGTTGGCAATGATATTTGCCCGCCGAGCCGTAATGGCCTTTGTTTTAAGTGCGTTGAGTGTGGGTAGTGTTATTGCGACTGTGGGAGTGAGTATGTTTCCGTTCATACTTCCTTCTTCAACGAATCCTAATCACAGTTTAATTGTGTGGGATAGTTCATCCAGTCAGCTTACGTTATTTATTATGCTAATCGCTACCGTGATTTTTTTACCAATAATCTTGGCATACACAGCTTGGGTTTACAGAGTTTTACGCGGCAAAGTGACTGAGGAGACCGTAAGGGCGAATCACGAATCTGCTTATTAGGAGGGTTTATGTGGTATTTTTCCTGGATATTAGGTACTGGTTTAGCCTGTGCTTTTGCAGTATTGAATGCAATGTGGCTAGAGCTTAGAGAAGGCGATAATGCAGAGATTATTGTTGAGGCGGATGGCGCGCCATAAGAGCGATTGGCATGTAGTTTATAGCTCGGGAAGTCGCCTTTAATCCCGGGCTTCACTTTGTTCCACCCAGTCTACAGATTTAATAACTAAGTCAAATTTAATTAAGTAGTAGCCTGGGTGAAGGCTTGCGGTAACCCGGGAGGTCAGAGCTTAAATATCCGGAGTTCACTTAGCTCTACCCAGCCTCACTGGTTAAACTAACGTGCGAAAATATTATTCAATACAACCGTAACGCTGCAGGTATGCCTCCAATTTTTTAACTTGCTCACCTTCATTTGCATTTTTTAAATAGTCGATTAAATCAAATAAATTAATAATGGAATAAACATTGATTCCCATTGCTTTAATTTCTGATAGCGTAGATTTTTCAGTTACGCCCTGTTCGCAGCGATCAAGAGCTATAATCACCGAGGTTAATTGTCCCCCATTTTCTTTTATCAATGCTTGTGATTCTCTAAAAGCAGTCCCCGCGGTAATGACATCATCGATGATTACTGTTTTTCCAGTCAAGGGTGCTCCTATCAATTGACCTCCTTCTCCATGATTTTTAACTTCTTTGCGATTAAAAGTAACAGTAATATTTTTACCTTGTTCCGCAAGCGCAACTGCAGTAGTGGTGGCAAGAGGAAGCCCTTTATAAGCCGGACCAAATAGATGTTCAAATTCTACTTTATTGTCTAAAAGTGTTTGTGCATAAAAATGTCCTAATTGGAGTAAGGCATTGCCTTGATAAAATAATCCTGCATTAAAAAAATAAGGACTGATGCGGCCTGACTTTAATGTAAACTCACCGAATTTTAAAACCTGGCAATCCAGAGCTAATTTTATAAAAGATGATTTGGTATGATTCATTATTCATTCCTAAAACAAAAAATTATTAAAAACAAACACATATTTTGCAAAAAGGCCTTAACAATCAATAAAAAACTGTTATGCTAATCAAAGTGTGCGTGATTGGTCGTGCATGGTGAAAGTGCTTATTATAGCGCAGATGACTCATAAGCAAGTGTTTTTTTTGGGGTCTTTTTCTGTCGCTCTAAATGAGTAACTAAAGTATTTAAATAACGATAAAAATGTAAAAAGCTTAAGACAAAGGGGATAGCTAATGTCGCAAAGAGAAATAGGCCATGTTAAATGGTTTAATGAAAAAAAAGGATTTGGATTTATTATCAATCAGCAAGGCGATGATATTTTTGTACATTACAAAGACATCCAAGGTGTTGGATTTAAAACACTTCATGAAAATGATCCTGTAACTTATGTGCTTGATAAAGGACCTAAAGGTCTTAAAGCACAGGAAGTTGTTGTAGCAACCGAATAATACTGATACAAGCCAGATAATGTTGTCTGGCTTGTTGTTTCCAATGAACCCGAATTCCTGTATCAATTCCTGCTCTATTTAAATTAAAATTAATTTTTGAACGGAACAATCGGCTATTTATTAATTCATTACCTAGAAAATCCATACAGTCCGGGAAAATTCCTCCGACAACCGTCCCACGGGAAAAGCCCTGATGGCTCCCCCATAATTTTTTGTGATAAATTTAGTTACAAATTAATAAATAGTCGTCCCCGCGTAGGTTCTGAGTAATCCTGACATTAATTGCCCACCTGGTTAATAAGCAACTCATCGGTCAAATTTGTGTCATTCCCGCGTAGGCGGGAATCCATGCCTCAATGTAGCACCTCACTTTGCTTGCAATCACTTTGTACTATTACAAACCACAAAATTAGGTGGGGAGTCCTCATGGACAAGGACGTCGTGATATTTTCTCGGGGTTATGAGAAGTTACGAAAATTTCATTAAGGGAATTTGCTCCGAATTTTTATGATCCGTGTCTGCAGGGGATATATTGATGTTTGTTGTTTCCTCTTCTGGACTATTACTTTTATGAGTTCCCATTAAGCCTTCAATTTTGCGTTCACATTTAGATGGTTGCGCACTAAAAAACTTAAGTTGTGCTTCGGAAGTGGGTACGGTCGTAGCTAATGTGGTCATGGATCCTAAAAGGATAGGGTGAGAAGAATAAGTTGCTGTATGAGGTGATTCAAAATGAGGCTGCTCGTCTTTGGGAGCGTTAGAGCGTTTATAGAAATGTAGCCTATCCACCAGTTTTTCCTTTTTAATCACCGGTGAGTTTGGCGGATTATTGGGGATCATGCCAGGTTCATAATGGTTGATGCATTTTATAGCAGACATATCAAAACCATATTTTTGAGCTTCAGCGTAACTGGTAATTGCCTTCGAAGCGCCGGTGGCAATTATATCCATTCCTTGTTCGGACATTTTTTCTATTGTCACGGCTGCCATTGTTTTGACAGTTTCTCTGTAGTCTCTATCTGCCTCAGATCTTATTCCGTTAACAGAGGGATAGTCTACTACCAAGGGGGAAATTTCATGTCCATTATTATCGATAGGTCCTCTGTATTGCTTCAAATTTAAGATGACATTACTTGGAATTAGATCCGGATACTTCGAAAAATAGGCATGTAGTTGCTTTAAAATATCTTCTCTATCGTCAAAAAAATTAAAATGAATAGGGTCATTAGGATGTTCTAAAGATACTTTATGTATTTGAGCATAAATAACTGTCAGCTTACTTTCATCATGAGTCCAGTTGTAAAGAGATTTAAATTTTTTCTCATTGAACTCTTTATAATCTTTATGATTTTTAGCGATGTGCTTTAATGCCTGCTTAAAGCAAGTTCCATCGGGAAGATCGTTATAAATATCACCTAGTAAAAAATTATCGAGAACTCCGTCCAGTTCATCGGCAATCATTTGAATTGCTGGATAACAAGAACCTCTTTCATCTGCAGTAGAATTAGCCAGGTCATCTCGAGGGGCTTGGCGATTAGAGCCTATGTAAATCACTTTGCGATGATGTGATGATTTAATTTGATCGAAGAGGGCTTTATTGGCTGCAAGAATATCTTTGTGTTTACTTGATAAAAAAAGATAATTAGCAGTACATCCATCAAAATCGAAAGAATATACTTCATAAGTCACGGCATCTACTCCAAAAAGGATCAGTAATTTATTAACAGACAAATAATTTATTTACTGTTTCAGATCTAATCATATTGTTAAATATATTAAAAGTAAATTTTTAAATAAAATCAGTATGGTTAGGACTTTGTTGTAGCCAAAATAAATAACGAACTGTGTAGTAAAGCTCAATTTATGCTCACTAGTTCAATTTATGATCTATACTTAAATAGGTTCATAAAATTACCTTTACAATCAGAATATTAAGGTGAATTGTTTCACATTTTTATTTCTAAATAGATAATTTTGCGGTGGTCTTAAAATAGAATTCATTTAGAAGGAAAAAATATGAATGTACTTTCAGCAAATGAAATCATACAAATTGAAAAAAACTATTCCCTTAAAGTTAACTCCAAAGAAATTATTCCTGTATCGGGTGGAGATGTAAATCAAACTTACCAAATCCAGACATCAGAAAATAAATACATTGTGAAAAAAATTGATCTTAAAAAACACACAAAAAAATACCGGGCATCTGAAGAAGACATCAAAAAATCCATATGTTTCGCTGAAGACATCTGCCAGGAACAAAAACGTTTGGGCAATGTAGCTCCTGCTGTGAAAGGAAATAGTGGTATTTTTCTTGAGGTTCAACACAACTTACTAATTCTTTATCCTTTTGTTAAAGGACAGATATTTGAAAATGAGAAGATAACTAATGACATGGTTACATTGATCAGTCGACGATTATATTCTTTGCATCATGAAAAAATTGCTTATGATATAACTTTTTCCAGGAAAAAAAATTCGTATATCACAGCTGGTGGACAACAGATAGCGACTCATCATTTGTGGCATAAATTACAACCTATTGTGAAACACCTTCCGTTTTTTCCAAGATTTAAAGCAACCTTTCAATTTATTACAGAGAATCAGGAGGCATTACTGCATTCAATTCAGTCAATGTCTGTAGAGTCAGTATGCCATAATGATTTAAAGCCTAAAAATGTATTATGGGGTGGTGATAAAAATTATTGGATTATTGACTGGGAAGCTGCTTGTGATTTTGATCATCGCGTCGATTATCTGGATACCTTATTAGCTTGGTGCATTGAAATACACGATAATTCATTTACTATTAATCGCGAAAAAATAGCTTTTTTTCAAGAAGCTTATTACTTATCAGTTGATGAATTACATAGTGCCATGAATATTGTCATTTTAAAGTGGATCTTTTGGTTTTCTTTTAATCTGGCTAATTGTATTGAACATCCTGGTAAATTATCGCAGAGCACCGCTCAAGTACGTTTAGCATTAGGATTTATTAATTTGTTAATAGAAAATCTTCAACTGGGTTTTTTAGGGAAGCATTAAGATTCCATCGCATCAATAAGAATTTTATCAGGAATAAACTATAACTTAATTACATAGTGAGATTTACACTCCCATAAAAAAGGGTAATGAGGATACATTGCAAACAAATCTATTCTACCTCATCTGGGGGATGAAATTATTATGCACTGTGAGCATTAGAGTTATCCTTTATACTATTTTATTTGCTGCCGCAAAACACAGTGCTCATCTTAATAAGTACTCATGGATAGGTATAGCGGTTAATTTCTTTATTGTCATTGCTGCATTATTAACCTACAAAATGCTTGATAAATTTTTGCTGCGTCATGTATTTCAACTTGTGGTGTTAAGTCAGATTTTGGTTATTTTCCTCTTATCCGAAGTAGGGGTAAATATTCAGAACCTATATCCTATTATCATCATTATTAGTTTATTTATCTTTACTACGATTGAAACCAGCCTATTTGATAAATCAATTAAAATTCTTTTGCCCGAAAAAGTATGGAGCGTAGGTATCTCTCTTAGTTTAGTCATCACCGCTTTAAGCTATATTGTGGCTCCTCTTCTTGCAAATTTTTTACAAAAAATTATCTTGCCGTCTCAACTGTGTTGGATCACCATAGGATTGTTAGCCATCTACCTTACTGTGCTCCATTTTATTAAGGACAATAACAGCGCTGAAGTAAATTCAAACCACCAAAACTTAGCGGATTTCTTTCGTTTCAATTTATCTGAGAGCAATAAAGCTATTATTCAACTGTTACTCTCATTTTCAATAGCAACGATATGGATAAATTTTATGAATCTTTTAGCCATACCTATCATTAGTTTGTATCACAGCCAACAATTTTTGAGCATAGTACTGGCCGTGAGTGGTGCAGGCCTACTATTTGGTGCAATATCCCTTTCGTTTTTCTCTTGGATACCATGCAATACCAACGGATTATTGTTCTGTGTTTTAAGTACAATCGGTTGTATTTTTATAGTTCTTCTTTTTTGCGACAAGTATTTAATTTGTCTTTTATCTGCATTTTCTGGCAGTGTTCTTTCCTATTGGGCATATGGCTTATCTCAAAAAATCAGCCAAGCCAAATTTGACTCAGACAAATTGGCCGGCTTCTATACCCTACGTGGTGCATGTAGTGCTTGTTTATTAATAATTTTTTATCTGGTTAACATTTTTTTCTCGGAAAATCTCACCCAATTATCATTCAGTATTCTCGGCTATTTAACTGTTTTTAGTCTGATTTATATCTACAGTTACAGGGATTAGAAATACATCTGATTAAATTAAAAATATTACCCACATTAAGCAAGATGTTTTGAGGCGCGAAAAATTTGTAGTGGCGTTAATGGATTATCGTTTTACAATAATAGATTAACTGGTTTTTAAATTATCTATTATTCGAGTTAGCAACTCACGTAGTTTCAGTTGTTCTTCTTTTGTAAATCCAGAAAAGGCTTGATTGTTTAAAAGATCGGCACTCTGAGCCAAATCATGTTTAGTGCTTTTGGCTTTTTCGGTCAAATAAATGTGAACTGCTCTGCGGTCTGATGTACTTGGTTTTCTAGTAATAAATCCATCACGCTCCATTCTATCCAAAGTTCTTACTGCTGTTGGTTGCTCCACTTCTATTAATTGAACCAGTTCAGTTTGCGTTAAACCGTCCTGATTAAATAATTCCATCAGGATAAAGGTATAAGCATGATTAATATCATAGGGTTTAATGAGTTCGTTGGCTCGTTTAAGCAATAGTCTGTTCGTTTTTTTCAGTAGAGTAGAGAGATACATAGATGTCCTTTAATTAAATAGCTTGCTATATAATAATAAGCTATGTTATTCTGACCAAGTCATTTAGGAGGAGTGTATGAAGAGTTTAGCTATATATCAAGTTGATGCGTTTGCCTCTGCATTATTTAAAGGAAATCCCGCAGCAGTTTGTCCTTTAGACAAATGGTTGAGCGATGAACAAATGCAGACTATTGCTACAGAAAATAATTTATCTGAAACTGCTTTTTTTGTTCCTGAAGGTGAAGGGTTTCGCATTCGCTGGTTTACTCCTAATGAAGAAGTAGCTTTATGTGGTCATGCGACTCTTGCCAGTGCCTATGTTCTTTTTGAGCAGTTGGCATTTGCTGGTGAAAAAATAATATTTACCAGTCTCAGTGGAGAATTGATTATTAAAAAAACAGCCCATGGTTTAGTAATGGATTTTCCTGCATTGCCCTATCAAGAAATTGAATTTTTTCCTAAATTTCAGTCTTTGAATTTAAAGAAACCTGAGCAAGTGCTTCAAAGTCGATTTGACTTGATGTTTGTTTATGAACATGCAGCTGATGTGGCAGAAGCTCAACCTGATTTGGAGGCTGTTGCTAATTTGGATTATCGAGGATTGATCTTAACAGCTCCTGGGAGTAATTCAGATATTTATTCTCGATGTTTTTACCCTGGCTGTGATGTACCTGAAGATCCCGTAACCGGCTCAGCGCACTGTGTTATTGCACCTTATTGGTGTGAGCGGCTTGGTAAATCAACAGTCACTGCGTTACAAGGTGGGTGCCGCCAAGGTGAGTTATTTTGTGAAATAAATGAAAATCGTGTTTTATTATACGGTACCTGTCATCTTTATTTAGAAGGAAAGATTTATTTGCCATGAATACATTGGAAACGCCGCGACTTTTGTTAAGACCTTGGAAAGATGAGGATGCCGTTCCGTTTTATATGATGTGCCAGGATCCTGAGGTTATGGAATATTTTCCCAATTTATGGTCCATGGATATGGTTAGGTCGTTTATAGACCGAATGAATGCTCAACTTGCAGATAAAACGTTTACGTTATGGGCGGTAGAAGGGAAAATCACTAAAGAATTTATGGGGTTCATTGGTTTGAATTGTCCTGTCTGGGAGGCCGCTTTTACTCCTTGTGTAGAAATCGGCTGGCGCTTGGCCTTAGCTTTTTGGGGAAATGGTTATGCCACTGAGGGGGCTTTGGCTGTCCTTGAATATGCGTTCAAAGGTTTAAAACTACCCCAGATTGTTGCTTTTACTGTACCGGATAATCTTAAATCCAGAAAAGTGATGGAGAAAATTGGTATGACCAGGGATTTGGAGGGTGATTTTCTCCATCCTAAAGTGGATCATCAACATCCACTGGCCAGGCATTTTTTATATAGGATTAACAACCCTTATCTCAATCGGAGTTAGATGTCGTTCATAATGCTTCTAACATCAGACCCGTTAAGCTAAGGAACTCACGCTGAAAAGGATTATGAAATAATAAGGTTACTAAATAATAACTTCAGTGCTAAAGCAATTAAGATAATCCCGGTAATTCGTTCTACCCAATGACTGATTTTTTCAAATGTAGCTCTGGTTTTTTTTCCGGAGAGGCTAAAAGCTACGAAGGAAAACCAAAGTAAGGTTTCTATAAATAAGATTAAAGCTAAAAGTATCTTATTTGTTAGAGTAATATCTTTGGGAATAAGCACAGAAAATAAGCTGACGCAAAAGAGCATGAGTTTAGGATTAAATAGGTTAGTAAGTAATCCTGATAAAAATGCTTTCATCGGTTTCAGATCGGTTTTTGAGTATGCTCCGCTAATTTTGTCTAAATGACTTTGTGCTTTAAGGCTCTTGTATCCTATATAAAAGAGGTATCCTGCTCCTAAGTATTGAATAACATGCAGTAATGTGGGAGTTTTGGTGATCAATAAAGCCAGCCCCATAATAGTATAACTAATATGGAATAAACATCCCGAGGCAATCCCTAAAGCAGTTAATAAACCACTACGTCGTGAATAAACAAGACTGTTTCTAACCGTGATAGCAAAATCAGGACCAGGACTAATCAGAGAAACAAAAAATACAATAAGAAGAGGCAAGAGGCTGGTAAACTGCGATAGAGATGACATAAAAAATCCTTACATCTTGAAAGAGAATTCTAGGCAAGATCATAACTAATTTTTAAACGATCCTGCTTGTTTTTTGCTTTAATTATTTGCACAGCTTTTAATTCATTTAAGTGCAGTAAATGGGTTCCGCCGCAAGGTTATAAGGGGTAATCACCAATTCGAATCAGGCGAAAAATTGTGCTGTCCAAAATTAAGTAATACCCTAACTCATCAAAGGCGTCACGTTGATATGTGGATTGATGTTCAGTCAACATGGGGTTATTCAAAAAATTAAGAGTAGTATTCATAATTAATAAAATTAAGAAACATATGGAACCATTTTAATAAAATAACCACATATTTACAATAATATTATGGATATTTTATCTAAATTAGATAAAATACATTAACTATGAAAGTACTTTTATAATAATGAGGTTTATTATGGATTCTAATCCTATTGATTTATTAAGACACTATTCCAGAAAATTAGTTCGTGAATTAGGGATGTTGCAATTGAATAAGGTTGATGCGAAAGAACAACCTTCTTATTGGCATGCTTTAATAGAGATTAACAAAGAAGCGGATCTGACCGTTTCCAAACTAAGTCAATTACTATTAATTTCATTACCCACTGTATCCCGCATTGTCAGTGCATTAATTAAAGATGGATTAGTCACAGTAAGAGAGGGTTTAGACAAGCGGGAGCGATTTCTAAGTGTTACAGAAAAAGGGAAAGAAAAAATTCATTATATTGATGAATACTCGAATACAAAAATCAAAAGAGCATTCCATTTTTTAACTCTTGAAGATAGGGAGCAATTAATTCATGCTATTGAAAAATATGCCAATGCTCTGGAGCAAGGCCGTGTCATTCGGGAGCAGGTCAGAATATTAAGGCTTTCCACTTCACGAACCTTGCGAAAACAAATTATTTATATGGTTGAACAAATCCAGGTTAATGAGTTTCATCTTCCTATTACCCCTGAAATAAACTCCCCAATTCTTAAAGCAGAAGAGGAATATTATTATCATCGAACCTGTAATTTCTGGTATGCCGTTGATGCTCAGGGCGCTATTATAGGATGCATTGGATTAAAGAAATTAAATGAGACACAAGGAGAGGTAAAAAAATTCTTTGTCATTCCTGAATATCGTGGGTTGGGTGTAGCGCAACAATTAATGAATAATTTAATTAGAAATAGCATAAAACATGGTTTTACTGAGTTGTTTCTTGGTACCGTTGAACAATTGAGAGCAGCTCGGCATTTTTATTTGAAAAATGGATTTAATCTCATTCAAAAAGAATTATTACCCCCCCAATTTAAATTATCTCCAGTAGATACTCATTTTTATGCTGGGAACACTAGCGAAGTGGATAAAACATTAGGTCAGTTATTTTAGGTTGGCAAGCGGATTCCAGCTGCGTTTTACTGAATAGACTCTGGAAATGTAGGGCTAACGTTACGACCGCAGGTTAGGTCGTGACGTGTTATGGATCATAAGCTTGAATTAACTTGCTGCATAATAACGAGAAAAGACTATATCTAATTCAGATTTCTTATTTACTTTATAGTATGACATCAATATTCTTAGTCACTGGGTATTTTTGTAATTCTGATGGAGTGTTTAATGGGTTCAGGTTTTGTTTACCTGTTGAAAGAAAGAAGATTTTTACCTCTTTTTCTTACTCAGTTTTTTGGTGCTTTTAACGATAATGCCTTCAAGTTAGCCATGCTTACTATGATTAGTTACCATTTAAGTCATACACAAGCCCAATCTGAATATTATCAGGCTCTGGCTGGAGCTTTATTTATACTACCTTTCTTCCTTTTCTCAGCAACATCAGGTCAGTTAGCTGACAAATACGATAAGGCCTTAATAGCTCGGTTAATTAAAGTGTTTGAAGTCCTCCTGATGATTACGGGTAGTTTTGCCTTTTATTATGGTACTATTTTTCTCATGATGTTCACGCTCACCGGCATGGGCATACATTCTGCATTTTTTGGACCAATAAAATACGCCATTCTTCCTGATCATTTACCGAAACAAGATCTACTTAGGGCAACAGGTCTGATTGAAGCCAGTACTTTTTTAGCTATTTTATTAGGGACAACCCTTGGCACCTTAGCTATTGGAGCAACTAACGCGACTCCTTTAATGGCTATTTTTATGACCATATTTGTAGCTTTTGCTGGTTTGATTTCCAGTTTATTTATTCCCAATGCTCCATCGTGCGCTGTGAGTTTAAAGGTGGATTTAAATATTTGGCGAGCTACCGTGATGATGTTGAAACAAGCTAGAAAAGAGGCTGGAGTTTTCTTGGCTATTATAACCATTTCCTGGTTTTGGCTAATTGGAGCTGTTCTACTTACCAAATTACCTGATTATACTCACTATGTATTAGGTGCCGATACCACTGTCTTTGCTGTATTTCTTGCTTTATTTTCCCTGGGGATCGCTTTTGGTTCTTTGTTGATTAATCGTCTTTTGCAAGGGCGTATTACCCTTGCTATAGTTCCCTGGGCTATGTTCTTGCTCACTTGTTTTGCTGTTGATCTTTACTGGGCATCGCCAGTTGATGAAGCTAAAGCCCCTCTTTTGACCTTATTATCCTTTTTTGCTTATTTTAACCACTGGCGTATTGCTCTTGATTTATTTATGTTGGCTCTTAGTGCAGGTTTGTTTGTAGTGCCTTTGTATGCTTATTTACAAGTTACCAGTCAACCGGAAACGAGGGCACGCACTATAGCGGCAAACAATATTTACAATTCCTTATTTATGGTCCTGGGAACTTTGTTAGTGATGCTGTTATTAAAATTA
The DNA here is from genome assembly GCA_964428035.1 of uncultured Legionella sp. Taxonomy (GTDB): domain Bacteria; phylum Pseudomonadota; class Gammaproteobacteria; order Legionellales; family Legionellaceae; genus Legionella. Next base: position 39,970 of record CAYRWO010000001.1, read on the forward strand.
AAAATTGCGATTCCTCAAGTTTTTTTAATATTGAGTTTTTTAAATATCATTGCTGCATTATGTGTATGGATTTGTTTGAGAAAACAGAAAAAAAAATGTAGTCAGGGAAGCGTCATAAGTTATTAATTTTAAGATATATTCTGGATTAGAATACAGAATATTGAACCTGGCCATCTAAAATGGTCCAGGCTCCCAGGTTTACATATGTTTAGAGTTACCCGACACAGACGTTAGAGAGGCTGCCTGCGACGGATTCTGATTATCAGTATCAGATGGTATTTGGAAAAAGCTTGTAACATGTGGTTTTTGCTCATCTCGCCGTGGAGTGATTACGCTGCCATTAGTTTTAAAACTCAATCCCGAAAAGTCTACCTTCAACATGTCGCCTAATTCTTTGATGGATGCAGGAATATCCAATGTACCTGAAGAGAGGGGATCAGGTCGTTTTTCTTTAGAAACATCGTCTAAAGCAAGTTCTTTACTAATCATACTAAATAACTGCTCTCTAAAGTTCCTATCCTTTGTTATGGGACTAAACATTGCATCTTGTAGGGTTATCTCTTCATCCGGACTTGGTGTCTTAAGATTTAACAGTGAAGACAATGACTGGACAGCGGTTGGAAGGATTTTCAAAAACCATATTTTTAGATTTTCATCCATTGCATGACTTTTTGCTTCTTGATAAATTATCGGATTGATAAAGCGCAATAAAATAAATCCAAGAAACGTCCGCATGCGATTATTATCATCATTATTGATGTCCTCTCTTTGCAATAAATCCAAATAAGCCAGGCAAAGAATCTTCTGAACCAGGGGCGGAAAGTTTTTTGGTGACAGCATATTCATCATCACTACCGAGAACTTTTCCTGTACTAAGGTAATATCGCCTGGCTTTGCAGTAAAACGGTCTGGTATCATTTCCAATGAGTTCTCTTGCGCGACTTTAATGCAGGATATAGGTTTTTCGAGAGGGAAAAGAGCATTCCAGATAAAATCTTTAAATTCCCGAGCATCATTATGTGCCATATACTGCTGTATTAATCCAGGTAAAAGATTATTACCGCGGCACCAGGAATCACTTTTTTCTTCTCTGAATAATACATCAAACACACTCATTAATTCTGTTTGAGTAAGATTATTTATTAATACGTCCGCTATCTGTTTATTGGTTTTATCAAAAGCTTCATTCAAAACACGAATAGCCCAGGAAAACTTATTTATATCTTTGTTTCTGACTAAAGACAACACAAATTGGGTGGCTTTTTCTGTATCACAGGCAAATAAATCATTAAAAAAACGTTCCAAGGTATTTTCTCTTTGAATGATGTCAGATATAGAGATAGAAGCCTTGGGAACTGCACTTGTAGCCCGTGCGGAAGTAACCTTGGGGATTGGGGCGCGAGGGGAGGTTGAAGTAATTTGCGTTGGACCCTCAGAGCTGCTGCTTGCATTTAGTCCATGGAAAAAAATGATTGTTCTGTTTTTACCAAAAGCCTCTGTAAGGGGGGCTGGAGCAGACGAACTTGCTTTATCCTGATGATCATTTATGGGGGGAGATTTTCTTGATGTGATACCACGGGGAGAAACAATTTCAGGCAGATCTGCAACGTCTTCCTCCGATTTGCCAAGAGTAGTAAAGGTGCGTTCTACTGTCTCCAGCATCAGAGGACTGGTAACAAGATCAAATAATGCAGGATAAATGACTCCTCTTGATTTAATTTGGGCAATTTTATCTGCTGATTTCAGCCCAAGCATAATATCAAAGCCGATCGACAATTCCAGTCTGAATTTCTGGCAAGCCTGAGCAGGCCATTCTTTCTCTAATTTGCCCTCAATATTTGCCAGAAGAGGAGAAATTAAGCCGAAATAAAATGCTGATTTCAAAAAGACATCCTTGCTTGCCTGTAATTGGGAAATTTTAGGATCTCTATTGCTCAGATCTTGCATTACAAGGTCTAAAATAAAGTTAAAATGAACGGCTGTGTTTAATACGGCCATAAACAACTCAATAAACACCTCATTTGCAGAATTATTTTTATGAGTCATCAATGCTTCAATACTGGTTTCTTTAGAACGGGTTAGGATACCTTTAACTAAGGAGTCAACTATTTTGTTACACTCCGGATCTTGATTTACCAGCTCTGCCAATATTTGAACTAACAAACTGGAGTTGCGACAATATTGTTCTGTTTTTTCGGCTGCAAAAAATGCCTTTATAATTAGCTGGTTCTCTGCGGTATCATTGGTGAAAAAGCTCACACACGCTTTTGCCAGACTTTCATTCTGGATACCATTAATTATTTTAATTAACTTGGATAATCCATTAATAGAAATAGTATGGAATTTATGGTTAAGGGGCTTCTTATCCTTTACGGCTCGTTGGAAGATTCGAATAAGCTCGGTAACCTTTGTTATTTCTTCTGGTGATCCCATAAGTATCTTCTCTAAAATAGAGCGTGCTCCACTAATATCTGTTTTAGCCATTCCAAATTTTATTTTTATATGATCCCTTACATTATCTTTTACATAATCAATAACCTTATTGAAATCAAAAATACCGTCATTTTCTGTGGTTATTTTTTTTAATTCTTTATCAGTGGGAGAGAGAATTTTTTTAAGGTCTTGATGCGGTTTCCTGGATGATAAATCATAGTCAAAAATATTAGCTATTAATTGACTTAACTGCAGTCGTTTCTCTTTGTAAACCTTTGGAAACACTTTTTCCTGATCAATCACATTGGCTAAACTATGAGTATTATTTAGATTCTCTAAAGATTTTTTAAATTCTTCGAGCATCACTAAACCATCATTTAAACCAAACTTTTGGGCTAATCGTTGCGCTTCTTCGATAACACTCAGTAAAAGTTGATATTGCTGTTGAGGAGTAAAAGACATAAAAACAACCTATAATTAAAAATGTACTAAATTGTACCAAATATAATTAAGCCTCTTGCCAATAGCGATTACCAAGGTTCATAACAAGGCATCAGAGTTTAATGAATCAGGCACCTAATTCGTTGGGGACTAATTTTCTATAAACGAAAACAGGTCCTTAAAAGATGGAAAATAATACACTAAAGACAAACAATGGTCAAGATTTGACCATTGTTTTTAACTAGGTATCTCTTACCTGCGCGGGATAATCCTATTGATATTATTTTATGCGTATTAGGAGATTATTAGGGCACTCCCCATTTGGGAAGCCATTGAATTTCGTGGCGTTCATAATTGCTTAATTAATAGGTGCTATAATCTTATACATGTTGGTCTTCAAGTAATCATTTCCTATGAGCCTCTATATTTGTGCTGATTTAATAAGTGACCAATTAGACAAATTGAGTCTGGGAAATCTTACACTGGTGCAATCTTTCGTACACTTTTTTTCAAATTCAGCAAAAGAAGAATATCGTAAATCATGTACAGCGGATCAAGAGTTTTTGAACAAATTAGGAAAAAAAATTGATCAACGTACAACAACCGACAATTATGAGGATTTATCTGAAGACAGTAAATTCATTGAAGACTATCTGGCCTCAAATAAAACCACACTAATCAAAGACTGTTTAACATGGGTGCTGAATGATTTAAAAGCAATGGATAATAGTATTACAAAAACCCGTAAAGATTCCGTTGAAGAACAGTCTGTTTTGACATCTCATGACTATCAAAAATTTCAAACCCCTGAGTATCTGGTTGCGGAAATTAATCAGGGTAAACTCCAAAAAATGGGTAAATCTCCTGGTGAATGTTATGGTTTTACTTATGCAATGGTTAATCCTAAGTTATCGCCATATAAAAATCCCGGCGTAACAATCGATTTAAACAAGGAAGTTCATAATTATCAAAAATTTCAAATGGAGCGTGACAAGGATCAAAAATCTATCAAAAGGACGAGATTGACGAGAGAACATTTTTGTCCTGATCCGCAAAAACAGGCGCAACAGATTTTAGACATTGCCACAGAACATAAAGGAAGAGAGCTTCAATTAACACGACGAGGTTCTGTCGGAGGACATGCATGCTATATAAGCGTTCAAGATGATGGAAAGATACGATATATGGATCCTAACCATGGAGCGTATTTATTTCAAAGCAGCAAGGATTTCATTGATTTTTATGGTTTAGCCTCTAAAAAAGAAAAAGAATTAGGCGTTGATTTTCGCTTCTATTCTGTTTCCGAATTAAAATATGATGAAAAAGAAACGTTAGCTGAATCTAAAACTTGGCAAGGAACAATTCGATCTTTTCTCACGGGTTCTAAATATGGAGATAATCACTCACTATCTAATAAAATAACTTCAGTTATTAATATAGGCTTAGGTATTGGAGTTGGGGCTGGTGTTGGAGCTGCCATTGGTGCCGCAGTAGGAAGTGTAGTTCCAATTATAGGAACCGGCATAGGTGCAATCGTAGGTGCTGGACTAGGTGGGGCGATTGGCGCAGGATCTGGAAAGTTATTAAGTAGTATGGCGAGTAGAAGAGGGCATAAGGGAATCCTGGGGATCCCACATTTGATTCAGGATACTTGGCATAGTTTTAAAGAAAATCCCTTATCGTTCTTATCGCCCTTTGCCTCGAAAACTGATGCTCCCGCAGCCGTTGCGACTAATGGGCGCACTTTTAGTTCCACCTCCAAAATTTTATCGCATTTTCATACTAGCTCTTCACATCAAAAGTTGGTAGTAACTCAAGAGGTAACTAGTGCTGAAAAGAACACAGACAAAGAAGAGAAGCTGCTAAAAGCCGCGACTTTAGTTTCTTCATTAAACAAATCTCATCTTAGTCTAAAACCATCAGGAGCTGATAATGAGGATTGGAAGAAAACTCTTGTTGATTATAAAAAACTCTATCCAGATAAACCAGTTCAAAATGATACTTTATCATTTGAAACAAAAGAGGATGCCATTAATTTTTTTACAGCTCAGGCTACTGGTGAGCCACCTCGTAAATTTTTAGCTTCTGGGGGGGATCAAGAGGGTAAACTTAATGGCTTTAATGTGTTTTCCTGTGGTAATAAAAAACTTTATCAGGGTTCATTGCAAGACATACAAAACCAATTAAAGGCAGATCTAAACCAAAAACCTGAGGACCTGAATATAAAACAAGGTCTTGATAAAATTACCCGTCTTATAAATCCGAATTCAGTATCCCAAGCTGTCTTGCATCAGGCTAAGGCCCACACTGGAGTTGAGGAACAACAAATCGAAAGCACCCTGCCCAATCCATTTTGCACAAGACCTCAATCACCACAGTGAACAATAACAATCCCGTAAAAATTACGGGATTGTTATTGCTTCATTTGATCTTATAATAAACACCAAGGTTGAATTTAATCTATTCAACCAAAGGGATCAGAGAGCTTAAATGAGAGAAGAAGAAGTTTTGTTCGTTTTAAAAAAGAACAATGAATTTAAACAATTTATCCGAAATAAAGATGAGTTGATAGATACAATAATACAATTTCCTCAGCATGCCGATGCATTAATTAATATAGTGTTAACAGACCAGCAAGAGTTTGGGCGACTGTTTCCATTTAATTTTTATTGGCGCGCTACAGCCAAAAAACTCCCTCAGTATGCCGAAGAATTAATTAAGATAGTGTTAACAAATAGTAAGGAGTTTAGACGACTTATTCCAACTAATTATTATTTACTTATGACTGCTGAGTTCTTCCCAGACCATAAAGATGAGATCATTAATCGGATATTAGAAAATCCTAAAGATTTTGAAGAACTACTTCTCTGTGTTTCAAGTGAACTTTTGGCTAAGACAGTTAAGGTGTTCCCGAAGCATGCTGACGTACTTCAGCAACCCAGCTTTGAAAAAGTCCAGGATGTTTTAAAAAGTAGGAAACAAATACAAAGAAGTGTTAATGAATTCAAAAATGCATTAAAAATGGGAAATTCATTTTTTTCCCGGGTTCCCACGCCTGTATTCATCAAAATTGCAGGGGCTACCTGTAATCCTGAAGTACATGATGAAAAAACTGCAGAAGGCATTGCTGCTGAAATATTAGCAAGTCCAGGGCAACGCAGGGGATAAATCGCTAGTAAATATTATTTATATAATGATGCCTTGTATTCGAAAATTGAATGCTCCAGCTGAGATATTTTTTTATGAAAGAGGGGTTAAAATGAAGTTGCTTGAATTTCCAAAAGAAATATTGATTGAAATAATTAAGTATTCAGATCTTTATGATTTAAAAAGAATATCCTTGACTTGTATTTTATTAAAGAATATTGCACTCGAAGAGTCTATATGGCGGGATAAACTCAAATCATTTTCTTCGCTAGATAATTATTTTTTTCATCCAAAACAATTAGTTGAAAGTTATGCTACCTTGATTAATGAAACAAATGAAGGGTATTTCGTAGGATGCAGTATGGTACATCAGGATCTTAAAAACTTAATTTTAAAAACCCCTGGATTAAGGGAAAAATTATCAGAGAAAACAGTTAACGAAATTATAGAAATTAATGAATTTATCTGTAGAAAATAAATTGCATTGCAAATTGAATCTACCTTTCCGCAATATGCCGAATTAGTAATTTACTGTATTTTATGGAGGATAATACATTAGGGGCAAGCGTTCACGCCATTGATCGTTCATGAAGCATGTCGTCATTGCTGCCTTGGCAAGCAATCCAGGCCGATGTTTCGTTTAAAACTTGAGCTGGGTTGCTTCACTTTGTTCGCAATGACGACTGTTAAAATAACATATGGCGTGAACACTAATGGCATCAACCTTCTCAAGCAGATAGGAAAAAGAGGGTGTCAATCTCCTTCTTAATTCGTTAATTGGGCATGTATGTACTCTTGCTAGTTTTCTAAGGGTGCTTTTCCGGATAATCTTTTAAGAAAGCTATAATAGTGTTTTGCATATTCTATTCATTTCAGCTTCTTCTGATTGGATGTTTTCTGAATAAGAAGAGTTTTTTCTGGTCCAAAACCCTCATCTCTTTTCTAAAGCCGCCTATGTCAGCAGCGGTTAATGATTCAGCTAGTTCTGACATGCCTAATCGGGTTCTTGGAGTCTTTTTCAAACGGTTCGCACCTCTTGCTATTGCGATTTTATTTAAATAATCATTCCATATGGCAAGGCTGATATAAACACGTCCTGATTGTTGGTTTTCATACCCCTCTTTTTTAAGATTGCTAAAGTAAATTATTTGAGTGGGCAAGGATTCTGTACGTCACCTTTTATTGCCCGGTGAGAAGGGAATAAATCAACTATTTTAAATAGGATATGCTGTTGTCCTACGGATTTAGGATTGTAATTTTGAATCAAATCTGTATAATAAAAGAACACTTATGGGGCTTTTTTATGAGAAAAATCAAATGGATCTAAGCGATGAGCTACTGGTTTACCGCTTTGGCCAAGGCATTAAATTATTAAGACCAAACCATCAGAGTAGACAAAAACAAATTAGTTTAGGTCGGAGTACGCAACATACTGTTGGGAGTATGCTGAAAGTACCCATGTGTTGTTATTTTGACGATTTAGACATCACAATTCAAAGAACTAACGAACACAATGCCGAGGCATGTGGTTATGATTCAGCGAAAGAAGGTGTGGGAAAAACCCTTTTTGATATTTTTGATGATAGTGCCGCTAATCTTATCTTTAATAAAGATAAAGAAATGCTTCAAGCCAATCGAATGCACTTTGCTGAAGAAACAGCCCTCTGTAAAGATGATATCCAATATCAAGCTCTTTCAGTAAAATTTCCGTGGTATGGTGATGATAATTGCATCATTGGTATGATGGGCTTTTCTATTGTCTTGGGAAAACAACCTCTTGCTGAATCTTTGGCTCAAATAACCCAATTAGGTTTGCTCAATAATACTTCCTCAAGCATCCTGCCTGGATTAGAAATAGATAATCAGTATTTATCCAAACGAGAAAGTGAATGTTTACGCCTTACAGTCCGTGGAAAGTCTGCGAAACAGATTGCTATTGAATTAGAAATTTCCCGAAGGACGGTTGAGGAGTATCTGAATAATATCAAGCTTAAATTGGGCGTTTTTTCCAAATCAGAACTCATTGATAAAGTATTTGATACGTTTTACGGATAAGAGAACAAGTTTGCAAAGTGGTGCTGTTGTTATGTGGAGTCATTTGGATCTAATTGATAAAGACTGCGTACTGCGCATTATGCGTCGGTACCCAGTCAAAATAGATAAAAAATGATTATATATCAGCTCAAGATGACGAGATCGCTCTCGCTACTATTTCTGGAAATTGCTGGATTTAACCAATCGCGCGCAGGCAGATAATCTGTGTACAGTTTTGCTTCAGCGCTATTTTCTTCGGGATGCCAATTATATTGCCAGCACACTTCAGGGGGCAGGGACATCAATATCGACTCCGTTCTTCCTCCTGATTGTAAGCCAAATAAAGTGCCTCGGTCATAGATTAAATTAAATTCGACATAACGGCCACGTCTGTAGTTTTGAAAGGCTTTTTCTCTTTGATCGAAAGGATGGGTCATTCGACGAGATACAATAGGAGAGTACGCTTTTATAAAATGATCACCTATGCTTTGCATCAGACCAAAACTGTGATCAAAACTAATTTCATTGTAATCATCAAAAAATAATCCGCCAATTCCTCGGGCTTCTTTTCGATGTTTAATAAAAAAGTAATCGTCACACCATTGTTTAAACCTTGGATAAATCTCATTGCCAAAAGGTTGGCATGCTTGTTGGGCCGTTTGATGCCAGTGTTGACAGTCTTCTTCAAAACCATAATAGGGAGTTAGATCAAAACCTCCGCCAAACCACCACACAGGATCAGCCCCTTCTTTTTCAGCGATAAAAAAGCGCACATTCGCATGAGTAGTTGGAACGTATGGGTTATCCGGATGAATCACCAGAGATACACCTAAAGCACTAAAATTTCTACCAGCTAATTCGGGTCTTTGAGCAGTGGCCGATGCAGGGAGTTGCTCACCCGACACGTGGGAAAAATTGACACCAGCCTTTTCAAATACTGCGCCATTGGTCAGCACTCGAGTAATCCCGCCGCCGCCAGCCGGGCGTTCCCAGGCATCTTCAATGAAAGTGGCTTTCTTATCTAAAGTTTCAAGTGTGAAACAAATAGTATTTTGCAGTTGGAGGAGGTAAGATTTTATTTGTGTTAGTGCATTTGGAGGGAGCATTTTAGTGTGTGGCATGATGTACTCCAATTATTGGTAACTGGTTTAATTGCTGTATTTTCTCATCCTTTCGAAATTGGCACAATGTTTGCTTTAATAAAGTGACTTAAAAACAGGAGTGTTTATGGCCCTTAATCTCGATTCTTATCTGGGAATTCATGCTAAGGCTCTGATAGCCCGCGATCAACGCGCATCACAGTTGGCAAATAATTTAGCAAATGCTAATACCCCAAATTATAAAGCGATGGATGTAGATTTCAATGATTTGTTAGCAGCCAGTATGGGCGCTAACTCTCAACGGGTTCAAGTAACTGCTCCCAATCATATAAATACCAATGCAGATTTTAGTGCTAATTTGAAGTATCGCACCCCCAATCAGGCCTCTTTAGATGGAAACACGGTAGACAAAGATATAGAAACCACAGAATTTGCACGGAATGCACTTAATTATCAAGCAACTTTGAGTTTTTTGAATGGTAAAATTAAATCCATGGTAGTGGCGTTGAAAGGGGAGTAATCATGTCATTAAATACAGTCTTTGACATTGCGGGATCTGCAATGAGTGCCGAAACAACACGTTTAAGTACCAGCGCAGAAAACATGAGTAATGCCAACGTGTCCAGAGGAAGTCCTGATGAAGTATATCAGCCTAAATATCCTATCTTCGAGACAGTCCAGGAGAAGCAAACTCAATGGATGGGAGATCAGATAAAAGCGGGTGTTCAAGTTAAAGGAATCTACGAGAGTGATATCGAACCAACAAAACGATACGAACCAAATAATCCAGTTGCTGATGAAAAAGGTTTTGTGTACTCATCAAATGTGAATTATGTTGAGCAAATGGCCAATGTGATTTCCGCATCTCGATCTTATCAAATGAACATCGAATTAATTAATACGACAAAGCAACTGATGCAACGTACACTACAACTGGGTGAATAAGGGGAAAAGGATGACAACAAATTCAGTTAACGGGTCCAATTCTGCAGCAAACTTCGGTTTAACTCAGCAAGATTCTGCTTCAAGAACAAGTCTGGGGCAAAAGGATTTTCTACGTCTGATGGTGGCGCAAGTTCAAAATCAAGATCCGATGCAACCTCAAGCTAATGGTGAGTTTTTATCACAATTAGCGCAGTTTAGTACTAATGATGGAGTAACAAAAATGCAGGAATCTTTACAGCAAATGGCCTCGTCATTACAGTCGAACCAGGCTTTGCAAGCTTCCGCTTTAGTGGGGCGAAAAGTTTTGGTTAATAGCGATCATTTAAATTTGAGCACTGAAGGGGACGTAAAAGCAGCAATTGATATGCCAGCAGGTCTTAGCAATTTAACTGCATCAGTGTACTCTGAGGCAGGGGAGTTGATAAAAACAATTCCTTTGGGGCAGCCTGCTCCCGGTTTTTTTCAATTTGCCTGGGATGGTACGGGGCAAAATAACCAACGTCTTGCAGCCGGTAATTATAAAATTTCTGTACGCGGTACCTACTCTGGGAGTGAGGTATCCTTAAATACAATGACCTCAGCAAATGTTGACAGTGTCAGCCTTGGTCAAAATGGAGAAGGTTTAAAACTAAATGTTGCGGGAGTAGGATCTGTATCCTTGGATCAGGTAAGACAAATAACAGTATAGTTTTAAAATATCTGCAGGCCCTTTATTAATAAGGGAATATAAATGATAAGCAGGAGGCTAACATGAGTTTTAATACGGGCTTAAGTGGTATTCAAGCAGCAAGTAAAGCTTTGGATGTAACTGGAAATAATATTGCTAACTCTTCAACGGTGGGCTTTAAAAGATCCCGAGCTGAATTTGCAGATGTTTATAATTATAATGCATACGGTGTAAGCAGAACGGCAGTGGGTGGTGGGGTGAGTCTTTCTCGAGTTAGTCAATCATTTGCCACGGGTGATATATATGGAACAAATAATGGCCTGGATCTGGCAATTAATGGTTCAGGATTTTTCATCCTGAACGATCAAGGAGCTAAGGGTTATACTCGTGCCGGTCAGTTTAGCCTAAACAATCAGAACTATATTGTAAACGATAAAAACCAGCGTTTAACAGGTTTGCTCACTGACACTAACGGGAATATCTCTGGTGTTTCTGGTGATTTACAAATAAACACAGCGAATATACAACCTAAAGCAAGCTCTACGGTGACAGCGGGTTTAAATTTGTATTCTGCAAGTACTCCACCTGGTGTAGATTGGGCCGGGGGAGCTACGCCGGTTAGCGATACTTATAACAATACTACCTCCTCAACTATTTATGATAGCTTGGGCAATTCCCATGTATTGAGTATGTATTTTATAAAAGCTGATCCTGATGCACTGGCTGGTGCACCGAATGCTGCTTCACCTCCGGGCACACAGGGTCAGTGGTATGTTGCTTTTCAAATAGATAACCAAGATGTTCCTGCTCTTGGTGGTACAGAGAATACTAATAATCTTTTTAGAGCAAATTTTAATCCGGATGGTTCTTTTGCAGGAGTTCAGGATACAACCAACACGGGATTACCCAATAATTTAATCCCTTTGACCATGAACCTGAATAATGGATCTAACCCATTAAGTATCAATGTTGATTTAACTGATAGCACCCAATTCGGCAGTTCATTTGCTGTACAATCAACCTTCAGCAATGGTTATACTACGGGCAGCTTAGCGGGATTAGATATAGATGTAACTGGTGTCATTTTTGGTCGTTATACTAATGGTCAGGCTATGGCTATGGGACAAATCCAATTAGCCAATTTTGCTGATCCTGGAAGCTTACAGAATGTGGGTAATACTAGCTGGGCTGAAACAACAGGTTCAGGCCAGGCATTAGTTGGCGTTGCTGGAACGAGCGGATTCGGCTCAATAAATGCGGGTAGTCTTGAGCAGTCGAATGTTGACATCACCAATGAGTTAGTGGATTTAATAACGGAACAGCGTAATTTTCAGGCTAACGCCCAAACTATACGTACAGGTGATGCTGTGACTCAAACCATTATCAATATACGCTAGGAGATAAATAATGGATCCTATTCTGTATAACGCTACCGGCGGAGGTCGAGCTGAGTTTAATAAACAGGCAATAATCGCCAATAATTTGGCAAATGTGAATACGCCTGGTTTTAAAGCAGATTTATACCAGGCGCAAACGATGTATATGAATAATCATGGTAATAATGCAGGTAGTCAAACCTTTGCTGTTCAAGCGCCTAATGGTATTGATCTAAGTCCTGGTGAAATAATTCCTACGGGTCGTGACTTGGATGTGGCTGTAGATGGAAATGGATGGATTGCGCTAAAGGACACTCAGGGACGTGAAGTATATACACGAGGAGGTAGTTTGCGTGTGGGGGTTAATGGCCAGTTAACTACTGCATCTGGTAAAGCTGTCTTGGGGGATGGAGGACCTATTTCTATCCCTCCGGCACGCTCCATTGAAGTAGGATCGGATGGCACCATTTCCATTATTCCGTTGGAAGGCGATGTCAATGAATTGGCAGTATTGGATAGGATTAAGTTAGTTACTCTTGATAAAAATAGTGTAGTTAAAAACGATGAAGGTATGATACAACTTAAACAAGGAGCGAGTGCTCCTGCTGCCGATGCATCAGTTAAATTAATTAATGGCGCCATTGAAGGCAGTAATGTTAAGGCTGTAGAACAAATGGTAGAAATGATCAGCGCCGGTCGAGAATTTGATGCGCAAATGAAAATTTTATCAACAGTTGATGACAACTCACAAAAATTGGCACAAATATTGCACGAGTAGTTCCCATTATAATGTAAGTATTATTGCAGGAGGCTTTAATGGAACCAGCATTATGGGTCAGTAAATCTGGCTTGGAAGCTCAAGATCAAACTATTGCTACCATTGCAAATAACCTGGCAAACGTTAACACGACAGGTTTTAAAAAAGGCAGGGCTATATTTGAAGATTTGATCTATCAGAACCTGCGTCAGGCTGGCGCGCAATCTACTGCTAATTCGCAGATTCCAACCGGTATCAACATGGGAACCGGAGTGCATTTAGTCGCTACCGAGAAATTGTTTGCCCAAGGGGGGCTGCAGAATACCCAAAATTCTTTGGATGTTGCCATCCAGGGCGCCGGATTTATGACCGTCATCATGCCTGATGGTACTTTGGCTTATACTCGAGACGGTAACTTAAAATTAGATAACTCGGGTCAGATAGTCACCAGTAATGGCTACTTAATCCAACCCACGATGACTATTCCCGCGCAGACCGAGAACATCACCATTGGTAATGATGGAACAGTGAGTGTTACGGTAGCAGGAAACAGCGCTCCGTCTGTACTGGGAAACATTCAATTATCCAATTTTATTAATCCAGCCGGATTACAACCTGTTGGGCAAAACCTGTTCTTAGAAACTCAGGCAAGTGGAACTCCTCTGACCGATAATCCAGGCAACTCTGGTTTAGGTACTTTATTACAAGGAAATTTAGAGGCTTCTAATGTTAACGTGGTTGAGGAATTAGTGAATATGATTCAGGCACAAAGAAGTTATGAGATCACTGCTAAGAGCATACAAACTGTGGATAGTATGCTGCAATATTTAAATCAAGCACTCTAAGCGGATTATAAATAATGAGATTATTTGATTGCGCTGTAATCGCTTTGATTGGTGCTCTTTTAAGTGGATGCGAGGCATTAAATCCGCCTAATCAGGGAACAGATCCAGACTATGCTCCGACATATCCTGATACTCCGGATCCGAAACAACTAAGAAAGGTTAGTGGGGCAATTTACAGTAGTGAAACAGCCTTACCTCTCTTTGAAACGCCAAGAGCACGACATCCGGGTGATATATTGACCGTCTTTTTGGTGGAAAAAACCAATGCTCAAAAGAACGCCTCGACTGTTCAAAAGAAAAATGATCAGGAGCAAATCGTTAATGCAACCTTTTTAGGCAGACCTATTAGTTTGGGTAGTGGTTACAGTATGGACTTTGATTTGAATAACAAACGGCAATTTACCGGACAAGGACAATCGTTACAAAACAATCAGATGACGGGTAGCATCTCTGTTACAGTAGCTAAAGTATTCCCTAATGGAAATATGGTGGTCCAGGGCGAGAAGTGGGTTAATATTAACCAGGGAAAAGAATATATACGATTATCTGGTATTGTTCGTCCTCAGGATGTTAAAGCAGATAACTCGATAACTTCTGATCGAGTAGCTAATGCCAGAATTTCTTATGGTGGTACTGGTCAGGTTAATAATACTAATGCTCAAGGTTGGTTATCACGCTTTTTATGGAGCCCTTTATTCCCAACTTGATTTTGGATTTTATTGATTGCATCTTGAGGAATAGAGATGCTTTGATACACCAAGAGCTTAATTTTGCCGTCATTGCAAGCTAGCGAAGCAATCTGAGTCGGTACTGGGTTGCTTCGCGAAGCTCGCAATGACGGTAGGTTGTAGAGGGGCTAATCTTTAATATTATTAGAGGTTTTACTGCAATAATTATAATCTTGATTTAGATTTATCGGGTACACCGTCATTGCGAGCGAAGCAACCCAGTGCAGACCCTTGGTTTCTTGCAAGATCACAATGATGAGAGGGAGCTTCATCCAAAAGAGGCTCCAATAATTATAATAAGGACTGTGAAATAATAACTTCGACAAGGACAGTAATGCGGCGACACATGCTGATTATTACAGGATTTATAGCATTATATTTGACGATCGGTCAGGTTTCTGCTGAACGGATTAAAGATATAGCTACTTTGGCTGGAGTGCGTACTAACCAGTTAGTGGGCTATGGTCTCGTGGTCGGGTTAAATGGCACAGGGGATAAATCCGGTACTCGATTTACGGAAGACAGTTTTGCCAATATGTTAACTCAGTTAGGAGTAAACATTCCTCCAGGACTCAAACTCAACTCAAAAAATATCGCTGCGGTGATGGTTACTGCCAGTTTGTCGACTTTTATGAAAAAAGGGCAGACCATGGATGTTAATATTTCATCCGTAGGTGATTCAAAAAGCTTATTGGGCGGCACATTACTGCTTACTCCACTCAAAGGAGCGGATGGGCGTGTCTATGCTATGTCTCAGGGAAATGTGGTTGTTTCAGGCATCAGTGCTTCAGGAAGTGACGGTTCAAGTGTTACTGTAAACGTACCCAGCGGGGGAAGAATTCCCAATGGTGCTACTGTAGAAGCAGATATTCCCAATCCTTTTTATTTTTCAAAATCACTGACTTATAATTTACATAGTCCAGATTTTACAACAGCTAAACGAATGAGCGATGCCATTAATGAATTAATGGGGCCAGGAACCGCACGAGCTATGGATGCTACTTCTGTCGTAGTGACTGCTCCTAAACAATTGAATCAGCGGGTGGATTATGTGTCTGTTCTTGAAAATATAGAATTTAAACCGGGAGAGCCAAACGCCAGAATCATTATTAATGCGCGGACTGGAACTATTGTGATATCTAGTAATGTCATCGTTAAATCTGCTGCAGTGTCGCATGGTAACCTGGTAGTGAGTATTACAGAAACCCCGGTGATTAGTCAGCCTAATGCCTTTGCTGGAGGTCGAACAGTTCAGACTCAGCAGTCACAAGTTAATGTAGAACAAAAAAATAATCATGCATTCGTACTTCCCAAGGGAACGACATTGAAGGATATCGTCAGAGGAATTAATGCTGTCGGAGCTACTCCGGCCGATGTGATATCCATACTTGAAGCACTGCAACAGGCAGGCGCATTAAATGCAACGTTAATCGTTATTTAGAGGTGACAGACATGAAGTTACAGGGTATTGCTACCAGCGACTTTCAGGGTTTAAATGAACTGAAAGTTCAGGCAAAAAATGATGCCAAACAAGCCTTGCCTGAAGTTGCAAAACAATTTGAAGGGATATTTTTACAATCCATGCTAAAAAGCATGAGAATGGGACAACATTTTCTTGATGAATCCAGCCCCTTTAGTGGAAAGAATCAGGCAACATTTCAAGAGATGTTGGATGCACAATATGCTAGCAATATTGCCAATTCAAAAGGTATAGGGTTTGCTTCCATGCTTGCAAAACAATTACAAGGTGTCGTAGGTGGGGGCGATCATAAAACTTCAGAAGCAGCCCAAACGAATGTTAAAAATACCTCATTTCCAAGCGAGTCCCCGAAAACAAAGGATGTATCCATGGAAGGCATTGATGAGTTTGTTAAGTCTATTTGGCCCAAAGCAAAAGCGGCTGCATCAGTGATGGGACTTGATCCCAAGATTCTAATTGCCCAAGCAGCCTTGGAAACAGGATGGGGAAAATTTATTAGCAAAGATGCAGATGGCTCGAGTAGTAATAATTTATTTAATGTTAAAACAGGGAATAATAAGGATTTTGAATCAATTAAAGTTAAAACAACAGAGTATATTGCCGATACACCTATTAGTATGACCGAGTCTTTCAGAAAGTATTCCTCGGTAGAGCAAAGTTTTAATGATTATGTTTCTTTAATTAAAGGAAGTGAACGTTATCAACGTGCTTTGGCACATGCGGGAAACCCGGAACTTTATGTTAATGAATTACATAAAGCGGGTTATGCCACAGATCCAATGTATGGCAATAAGATCTTATCGATTTATCATGGAGATGATTTGAATCAGGCAATGCAACGATGCGGGATATCAGAGCAAATCTGAACATTTAAAACTAAATACTATTGGTTTAGGGAGTGAACGAATATGTCCATACTGAGTATAGCCAATTCAGGATTGAATGCCTTTCAGACCGCATTGGCTGTAACGGGCAATAATATAACGAATGCTAAAACCCGAGGGTATTCCAGACAAACTATTAATTTTAATCCCAGTCTTTCGCAACGTTATGCCAAATCTTTTATTGGTACTGGGGTAACAGTGGCTTCAATTTATCGGAACTCCGATCAATTTGCTAATTTTCAAGTCAGAAACACGCAGAGTTTTAAATCGCAATATGAAGCTTTTTATCAACAGGCATCACAGATTGATAAATTAATTTCTCAAGATGGAACCAATATTTCTGCATCATTACAATCTTTTTTTGATGCCCTGAGTCAATTAAATAACTCTCCTGACACCGGTGCTTCCAGAGATGTTGCTTTAAAACAGAGTCAATTATTGGTGCAACAATTTAACTTTTTACAAACAAAGCTGGATGAATATCAGAATAATTCCACTGCACAAATTTCCCAGGCAGCACAGCAAATAAACCAAATAACTCGTGGTATTGCTGCTGCAAATCAGCAGCTTATGGGATCATCTAATTCGCCTGAGTTACTCGATCAACGAGATGAGTTATTAAAAGAATTATCTCAATTTGTTGATGTAACCACCTTTGATCAAGGAGATGGAACAATTAGTGTGGGCATTGCTACCGGAGAAATGCTGGTATCTGGAACCCAACAACGGGACTTGGTTGTTTCTTCAGATCAATCAAACATATCAGGTACCAAGATGCTTTTGGGTAATGGGGCTGGGCAACTGGATATTACTTCAAAATTAAACTCAGGCATGATTGGTGGGCTGTTGAATTATGAACAAAGCGTCTTGGGAAAGGCCAGTCAAATGCTAGGTCAAATGGCTATAGGCTTGGCGCAGACATTTAATGCCCAACACCAGTTAGGCATGGATATGAATAATCAACTGGGGCAGAATTACTTTACTGATTATAACTCACTGACCCAACAATTAAATCGCTCCACTCCTTCAAATATTAATACGGGAACGGGAGTATTGTCGGTAAATATCTCGGATATAGCACAAACTCAATTAAGCGATTATGAGTTAGTTGTTAGTGATGCATTAACCAATCAGATAAGGGTAGTGCGTCAATCGGATGGCACATCAACAACGCTCAATTGGTCTAGTAATCCCCCAGCACCTCCAGCAGGGCAAGTAGTTATTGATGGGATGACTATATCTGTCGATGATATGGCCAACCTTGTTAATAATGATACTTTCAAGCTAACCCCCACTCGTGGTGCGGCGAACGATTTGGAATTACAAATTACTAATGCTCGTCAAATTGCGATGGCTTCTCCAGTCGCTACCTCGGCTTCTTTAAGTAATTCTGGCCTAGGGCAAATTGCCTTGGGAACAGTATTTAATACATCGGCTGTCACGAATCAATATAGAATTGAATTTATCTCAGATACCCAGTTTAACCTGGTTGATGTCACCAATAATACGACCACAGGTCCACATCCCTTTGTTCCGAACACTGAAAATACCATCCAGATACCCGATGCTCTTAATCCTTCGTATTCGGTGGTTTTATCCGGCCTGCCAAAGTCAGGAGATCAATTTACCTCAAATTATAATCTCGGGGGAATTGGAGATAATCGCAATGGCTTATTACTTGCAGGTATCCAGGGGAATAAATTTTTTTCTGGTGGCACGGAAAGTCTTTTTGATAGGTATTCAGATTTACTGGTAGATGTAGGCGGTCAAACCAAGCTGGCGAAAAATAGTTATGATGCCTCCGAAATATTGTTCCAGCAGGCCGTTGGTTATCAAGAAAGCATCAGCGGAGTTAATTTAGATGAAGAAGCTGCGAATTTATTGAAATTTGAACAAGCCTATGAAGCGGCTGGGAAATTAATGGGCGTTGCCAGTCAGATGATCAATGTACTATTCGATATGATGAGGTGATAAATGCGTATTTCAACGAACCAGATTTATCAACGTGGATTAAACAGTTTATTAGTTCAACAAGAAAAAGCATCCAAATTACAAGAGCGGCTGGGAAGTGGATTAAGAGTAGAGTCACCAGAGGATGATCCCATTGCTGCGGCTCAAATTGAACTGATGAATCAGCGGATAAGTACTACTGAATCGTTACAAAAAAATCGTCAAAATGCAGTCAGTGCACTCAGTTTGGAAGAGGGCATTTTAGGGAATACGGTTAGTGCGTTACAACGATTGATGGAAATCCAGGTTCAAGCTGGAAACGCTTCTTTGTCCGAAGCTGATCGTAAGTCTTTGGCTGTTGAAGTTAATAATCTCTTGAGCCAAATAAAGGATTATGCCAATACAAAAGATATGAATGGCAGTTATATGTTTAGCGGGGGCCAATCAGCAACCCAACCTTTTTCCTTGAATGGATCTGGACAATATATCTATAATGGAGACAGTTCACAGCGTTATCAGGCAGTAAGTGGGAATTTACAAATCCCAATTAATGACACTGGTGATAATCTATTTATGCGGGTACCTGATGGTAATGGGACTTTTTCTATTTCCCAGACCTTAATTCCCCCTAACACGGGTACTGCCTCAGTGAGTTCTGGATCGGTAGTGAATGTTGCTGCTTATGTACCCGATAATTATACTATGAGTTTCGCTTTAAATACTCAGGGAAATCTGGTGGTTATGGTAAGTGGCACCGCAAGCGGCAATGTAATACCCCCCACAGGATTACCTGATGATGCGCCATTATATCAGGATGGTTCAACAGTTAATTTTAATGGTATGGAAATGACCGTGAGTGGTGTGCCTCTTCCCGGTGATTCTTTTTCTATTACTCCCACTCAAAATCAATCCATTTTTGCCACCGTACAGAACATGATTGCCAACTTAAATCTACCTTTTGGGACTGCAGTGGAAAAGGCGGCAACGTTAACAGAAAATAATCAATTGCTCGCTCAGTTAAACAGTGCAATTAACAATATTTTAGTCTATCAATCAGAGGTAGGTGCCCGATTAAATCAACTGGATATGGCCGAGGATATAAACAGTAATTTACTCCTGGTAAGCCAGGACGCACGGAAGAAATTAAGGGAAATTGACCCAACAGCTGTTGCAACTGAATATAATATGCAATTAATTAATCTGCAAGCCGCACAACAGAGCTTTGTGCGTATCCAGGGATTATCTGTTTTTAATTATATATAATTTTTAATTATATCTCTTTTTGCGTCCCGCGGCTTTTCCGCGGGATCCAAAGGTCACTAGATAATCGATATTTGTATTTGGAGAGGCCTTTCTGGATCTCGTGGATAAGACCTGTCTCTTGATCACACAGTTTGATTAAAACTTATTTTGTCTAATCAACTCAATCCTGATTTGACGGTATTTCCATTGCAGTTATAATGAGCATTGTGTAATACTTTTACAACGAAGCATAACTGGACTTTAGCCATTTTTATAGAACAGGTTTTTAATGAGTAATCATATTTTGTGTAAATATTTTTTTTTGTTTCTAATTCTGGGATTCTCACACCTGACCAGAGCGGCGCCAAATGAGTTAGCATTTATTAATCGCATTGCAAATATTATTCACTTTATCAATCAGCATCAGCAAGAAGTATGGCCTGGATTTCACATTAGTGATACAGCATCCATAGTTCATTATAAAAATAATCACTTGTATGCCTTTAATTTTACACCTAAAGATACTGATTGGCAGGATTTAGATATCAATGGATCAATGGCTTATTATAATTCCAAAAATAATTACAATATAAATCAACCGTTATTTTTTGGTGCACTCATAGATGATCAGGTTTCTTATATTTATGGGTATCATGAATTAGATAATACGAAGGCCGATTTACGTAATGCTCTGGTATTTACACATGAACGTTTCCATTATTACCAGGCAGAACATTTTATTGCAGATCAAAATTTACCTGAATATCAAGGATTTAATAATCTAGAAAATATAACGCTTGCTTATCTGGAGGCAGAGGTGCTTAAGAAATACCTGATTGATGCAGATATAGAAATATTAAAAGATTTTGTAGCAATTAATCGATATCGGTCCACTTTATTAGACAGTAATTCCATTGTTTATGAGCAACAACAGGAACGATGGGAAGGTATTGCTGATTATATAGCATTTAAAGCGGTCACAATGGATAGCAATGAACTATATAAAGAGCTCATTTCTGATTATGACAGAGAAAATAGTTGTTCTTTAGTCAATCCTGTCGATTGCGTTATTAAACAGCGCTATTATTTAACCGGCGTAGCTCTCGGTATTGCTTTAGATCGGCTATCTCTTGAGGGATGGAAAGAAACTGTTGAACAGAATAAGAGAACTCCCAGGGAACTATTATTATCTTTATTTAAAATGGAACCTGCTGAAATTGATGCTCGAATTAATAATGCGAAGCAACAATATCATTATGAGGAAATGGTAAAACCTATAGAGAAATCTATTGGAGAGTATCAGGCTAAATTAAAAAAACAGTTAGAGGCTTATGATATTTTTTCTGGAATTAAAACCCGATTCTATTCTCCCTGGCCGTGTATTTCCAAGGCAGGTGTGGTCAGTTCCTTTACCTATCGTATCGATGGTAAAACCTCTTTAACCATTGACTCTGAGAGTTTTACAGAGTGTACAGATGGTTCGATAACAGTGAAATATAGTGTCCCTTTTGAATACAACACTTTATTTTATACTGAAATTAAAATTGATGGAGACGCAACAATTCTAATTGATGGTGAAAAAATCACTTATACAGAATTTTATTCTTTACGAACCCGCAGGATGTTTCATAATCTTTCTATTTTAGCCTCCAATGTATCAATTAATTTTGTGAATCACTCGGGCCTCATTATTTCTAATGGGAAAGATGTGCGCATAAAATTTGATCATCAAGTGTAATGGTTAGGGTGGAAACAAGTGAACCCTGGTTTCATTCTCATACCGAATTATTGATCCCTTCGCCCCTGCTTCTCTCGCAAAATAACCTTTGCCAGTGAGTTTTAAAAGGGTAATAGAAAGAGGTATTTGGATTGATAATATTCTGATAAAAAGACAAAAAAAGCTAGTGGCTTACCGTAAGTGCTTAATGTTTTCTTAATAATTCAACAGTATGATTGACCATTTTATTAATAGACTATTTGGAGAGCATAATTATGTCTTTCTTTGAAGGTATTAAGTATTTTTTACCATCTAATTTATCCTCGAGTACCGTTAGCGCTACGCGTGCAACTTTCGGAGCTGTGGCTGCGTATGCAGTAGCGATTAATCCTCTCGCTGGAGTCCTTGTTCTACTAGGCCATGGAGCCTGGGAGTATGCTGATCTTTACATGCAGTCAATTATTGATCAGCAACAACTGCGAATTGATAGCTATAATGCAGCTTTTTCAAAATTAGTGGACCAAGCAATGCATTTAGGAGCTAGATGTACAGAAAAGGATATACAGAATGCTAAAAATATATTTTTTATGCATAACCTGATTGAAGAGATATGTTATAAGGCGTTTGCAGAAATTGTCACCGAACTCGATATACGCGGTGATAAGATTACAGAGGAACAATCAGCCAGGATCCTTTCCTATGTAAAAGAGGCTGCACACGTAGAATTACGGAAAGAAGGAGGATATACCAAGAAAGGTAGAGAAATAATTACTCCAGATCAATTCAGTGGGGTATTGAAGAATGTGACGACCATTATTCATGATCGTGATGCCAGATTGACTGATGCACGATACTATTCGCTCACTGATTTATGTACGGCTTTAGATGATCATAATAATTACGTTAAAAATGTATTATTCCGTTCCTGGTTTCATTGCGAGGACATGTTCTGCGCTACTCATCTGAGGATGATTAAAAACATCGTCAACTTTAATAAAAATATATCTGCCAGAGTAGGATTCAACTTCGAAGAAGCACTACGCGAAAAGAAAGGGTATTATGATAATTATCACCCTAAACTTCGAGAAGTAATATGTCCCAAGACTGGTGAAAAATCTGCTTTAAGATTTGTTAATATCACAGAAGTTAAAGCAAAATTCAGTAAGCACATTAGTGAGCTATTAAAATGTGATTTTGATATGCCGTTAACACAGTGCTTAATAGAGTATTGCTCCTTTACCCATACAGATGTAGAAAGACTTACGGCAGGTCGCTCTGTTTCATGCGCCCCACGATTTGGCTTTGGCATCATGGATAAAACCATACCTCAACCACCCTTGCTAAAAGAGGGGTACACTGTAGGTGAGTTCCTGGAATATTACTTTCCAGAGTCAATACCTCAGGACGAAAGTCTTATGCGGACTGCAGCTTCCTATTAATAAATTGATACCTGGGTGAAACGGATTGAAGCCCGGGTCTCAATCTAGCGTAATATTGAGTGTTTAGATTGAATAACCTCATTTTTTTCCCAATTATTAATTTTTATTCTTACATTAACAAGAATGTTAAAATGAATACTTCCATTTCTCTCACCAGACTGATCGTAAATTCTCACGGATAACCAAATCATAATCTGACTATCTATAACTGGATTTTAATTCAGTCCAGATATTGGTTTACCCATCGAACTATATCTTGTGCACTCATGACCCCTGCGTTTCTTGCAACTTCCTTCCCGTGAAGCAAAAGCATTAAAGTTGGGATGCTTTGAATTGTATAACGTGCAGCTAAAGCCTGCTGCGTTTCTGTATTGATTTTGATTAGTCGAACTTTAGGCTCAAGAATCGTTGCGGCAGATTCGAAATGAGGCGCCATTATTTTGCATGGGCCACACCATTCAGCCCAAAAATCGACCAGAATGGGGATGTCATTACTATTGATGTGACGTTCAAAAAGTGTTTGGTCTAGTGAGATTGGTTTTCCAGCAAAAAGTAACTTTTGACACTTCCCACACTTCGGATGTTCCGTTAAACGAGTTGAGAGTAATCGGTTAGTAGTGTTGCAGTGAGGGCAAACAATATGCATCATTTTTTCTCCTGATAATTAACGAGTTTTATGAGTTCTTTTCCACCAACTTAAATAAGTTAAAGGAATCAAGAATAAGGTAAGAATAGTCGAAGCAAAAGAACCAAACATTAAGGATATAGCGAGTCCACCAAATACTGGATCCGATAACATGACAGCAGAACCTAAAATAATCGCTAAAGCGGTTAGAATAATAGGCAAGAGACGCTCAGCACCTGATTCAATCACCGCTTGTTCAATCGAATATCCTCGACGTTGATGCTCCAAAATAAAGTCAATCAACAATAGGGAGTTACGAACTACAATTCCTGCTAAAGCAATCACGCCAATCATCGATGTTGCTGTAAACGGCTGGTGCATGAGCCAATGACCTGGAAATACACCAATAATCGTCAGGGGAATGGCTCCCATAATAATAAGGGGAATAAAAAACGATTGATAAAAAGCAGTCAATAAAATGTAAATCAACACAATAGCTACAATAAAGGCAGAGCCAAGATCACGGAATACATCAAGGGTTAAACGCATTTCTCCAAGCCAGAATAATTGATTTTTGGTCACATTTTGTGGTTGCTCCTCATGAAACCCCAAATTGCCTACCTCAAGCGAAAATGGTGGTTTTTTAAGCATTTGAGTAGCTGAAGTGACTGCATAAGCTGGACTAGAGCCTAAAACCTCACCCGTTACATAAACTATAGGGGTTTGATCTTTAGTAAACACAGGTTTTTGTTTTTTAGCACGTTTTAAGGTAGCAATCTGTGCCAAGGGAATCAGTTGTTGTTGTTGATTTTTAATGTAGAGCTTCTTCAGCACGTTAACATCTCTCCGTGCTTCTCGAGGCAATCGCAAGATAATATGTTCAGGTTCTCGTGCATTGGATTCGTGCCCATTTCCTACATAAACGCCTTTGAAAAGCGCAGCAACCTCTTGTGCCACTGTTTGTGGTGTTAAACCAGCGAGCATTGTTGCGTTGTGGTTAATTTCAATGCGATATTGATTGGCATCTGACGTGACGGAGTTATCAATATTAATCATGCCATAAATTTCAGGATATACGGATTGAGTGATTTCATCAGCCAATATTCTTAATTTATTATAGTTGGGGCCATACAAACCAGCCTCCATTTGCGAGCGAACTGGTGGGCCAGGGGGGCTTTCAAAAAGTTTAATGGTACTTTCAGGATATTGTTTTTTAATAGGTATCAGACTGTGATAGATCTCTTCTGCAATCTCATGTGAACCTATACTTCGTTCATGTTTATTTAACAAATTAATACGAATTTGACCATACTGGCTTCCCCGTAAGAGGTTATCACCCCGAACCATGGCTGCGAAATCCTCAGGTGCAGTCTCTCCTAAATACAGTTCATAATCGAGTACATAGGGGTTTTTTTGGAGCACTTGACTCATTGCTTTTACTAATGTGGTTGTTTTTTCTAAAGTGGCATTTGGCCCGGAATCAACTGAGACTAAAAACGTATTGACGTTATCATCGGGTAACATTTTAATTTCGACACCTAAAGGACTCAATGGCCCATTAGCCCCAGATGGACGAATAAATTGCCACAGGGGTTGTAACAATACTGTGCCCAAAAGGATGACGATGATTAAGTAAAATAAGTGACGTTTTATAGATGAGGCGAGTAAGCCTTTAAATAAATAAAGATAAACGCGTTGTAAATAGGTTGTATGTGCATGATGTTCTTGATTCATTTGACTACGTGCTTTTTTTCTAAGCCAACGATAGGCAAGATAGGGTACTACGCTGTAGGCGATAAAAAGCGAGATAATCATTGCCAAAGGTGCATTAAAAGGAATGGGTGCCATAAAAGGCCCCATCATTCCACCAACAAATGCCATAGGTAACAAGGCCAACATCACCGTAAAAGTGGCGATAATGGTCGGCTTGCCTATCTCATTGGCGGCATAAATCACTAAACGAGTAAAATTACGTTGTACTCCCTTCATTATATGGCGATGAATGTTTTCAATCACAACGATACTGTCATCAACTAATAAGCCTAAAGAGAGAATCAGGGCAAATAGGGTGATACGATTAATCGTTTGTCCCGACAACCAACCAATACCAAGAACCAGACATAAAATAAGCGGGATAGAAAAAATTACGATGGACGCTTCTCTCCAACCTAAAAAAAGCATCAGTAAGATTACGACACTAGCAATCGCAATGCCTAAATGTTCGACCAGGGTATTGACTGCATCATTCGCTTCATCGCCATAATTCCGAGTGATTGAGACACCAACAGACTCTGGAATTGTTTTACTTTGTTGCATCAGCTCAAGTTTACTAAGGATTGCTTTTGCTACATCCACCCCATTGCTGCCTTTTTGGCGTGCTAACGCAATCGTTACAGCGGGTTCCAAATCATGATTTTTTTGCTTTGTAGTGGAGCCATAAACAAAATATGAGGCAATTGACTCCTGTTCAGCTCCTTCTTCAATGGTGGCAATCTCCTTTAACAGAATGGGTCTTGCACCATCAGTACCAATGATTATGTTTGCTAAATCATCATTGGAAATGAGTGATCCTTCAATACGCAAGGGGGTTTCACTGAATTGATGTTCCAGAGTACCTGCATCAAGACTGATGTTATTAATGGACAATGCTTGTTGGATATTTGTAATTGAAATGGCATGCTCAGACATTTTTTTAGGATTAAGCCATACTCTAAGGGCATTAGGTGAGGCTCCCATCACCCAACTTTTACCAACTTGAGGCACTGCACGTAACTGCTCCAACACTTTATTAGCCAACAATCGAAGTTCCGTCAGGTTGCTCCCTTGAGCATGCAATGTGATCGTCACCAATGGCACATCATACAAACTAACTGAACGTATTAAGGGCATTAAAGTACCCGGAGGCATTTTGTTCAAGTTACTGTTAATCTGGTTATAAACCTTAACAAGACTATTTTCTTCATTTTCATTTACTTTAAAACGCACCGTGACTAAAGCGCTGTCATCTATCGCCATTCCGTAGGTATGTTCTACCCCTGGTATCGAAGCCATCAATCCCTCCAGGGGACGAACAATTTGATTGAGCATTTCCTGAGTATCACTGCCCGGCCTACTCACTGAGATGGTCACAGCTGGAACAATAATCTCAGGATTATAGGTTCTTGGAGTGCGCTCTAAAGCCAGAGCACCAAATAACAAAATACTCATGATTAAAAGAATAGTAAGCTTTGATTGAATAAAGATTCTTGCTAATTGCCCTGCTTTATTTAATTTATCCTTTGAATAAGGAACATCATTCACAATAGTCTCTCCCTATGGGTATCGGTAATCAGGCTTTCGTCATTGCCTTGGGAATTAATTGATTAGTCAGCATCAAAATATGTGCTTGATTGAGATTTATTTGATGCAATGCCTGCAGTTCCTGAGCCTTATTTTGGGTCAACTTCATTTGGCTTTCTAATAAAGCACTGAGTGGCACTAGTCCTCGACCAAATCGTCGTCTTAATTTTTTAATGACCTCTTCTTCTTTTTGAACCATTTGACGACTTAATTGCAACTCATAACGAAACTGTATCTCATTACGCATTAATTGCTTAAGAAGTAACTTGAGTTGATTGCGTTGAGCATCTAATTCAAACTGCGCTTTTCTTGCATTGGCTGTAGCCGCTTGAACAGCGCCAGCACGTTCTCCCGCACTAAAGAGCGTCCAATTAGCACCTAAGGCTATTGTTTCTGAAGGCAACCCTGAACCTACTGTATTGCCGTTCCAATCATGCCTTAGTTGAAGATTTACTTGGGGTTTATACGAAGACCGGGAGGCAAGAATAGTTACTTTTTCTGCCTGCACCTGAGAGCGAAGCGCTTTAATCGAAGCGTTTTCTTCCAGGGCCTGTGATATCAGGGATTTTGCTCCATAGCTTTTTTTTCTTAACGTAGTATGCTGACTCGGTATAAGGTTACTATTAGGATCTCCCATAAGGGTTCTGAAATTATCCAACTCATTTTCTGCTTGCAATCGAGCATTCGATAAACCAAGAGAAGAGCTATTTAAATAAGCTTCAGCCATTAATACATCACTATCCAAACTAATGGACAGCTTTCTTAATGCTTTGGTAGTTGTTAAAAATTCCTTAGCTCGGGTGACTTGTTTCTGGGCAACATGGATCAATTGATTAGCCGTTAAAAATCCTTCATAAGACTTGTACAGTTGATAGGCTAATTGGTTTCGTGCTTGTTGATTACCATGCTGCGCGGCCAACAACAATGCACGAGTATTTTCTTGCTGGGCTTTTATTTTTCCACCTGAATAAATAGGTACAGTCAATTTAAATGCTGTATCTAAATTACTGTAATAACCCGGATGATTGAGGGTATGCGGTTTTGTAAATAATGAACTTAGACCCGTGTATTGTTCCGCACCAAAATCTGCAAAAGAAGCATTACCCTGGCTTAATTTATAACCAAAAACTGAAAGAGGATTATTACTGCGTGCTCCATTAATCTCCAGTTCAGCCCGAGGCCAATTCATACTATTGACTTGTTTTAAAGCGCCATAAGCTGCGTCAATAGAGGCTTTAGAACTTTGTATCGATGGATTATGACTTAAGGCGAGCTTCATTGCATTGGCATAAGAAATAGGTTTATTGGACTGAGCCCAAAGTGTAGTTGTTAACGAGTGGGCAATAATAATGAATATTATATGTTTTTTTAGGGTAATACCGCTTGCTAGCATTACATATCCTTGTCTTTAATATTAGTAAATTCTAATGTATAAGTTACAACTTAATCCTTGCAATAGATTAAATATAAGGTTGATAAAATCGCCTCTACTTCAGGTTTATTGATATGGTAGTAAACATGAGTTCCTTGTTTTGTAATGGATAAAAAGCCATCTTTTCTCATTTTTGCAAGATGTTGAGATAATGCAGATTGAGATAGTCCAATCAAATCCTGAAGCTCACTAACAGTACGTTCATTGTTCAACAAATGACATAAAATGAGCAGCCTCTTGGGGTTTGCCAGAAGTTTAAGCAGTTGTGCTGCCTTGGAAGCATTATTTTTCATTACCTCAAGGCGGGTCTTGGTTAATGTATTCATACTCTCTATTATATTAGTATTTTCTAATATTTAAAGAGTTATAAAGAATAAATAAACAAAGCAATATTGACCTGACTCAATAATACTAACTGGTAGCAAAGAGGAACAAGTTATCTGCGGGCAAATGAATAAATTTCAATGTGAGTTTTATCTATTTGAAAATTAAGAGGATCAAAATGTGTCTTCAGCCTGGAGTTTGCTAACTCACAATGTGCTGGGAAACGAACTATTGCCAATAGTTTTAAAAATTATTTTATTCCTATTTTTTATTCGTGCTTCATAGAGATCACAATTTATGTTTTCATTTATCTTTTCGCCTTATTTTTAAGCTATTCTATATATTATAGTGGGAATCAAGTAAGAGACGGACGCCTTAACCTTAATTAGTTGTAATGAAGCCACAAATTATAAAATAGATTAAATTCAATAGCTTTTACCGGAGTAAATAGAATAATAATCAGGAGAAAGGATATGAGTAACCAATCTGTAGTAGGAACACTGAAAGCGGTTCTGGCTGATAATTACATGCTGTACCTCAAAACACAGAATTATCATTGGAACGTTGATGGGCCTCGCTTTAAAGGTCTGCACTTGATGTTTGAAGAACAATATAAGGAACTTGCTGAGGCCATTGACACAGTGGCAGAGTTAATTCGAGGATTAGGCGAGAAAGCTCCAGGCACATTTGATGCCTATAGTAAGAACACCATTATTAAATCAGGGAACGAAAATGCCACAGCAGAGCAGATGGTAAAAGAATTATTGGACGATCAAGAAGCGATTCAGAAAACGTTACATAAAGCTCTCGATGCTGCACAAAAGACAAATGATGAAGTAGTTGCCGGTTTTCTGATTGAGCGGTTAACTGTGCATCGTAAAACGGCATGGATGTTAAAAAGCAGTCTGTAATAGGGGCTATATTACGTCTGTACCGATGCATTCTAGACCCTTCATTTGGCGTCCCAGGCAGGATTCGAAACTGCGACCTACCCTTAGGAAGGGGTCGCGCTCCAGATGCGCCACCGGGACTTAGTCGTAAGCAAGCGTAAGCTGGGCAGCTGTAAAGCTCAACATCCAATCTCGACATTACCTAGAAATTTGATTATTAACTCGAAATAGAATTCAAGTTCAATCCATTCGTTAGCTCATTGGCTGGGCTTTTCAGACCAGCCTTGCTAATCTTGAGGCATGTCTTGCGGCTTTACCCTAGCTTATTGCGCGCCTTCATGCTCGCATAGAACGAACTGGGGAGATGTTGGGGATTCATAATTTATTTGTGAAATTAAAATTTAATGACTTTCAACAAACCACGGTGGAACTAGTGCATCATGAGAATTGATTATGCGTGTGCTATGCCAATTAATCAAAGAGGCCTTTGGTCGAAAATGCCTTCCTGTACGATTGTTGGGAGTGGGGGTTAAATTAAACAAGAAGAAAAAGATATGAGATGAGGCAGTTGTCTTTGTTTGACCTATAAATGACGAAAGCCACCTAAGTGGCTTTCCAGCAAGTTTGCTTCACAAGGAAGCCTACCTACATATTAATTATAGCTCACCTTAAATTACTGTCAAATTATGGAGCAAGTCATGGTTGAAAAAAGGAATAACATCGCTTGTCACGTCAATTTTATATAGGGTATGGTTATACCTTATCAATAGTATTAACGAGTTGTTATGAAGAAAAATTAGGATTGCTTTCACTAGCTATTATAAATAGTGCTCTCCTTTTCCTTATTTAGGCAGGGGGCAGTTTGGTTAGTACCAAGTTATTCTTTGATTTTTTCGTAATCAAGTATCGATGGTGAAATGACCACACATCAATTAATCCTTAAGCTTTAAATTGAACTATAATTAAAAAGTATTTTATTTGTTATAGGAAAAATCATGAAAAAGTCTTCAAAAGAACCTTCTAAAGATAAAACTAAGAAAACCATTAAAAACGAGGATTTAAAGAATATTTCTGGTGGTCGTAGACGTAGACCAGTTCCCTTTGAAAATTGGCGCTCACCTCAAGACCCCTCTAATACAGGTGGTGGAGTTCTGATTCCGCTGAAAAAATTTTAAATAAGATTTAAACGCAGACAATTACCTTTGGGGGATAGATGAGACTTTATTGCTCTCAGATATAGAGACCAAAGGATTGGAGTCCCTCAATTGCTTTCTTCTCTGGTTTTTTGGAAAAAGCAAGCGTAGCAAATTGCATGGCAATGGATTTGATGAGATTGCTGCTTTCGATCGACTCTCTAAAACCGTGGATCGCATTCATAATAATGACACGAATGAAATCGAGACTATGCTTATACGCTGGCTAAAAGTCTTGAGTATAAATAGAGTTTAAAAAATGAAAGATCATTCTAATATCATCAAATGGGCAGCGGATAGTCTAATGGTTAAAGGCTACCCCCTACAGTCTACACCAAAGATTGTAGTAGAAACTCCTTGGTCTAATGTGATTCGATTGTCAACTTCAAACGGTGATATTTATTTAAAACAGATGCCACCCTCCATATCTTTGGAACCGCAGATTATGCAGTTACTGGGGAAGCAATTTCATGCCAGTGTACCGACTGTAATAGATATCAACATTGACCTACATTGTTTTCTCATGAAAGATGCTGGTCAAGTAATGAGGGGATATTTAAAAAACAAGTTTCAGCCAGACTTATTGTGCCGGGCAATCATGGAATTTACTACAATTCAACGAGCCATAGAGAGTCAGCTCGACTCTTTTTTAACATTAGGCGTACCGGATTGGCGATTAGACAAATTTCCTAAATTATATAATGACGTGCTTGCACAAGAGGGGTTTTTAAAAGCAGATGGTATGAATGATGATGAGTTGCAACTATTGCAAGATTTAAGCTCCCAAATTGCAGAACAATGTGAGTTATTAGCAAAATGCGGCATTCCAGAAACATTAGTGCAATCCGATTTCCACAGTAATAATATTTTGTTTGATTCGCATACTCAAAATATAACATTTATTGATTTAGGTGAGGTAGTAATCACCCATCCATTTTTTTCCTTCCATACTTTTATACGCCAAACTATTATTCATCACGGTGTAAAAGAACTCGATCAAATCCACTACCAACTTCAAGAGGCTTGTTTTAAAAATTGGATAGAATTCTCGAAAAATCAGCTGTTAGAAGGATTTAAATTAGCTAAGAAACTATGGCCTATTTATTCCGCGCTAGGTGCTTATCGTTTAATGAGTGGTGTAGATATGGAAGCTTTTAAATCTTATTATGCCGATAGACCTCATCGACTTGTGGGATATTTTAGAGAGTATATTTCTTCCCTGTAGAAGATGTGTTTTTATATGATTATAACGTTTAGAAGTGGTCTTATGGTTTAGAATGTGATTATCCACGATTTGCCCAGATTTTAATAAAGAACAATTGATGCGCTTATCCAGGGTCATCTTAATTGTTTTACTAGTAGAGATGAACGCTAATGATAAAAATTGAATTACTTAAAAATTATCCAGAGACAATAGAGTATCTCGCTAAAATTTGGAAAATCTATTTGGAGTTGGCGTGCTGCAATCGGTTGCTACTGACAAGGGGTATTATTCTTATGACAATGAACAATTATTTATAAAGACAGGAGTTACTGACATTCAATTACCAAGGCCTGAACGAACATTAGACGCACCACCAGAAACAACCCCTTGGCCAATCCGCAAGTTATTGCATGATAGGCGCGCGGGCATTGAACCGCTCATTGGTCATACCAAGCATGGCGGTCAAATGGGCAGGAGTCGCAAAAAATCTGATGAAAGCACAAAGAGTGCTGGCTATGCAGCCTTGCTTGGCTTCAACTTAAGGCAGCTTACTCGGTATGCTTCAGGAGAGGTGCGCCTAAAGAGATGAAATGGAGGCTCAATCTGCAAATGAGGCGCATATTGATTCAAAAGTAAACGATCCAGCGCGATTGAGATGATCTAAGTCACTCGTCCTGATTTTATATGAGTTTGTACGGTAAAAAATGTACTGATGATTAATTATCGTCCAAATCATTACGCGACAGCGACGACTTATGAACAGATTTTGTGGATAACTCTTTTGAATAAATTCTATACTTGAATAAAGAGATTTTTTAAAGAGTGACGCGATGTGTGGTCGATTTGCCTTTGTACCTAAATATGACAAATTACACTATCAATTTCATGGGAGTAGACCATAGAAATCACTCCGCGTTATAATATTCCTCCAGGCTCCACCGTATTGTTTTTATGTTCCCCTGATGGGATGCAGGTCAATGTATTGCATTTACGCTAGGGGATAAATTCCTTTTTGGGCAAAAGATAAAAAAGAGGTGGACATGCAGATAAAGAGGGGTTCTAACAAAAGTATCTAAAGACCAATAATTATAATTTCAAGAGAAACTTGGCACTCGATAATTGAACGTTCCTGGAATATTAAGAATATGAATCTACATTCTTAAATTGCTATTGATTAAATTTCAACCAGTCCCCTTTTTTACTAGAATCCAGGCCAGAGGTCAATTTATAGAAATGTTCATTTTCATTAAATTACAAGTTCAAATGGTTATTTGAAAATTTCAACTGAGGGTACAATCATTTTAAAAGCAGGCTCAACTCATTTACCAATAGATGATTTTATAGATGATATTTTACAGAAGGTAACATCTCATACTAATTTAGTAATAACAGCCGCACCTGGTGCTGGCAAGACAACTCGATTGCCTCCGGAATTGCTTTCTGTTGTGGCCGGGAAAATATTAGTGCTAGAACCTCGAAGAATGGCGTCGATTGCTGCTGCTCATCGGGTTGCAGAAGAAAATAATTGGCTAGTTGGTGAGGAGGTTGGTTATCAAGTCCGTTTTGTCAATAAAACATCGTCTAAAACCAGATTAATTTACATGACGGAAGCTTTACTGGCCCGACACATGATTCATCATCCTGAGTTAGACGATGTAGACATTGTAATTCTAGACGAGTTTCATGAAAGATCTTTATACGTTGATTTAACACTAGGATTAATACGTGAATTACAAGAGTTAGGGCATCATATTAAGATTGTGGTCATGTCAGCGACACTCGAAGCAGAAAAAATTGCTGAATATTTGGGTAATTGTCCTGTCATTTCCGTGCCTGGAAAATTATTTGAGTTAACGGTACGTTATCAAAAATCAACCCAATTACTAACATCTCAATATCAATTTTATGAGCATTTATCTCAAGTCATCAAAGAAGCACAGCGACAGACTGATAAAGATATTTTAGTATTTTTACCGGGTGCACGTGAAATTGAACGCGCTAAAGGAAACTTACTTGATTGGAAAGAAAGCAAAAAAATAGAAGTGATCACGCTGCACGGCAGTCTTCCTCTGGAAGCACAGC
The DNA here is from genome assembly GCA_964428035.1 of uncultured Legionella sp. Classification (GTDB taxonomy): domain Bacteria; phylum Pseudomonadota; class Gammaproteobacteria; order Legionellales; family Legionellaceae; genus Legionella. The sequence continues at coordinate 74,244 of CAYRWO010000001.1, forward strand.
GTATCGCATTGCAAAAATCTTCAGCGCAAAGAATTATTCTTGCAACTAATATTGCTGAGTCTTCTGTTACTTTAAACGGTGTTGATACCGTCATAGATTCAGGTTTAGTAAAAATAATGAAACAAGATTTACGTACTGGATTTTCACGCCTGGAAATTTCGCGAATTAGCTTAGCGAGTGCCATTCAGCGTGCTGGTAGAGCTGCCCGACAATTTCCAGGTGTTTGTTACAGGATGTGGAATCAACATGATGAAAGTTCATTTGTGAAAACAAATATTCCAGAAATTCTACGTTCAGATTTAAGCGATAGTTTACTTTTTTTAGCTAATCAACATATCTCGAATTTTCAGAATTTTTCGTGGTTTGAAAGACCTCCCCGTGTCAACATTGAACGTGCGACCTTTAGCTTACAAGCGGCAGGTGCTATCAAAAATAACAATGAATTAACATCAATAGGTCGCCAGCTTTTGGACTTCCCATTACCTCTGCGTTTGGGGAGACTATTAATTGCAGGTATAGAAAATAATTGCATCGATTTGGCTGCAAAAATTGCAGCGTTATTACAAGAGCGCGATATTCTACGGAAAGAAATGGCGAATCATTTTCAAGCAGATCATTTTGAATGTGATGTTGCAGCGCGATTAAAAATTTTGAATAAATTTCTAAAAGATGGTTCTTCACATGAAGGTCATTTCACAATTTTACAAACTGTCGCGCAAAGTTATCAGCAGATTCTAGAGCTTGCTAAAAAATTAAAAAAAGCAGAGCCCCCTGCTTATTGTGAAGAAGATGAAGCTAGACAGTTACTCCTTATGTTATCTTTTGGTGATCGTTTGTGTCGACGTCGTAAGAACTCTGATCGTGCATTAATGGTCGGTGGTCGTGGTGTAAAATTATCAGATCGAACGCTTGTGAAAAGGAGTGAATTTTTTATTGCATTGAATGGTTTTGAAGAAAGTGGCGAGGCTGAAACTTTGATTAATCAGGCGAGTGGGATAAATAAAGAATTTTTGTTCAAACACTTTTCCGATAACATAATACAGAAAAGAGACATCATTTTTGAAGCAGAAAAATCGCAATTTTATCAGCGGGAATTTAAAACACTTTGGGATTTACCTATAGAAGAACCGATTTTTTCGCTGGCAACCTCTGTACACGTTGCAGAAAAATTGCCTGATATATTAACTGACAATTGGGCGAGCACACTGAAGAAAAATGAAAATTTACATGAGTGGTATCAAAAGATTATATTTTTACGATTCCATAAGGCATTAATACCCCCTCATATACAAGATGAATTGGAAAGTCTTTTCGACGGAGATGCATTAAAAAAATCATTTTGCTTAACTGCATTTAGACAAGCATGTTTCGGTGAAAGTAAAATGACCTTCGTACTGCAAAAAAATTTAGTGTATTTTTTTGAACTAAATATATCGGAAACATTGCGTAGTATTTTACAAACCGAACTGCCCAATAAGTTAAAAGTTCCAAGTGGTAGCATGATACCCATTCATTATTCAACGGTTGAACATCCCTTTCTTAGAGTACGCATCCAAGAAGTGTTTGGATGGGAAGAAACGCCGAAAATATTATTTCAGACTGTGTCAGTTGTACTGCATTTATTAGGGCCGAATTTTCGTCCAGTGCAGGTAACAAGCGATCTAGAAAGCTTTTGGCAAAATGGTTATTCAGAAATTCGTAAAGAGTTACGGATACGTTATCCTAAACATCAATGGCCATTAAATCCTGCTGATGGCATTGCTCACGCGAAGGGATCGAGGCGAAAATAAAAGAAATCCAACGATGAATCTATGGTTGTTTGGAAACGGGATCACAGTAATGTGGTTACGTAATAACCAAATCACATTAAGCAAAGAACACATCTTAGTGGTCGATGAGGCAGGAATGGTTGATGTTTCAAGTATGGAATACCTTTTGGAATCAGTAAACAAAGCCGGGGCTAAGATTATTTTAGTGGGTGATCCTGATCAGTTAAAACCAATCAATAAAGGGGAAATTTTCAGAGGCATTACGGCGCGGATTGGTTACATTGAATTGCAACAAATTAAACGACAACGAGATCTGAAAGATAGAGAGGCAAGTCTTGCTCTGGCTCATGGGCAAGTTGCTGACGCGATCAATCACTATTCATCAAAAGGAGCCGTTCACTTTGCCGATGAGTGTGATGAAGCGGTAAATGTCCTTATTAATCAATGGCAGCAAAACAAAACCACCGAATCCATTAGGGAGCACGTTATTCTGGCTTTTACTAAGGTTTCGGTTGAGTTACTTAATCTTAAAGCACGTTCTGTACTGCAAGAGCAAGGGCTAGTCCAAAAAGAGCAATATGAGTATCAGTCACAGAATGGGGCGAAAAAAATACAACTGGCTTTAGGGGAACGAATTTTTTTCCGTCAAAATTGATTTCATTGGCGTCCCGGGCAGGATTCGAACCTGCGACCTGCCCCTTAGGAGGCGCAATAATTATTATTTGTTAACGTTCATTATTGTTCATAAGACCTTGTAAATCAATGGAATAATCAATTTGCATCATTCGTTGATGTTCATTAAAATACCGCACTATCCACCAATTTGGCTATACCCGTGGCTATACCCATCAGTGAGGTTTTTAATGGGTAAATTAAATCCTAAAAAAATTGAAAATGAAAAATCAAATGGTAAAGAGCGACGCTTACCAGATGGTGATGGTCTTTTTCTTCGCATTCGACCTAGCGAGGCGAAAAGTTGGTTGTTTTGCTATCGACTAGGCAGTGACCGTAAATGGTTACAAATGACGCTGGGTTCTCTAACTGACCTCACTTTAAAAGAAGCTCGGAATAAAATTATAGAGTTAAGAAAATTAGTCGCTGACGGAATTGATCCACGTAATGCCAGGGCCGCTACCAAAGCAGAAAATATTAATGCTATGTCAATGCAAACGTTATTTGATGTGTGGATAGACTTCACAAAAATGGCTAAAGAGGTTAGCCCAACTTGGATTAAACGGCATGAAGATAGATGGAGAATTCATTTAAAGTCAGTTCTTGGGAATATATTAGCCAGAGATGTAACTCGTTCTCATCTGGCGACTGCATTGGATGCGATGACGCGCAAAGGGATTAAAGAAGAAACTCGTAAGGCACTAACTACTCTTAATTTGATGCTTGATTATGGATTAACGCGCCATATCATAGAGCAAAATGCAGCCCGTATGTTAAAACCAAAGGATTTTGCAGCTACCGCAAATAGACCCCGTGATCGCGTATTGTCATTAACTGAATTGAATAGATTATGGCAGGCATTGGATTTAGAGGAAAAAAACACATCTTCGACCCTTTCTTTCGTTACTGTAGCTGCAATTAAGTTATTAATTTTAACTGGTGCACGACGTGGTGAAGTTGCAGGTATGCGTTGGTCTGAATTAGATCTCCAAGCCCATGAGTGGAAGTTACCCTCAACTAGAACAAAAAATAACAAAGCTCATACCGTATATTTATCTTCTATGGCAGTAAATATTCTTACAGCTCTCAAAGAAAGCTCTTTGTCTTCATTATGGGTTTTTGATACAGGTCGTTATCAAGAAGGAGGACACATACATGAAGATACGCTGACCGGTGTTATTTCTCGTTTAAGAGGAACTACCAAAGGATCTAAAAAAAGAAAAGAAGATAACGCCCCGCTAGCTAATTTAGATCATTTTACTATTCATGATATACGCCGATCAGCTGCAACAGCTTGGGGTGAGCATTTAAAGATCTCCCCTCATATTATTGAAAAAATGTTAAATCACCAACCACTAAATAAACTTGAGGCTATCTATCAGCGTGCTGTTTATTCAAATGAGCAAAAAGAAGGATGGTTGGCATGGGGCGATATAGTGCAGAAATATATTGCAACACCTAATAAATAGTTGGTTTGAGTTAAATATTATTTATATTAGAAGAGGATGTAGATGTCGTATACATATGAGTATTATAAAAGAGCATATTTTGGCGATTTATATGAGCTTACTGTTGGAGAGGCTGCAAAAAAAATTTATGAAGGGTTGTGGCATGCGGATCTGGCAAGTATCGAGGAAATTGAAGAGGCAATAATCGAAGATATTGAAAGAGGTGTATTAAAATTGGTTAGGGGTACAACGCGAATTTTTAATGGTTGTATTACTAACCCTGCTATATTAAATGCTTTCGATTTATCTACTTGGGCGGAAAGTAATGGTTTAGAACTGGAAAGTAACGGAGCATGGAACGACTATCTTTGCTCAGAAGCCGAGTTAGATTCTTTTCTAAACGACAAATTAGAGGCCCTTCGAGCACTTCAACAATCAGAAAAAAGTGTGTCAGAAATTCTTCATACTACTGAACTTCTAAATGAGAATATGCAAGATAGATTGATTAGCCTTTCAAGTGAAAATGAAAAATTAAGAGAGCAATTGGGGGAGCTGACCAGTAATAATCAAATTAATGAAAATTCAAAAATGATGACCAGTATTTTTAAATTAATTTCATTAATGGCTATTGATGGTTATGGTTTTAATAGTAGTGATAAAAAAAGCCCGGTGCCGGCAGAGATAGCACAAGCCATGAATGAGAAATTAGGTGAAAATATGGATGTAGGTACAGTGCGTAAATGGTTAAAGTATGCATGTGATTTACCCCAACCAATAAAAAGATAATCAGCAATTCGGATTTCCTTTTTGATAATCGGAAATCCGATTCAGCCTGTAACGTATTTAATAGAATTGTCTCGAACTTTTTAGAATAAGGATAATTCTACCATGCTTGATTTACCTTCTGAGGGCTTTATACGCCTTAATCAAATACTCGGTAACAAAAATCTAACACCCCCTATAGCTCCTTTAATTCCAATTGGAAGAACCACTTGGTGGGCAGGAGTTAAAAATGGCAGATTTCCACAACCTGTCAAACTGGGCCCTCGAACAACCGCTTGGCGAGTGAAGGATATTCGCCAGCTTATTGAAAGCGGAGTTTTTTAACTTCTTGAAACATGAAAAGGAGAGGAAGCTACATCTCGGCAGATATAGCTTCTTTCAAAGACAAACAATTATTTGAGTTTACAATATGGATATTAATAAAGTGATTGATGATTTTCAATCGGCAATGCTAATTCAGAGATTAAACCCCTCTGTACCTATTATTTGTGATGGAGAGATCCATAGATTTCATATAAACAATCACAAGCCGGGAACTACTAATGGGTGGTATGTTTTATTTATTGGTGAGTTTTGCGCCGGGGTATTTGGTGACTGGTGTACAAGTCGTAAATACATTTGGACTTTTAAGAATACTTGCCATATTAGTATGAAAGAGCGAGCAGAATATAAACGTCACATGAATAATGTAAAACGTTTATACAAGGAAAAAAAGCTCATCGAGCAACAAGAGGCATCAAGTTTAGCTGAAAAAAAAATGGAATAGTTATCGTTCAGCGAGTTTTGACCATGCGTATTTAGTTAGTAAAAAAATTACCCCATTTATTGCTCGCCAAATGGGTAAATTGATTGTATTGCCTATTGTTGATGTTCAAAACAAAATCAGAAGTTTGCAATATATCTCCGAAGCAGGAGGTAAAAAATTTCTATCAAAAGGAGCAATACAGGGCAATTTTATACCAGTGAATAATTTTCTCCTAAATACAAAAGAAATATTAATTTGTGAGGGTTTTGCGACGGGCGCCACTTTGGCTTATCTGGAACCAAGATTTTGTGTTATAGCATCTTGTAATGCAGGAAATCTTCAGCCTGTGGCTCATAACATTAGAAAAAAATTTCCTCAATCAAAAATCATTATATGTGCTGATGATGATCGCCTAAACCCTGATAATCCAGGTTTAAAAAACGGAAGGCTTGCTGCTATTACATCCGGTAGTTTATTGACTAAGCCGAAATGGCCAATTGGAGCGCCTCTGAATTTAAGTGATTTTAATGATCTGGCCTGTTGGTCTCAAGATGAGGGGATATCCTATGTCTAATAACCCACAAGAAAAATATAAGGGAACTCAGGGAACTGAGAAAACCATCAATCGATATAGGTAATGTAAAGGTTCCTCTACAGAGAATCGACAGCAAACTGGAGGAACTCATTTACCTAGTTTAGAGGTTATTTGCCCACTAGATACACCAGCGGATAAATTAAATCGGCCTAATGTTAAACGACCTTCATTTCAAACTCATGATGACTGGTTTCAAATTGAGGATAAGCAATTGAAATCAGGGTTGTATTACCACAACTTGGATAAATATAACAATCCTGAAGATATATGGATCTGTACTCCTATTCATGTAGATGCATTTACTTGTGATGAGCATGGGGGGGATTGGGGGATGCTCTTAAGGGTGATTAATCCTGATGGCCAGTGGAAGGAATGGACGATGCCGAATTATTTACTCAAAGGTTCTGGGGAAGAAATTCGTGGTGAACTACTTGCAATGGGTGTACGTATTGCTCCAGAAGCTACACGATATTTTCTGAGGTGGCTCTCCAGTTGCCATTCTCAAAGACGCATGGTTGCAGTAAGGGTAACTGGCTGGCATAAGTATCAAGATAACCTTGTCTTTGTTATGCCTAACAAAGTGATTGGTGCAGAGGGTGTTCGTTTCCAATCGGATCATGCTGTTCAAGATGACTTTAAGACTATGGGGACAATTACTGAATGGAAAAATCAGGTTGGCCATCTGTGTAGAAATAATCCTATTTTGCTTTTGGCGGCCTCATGCGCATTTGCTGGCGCATTGTTAAAATTAGCTAAACTCCAAGAGGTTGGAGGATTTGGTATTCATTTAATAGGTGATTCAAGCCAAGGTAAAACGACTGCATTACAAGTTGCATCCAGCATATGGGGCTCACCCTCTATTATGCGTACTTGGAGAGCTACAGCGAATGGTTTAGAGGCTATCGCTGCATCCAGAAATGATACTTTCTTACCTTTAGATGAAAGTGGCGAATGTGAGCCTCGTGAAATTGGCATTGTTATTTATGCCTTAGCTAATGGTATCGGTAAGCAACGCGCCCGCCGTACTGGAGCTATGCGAGAAGCAAAGCGTTGGCGAATAAGTGTATTATCAAGTGGTGAGTGTTCTATCAATGTTCATATGGGGTAGGCTGGCAAACGAATCAAGGCAGGCCAAGAAGCAAGATTACTTAATGTACCCGCAACTAAGCGCACTTATGGTGCGTTTGATGACTTACATGATATGCCTGACGGGCGTACTTTCGCAGATAATTTAAAGCGTGCTACGAGCAATCAATTTGGTCATACAGGACTGGCTTTTGTTGAAAACCTGATAGCTGAGGATATCCAGCATCTACCAGCTTTATACGCAGAAATTTGTGATTCAAACGCTTTTTTTTCTAATGATGGGGTGGCATCTCGTGCTGCTGGTATATTTGCATTGATAGGATTTGCTGGTGAGTTGGCTACTAAATATGGCTTAACTGGATGGGAGACGAATGAGGCTTTAAATGCATCTATAATGGCTTACCATTCTTGGCTTGAATTTAGGGGCGAGGGTAAAACAGAAGATCGCCAGATATTGAATGCTATAACAAATTTTGTACTGAAACATGGTGACTCCCGCTTTTCCTTATTCAGTGATGCAGAATCAATTAAAAACAGGGCTGGATGGTGGAAAAATAGCATCAGCGGACGAGTCTATATGTTTACTTCCGATGCTATTCTAGAGGCAGCCCCTGGGTTTGATCTTCGAAAAATATTGGATACGTTGGAGGAAGCGGGCTGGCTTGTTGAGCGAGACAAAGATAAGCGGGCAAAAAGCGTTAAACTTAATGGAGTAACTGCTCGCTTATATCACATATGTCTTGGTTCTAATGAAAATTCATAATTTTTAGAAGAGTTAAATTTTAAATTGTTCCCTCTGGTTCTCTTAGTTAATACGAGAAGGAGGGAATAAAATGCTTATAAATCAGTGTTGTTCCCTAAGTTCCTTGAGTTCACTTCAGTTTTACTTGAACCGTCATTCACCTTAAAAATTAGATAATTTTCCATCAACAGAGGATTTGTCTCCGTAAACTCCCTTTTTTTATAGTGTTACCCTTCAATTACCGGCTTGTTAAAAATTGAATTTTTCATAGAAACTTGAGTTTGCATAAGTTATTTTTGATAATCATTAGCTTTATTTATTATTAAATACTGAAAGGGGTTCATTATGAACACAGCAGTAGATAAATGGATATCTGTAGATGGAGTTGCAGAATATTTGGGTGTTTCCTCTGTAACTATATACAGATGGCTTGAAAAAAGCCGCATTCCTGCGCATAAAGTGGGTAAACAATGGCGTTTTAAATCCAGTGAAATTGATGAATGGGTTCGCTCTGGAAACGCTGCCGAACAGAATACAGGTCCAACTGATTTAGTTGAAAATAAATAATAGGACGTATCAATGTTAGAGAATATAAAAAAAACGCTCTGGTTAACAGCTGATAAATTGCGTGCCAATATGGATGCTGCTGAATATAAGCATATTGTCCTGGGTCTGATTTTCTTGAAATATATTTCCGATACTTTCCAAATGCGTCGTGATGAACTGAGTTTGCGGTTTGTTGATCCAAACGATGACTATTACATCCCCGATGCAGATGCTGAAACGCTTACTGAAGAATTAGAAGATCGTGATTATTATAAAGTGGTCAATGCTTTTTGGGTTCCAGCAGCAGCCCGTTGGGAAAGCCTTCGTGCGCGTGCTAAACAAGCTGATATAGGCAAGTTAATAGATGATGCTCTGTCTCTGATAGAGACTGATAACCCCAAACTTAAAGGGATTCTGGATAAACGCTATGCTCGTGCTCAATTACCCGATGGCAAGTTAGGAGAATTAGTTGATGTAATCTCTTCCATTGGTTTTGGTGCTGCCAATGAAAATGCAAAGGATTTACTTGGCCAAGTATACGAATATTTCCTCGGCCAATTTGCCAGTGCAGAAGGTAAAAAAGGCGGACAATTCTATACTCCTGCGAGCATAGTACGAACATTGGTCGCTGTTTTAGCACCTCATGAGGGTAAGGTATACGACCCATGCTGTGGTTCGGGTGGTATGTTTGTTCAGTCTGAGAAATTCATTGAAGCTCATGGAGGCAAATTAGGCGATGTCTCCATTTATGGACAAGAATCTAACCCAACGACTTGGCGTTTGGCAGCAATGAATCTTGCTATTCGTGGTATCGATTTTAATTTTGGCAAAGAACCAGCAGATTCATTCACTAAGAACCAGCATCCAGATTTACGCGCTGATTTTGTGTTAGCCAATCCACCGTTCAATATTTCTGATTGGTGGCACGGTAGTTTGGAAAGTGATCCACGCTGGGTATATGGAACACCCCCACAAGGCAATGCAAACTATGCTTGGTTACAGCATATGTTGTATCACCTAAAATCCAATGGTCGAGCTGGTATCGTATTAGCGAATGGCTCCATGAGCTCAAGCCAGAATAGCGAGGGTGATATCCGCCGCAAGATGGTAGAAGCTGATGTAGTTGAATGCATGATTGCTTTACCAGGCCAATTGTTTTTTAACACTCAAATTCCAGCCTGTTTATGGTTTCTTACTAAACAAAAATCAATCCGTAAAGGCGAAGTATTATTTATTGATGCCCGTAAGCTAGGAACAATGATTAGCCGTTCACAGCTTGAACTCACCGATACTGACATCCAAAAAATTGCAGATGTTGTGCATGCTTGGCGAGTGGATGGGGAAACCAAAGCAGATTATGCCGATATTCCAGGTTTTTGTCGTAGCGTCACTTTGGCTGAAATAGCAGAACATGGGCATGTATTAACACCTGGTCGTTATGTAGGTGCTGAAGCGGTTGAGGATGATGACGAAAGCTTCATGGAAAAAATGCAGCATCTCACTGAAAAATTAGGTGAGCAAATGGCAAAGGGAGCCGAATTAGATGCCCATATTCGTAATAATTTGGCCAAACTTGGATTTGAGATTTAAATCATGAATGAACAGAAGAATATAGCTCATAATGTTGAGTACAAAAAATGGATTACTGATTTAAGATCCAAGTTAAAGCAAGCCCAGCTTAAAGCGGCTGTTACAGTTAATCAGCAGCTATTAATGTTCTATTGGAATCTTGGAACAGATATTGTTGAGAAGCAGAAGATCACTGCTTGGGGAGAAGGACTTCTTAAACAATTAAGCCGCGATCTGATGAGCGAATTTCCAGATATGAAAGGATTTTCCGAGAGAAATCTTAGGCTTATTCGCCAGTGGGTGCAGTTCTGGATTGTGAGCTCTGCAAATTGGCAACAAGCTGTTGCCGAATTAACGCAAATCCCGTGGGGCCATAATCAAGTCATTATTAATAAATGCAAAAATGCTGAGGAAGGTCTTTATTACATTAGAAACACAATAGAGTATGGCTGGAGTCGAAGTGTTTTAACGCATCAAATTGAAAGTAATCTTTGGCAACGTGAAGGTAAAGCACTATCTAATTTCACCAAAGCGCTTCCTTCCCCTCAGTCTGATTTAGCGCATCAAACATTGAAAGATCCTTACGTCTTTGATTTCTTACGTCTAACCAAAGGCTATGATGAAAGAGATTTAGAACAAGGATTGATTGAACACATTACCCAATTTCTTTTAGAGCTCGGCGCAGGCTTCGCCTACATCGGCAGACAAGTACCTCTCCAGGTTGGTGAACGTGAATTTTTTATTGATTTATTGTTCTATCACACCCGGCTTCACTGTTATCTAGTTGTCGAATTAAAGAATGTAGACTTTGAACCCGAGCATGTGGGTAAGTTGAATTTTTATATCAAAGCTGTGGATGCTCAATTACGACGCCAAGGTGATGAGCCTACGATTGGCCTTTTGCTCTGCAAAAGCCATGATAAATTAGTTGTTGAATATGCGCTTAGCGATGTTAATAAGCCCATAGGAGTATCTGAGTATCAGATTACTCAATCTTTGCCTGAAGAGCTTAAATCTAGCTTGCCTACTGTGGAAGAGATAGAAGCTGAATTCGGTGGAGATTCAGCAGATGAATAGAGTTTGGCAGCAATGAAAGAGTTTAAAAATAATTTAGATTGTTTGATTGGTATTGTACCATTTTTGAGTAGGGATAGAGTATGAACCCAGAATGGGAATATAAAAGCATCGAAAAATTACCTATAAAAATTGGTGATGGTAATTATTCTTCTAAATACCCAAAAGCTGACGAGTTCGTAAAAACGGGCATTCCTTTTATTTCGGCTAGTGATCTTAAATATGGTCGAATCATTTCTGATAACTTTCGGTTTATATGTGAAGAGCAACATAAAGTATTATTAAAGGGACATCTTAAATTTGGCGATATATTGATAGTAACCAGAGGTAATGGTACTGGTGCAGTGGGCTGGGTTGAGTCTCAATATGAAAATTGCAACATTAATGCGCAATTGGCTTTATTGAGAACAGATGAAAAAACTATCCATAATAAATTCTTGTATTATCTCTTATCATCATATGAATATCAGGAGCTCTTACGGAGTTTTTCATCCGGGTCAGCACAACCACAATTACCACTAAAAAGCTTAATAAAGCTCAAACTCAGTTTTCCGCCTTATTTATACCAGGTAAAAATAGCTGAGATATTGAGTTGTCTTGATAACCAAATAATATTGCTTCGTGAGACCAACACCACCTTGGAGTCGATTGCTCAAGCCCTTTTCAAATCATGGTTTATCGATTTCGACCCCGTACAAGCAAAAGCAGAAGGCCGTGAACCTGAAGGAATGGATGCAGGAACAGCAGCACTTTTTCCTGATGGTTTTGAGGAGTCTGAATTGGGGGCAATCCCGAGTGGTTGGCGAGTTGGTAAACTATCGGATTTGGCCAACTTAAACCCAGAATCATGGTCGAGAAAAAATCATCCAGATAAAATTTTATATATCGATCTCGCGAATGCAAAAGAAAATATTATTAATGAAATAGCTGAATATAGGATAGATAATGCACCGAGTAGGGCTAAACGAGTATTACGTGATGGGGATACAATTGTTGGCACAGTGCGGCCGGGTAATCGATCGTTTGCATTAATAAAAAATGCATCGCCTAATTTAACTGGTAGCACGGGCTTTGCTGTACTAAGGCCATCAGTAGTTGAAAATACTGAGTTTTTATATTTAGCAACGACAACTGATTTAAATATTGAGTATCTTACACATATTGCTGATGGGGGAGCTTATCCTGCAGTTCGACCAGAAGTTGTGATTAATTTGAAAACTATAATTCCTTCTCTCAAGATAATAAAAACATACCATTCTATTGTAAAGCCCGTACTTTCGCGTGTGTCTGAAAACCAGCAACAAATTCAATCGCTTACAAATATACGTGACACCTTATTGCCCAAATTAATTTCTGGTCAATTGTGTCTCAATAATGAAGTCTTAGTAAGTTGACTATACTTGGTGGAGGCGTGTGAGCTTGTGAGAATAAATTTCAAGTTACTATGTTATCCATGAAGGAGTTAGTTAACGTGACACAGGTAATGGATTGGAGAACAATTAAAGACCAATTTTGTGATGCCTTGCTTTTAGGGAATGGAGCAAGCAGAGCTGTGCATACGGGATTTGGTTACAGTTCAATTTATGAAGAAGCTAAATTAAGAGGCCACATTACTTCGGTGGTTGCACAAATTTTTGATCAATTTGCGGTTAACGATTTTGAGTTGGTACTACGTCGTTTATGGCAAGCAAAGCTAGTTAATAACGCCCTAAATATAAATAGTAAAGAAGTAGATGATGCTTATAAAGAAGTACAGAATGCTTTAATAGCTACAATAAGAGATACTCATGCTACGTATGAAGCAATTTTAACTCATTTAACACCTATTTATGAGTTTATGCAGCACTTCGATACTATTTTAACATTAAATTATGATTTGGTTGTTTATTGGGCAACACGTGAAAGTGAGCGAACAATAGGTAAATGGTTTAAAGATTGTTTTATTAATGGTGAGTTTACTGATGATATTGATTTGCTATACGAACCGTATAAAGCAAACGGAGCCACTCTATTTTTTTATCCGCACGGTAATTTGGTGCTGGCTCGAAGAGATAATGATACTGAAAAAAAGGTGGTTGCTAAAGAATATAATAACCTTTTAGATACTATCCTCAACTCTTGGAAAAATGAGACTGTCCCCATTTTTGTTTGTGAGGGCACAGACATACAAAAGAGACTTACCATTGAAAGCTCTTCATATTTGCAGCGTGTTTATCGTGAAATTATACCCAATATTGGTGAATCATTAGTGGTTTATGGTTGGAGTATGGCAGAGCAAGATCAACATATATTGGATCAATTTAAGCGAGCAAAAATTCAAAGGGTAGCTGTTTCAGTGCATGAAAATAATCAAACCTATATATCTATTGCTAAAGATAAATTAATCAAGCAAGGCATTAATGAGGATAATATTGTTTTTTTTAACGCCAAAAGCTCTGGATGTTGGAATAACCCACAAGAAATAAGTGATAAAAATTGATGACAGAAGATAAACTCGAACAAGAGATGCTAACCTGGCTAGCTGAAATTGGTTATACCCATGTTTATGGTCCAAGCATTGCCTGTGATGGTGAGAGGCCCGAACGTAGCAGCTATCAAGACATATTATTAATAGAACGCTTGCGTAATGCTATCAATAAATTAAACCCTAATATTCCAGAACCAGCTAGAGACGATGCCCTACAACAAGTACGTGATTTAAACACTCCCATTCTATTATCAGCCAACCGTCGTTTACATCATTTTTTAGTAAATGGTGCTCCCGTAGAGTATCAGAAAGACAGTGAAACTCGAGGTGATTTTGTTCGTTTAATTGATTTTGAAACACCCTCAAATAATGAATGGTTAGCTGTTAATCAGTTTTCTATTAAAGGGGAAAAACACACGCGACGTCCCGATATCCTTTTGTTCATCAATGGACTGCCATTAGTATTAATTGAATTAAAAAATTCGGCTGATTTAAATGCTGATATAGGGAAGGCTTTTAATCAAATCCAAACCTACAAAGATCAAATTCCAGTTATTTTTCAATACAACGAAATTTTAATCATTTCAGACGGCAGTGAAGCGCGTATGGGATCTCTTTCTGCAAATATTGAGCGCTTTATGTCATGGCGCACTATTGACGGAGTGACGCTTGACCCACTAGGCCAATTTGGTGAACTTGAAACTTTGACCCGGGGCATACTTTCGCCAGCTTACTTTTTAGATTACCTGCGATTCTTCATCTTGTTTGAAGATGATGGAGAGCTTGTTAAAAAAATTGCAGGATACCATCAGTTCCATGCAGTACGAGCTGCTATTCAACAAGTAATTAATGCTTCGCGCCCAGACGGCAATAAAAAAGGGGGCGTTGTTTGGCATACCCAAGGAAGTGGTAAAAGTATTACTATGACTTGTTTTGCCGCGCGAGTGATGCGCGAAGTGGCGATGGAAAACCCAACTATTGTTGTTATTACCGATCGTAATGATTTAGATGGACAGTTATTCGGCGTTTTTTCTCTTGGTCAAGACTTGTTGCGTGAACAGCCAGTTCAAGCTGAATCACGACAAGATTTGCGAGCCAAATTAAATAACCGTCCCTCTGGTGGGATCGTTTTTGCTACTATCCAAAAATTCATGCCTGGTGAAGATGAAGATATTTTTCCTGTCTTGTCTGATAGACGTAATATTGTTGTTATCGCTGATGAAGCACATCGGACTCAGTATGGTTTTACAGCAGAACTTAAGGGCAAATCCGGCCAAGAGAAATATAATGTGGGATATGCGCAGCATTTACGGGATGCCTTACCCAATGCGACTTTTGTAGCTTTTACAGGAACGCCTGTTTCAAGTGAAGATCGTGATACTCGCGCAGTGTTTGGTGATTACATCCATATTTATGACATGCAACAAGCTAAAGACGATGGGGCAACCGTTGCTATTTATTATGAGTCTCGACTTGCCAAGTTATCTTTAAATTCAGATCAAATCCCCAGAATCGATGATGATGTTGATGAATTAGCAGAGGATGAAGAGGATAGCGAGCAAGCGAAACTGAAATCACGATGGGCTGCATTAGAAAAAATAGTCGGTGCTGAGCCTCGTATTAAACAAGTAGCTGCGGATTTAATTAACCACTTTGAAGAGCGGAACAAAGCCCAATATGGTAAAGCTATGATTGTGGGTATGAGCAGAGATATCTGTGTTCACCTCTATAATGAGATTATCGCCTTACGCCCTGAATGGCATAGCGACGATCCAACAAACGGGGCAATAAAAGTCGTTATGACTGGATCAGCTAGTGATAAACCTTTACTACGCCCCCATATTTACTCTAAGCAAGTACGTAAAGATCTGGAGAAACGATTTAAGAATCCAAATGACGAACTCCGCTTAGTCATCGTTCGTGATATGTGGCTAACAGGTTTCGATGTTCCTTGCGCCCATACGTTATACATTGATAAGCCAATGAAAGGCCACAATCTTATGCAGGCAATTGCCCGAGTAAATCGTGTCTTTGGAGACAAGCAAGGCGGTTTGGTGGTCGATTATATTGGTATCGCAAACGATCTGAAGAAAGCCCTGAAAGACTATACAGCAAGCAATGGTCACGGCAGGCCAACCGTTGATGCATATGAAGCTTATGCTTTATTAGAAGAAAAACTTGATGTACTGCGCTCAATACTACATGGTTTTGATTACAGTAGTTTTTTAACTAGTGGTCATAGCCTCCTTGCAAAAGCAGCTAACCACGTATTAGGTGTAGATGATGGTAAAAAACGTTTTGCAGATACAGCACTGGCTATGTCCAAAGCCTTTAGCCTTTGTTGCACCTTAGATGAAGCACGAGCTGTTCGTGAAGAAGTAGCCTTTATGCAGGCGGTAAAAATAATCCTGACCAAGCGTGATATTTCAGCCAAAAAGCGAACCAATGAAGAGCGTGAATTGGCTATCAGGCAGATAATAAGTTCAGCTGTAGTATCCGATGAAGTAGTTGATATCTTTGATGCTGTGGGTTTGGATAAGCCTAATATAGGCATTCTTGATGAAGAGTTTCTAGCTGAAGTACGAGAGTTGCCTGAGAGAAACTTAGCGATTGAATTGCTAGAGCGCTTGCTTGAAGGTGAAATAAGAACCCGTTTTGCTACTAATGTAATTCAAGAGAAAAAATTCTCAGACTTATTGGTTTGTACTATAAAACGCTATCAAAACCGTGCTATTGAAACAGCTCAGGTAATGGAAGAATTATGTGAGATGGCCAAAAAATTCAAAGAAGCTGTTAATCGTGGAGACGAATTAGGTCTTAATGAGGATGAGTTAGCTTTTTACGATGCATTGGCTAATAATGAAACATCAGTGAAAGAGTTAGGCGATGAAACACTTAAGAAAATAGCGCATGAACTCACAGAAAATCTACGCAGAAATGTCAGTGTCGATTGGTCTGTACGAGAAAGCGTGAGAGCTAAATTGCGCTTGATGGTTAAACGTATTTTGCGTAAGTATAAATACCCTCCTGATAAACAGGAGCAAGCAGTTGAGTTGGTTTTGAGACAGGCCGAAACATTAAGTGTTGCTTGGAGCTAACATATATTATTAAGACAGGGATGATGCCCCTCAATCAGTTAGATTTTGTTTTCCCAAAATCTCAATATTTTCACTATAAATTTATTTTCTCAAAAAATATTAAATAAAGCCGAAATTTATTTATTATTGTAATTTAATGTTCTTTTTTTGAGAACCAATTGAAAGTTCTTGATTTGGGAACTATAATATTAAAAAGAATTAAAATAAACTTGTTGGGGTAACTCATTGAACAATGAGATTAAAACGGAGTTACTGGCCTCTGGAATGACTTTGATAGGAAAAGAAATTCTGGACTCATTCATAACATCTAGGCCAGAGGTAAAAAAATGGATAAATACCTGGATTGGAGAGGTAGAGGGAACTTTATGGACTACCCCACATGATATTAAAGCCAAATATGGGAGTGCGAGTTTTTTGGCTAATAATATAGTAATTTTTAATGTTAAAGGTAATAAGTATAGGCTTGAGATTAAAGTTGCTTATAAAACATCAATTGTTAAGGTGCTCTGGGCTGGAAGTCATGAAGAGTATGATAAACGGAATCGAGAGCGGTAGGGTGAAAAAATGACTACAATTATATGCGATGAGCAGCAATACAAAAAATATCTAGATGAAATAGATTCTCTTATGGATGCCGATCCTGATATTAATACTCCTGAAGGTGAGCGTTTATCTTTACTTTCATTAGCCATTAAAGAGTATGAATCCAAACGTTATTTTTTTGAAAAGCCATCCCCCATTGAAGCGATTCAATTTAGGATGGAAGAACAAAATTTAAATCAAAATGATCTGGTTAAATACATAGGAAGTAAAAGTAGAGTCTCAGAAATTTTGGCTGGTAAACGAAGCTTAACCATTCCAATGATAAGGACTTTAAATAAATTTTTGGGAATTCCTTTGGATATTTTAATTCAAGAGCCGAAATCAGAAAATACTCCATTTAATATAGAAGACATAGATTACAAATATTTTCCATTATCTGAAATGATGAAAAGAAATTGGATTTCTATAAAAAATTCAAATATCCCAAAAGATATAAAAAAAGCATTTGTAGATTTTTTTGAACCGCTAGGCGGGGTCGTACCACAATGCGCTTTATGGAGGCGTACCATTAATAGAAGAGATGAGGATAGCTCCAATACAAATGATTTAATTGTTTGGACTGCTAAAGCCATGCTGCTAGCACAACAAATTAAAGTAGATGCTTATGATAGATCTGTAATCAATAAAACCTATCTCAAAGATTTAGCTAAGTTAAGCCAATTTGAGCAAGGACCTCTTCTTGCAAAGGAAAGATTGGCAAGAAATGGTATTAAGTTAATTTTTTTAAAGAATTTATTAAAAACAAAAGTTGATGGTATGTGTTTTTTGGATAAGGATGGCCATCCTGTTATTGTTTTGAGTTTACGTTATGACAGAATCGATTATTTTTGGTTTACACTTTTACATGAAATGTCTCATGTCTATAAGCATTTAAATGATAAAAATCAATTTATTGATAATCTTGAAATGCAATCTTCTATGGATCCGCAAGAAATAGAAGCAGATCGCATTACTAAAGAAGCATTTATTGCACGCGCTTTATGGAAAAGGAGCGATGCTTTTTCTCTTCGCACAGAGGAATCTATTATAGATCTTGCTAAACAGTTAAATATAAATCCCGCTATAGTTGCTGGAAGAATCCGTTATGAAACCAATGATTATACTAAATTTTCCAATTTAATCGGGCAAGGTAAAATTAATTTAATGTTGAATGAGTTTATCAATGAATAAATTAAATAATTATGTGCCTATAATGAGCATTAAACAGGGGGAACTAAAAGCGATCAGTCAGCTAAGCTTAAAGGATTTGTTAAATATTTCACCATTGTTTGATGTACCACGTGTTCCGATTGTATCCGGTAAACAAAGTAAAACGTTAGATGATCATATTAAAAAAGTTGTCATTAATCTTGAAAAATATTGTAAAGAAATTAATTTTCTTTTAGATTTTTCTTTAATCAATCTTAGTAGTCGAATGCAGGGTAATTTACATCCTCTTAAATACTTATGCGACTCATTACAAGAAAAAAACCTTGGCTTTATACCCACCATAGGATTAGATAGAGACGATGATTATTTAGCGGTAATAAAGGATGTTGCAAATAATACACCTGATTTTAACTTGTGTTTTCGGTTGTTCATTGATGATTTGGAAGATGCTGAAAATACTCAGGATTCAATTTACCAAATACTCCAAAATTTAAAAATTGATATTGGAAAATGTCATTTAGTAGTAGATTGTAAATCAATTCAAACTAGTACAATTGAATATATCATTGATTTACTTGCTGAGTTTAATCAATTTATTCCCTTTCAAACCTGGAGTTCATTTGTGCTTGCTGCCTCAAGCTTTCCTTCAGATATGTCAATAATTCGTGCAAATACAAATGGTAGTATACCAAGAGTGGAATATGATCTGTGGAGTGCGGTTATTGATGCGTCCCTTCTTATCGGAAGAGCTCCTAAATTTGGTGATTATTGCATTGTTAACCCGGAAAGAGCTGAAATTGATCCAGTTATTATGAGAGCTGGAGGTAAGATTAGATACACAACTCAACGAACATGGGAGGTCTTTCGAGGGCACAGCTTACAAAAAGGAGAAAAATTTGCGCAGTATAGAACTCTTTCACAAAAAGTAATCGATTCACCTTTTTATTTAGGTAAAGATTATTCTTGGGGAGATCAATACATACTAAACTGTGCGGAGAATACAGGGAAGACTGGAAATTTAACGACTTGGGTTCAGGTAGATACCAACCATCATCTTAAATTTGTTGGTGAACAAATCTCCAATTTAAGCGTTTTTTCAGAGAAAGATTAACGAATTCGCATAGCTCCTCCTCTTCATAAGTTATTAAAAGTTGCTTCCAAATTTCATCTCTAGATTTATATTTAAATTTACATGATAGATTTTTTTTCTCAAGAAGAAGCAGGGCTTCATTTTTCCATAGAAGCTGGATTATGCTGAAAGGATCTTTGTTTTTATTAGTTTCAGAATCTCTAATTTTTGTATAGAGTAAATGATTCGACTGATCATATGTAACGGTAGAAATTCCCCACCATGAAGGTACTTTTTTCGTTACTTCTTCCTCATGTTTTTTCCCAACAACTATTTCTATATGATCAAAGATTTTATTGTAAGTGAGGATTTGATGGTCTAAACGATCCAGCGTATCCTTGTCGCTTTTGATTTCAATTCCTTTTGCAAGGCCATTAATAATGGCTAAATCTATCCGGGCTTCTCCAAGGCATAAATCCAACTCTTCGATTATGATGCTATCTTGATTGGTGTTATTTTGGACGAGTGACTCCAAAATTTTTGTTCTGATTATTTTATCGTTCAATTTATGGGTATGCATATTCACTTAGCTATTAAGTCACGATTTTAATATCGCACAAATTTGATATTACTTAAATATAATTGATAAAGATGTTGTGGCTATACCTGTGGCTATACCAAGTGTCAAAATTCAACATGAAAATTTTGATTTAAATTCATAACACATTGATTTCATTGGCGTCCCGGGCAGGATTCGAACCTGCGACCTGCCCCTTAGGAGGGGGCCGCGCTATCCAGCTGCGCCACCGGGACTTAGTCGCAAGTTTACCTTTATCATTCAGAAATAACAACGAGATAGAAATGGTGCTGAGTAAAAAAACAGGTTTTTTCTATTATATTATAAGATAAAGACTTAACTTTGTTCGGAGCATAGCTTGAGATCATTCCTGGCCATGCGTTCCAGGATTTTTATATTTCTGGTGGCAATTTCATAGATTTCCAGAATAGTTTTACGTTTAATGGATTCAAATTGTTTTTTAATCTGATCTATTTCCTCTGTAGTAGGAATATCATAATCAATATCTTCTATAATTAATCTCATCTTATCAAGGTGTAGCGAGTTAAAATAGAAATAGTGATTGGTTTCGTAGATTTCTTTTTGCCATAAGAATGGGATGAACTCATTAGAAAGGGTGACTTTTTGAATACCTGATGAGCAAGCGTTATGAATAAAACAAATTTTATTAAGTAAGAAAAGCTCTTTCGAAAGGCCGGACAAAGTACGATTCACTATAGAGCAATTAATAATGGGGAAACCCAGCCCGACACGGTTAAGGAATATTAAGTTAAATACTCCCTCGATGTAGTTCTCCAGTTTGGTATGTTCATTATTTTTAATGCACTGTACGATGAAGTTAAAATCGAGGCCATGAAAACTTAAACCGCGTCTATCTTCTAAAAACCAGACCACATAAAAATATTCATTTAAAACATTAGATAAATATTTTTCTGCTAAAGAATTTTGTAAATGCCTTATTTCGTTGACTAATCCAGGTGTGATTACTACCGGGATTTTAGGTTTTAAACATACTGACATTCCATTGACACCTATTTCTCTTATAGCTAATAACTCAAGATTTAGCATCATTACTCCTGACATAGCATGTAATTTATTAGTGTAAAAAATAAGCCAATATTTAATTGTAGATCATTATGTGCAAAAAGTGATATTTCGACCTATTTTATTTTCAATTGGCGGGCTTTACTCAGAATATTCATGTGTTCGGCGAGTATTGATCAGGGATATAAGAGGGTAATTTTTATTATCTTTATTGTCTTGACTTAAACTTTTTCATTACCTTAACTTAAAATGAAATTTAAAGCGATTATCTAATAGGGGAACGATCATTTTATTTTAATAAGGACATTATTATGAAGGGTATAAACGGAGTTAATGATGAAAATGACAAGAATAGCGTAGTTCGATCATTGCTTAGAGATTCAATTGATACTGGATACAGAAAAAAATCTTTGTCATTTTTTGGCAATAATGGCATTAATAGTCCAGCTGTATTTAAAAGAGTATATGGCTATTGTTTTGCAACAGAATTTGAATCCATGCAGATCAAATCCTCATTAAATTCAATAACTATTATTTATCCTCTTAATCATCGTATTCATAATGGTCATTTCACTGATCTATTTGATGGAAAACCACCGTTGTATTTTTCATCAGAAGAAAATTGGCTAAATAATTCTTTTCTTAAATTGAAATTTACTCGTTGTGGAGATAAACGATTTTTATTTTTAGAATGTAATGCTTATGAGGATATTTATGACTACGATTTAGGTAAGCTTTTAGCTATTTTTGCAAAACAGGATATTAGAGTTAAAAATAAATCTCAGTTTAAAGAAGTCGCATTAAAAGTTACCGATCAGAGCGAGAGTTTGAATGTTGATTCATTAAATGTGAATTTAAGACATTTAGCGACTCATGATGATGTAGATTACGATGGGGTGAGTGTAAAAAATCTTCTTGAGGGAATGAGCTGCTTTAACGTTAATTGCTTGAAACGATTCGAGGAATTGACCTGCCATAGAAGTGAAAAAGATTATCTTCAGGCTCATGAGCTTGGGCTAATTTTAGACGAAATGGTATCGAATTATAAAGCTGTCCCTTATCCCCAGTATAAAACTGCATTAAGCAGACTTGATTCTATTGAGCAGAATGAAGTTTATCAAAATGATCCACTGATTCAGTTATCTTCCGTTGATATAAGAAAGATACTTGAATCTTTGAGTACAAGGGCCTTAAATGCTGGCAGAGGCATGGAGATTGATGAACAGCAATTGAACTTGATTTTACAAGAACTGCTTCTCCACGAAGGGACAAAACCCGAGGATGGAACTTGGTTTCCAGTAGGGACTGTAGCGAGACTTTCACAACAATTAGAAGCTTTTTTTTCTTTATATCAACGTACTTCAGAATTATTAACCTTTAAAGTTGGAATCCTATAATAAATGTGTTTAGCATTACGTCTGAAACGTTCGTGCTGAGGAATGAGGAATTCCCTCATTATTTGATGCTCTTTCATAATACATAATTTATGTTATCCCCGCGCAGGCGGGTATGGCACCATGTGCTCAGGGTGAATTCAAAAAAGTCTATAAAGTGATTAAATAAATGTCAGGATTCCTCAGTACGAACGGGTTAAAAAATTTAGTTGCTTGCTAGGGCTTTGAGCTCAGTCGATGCTAAAAGCCCTACATTTGATTTCTTTTGTAAATGTTACATTCCTGAGTAGTTAGGTCCTCCACCTCCTTCTGGTGCACACCAGACGATGTTCTGGCGAGGATCTTTAATATCACAGGTTTTACAGTGGATGCAGTTTTGAGCATTAATTTGCAATTTCGGACCTTGTTCATCCTCCACAATTTCATAGACCGCAGCAGGGCAATAACGGCTTTCTGGAGAGGCATAAGTGGTTAAATTAACCTCTATAGCTAATTTAGGGTTTTTCAGTTTTAGATGACAGGGTTGGTTTTCTTCATGATAAGTATTCGATAAAAAAACAGATGAAAGCCTATCGAAAGTGAGTATTCCATCGGGTTTGGGGTAGTTAATTTTTTTTGCTTTTTCAGCGGGAATCAGGCTTGTATGATCCGCATGATTACTTAATGTCCAGGGGGAGTGTCCACGGGTAATATATGTTTCGAAAGCTGCATTAATTAAGCCTGGGATTAGTCCATATTTAAATCCTGGTCTGATGTTACGCACGGAATGGAGTTCTTTGGCTAACCAGGATTGATTTAATTTTTCTGGATAGTTTTTTAATTCAAATGGAGTTGTATGCTCTTGGCTCAATTGCTCAAAACAGGCTTGTGCTGCGAGCATACCTGATTGCATGGCTGTATGGATGCCTTTGATTTTGGGAACATTGAGAAAACCCGCCGCATCACCAATTAATGCCCCTCCAGGAAAGGTGAGTCTGGGTAATGACTGCCATCCGCCTTCATTAATAGCTCGAGCTCCATAACCTAATCGTTCTCCACCTGTTAAAACAGAATTGATTAAAGGATGGGTTTTAAAGCGTTGTAGCTCTTCAAAGGGATTTAACCAAGGGTTTTTGTAGTCCAAACCGACAACAAAACCAACTGCCACCCGTTGGTTGGAAAGGTGATAAATAAAAGAACCGCCATAAGTTGCCTGATCAAGAGGCCAACCCATAGTATGAATTACAGTTCCAGGTTTATGTTTTGCTTCATCAACTTGCCATACTTCTTTAATTCCTATGCCATATGTTTGGGGTTGCACATTATCTCTTAGATGGTAATGAGCCATAAGATTTTGACTTAACTGTCCGCGGCAGCCTTCGGCAAATAATGTTTGTTTGGCTAATAAATGCATGCCCGGCTGATAATTACTGGTTTCTTTACCTTTTTTATCCACTCCGACGCTACCTGTGACAACTCCTGTCACTTGATTTTGATCATTGTAAATAACTTCCGCAGCAGCAAATCCGGGATACAGTTCACATCCTAAACTTTCAGCTTGGTTCGCAAGAAATATGCAGAGTTCTCCCTGACTAATAATGAAGTTACCTTGATTATGCATGGGTTTAGGGGTTGGCAGTTTATAGGATTTTGATTGGGTTAGAAAATAAAATAAATCGTTATTTACTGGGGTATCCAAAGGGGCTTCTTGCCAGGTATCCGGTAATAATTCTTGTAAGCTTTTAGGTTCAAGTACGGCCCCTGAAAGTATATGCGCTCCTATTTGCGCTCCTTTTTCCAGAATACAAATAGAAACTTCTCTTTGAGAAGCTAAGGCCAGTTGTTTTAATTTGATCGCTGCAGATAAACCCGACGGACCGGCTCCCACAATGATCACATCAAATTCCATGGTTTCCTGTTCCACACCTACTCCTACTTGCAAAAAATAAATGATCGCTTTTATAAATCGTAATATCAAGAATATCTTTAATTATTTAGTAGGGTTCTCAAGGAATTATCTGCCGTTATGAATTCTACAAAGAAGTTTACTATACTTCATTTCAATGAGATTTTTTTCTTTATATTTTAGATAACTTATCTTTTTGATAAAAAAACAGGTTAAAATGGTCGATGTTAGTTGCCACGAGTCACAGGTATAACTATGAACAATGAAGATAAAAATTCACTTCCATTGCCTAAAACTATCGGTCGTTTTTTCTGGCACTTTGTTAAAAAACAACGGTTGGCTTTTATATTCTTTCTTTTGGCTCCCACAGTTATGGTGCTGGAAAATAATGTTATTCCTTATTCATTAAAAATGATTGTTGATGCCTTGGGAACTCATTCCAAAGGAGAACCTGTTTTCTCTCTTCTTGCTCCAGCTTTATGGGTGGGAGGAGGCGCCTGGGTGGGTATGTTAGTAATTGTAAGACTGCAAAATTGGTGGCAGGGGTATGTTATACCCAGATTCCAGGCCGATGTTCGTATGTCTGTATTTGACTATCTGAATAAACAGTCTTACCAATACTTTTCTAATGAAATGGCCGGCAGTCTAGCGAATAAAGTCAACGATTTGCCACGAGCTCTTGATTCCATTTTTATGATTATTACCTGGTATGGAGTGGCAGCTTTTTCGTCAATCATTGTCGCCTTAATATTGATGTGTACCATTAACTATTGGTTTGCCATTGTTTTAGGCGGTTGGATCGTTATTCAGCTCCTGATCAGTTATAAATTATCAAAAAAAGTCGATCAATATTCCATTGAGAATGCTGAGGATAAAAGTGAGCTTAGTGGCAAAATTGTTGATAGTTTAAGCAATGCAAATGCGGTAAAACTGTTTGCTCGACGCAAAGATGAACTATCCTATGTTTCTGTAAGTCAGAATAAAGAAGAGAAGAGTAATAAAAAATTAACGATTTATATGAATATATTTCGTTTGTATTTAGATATTCCGGTCACAATAATGCTGGTTACTATGGTCTATTTGCTGATCACTTTCTGGCAACGGGGCATCATTACTACAGGTGATTTTGTTTTTATATTTAATGTGTCTTTTGTCATCATGTCGCAAATTTGGTACCTGTGTCATGCCATGGCAGAATTATTTCGTGAAATAGGTATCGCCCGACAAGCCTTGGCACTTCTTAGCGTACCTATAGAAATTCAGGATATTCCTGATGCCAAATCTTTAGAAGTAACTGAAGGCAAGATCGAGTTTGTAAATGTAACATTCCATTACAATAAAGGTAAAAAAGTATTTGAAAATAAATCCGTCATCATTCAACCAAAACAACGAGTTGGCCTGGTAGGGTTTTCAGGAAGTGGGAAAACTACGTTTATTCATTTAATTCTGCGCTTTTTTAATGTGGAATCGGGTCGAATTCTTATTGATGGTCAGAATATCAGTCAAGTAACCCAAGATTCGTTGCGTTCGGCTATCAGTATGATTCCTCAGGATACCACTTTATTTCATCGCTCCCTGATGGAAAATATTCGCTATGGTAATCTTAATGCAACTGATGAAGAAGTTTATTTAGCTTCCAGACAAGCATGTTGTGATGAGTTTATTTCTTTATTACCTGAGGGCTATGATACTTTGGTCGGAGAGAGAGGGATTAAATTATCGGGTGGCCAAAGACAACGTATTGCTATAGCTCGTGCCATTTTAAAAAATGCTAAACTGGTGATATTGGATGAGGCTACTTCTCAACTTGACTCACTTACGGAAGAGAAAATACAAAACTCACTATGGCAACTCATGGAGAACAAAACCACAATCGTTATTGCTCACCGATTATCGACCTTATTGCATATGGATAGAATATTAGTATTTGAACAAGGCCAAATTGTTGAAGATGGTACTCACGAGGAGTTAATAGCTAAAAATGGTTTATATAAATCAATGTGGGATGCACAGGTAGGCGGCTTCTTGCCTGAGTCAGATAAGGAGGGGTGGGATGAGTGACCCGTTTTCCGAGCACTAAATTTCGCAGAGTCCATTATTAATATAATGAAAGGTTTATCTATGCTTAATTAGGCACATTCATAATAAAGGAGTATTAAATGAAGAAAACTATGAGAGCTGCAGTTGTCCATGAGTTTGGTGCACCATTACGGATTGAGGAGGTGCCAATTCCTGAAGTAGGCAAAAACCAAATTCTTGTCAAAATCATGGCTTCGGGAGTATGTCATACAGACCTCCATGCCGCAAACGGGGATTGGCCAGTTAAACCTGCCCTTCCATTGATTCCAGGCCATGAAGGTGCGGGTGTCGTAGTGGCAGCAGGTGAGGATGTGACTGCTGTCAAGGTAGGAGAACGTGTTGGAGTCCCTTGGTTATATACAGCTTGTGGTCGTTGCGAAAATTGCTGGGGTGGCTGGGAAACGCTTTGTCTCTCTCAGAAAAACACGGGTTATGCCGTCAATGGTTGTTATGCTGAGTATGTCTTGGCGGATCCCAATTATGTAGGGTTCATCCCTGAGAATTTGGATTTTCCCGCTGCGGCGTCTATTCTGTGTGCTGGTGTAACAGTTTATAAAGGGATTAAAGAAACTGATACCAAGCCTGGTGATTGGATAGCCATTGCAGGTATTGGGGGCTTAGGTCATATGGCCGTTCAATATGCTAAAGCAATGGGTCTTAGAGTGATTGCTATTGATATTCATGATGAACAACTCAAATTGGCAAAACACCTTCATGCCGATCTTATCATCAATGCTGCCAATGAAGATCCTGTTGCAGTCGTACAAAAAAAGGTGAAGGGAGCTCATGGTGTATTAGTTACCGCTGTTTCTCCTGGAAGTTTTACTCAAGCGGTGGGAATGTTGCGTCGCAAAGGGACTGTAGCCTTGGTTGGATTACCTTCAGGTGATTTCAAATTATCCATTTTTGACATGGTTCTTAATCGGAAAACAGTTCGTGGATCAATTGTGGGCACACGTCTGGATTTGGAAGAGGCGCTTACATTTGCTGCTGATGGTAAAGTTGCTGTGAAGTATTCGCTGGATCATTTAGAAAACATCAATACTATTTTTGATAAAATGAAAGCCGGTAAAATTGCAGGGCGTATTATTATGGAGTTATGCAAGTCTTAAGTTTAATTATTTCCCTGTCACTAATGTGATAGGGGAATAATGCGATGGACCATAATAAAATATCTGCATTAATCTCTCATCCCATACCATTGATAAATCTTTGTGACTAAGTCCTAAGCCATTACTGAATAAGTTACCGTTCAGGTCTATGTGTACTATAATTGACTTGTATGAATCATAATGATTCAATAAATTGTTGGGGTACTTACTTATGGATCTTGATGAACGTAATTTTCCTTCTCATCTACAATTAAAATTAAAATTACATTTCCAACGTATGAGTGAAATGAGTGCTGATAAGAAGCCTCTAGTCTTTCAAACACAAACAGTAAAATTAGGATTTATTCAATATTGTTTAAATAAAGGTACCAAGTTATCAGTAAGCGAGGTTGCTCTGGAACAGTATCTTGATCAACAAAAAGAAAGCCCATCCGATTCATTACCTTTAGCAGAAACCCTGTCACCCGCAGACATGAGCCGAAAAAAACTGGCCATTTTGTTTGCTCATTTATCTGCATTCCATTACGATTTAGATGGTTTAACCATAGAGCCAGTTACCCCAGGCGATCTTGTTCAGAAAATACAAGACATCAATTTGATGAAAGATGATGATGTGGTTAATTATTTAGATAAGTTAATTGGGGAAAAGATTCCTGGGCATGAGCAGATGCCTATACAAGATTTTTTAACCGAAATACAAAATCGTTATCAGGATGAGGGAGTAAAGTTTCATTGTTATTTGCGTGAAAATTTTTCAAACCCGCTTGATGTTAATAAAATTGAAAAAGGACAGCCTGCACTTAATTATTTTATGCCCACTGTTTTTTGCCAGCAACATATAAACACCTGTGATATCGCTACAAGTTTAACCATGTTGAAGAAAATAGTA
The DNA here is from genome assembly GCA_964428035.1 of uncultured Legionella sp. Lineage (GTDB taxonomy): Bacteria > Pseudomonadota > Gammaproteobacteria > Legionellales > Legionellaceae > Legionella. The sequence goes on from CAYRWO010000001.1 coordinate 102,639, forward strand.
AAAAATTTCAACCAAATGCAGGATGTTTGTTTTTCTACGGAAATTCCGCAAGAAGTCATTGATGCGCAAAAAGAAATTGCAGTTCTTGAGCAACAATTTGAACGTTTCTTGCAAGATCCCTCTGGTACTCCTCAAGGAGAGATACAAAAATTAACGAAGAATTATCATAAACAAGTTGAAATTATTCAAACTGAAATGGAGAAAGCACTAGGACAAGTTTTTGATCCTGAATGTGAGTTATTTAAAAAACAAGATGCAAATCACAGTTTCGCTACCGTAAAGCATTTGGTAATGACACGAATTATCCCAGGAGGCTTTGCGATTACGAATACAATGATGAGTGAGGCTACCCAGGAAAAATTGACTCCATTTCAACGTAAGAGTTTTGACAATCATTTTGATGAAATCAATAAAACGGACGTGGTGAAAGGCCTACATCACAAAGCGAAACCGGATTTCAAACAGGTGTTTTTGGATATTGTCAAAAAAATGTTTTTATTTGGTAAAACAAAAACCAATACGGAGTCTATTGTATGTGGGCACTCATTAATAATGGATATTGATGGTGCAGGTAAGTTAAAAATAATTGAGCATAAAAATGCCAAACCTCAAGAAACATTACTATCTCATGAGGGGCTGATTGATATCGGTATTCATAGTTCTCAGCTTAAAGATAGCACTGTAGTAAAAACAACATTGGATAGTATTGCAGAATCCTTAAGTGAGCTTAAGATGGAGAGAGAAAATATACGGAAGATTCAAGAGGCAATAAGAGCCGGTTCTGCAGGTTCCCAAGAGTTGGATTCTGTGCTAGAAAAAAAAGACGCTGAAATAAGGGATTTATTAACCATTGTACATGATATAAAAGTAAAACATGGACTGGTTAATGAGCACCGCTTCTTTAAAACGGCCCTGACAGTAAATAAAGCAGAGGTCACTGAGGAGGAAATAATTACTCCCCATACAGATGCCCCTTGAACAAAAGACCTGAAAATGAAATGGTAATAAGTAGTAATCCTCTCAGGATGACAGTCAATCTACAATAAAGGCTACAACGTGCTAAGCTTTAGGAAAGTGAAAGAAGATTAGTAAACGAAGGGGAGTATTTCATGTTAATACGGAACTGTTTCTTTACTCTATTTCTTTCCATTTTATTTATATCCACAGCAAGTGCCATGCGCTGCGGAGAAAAACTGGTTTATGAAGGGGACAGCGAATTTGATGTTCTTTCTAAATGTGGTGAGCCATTGGATAAACAAGTTTATAATCAACCAGTACCTCAGTATGACGCAGAAGGCTATCAGATAGGGGCTATTTACAATTCCATATCCAAATGGATTTATCAGAAATCACCGGCAGACTTTCAATATGAACTCATTTTTGATGCAGGCGTGTTGAGGCAAATTAATACGAATCGCAATCCTTGATCTATAATTTAAACTAATTTTAACTATTTAAGTAAGGAAAATGATGAAGATTTTATTGGGGTGTGTACTTTTGGGGTTTTCAATCATAGCTCATGCCGGCGCAGGTGACGATTTAACAATAAATGTAAATGCTTCCCAGAGTAGTTTTGTAGTGCAATTAGCGGCAAATCCCACAACAGGGTATCAATGGAAGGTAGTCAAGTTTGATAAGAATTTACTCAGTTTACTCAGTAGTCATTATCAAAAACCTCAAACTAATCTAATAGGCGCAGGTGGCAAGATGTTCTTCACATTTACCTTAAATAATGGCAAAAGTTATCCTGAAAAAACGAATATAGTGTTCAAATATGCCCGTTCTTGGGAACCTGATAGCAGTACTGTCAAGAATGTTACTGTGAATTTTGTAAAGACTCCGAAGAGTTAGCATCGCTGAGATATATTTGTTGTTTCTTCCCGTATTAGTTGAATGCGGGAAGAACAGAGAATCCTATGCACCAACTTTTCTAAACGGTAAATATCGAGGTTCCCAAAACATATCCTCTATTAATTTTTTTATATCTTTATCCTGATTCTTTTGTGCATAACCTGAGTCAATAGCACATTGCGCTACAGCAATTGCTATTTTTTTAGCAACATTCTGTGCATCATCCAATGAAGGTAACAAGGGTAAGAAACTGTCTTTTTTACTCGGAGCAAATTGGCATAAGCTTACTGCAGCAGCCAAAATCATTTCTTTAGTCAATCTTGAAGCACTAACAGCTAAAATACCCAAACCTATTCCAGGGAATACCAGTGCATTATTACATTGAGCTACCTCAATCAGGCGATTCTGGTATTCAATCGGAGGAAAGGCCGTTCCTGTAGCAATAAGCGCTTTTCCCTTGCTCCAGATTAATATATCAGCAGGTTGCGCTTCACATTTCTCGTCTGGATTAGACAATGGGAAGATAATAGGACGTTCGCAGGTTGAGGACATCGTTTCAATAATGTCTTGAGAGAAAGCACCGGTTTGTGCGGAGCAGCCAATGAGAATTGTAGGCTTTACATGTCTTACTGTATCGGTAAGGGAGGGATGTGTTTTTTCATTGATTAACCATGATGCAATTTCCTCAGGACTTCGTCCATAGGTTTTTTGAGCATCGGTAAGATCTAGGTCATTATTGAGTAATAAACCTTGTCTGTCGATTAACCAGAATCTTTGGTAAGCTTCTTCTATACTTAACCCATCTCGAACCATGGCATCTATAATCTGATCGCTAATTCCTGTTCCTGCAGAACCTGCGCCAAAAACAACGATTTTTTGATCTTGCAGTTTTACACCAGTGACATCACAAGCGGCCAGTAATGCAGCTAGCGTCACTGCTCCTGTTCCTTGTATGTCGTCATTAAAGGTACATAATTCATCTTGGAATTGATCAAGAATACGCCGGGCATTTCCTCGTCCAAAATCTTCCCAATGCAGAAAAGCATTAGGGAATTGTTTGTGAATTTCATTAACAAAAGTCAAAATAAAATCATCATAATCAGCACTGTCAATACGAGGATGGCGACAACCTAAATACATGGGATCGTTTAACAACTCCTGATTGTTCGTGCCTACGTCAAGAAAAACAGGCAGCGTTCGTGTGGGATCAATACCACCACATAAACTATAAACCATTAATTTTGCCACCGGAATATCCATGCCACCTATGCCTTGATCACCAATACCAAGAACCCCTTCGCCATCAGTTACCACAATAAGGTCAATATCTGGATTAGAGCGATTACTTATTATTTCTTCAATATGATTTTTATCAGAATGAGCAATATATAAACCCCTTGGTTGTCTGTATTCGTGGCTGAATCTTTTTACCGCAGTCCCTACTATAGGGGTGTATATAGTAGGTAACATTTCACTCAAATGGCGGCTTAAAAGCTTATAAAAGAGGACTTGATTTTTATCATGTAAATTATTCAAATAAATATTTTGTTTTAGCCTCGTAGTGTAAACTGAGTACTGAAGATAGGCACGTTTTACTTGCTCATCCAATGTTTCCACGCGGTTAGGCAGTTTTCCCAACAAGCCAAATGCTTTTCTTTCTTCATGAGTGAAGGCAGTGCCTTTATTGAGTTGTGGTGTAGTAAGCAAGGGCTTTCCACATAAAGAGGTTTCTATATACAGTTCCCCAGTTTGGGGGTCACGAATTAATTTAAAATCAAGCATGGGGGTCTCATAAGATAGCGTTACTAGCTGACTGGTGATAATATCGGTTTTTTGTAGTTTACATCAAGAGGTTGTGTATGAATAAGTACTTGGTGGTGATTTTAATCGCTCTTGGATTAACTTCTTGTAACGTGAAAAATGAGCAATATTATCTGTCTAACCCCAAAGAATTGCAAAAAGCCCTAAAAGCCTGTCCTAATCAAGCACCGCAAGGGTTGAGCTGTCAACAGCTTGAGCAAATTGGCGTTCGAATGAATCGATTAGCCTATCAATTGCAATCAAATCCTCAAGCTTTTGGGAATAAGATTTTGACGTTACAACAAACCATTACAAATCAGCAGTTGGAATTAAAAAAGAACAGTACTAATAAGGAGTTACAAGCATCCTTAGCGCAAAATCAACATGATTTAGTTGTCTTTTTGGCCGTAGTAAAATGGTTGGAATCACCCGCGAGTTAATAATGAGAATATTAGTTAGTAATGATGATGGGGTTTTGGCGCCAGGTATCAAAATATTAGCCAATCAGTTAGCAACTGTTGCCGAGATTGAAGTTGTTGCGCCAGATAGAAACAGGAGTGGAGCGAGTAACTCCTTAACCTTGACGCGTCCATTAAGAGTCAGACAACTAGAAAATGGCTATTATAGTGTTGAGGGTACACCAACCGATTGTGTCCACTTAGGCTTAACCGGATTTTTAAATCCTATAGCTGATATGGTCGTTTCTGGAATTAATGAGGGAGGCAATTTAGGGGATGATGTTCTTTATTCAGGCACTGTTGCCGCGGCGATGGAAGGTCGTAATTTAGGATTGCCAGCCATAGCAATTTCCATGGTAGGCGATACGATAAAACATTACGAAACTGCTGCCATTATTGCCAGGCAATTGGTAACCCAATTAAGTATGAACCGACTGCCTTCGCAAACTATTTTAAATGTTAATGTACCTGATTTACCCTTGGATCAAATAAAAGGTATTCAAGTTACTCGATTGGGTACTCGCCATAGTGCTGAGCCCATTGTTAAGGAATATGATCCCAGAGGCAGACCTATTTTTTGGATTGGTCCACCCGGAATGGAAGCTGATGCTGGAGCGGGGACTGATTTTTATGCAATTAGTACAGGATATGTTTCGATAACGCCACTTCATTTGGATATGACACATTATAAGATGTTTGATCAACTAGCGAACTGGCTGGATGGAATTAATCTGTAACACCATGCTATTCGACGAATGGTTGTTTCCTCTTTGAATAAATGATGTATATGAGACTATAAAAGATGCTTACACTATGCAAAAAAATTTTTTGCCTGTTTCTCATAATAATTCTTGCCGGTTGTGGGGCAAGAAATGAACTAGCCCCGGTATCCGAGTTAAAATGGCAACCCTTTTCTAAATACCAAAAAAACCATACAGTGAGGCGTGGTGAAACTCTTTATGCCATAGCATTTCGCTATGATACCGATTTCAGAACACTGGCTCGTATCAATCGTGTAAGACCACCTTATGCTTTAAGAGTAGGACAGGTATTGAGTTTACAAGGCATTCAACGCAGATCCTCTCCAGCCAGAGCTGCTTATTCTCGTGGATACTCACGTCCTGCTCCTCGAGTAAAACAAAGAGTGATTTATTCGCCAATTCGCAATATTCGCTCGTCTTCCGGATGGATGTGGCCAGTAACTGGACGTGTAGTGACTACCTTTATACCTCATCAAGGTAAAAAGGGCATAAATATTGCTTGTAAAAAAGGTGAAAAAGTCCATGCCGCTGCAGGTGGAGTTGTGGCTTATGCAGGAAGTGGTTTGGCAGGGTACGGTAATTTGATTATTATTAAACATAATAATGAATATTTAACAGCCTATGGAAATAATGCAAGGAATTTGGTTTCAGAAGGACAGAGGGTTAAAGTGGGGCAGCTTATTGCAGAAGCGGGAGTGATTGACCGAAAATACTGGGGTGTTCATTTTGAAATCAGAAAGAGAGGAATACCGGTCAATCCATTGAATTATCTACAAAAAGGTTGACATATAACTTGTAGTTATAGCAACAATAGACATGTTGAGAAGTATAAAGATTTCAAGACATGGCTAAACATTATAGGTGAAACAATGAACGAGGAAGACGAACCAATTAAAGAGACGGACATTAAAGATGAAGAATGGTCCGAGCCTGATGATAATTCGCTTTTAATCGAAGATGATATTGAACTGGCGATTGAAAAAGCGGAGGAAGAGGAAGAGGCGCTTGAAATCCCTGACTTCTCTGATGATGTTGCTTTTCCATCTTTTCATAAAGGCAAAAATGTTGCCAAGGCTATGGATGCTACCCAGCTTTATTTGAGTGAGATTGGTTTTTCCCCTTTGCTTAGTGCTGAAGAGGAAGTTCATTATGCCACTCTTGCATTGCAAGGTGATATTGCTGCGCGTAAGAAGATGATTGAATCAAACTTACGTTTAGTGGTTAAAATTTCACGCCGTTACCTAAATCGTGGTTTGCCTTTGCTTGATTTAATTGAAGAGGGCAATCTGGGGTTAATGAAGTCAGTTGAAAAATTTGATCCTAATCGCGGATTTAGATTTTCAACTTATGCCACCTGGTGGATTAGGCAAACTATAGAGCGCGCTATTATGAATCAGACGCGAACTATTCGCTTACCAATTCACGTAGTAAAAGAGCTTAATGTCTACCTTCGAGCCGCAAGACAACTCACTCAAAAGTTGGATCATGAGCCTTCACCAGAAGAAATTGCTGATATGGTAGATAAACCTCTGGAGGATGTGCAAAAGTTGCTGGGTTTAAACGATAAAGTGACTTCTGTGGATACTCCAATAGGTTATGATGAAACTAAATCACTGCTGGATACTATAGCTGATGAAAATAGTGTTAATCCTGCAGAATTACTCACTAACGAAAACTTGCGTTTACACATTGAATCTCTTTTAGATAAGTTAACTGAAAATCAGCAGCAAGTGATTGCCAGAAGATTTGGTTTACGAGGTTTTGAAAAAGCAACTCTGGAAGATGTGGGTAAAGAAATTGATTTAACTCGTGAACGAGTTCGTCAAATTCAAGTTGAGGCATTAAAAACTTTAAGAACTTTATTAGAAAGGGTTGGATTGACTCAGGAAGATTTATTTTAATTTGCAGGTTAAATGCAGTTAAATGTAGCCCGTATTAGCGCAGCGTAATACAGATCCCTTATAAAGATCCCGTATTACGCTGCGCTTAATACGGGCTACATTTATATCTTATTTTTTATCTGCTTATCAAATTGAGCCTCAAACCCTTGCCAACAATTGATGTAATCAGCTTGCAGACTAGGATGGTGCTTGGCTTGCTCGGTAATTTGCCATACTTCCCTCGTTTCAAACATAAAGGCAAGTGAATCATTATACTCGGGCTTAAGATCTATGGATGCCGCCTGTTCATAAGACGAAAAATCCGGGCCGTGTGGCGTCATACGATTATGAATACTAACTCCCCCTTTTAAAAACCCTCCTTTTTTTGCATCGTATTCACCTCGCACCAGCCCCATTAATTCACTCATATAATTTCGATGAAAATAGGGCGGTCTAAACGTATGTTCAGCTACCATCCAACGTGGAGGGAAGATAACAAAATCTAAATGAGCTACTCCAGGTGTATCGCTTTCTGAGGTTAATACAGTAAATATGGAAGGATCAGGATGATCAAAGCTTACGGTGTTGATGGTATTAAATAAAGCAAGATCGTAACTGTAGGGGGCATAATTACCATGCCAAGCTACCACGTTAAGAGGGGAGTGACTACTTGTTGTAAACCATAATTGATTTTGATGTTTACAGATCAGAGTGGCATTAGTCTTCGCTTGTTCAAATGAAGCAACAGGATAGTTGAAGTGACGAGGATTAGCTAAACCATTGGCACCAATAGGTCCCAGTTGAGGTAACGTGAGAGGACTACCACCATTTTCACAAAGATACCCTTTAGCTTCTTTACTAATAACTTCTACTTTAAATTTAATACCGCGTGGAATTACCGCAATTACCCCAGGACATAGATTCAAACGGCCAAACTCAGTATGTAAATTAATTTCCCCCTCATAGGCTACAAACAACATCTCGCCATCGTTATTAGCGAAATACTTATCAGTCATGGATTGATTGCAGTAATAAAGAAAAGCATTGATCAAATGACTTCCTGCAAGATGAAAAAGTCCATCAATGAAATCACAGCTAATATGGGAACTTGTATAAAGAGGAGACCAACGTAAAGGATTAGGTGATTGGTCTTTAGCGAAGGGTTGAATGATCGCTTTCTCATAGGAATAATAAGTCCCTTGAGCGACTGTTGGAAGGATTCGATACAGCCAGCTACGAAGATTGTTATGTCGGGGGCGAGTAAATGCAGTGCCACTCAACTGCTCCGCATAAAGGCCTAAATTACACTGTTGAGGTGAATTTTGATTAGAAGGTAGTGCACCTTTAATGGCTTCACTATGATGATAATTACCAAATCCTTGTAAGTACATTCGAGACTCCTTGAGAGTTTTTCACTGATCTGGCTAGAATAGTCTAAAAAAGTTAAAAATGTCGAGAGTGATTCATCGTTTAGACGTTCTTTTTAATGAAAGAGCAATGTATAATCTTGATAATATAATTCGAATAATATTCTGAATTGTTCTATAAAAATCTTTTGTTGGGTCTCGACCCATAACCGTCAAGCTAAGAGATTTTTTTGATCATAACATGATCGTTTGATCAAACAACAGCGTATATGCCGTTCGGGCTGAGGAGGGGTTGACACCGTCTCGAAGCCTCTACGCCAAGACGAGAAAGGTTTGGAGACAGCGCTAAAGCGCTTCCTCAGCCCGAACGGATGGAGGATAGACACGGCTAAATTCCTTAGCTTGACGACTATGAGTCGAGACCCAACAGGTAATTAATCAGGTTAGAGGTGGAGTGATGGCAGGTCATAGTAAATGGGCAAATATTAAATTTCGCAAAGGAGTTCAAGATGCCAAACGCGGAAAAATATTTACTAAATTAATTCGAGAAATAACTGTTGCTGCACGTATGGGGGGAGGCGATGAGTCTACTAATCCCCGGTTGAGAGACGCGGTTAAAAAAGCACTTAACGCGAATATGAAGCGCGACACTATCGATAATGCCATCAAGCGCGGGGTAGGGGGATTAGATGGTGACGCGATGGTGGCCATGCGTTATGAAGGATATGGTCCAGGTGGAATAGCTGTATTGGTTGATTGTTTGTCTGATAATAAAAATAGAACTGTTTCGGAAGTCCGTCATGCCTTTACCAAAAATGGTGGTAATTTGGGAACCGATGGTTCTGTTTCCTATCTCTTTGCTAATCAAGGCGAAATTTTAATGGTTGCAGGTCAGTCGGAAGATCAGGTCATGGAGATTGCCATAGAGGCTGGAGCTTCTGATGTGGCTGTAGATGAAGGCCAGATAGAGGTAGTTACCCCTGTTGAAGCCTATCATAGTGTTCTGAACGCATTGCAGGATGCTGGTCTGGAAATTGAACAGTCTCATTTAACCATGCGCGCCCAAACGATGGTACCCATTGATGATGAAGCTGCAGAATCATTGATTAAACTAATCGATATGCTGGAAGATCTGGATGATGTTCAGGAAGTCTATAGCAACGCTCAGTTTTCCGAACAACTTTTAGAATCAATGAATTAATGACTATTATTTTAGGGATAGATCCGGGTTCAAGGATTACTGGATATGGTTTAATTAAAGAAACGAACCGAAAAATTGAGTATATTGATAGCGGTTGTATTCGCACGTCAGTAGATGGCGAATTAAGTCAAAAATTATTGCAAATTTATGACGGTATATGTCAGTTGATGGATCATTATTCTCCTGCGGAAGTAGCTATTGAACAGGTGTTTATGCATCAAAACCCTAGTTCGGCCCTCAAATTAGGCCACGCCCGCGGTGTGGCTATGGTTGCAGCTGCCTCCCATCGCGTTAGGGTAAGTGAGTATTCAGCGCGGGCAATTAAACAAACCGTAGTCGGTTATGGGGCTGCAGATAAAGATCAGGTTGGTCATATGGTGGTTCATCTGCTCACCTTAAACAGTTCACCGCAAAAAGACGCTGCAGATGCCTTGGCTATTGCGATTTGTCATAGCCATATGCGTCACGGTTTATCCGCAGGACTTGGCAAACAGAGACTAACGCGAAGGAGAAGAACACGATGATTGGTTGGTTGAATGGACAAATTGTGGATAAACATCATTCTGGAAAGTTAGTTCTGGACGTAAATGGTGTTGGTTATGATGTGGAAACCTCCCTGAATACGTTTTTCCAAATTGAGGGACACGATAAAGCAGTAGGATTGCATATTCATACTGTTGTTCGTGAAGATGCTTTATTACTTTATGGATTTTTAGAGAAAGAGGAGAGAGCATTATTCAGAGCTTTAATTAAAGTGAATGGTGTTGGTCCAAAACTTGCAATGGCAATTCTTTCCAGTATTTCCCCTACCGAATTTATTCAGTGTATTCATCAGGAAAACTCAGTGTTATTAACCAAATTACCGGGTATAGGCAAGAAAACGGCAGAGCGCCTGGTTGTTGAAATGCGTGACAGCATCAAGCAGTTTGGAACACCTGCTTCTGATCCCTTGTATAAGCCTCTCAATACGATGCGCAGTCAAGATGAAGCGATTAGTGCGTTGGAAGCTTTAGGATATAAGCCTCAGGAAGCATTAAAGGTGGTTAGTAAAATTGATGATGGAATTAAAAATTGCGAGCAATTAATTCGTGAAGCACTGCAAATTCTAGCCAAGCGATAACTCATTTATTTTATCTTTTTTATTTACTTAACTTTTGCTTAATAAAACTCCTCTATAATAAAATTAAACCAGATGAACTATTCTTGTCCATAATGACAGATGTATCAGATGGTAACTCGCTAATTTTGCCTCAATATTGGGGGAGTTGATATGAGTAATGAACGAAGAGATCCAACAGTACAACTTACAAAAAAAATTGCACCTCAAATTAATACTAGAGAGGGGTTTAAACAAGCTGCTCAAGAGCTTCTAGAAAAAGTAAAAACAGGTTTGCAGGAAATTGATGAGCATATCAGCATGGGCTTATTAGATCCGTCAGCAGTAGAGGGAAATGTAAAAGACTTGAAATTTGTCCAAAAAATCCTAAAGGAGAACTTTGCGAGGAGTATTATCTCTCTACCCGATACACGTCCTCAGAATCCCGGTTATGATGATGAGAATAGAGACCAAGTAATGGAGCAAGTAATCCATTACAAGCAACTCAATCAACGTATTAAAGAATATGAAAGACTGTATGAAAATGGCGTTAAGAAATTAAACCTAATTAAGGAAAACCCTGAGCTTGCAGCTAAAACCATGTATGGAAATCTTGCCTCCTCTTTTGGACCTGATCTCAAAACACCTACTTTTCCAGAAAATTATATGAGAGTTGCCGCTTTAAAAAGTGAACTGGAAAAACTAGCGACAATGCAAGAGGAATTTAAGGGTGTAAATCGTAAAATAAATGAAGAAATTAGAAAAATTCCCAATAAGAGTCCCTCTGACAGAATTAAGGCTTATCAAGACGCTACAGAAACTTTAACTATGTGGAAAGAAGCTTTTAAGAAAACTCATCAAAACATTGAAAAACTAACCAATAAATTACATTCTATTGAGTCAGGGTATGAAAATGCTGTGAAGCGAAATAATACTCTTACTGCAGCATCTAAGGAGTTATTAGAAAGTTCCAGATTAAAACTGGCTCTAAATTATGTAGAGCCAGGAGACACCTCCTTTGAAGCAATTCGCCGAGACTTGAGTGCATTAACAGAATTACCTCTAGCAGATTCTAATCAACCAACCCGGTTTCGAGAGATGCAGGAGGCAACTAAAAAGTATAATAGTCAAGCGGATAAAGTAACTTTAAGTTATACCGTACTCAATGAAAAAATTGAGGCTATTGAAGCAAAAATCAAAGAACAGGTAAGGAAAACTGAATTAGATATTAAGAGTCAACAGGAATCGTTTAATCATCTTACGACTGATATAAAGAAACTGGTAAGTGATGCTTTGTTACCCGAGTCAAATCAAATTACAGAAATCGAAAAGAAATTCAATGAAGTAATGGCTCAAACGAATGAAAAGAATATAGCTCCTCTTGTTTTTGCTCAAAAGAAATTAGAAACATTAAAAGAACTATCAGAGCAACTAAAAGCTCAAGTTCTTATAGAGCAGGGTCTAATCAGAGATGAATATAAAAAGAGAATAAATATAATTGATACGGAGATTAAAAAGAAAAGTGATGCTACGTTTGGAAAAATTCAACAGGGCAATTTTAGTTTTAGTCCTGACGACGAGAGGCTTGTTCGAGAAGTAAAAGATCATTTGACTTCTGTAGGCGGGAACGTTGAAGGAACTATACATGGATTAAGAGAAATACTAGATGAAGCCACTAAGCGTAAATTAGAGTTTGATAAATCAGTAGGTGCTCTTGAAACAATCCTCAAAACGCATAAAACAGCTCAAGAGCTGGCTGACAGAATTGCAAAAGATGATATTGAAGCCCCTGAGTTTATAAAAGCAATAAATGAATCTCCCCATGGCAGCAATTTATTAAAAGCAATGAGCCAATATCCGAATGGGAAATTTAATGAGACGCTGTTAATGAGGATTTTAAATAATCACTTTTCTGAGTTTAATCAACTAGGAATAGCCGCTATTAAGGGTTTTGTTGCACATAGCCCAGTAAGGTCAGCTGATAAGCTCGATCTGTTAAAAAATTTGGCCTTTAAAGAAATACTTGAAGCCAAAGGCATTGATGCTAATCCTTTTCTTGAGGAGAAAAATATTTCCGCTAGAAAAGCAACATTGTATTTAGAAAAGCAAAGTCAAACGGATTTTATTTCAGAAGACAATTTGCATAATGAGGCTTTTTGTACTGCGGTTGCCATGCTAGAAGAACAGAAAATAGCACTAACCAAAGACATGGTATCGGCTTTAGCAAATGATCCTAACAAGTGTGTTGTTGTTAAGCAGCAGATTGAGCAGTACCAACAGCATTTGGAGGAATATGAAGGATTAAAAAGAGAATATAGGGGAACAGAAATTTCTATTCCTACTAGCAGAAGACCAATTACGGAAACAATATTCAAAGCTTTAATTGTAGATTTCTTAAAAGTTGAACCCGAAGTGGCAAAAGCAGTTAATGACATAATCGAAGGTAAGAAAGCTAATGATATGGACCAAGGTACAGTTAGAGTATGTCCTCCCTGGTTGATGGTTGCAGTAAAAGAAGATCAACGACTTCTTGCAATTCTGAGCAATGAGAAAAATCTAGAAGCTAATATGCGTTTTCTCGGCCCTATCTTTGATCAAAGTGATGTTAAAAATATATATCTTGAAAATTATCTTTCAGATGAGCCCAGCACAAGATTAAACTCACAATATCCTTTTATTGCGCCAAAAGAATCGTCACAGGGGAAATTATTAACTCAATTAGCGCAAGCAAATAATAATGAGTTCGGCTCAGCTTTTAGCCTACAAAAGATGGCCAAGGTCATGCAAAAAATAAATGAATTTATTACTGAGCAAGAAAAAGTGACCTATGATGCAGACGAGCTTAAATCGCTCAAAGATTTTCGTAATGAAGTCATTCCTGTATTGCTTTCTAACCAAAAACCGAATGAAAAACAGGACGCTATAGAGAATCTTGCTGCTAATCGATTTAAACAAACCGGTTTTTGGGCACGTCTTGCGGAATGTATTGTTGAAGCATTTCAAAGTATTATGCCACCTAATAAAGTACTTTCAAGTGCTCAGCAAGCATTCTTTTCGCCTAAGAGGATTGCAGCTATGGAAACGATGCAAAAGATGAAGCAAGACCTTGCTGAAGCTAAAGCTGAGGACGAGCCAGAAGATGATCTTGGTACACAAATCCAGGTAAAACACTAACTTTCCTGAGTGATCAGTAAGGAAAGTGGGTTGGGCAGAGCTTAGCGAAGCCCAATCATCTATTTGCATACGGCTAGCTGGTAGGTAGTGTTGTTCTACATTATTTGAGTAAGAGTTATTTTATTTTGATTTTTTCTTACCTGGTAAAAAGACTCTTACAATAAGTCCAGTACCAATTTGAGGGGAGTCCAGAACGACACGCCCCCCATGCAATTCACAGATTTGTTGCACTATGGCAAGTCCAAGTCCACTTCCAGGGCTTTTATTGCCTAATACTCTAAAAAACCGCTCAAACACCCTGGCCTGCAATTCAGGAGGAATTCCTGGACCATTATCACTTACTTCCAGCATGACTTCTTGATTCTGTCTGGTAAGGCGCACGATAACCCTGCCATTTTCGGTACAATAACGGATGGCATTATCGACCAGATTACGAATTAATATCCCTAATGCGGTAGGATTACCTTTGATTTTAGGGGTATTTTCATCGTTTTCAAACTCAAGTTCAATTTGTTTCTCCACTGCTGATGGGGCAAGCATGGCGAGGATTTCACGGGTTAATTTGCTTAGATTTACTTCATCTTCTTCATTTAAACTGGTGGCCTCAGGAACAAGTCGGCTCATAGTTAATAGTTGTTGTACTATATGGGTACTTCGATTCACGCTGGCAATTAATTTTTGAAGGGCTTGATTTTTTTCTTCTATATCATTTGAGTAAAGAGCAACTTGAGCTTGAGTTTTAAGGGCTGCAAGAGGAGTACGAAGCTCATGTGCCGCATCGGCAGCAAACCGTTTTTCACGTTCAAAGCCTTCTTTGAGTCTGAAAAACAGTTTATTTAATTCATCTATAACCGGTTTAATTTCTTCCGGTACTTCCTGCAAGTCTACCGGTTCAAGGTGGCTGGGTGCCCGGTTTGCTACCTCTTGGGCTACCTTATCCAGACTGTCCAAACCGCGGCCAATAATGATCCAGATTAATAATCCAGACAATGGGAACGTGAGCAGCATAATATAAAGATCGTCCTGGGCAATGCGGTGCCCCAGCTCGTTACGTGTATCATACCGTTCCGCTAATACGGTTCGAATACCAGCTTTGTCATTATAGGTGGTAAAGACGCGCCAATTTTGATCCGATATTTTTTTATCACTAAAACCATCTACTTCCGCCGTTAATGGTATTTTCGGGGCTGTAGAAGAGTGTAGTAATAACTTTCCTCCATTCGTCCATACCTGAAAATTAAATTTATCCAGATAATTTTCTGGTGGTTCATCATTCAAAAACTTTTTTTGGTAGTAGGCATCAATCTTTTGTGGGATGGTTTCCAGTGCATCCTGAATTTTTGTAAGAGGGCGTTGATGCAGATCATCCCCCAATAAGGCTTGATAAGATAAGGCGGAGATTGCCATTAAGGTATCTAAATGATCTTGAATGTCTTTTTGATCCAGATAATAGTTACCTATGGCAGTTAGTGTAGTGGTGATAGTAATGGCTAGTAACAGGTTTATTAATAGAAATTTTCTTATAGAAGACTTCACGATACTGTTACACCATCATTTTTCTCTGCCATATATCCAACACCTCTAATAGTGCGGATAAAATTAGCATTAAGTTTTTTACGCAAATTATGAATATGGACTTCCAAGGCATTACTATCGACGTCTTCCTCCCAGCCATAAATGCTTTGCATCAATTGTTCTCTTGATAAAACCTGCCCACTATTTTCCAGCAGTTTTTGCAATAAGGCAAATTCTCGACGCGGGACATTAACAAGGACATCATCAACCAGCACTGAATGAGCTGCAGGATCCAAGGTAATATTTCTATATTGCAGTACCGAATCAGCGCGCCCCTGAGAGCGTCTTACCAACGCTCTGATTCGTGCACTTAATTCATTTAAATCAAAAGGCTTAACGAGGTAATCGTCAGCACCACTGTCCAGACCTTTAACACGATCCTCTACAGATTCACGGGCGGTCAGAATAATAACAGGGGTTGCGTTTCCATCTTGCCTAATGTGTTGAAGCAGAACCATTCCAGATAATTTGGGTAACCCCAAATCAAGAATAATTAACTCAAAAGATTCTGATTTTAAAGCAGCACGAGCCGCTTCCCCATCTCTAAGCCAATCTACAATATAGCCAAATTGGGTTAACCCTGTTTTTACAGCATCACCAAGTAGTTCATCATCTTCAACAAGTAATAATCTCATCGTTGCTCCTACTTATTATCATCATTATCATAGATGATACTGTTATTGTTGTTTTTCTAACCCTTTTTCATCCATATGTTTTGTTAGATAAAAAGCCTGTATTAAAACAAAAAGCAAAGTAAAACCAACACCACCAAATAATTTAAAATTAACCCATGCATCTGTATTGTAATGATAAGCAACATAGAGGTTTAAAGCCCCCATTACTATAAAAAATACAGACCAGGCTGTATTAAGCCTGTGCCAGATTTTTGAAGTTAAATTTACATTTGCTTCCATCATTTTTTGAATTAAAGGCTTACTGCCTATGAAACTGGAGCTTAAAAATATTAAAGCAGAGAGCCAATAGATGCCGGTTGGTTTCCATTTAATAAACCAGGGGTTATGAAAAAATAGGGTCGCACTACCCAGAACCATGATTATTGCCAAACTGATTACATGCATTTTTTCATAGCGTTGAAATTTTAATCGATAGAATATTACCTGGCTTAATGAGGCGATCATAGCGACTGCCGTGGCAGTATAAATGCCATAGATTTTAAATATTATAAAGAATAAAACGATAGGGAAAAAATCAAACAGTAATTTCATATTATTTAATTTATTAATAAGTTATATAGAGTATAACACAATTTTTAGCGCACTCCTGCACGCATCGTACCTTAATCAGAAAATAAATAATCAAAGTAAAAATAACAAACACTAAGGAGCAAATTTATCCAACCAGTATTTTTTGTCCTAAACGAAGAGGTGTATTTTTGCTAAGGCCAGGATTTAGATCGAGAATTGAATTAACCTTAGTCTGATGCTGCTTCGCTATGACACTGAGACTGTCTCCCTGCTTAATTATATAGGGAATGGGTTGCTTGACTTTTCTCCAGATAACCAGCTGCTGTCCTTTGTGGAGTGATTTGGTGTTGGATAATTTATTCCAACTTTGAATGGCTCTGGCAGAAACGCCATAAGTTTTCTGGATTTTCTCAAAGGTATCATTATTTTGTACGATATGAATAATGCGACGATTGCTTGAGGTGGTTAATTGATGCGTCGCCGGTGATGAGGTCGTGTTGTCTGTTTTCGCGACAACAGCCGTATTTTTGCTGCTTGGTATTAATATGGATTGATTCGGTTTAATTCTATTGGTAGTTAATTGATTTAATTGTTTAATTAAATTGACCGTGGTGTGGTATCTGGTAGCTATATTATTCAAGCTGTCACCTTGTTTTACCTGGTGCTTCGTCCAGCTTACCCGTTTTTCTTCAGGAAAATTAGCCAGGTTTAGGTTAAAGCGCTCTACTTTTTCAGCAGGAATAAGCAGTCTAAAGGGTTTGTAGGGCGCTGTGGTCCAGCGATTATATCCCGGATTTAGTTTAATTAATTCTTTATAACTGATACCCGCCAGTTTTGCTGCGTGATTCAGATCGATTTGGCTGCCAATATTGACTTCTTCAAAATAAGGAAGATAGGGAATGTTTGGAAGAGAAACTCTATAACGTACTGGGTTGTTTATGATTTCTGCCAAGGCAAATAAGCGTGGTATATATATTTTGGTTTCTCTGGGAATAGGTAGATTCCAGAAATAAACGGCTTGACCAGGACGGTTAACTGCCTTAATAGCACGAGCTATCGTTCCTTCACCTGAATCATAGGCTGCTATTGCCAGTATCCAGTTGCCGCTAAAAAACTTATTAAGATATACTAAATAATTGAGTGCTGCGTCAGTTGATGGGCCTATACTGCGTCTTCCATCAAACCACCAGTCTTGCTTTAGTCCTAAGTCACTACCTGTTCGTGGCATGAGCTGCCATAGACCAGCGGCACCGGCACCTGAGTATGCAAAGGGATCATAAGCACTTTCTATCATTGGAAGAAGAGCTAATTCACCAGGTAATTTACGTTTTCTTATTTCAGCAAGGATGTGATAAATATAGGGTTCTGATTGACGACTTACTTTATGCAGATAACTTGGGTGAGCCACCAACCATCTGATTTGTTCTTGAACTTCCGGTCGTGTTACTTCATGACTCAGAGTAAATTCACCACGTAATACATCCCATACATCAGGTACATTACGTGCAATTGCAACATTGGAAATGCCAGGAAAAATGAAGATGCAGAATAAAAAGCTTTTTATTATGAATAGCTTAAATTTCAATGGGATTACCTTTGAAGATAATTGGCTGGTCAGTTTACTAAAGTTTAATAAACTAATAAACCCTTACTGTTTTGGATCCCTTCAGAAAGAATTAAATTAATACTTTCTGATTGATTAGTTAAATGAGTTCTTTTGGTTTCTCAGGATTTTAAAGACCTCCAGGGAGACAGGAGATAAGGCGCCATGCTGCAAAGCGTAATTTATTACCTCCTTATGTTCAGTGCGTAAAAAAGGATTAATGGATAGTTCCAAAGCCAAAGAAGAGGGCAAGGAGCAAGATGTAGATTGTTGCTTCAGGTTATGCATATGATCTTTAATGGCTGAATTTTCAGGTTCTACAGTTTGGGCGAATCTCAGGTTTTGCTGTGTGTATTCGTGCGCACAAAATATTTGGGTAGCAGGGGGTAATTGTTTAAACAGGAGCATGGATTGATGCAATTCTTCCATTGTTCCATCAAATACTCTGCCACAACCTGCTGAAAAGAGAGTATCACCGCAAAATAACCAGCCTTGCAGGGGTTCATAGTAGCTAATATGAGTGGAGGTGTGTCCCGGGTTAGATAAAACCTGAAAAGAATAGTGGCCGACTTGAACGGTTTGATTTGCCTGTACGTGGTTTGTTACATAAGGAATTCGGTCATCATGAGGACCGTAAACAACACAAGAAGGATACTTTTTAATTAACTGACCCACACCGCCAATATGATCATTATGGTGATGAGTTAGTAAAATAGTACGCAGTTTCAGATGATGAGTCTTTGCAAAAGCATTTACAGGTTCCGCTTCCCCTGGGTCCACGCAGTCAAATACTCCTGCTTTTTTATCAATCATTGCCCAGATGTAGTTATCTAAAAAAGCTGGAATAGGGTAAACAGTCATTGTTTCTTTCTCATGCTCCTGAATATGTTTCTACTATATAGGAAGAAATACCTGGATTAAAGTAGGTTCTTAAGGTATCAAGAACTGATTTAATTTCAGTCGCAAAGGTAAAAGGTGGATTAATAATCCACAATCCACATCCCGACATTCCTTCTCTGGGTGCAAGAGTTAAATTGAACTCCACTCTCAATGCATTCTTAGCACCAATATCTTTCATGCCGCGAATCAGTTGTTCCGTTAGCTTTCTATTCACAACAGGATACCAGAGACAATAAACCCCAGTGGAAAAACGATTAAAAGCCCGTTTTATCGCTGACGGGATTTGCTTGTATTCATCTTTTATTTCGAATGAAGGATCAATAAAAATTAATCCTCGCTTTTCTGGCGGGGGCAGAAGCGCATTCAGAGCGGCGATACCGTCGGTATTACTGAGATGAACTTTTTTATTAAAGTGAGGCATTTGATCCAATGCCTCATATTCTGCAGGATGGAGTTCACAAAAATAAGCTCTATCTTGCATTCGGAGCGCATTAATTGCCAAATAAGGAGAGCCGGGATAGAGGCGAAGACCATCGGAACCATTTAATTTACTGATTGCTTGTATGTAATCTTTAAAAACGGGAGCCAGAGTTTTTCTATCATCCCAGATAAGCTTAATTCCTTGTTTGTATTCGCCAGTTTTTTCAGCTTGCTTGTTTTTTAAATCATATTGTCCTTTCCCAGAATGGGTCTCAAGATAAAATAATGGTTTATCCTTAAGCAGGAGATAGGCCAGAAGGCGGGTTAAAGAAATATGTTTGACAACATCAGCAAAATTGCCGGCATGATAACCGTGTTGGTAACTAAGCATGAAAGATACTTATAAAAAGAATTTTGCCGATTATATCAGAATAAGGGAACACTTCCTTATAGTTTAAAATTACAAATTATTCTTCAAACAATATTCCAGCAGATGAATCTTCTTTAATTTTTTAAAATGATGGCTTGTTGCATTCAACCTGTATCTATCTTGCTTCATTAATTCGAATATTAATAAATTGCCAAGGGTCACTTGGATCACCATACTGAGTATTTAAATTGTTGTTGTCTTGTAACGGAGTCCAATCCGTATAATAACCACCGACTTTACCCAGGTAAGGTAAGGCTAAACTCAAAATATACTCATGGTCCATATCTTCAGGCTCTATAATACCACGTTCTGGATTTTTGATAGCCCAAATCATACCCGATAATACTCCAGCTGCAACTTGTAGGCTTGTAGCATTATTATAGTTCGCTATTTTTTTAGCCTCATGAATGGATAGATGAGAGCCATACCAATACGCTCCTTTTTTATTTCCCATTAATAACACTCCGAGCTCATCAGTTCCATCAACAACTTCTTTTAAAAGGATTCTTTTTTCTTTTTGGGCCAGGTATTTTCTTTGCACCAGTTCTTTTAAAGATAAAATAGCATCAGGGCAGGGAAGATATGCATAATGAACTGTAGGTCTGTAATACACTTTATTGTCTTTTTTTAAAGTTAAATATTCTGCAATAGATAATGACTCAGCATGAGTAATTAAAAAACCATTAATAGGTCCAGAGGCAGGTGTCCAGGTTCTTACTTGAGTCTCTGCTCCTGGTTGATTAAGATATATTCCACAATTTGAGCCAAAGTTGTGATGATTTGCATCATGAGGCCAATGACGCTCATGGCTTCCCCAGCCAAGTTCAGCAGGTCGAAGCGCTTCAGAAATTAAAGCATCTACTGACCATGTGTTTATAAATTCATCCGCTTTTTTAGTCTGCGATGAGATTTGAGTATCATGCTCGGAAATATGTATCGTTTTTATATCAAGATCATGGGCCAATTGAGCCCATTCCACAGAGTTTTGTGGTAGTTCGCCTTCCCAGTTATTATCTTTTGCCATATTCCATAAGGCTTGTTTAAGAAAATGGGATACTAAACCGGGATTGGCTCCATGTGTTAAAACCGCGGTAGGCCCCTGTTTTTTATGTTTTAAGGTAGCATCACGTAAAGCATAATTAGAAAGTAGTTGACTATTATCGCTATACCTCTGTTCCCAGGATTCGGCAGCTGCATCTAAATATAATATGTTTTTTAAGTGACAATATTTTATTAAATCAATGCTGGATACTCCTACTGATAGATTCAATAAAAAATCACCTGGCTTAAGAATAGAAGACAACAGTTCCTGGTAATTATTTTCTGTAACAGCAGTTTCTTCAAATGATACATTATAATTTTTCGCCACATCAGCACCAAAACCATGTTTTGATAAAATGTAAATTTGAGCGGGATCTAATTTAAAATAGTGGAATAAAAGAGGTAATATTGCTTGGCCAATACTGCCGAATCCAAGAATGAGAATTTTATTTTTAAAGGGTATTGGATTTGCGGATTTATCCATAATTCCTCACTCAATAGAAGCATCTATTTATAGTTATTTAAAGTTGAGGTATTAATTAGTTACTAAGAAAAACATCAGAGTTTTCATCGTATTATTTAACTACCTCATTACATTTTAAGTATAGCTTATAAAAATAATCTGATTTTAAGTTTTAACTTAATGCGATAAAAACAATGAGTGAATTTACAGTTTTTACTAGGTACACTATATTTGTAAAAGTGCACTATTGGTTGAATGCAAATTGTTCTGCCTCAGAGGAGATTTACCCTGTAAAAATTAATTTTTATAATCCGGGTTTTCGGACTTGTAGTTGAAACTCGCCTGGATTGACTTCGTTTGTAGACTGTATTGTGTGACCGAACCAACTCGAGTGGCAAATGAAACTTATTGCACTCAATAAAAAGGTGCTCAGATGAAAAGTGAAATGTATATTGATGGCAAATTTACTTCAGCTATAAGCGGAGCCACTCGCGATATTATTGATCCAGGTAATGGCTCATTGATTGCAAAAGTTCCAGAAAGCGCCAAAGAAGATGTAGTGCTTGCGATCAAAGCAGCACGAAGGGCTTTTGATGAAGGTGATTGGAAAAAAACGTCAGCACTCGATCGAAGTAAGCTGTTATTCAGGATTGCTGATTTAATTCGTGACAATGCAAAAATGTTAGCTGAGCTGGAAACACGGAACTGTGGAAAACCTTTGGCCGAAGCAGAATATGATGTGAACGATGCAGCAAATTGTTTTGAGTTTTACGCGGGACTCGCCCCTAAAATTCATGGTGAAACCATGTCGGTTCCAGCGAACTCTTTTAGTTATGTGTTACGTGAGCCTATCGGCGTGTGTGGTCAAATCATCCCATGGAATTTTCCACTGCTTATGGCAGCCTGGAAGCTTGCACCTGCACTTGCAGCAGGGAATACCGTAATATTAAAACCTTCAGAATTGACACCGATGACTGCGCTTGAGTTGTTCAAACTCATTGATCAATGTGGATTTCCAGCAGGTGTAGTGAATCTCGTCACTGGTCCAGGTGTGGGGGTGGGTGAAGAATTAGCAATTAATTCGATGGTGAATAAAATTGCATTCACCGGCGGAACAGTTACCGGTAGAAAAATAATGCAGGCAGCTACAGGAAATTTGAAGCGAATATCATTAGAACTTGGTGGAAAAAATCCAAATATTGTATTTGCTGACTGCGATCTTGAGATGGCAATTGATGGCGCTCTTTTTGGTGCTTTCGCCAATCAAGGCGAAGTATGTTCTTCTGGCTCTCGTTTGATAGTTGAGCGTTCTATTCACAAAAAAATAGTGGAAGGAATGTTGAAAAAAATTCCCAATATCAAACTTGGTCATGGTTTGGACAATGGAGTAAAAATGGGGCCCCTGATTTCAACTGCTCACCGCGAAAAAGTAGAGCATTATATTAAAATAGGGATTGATGAGGGTGCGAAATTGATCTGCGGCGGGAAACGCCCTTCAGGTGTAGCTTTTGAAAACGGAAATTTTTTTGAGCCAACTATTTTTGATGAGGTGAAGCCAACAATGCGCATTGCTCGAGAAGAAATTTTTGGTCCTGTACTTGCAGTCATTCCTTTTGATACCGAGGAAGAAGCAATTCAGATTGCAAACGATACAGAGTATGGTTTAGCCGCAGCTGTTTGGACCAAGAACCTTACTCGTGCTCATCGCGTGACTTCTCAAATTCGTGCCGGAATTCTTTGGGTAAATCATTACCATCCAACTTTTAATGAAATGCCTTGGGGTGGATACAAGCAAAGTGGGTCTGGCCGTGAGCTAGGTTTGTATGGGATCGAAAGCTATCTTGAAATCAAGCAAGTGAATATTAACCTGGATGAAACACCAATTGGGTGGTATTAATGAATCAAATTAATATAAAAACACAAATACCAGGACCAAAATCAAAAATATTGATGGAGCAACGCTATAAACATGTTGCGCGAGGTCCATTTCATCTTACTCCCATCTTTGTAGAGCGAGCAAAAGGTTCATTTGTGGAAGATGTAGATGGAAATGTATTTTTGGATTTCTCATCTGGATTTGGTGTGGTGAATACAGGGCACTGTTCCGATGCGGTAGTCAATGCAATCAAGGCTCAGGCCGAAAAATTTATTCACACCAGTTTTAATATTCTTCCTTATGAGGGCTATATCAAAGTATGCGAACATTTAAATTATCACACTCCTGGGCATTTTGAAAAAAAATCAATCCTGGTGAACTCAGGGGCGGAGGCTGTAGAAAATGCGATTAAAATCGCCCGTGCCTATACTGGAAAGCAAGCGGTGATTTGTTTTGATCATGCCTATCATGGGCGCACCTACATGGCTATGAGCCTTACAGCGAAGAACAAACCCTACAAGCATGGATTTGGTCCATTTCTTTCAGAAGTCCATCGGGCTCCCTTTCCGTATGAGTATCGTTGGAAGGGAAAAAATTGTGTCGAAGAATGTTTTAATGATTTTTCCGATCTCGCTAATTTTCGTGTGGGTGTTGAAAATATCGCGGCAGTGATTTTAGAGCCCGTGTTAGGTGAGGGAGGTTTCATACAGTTTCCAGCTTCATTTTTGCAAAAACTCCGTGAGTTTTGTACGGTAAACAAAATTGTTTTCATTGCAGATGAAATTCAATCCGGTTTTGGTCGTACTGGAACACTATTTGCGATGAAAACAATGGGAGTGGATCCTGATCTTACTATATCAGCAAAGGGACTCGGCGGCGGAACAGTAATCGCTGCTGTAACAGGGAAAGCTGAAATCATGGATGCTGCAATGGCCGGTGGATTGGGCGGAACTTTTGGAGGAAATCCGCTGAGTTGTGCCGCAGCGCTTGAAGTATTCAAAATCTTTGAAGAGGGGAGTCTTTTGGAGAATGTTGCTAAACTTTCAAAGGTATTGTATTCCAGGCTTTCTGACTTTAAAGAAAAATATAAAATAGTAGGTGATGTTCGTGGTTTGGGTGTGATGCAGGCGATCGAACTGGTGAAAGATAAAAGCACGAAGGAGCCAGATAAAGCAGCTGCGGACACATTAGCACGATTTTGTCTGGAGCACGGACTGGTCATTCTTGCCTGTGGAACCTATGGGAATGTTATTCGCCTTCTTATGCCACTTTCTACTGATGTAAAAGATTTGGAAATAGGTCTCTCTATCATTGAGCAAGGACTCAAAAACATTATCTAATGATAACAAGCGTAACCCATCTTAGTTGATAGGGTTTGAGCGGTAACTTTAATCTTCTTTTTTTGTTTTTATAATTTAGGGAACAATATCAATCTGCTGGAGTTCTCGCATTTTTAAAAAGTGCACTATACTTTTCTTGAGTGGTACAAGAAAAGGGGAAATGAAATGGGTTTACACGAAGAATATGATTATCACTCTCTTTCTGATTATAGCTACGATGAAGAGATTGAGGATTTGCCTAAAAAGAAGAGAATTAAGCGGATGCTTGAAGACCGATTAGAGCGTAAACGTTTGAAAGATGAATTTAAAGATGATTTTGATGAATTAAGTGGTGAGTTTGATTGGGATGAACTGGATAAATAAGTTTATCCCTTTAATTTCGCCAACATCGTGTTTTCGAGTAGAGAAACAATGGTCATTGGACCGACACCACCAGGAACGGGTGTTATCCATGCCACTCTCTTGACTGCTTCTTTAAAATCAACGTCCCCGCGGAGGCTACCGTCTGCCAATCGGTGCATTCCTACATCTACAAGTATTTGTGTTTCGTTGAGCCAATCTGGATTAATGAGATCCTTTACTCCCGTAGCTATAATGATAAAGTCCGCAATTTCTACATGTTTTTGCAGTTGCTGGGTGAATTTATGACATACAGTGACTGTTGCCCCTGCGAGTAACAACTCCAAACTCATAGGGCGACCAACAATATTGGATGCACCAATGACCACGGCATGTTTTCGTTTTACGTCCAGTTTATAATGGTGCAAAAGATTCATGATCCCAAGTGGTGTGCAGGGTCGTAGCAGGGGATTTCTCTGAGCAAGCCTGCCTAAATTATAGGGATGAAACCCGTCAACGTCCTTTTCGGGTTTAATATGTTCAATAACCAATCTTTCATTGATGTGTTTTGGCAAAGGCAATTGAATAAGAATACCGTCAATTTGAGCAGAATCGTTTAAGTCACTAATCAGTTGAAGCAAATCCTCTTGGCTTGTCTCAGCAGGCAAATCATAAGAATGAGAGGTAATGCCTACTTCCTCGCAGGCCTTGCGTTTATTGCTGACATAAATTGAAGATGCGGGATCATTACCAATAAGAACGACAGCCAGCCCAGGAGCCCTATTACCTTGCTGGACATGCTGCTGCAGTTGTTTTTTTAATTCGTCTCGACGAAGAGAGGCTAAAAATCTTCCATCCAGTAATGATGCTGACATATTTATCCTATAAAAATCGAGGGGGCTATTATGACAGGACTTACAAAAAACGCCAAGGTTGAGGTAAAAAAATGTTTTAAATTAAGAGATTGGTGTTTTCGTAGAGATGAGAAATAATCGAAAGGTGCGAAAGCACACCTTACATTATTTCGCATAAGACAGGTTCAGGCAAAATTAATAATCACGCCAAATTCAACTAATTGTTGATTTGGAGTTAATTGCGTTTTTTTAGGTACCACGCCATCGTTAGTATTGGTTTGAATGCTACTATAAGCAATGCGACTGTAATCCATGCGTAAGGCTACACGCTCAGTGATAGCTTGTTTCACTCCTAAACCGTAACGAAAGCCGTCTCGTCTTACACTAAAGCCAGCCAAAGAAAGATCTCCGGTGTTTTGTTGGATTTTGCTATTGGTCCAGCCGAGGCGACCATAAAATAAAGTGTTGGGGGTAAATTGGAATCCTGGCAGAGCACTAATACCAAAGCTGTTTTGAATTTTAATGAATGTATCGGCAAAATTAAGATGAATAAATTCATGATTAAATTCAGTGTGTGTCACTGAGCTGATGTTACCATTCACTTCACCAGCGATGTAAAACTTATTATAAAGCTTTTCAAAACCGATAAATAATGTGCCAAATACTCCTGTGCCTGATAAATGGGATTTATTAATTACACTGAAATCCACAGGATGTATTCCATCACTGATTGTAGAAAGGGTGGAACGTTGCGTGAAGTCAACTGTATCAGAGCCAATACCAGCCCCTCCATAGAAACCGGCGTTAATGGTGGTAGCGAAAATAAATAGGCCAGCCCCAAAGACATTTATTTTTTTTAACATGTTGTTCTCCGATCCCTAGTTGCCTTTCACTGTATCAGTTAAATTGAAACAGTAACAACATATTTAGTGACTGTTGAGTCTGTGACAGCATAAATAAAAAATAAAAGTACTTTGCATATGCTATTTAAATGAAGTTATTATGAATGAAGGAAGATATACAAATAAAAACAGGAGCTTATAAATGTATCATTTAGGATTAAGAATCATGCTGTTCACTTGCAGTATGGCCGGTTTTTTTAGTGGTTTTGCTGATGCCGCGCCTACAGAACCTAAACTTCTTGGGAAAACCATAACGCAAGCAAAGCAGCAGCAAATGACTCCAAAGCAGGCATTGCGACGGTTGAAGGATGGAAATCAACGTTTTTTGACGCATAAACAAATAGCTCGCGATTATTTAAAGCAAGCCTATTTATCTGCTTATGGACAGTATCCTTTTGCAGTAGTACTCAATTGCATGGATTCACGTAGTGTCCCTGAATTGTTTTTTGATCAGGGTTTAGCTGATTTGTTTACCTTACGGGTCGCAGGAAATGTTCTAAATGACGATATTTTGGGTAGCATGGAATTTGCGGCTAAAGCTGCCGGATCAAAATTAATTGTGGTATTAGCTCATACTTCTTGTGGCGCTGTGGCTGGGGCATGTGAAGGAGTTCAATTTGGGCATTTAACTGATGTGTTAAATAAAATTAAGCCAGCAGTAGAAACCGGTATAAAGGATGAGGGATCAAAAAATTGCGCGGATCCCAATCTTGTAAATACAATCGCTAAAGCCAATGCCTTAAACATTGTCAGAGAGATACAAGCAAGAAGCCCCATACTCAAAGAGATGCTTCAGAACAAGCAGGTAGGCATTGTCGCCGGTCTCCATGATATAAAAACAGGTCAGGTAACCTTTTTTGAAGAAGAGCGCTCAGTTCCGGAGTAAACCGGATACCGAGGTTATCTATGGTGGTGTTGCGAATGTTTCGCACATCACCATTCATTATGAAACAAACCTAGTGATCATTAATGTAGGCAGGTTTTCCGTAGATATAAGTTGCTTTTATATTTTCTTCTGAACCTAAAGTCATTAAAATAAAAAGATACTCAAAAATATCGTTGACCTTCTCATGCCGGTACCTTAAATAGGTTGTGGCATCCGCATCAATTACGATGAAATCAGCCTCTTTTCCCGGGGTGAAATTACCAATTTTATCATCTAATTGCAGTGCTTTTGCAGCACCATAAGTTGCAAGATACCACCGAGTCATACTGGGCAATTGAACGTTATTAAGCATAGACACTTTATAGGCATCGTCTAACACGGCAAACATAGACAGACAGTTGCCAGCGCCCCAATCAGTACCAATAGTAATCTTGTCCGTATACTTTACTGCTCTGCCAAAATTAAATAATCCACTACCGAGGAAGTTATTACTTAAAGGACACCACGACATGATGGCGCCTGATTTTTTAAATAATTCAAGTTCATCATGGGTGGTATGAATGCAGTGACCAAAAACCGTTCGATCCGTCACTAACCCAAAATGATCGTATACATCTAAATAATGTTTACTCCATGGATATAATTTTTTAACTTCAGCAATTTCATTCACATTTTCATCTAAATGAGTCTGAATATAACAATCAGGGTATTCTTTTTTAAGAGAGCCACATAGTTCAAGCATTCCCTCGGAGCAAGATAAGGCAAATCGAGGTGAGATACAGTAGGAGAGTCTGTTGGTATTATGCCATTTTTCTATCAATGCGTGGCAATTATCATAGTTTTGTTCGGGTGATAGCTTCAGGCTATCGGGCGAATTAATATCCATTAAAATATTGCCAGTAATAAAACGCAGGTTTCTACTTTTTAATTCTTCAAAAAAAATATCGGATGCATTATAAAATAATGGACCATAAGAAACCGCTGTTGTAGTACCATTTTTTAGGAGTTGATCCAGAAAAAAAGTCAAATCTTTTTTAGCACTTTCCTCGTCAATATAGGTGCTTTCTGCAGGAAATACGTAATTTTCCAGCCATTCCAATAAATGTTCACCATAAGCAGCGACAATAGCACTTTGCGATGCATGCTGGTGGGTATCAATAAATCCAGGGGTTATTAATTTATCTTTATAATCTATGAGCTTAACACCGGTTAGTTTATTCCTAAGATCGGCATAATTTCCAGTCTCAACAACTTTCCCTGATTCCACTATAAGAAGACCATCTTCTATATAGACATATTGGCAGTCTTCATCAGATTGTTTGTCTTTGTTAACAGGGACATTGCTAACAGTTGCAGTATCTTTGAAATAAAAAATTGCCCCTCTGTAAGCTGTTTTGCCATTCATGTCATACTCCCTCATCATTCAGATGAAAAGCTGTCTTTAATAAAATAAAGTAACAGTATTGAAATTAAGATGAAAAACGGTAAGGTCCAAAGATAAGTAAAGAATTGAGTGGAAATAGAGGTTAAGAACAGGTAAGGGATAAACATCATTAATGTATTAAATAAGAACACAGCAGTATTGAGTACACTAATGGCTACTCCTCGAGTGGCATTAGTTGATAATTCACTGACTATCGAATAAAAAAGCATAGAGCCTGAAAGAAAAAAACCGATAAAAAAAGAAATAATTTGGACTAAGATAAGATTTTGAAATTCAAAATGTGGAAGATAGATACCGAGTAGTAATAACATGGTTCCAAGACACAAAGTCACATGAATAACCATGATTCTTGATTTTACCTTATTTGAGAACCAGCCTAAAAATGGGGTTCCAATTCCAATCCCCAGAAAAATCACCCCACTAATGATGACCGCTTGAAGATTCTCTACAGAATAATAAGCCTGGATTTTTATAAACCAAGTACCGGCATAAGCTAAAAGCACACCAAATGACATAGCGGCAGCAAGGGCGCAGAGTATTATTTGTTTGTTCCTCAGGACAGTGATCAGAGAGTTTTTTAAGGAAATATTTTCATCATGCTGATAATGGGGCGGTGATTTTATACATAGTGCAGAGAGTAAAAACAAGGCGAAACCAAATAGTGCCATGCAACGATAGATAACGTTCCAGGTATGAATCGTTAATTCAATAGTAAAATAATAATGGATAATTCCTGCCAGAATACAGGACGTTGCTTGAGTAAGCCCAAACAGGATGGGGAATTTTTCTTCCGGAAACCATTGAGCTATTAAAACAGCGGCAGAAACAAAAGCAAATGAAGCGCCACATCCCTGTATGGCATTGGACAGGGTAAACAAGATTAGGTTATCTGAATATGAAATCAGTACGTTTCCCGTTGCGAGGATCAGTATCCCCGCACTTACAACAAATCGTGGGTTGAATTTATCAAGTAAGTAACCGGCGGGTATTTGCATACAAGCAAAACAAAAAATAAAGACACTCATAGCAATTGAAACACCAACAGTGCTAGTGTCTAGAGTGGTTTTTATGGTTTCTGAAAAAACAGCAGAGGCAGTATTTAAGCAAAAAGAATAAACAACAAATAATGTTGCTATAAACCATACAATATATCCATAGATTCTTTCCATAGAGCTGCCTTATCATCGTTTGTTTCAGATATTGAGTGGCTGGGGGCTTCCTTGAGAGGGCATAGAAAAAGCATAGCACAGAATCAAGTGAACATTGGCGGTGAATAAGAGTTGCGGCTTGGTTTGTGGTTGAATAAGGGCTTTGTTGATCTATAATTACGCATAACTTGATGATTGTTATAGAATAATATTCAGATTTCTTGAATAGACTACCCGTTAGTGTTAATTTTTACATATATTAACTACTATGTATAGCAACGCCTGCATGGAGATCTGATTGAAAAAAACTGTCTTACCCGCGGCTCTATTTGCATTGATGCTTCCTATGTCGCTCCATGCAATTGGCTTAGGGGAAATGACAGTCAAGTCGTCTCTGGATCAACCTTTTTTAGCAGAAATAGAATTAATAGATGTAGGAAGTGCTCCGTTAGTGGGTATTAAAGTAGGCGTTGCTGATCCTGAAAATTTTCATCAGATAGGTCTTGAGCGGATTGCTGTACTCTCTTTATTAAACTTCAAAATCGAAAAAAATGCCAAGGGTAAACTCGTTATAAAAATTCAATCTATCGAACGAATGACGGAGCCCTATATGGAATTGGTAGTAGACTTAACCTGGCCTAATGGTCAGTTATATAAAGCATATACGGTATTATTAGATCCTCCTGGATATCAATTAGTGTCTACTCGAGCTCAAAGTAGCCCGACGTATTATAAAAAATATAGAAAGGTTGCAGGTCATAAAAAGGCTACAGGACATACTGAGTCAGGAGTCATTGATAGAAACGTAATCACTGAAGTGCAGCATAATCCGGTCGCTCTGAAAGACAATAAGAAAAAAACTACTTACGGACCAACG
The DNA here is from genome assembly GCA_964428035.1 of uncultured Legionella sp. Taxonomy (GTDB): domain Bacteria; phylum Pseudomonadota; class Gammaproteobacteria; order Legionellales; family Legionellaceae; genus Legionella. The sequence continues at coordinate 133,530 of CAYRWO010000001.1, forward strand.
ATAACCAATGAAAACGTGTGGCAAATTGCTCAAAGATATAAAACTTCGGAAGTAATTTTACCTCAAGTGGTTCTTGCAATTGTTGGGTCAAATCCTGATGCATTTAAAGAAGGTAATTTAAATGGGTTAAAAATTGGCATTCGCTTAGTGATCCCTTCTACACGCGAAATTATGGAAGTTCCCGCCGAACTGGCCACCCAGGAAGTGATGGCTCATGATAATGCATGGAATGAAAAATCACCCATAAATCATGTACTCTCACCACCCTATATGAGTAGTCAAACCATCAATCCTGTTCCGCAGATTAATACCAATTACCCCATAATAAATTCGGAAATTCCGGCTATACCCAAATTTACCACAATACAAGCAATAACACCGTCCCCAGCAATATTGCCTAAATTTATAAGCCCCAACCCTGTTGCTACTGTGGTGAACACCAATCAACAATCAGTTCAGGATAATAAGGCCCAAAATCCCGAGCGTGATTCAAATATTAAAGCGGAGATTTCTATTACAACAGCCGCAGTGGAGTCTGTACGAGAATCGAATGCTTTATTAATGGAGCAACTGCATCTGCTTCAGGAGCAAAATAAGAAACTACAGATGCAATTGGACAAGCGCGATAAAGAAATGGAAACAATCCGGGCGCAAATGCAATTAATGATGAAACAACGCTTGGCAGTGGCTTCTCAAGCAAACACGTCCTCCACGAATAATCAATCTTCAAGCTTATGGCCGTTATGGCTTTTATTCGTTTTGGCTGCCGGGGGGGGAGGTTTTGCTTATTGGTATTTTAAACATCGCGAAACAGACGCTGATGATGAACCTTATCTAACCAGTACTTCCGTGGAGCCCAAGTCTTTCCTTCCCGAAGTCAAACAAACACCCCAAAAGGCAGATGAAACCACTAGCCTATCTGTACCTGCGCCTGATGCTGGTGTAATTGAAAGAAATGAGGCAGATTCTCAATCTTCGAAAGTTGAAGAGCTTAGGCAAAATGCTCCTATTGAGTCTTCCAAAGAAATTAAAAAGGATGATGATGTTGTTGAAAAGAGAATGATAAAAAAATCAGAGAGCATTGAAACTGCAAATAAACCAGTAAAAAAACAAGTAAGCAAGAAAAAGGAAGATGCTTCGCTTAAGAATGAACCCATTATAGCGTCTGAATTCCCGCCTGAAAATCAAGAAATGGGGAGCAAGAGTGTCGCGCTCATGCCTGACTTAAAAGAAACAACAGGAAAAGACATTAAAGAAACAGATAATATACAGAAAGACAAAACAGGCAAAGAAGAGGCTGTAAAAGAAGAATCAGCTCTGGAATTTGAACCTCAAAAGAAACAGGAACTTAGTAATGATTTAGTGCAAAATCAACCCCCTTTAGAGGAAACCACTTTATCATCAGATAGTAAATCTATATCGGAGCCTTCTGAGGAAAGTAAAACCAATGAAGAATCATCAAATCATGATGTGTTAGAATTTGAATCGGGTTTACATCAGTTAATTCCAGAAAAATCAGAGAAGAATGTAAAACTAAAAGAAGAACCAGTGGATGATAATGACCAAAGTATCGATTTTGTCTCAACTTTGTCGCCAGATCAGAATGTAACACCAAAAAACCAATCAGAAGAAATTAAGCAGAAAGAAAAGAATAAAGCAAAAGAACCTGCAATTAAAGAGGAGCCTATGCTTAATACCGAGGATGAGGACTCCAATTTGAAAAAAGAACCTGAAGTAGAGAATAGAAATATAGACATAGATTCAGAAATTACTGAGTTTTTTGTTGAACCGGAAGAAGAAATCATTGTGGACAATGATATAATTCATGAATCGCAACCTGAGGCCATAGTTACATCAAAACCAGAAGAGTCCTCAACGGCTAATCCCTTGAAAAGTAAAGCTGCGTTAAATACGCTATTAGCTCTGGCTAAAACTTATATAGGCATGGATGATATAGAATCTGCCAGAACTTCACTCGAAGAAGTTCTGGAGTATGGTAGTGATATTCAAAAGGCAGAAGCTCAACGTTTGCTTGATGAGATAAAAGATAAATAATCCATAACTCTTCACGCCATCCGAGTGTAGGGCGATATTCGTTGTGCTCAGGATGACGTGAGAAGTTACAATCATCCTTTTTTGAAGTTCTTTAGCTATAATCTTTGCTAATCAATCATCATAGGTATAGACAAAGTAAATCGGGTATTATAAATTGACCCTTTTTATCAGGAATATTGAATGCGTATTGCCTTAGTGGTTGAATACGATGGAAGCCGATATCATGGCTGGCAGGCGCAAACAGGCTTGCATACGGTTCAACAAGCAGTTGAGCATGCTTTGTCGAAAGTTGCCGATAGTACTATTTCAGTAGTATGCGCTGGTAGAACAGATACGGGCGTCCATGCTACGAATCAAGTAATTCATTTTGATTGTGACAAAGAGCGTACGATTCGCTCCTGGATACATGGTGCCAATTCCTTTTTGCCCAAAGATGTCTGTGTTAAGTGGGGCAAGGAGATGCCTGATGAGTTCCATGCCCGCTATTCTGCACTGAGTAGAAGGTATCGGTATGTTATTTACAATGGGGCGATAAGACCTGCTTTACTTCGTAGCAATGTTACCTGGCAATATAGGCAGTTGGATCATCGATTAATGCATCAAGGAGCACAAAGCTTACTGGGGGAAAATGATTTTACCTCGTTTCGTTCTGTTGAATGTCAATCTAAAACTCCTATGCGTAATATTCATCAAGTTCAGGTTTCTCGGTCTGGTGAATTGGTAGTTATAGATATCACTGCGAATGCCTTCTTGCATCATATGGTAAGAAATATAGCAGGTGTATTAATCGCTGTAGGTTCTGGCAAAAATCCTGTTTCATGGGTAAATGAAGTGTTGCAGGCTAAAGACAGAAAGCTGGGGGCAGAAACAGCCCCTTCCTATGGTCTATATTTAGTACAGGTAAACTTTCCTCAGAAGTTTGCTATCTTACAGAATAATCCTGGCCCTTTATTTCTATGGGAGAAATAATTGAATCCATCTCGTACACGAGTCAAAATGTGTGGCATGACACGTGCCGAAGATGTGGCTCACGCCATAACTTTAGGGGTTGATGCCATTGGTTTGATTTTTTATCCTAAAAGTCCTCGTAATATCACTATAGAAAAAGCCAGGGTTTTATTAAAAAATCTTCCTCCATTTGTGGATGCAGTAGCAGTTTTGGTTAATCCGGAAGAAACTTTTGTACAACAAGTAATAGAAGAACTTCCTATTCAATTATTGCAATTTCATGGTGATGAATCACCGGAATTTTGTCAGCGGTTTAATAAACCTTTTATCAAGGCCATGCAGCCTCAAACCAGCGAGCAGGTTGAGCAAATAATGCAGGAATACTCAAAAGCCGGGGCCATACTTCTTGATACGCCTTCGGAAACAAACAGAGGTGGAACAGGTGTTGCTTTTGATTGGCAGATTATTCCTCAGAATTTACCCAAGCCGTTTATCCTGGCTGGTGGTTTAAATGAATTTAATATTTCAGATGCCCTTAAGGCATCCAAACCTTATGCAGTGGATGTATGTAGCGGAATTGAGGCTATGCCTGGTGTAAAAGATCATATAAAAATGAGTCAATTTATTAAGGTATTATGGGGCATATAAATGAGTAAAAAAGAACTTCCTGATGAACATGGCCACTTTGGTCCATACGGTGGTGTATTTGTAGCAGATACCTTAATTCATGCTTTAAAGCAGTTAGAACAGGGTTATGCTAAATATCGTAATGATCCGGAATTTTTAGCTGAATTACATATGGAATTAAAAGATTATGTAGGCAGACCTAATCCCTTGTATCATGCCGAGCGCTTAAGTAACTATGTAGGTGGTGCGCAAATCTATCTTAAACGAGAGGATTTAAATCATACGGGTGCGCATAAAATTAATAATACTGTGGGACAAGCGTTACTAGCCAAACGAATGGGAAAAACCAGAATTATCGCTGAAACCGGTGCCGGTCAGCATGGAGTTGCATCGGCGACGGTAGCTGCAAAGTTCGGTTTCGAATGCGTTGTATATATGGGATCAGAAGACATCAAACGTCAGTCAAGTAATGTTTATCGCATGAAATTATTAGGAGCAGAAGTTGTTCCGGTAACTTCGGGTTCAAAAACACTTAAAGATGCTTTAAATGAGGCGATGCGTGATTGGGTAAGTCATGTGGATGATACCTTTTATATCATCGGGACTGTTGCAGGACCTCATCCTTATCCTCAAATGGTTAGAGATTTCCAGACAATTATAGGTGTTGAAGCCAGGGCGCAGTTTCTGGAAAAAACAGGTCAATTGCCCGATGCTTTGGTCGCTTGCGTAGGTGGTGGATCCAATGCAATTGGGTTGTTTCACCCCTTTTTAAATGATCAGTCAGTGGCAATGTATGGTGTGGAAGCGGGAGGAAAGGGTTTAGAAACAGGAGAACACTCCGCTTCGCTTATTGCAGGAAAACCAGGTGTGTTGCATGGAAATCGGACGTATTTGCTTTGCGATGAATACGGACAGGTTAAAGATACTCATTCCGTGTCCGCTGGGTTGGATTATCCAGGTGTAGGCCCCGAGCATGCTTATTTAAAGGATACGGGCCGCGTGACTTATGAAGCAATCAATGATGACGAGGCCCTTAGTGCTTTTCGCATGCTGACGAGAATAGAAGGCATTATACCTGCTCTTGAGTCAAGCCATGCTGTGGCCTATGCGATGAAGTTAGCTAAAATCATGTCCAAGAGCCAGAGTATTATCGTTAATTTATCGGGTCGTGGTGATAAAGACATACACACAGTTGCTACTATTGATGGTATCACCGTTTAATAATTTAGTTTGACACTTACTCAGGTATATTATGAATCGAATTGATCGGAAACTGACGCAGCTTAAAGCCAGTGGTAAAAAAATGCTTAGTCCCTACATCACGGCGGGAGATCCTCATCCTGATATGACCGTAGAATTAATGCATGAGTTGGTAAAAGCGGGGGCTGATATTTTGGAACTAGGTATACCATTCTCTGATCCGATGGCTGAGGGTCCGGTGATTCAGCATGCTATGGAACGAGCCCTTGCTTATTCTATTCATTGCCAGGATGTACTCAAGATGGTTCAAGAGTTTCGCCAAAAAGATAATGACACACCAGTGGTCATCATGGGTTATTTAAATCCTATAGAGCAGTATGGCTATGATCTGTTTGCTCAGCATGCTACTGCAGCAGGGGTAGATGGTACTATATTGGTTGATTTACCCCCTGAGGAATGTGAGGGAGTTACTCGAGTTTGGGAAAAACATGGCTTATACAGTATTTTTCTTTGCTCCCCCACCACATCCGATGAACGTATGGTTTTGATTAATCAATTTGCCAAAGGTTATCTGTACTATGTTTCGTTAAAAGGAGTTACAGGCTCTGATTCGCTTAATGTTTCATCTTTGCAAACACAGTATCAAACTCGAAAAGCGCAAACCAGATTGCCCCTGATGGTAGGATTTGGTATCAAAACACCGGCGATGGCCGCAGAAATTGCCCATTTTACGGATGGGGTCATTGTCGGTGCGGCATTGATCACGGATATTTTAAACGCTTATGAAACTAATAAAAATGCACTGCAAGCAGGAGCTTCTTTGATAAGCTCTATGCGGCAAGCAATTGACAACAATGGAAAAATCCAATGACAGAAATTATTGAAAAACGAGCTCATTTTATAAGACAACTGATTACTGATGATTTGTCCAGCGGAAAACATCAGTCTGTAGTCACTCGATTTCCGCCTGAGCCTAATGGCTATTTGCATGTGGGACATGCTAAATCTATTTGTTTGAATTTTGGTTTGGCTGAAGAATTTGGTGGTATTTGTTTTTTACGGTTTGATGATACAAATCCTATAAAAGAAGAAGATGAGTACGTCAAAGCGATTATTGATGATGTTCGATGGTTAGGCTTTGAATGGTGTGCCATGACTCACTCATCTGATTATTATCAGCAACTTTATGATTTTGCTGTTTTATTAATTAAAAAAGATATGGCATATGTTGATAGTCTTAGCATGGAGGAGATCCGAGCCTATCGAGGAACCTTGCAAGAACCTGGTCGAGAAAGTCCTTATAGAAATAGACCTATGGAAGAAAGTCTGGATTTGTTTCATCGAATGAAAGCAGGTGAGTTTGCCGATGGAACTCATGTTTTACGGGCAAAAATTGATATGAAATCCGGTAATGTGAATATGCGTGATCCTGTTTTGTACCGGATACGTCATGCTCATCATCAACGCACCGGTGATGCTTGGTGTATTTATCCTATGTATGATTATGCTCATCCTATATCTGATGCTTTAGAAAAAATTACTCATTCTTTGTGTACTTTAGAATTTCAGGATCATAGACCCTTATATGACTGGTTGGTCGATAATTTGCCTTTACCGGCAAAACCCGTGCAAACCGAGTTTGCCCGATTGAATTTATCGCATACAGTCACCAGTAAACGTAAGTTGCGCGAACTTGTTGAAAAGAATGTAGTAACCGGATGGGATGATCCTCGTTTACCTACTTTACGCGGGATGCGTAAACGAGGATATCCGCCTGCAGCCATTCGTCAATTTTGTGAGATCATTGGAATATCACGTAGCGATTCAGTTATTGATATGTCTCTATTTGAGGAATGTGTGCGTGCGGAATTAAATAAAACAGCAAAACGCGCGCTATGTGTAATGGATCCGATAAAAATTGTGATAGAAAATTATCCTGAAGGTAAAGTAGAGCAGATTAAAGCTAATTTTTATCCTCAGAATCCAGAGTCTGCAAGCAGGGAGATACCTTTTTCTCGCGAGTTATTTATAGAACGTTCTGACTTTATGGAGGATCCTCCTAAAAAATATTTTCGATTATCTCCAGGAGCAGAAGTTCGTTTGCGTCACTCCTATGTAATTAAGTGTCATGAAGTAATAAAAGATTCTCAGGGAGCCATCATTGAGTTACGCTGTACTTATGATGAAAATACTTTAGGTAAAAACCCTGAGGATCGTAAAGTAAAAGGAGTTATCCACTGGGTTTCCTGTGCTCAAGCTTATCCTGTCACGGTATATCAATATGACCGGTTATTTACTGATCCGAATCCTGCGCGTGAAGAAGATTTTCTCCAGTTTTTAAATCATGACTCATTACAAACCTTGCAAGCATTTTGTGAACCGTCTATGGCCGATCAACCAGAGGGTGAGGTGTTTCAATTTGAGCGCTTGGGTTATTATTGTGTCAATAAAATAGTCAATGGTGAAGTGAAAGCATTTCATCGTGTTGTGGATTTAAAAGATACTTGGGACAAAGTGAACTAAGGAGCAGACATGTTACATTTGTATAATTCTTTAACCAGAGCAAAAGAACCCTTTATTTCCCTGAAACCAGGGAAAATTGGAATGTATGTCTGCGGAATTACGGTTTATGATCGCTGTCATTTGGGCCATGCACGTTCTATGGTGGCTTTTGATGTCATTGTGCGTTTCCTGCGTTCTCAAGGATTTGAAGTAACTTACGTGCGGAATATTACGGATATCGATGATAAGATTATAGCGCGAGCTAATGAACGAGGCATATCCATTGAGGAATTGACTACTCAGTATATTTCGGCAATGCATGAGGATACTCGAGCTTTAAAAATTCTATCTCCTGATCTTGAGCCTCGAGCAACAGGACATATTGAAACCATTATTAATTTAATTCAGCGTTTACTGGATAAAGGTAACGCCTATGTTAGTGATAATGGGGACGTTTGTTACCAAGTTGATTCTTTTGCTGATTACGGCAAATTATCTAATAAAGATCTGGAAGGCTTAGTCTCAGGTGCTCGTATTGAGATTGTAAAAGAAAAACGTTCCCCGCTGGATTTTGTTTTATGGAAAAAGGCAAAATTGAATGAGCCCAGTTGGTCATCACCCTGGGGTGAAGGGCGCCCTGGTTGGCACATTGAATGTTCGGCTATGGCGATGCATGAGCTGGGTGAACAATTTGACATTCATGGTGGCGGTCTGGATTTGCAATTCCCTCATCATGAAAATGAAATTGCTCAGAGTGAGGCTGCTACGGGTAAGCCTTTCGCCAACTACTGGCTTCATGTTGGCATGTTACAAGTCAATAATGAGAAAATGGCTAAGTCAACGGGTAATTTTTTCACTATTGCTGATGTATTAAAAGATCATCATCCTGAAGTTATTCGTTATTTTCTACTGAGTAGCCATTATCGTAGCCCATTGAATTATTCTGAAGAGAATTTATTAAATGCTAAAAAAGGCTTAACCAGACTTTATCAAGCGATTAGAGAAATTCCTGCTGCAGTTGATGGCGAAATAGATAGTCATTGGTTGGAACAATTTAACCACGCCATGAATGATGATTTTAATACCCCAGTGGCTTTATCTGTTTTATTTCAATTAAGTCATGAAGTGAATAAAAATAACTCGCCAACTTTAGCCACTACTTTGAAGCATTTGGCTGGAATTATGGGCTTTTTACAAGAAGATCCGGCCTCTTTTTTACAAGCAGGTTTTGCAGAGGACGATAAAGCATCCATAGAGCGCCTAATTGCTGAGCGAATTCAAGCAAGAGCCGATCGTAACTGGACAAGAGCTGATCAGATAAGAGCAGAATTATCGAGTCAGGGAATCGAGTTAGAGGACGGGGAGAAGGGTACTTCCTGGCGTAAGATTTCTCAGTAATCCTGAGAGATCTTCACAAAATTTAGACAGAAAAAATGCTTGATCCAATCTACACCTGGACCGTTCGGCCTGAGGAGCAGCCCTCTAAGAAGTGCGGGCTAGTTTCCCAGCACACCGCTCAAGCTCTCATAAGGCTGCTTGAATTTAGCCCGGCCGTTGTTGGCAGATTTGCTTTCCTAGTTTTCTTCTCCCGCTCCTTGAAGTACTCTTTGAAACGGGAGGCGAATGGATTTGCTTCTGCTTTCACTTTATATGACGCCTTATATGCGTGTCTGATGCTCGTTTGAGATAAAAGTGGTTTCTTGTTTCCTTCTTTGTCTTTTACGATGCAATGAAACCGCCAATTGTCGCCAGCAAGTGTCGTAAAGTATTTGTGAAAGATCCAACGCTTGCCTTTTCTTGCGTGTCTTTTCAGGCACCAGCTTTCTAGGGCTGAATAGATTTCAAAGTTCTTTGCAAATACTTGTGACGATGCGCCTCCTTTATAGTAGTTTGTCCATCCAATTATTTTTTGATTTAACTGGTGGATCAATAGTTCTGTGGGAAGCGCTATTGCTGACTTGTGATTGCTCGAACATTCTCGAGAAACGTTTTAATACTCGTTTTGAATGGCTTGATTAATAGTTTCTCGCACGGATATTTTCAGACGTTAAGAGACTATAAAATAAATATGGCATATTTATGTTTGTCAAAGACTATTAAATTAATATTTGTTAGCTGGTTTTTTTTCTTAATTTATTATAAATCATATGGTTACTGCTTGACATACATTTCCACTTCCAACCCCTAAGATTTGTCCGCAACACACCATGGTTGATAATTAATCTTTTTCCTATAAAATACGCATATAATGATATTAATGGATAAATGAGATGCCAAGTTTTTTTAATCAAAACACAGCTCCTATCCCGAGCAATACTAACAATTTTTGCTCAGAGATTAAAGACTTTGATGATAGATTAAAAATGGTAAGAAGAATGGATACAGAAGATCTTGGCGATGGTTATTCTGGCCTAGATCCAAATAAATCTCGCTATCCATTAAATCGGGCGGCACGAATTTTATCTTACCTTCAAAAAATTGAAATCAATTTATTAAATAATAATTTTGATAGTTTGAATGAAGATGATGTAAGTAATTTAATAAAAATAGCTCATTATTCACGGCACTTTATACTAGACTACTACCCGGTTGACTCTAAAACACGAGGGTGGTTTTCTGATCCCAATTTTTCTTCTAATATCACTGAATATAAACAAGCAGCTGATGCTATAAGTATGAAGAAAGGGGAATCTTTTAAACGAGTATCAGGACATGTATTACAAGTTGTTGGTATTATCTTGGTATTATCCTTATCTATAGCCATTTTCAATCCTGCCCTGGCTTTGCCTCTAAGCATTCTTGCTGCAGTAGGAGCAGCTTGTTTAGGGGTAGGTACATATTTGTCACAGAGTAACTCATATCATGGATTAACAAGTGATGTTAATAAAACCCTAAATAGTCCGAGATGTGATAGAACAAAACACGAAGATCCAGAGCAGGATTCGTTCATCAAATTGATGGTATCAAATTTTTGCTGTTGTTAGATGTTACCCTTGCCTATCTCATAATGAAAACGCTTCTGTGGAAATAAAAAACCAGCGAATATAAAGCATACCGCAAATAATAAGATGAACTACGATTAGCTTTAATATTGATGACAGCGAGATGGAAGCTTTCCTATCCAATCAGTTGTCCGCGGGATCTAGGGTAGAGAAATTTGGATTTATACAGCAACGCCGAACAAAGCTGTGAGACGTTGTGCATTAATTTATGAAATGGAGTCTTAGTAGAAGACGTTTTAATTTTGAGATGTAACACGAAGAATTTCAGCCAGTGCAGTATCGCCAATAAGCACACGTTTAAACCCATCATCACGGATACTCGGGGTGGTGGGTCTTAAATAAGCCTCTAAGGTTTGCATGTTTTCATTTCGATGAATCATTCCTCTTAAAGTTTCATCTATAGTAATTAACTCATAAATACCCGTTCTTCCCCTATATCCCAAATGATTGCATAATTCACATCCATGAGGTTCAAATACTTGCGATACATCTGCATCAGCTGCAAGCCCCATCAATTCTTTTTCATCTTTTCTTAATTGATGTGGTGTTTTGCAATGAGGGCATAATTTTCTTACTAAACGCTGGGCAATAAGTCCGACAATACTTGATGACATTAGAAATGATTCAACACCCATATCACGCAGACGGGTTAAAGCTCCAAGAGCACTATTGGTATGTAGCGTAGAGAGTACCAAATGTCCCGTCAAACTGGCCTGCACGGCAATTTCAGCGGTTTCCAAATCACGTATTTCTCCAATCATCACTACATCCGGATCTTGTCTGAGTATGGCTCTCAATCCTTTAGCAAAAGTCATCTGTACTTTAGTGTTTACCTGTGTTTGTCCTATCCCCTCTAAATCGTATTCTATAGGATCTTCAATAGTTAAAATATTCCTTGTGACCTGATTTAATTCGGTAAGCATTGCATATAGAGAAGTGGTTTTACCTGATCCGGTTGGGCCTGTTACTAGAATAATCCCATGAGGTTCTGCGATCATTTTTCGCATCGCTATTAGTGTTGACTGCGGCATACCTAAAAGATTTAAATCAAGTTGAGCTGCTTGTTTGTCCAATATCCTCAATACCACTCGCTCACCATGATTAGAGGGCAGTGTAGAGACTCGAACATCAATGTTATGTCCGCCAATTCGAAGTGATATTCGACCGTCTTGGGGAATACGTTTTTCTGCTATATCTAATTTGGCCATCACTTTGACCCTGGAAATAACCAGGGGTGCAATAGCACGCTGAATTTCAAGTACTTCCTGGAGTACCCCGTCAATTCGGTTGCGAACCAAAACCCTGTCCTCATAAGTTTCTATATGGATATCAGATGCTTTTTGTTTGATTGCTTGAGTAAACAGTGCATTGAGTAATCTTATGATAGGAGCATCATCCTGATTCTCTAATAAATCTTCACTAACAGGGAGTTGGCTGGCTAATAATGAAAGATCCATATCGTCTTCCATTCCTTCAGCTGCATCAAGGATTGATGATTTCGATTGATAGATATGAGCCAGATGTTGCTGAAAAGCTGTTTCATCTACTTGTTTCAGATCAAGATCGCATTGCAACAAACGCTTTATTTCCGCAAATGCCTGCAAGGATGTATTAGGCAAATGATAGATTAAAGCACTATTATTTTTAATTTCGCCCACGACAACGCCATTGTTTTTTGCAAAACTATAAGGGAGACGATGTGACTTTTCTTCAGTATCCATAATCTATTTAGTCATTTCAGATAAGTGTGCCCCTGGACGAGTAAATGGTCTGGGTAATGGCACCTGGGTCCATGGCGGAAGTACTGTTTGGTTATTATTTTGTTCGTACTCTTCCTGAGAACGGAGCCAATCCAGTTGATATTGACGCACATCATTATATTTATCACCAGTAACATGTAAATTATCTCTTTCGTTACGCAGAATAATCGGTTTAATAAATACCATAAGAACCCGCTTATCTCTGTTGCGGATGTTGTGCTGAAATAATCTACCAATTCCCGGGATGTCCCCAAGTATTGGCAGGCGATTGTTATCATTGCCCAGACTGTCTTGAGTTAGTCCTCCCAGGACAACGACATCACCACTTTCAACGTGTACTGAGGTTACTATGCTGCTAATTCTAAAAGTTGGATTGGTATTACTGTCCGTGGTACTAGAGGGATCTAAAGTATCATTGCCTTGATCTATTTGCAGTTGAATTCCTTCTCCGTGAGTAATCTGTGGTCTCACATAGAGGTGTAACGCCACATTGACCCGGTTAAAGGTAGTAAAAGGGCTTCCCACTGTTGTGCCGCTCGCATTGTTAGGGTAGCTGGATGAGGCAACGGAAACTTGTTTACCAACCAATATTTTGGCTTGCCGGTTATCAAGAACAACAACTGACGGGGTTGATAAGATATTTGCCTTTTGCAATCGAGCCAAGGCGTAAATCTGAGCTTGAAAATCAGCAATTTTAGTTTTGCTGTTCATAATAGCAAAACCGGGTCTAAAGTTTTTCGGATCACCTGTTTGTTGATCTGAACCCCATTCGATACCCAGGTTATTGATATCGACTTGGTTTACTTCAGCAACTAAGGCCTCAATTAATAGTTGTGCGGGTTTAATGTCCAATTGGGAAATAACTGTTTTCAAAATGCGAATAATGGATGAAGGCGCATTAATGATGATTGAATTGGTATTGGGCTCAGCAATAATTTGTACTGTTGGTTTGGTCGTGCCCTCATTTTGCGTATTCGCTGAGGTGGTGTTTGCTGTGGCCGCAGGATTTGCTGCGGGTGGTGCCATAATACCTGATGAGGAATTTTGTCCATCTGAAGAGCCGCCCATAGCAAGATTTGATGCCGGATTAGTGCTATCTAATACAGGGCGTGTAATGGTCCCAATGGTTGTCCCTACATTACCACTAAAGTTTGCCTGGGCAATCCCTGCCAGAATTGGAACTAAATCTTCTGCTCTTAGATAATGCAGATAAACGACCTGAGTATTGCTGTTTATTCCCGCAGAGCTTTCTCTGTCTAACTTTAAGATTAACATCCGCAGTCTGATTCTATCTGTTTTACTGCCGCTTACTAAAATAGCGTTAGAACGATCATCTGCTGCTATAGTAATTTGCGATCGGCTACCCAGGCTTGGCTGTGTCTTAACCAGATCTTTTAGTGTATTAGCTATATCCATAGCTAAAGCATGCCTTAAAGGAACCATATCAATGCCATTTGATGAGGAGCTATCAACCTGTTTAATGATTTTGGCTAGGCTTTTAATATTATTTGCACGTCCAGACAGAATAAGCATATTGGATGGGGCATAAGCTGAAACGCTGCTCCATTGAGGCATTAGAGGTCTAAGAACGGGTACAAGTTGTTCCGAGGGAACATAATGGACTGGAACAACAGCAACCATCATATCATCACCCTGGGGAGGGTTCCTCATCTCATTAATCGTATCTGGGGACTGAGTTTTAGCGTCAATATTAGGGATAATCTTGATGATGTCGCCATTAGGAATAGCTGCATATCCTGAAACCTGAAGAACTGAAAGAAAAACCTGATAGAGGGCATGATTAGACATTGGTGTGGAAGAAACTATAGATATTTTCCCTTGAACCCGTGGATCAATAACAAAATTTTTACCAGTAACGCGAGATACTTCAGTTATAACAGCACGAATGTCAGCATTACGCAAATTCCACAATTTACTTTCAGGGGGAAGGGCCGGTGTCTGTTCTGAGGTTTTGGGAATCTGGCTTACGTGTAAAGATGATTGTTGTTGATTAGCAGCGGTCTGTTTTTGGTTATTGATTTTTTTGGATAGTTTATCTTTTAGGGCTCTTGCTGCCTGGTAATCGTTAATAGGGCCAATTTGAACGAGATAAAGGCTTTTATCCGCAAGATTTTTAATTTCTACATTCTGGTTTACACGTTCTGCAAGCTCTTTTTGACGTAATTTTGCATCTTTTTCTAAATTAAACGCTCCAGCCTGAAGATAAAAAAGAGTATTACCATTTTTGGTTACGGTGGAAATATTTATATCATTAGCCCAAGTGAACGATGACCAAAGTAGAGCTAAGAATAAAACTACTATAGAGCGCATTTAAAAACCGTAAAGTCATGAGTAATAACATAATAACTAAAATTACCGGCTTACCATAGCTTTTTTGACACTTACTTTAGGATTTTAATGTTTGAAGGGGGGGGCTGGATAATCTTGAACTATGGGCTTAGCTTTTATGAGAACGAATTATAAATATTTGAGTGCTACGTTAACTACGTTAAATAGGTGGTTGACTTAATGGTGGCTATGGGTGGACTCGAACCACCGACCTCAGCATTATGAGTGCCGCGCTCTAACCAGCTGAGCTACATAGCCATAAGAGGCGTGATTTTGTCGTTTTCATGAGTTTATGTCAAGTCTGTTATGAGTTTTTTTTCATTTTTTATGCTCATAATTTATATGGCTGTTTGAAATGTGTTTATATTGATCTTTTTATAACAATCTGACACTTCCTTCCTATCTTGTCTGAACATATCAAGGAACGTCTGTATTTGGAGATCCTTCACTGACCATTAGCCCTGAGGAGATAAAGGGAGGAGGAAAAATACTGAAATTGGGAATATTAAATAGGTTGTGATGACGTAATTTTTATGGAGTTTGGCTGTGTTTATCGGGGTATTTCTCACGAGCAACCTGGCTCGTGAGAAATAAGAACATATTAGATAATTAACAGGAAGAGAGCGCCTGGTCCTCGTAGTACCTGAACAAGCAATTCTTGTTTTTTCTCATGGGCAATAGCATGCAATCCTTTAACATCTTTGACAGGAACTTTATTGGCAGAGATTATAATATCTCCAGGTCTTATACCGGCTCTCCATCCAGCGCTATTCTCTGATGCGCCTACCACTTGTACCCCAATTACGTTACCGTGAGGGGGGGATTCCTGCTCAAAAGATCTAAGAGCTAAACCATAAAGGAAAGGGTTATCTGACTGCAATTTTTGTTCATGTGATTTTATATCCGTAACCACAGCACTTAGAGTTAAAGGTTTGCCATCACGTTGAACCATTATCTTGGCTGTAGTTCCCACTCTGAGCAGGCTAATGGTGGTTTTAACCTGGGTTGCCTGAGTTATCTTTGTGTCGTTAATTTGAACAATAATATCTCCTGCTTTTAATCCAGCAAGTTCAGCAGGTGAGTTTTGATTTACCTGAGATACAAGCGCTCCCTGAAATTCTTCAGGATAGCCCATGGATTGTGCGAGCTCAGGAGTCAAATGTTGAACAAAGATTCCCATTAAGCCTCTGTGAATTGATCCAAATTTTAATATTTGTTGCGTCACGTCTTTAACCATATTAATGGGAATTGCAAAACCGATTCCTACGTTACCACCATAGGGAGAAAGAATCGCTGTATTGATACCAATCAACTCCCCTTTGGCATTGACCAAAGCACCACCAGAATTTCCCGGATTAATGGCTGCGTCAGTTTGAATAAAGTTTTCCACTCCTTCAATATTTAGATCACTACGTTTTAATGCACTCACAATACCAAAAGTCGCTGATTGACTGTTACCAAAACTATTTAAACCAAAAGGATTGCCAATAGCTACTACAAAGTCACCTACTTCAAGCTTATCTGAATCGCCTATAACGAGTGATTTTAAATTTTTAGCATCAATCTTTAGAATCGCGAGATCGGTTTCACTATCACTGCCAATCAGGCGGGCTTTCAAGCGTCTGCCATCCTGTAGGGTCACAGTAATTAAATTAGCATTGCGGATTACATGGTCATTAGTGACAATGACTCCATTCTTAGGATCTATTACTACTCCTGAGCCGATACTTTCAAATTTACGGCTTTTCCCGGGGGATGGATTTCTGGGTTGGCGTTTGTCATCGTCATCATTAGCCGCTCCAGGCGATGAAGTGTCGCTAGGTAAATTACCTTGGACTGCAACATTCACAATAGCTGGCATTATGTTTTTTAGCACTGGGGCTAAACTGGGCATTACCGGCTCTTCGGCCGAATAAGCATAAGGTACTGTCAAGAGCAGCAGGGCGCTCATGAATAATTTTATACGAGTTATCATATTATTAATCCTGATGTTGATCATTAAACCATATTAAAGTTCCTATTCTACCTGTTTGTGACTCTCTACGATAGGAAAAGAACTCATTTTTTAACTCAAAAGTACATAAACCGGACTGATATACTGCCCTAATGCCGTTTGAGTTAAGAACAATCTCGGCAATTTTAGGTAAGTTAGCCAGCCATTTTGCATTTTTGGGTTCAAAAGCAGTTTTACTCAAAGGGTATCTAGTGGTAAATGCCAGGTACACTTCCTCTCCTACTTCATAGCATTTTTGGCAGATGGCGGGTCCTATCCATGCCATAAGATCCGAAGCAGTGCTGTTCATTTTATCTAAAGTATTCTCCACAATGCCATTAAATAATCCTTTCCATCCTGCATGAATAGCAGCAATTTCAGTTCCTTGAATGTTACATAAAGTAATAGGAAGGCAATCAGCAGTAAGGATGATTAAGGGGTGCAAATTAGAATGGCTTATCGCAGCATCGGCATTTCTGTTTGAATCGTTTTCGGCAATGACACAAGTAGTGCTGTGGGTTTGTTCTAACCATACTGGTTCGCAAGGTAATTGCAAAAGCTCTGTTAATTGTTGTCTGTTCTGCATGACGTGTGTTTCATTGTCGCCAACATGTAATCCGAGATTATTTAAATCATAGGGGGGGGCACTAAACCCTGAATAACGGGTGGTGCTCAGTGCCGTTATATTTTTTGGCGCTGGCCAATGTGCTAATTTAGTCTTCATAATGTTCATCCATGGTGTTAAGAAGTAATTTGAAATCATCAGGCATAGGAGCCTCAAAAGTCAGTTCTTCATCTGTTTGGGGATGATAAAATGCAATGGAGCAGGCATGTAGTGCTTGTCTTTTAAATTGTTGTAATGCCGTTCTCAGTTGATCACTGGCATTAGCAGGAAATCGCATACGTCCACTATAGAGCTGATCCCCAACTACTGGATGATTGATGTAAGCTAAATGTACTCTGATTTGGTGCGTACGACCGGTCATGAGACTGACATCCAGCAATGTAAAATCTTTATATTGCTTGTTAACCGTATAATGGGTAATGGCTTGTCGTCCTTGTCCAGTTACGGTCATTTTCAATCTGTTTCTGGGATGTCTCCCAAAACCAGTATCTATGGTGCCACCAGAGATAATATGTCCTTGAACTAGAGTAATATAATGACGTTGAATTTCTCGGGCCTGCATTTGCCGGATCAATGAGGTGTGAGCGGTCAGGGACTTAGCCACGATTAATAATCCGGTAGTGTCTTTATCTAATCGATGAACAATCCCAGCTCGGGGTAAATGTTTTAAACTCGGCGCATGATGGAGCAGGGCATTTACTAACGTATGCTCTCTGTTCCCGGCCCCAGGATGTACCACTAAACCTGCGGGCTTATTCAGAACAAGAACTTCCTCATCTTCAAAAATCACATTTAGAGGGATGTCTTCGGGTTCACATGAATTAAAATTAGTATCAACCTCGACAAAATCAACATTGATTTCAATAAGATCGCCGCCCAAAGTTTTATCCTTAGGTTTGCATGGCTTATGATTCATGGTGATAGCCCCGGTTTTAATCCAATTGCTGATTTGTGAACGGGAATACTCAGGCAGTAGTTGAGCGAGTACACTGTCAACGCGTTGACTATGATACTCGCGGGGTACCGTTATTTGTTTTTGCAGGTGATCTATCATCAGGCTGTTTGCGTCTCCTCAGTTTCAATGAGGCGTCCTCTTAATGAATTGGGTAGCGCGTCACTGATTTGAACAGTAACAAATTGTCCAATTAAATGGGCTGGGCCATCAAAGTTTACAACTCGATTACATTCGGTACGCCCTGCCAGTTGCTGAGCATCTTTTTTGGAGAGGCCAGTAACTAAAATTCGTTGGATGCTGCCAATCATCGATTGGCTATAACGAGAGGCTTGTAAGAGTAATCGGTTTTGTAAAATTTGCAGTCTTTGTTTTTTGACATCTAAAGGTGTATCGTCAGCCAAATTAGCAGCAGGAGTACCGGGTCTTGGGCTATAGATAAAGCTGAAAGAAGTGTCAAAGCCTATTTCATGAACCAAATCCATAGTTTCCTGGAAATCCTTATCTGTTTCACCTGGAAATCCTACAATGATATCGGTTGACAAACGAATGTCTGGGCGTATTTTCCGTAATTTTCTGATTTTAGATTTAAATTCTAAAGCGGTGTAACCTCGCTTCATTAAACCTAAAATACGATCTGAGCCACTTTGTACCGGTAAATGTAAATGATTTGCCAATTCAGGAACTTCTGCGTAGGCATTTATTAAATTATCCGAGAAAGCAAGAGGGTGAGATGTGGTAAAGCGAATTCTTCCTATCCCATCTATTGCTGCAATGTAATGAATTAACAAGGCCAGATCTGCTGTGTCACCATTTTCCATAGGACCACGGTAATCATTGACGTTTTGACCGAGTAAATTAATTTCTCTTACCCCTTGGGTAGCAAGCTGATAACATTCCGCCAAAACATCATCAAAAGGTCTGCTTATTTCCTCACCGCGAGTATAGGGAACTACACAGAAGCTACAATACTTACTGCAACCCTCCATAATGGATACAAAGGCAGTTGGTCCTTCTGCTCGAGGTGCTGGCAGATGATCAAATTTTTCGATTTCCGGAAAACTGATATCTACGACAGACTTTTTCTTCTCAAGGCGTTCATTAAGTAAAGCAGGGAGCCTATGTAAGGTCTGCGGGCCAAACACGATATCTACAAAAGGAGCTCTCTTAATAATATCAGCACCTTCCTGGCTTGCCACACAACCGCCAACCCCGATGACGACATGAGGATTTTTCGCTTTGTACTCCCGCCATTGTCCCAGCTGTGAAAATACTTTTTCCTGTGCTTTTTCACGAATAGAACAGGTATTGAGTAATATTACATCTGCATCTTCTACTTGATCTGTTTTAACTAAACCATGAGATTCCAGTAATACTTCCGCCATCTTGGATGAATCATATTCATTCATTTGGCAGCCATTTGTTTTAATATATAATTTTTTAGCCATATTAATTCTACTTTCTTAAACGCGGTATTATTTCATTAATGAGCACTTTGGCAATAGGTTTCTTTGATTCTTGGTAAAATAAATAACGCAATGAGCATACCAAGAGGAAGAATTGACAAAGCAGTATGATACGCTACCAATGGATAGAGTCTTACGGTTCCTGACATTTCTCCTTGCCACATTTTATCAAGAATGTAACCAATAAGGGGTTGAGCCAAAGCTATTCCCACCATATTCATCATATTCATAAAACTTAAACCAGTAGCAACATACTTTTTATTGCATAACTCTTTAGCGACTGTAAATGCAGGCAAAAATCCGGCAGAGAAGATACCAAAGGCAAAAAGGAGAAATTCCATGATAAATGCAGAGGTAATCGGGGCAAAGATAAACAATGTAGAGCAAATTAAAGCACCGATACAGCCTATATACATTGGAGGTTTACGCAAACCGATACGGTTAGAAAATATTCCCCATAAAGGGCTGGCAATTGCCCATCCTATAAATACTAAAGAGACATAATTAGCTGCTGTAGATTTAGCAATGAGCATTTTATTCATTAAAAAAGGAACGCCCCAAAGTCCACAGAATACGGGTGTTGCCATGTACATTAAACCGCCATACAAGGCAACCAGCCATAATTGCCTATTTTTTATCAAAGCAAGGAAACTAGGTACCAAGCGTTCTTCTTCAAGAGGATGCTGGTGAATTGCAGGGGTATAGTTTTTGGGAGTATCTCGGGCTATTAATACAATTAATGCTGACAAAACAAGACCGACAGACCCCATGATGATCATGCTATGACGCCAACCAAAATTTTCAATTAATAGAGCTAAAGGAGCTTCACCACCAATTGCTCCCATCATACCGATTGTAACCATTAATCCAGTTAATAAGGCAAATTTTTGAGCGGGAAACCAATTAGCTGCTAATTTCATGGAGCCAACTGCTGCAAAAGCGGAGCCAAAACCAATCATAAGTCGTGCAACACAGGCCATAAAGAAATTGTCGGTCATACCAAACGCAATGGTACTTACTGCACAAACAACGGTAGCAACGGTTAACAGACGATGAGGTCCAAAATAATCCATTAATACACCACCAGGCAATTGCATGGCGGCATAAGAATAAAAGTATATACCCGATAAAATACCTAGGGTTTGACTGGTTACGGAAAAATCGCGCATTAACTCATTACTCATTACACTGGGTGATACTTGTAAGAGACATTCATAAAAATAAAATAAGCAGCCTAATCCCCATACCATCCAGGGCATTAATGATTTTAAATTTGATTTTTGCATTGATTCCGACTGCGTATGATAATGAGCCATTATTATATAATTCTCCTGATTTGCCCAATTCGATTGATTTTGCGAGATTTTTTGATCAAAACGAGTGATACAAGATGATGTTCTTTATACCCTGCTGCTTAGTCAATAATGTGTTTTTTTTTATCACAAAGTCATTTTATACGTTAACATACAAATGTATAAATTTCACTAAATAAAATGTTATCAGCTTGTCCACTATTTGTCTATCAAGATGGATTTGATTGATTATTGTTCATTAGGATCATCTGGTGCATCCAATATGACGCGAGTTCCTCTCATTCCTCCACCGGGAATATCAATAAACTCTTCATTTAGCCAGCGTGCATCTTCAATGAACATTCTAACACAGCCATGACTTGCTCTATATCCCGGCACTTCATAGCTTCCATGCAGAGCATACCCTCTGAAGAAGTGCATGCAGTAAGGCATTAAAGCCCCGCCACTTTCTCCATTACTTCTTCTTGGGAAAACCGTGGAAACACATTCAATATCCTGTTTTCTAATCACTCGGAAAGAGCCAGTAGGGGTGCCGCAACCTCCAGCAACTTTACATTTGCCTATGCCAGAAGATATTGGACCCCACCAAAGCAATTCTCCATCTTGATCATAAGCCCCCCAGGCTAATTTCTTTTGACTGACATAAATTGTTTTTTCCCCATCTGATTCTATATATCTCGGGAATGGAGAAACATCGTAAATGGTTAAACGGTCAATATTTTTAGGCACGGCAATGGTCATTCCCGGGCGAAGACTAATATTCATTCGATTAATACGTCTGACAATATCTCTTTCTTCAACATTAGGAAAAAGATCCTCCCATGACTCACCACTTTTAACTTGC
Source organism: uncultured Legionella sp. (assembly GCA_964428035.1). GTDB lineage: Bacteria > Pseudomonadota > Gammaproteobacteria > Legionellales > Legionellaceae > Legionella. The sequence continues at coordinate 155,166 of CAYRWO010000001.1, forward strand.
ATACAAAAATAGTCTGGCTCATTGCATAAGGTTTCACCAAATCGCGTATGGGCCAATGCTAATGGAGTAGTTATTATGAGGGAGATTAAGACTATGATTGATAGGATAACTTTTTTCATAATCACCTCGATTTGGGTTCTTTAATTTCTTTAGCGGCATAATAAAAAATAACTTTACTATCTAGAGTCATTCATTTTTGTGAATTAATTTTGTTTTTTTTTGAATATTGGCCGCTATTGTCTTTGCGAACGAAGTAAAGTGATACTGAGTTTAAATTGAAACTAGAACCTGGGTTGCTTCACTAGCTCGCAAAGACTCTTTGGTAGTCAGCTTTGTAAAAAAAGAGAATCAAGTTTTTTGGATGAATTGAATAGGAGGCATCAATAACTGTCTTTGGATTTTTTCACATTTAACGGTTAAGGTTCATTTCCTGTCGGCTCATCACTGTAATGAGACCGACAGTCTTGAATCTCTAAAGATGGGGAAGGAGTTGTTAAAATGACAAATTAGTCACCTATTCTTTCCCCTCGCTTTCTGAATTGGAGTTAATGGATTGCCAGGCTTGATGTACTTCTGCAAGTAATAAATTAGATTGTACTAATAAATCTTCATCATTATTTAAATTTGCTTTTAATAATATATGTTGGATGTAGTCATAGAGTTGCAGTAGATTTATGGCAATTTCACCACCTTGTTCGTGGTTTAAGCTTGTCTTTAGCCCCTCAATGATGTTCAGGGCTTTTCCAATATGTTCGCCTTTTTCTTTTATTTGCTTGCGTTGAATATTACCTTGGGCTGTCGCTATGTGAGATCGCGCACCTTGAAGTAATAGTTCTATTAGCTCATGAGGAGAGGCAGTATCAATACGAGTTTGTAGTTCTATTGACTTATATTGATTTAAAACTTGATTATATGGATTTTTCATGAGCGTAGCCTTGTTTTATTTAGTATTAAACTTGGGTAAAGCTGCCAGTTGTTGGGTAAGAAAACTACTGGTACTTTGCATTTGTGTTAGCAAAACATCCAATGCATTAAATTGTTTTAGATACCTGTTTTCAACGCTAACACTGCGAGCATCTATTTGAGTTTGGGTTTTACTTAATTGAGTGACTTGTTTATTTAATTGTTCTGTTCGTTGATCTAAATCACCAGCAGTATCCATGTAAGAATCGAGAAAATGATTCATCAGGACGGCTATACCATCATTAACAACAATTTGACCTCGATCCCCGGCGCTTCCTGAAAGCACTTTAATAGATAATCCGCCCAGATCATTGCTCCCGCTAAGGGTAACGCCATCACTTGATGTGGCAGGAAAGGAACCGATAGTACCTGACATGCTCACACCAGGGGTATATTCCGTTAAAAACACATCATATTTACCTGCTGGAACTCCAGCATTAACTGCGTTGAGGCGTATATTACTGTCCGTAGGAGTGGCAGTTTTTGCAAATAAGGCACCAATATCAGCATAATTATTATTAAGGGCCGTGTTGTATTTATCCTGATTTATTTCCAGTAAACCGTTTTCTTTAGTAGTAATACCCAAGTCAGCCAATGACTGAATCGAATTGGTACTTTTAATTAGAGGAGACGTCGCCCATTTGCTTAAATTAAGTTTTAAATTTCTAAATTGGGGGTCACCTTGATATAGTCCGCTTTGTTTGGTGTCTTTGTTATACCCGGTTAAATTAGTCAAAAGAGTCATGCTGTCATTGTATTTTTTTACAAAATCATTTACTAAACTGGTTAGCTGATCTTTATTGTCATCCACCGTTAGCGTGGTGATTGTTCCAATTTCTGCTTTCTTTAAATTAATGGTCATTCCAGAAATTGCATCTTGAAGTTGGTTCGTACTTTGAGTAAGGGTTAATCCATTTATCTTAACCACACTGTTTTGTGCCGCAATAGTCTCCGTTAAATCGTTATTACCTAGTGTAGGGTCATAATTTAGCTCGGTAATACTACTGCTAACCTGCATTGCATAATTTGCACCTGTCTTTGATGAGGTGAGCGTTAATCGCGAGCCTAGACTGTCTTGAACTATACTGGCAGTGACCCCTGCATTGGTATTGTTAATGGCATCACGAACCGCAATAAGACTATCACTTCCCGGAGCAATAGTAACATTAACTGGCGTTGCATCTACATTAGCGGTGAATACAGTCTTGTCCACATTATAGGTACCAAAATTAATGGTTATATTTCCGCTGCCTATACTCGCGGTATTCAGATAAGTGCTGGCGAGACTTTGTTGCTGCGCCAGTTTTTCAACCTCTACCTGATAAGTGCCTTTTGTCGCCTGCGGGGTCAGGGTAGCCGATAAAAAGTCGACATTACTAACAGAATATTTTACATTATAAAATTTATTAATATCGGATAAACTGTTCAGAGATGTTTGCAAATTAGCTAACGAACTTTTCAGTTGACCTATAGCTGACAACTCAGTATTGATGCTGGTTAATTTATTGTCATGTCGCGTTTGTAGAGGCGTTATTTCTGCTTTTACCAAAGCCTCAACGAGCGTTTTGACATCAAGGCCTGATCCAACCCCTGGAGATGATAGACTCATAATATCCCTTATCTAGGTTATTAATCTGTATTTATTCTAGACAAAAATAAATAGATTCATTTATTAAATGTGCTTATCTATAGAACCATTAATTATTTCATCAAGCAAACTTAATAAATGCAAATATTCATCCGAAGGCATTTTACGTATTACTTTATCTGTAATCTTGTCGGATACTATCGCTTGCAGCAAGCCTGTAGCTTCATCGAGAGTATATTTCATATCGGAATCTGCCAATGAACCCGTATTGCTGATTTTATTAACAGGTTGACTTGGTTTTTCAGTTTTTACGGTGTCATTTTGTATTATTGGGCTTACTGGTTTTACAGATTCAATATTCATTTCCTACTCCTTTTATACCCTGGATTATAGCTTGAGTATAAACTAAAAAATTCCAGTGCAACTCAGGTTGCACTGGAATTATTATGTCTTATCCTAACAGTTTAAGTACAGATTGCGGCATACTATTAGCTTGCGCTAACATCGCAGTACCTGCTTGTTGCAGGATTTGATTCTTGGTTAGATTTGCCATTTCAGCAGCATAGTCAGCATCCTGGATACGACTACGGGCAGCTGACAGGTTATCTGATACGTTTTGCAGGTTGGCAATTGTAGAATCAAAGCGATTTTGCAAAGCTCCCATATCAGCTCGGTTTGAGTTGACCGTTCCTAAAGCAGCATCGATTCTCATGATTGCAGTTTGTGCGCCTGCGGCAGTACTCACATCCAATGAATCGATACCTACAGTATCTTTGGCTATGGCCGCACTTAGACCTATATTAGCTACTGTACCGCCAATAGCGATGGTATCTGCAGCATTGATAGTTAATTGCCCACGTAATAAGCCATCAAAGTCACCACCTGTTACAGAGATACCATCAGTACCGGCGACAAAACCGGTGCCACTTTCAGTTACAGTAATATTACGGCCGTCAGCGGCAGTTAGAGTCAAATCACCACCATTGAGAGAGGCAACAACTCCTGTTTGATTGCTCACTCCATTGATTGCGTCACGTAAAGCAGATGTGGTTAAAGCAGTAGATACGTCTGTACCACTGAAGATAGACACGCCATTGATGTCTAAATTGTAAGTATCAGCTGCAGTTCCCCCAATAGCTCCTAGCGTTTGAGTACCAGCAGTTGAAGCCGTCACCGAAAAGCCGGCATCAACCAGAGCAGCTGCTTTAGCATAGGCTGAGGTTCCATCTTGTGAAGCCAGCGCTCCGGCAAAGTTAGCAGAAGAGTTAATGCTTGTAGATGCGCCTCCACCAATTGACACAGTAATGTCTGCAGCAACTGCAGCACCAACTTCAGTACCGGTAGATGTAGCGATACCACCAATAGATGATGCTTTAGCACTTCCTATAGAAAAGCTAATGGTTTGGTTTGAATTCGCACCAACCTGGAAGCTGGCGTTAGAAAACGAGCCATCCAAAATTCGTTGACCGTTGAATTGTGTATTTAATGCAATTCGGTCCACTTCACTTTTTAGCTGATTTACTTCAGATTGAATTGATGCACGGTCAGTGCTGTTATTGGTGGAGTTAGCTGATTGAACTGCCAGCTCACGCATACGCTGTAGAAGGTTAGTCGATTCCTGCATCGCACCTTCAGCCACTTGAGCAAGAGAAATACCGTCATTCGCATTTCTTACTGCCTGGTTCATCCCTCGTATTTGTGCGGTCATACGTTGAGAAATTGCAAGACCTGCAGCGTCATCTTTTGCACTGTTAATTCTTAAGCCAGATGACAATCTTTGAATTGATAGAGACATCGCATTTCCTGATACCCCTAAGTTACGTTGGGCGGTAAGCGACGTTACGTTAGTATTAATTACTTGAGCCATGATTATAGTCTCCTCAGACCTGAATCCCTGGTTTGGGATATTTACGATTCAGTAAATTTATTTATTTATTCTAAATTTACTTTACCCACCAAAGTTATCGGAAAATTGTAGAAAAACTTTAGGAGTTTTTGCATTTTTTTTTTGCGAATGAGCTATTTTGGTTAATATAATCAGTATGTTAAAACTATGCCCACAAGAGTTAAAATTGATCATTATTAAAGTTTAAAGTTATTCAGGAGTGAGCAACAGAATCAATATCAAAACCTGATGGCTAAACGCTTTAGAAATAGAAGCGTAGAAAAGTGTAAAGAAACTGTAAAAAAAAAGGGCATGAGTTTCCGTTCATATTTACTTAATGTTTTTGAATTAGAATTGTAAATAAGAAATCAGAAATCAGAATTTTTGATTATCAGAGAAGAAACTCAATGCTGGGGGAGCTATGGCTGATATATTTCAAGCGTTAAATCAACTCAAAAGAGAAATCAACAGTATTAACGGCACAGCTCTGGTTGAGGACCGTAAAGGCCTCAATAATACAGAACAATCTGCACAGCTATTCATTAATAGAGAACTTCTACCCAAAGGAGCAAAGATTGATGACATTTTTCCAGATGATACCGCTGTAGCGGACTATTCTGCTCATGTTCTTCAAGCCGTATGGAATATTGCTCATTATGCCTCTCAGGGCTATGGGACTGCACTTTGGAATCAGAAAATAATCACAGAGGCTTTTCGTTTTTTAGATGAAAGCTGGGTTCCTAAAATCGTTGATGACAAAACATATCAAGTGGGTAAGGCATTACAAACCTTTTTGCGGCAAGCTTTAACTGAGGAGGCGCTTAGTAATGTACCTGCCCTTGGTGGAGTTCGGGATGGGGTAAAAAATTCGTTAACTCACTTGCAGACTACATTGAATCATCGCTTAAAAGTCTATGAAATTCATAATCCTGATAAAGTAAGGGAAGCTGTAGAACTTATCAAATTCGGAGTGGCCAGACGAGCTGAGTGGTGGAAAGCTGCAGATCAACTTGCTCAAAAGACGAGTCCTCTCGGTTATTGGAAATTTTTTGAGAGAGAACTTAATTCTGACTCAACAGAATTAGAGGAAAACCTAAGAGTTTTAGATGAATATTCTTCTTTTTTTGAAGATGCCGTAGAGGATTTTAGAAACTACAGCAAAAACTGGAATGAGGAGAATGTAAGAAGAAATTTGCCAGATACCGTCGATGCTTCAGACTATATCCTTTCACTAACAGACGAACACGTTCCCGTTCATCAACAAGTAAGTGAATTATCAGAAGTATATAATTCAGAAAACTACGCTGTATGGACTGAAAAAGTTGGATCTCTTTTAAAAGTAATTTATACATCCACAGATAAGCAAATAGAGGTTATTGAAACAAATCACAAACAAACGATTGACTTACAAAGAGAGATGCTTATAGCTCGCATTGCTGATTCCAAATTGTTAGCTGCTTATGAGCAAACACTCCAAAAAGCGATATCAACTACAGAAGATATTGTTATTCCAAAAACTATTCAATCATTAATAGATAATCCAGAACTTCCAGTTTCTGATGATGTAGTGTTTTATAACGATCTGATCAAGAAACTTGAGAGCCATCGAGGGGACCTTGCAAAGGATCAAAGATTGTTAGAGGTGCAGGTTAGTAATTTTGAAGCAGATAATCCGTTCCCTCAATTAAACGAAGTTACTCATCAATCAGCGTTCACCAATGCGCGTGCTGAGGCTAAAGAACAATTAACCACTAAAGTTGAGGCTACTAAACAGCAAATCAGTCTCGTTAACACTCTTTTAGAGAGGGCAAGAGTTATTGAGACTCGTTTAGGTGATGAACTTGCAAAACAATCTGAAATGGGAAGGAAAAATAAACTGGAAGAGGCTGGAGGACGTATTCGAGAAACTTTTAAGGAACTGCATGAGAAATCTCGTCCCAAAGAGGTAGCGACAAAGTTCCAATCGCAACAATTTCTCGAGCGATACCCTAATGCTGTGGTAGCTGTAAAGAAGGAGTATTCTCCTCAAATCAGCTCTTTGGACGAAACAATAGGTATATCGCAATCACAAATACAATCTAAAGAGCACCGTCTTGAAGTTCTCAAACAGCAAAGTCTGGAACGCAAAATCTTACTAAAACAATCTCATGATGTGCTCGTTCAATATAAAAAAATCTTGGAAGAAGAGCAAGGTTTATACATACCTTCTAAAAAAATTCCTAAAGACATGTTAATAAAATACCTGGAATGCAATGAGAGCATAGCCGGTTTTATTGACGAGATGTACAAAACAGAGCAGACTGCTGCCAGTTGGTATGGCTTTAATCGTACAAACCTTTATAACCAATCCAGCCACTATTCCAGCCTATTAGGCCCCAGTGATTTTGACTTGGATATGAATTCTATCATTGTTTATGTATCCGAGAAAATGGAGTTAATTGATCAAGAAATGAAGGTTGATGTAACGAGTGACATAGGCCCTCATGCATCTTCAAAAGATTATCTAATAGGAACAGGTAATCTATGGGAACTGCAGAAAGAGTACCAAAAGACTGAACAAGAAAAAAATGAGCTGGAATTAGAAAAGCAGAAGAACGAGCATATTCACCTAAAACTGACTGAAGCAATGAAAGCAGAACTGAATAGTTTGGAAAGTACAAAAACTGCTAAAGAAGAAAGAGCCGCTCAAGCTACTCTAGAAGAAAAAATTAATACGATTGATCATCGTCAGGCGATGGTTGCTTTCAGTAGCTATGAACTGGAATTCAGGATTACTGATATTGAAAAGGCACAACAAGGATTAGATGACATTGTAGAAGCGTTGGAAACCAAGGAAAATAAGGAAGCCCTACAATATCTCGAAAGCATGAGTGATAAAATTGCTGAAAGTAATGTAGATAGGATGATGAACTTCAGGCCAAATTTCAGAGTTCAATCTGGCACTGAACTTCGAAATCGCATCGAGGGGACACTCGAAGCCCTAAAGGTAGATTTGAAGAAACTTAGATTAGAAGAGCAAAATTCTATTGGCAAATCTGAGATGCTGAGGAATAAATTAGAAAGACTAGAGGCTGAGTTTAAAGAACTGCAAGGAAAGAAAATCCGCCTGGACTCTATTCTCACACAACTTCATGAAGCTAATGCTGAGAAAATGAAGGTTCTGAATGAGAAAAAAGATACGTTAACTGCATTGAATAAGTTAGCTGACCTTGAAGATATGCTGCAAATTAAATATCTTGAGGTGAGTGGTACTGATGTGAGACCAGACAATAAATCAGCTCGAGATTTACTAATTGAGGACATCGAACAATTTAAAGAAACTCATTATGGACCTCTCAATGATTTTAAAGATCATAGTAATCCATTAATAAATTCAAAACATCAAAGCGTATCTACAATCGCCCAAAAACTTGAAAATCTTTTAGTTCTCCTGAAGTTGGATAGAGTACAGGAAGACTCTGATACACTTGTGAAAAGATTTCATTCAAAAAACAGAACCGAAAGAAACGGTTTGTTAGAGGATATTCAGGAATATAAGAACCGTAATAGAGTTTTCTTGACTGAGCTTAAAGATTCCGACTCAGGAGAGATTCAGCAAAAATTAGAATTAATTAAGAAAAATATGAGGCAATTTGCAGTAATTAAAGATATTCTTGAATCTCGTTCAGCAAGTTCAATAGGTTTCTTCAGCCCTGTCCCAGATGTTAAACAAGAGAAACAGCCTTCATTAGAAACTAATCCTATTGATGTTTTAGGAGATAAATATTTTGGAGCAGCTACGGGAATTTTTCCTCAGTACCAGTACGATCGAGCTCAGCAATTTTGGTTGAAAGATCTGATCAGATCGATTGCAGCGTTCACTTTGGGATGCTTTGGTTATAAAACTGATGCACAAGAGAGAGAAGAATACCTGGATGAGTTGAGACAACTATTTGATGAGTACAAAAAAGACAGGACTCAAGCCAATGGAGAGTCATTGCTTACTGAGATTGAAAAAGGTCAGCAACAATTTCCTCCCAGAGCTAATATCGGAGAAGAAGGGTACGAGAATTCGTTGTCTTTTAAGCTGGAATCACTAAAAACCAGTATTACTCCACTTTTAGCACCAGTAAATGAGCTAGAAAGTGAAGCTGAATTAAGGCTGGAGTAAAAACTGCTTCTGAAAATCAATTGTGCCCGTTGCTGCTCAAAGCAGAACGGGTTATATCATTACAATTCATTAACAGAATATAAAATTTAAATTTTAGACGAATCAGAATAAAGATAGATATTAAGAATATGATTTTTTCAGTGTATACTATAAATCGATTCTATATATAGGTTCTAATTTATGAGCTGGTTTAAAAAGCTATTACCATCAAGAATAAGAACAGAAACCTCACAAAAGAAAGGAGTTCCTGAAGGTTTGTGGGTTAAATGTTTGGGTTGCAACGAGGTTCTTTACAGTACAGAACTGGCAAAAAATTTAATGGTTTGTCCTTCTTGTGATTTTCATCATAGAGTATCTGCTCGAGTTAGAATTGCTCAGTTTCTCGATGAAGGTGATCAAGAGGAAATTGCTGCACATTTAGAGCCTCAGGATAGACTGAAATTCCGGGATTCAAAAAAATATAAAGATAGAATATCTCAGGCTCAGAAAGCTACAGGTGAAAAAGAAGCACTGGTTGTTGTAAAGGGTACTTTATCGCAGCAACCTGTTGTTGTCAGTGCTTTTGAGTTTAACTTTATGGGTGGTTCTATGGGAGCCACGGTAGGTGAGAAATTTGTTCGAGCAATCACCGTAGCGACGGCAGAAAAAAGAGCTTATATTTGCTTTACCGCCAGTGGTGGTGCCCGAATGCAAGAAGGGCTGTTTTCTTTAATGCAAATGGCCAAAACTTCAGCAGCACTGGCTAAATTTGCAGAAACAGGACTGCCATTTATAGTTGTCCTGACCGATCCTACTATGGGTGGCGTTTCAGCAAGTTTTGCCAGCCTTGGTGATGTGATTATTGCCGAACCTAATGCATTAATCGGTTTTGCAGGTCCAAGGGTGATAGAACAAACCGTAAGACAGACCTTGCCAGAAGGATTTCAGCGCAGTGAATTCTTGCTGGAGCATGGTCATATTGACATGATAGTTGAGCGTAAAAATCTTCGTTCGACTATTTCCGAATTAGTATCAAAATTGACTCGTAAAGGCACGGAGAATTTTTTTGCACAAACCATGGAGTGAGTGGAATTTAAATCAATGGTTAAATGATCTGGAAAATAGGAATAATCAGGAAATACAGCTTGGCTTAACCAGAATATTGGAAGTGGCGAAAAAAATAAACGTACATACTTCAGGTTGTAAAGTCATTACCGTTGCGGGTACTAATGGAAAAGGATCAACAGTTAGTGCCCTTGAAATGATCTATCATACTGCTGGTTATAGGGTAGGTACCTATACTTCTCCGCATCTCATTCATTTCAATGAACGCATCCGAGTGAATCTAAAACCTATTTCTGATGACGACTTATGTCGGGCTTTTAGTTTTATAGAAGAGGCTCGTGGCTCTGTTCATCTTACTTATTTCGAAATCGCTACTCTTGCCGCATTACTGTATTTTAAACAGCAATCCCTGGATGTTGTTATTCTTGAGGTGGGTTTGGGCGGACGGTTGGATGCGACTAACATCATTGATGCGGATTTATCGATTATCACTACCATAGATTATGATCATCAAGATTATTTAGGTGATACATTAGAGAGCATAGGTTATGAGAAAGCAGGAATACTGCGAAAGGGAAAACCATTTATTTATGCAGATCATAACCCTCCATCAAGTATTATCGAAGTAGCACGAGATCTTGCCGTACCCGGATATTTTTATGATATAGATTTCTCTATAGAGGAACAGGGTGAGTTTTGGGTGTTTAATTGCCATGGCGAACAAATTAAGGGGCTGCCCAAACCCAAAGTGCAGATTAAATCAGCATCAGCAGCCATTATGTCTAGTCTGTTATTAAATCAGGATATGCCCGTATCCAAAAAGCATCTCTATATGGCGATGGAGAAAGTAATTATTTCAGGGCGATTACAGTTTCATCAAGACAGTATTAGTATTCTGTACGACGTCGCTCATAATGTGCAGTCAGCCAGATTATTGGCTGAGACGATAAAAACAAAAGAAATGAAAGGACAGGTGCATGCTGTTTTTTCAGCTTTAAAAGATAAAGATATTTTAGGTTTAATTTCTCCATTAAAGGATTGTGTTGATCGATGGTATCCTGCACAATTAGATAATAAACGTGCTTCCAGTGCGAGCTTGTTATGCTCTATTTTTGAGGATGCAGAAATTTTTGTGGAAGTTTGCTATACTAGCCCCCTTATTGCTTTTCAAGCCGCATTAAGTCAAGCTGCAGCTGGAGACTTAATTGTGGTTTATGGGTCATTTTTTACGGTTGGTCATGTAATGGCTGCCCAACATAACATCTTGGAGCAGAAGGAGATTCTATGAAACTGGTAATGGATGAGAAGCTGAAACATCGTTTAGTCGGATTGGCTGTTATTATTTCATTAGGAGCGATTTTTGCTCCTGCAGTGATGAAAAAATCAAGTCAACATCTTGATGGTAATTTTAGTAATGTAAAATTGCCTCCAAAACCATTGTCTCCGAAGGTGGTTTTAACTGATGAAGAAGAAATGTTTAAAACCATTAAGGTGGCAAAAGTAGAAATTCCTCCTGTATCGGAAAAAGGACAGTTAACTGAACTTGTGAGAGCTGAGCCTGTCAAATCTAATTTAATTAATACCAACCAAATACCAGGTGTTACCAAGGTTGCTGCGAATGGTAAAGTAGCGCCTGTTCATGTAGCTGTAAATGACGCTGCTAATAATACAGCTAAGAAAATAATTAAAGTAGCCGCTACACAGTCTGTTAAGCGGCCTGTAACCGTTGCTTTAAAACAAAAAGTGACTACCCAGGTTGTTCCTGTTCCTAAAGTTGCCAAAGCTAATCATAAACCACCAGTCAGAAAAGATATTTATGCAGTACAACTAGCCTCGTTTTCACAATTGACTAATGCTCAGGCCTTGGTTAATAGGCTGCGTAATAAAGGTTATAAAGCTAATTTTACCAGAGCTAAAGGCAGACAGGGGCCGGTTTACAAGGTTTATGTGGGACATTCGCCACATAAAACAGATGCGATGAAACTAAAAACTCAATTAGCCAGTGCGATGCAATTAAATGGCTTTGTTGTGAATACTGGGGTTAGCTAGTCATGTTGCAGTGGATTGATATAGCCATTATTGCCGTTATCGGTTTATCGGTATTAACTGGTTTATTTAGAGGTTTCGTTAAAGAACTAGTGGCATTATGTGTTTGGATATTGGCCTTTTGGTTAGCCTTTAACTACTGTCAGAGTCTGGATCCGTGGTTACAGTCTTATATAAAAGAGCAATCAGCACGGACTGCAATAGGTTTTATTATTATTCTTTTTGCTACGTTACTTGTTGGTGGTGTGGTTAATGCGATATTGAGTTTCATATTGAAGCGCGCAGGCTTAAGTGGAACTGATAAAACTCTAGGTATGGTCTTTGGTTTTATACGAGGCGTATTTATTGTTGCACTGATTATGGTTGCAGTTAAAATGACTTCGTTACCTTATCAGGAGTACTCTAAGGAATCCACGCTCTATGCTCGTTTTGACCCTGCTGTCGACTTACTTTATGCCCATTTGCCTGAATTTATTAAAAAAATGAAAGCCGTGGATAAAACTGAAAACATGGCTGAGAACATTATCGATACAGTGCCTGTCTCTTAATGTATTCATAAACTTCTTTAGGTAGTTTGGTTTCTACTGACTTATTTTTTTTAAGTTCTTTTCTAATATGAGTAGAGGAAATTTCGTAGTTACCTGCATCAAATAAATAAATAGCTCCAGCTGGTTTATCTAAAAGTTCTGTTTTGTTTTCAGTTTTATGTTCTATAAGAAGTTTTTTTATGGCTTCTGGTATGGAGTAATCAGAAAATTGAGTTCGATTAATAACCAGTAGATTGGCTAATTCAATTATTCGCTCCCATTGATGCCATTGAGGTAGTGATAAAAAAGCATCATATCCCATGATTAAAGTAATTGCCGCATGTTTTTTTTCTTCTCTGAAGCTTGCTAATGTTTCAACCATATAAGAAGGTGAATCGCGTTTTATTTCTCGCAAATCCAGCTTAAAATCAGGATGGTTTTTTATCGCTAATTGAAGCATTTCAATTCTTTGCTGGGTATTAGCACAAGTTGGAGGTTTTATAGAGGGAATTTTACAAGGAAGAAAATAGTAGGTGTCAAAATTAAAATTAGATTGGATGGCCAGACTTGTTTGTATATGTCCATTATGTACGGGATCAAAGGTTCCACCTAAAATAGCTATGCTATGCATAAAGTTCCCAGACACAGTGAAAGAGTTAGTTTTTCTAAAGCATTCCATACTTGGGTATTCAAATTGGACTTAATCTGCTCATCAATGGCTTTGCAGTAATGTAATAGCTGCTCCAAGACAGAGTTAGTCAATCTTTTGATACATAATTGATAAAGATTAACACGTTGAGGCCATATTTTTAATTGATTACAAGCCGTTTTAAAGTCAGTATTTTGTCGAATAGTGAAGGATAACTGCAATAGTACCCTTATTTCCTGGGTAAGCATCCATAAAAGTAATGTTGCTTCTGTTTTATTATTTGCTGCTTGCCTTAAAATATGAATTGCTTTATCTGTTTGACCCATTAAACATGCTTCAGTTAGCTCAAAAAGAGAGTGAGTGCATTGATCAGACAAATGCTCCAATGCCTGCTGAGAGTTAATTTGGCTATTGGGCGTACTCGATAGGGCAATTTTTTCTATAACCTGGGAACACGCCAGCATATTGCCTTGGGTGTATTGATGAATTAAATCGGGTATTTGATGCTCAAAATTGAGAGAATTTTTTTTTAATTGGTTGGCAATCCAATGTTTCATCGACTCAGTATTTAGTGGATATGCTACTACAAGCACAACATGTTCATTATTGTACAGCCACTGAAGTTGTTTTGCTGGAATGTGAGGCGCCCTGATAATTATAAAACAGCGGGAATTAATTATTTTAAGATATTCTGTCAGGATTTTTTTTCCGGTTGCATCGATTGATTTTTTATCATAAAAAATATTTAACAACACGGTATCGGAAAATAATGAGTAACTGTTGGCTTCCTCTAAAACTGTAGCCCAATCTTCTGTTGATTGGATCGAGATAATTTTTTCATCGTAATCATAGGATTTTTTTATGGCGGATTTTATCGTATGTAAACTTTCTTCAAGAAGATAATGTTCCTGGCCAATGAGGACATAGAGTGGGGAAATTTTTTTTTGTATCTGCTGGGCGAGCATTTGTTGTTTAATTTGCATGCTATTTTTATTTGTCCGATATCAAAAAAGGTCGTGTAGTTTTTTCTGAATATAACATTGTATCTTGTATGGTGCCAAAGTGTAATCTGAAGGATAGAGCTTATCAGAATCCCTCATCACGAATCCGCACGCGAAACGTTGAAAGACTCAACGATCAACAGCCCCTAAGAATCAAAACAATTATTTTCGACTTAAACGATTAATTATTTGAATTACTGCCTCTCTTCTCATTTCGCTGATTAAAACGGTTTCTTCTTCATTGGAGCCTAATAGACGATCATTATTAACAGTGAGTTGACGACTTACTGTTACAAGTCTTGGCGCCTTGATTACTTGTCCTTTCGAGGTTTGCAACATAAACTCTACAGCCAGAATAAGTTGGTATTGTCTTGGATTAGTGCTTGAACCAACACTTACCAGTTGTTGTTGAAAAGTCGTTTTATTAATTATGAGCCAATATTTAGCAAGTGCCGGCTCAGGGTTAACCTTGACTTTATAACCTTCTAATTGAGATTTTAATATAGAAATCAATTCTTTATTTCCATCCTTGGAAATTATAGAAACATTATCTAGCCATTCGGGTACATCGATCAGGCCACGTAAATGAAAACCACAAGCAGATAAAAGAAGAGCTAAAATAATGGTGAAAACTTTTTGTTTCATTTAACCAACAACCAGATTGATTAACTGCCTATGAGCAACAACAATCGCTTTTTTTATTGTTTTATCCATTAGAAAATCCTGGACATGCTGCTTGGCAGTTTCAATCAGTACTTCTTCTGCAGTATCTACACTAGCAGTAAATTGGCCTCTTAGTTTGCCATTTACCTGCACAACATAATCTGCTTCATCTGTTTTTAACGCACCTTTGTCTACTCTTGGCCAAGGGGCATCAATAATTGCTTTTTCAAAGCCTAACTGCTGCCATAAATAATGGCAGATATGAGGTGTAATAGGAGCAAGCAACCTCAGAATGATGCTCATACTGGAATGAATAAAAAACTTATCCTCTTCTGTCTCGATAGAGTAACTGGAGATCTCATTGAATAGTTTCATACAGCCTGAGACAACAGTATTGAATTGATTACGTTCATAATCGTTGGTAGCTTGGGCAAGAGTCTGATGCACAGTGTGACGCGATTTTTTTAATCGACTCGCTGCGTGTTGCCAATCTACATGACCATTACCACTCAAAATAATGTCATTAATATCAATGAGCATAGGCAAGTGCTGATGAGCAAATGTCCATAAACGCTTGAGGAAACGATGAGCACCTTCTACAGCGGTGTCGGACCACTCCAAAGACTGCTCTGGAGGAGCCGCAAACATAACGAATAGACGCGCCGTATCTGCTCCATAAGTATTAATCAGATGATTTGGGTCAACAACATTTCCTACAGACTTGGACATTTTATGTCCATCCTTGAGCACCATGCCTTGTGTCAAGAGTGCTTTAAAAGGTTCATCGGAGTTAACCAAACCTTCATCGCGCATTAATTTGTGAAAGAAACGTGCGTAAAGCAAGTGCATGACCGCATGTTCGATCCCACCAATATACTGATCGACCGGTGTCCAATATTTTGCTCTGTCATCAAGCATTGCATTTTCCTGGCCTTTACATGCAAAGCGTGCATAGTACCAGGATGATTCAACAAACGTATCAAAAGTATCTGTTTCACGGCTTGCATCCTGACCACATTTGGGGCATGTAACGTTAACAAATTCGTTACATTGGGCAAGAGGGGAGCCAGAACCAGTAAATTGTACATTTTCTGGTAATACTACTGGCAGCTCATCATCGGGAACAGGCACCACACCACATTGTTCACATAGAATCATGGGTATAGGTGTGCCCCAGTAACGTTGTCGTGATACGCCCCAATCACGAAGGCGATAATTTATAGTGGCTTTACCTGCTTCATGCTCTTCAAGATAATGGGTTATCGCTTGAATGGCTTCTGATGAATGTAATTTATCAAATTGATTCGAGTTAATCAGAGTGCCCTCACCGGTATAAGCAGATTGGTTAAAATCGTGTTTTATACCATTTTCAGGTTTAATAACCTCAATGATGGGCAAATGATATTTTTGAGCGAACTCCCAGTCTCTTTGATCGTGAGCGGGCACGGCCATCACTGCACCAGAACCGTATTGCATCAATACAAAATTTGCAGCCCATATAGGTAATTCTTTACCTGTTATAGGATGAATGGCGGTCATCCCGGTTGCAATTCCACGCTTTTCCATTGTAGCCAGTTCTGCTTCAGCCATTTTAGTACCCTGACAACTGTCAAGGAATGCTTTCACTTCCGGATTATTAGCTGCGGCTTCTTTTGCAATAGGGTGATCAGTAGCAACTGCAAGATAAGTTGCTCCCATTAAAGTATCAGGGCGTGTAGTATAAATTTTTACCCGCTTAGGATAATTATTTACACTAAAATAGATTTCCGTACCAATCGATCGGCCAATCCAATTACGTTGCATTTGTTTCACTTGAGCTGGCCACTCATCAAGGGTATCCAGAGAGTTGAGCAGTTCATCGGCATAAGAGGTTATTTTAATAAACCATTGAGAAATTTCTTTCCTCTCTACCAAGGCACCCGAACGCCATCCTCGGCCATCCACTACCTGTTCATTAGCTAATACAGTTTGATCAATCGGATCCCAATTAACGACAGCATTTTTCTTGTAGACCAGACCTTTTTCAAATAATCGAATAAAAAACCATTGTTCCCAGCGATAATACTCAGGATCGCATGTTGCGATTTCACGCTTCCAATCATAAGCATTCCCCAAGCGTAAAAACTGTTCTTTCATTGCAGCGATATTTTTTCTGGTCCATTCAGCGGGGGGGATTCCATTTTTGATAGCAGCATTCTCAGCTGGTAAGCCAAACGCATCCCAACCTATAGGCTGGAGAACATTTTTTCCTAAAGCGCGTTGATAGCGGGAGATAACATCTCCAAGAGTGTAGTTACGAACATGTCCCATATGTAATGTTCCACTGGGATAGGGGAACATAGATAAACAATAAAATTTCTCTTTGTTTAAATCTTCAGTAACATTAAACGATTGTTTTTTATGCCAATACTGCTGGGCTTGTTCTTCAACTTCTTGGGGTTTATAGGTATTATCCATAGTCCAATTAATCAAGTGACGGTGAAGCGCTAGGATAACCCCTCTTGTCCTCGCCAGCAATAGATTATTTCTTGCTAAATTGGCGAAACCGCAAAATTAGCATAAAAAATAAAAATAATGAGCAAAATAAGAGCGACGGATAGTCATACCAAATTATCCATGGGGTGGTTCCTTCAGCAGGAAAAACTTCTCCTTCTAAAATTCCAGAGCTGAATGGGGGTAACCCTTCAACTATGTCACCATTATTATTGATGACAGAGGACAAGCCATCATTGTTTACAACAATCTGAAATCGTCCAGTAAGCAGGGAAAGAACTTGAGCCATTTGAAGCTGCTGATAACTTGCTAAAGAACGACCAAACCAGCCATTATCACTGATTGAAACAATCCATCGAGCTAGAGGAAGCTGAAGTCTTAGCAGATTAGGATAAGCAATTTCATAACAGATCAAACTGGCAATAGGATTATCTGCAATTTTTATTAATGGTTGATCTTTTTTTCCAGGTAACATGTTGGGTTCGGGTAAATTAAGCCACCGGTTTATTGCAATAAATGGTGCCGGGATGTATTCTCCAAAAGGAACCAATTGTTGTTTAAAGTGTTCGCCCTTGGCCTGTCCTAAGCTGATTACGGAGTTATAATAATTAGTTTCCCTGTCATTAGCCGGTTGTAATATTCCTATCATTAAGGCGCTTTTGGCTTTTAACGCTTTTTCATGCAATTTAAGTAAATATCCCTCTAAATAGCTCGCGGGCAATGGAATAGCAGACTCAGGCAAAATTATTAATTGTTTTCCAAGAAGTTTATCAATAGCTTGTCCATAAAATTTTAATAAATTCCAGAACAGGGTATCATCCCATTTATCACGCATCGATAAATTCGCCTGAATAACACCAATAGTCACGGGATCCTTTTTTATATCAGTCCAATGAATATTTTTTCCAAAAGAGGGAACAATCAGAATTAAAACAAATAAAATAAGATAAATATAACGTTTGATTGAATTTTCTCGGACAGCGATTGTTAATAATGCGGCAGTAGAAGAGCAAAATAAGCTTAAACCGTAAATACCAATCAGGGGACCAAGATAGCGTAAAGGCGTATCAATTTGAGTTGTACCAATTAATAACCAGGGAAAACCACTAAACAGATTTGCTCGAATAAATTCACTAAGACACCATAAGGAACTGAATAAAAGGATGCTTAATAGCTTATGATGATTGGACTCCAGTAATTTAAAAACATAGCCTACTAAAGCAGGGAATAAAGACAGATAGAATACAAAAATAAGAGTAGCTAATGCTGATAATAAGTAATTTAATTGACCGTAGTCATGAATGCTGATGATAACCCAGGAAACACCAAAGCCAAAATAGCCCACTCCAAAAAGGAAGCCTAAAATAAAGCCTTGCTTAACAGAACCGTTCAATAATGCTGAGAACAGCAATGCCAGGCTCAAAATCGTAATACCAGGCATGTGAAAAGGAGCAAACCCCAAAGGGGCTAATAATCCAGTGAGAAATATAAAAAGATAGAGTGCATATTTTGATCTGATTACAGTATCGAAGAATTCAGAATTGGTTAAAGCCGCTTGCTTCATGGGATAATCAAATTGATTAAAGAAGTCAAGATAAATGAGTACGGCACTGAGGTCAAGAATTATAGAAGGTAATAGGTGATCATAAATAGATATAGTGGGGAAAATTATCACTTTAAATACGCCAATTATCTCTATCCAATGCTTAATATTTTGTGTACGATTATCTCGTTTACAACGGAGAGGGATTTTATGTACAACGTAATGATTACTGGTGCTGGGAAGATAGGTAGCTTAATTGCTTGTTTATTGGCAGATAGTGGCTCTTATCAAGTTCATTTGGCCGATGTGGAATTTAATGGATCGGATGTAAAAAGATTATTAGCTGCATTGCCTGAAATTAAAACGGTTGCTTTGGATGTTAAAGACGAACAGTCAACAGAAGCCTATCTGAAAAAACATAATATTATTGCCGTTATTTCAAGTTTACCTTATTTTTTAAATACTTATGTGGCACAAGCCGCGAAGGCTGCAAAAGCACATTATTTCGATTTAACCGAAGATACTTCTGTTACGGAAGCTGTCAAGGCCATTGCTGCAAATGCCGAGACCGCATTTGTTCCGCAATGTGGATTAGCTCCAGGATTCATCAGCATTGCGGCAAATAGTTTGATGCAGGAATTTGAACAATGCTTTCATGCTAAATTACGGGTAGGTGCGTTGCCGCAGCGAGCAAATAATGCGCTTCAATACTCTTTGACCTGGTCTACTGACGGGGTGATTAATGAGTATGGAAACCCGTGTTATGGTATTGAGTCTGGAAAAGCCGTCATCATGGCTCCTCTTGAAGGTTTAGAGGCTATACAAATAGATGGATGCGAATACGAAGCATTCAATACGTCTGGCGGTTTAGGAAGTTTGGCTGAATTATATTTTGGCAAAGTTCAGACTATGAATTATAAGACCATGCGTTATCCTGGTCATTGTGAAAAAATGCGTCTGCTTATGAATGACTTACGTTTAAACGAAGACCGAGTTACTTTAAAGCGAATTCTTGAAAATGCAATTCCTAAAACGTACCAGGATATTGTTATTGTCTATGTTACGGTTGAAGGAATTAAACGCGGTGAGCTGACTGAAAAAAGCTATGTGAAAAAAGTGTATCCTGAAGTGATTCGTGGTTTGGAATGGTCTGCAATTCAGGTAAGTACAGCATCAGGCATCTGCGCGGTAGTTGATTTGGTATTGGGGCAATCTAATGAGTATAAAGGACTGATTTTGCAAGAAGAGTTCAAATTATCCAGTGTGCTGGAGAATCGGTTCGGTAAATACTACGCTTAGGAGCGCTTTATGGAATTATTAAATCAACTTAAAATTCAGTCTATTAATCCTGGTGCCTTCAGTGGCCAAGGTTGGCATAGTGAAAATCATCAGAAGAACTTAGTCTCGTTTAGTCCTGCAAACGGCGAGAAACTTGCAGAAATTGCTACCTGCTCTCTGAGTGATTACGATCAGGTAATGAGTCGCGCAGTTCAAGCAGCTCAAGTCTGGAAAAAAGTTCCTGCACCTAAACGTGGAGAAATTATAAGACAAATTGGTCAAGCCTTAAGGGAACAAAAAGACAGATTGGGAAGCCTGGTTTCTTTGGAAATGGGTAAATCCAAGCAAGAAGGTGATGGCGAAGTACAGGAAATGATAGATATTGCCGACTTTGCTGTGGGTCAATCGCGTATGTTGTATGGAAATTCCATGCATTCAGAGCGTCCCTATCATCGAATGTATGAGCAATGGCATCCATATGGAATTATAGGTGTTATTTCAGCTTTTAATTTCCCTGTTGCTGTTTGGGCCTGGAATGCATTTTTAGCAGCGATATGTGGAAACGTAACCCTATGGAAACCCTCTGCAAAAACCCCTCTATGCGCGATAGCGGTGCAACATATTTGTAATCAGGTTTTAACGAAAAATGATTGTCCCGAGATATTCAGTTTAATTATACCAAGTTCACATGATGTGGTTGATGCTATGGTTAATGATGCCCGTATACCGCTTATTTCTTTTACGGGGTCTACCGCTGTAGGAAAACAAGTTTCAGCAAAAGTTGCAGCCCGATTAGGTAAAACCATTCTGGAACTGGGTGGGAATAATGCAATTATTCTTGATGAGTCAGCTGATCTTCATTTAGCTATTCCCGGTGTAGTCTTTGGCGCTGTAGGAACTGCAGGACAGCGTTGTACTTCAACCCGTCGATTATTTGTTCATGAGTCCAAATATCATGATGTAATTAAAAGATTGCAGCATGCCTATGAACAAATAACCATAGGAGATCCATTGGATGGGCGCAATTTAATGGGGCCTCTGATTGACCAGGATGCGGTTGAGCAATACAAGAAAGCTATTATCAGAATAAAAGAAGCTGGCGGTCAAATCGCTTTTGGTGGTGAGGTATTAAACCAACCGGGTTCGTTTGTCCAGCCTACCTTGGTTGTTGATGTAAAAAACCACTGGGATATAGTACAGGAAGAAACCTTCGCTCCTATTTTATATGTCATGTCATACCGTTCGCTGGATGAGGCTATTGAGTTACAAAATGGTGTTCCACAAGGATTATCGTCCGCTTTATTTACCCAGGATTTGAAAAGGGCAGAACATTTCTTGAGTGCTTGGGGAAGTGATTGTGGCATAGCAAATATTAATATCGGTACTTCTGGTGCAGAAATAGGCGGAGCATTTGGTGGTGAAAAAGAAACTGGAGGTGGACGTGAATCAGGATCCGATTCATGGAAAGCCTACATGCGACGTCAGACGAATACAATAAATTGGGGGGATGAGTTGCCCTTGGCTCAAGGTATTCGATTTACTCTGTCTTAAGATTGTTAAATTATTTGTAGCCCGTATTAGCGAAGCCTGATACGGGAACGCTTCTATTTGATTCCCATTTCCTTCGCTAATGCGAGCTACATGGGGTTATGTCCTAACATGGATTAATTTATTTTTACGACAAAAAGAGGATACAATAATGCAGGAACCTTTTTTCATAAAGAAAGTCGCGGTTCTGGGTGCAGGAGTTATGGGTGCACAAATAGCTGCGCACTGCGTTAATGCAGGCATAGAGACGTTATTATTCGATTTGGCAGCCAAAGAAGGGCCGGCTAATGAATTAATTGATAAGGCCATAGTTAATTTAGGTAAACTAAAACCTGCTCCTTTGGCAACTACTCAAACTGCTGCTTTACTCAAAGCCCGAAATTATGAACAAAATCTTACAGATTTATCCTCATGTGATTTAATTATTGAAGCTATAGCAGAGCGTCTTGATTGGAAGGAGGATTTATACAAGCGTATTTCACCTTATTTAAGTGAAAAATCAATCTTGGTAAGTAATACTTCAGGCCTTAGTATTAATGCTTTGTGTGATGTTTTGCCCAAACAACATCGTGAACATTTTTGTGGTGTTCATTTTTTTAATCCTCCGCGTTACATGCATCTTGCTGAATTAATTCCTGCTCAAAGTACTTCTAAAAAAATAATGGATAATCTTGAAACCTGGTTAACCAGCCATTTAGGTAAGGGAGTGATAAGAGCCAAAGATACACCTAATTTTATTGCAAATCGTATCGGTGTTTTTTCATTGTTAACTACCTTACATCATACTCTTGCGATGGACATGGGACTAGATGAAGTTGATGCATTAACTGGTCCTTTGCTAGGCAGACCGAAGTCCGCAACATTTCGTACTATGGATGTTGTAGGTTTAGATACAATGCAGCATGTAGTTCATACTATGCAACAGCAATTGAAAGAAGATCCCTGGCATCCGCATTTTAAATTGCCTGAATGGTTAAGTGCATTAATTAAAGAAGGACATTTGGGGCAAAAATCCGGGCAGGGGATTTACAGAAAAAATGGTAAAACAATTGAGGTTTATGATATCAAATCCGGTACTTATCGACCTGCAAAATCAGAGATAAGTGATGAGCTGAAAGCGATCATGAAAAATACA
The DNA here is from genome assembly GCA_964428035.1 of uncultured Legionella sp. GTDB lineage: Bacteria > Pseudomonadota > Gammaproteobacteria > Legionellales > Legionellaceae > Legionella. The sequence continues at coordinate 177,679 of CAYRWO010000001.1, forward strand.
GATCCTGTGGCTCGTATGAAAAGCTTAATTACCTCAAGTAATAAGCAAGCTCAATTTCTAGCAGCATGTTTTAAAGACTTATTTCATTATTGCGCGTTTCATTTAGCGGATATTGCCGATAATGTCAGAGATGTAGATTTAGCCATTCGATGGGGTTTTGGTTGGATGCAAGGACCTTTTGAAACCTGGCAGTTAGCTGACATACAGCAAATGAGCCAATTTATTAATCAGTCGATTGAATTAAATACCACTTTAAGTACTGCTAAACTGCCCGGTTGGCTAGCAGAAATTCAAGCCTTTTATACTCAAGATGGTGCATATTCTCCTCAACAAAACGATTATCAGGCCCGAAGTAAATTACCCGTCTATCAACATCAATTCTTCCCTGACAGAGTTTTGAAGGAGTCCATTTACTCCACTTCTTATATTTATAAGAACGAAGGCGTTGGTTTGTGGCATCTGAAAGATGATGTGGCTGTGGTTAGCTTTAATTCTAAGGCTAATACGATTGGGCAGTCAGTTCTTGATGGCTTGCATGAGGCTTTAGAGCTGGCAGAAAAGCAGTGTAAAGGATTAATCATTTACCAACATGATGCTTCTAACTTTAGTTCGGGTGCAGACTTACGTGGTGTTTCCATGTTAATTCAGGAAAATAAAATGCAGGAACTGGAAGCAATGATTACCCAATTCCAACGAGTGGCCATGCGTCTAAAATACAGTTCCATACCAACGGTTGCAGCCTTAAGAGGTCGCGCCTTAGGTGGTGGTTGTGAGTTAATGATGCATTGTGACACAGTCGTTTCAGCTTTCGAATCCTATCCAGGTTTGGTTGAGGTTGGTGTCGGTGTCATTCCTGCTGGAGGTGGTTGTAAGGAAATGGCAATGCGTGCTGCTTATCAGGCACAACAAGCTGATTTAATGACCTTTCTTCAAGTATTTTTCCAACAAATTGCTACCGCGCAAGTTGCAGGAAGCGTTGCTGAAGCCCTGCAAATGGGCTATTTACGTACTACTGATACGGTGGTAATGCATGCAGATGAAGTTTTATTTGCCGCATTAGCAAAAATTAATGCCATGCAAGCAGCAAATTATCTTCCTCCGCTACAAAAGAAGTTTAAAGTTGCTGGAATCGAAGGACATGCACGGTTGCAAGCAGGTTTGGTGAATTGGCTAGAAGGTGGTTTTATTTCCCAACATGATTACTTCCTGGCTAATGAATTGGCAGCAGTACTTTGTGGCGGAAATCTCAATCAAGGCACCTTGGTCGATGAGGAGTGGGTGTTGAAATTGGAAAGAGAAGCATTTATTAAACTCGCGGCAACGCCATTAACCCAGGCACGGATCAGTCATTTATTAGAGACTGGTAAACCACTGCGCAATTAAGCAAGGAGATTGAGTGATGACTAATGTATATATAGCTGATGTATTGCGCACTCCGGTTGGTAAAGCACCGAGAGGCGTTTTTAAACATACGTTACCAGACGATTTATTAGCCCATACTATAAAATGTTTAACCCATAGAAACCAATCAGTAGATTGGCAAGAAATCGGAGATGTAGTTATTGGTTGTGCTATGCCCGAGGCAGAGCAGGGAATGAACGTAGCTCGTGTGGCTTCTTTATTAGCTGATTTACCCGAGTCTGTTCCCGCAATGACTATTAACCGTTTTTGTTCTTCCGGGGTACAGAGTATTGCCACTGCTGCGGGATCCATACTTAGCGGTGATATCCACTTAGCTCTTGGTGGTGGTGTTGAAAGTATGTCCATGGTGCCTTTAGGGGGCAATAAATATACAGCCAATCCCTCGATATTTAATAAGGAAGATATTGCTATTGCCTATGGAATGGGAATTACGGCTGAAAATGTTGCCAAACGCTGGAACATCACTCGTGAACAACAAGATGAGTTTGCTACTGAAAGTCACAAGAAAGCTGTAGCAGCACAAAAGAGTGGTTATTTTAAAGAGGAGATAAGTCCTATAGAGATTACTATCAGACATGCGGATTTGGAAACTTCCTCAGTAGTGGTAAAGAAAAAATTGATTAGTGAAGATGAGGGCCCCAGAGCGGATACTTCCTATGACGTGATTTCTCGGTTAAAACCTGTTTTTTCTGCTAAAGGAACGGTCACCGCAGGAAATACTTCACAGACCAGCGATGGTGCCGGTATTGCGTTGTTGGCGAGTGAACAGGCCTTAAAGCAATATAATTTAAAACCAATAGGACGATTGCTCAGCTTTGCGGTAGCAGGAGTCCCGCCAGAAATTATGGGAATAGGCCCGATTAAAGCAATTCCTATTGCTTTAAAACGTGCCGGAATTCGTTTGGATCAATTAGATTGGATAGAGCTCAATGAGGCATTTGCAGCCCAAGCTTTGGCAGTGATTAAAGAACTTGATCTGCCCAGAGACAAAGTGAACCCTTTAGGTGGCGCCATCGCCTTAGGTCATCCATTAGGCGCCACAGGAACGATAAGAACAGCAACCCTGTTACATGGATTGAAACGGATCAACGGTCGATATGGAATGGTAACGATGTGTATCGGTACGGGCATGGGTGCCGCGGCTATATTCGAAGCATTATAAGAAGAACGTTATCTTATAATACTGTATACATGGAATCTTTATTCTTTTTCAAAAATGAATAATTGGATATAGATTCCGTGTTATGCAGTTCGTAGTACCTTGCAATTGCAGGAAGTTTCTAGATGCAATCGAATATCATTTAATTTGTGACATGTTAAATGCAGTATCGCCCATCCTAAACTCTTTGAAATGTATCAATCCATTCAAAGGGAGGAATAGCAATTTGAGCAGGTACAGATACTAAAATCCTGCTCTTTAAATCCAGCTTTCGTTAGCAGTAAATACAATGGTTAACCAACGTTGGGGGCTTTCTCCACCCATAGCCTCGGCAATTTCGTGGCGAATTACATCCAATGCTTCCACGCTGGAGATTGGATATCCAGGAGGCACCACTATATGGATTTCAATAAATTGGGCACGACCAATTTTGGCGACGTAACTTGAGTAGGTCTTAAATTGGTGCCGTATAATTAATTCATCCAAAAACTCCCTCACTTTTTCATCAAGACTAAAGGGGGCAATGAGAAAGATATCGCGCATTGCATTACGTACGGTCGGCATGGGAACGAAAATTAAAAAAATTGAAAGTATAGCCAAAACCAGAGGGTCGACATAGGGAGTAAGATATTGGTAGGGACTTCCTTCCATCAATTGGGCAATAGCGAAGGCAACTAAAAGAGATAATGAAATGGAACCGGACATGAGCCAGCTGTGAGCGTCAAGTCTTAAGAACTCAGAATTCACCTTGAGATTTTTATGGCGTACATAACCATACATACTCATGGATAAAACAGACATCAATAGGGCAATAACTAATGCCAAGTCGAAGTTCATTTCTCGACCACCAGATAGCAAACTACCAATGGCGTTGATTAATGCATACGCAGAAAGCAGAATAAGGACGCTTCCGTTAAAAACAAGTACCATCGGCTCAACGTGCCAGTAACCATATTGAAATCGGCGGTTACCTTCACTGGTTAAAAGACGAGTGACAAAAAAAGCGAGAATGGACATAACAGCATCAATCATATCAAACATACCATCAAATACGATGGCTAATGAGCCAGATAATAAGCCAAATAAGATACCGACCATTGATAAAAAACAAGTGGCTACTATGGATCTTTTTAGAATAAGCTGTTCAATGAGTCCCTCCGTAATATGCGTCAAAATTACCTCCTATTAATAGTTTAGACTTTAATTTTTTAGCTTAGTGATTTCAACTGTGCTACTAGTTATACCTATTCTACCTTCTTTGAGGTTATTTCGTTAATTAATAATCTAAGTTGGAACTTTTTTTTAATATAGGCAAATAATTTCCCAAAGAAGGCTAAGCAGGCTCACTAATCCGACAAAAGGATTTTTTAACTCCCAGCCTTGTTCAACAACTTGCTTTGTTGGCTTAATATTCTACTCTATAGATAAGGGAATTGAATTGGAGTAGGTATGCGCGGGTTCATTTTGGCACTATTGTTGCTGATGGCTAACTCGGTTTTTGCAGATGAGTTAATAGGTTTTGCGGCTTATGAAAATGGTGATTACACCACAGCATACCCTCATTTAATGCAAGCTGCAAAAGAAGGTAATGATGAAGCAATGTATTTATTAGGACGCATGTATCAATATGGTTATGGTGTACCCTCTAATTATGAAGAGGCAAAAAACTGGTATCAAAAATCCGCTGAAAAAAATAATGCCTTATCTCAATTAAGCCTTGGATTTATTTATGATTCAGGTAAGGGTGTAGCACAAAATTATCCAGAAGCTTTTAAGTGGTACATGAAAGCTGCAGAACAAGGTAATGCTATTGCCCAAAGAAATGTAGGATTGATGTATGCAACAGGTGATGGAGTTCAGCAAAGTGAGACTAATGCATTTATCTGGTTTAAAAAAGCAGCTGATCAAGGGTACAGTAAAGCTCAAGTAAATTTAGCATATCAGTATATGATCGGAAAAGGGACGCCTAAAGATGTTAATAAAGCTCTGGAATGGTATCAAAAAGCAGCAGAACAGGGCGACGAAAAGGGGGCATATAGCTTAGGTTTGCTATATACCGGGCAACAGGGGGGGGTTGCTGCTGATGATAAAATCGCCTTTTATTGGTTCTCTCAGGCTGCTAGTCAAGGACATCCCAATGCCGAAACATACCTGGGGTATTATTATCTGAAAGGGTATGGAGTAGAGGCTAACCCCCAAAAAGCGGCTTACTGGTATCAAGCAGCGGCAGAGAAAGGTCAACCAGAAGCACAGGCACAAATGGGTCAGTTACTTTTGACTGGTACTGGGGTTGATAAAGATTATCAACAGGCAGCATTTTGGTTCGGTAAATCGGCAGCTCAAGGAAACTCGGTTGGTCAAGCTAAATTAGGTTATATGTATATGGCTGGGCTAGGAGTACCCAAAAGTTTAGTTAAAGCCTATGCATGGCTTAAAATTGCAGCTGAAAATAAGAATGAAGAAGCAGCAAAAGAGCTTAAGGCTTTGGACAGTAAGTTGACTGAACAGGATAAAAAAGACGCCGAGAAAATAATTAAGGATATGGGGCCTTTAGAAAGTAAAGCACAAAACGACGATTAGGCATTATAGGATCAAGTGTTCACGGATTGTCATATTTTGTCATTGCGAGCCTTGGTGAAGCAACCCAGAACGATGCTTCGTTGAAAATCTGATCTGGGTTGCTTCACCTTGTTCACAATGACGACCGTTTTTTTTAAAAACTGTTAATACTCTCGCGAATAATACTAACCGATATTTTCCCTTGTTTATCCTTACTTCGTTTTAGCAAAGTATAAACCGTTAATTTAAACTCATCGCCGGTTACAACAGCTACATTGAGAAAGTATTTGCTTTCTATAGTAATTTGCTCACTGGGCAAATCAATTTTTTTAGCTAGTTCAGCAATATCTTTAAGGTCTTTTATTCCATTTTCTCCTCGTGCCATCATTAACTCATTCACTTGAGTTTCAGTCATCCCATTACCCAGCGCCATGAGTACCTTTTTTGAAGCTGTATTGATGTTTATCGGAGTTGTTTCGGGTAAGACAGTAACGAAAGGCTCTATAGCCTGGTATAAGGGTGAAGAAACATCTTTAATCAATCTAAGTTCAGTAACACTGCTCATTAATTGATGACTTGGATAATAAGGGGGCTTTTGTGAGAGATAATATGAAGTGTAATTATCTTTACCACGGGCAAGATCATAAGTAGTTAACCAATCCTGTACTCCCAGGGCTAAATTGAGCTGTTCTTTACTGTTTAACTGATGGGTAGTATGACTGATAAGATTAATAAAAACCGGCAATAACTTTTTTTCAATCAGATTATTGAGATTAAAACGTGCCTGTAAATCATAAAGACCACCGCTTAATTTTATATGACTAACAAGGAGATCCATGTTTTTAGGGTATTGAGCAACCATACCTTGCTTATCCAACTTGGTAAATTGCCTGGTTTTATCATTTAATTCATTCATTGCCCAAAACACTACAGCTTGGGATGCGAGATAAAGTTTATCGTGGGTAATCGTTAGCCGGGTTCGGTAAATATCTAATTGTAATCTGATGCTCATAGCTGTAGCAACAATTGCAACTAAAGTCATAATAAACAAAGCCGTAAGCAAGGCACCACCTCGCGAATTTTTAATTGGATACATAAAGAGCCCCCGGGATGATAAACAGCAGGTTCATTTCACCCCATTCTTGCAAAGTAATATTTATTTGTATTGCTTTGGGTAACGGTTCTTTGCCTTGGTTTTGAGTGACTGCTTGCTCTCGCCATTCAGGTAGTAACTGTAAGCTTTGATTCAAGTAATTAAAATGGCAGTTAGTCACATTTTCGAGCAGAACTTTATCTTCATACGTCTTTCTATTTGCAGGATCAAGACTAGGCCAGGTGCGATGCAGGAGCGATCCATCGATGCATACAAGAGCGATACGTTTTAGGCTACTGCGTTTCTCCAGGCTTTGAGGATTAACGTTGCCATCTCGAGTCAGCTCCAGATATTGCGGTTGTCCAACAAAGACTGGGAATAAATGCATTTCATTTCCTCTAATCGCTCTTTCTACCGTTTGCGATATGTCTTGCTGAATGATACTAACAGCGAGCTGTAAGGCATTTAAACGTTCTGCTTGGGCATTAACGCGGGTACGCGTTGTGAATGCATAATACAGGGAAGAGGACGTAATCGTTGCTAATATTGCAAAAACAGTTAGAGCAATCAAAATTTCGATCAGCGTAAATCCCTTGTTATATCTCATTATAAATACCTGAAGGCAATCAGTTCTTCACGAAAAGGCCCCGATTGTTTTTGACTCACAGAAATGGTGATTTGTTGCATTTTTTTAATGGGGGTTGCGCTAAACTTTGCTCTCCAATACCAATGTTGTCCAAGCATAGAGGTCGCTTGTGTTGACTCCTGACTCTGGTTTAGCTGGAGTAGATTTAGCTGAATCATAGAAACCCCTTGCATCGCAACCCAATGACTAATCGTTTTCTCTTTAATACGATGAGTGTTTTCTATATTTTGAGCAGTGGCTTTTAATAGAGCTGTTAAAGCGATGGCAATGACAGTAAGCGCAAGCAACACCTCAACCAAAGTAAACCCTGATATTTTTTTATTCAAGCTTGGAGCGTTCATGGGGTTTTAACCGTAGAAAAAGTCATACTGCCATTATGGGTCCCCGTCAGGGTGGTCATCATCTCTTTACTGTTCCCAAAACCTAAGGTAAAAGGCGTCATGTCGCCTGAAGAGTTGATGATTATGGAAGGAGCCCCTTGAAGAGTTTTATGATTTGTTTTAAGAGTTATAACCGTATTTTTAGGGAAATAATTCACTTTAAAAATACCTTTATTGGAGATAGGCGCCCAACCAGAGGAATTTTGAAATCTTAAAATTTGATAACTGGTATTATCGATACGAAGACCCAGAGTGCTGGTTTCTAAAATAGCTTGTTGTTGGGCTAATTTAAGGGTATTGACTAGTTGCTCGACTGAAAACAATACTCGTCTGCTTTCGCCAAAATCGCCGAAAGCAATTAAGGCAAAACCAACGGTAATGCCTATAATAACAATGACAATTAGAATTTCGATTAAGGTAAAACCTCGATTAATGGTCATCCCAGTTACCAATCTCCGCATTAATACCTGTTCCCCCAGGTTGCCCTTCAGCCCCTAGAGTAAATACGTCTACGTCACCGTGTTGCCCGGGATTCAAGTAGAGATAATCTCTACCCCATGGATCTTTAGGAACAGATTTAAGATATTGTTTCCAATTGGTTGGTGTGGGGTTATTTGAGGGTTTTTCTACCAGCGCCATTAAACCCTGATCCGTGCTGGGGTATGTGCCATTATCCAGTTTATATAAATCAAGGGCATTTTGGATGGCCAGCACATCTTGTTTTGCCTTCACTTTACGCGCCTCATCAGGGCGTCCCATAATTTTAGGTACGACTATTGAGGCCAGAATGCCTAGTATAACGACAACAACCATAATTTCAATTAATGAAAAACCCTTTTGTCGATTCATCTTTGTTCCTCTGAAAACTAAATTGGTAAATAATAACACACTTTTAATACATCAACCTATCTGGACTGTCCTATGCCATCAAATAAATAACTCATACTATTTTATAGAGTATCACCCGTTAAGCAACTAATTGTTCCATTGAAAATATAGGTAATAATGTAGCTAAAACAATAAACAGAACCACGGCGCCCATTAGTAAAATTACCATGGGTTCTAAAAGGGTTAAAGAGGTGTCGATTAATCGTTTTACTTCATTATCCAGATGGTTGGCTGAACGTTCCATCATATTGGAAAGTTGCCCACTTTTTTCACCGCTGGCAATTAAATGAATTGCCATGGGACTAATGTAGCGGGTTTCTTTAAGTGCTTCATGAATACCACTTCCTTCCCTGACCCGTAGTGTGGCCGTATCAAATGCTTGCCTCATCACAACGTTCGTGACAAGACTTGCTGAAACACGCATGGTTTCAAGTACACTCACTCCTGCTGCAAAGAGAATTCCAAAGGTATGAATGTAACGGGCAACGTTAATTGTTTTTGCCAGATAGGATACAATAGGCAATCGAAGAATTAAGCGATGCCATGCGGTTTTAATTTTTATATTGTTCAAACTTTTTTTAAAGCCAACAATAGCAAGAAGAATAACCATTAAAGTATAAAGACCATATGCTTTAATAAAATGACTAAAGGTAATGAGCAGTTGCGTCATCGCGGGTAGTGTTTGCCCACTGCTGGTAAATACTTCAATAATTTTAGGAACTACAAAAGTAAGCAAAAAACTAATAATTGCTGTAGAAACAATGATCATAATAAGTGGGTAAATCAAGGCTTGCTGCACTTTCTGACGGGTACTTTGTTGATTTTCAGTATAATCGGCCAACTTTTCCAAAACTAAATCCAGGCGTCCGGTTTGCTCTCCCGATCCTACGGTTGCTCGATACAATTCAGGAAAAGCATTGGGATATTGAGCCATTGCTTGTGCTAAACCATATCCTTCGAGCACCTTGGCACGAATGCCAATAATAAGCTCCCTTACTTTATCTTTTTCAGTTTGTTCACTTACTCCGCGTAATGATTCTTCTACAGGAATACCTGCGGCTAGAAGTGTGGCTAGTTGCCTGGTAAGTAATGAGAGATCAGCTGCAGAGATTTTGCTTCTAGTATTGGCCACCCGCTGTTGGGTCAAGGCTTGAATCTGGGTTGGTATTAATCCCTGTTCACGCAATAGTTGACGGGCATGACGCTCCGAGTCAGCTTCGATCATGCCTTTATTAGGACTGCCATTTTTTTTTAGCGCTTGATATTGGTATGCGCCCATATTATTTTACTGTAGTTGAAAACTATAGAGTGTAATCTATTGGGTTTAATAAGTCACTTAAGGTAAACTTACAGCCGAACTATCCTGGAGACTAAATGATGAGTAAAAATGTAGTACTTGAGGCAATTAAGGAACACGACGCGAAGTTTATCGATTTAAGATTTACTGATATACGAGGTAAGGAACAACATTATACTATTCCAGTATCAGCCGCGGATGATGATTTTATTGAAAATGGTAAAATGATAGACGGCTCATCATTCAAAGGATGGCAGAAAATTCATCAATCTGATTTGGCACTCATGCCAGATTTTGATTCACTCCAGTTGGATCCATTTTTTCAGGATAATACTTTATTTATACGTTGCAATGTTGTCGATCCACAAACCCGAATTGGCTATGATCGTTGTCCTCGATCACTGGCACAACGCGCGGAAGCTTATTTACAATCTACAGGTATAGCCGATGGCGTTAATTTTGGTCCAGAGCCTGAATTTTTCTTATTTGACAATGTTCAGTGGGAAACCAATATCAGCGGTTCTTTTTATAAAATCGATTCAGATGAGGCACATTGGAATTCGGGTAAAGAAATGGAAGGGGGTAATATAGGCCACAGACCCACTGTAAAAGGCGGTTATTTTCCCGTTCCTCCGGTAGACTCTTCTCATGATATTCGTTCAGCTATATGTTTAACTCTTGAATCATTGGGCGCGGTGGTTGAGGCGCATCATCATGAGGTTGCAACAGCGAACCAGTGTGAGGTAGCTACACGGTTTAATACCTTAACCAAAAAAGCAGATGAGCTGCAAGTTTTAAAATACGTTATTCATAACGTTGCCCATAATTATGGAAAAACTGCGACTTTTATGCCTAAACCTTTAGTCGGTGATAACGGAAGTGGAATGCACTGTCACCAGTCACTAGTGAAAGATGGGATTAATTTATTTTCTGGCGATCAGTATGCCGGTCTTTCTGAAACTGCCTTATATTACATCGGTGGAATCATAAAGCATGCTCGTGCTTTAAATGCGTTTACCAATCCATCTACTAACAGTTATAAGCGTTTGGTTCCTGGATTTGAAGCCCCAGTATTATTAGCTTATTCCGCAAGAAATCGTTCTGCAGCAATTCGCATCCCCCATGTATCTAATCCTAAAGCACGTCGTATCGAAGTGCGTTTCCCTGATCCAACAGCAAATCCTTACTTGGCTTTCTCAGCGATGATGATGGCTGGACTAGATGGTATACAGAAGAAAATTCATCCTGGACAACCTATGGATAAAGATCTTTATGATTTACCTCCTGAAGAACTTGTTGATGTGCCTACAGTTTGTTCCTCATTAGAACAAGCAATGGAACATTTAAGAGCGGATCATGAGTTCCTATTACAGGGTGATGTATTTAGCAGAGACTTTATTAACAATTACATCAGAATGAAAGAAGAGGAAATAACTAAAATCAGAAGCCTGACGCATCCTTTTGAGTTTGAGTTATATTACAGCCTTTAAGGCAAAAGGATTAGGTGATGAATAAATTCTTCCTGGCTGCTTCATTATTGATGATAATGTGCACATCATATGCGGAAGTTTATACCTGGACAGACAGTCAAGGTGTTGTTCATTTTAGTGATAATCCGCACCAAGGTGCGGAGAAACTAAAAATTCCGGACAATCAGAGTTTTTCAGCACCTTCTCCTTCACCTGCGCCTAAACAAGATGTTGATCCTGCGGATGAAGATAATAATAGTAATAGTGAAAACAGCGATAAACCTTATACCAAAATAGCGATTAGAGAGCCTATTAGTCAGGCAACAATTCGTAACAATCAAGGATATATTCTTGTTTCCATCGAATTGGAGCCTAAATTAGTTGAGGGTGATAATTTGCAGATGATATTTGATGGGGCTCCATTAGGGGAGCCTCAACCCAATACGATTTTTGAATTAAACGGGATTTACAGAGGATCTCATACTCTCGCTGTTCAAGTGGTTAATGCGGCTGGTGAAGTACTTTTAACCAGTGAGCCGATTACTATATACATGCAGAGACCTCGAGTGGGCATGGGAAATTAAGACGGAGACTAAAAACAGGGATTGAATATTTATTCATTTTTAGTTTATTAATGCATTAGTTTAATTCAGGTACCTGCATATGTTAACTTTATTATCACCAGCTAAAAAATTATTAACAATTTCAAAACCTCATCGCAGCGAAACCTCATATCCTCTATTGCTAAAAAAAACTATAAAATTAGCAAAGATTATGAAGTCTCAATCCGTAGAGCAAATTGCCGCTTTAATGCATTTATCTAAAGAATTGGCGGTATTAAATTATAATCGTTACCAGCAATTTTCCCTTAAAGAGAGTTCTACGACTCAATCTTATCCCGCTTTGTTTCTATTTCAGGGGGATGTCTATCAGGGGTTGCAGGCCTCAAGTTGGTCAGCAGATGAGATTGACTACTCTCAATCTCATTTGGGAATTTTGTCTGGGCTTTATGGATTCTTAAGGCCTTTGGACGAAATTCAGCCTTATCGACTTGAAATGGGGGTTCGACTGGCTAATCCTGGTGGTGCAAATTTATATGATTTTTGGCGTGAACCAGTTACTAAACTATTGAATCAACAATTAGCCCTTCAAGATAATCCTTTACTTATTAACCTTGCCTCTGCGGAGTATTTTAAAGTAGTAGATAGTAAAAAAATAAAATCCCCAATCATCACTATTAACTTTTATGAGCGCAAGAATAGTGAAATGAAAATGATTGGCATTTATGCCAAGAAGGCAAGAGGTGTGATGGCAAAATTTATTATGCAACATAGGGTTGATAATTTAGAGCATCTGAAGGACTTTACTGAACTGGATTATAGGTTTAGTAAAGAACATTCTTCTGAGGCTCATTTAAGCTTTATTCGAAATAAATAGATTACAGTTGATAATTAGTTGTTAACCGGGCCTCGGTAAACTTTTGTGAAGATATTATGTGGAACTTATCAAGTCGTATCCATAAACTGAATCATTTTCCTGATGATGGGGTTAGTTGCTATGTCAAAAGAGATGATGAATTGGGATGTGGTATTAATGGTTCTAAAATTCGAAAATACGCAAGTCTGATTCCGTTTTTAATTCAAAAGAAAATACGTCATTTAATTATCATTGCAGGACCCCAGTCTAATAATTTGCTTGCGGCATTACAAGTAGCGAGAGAACTCCAGCTTCAGGTTACTGCGTTTTTAATTAAGCCAAGAAATTTAGAGGTACAAGGTAATTTTAAGTTGAGTCTTCTTTTTTTGAATGAACAAGAAATAATTTGGGTGAATCGTAATGAATGGCCTAAAGTTGAGAGGTTGGCTCAAGATTATCTTAATAATCTTAAAGAGGAAGCCTTTGTTCTTAATGAGGGAGCCAGTGTTGCTGAAGCTTTGGTTGGCGCCATGAGTCTTGCAGAAGACATTATTAATAATGAAAAAAATATGGGTTGTAATTTCCATCACATTTTTGTAGATGCAGGAACAGGGTTTTCTGCTGCAGGTCTGGTTAAAGGGCTGGCGCAAGTAAATCACCAGTCCATTATCCATATCTTATTATTAGCTGATGACGAACAAGCATTTAATGATAAACTGACTCAGTGGATCGGCATGAATCCAGATAATTATCAATGTTTTTATCCAGCTACAGCGCGATCTTTTGGAGCCATAAATAAGACAATTAAAGATGAAATAAAGCGTCTGGCAAGAGAAGAGGGGATTTTAGCTGATCCCATTTATTCAGCAAAATTATTTCATGAAGCAAGAAGGCTTATAGAAATAGAAAAATTAAAGGGTAATGTATTGGTAATTCATTCAGGAGGTACATTAACCATGCCCAGTTTCGAGTTTTGAACGGTCATCCTTGGTCAGATCTATCTACTTGCACTCAAATCTGACCGTTCAACTTAAATCTATTCTCAGGTATTCCATTTTATGGTCAATAAAATTTTTATAAATCAATAAATTCAATTAATTAATCTTTCCCCCCTTGAATTTTTACAATGTACCCTAATATGTTTTATATAAATTTTAAAATGTATAACAGGAGATTGGGTAATGGCTAGTAAGCAACAAACTATGGGGTTTCAAACCGAAGTAAAGCAAATGCTTCATCTAGTAGTTCATTCACTTTACAGCAATAAAGAAATTTTCCTCAGAGAATTAATTTCAAATGCTTCTGATGCTTTAGATAAATTGCGCTTTTTAGCCTTATCTAATGGAACTCTTTTTGAAAATGATTCGGATTTGAAAATTACTATCCAATCGAATGAAAAGCTGAAAACGATAACGATTAATGATAATGGCATTGGCATGAGTTGGGATGAGGCGGTAGAAAATTTAGGAACTATTGCTAAATCCGGAACTAAAGAATTTATGAGCCAGTTGACAGGGGAGAGCGCCAAAGACTCTCAACTGATTGGTCAATTCGGAGTTGGTTTTTACTCTGCATTTATTGTGGCTGATAAAGTAACTGTAAAAAGCCGTCGTGCTGGCTTAAAAGCTGAGGAAGGAATAGTCTGGGAATCATCAGGTGATGGTGAGTTTACTATCGGCTATGAAAAAAAGGCAACTCGTGGTACAGAAATTACTTTACACCTAAAGGCTGAGGATGATGAGTTTCTGAGTGATTGGCGTATTCGCAGCATTATTAGTAAATATTCAGATCACATATGCTGGCCAATAGTCATGAAAAAAACTGGAGAAGATGATAAAAAATCGGATGAGTTTGAAACGGTAAATAAAGCCACCGCTTTGTGGACTATGCAAAAAGCTGAGATCAGCGATGAAGAATATAAATTACTTTATAAACATATTTCTCACGATTATATGGATCCCCTTACATGGTCTCATAATCAAGTAGAAGGGAAACATGAGTATACTACCTTACTCTATATTCCTTCCCATGCTCCTTATGATATGTGGCAGCAAGAAGTAAAGCACGGTTTAAAGCTCTATGTGAAACGTGTATTTATTATGGATGATGCTACTCAATTCTTACCTAGATATTTACGATTTGTAAAAGGAATTGTAGATGCCAGTGACTTGCCATTAAACGTATCACGTGAAATTTTGCAGGATAATAAACAAGTAGAAAGTATACGCGCTGCGTGTACCAAACGTGTCTTGTCCATGCTTGAAAAAATGAGTACCAGTGATAAAGAAAATTATCAAAAGTTTTGGGATGAGTTTGGTTTGGTTTTAAAAGAAGGCCCCGTTGAAGATTTTACTAACAAAGAGGCCATCGCTAAATTACTTCGCTTTGCTACCACTGTGAGCGGTTCTGAGAAGCAGGAAGTTACTCTGGATGAGTACGTAAATCGCATGAAAGAAGGTCAGGATAAAATTTATTATATTACTGCATCCAGCTATAATGCGGCCAAGCATAGTCCTCATTTAGAAATTTTTAAGAAAAAAGGCATAGAAGTATTATTACTTAGCGATAAAATAGATGAATGGTTAGTTGGTTATATGAATGAGTTTGCTGGTAAAAAGCTGCAATCCATTTCTAAAGGCAAGGTTGAGTTGGGTGATGATTCTACTGACCAAATAAAAGAGCAAGAAAAGACTTTAGAGCCTTTAATCAAGCATATCAAGACAGTACTGGACGAACGAGTTAAAGATGTACTGGTAACGAATCGTCTTACTGATTCTCCTGCATGCATTATTGCTGATGAGCAAGATATGGGATTGGAAATGCAACGAATTTTACAAGCAGCAGGGCAGCAAGTTCCAATAAGTAAACCTATATTTGAAATTAATCCTGATCATCCACTAATTAAACGGTTACATGATATTCAGGACGACACTCAGTTTGAGTTATGGGTTACTATGTTATTTGAACAGGCAGTTTTAGCCGAAGGTGGTCAGTTAGATAACCCAGCTGATTTTGTTAATCGAGTGAATAAATTATTAGTTTCATCTTAATTAACTCAAGATTAATAATTTAGTATAACGTAGCCTGGGTGCAGCCGCAGGCGTAACCCGGGATCTGTGGAAGGAAAACCCGGGTTACGCCTGCCGCTGCACCCAGGCTATATTTTTAATAAAATTCGATAGTGTTGATGGGAGCAAAAAAATGCCGAGACAAAAGTCGCGGCATTTAAAGAATAAATCAAAAGTCACTAATTCCAGCATCGTAGGTTGGGGCACGACCCAACCTACGACTGTTGCCTATAGATGAAGAGCGTACTGACCCAGAATCTCGTCCTCTTTATCTTCTATTAATTTCACACTATTAGTTTTACCCCAGGCACCTTGTATCACGAAATTATTACGATGCTCACAAAATAGAGGTAAATTTTTCGCTGTCTCTAACAAGGATAATTTCTCTTCGTCTGATTCAAGATGATCCAGTTCAGCAAATAATTTCTCCAGAGATTGGTCTCTTAATACTTTTAACGTATTGCTCCAGGATGTAGTATTGTTAATCCCAAAAAACCAATCCAGATGAGGATTTGAATGAGCATTCAATTCCGGAATATTCTTAATATTCAGATACAGATCATTATATTGATCGATGGTTAAATCTGCATTTTGAACTTCCGTTTGTAACAACGTTTGAAGCTCCAGTTTATTAAGAATGCTTCGGTTATCGCATATTTCTTGCAAAATTTCATAAACAGGATCAGAGGGAGTGCCTTCTTCTGGTTTAACCAGCGGAGCTATTACTAGCACTGGTGCTGGTTCTGGGAACTCAAATGAAACATCAGCAGTTTTTAATGCTTCCTGGATGCAAGCAAATTGTTCTTGTGCTGACTTGTTTTTTGTATCTGCAAGAGGAGGGAGTTTAGATAGAAAATCTTTTGCTTTACCTGTTGCTTGCAAGGTAAATAATAGATTCGCGAAGGTCTCTTTTTGCTCCCGGGTAGCTTCTTTATAGTAGGTAAAGGCCCTTTCAACAATCAGAGCTAACTCAGCAATTTCGATTACACTGTACTTAGATGACGGTTGAGACTGTAGATTATATAACTTTGTATACAGTCTAAGCATTGGTGCTAAACGCTCAGCAATTATAGCTTTGTCCGTGGGATCTTGGGGTGCAAATTCGGTACCTGTAGTTGCTGTTAAAAATAGTTTAGGACCATACATCACCATGGCCGCTGCTTTGTTTTCAGCATCGTCATTTCGGTTAAGAATTTCAATTAAGTGCTGTTGCTCACTCTGCTCAAGCAAATTGAACGATTCCTTAATACTTTCTACGAACAGACGTGTTCTTTGATCATAAACTCCATCTTCTGCAACGGTCATGTGTTTCGTTTTTGTATCAGTTTTTACCTTGAATAAATGACAACGTAACATTTGCGCAACACGTGTTATAGCAATGATTTGTTGTTCATTTTCAGGGTTGCTCTCTATAGGAAGTATTTCTGGTATTGCCGCTGCTAACTTTTTACGATAAAGCTGGAAAGCAGTTTTACTGGGTTCAAGATTATCGCAATCTTGAGCTACCGATACCAGTGTTTTATAGAGTAGCTCTATTTTCAATTGTACTTCAGGTTGCCCTGCACTAATACTGGAAAAAGAGTCAAGAGGGGCTGCACCATAAATATCAAAGCAATGATGAGCAAATACTAACTCAGCCATTTTAGGATCTCTTTTGAATGCAGCAAAAAATAGATCCAATCCATTTTTAATTCCTGCAAAAGGTATTTCTCCCTGGATGGTCTGGGCGATATTCAGCTCGTTGCATAAAGTAATAAGTTCATCGCAAATACGGATGGCTTTTTTATCTACATTATCTGGACTAATGCCGTCCCATATTAAAAATTCCGTTGGGGAGCATTTGTTTACTAATCCACCCATAAGGCCATAAACCTGTAAAGCGAGATCATGATCTACATGAGCAGTAGCTTCTTTAAAGTGCTGCTCATCACTTAACTCCACAATACCTGAATTGAGTTGATAATAGGTATTATCGGGTAGACGAACAAAATAGGTACCCTCTTTATTCATTTTTACAGCGTTTTTAATCACATCTCCTTTGCCAGCATCATGAATGGCAAGATGGAGTTTAAATGCGAGTTTATTTTCTTCTGAATGGTTTTTTAACGTTAACAGATTTTTAAATTCTTCTGATATGCCATTGGACCCTTTTGGAAAAATGATAGCTAGATTACCACCCACGCTTAATTCAGCATAAATGGAACTGTTACCTGTTCTTTTAAATTCAACGCCCAAGACTCCGTTTTGTTTCAGCAAGTTTAGTGCTGTATCAGTTGGCAGTGCTTCTACTCTTAAACGATAAAATAATGCTGCTGTTAGCGGAGTAAGATTGGTCGTAGGAGTGACTTTTTTCAATGCCTCTCTAAGATCATTTAACATGGCATCGCTCAAAGGTTTCTTGGTAACCTGCATGTATTCAGCCACTGCTTTTATCCATTGCAGCATATTTTCGTTAAGCAATGTCTTATTCACTTCCTTCTCAGTAGACCAGTCAAGGATGTCAGCTATAAGCAAATTAAGTGACTTGGCTTGAGCCGGAGTAAATTGATGTAACGAAAAAGTATTGGATTGAGATCCTAAAACATACTGAACCTCATCCTTTAGATTTTCTATTGACAGTATTGAGAGTTGTTGCTGCAACTCCATAAAACTAACAGTGGCCCAAGCCGATTTAACGTGCTGTTCCAATTGGAGTATCTGTTCTTTATTGGTTTCAGGATCTTGTTTCAGATCATACAAATTACTTTTTAATCTCAGAATAATGCGGTAATGATTCAAGAGACCTCGTTGTGCATCCTGCTGTTCCTTGGGCAGGGCTTGTAAGGCAATGAAATGCAAGAGCGAAGTAAAGAACACTACATCTATCTCTTTACCATAAGTGAAGTGTTGAGCTCGGTGACCAATAGGCTGATCTTCCAGATCACTGCGAATCTCTGAGGTTGGGGTTGAATCAATTAACACCCCTGTATTATTGACCATTCGCACTTGCAGATTTGTAGCCGCTACACGTTCTATTTGGGTAAATAGCATTTCTTTTTTTAGTGGAGGCAAGTCCATACTTCCCCAGGCACCTTGCTCAATAACCATCATTAACGAAGGAACTACATCATGAGGCCAAAACCCTTTATAATTAGAATGCTTAATAAATTCCACTATAGGTGATAATAGGTCTACTGAATGTTGTAGGGTGTGTAATAGATAAGCACGTGACATGATCTCGGTAAAACTGGACAGCCAGGAATTCTGATCGTATTTAGGGAGAGTACGAGTAGTGCCTGATACGGTGTGGAAATTGGTTACCTTTACCATTTCCTTTATTGCCTGTACTGCTTTGGTGGGATCAGTACTTCGGGCATTATAGGGAAGTGTCTTTGGATCTTGTATTTTTGCTTGGAGTTCTGCGTTCTTTGAGTAAGGAAGATTATAACCCATATTAAGTAATGTAAATGTGTGGCGCTGTTCTTCAGTAAGCTGAGAAAGAAAATCTGCAACTCCATTGAATGCAGCAATATTCACTAAAGTGGCACCATCAGTAGTTACTTTGTTTAATTTCTCAATCCATACATGCGGTGTGTCTATATTATTTAATAAGCAAGATTCTGGTGCAGGCTGGTCCGCATAATAATGTTCAACTTCTTCACCTGCATAAAATGCTTCGCTTTCAGAAGATTTATTGTAGTATTTCTTTTTTTCTTCATCATAACTGTAATAAGAAGTGACTGGACCCATAATGATTTCAGGATATGCATCAGTTGGTAAATCTAACTGTTGTTTCAATGTTTCCAGAATCTTATATAGATAAAGGGCGCGTAAGCCGTATTTTCCTTGGGGATTTTGCTTGCCATTTGCATCACATGGAATTTCATCACATATTACCACTTTAACTGGCGTATCTTTATGAATAATACCTGCTGCTTTTGCCTGCAATATCAAATGAACAGTAGCTAATAAATCATCACCATCTTTAGCTGCATCAGTAAAGAAAATAACGGGCTTCATATCCTTCTCCTGGGTATAATTGTAGTAGGTCGACTTTTTAACATAGTAAACATAAAAAAAACACATTGTTTACGGATTTTTTACACTATTGTCACCGAATAGATAATGAGAAGTTATTGAGTTTTAGATTGTTTTTCGATGATAGAGAACTGTGGATGTTTTTTTATGAAAGCCAAACGTAAGGGAAGTTACTGTTCAATCTCGGATTTTCAGGAGGGTGTTTAAAATAAAGGCTCGAATTATCGAGCCTTTATTTTTATAAAAGGGGGTTCCCTTATTCATCAGTTAGCCGAAAATATTTAGTGCCGAAATATCTTTGTAATTTCTTTCTAATTGTGCCACGGCTAATACCTAACATTTTAGCAGCTTGCAATTGATTTCCACGACGTTTTTCCATAACGGCTTGTAATAAAGGAGGCTCAACTTCAGACAAAATCATGTCATAAAGATCATCAATGGATTTGGTTTTATTTTCAGCAAGAAAGCGGGTGACCAAACTGTACACTAAATCCTGTAAACCTTGTTCTTGTTTAATGGATTGGGTAGTTGCTTGTGTTTCAATGACATTCATCTTAACTTCCTTATTATTAATTAAATCATACATTCCAATTGCTTACACTTACAAATGAAAGCAAGATTAATTGTACATGAAGCCCAATTGATTATCTAGATTTTCAAGCTAAAAACATGCATTTATTTAGGACAATTCAGCCTCTACAAGATCAAATAGCGAGCAGTCTGCCTTGCTGGTTGACAATGATTCTTTAAGGTCGGAAAGTTGATTGATCATTTTTTGCGGTTGACCCGGATCCTGATAAAAAGTTGAAATATAGTGAGATAATTCAATGGGATTACAATCATATTGCAAGAATTCAGGTACCATCATTTTATTGACCAGAAGATTACACAACCCTAAAAATTTGACTCTTATAAGAGTCATAGCCGCATGATAGGTAATAAAAGAGGACTTATAAATAATACACATTGGTTTTTGCAATAATGCACATTCAAGAGAGGCTGTTCCAGATGCAACTATTACAAAATCTGCAACAGCCATGCAATCTACTGCTTTACCTTGAATGAAGGAAATAGATAAGCTTTTGTTTGAAAAATAAGCTTTAATTTTGAGGGGATTAATGGTTGCTGCAATAGGTATTACAAAATGTAGATCAGGATATTGCTTATTGAGTAACTCTGCTGTTTCTTGAAGAATGGGCATATGTTTTTCAATTTCATGGGTACGACTTCCCGGCAGCAAAGCGATTACTTTCTTTTGTGAAGGTATCTGAAGCTCTTCTTTGGACGCTAGAGACTCCATAATATAAGACATTTTATCCACTAGTGGGTGGCCGACAAAACTTACAGGAACCCCCGCTTTTTCATAGATATTTTTTTCAAAGGGCAAAATCACTGCCATTCTATCGACACATTCTTTTATTAAATGAATGCGATTAGCTTTCCAGGCCCAGATTTGTGGACTGATGTAGTATAGGATTTTCAGACCTAATTTTTTTTTGGCATATTTTGCTAATCTTAGATTAAAGCCAGGATAGTCTACCAAGATGAGCAAATCAGGTTGTTGATTTCTTAAATGCTCTTTAATAGCCAGAAATGCTCTGCGGAGTATTTTTAAAAATCGAATTACTTCGGTGAAGCCCGTGACCCCATACCGAGCCAGATCATAAACTAATTCAGCCCCGGCATCTTGCATATGCTTGCCGCCAATACCGCTAATTTCAATATTGGGATAGGTTGCTTTTAATTGTCTGATTAGGACCGCTGCATGTATGTCGCCTGATTCTTCACCAGCGATAATGACAACGCGCTTAGCTTTCTGCATATCGCTCTGTGAGATTATTATTAATCAATGTTGTAATTTTTTCTGCTGTTTCCAAAGCATATTTACCTTCTTCACCAGTAACGAGCGGAATAGTGTCCTGTTCAATGCACATCAAAAAGGCCCTTATTTCTTCTAACAAAGCATCGCCTTGGTCAAACTCTTTTTGTTCACGAGTGATCTCAGGGATTCCTGGAAACATTTCTTCTTCGCCTTTTTTAAAGACAGCAAGTTGTTTCTTGTGGTAATCGATTGAAATATATGAGTTATTTTGAAAAATTCTTGTTTTACGCTCAGTTTTAAAACTGATACGGCTGGCTGTAACGTTAGCGACACAGTGATTGGCAAAAGTAATTCGAGCATTGGCGATGTCAATCGCTTTAGTCAGTACAGGAGTTCCCTGAGCAACAATAGATACGATAGGACTTTTAACCATATTTTGAATAATATCTATATCATGAATCATTAAGTCGAGTATGACATTTACATCAGTTCCACGTGGATTAAAGGGAGCCAGACGTTCAGATTCTATAAATAATGGAGATTCTAAATGCTGTTCTAATGCCAGATGGGCTGCATTGAAACGCTCAAGATGACCTACTTGCAATTTAGCATGATGTTTTTCAGCCAGTTGAATTAATTCTTTGGCCTGGAGTACCGTTTCTGTAATAGGCTTTTCGATTAGAACATGTATCCCTTGCTCGAGACAGGATTTGGCAATTTGATAATGTTTATTGGTAGTAGCTGCAATACTGACTGCATCCACTTTGCCAAATAAATCGCGATAGTCCCGGTACGCTGGAACATTTAGTTCAAGTGATATCGCTTCACACAGATCCGGATTAACGTCGCATATCGCAACTAATTCCGCATTTGGGAGGAGTTGGTATTTCTGGGCATGAAATCGACCTAAATAGCCGACACCAATTACTGCGCATCGAATTTTATTCATACAGTATCATTTGCTAATAATTTGTACGCATGATCGCATTTCTCAGGTGATAAATCAATTTTAAATCTGTATTATCTCAAAAACTGATTTTGAGGCACAAAGGGATAACATGGATAATTTAATTCTTATGGCAGGTGTAGATGAAGTGGGGCGAGGTCCTTTAGCCGGGGCAGTGGTAACGGCCGCCGTTATTTTAAAAAAGCCGATACCAGGTCTTGCTGATTCTAAAACCTTAACCATTAAAAGTCGTAAATTGTTGTCATTGCAAATAAAAGAACAGGCTCTGGCTTATGCATATGGTAGGGCTGAAGTAGAAGAGATTGATAGACTTAATATTCATCATGCCACCTTACTGGCAATGAAGAGGGCTGTAGAAGCTTTATCAATAAAACCCCATACAGTTAAAGTGGATGGATTATATATTCCGGATTTGAGTATGCCCTGCGAGGCGATAGTTCAGGGAGATAGTTTGGTTCCTGAGATAAGTGCAGCGTCCATTCTTGCAAAGGTTTTACGTGATGAGGAAATGGAGGAATTTGACAGGATTTATCCTGGGTATGGGTTTGCGAGTCATAAAGGTTATCCAACGGTAGCTCATAGGGAAGCTTTAGTTCGATTGGGTCCGTGTCCAATCCACAGAAGAAGCTATGCACCGGTGGCTGCTTTGATGGTCTGATTCTGACAGACGATTTTCTTAGGTAAGGTGATTTTAAATTTCTAGAGACAAGAGATTAAAGTGTCCTTTTTGAGCAAATGGACTTTTTTCCTTTAGCAATGACGAGATCTCTCAAATTTGAGAGGTTTACAATCTTTGAGTAAACCTCTACTTGCTCAATCCAAGATAATGGTATTCAAAAAAACTTCAGGAACGTTACCTAATTTAAGCTATTAAATAAAATTCGATGAGAGCTAATAGACATTAAGATACCGAAACTGGCCAGGAAGGTAACCATCGCTGTACCACCGTAACTGACCAGAGGGAGTGGGATCCCTACCACGGGAATAATTCCCATTACCATGCCAATATTGACAAAGCCCGAGAGAAAAAACGACATGGCAAGACTCGCTGCCAAAAGTCGTGTAAAAGTCGTTTGAGCATTACTGGCGATATTTAAGCTTCTTAAAGAGATTAAAACAATAAGTGCGATCACAGCAAAGCCACCAGCAAAACCAAATTCTTCACCACTTACTGCAAAAATAAAATCAGTCGCGTGTTCAGGCAAGAAATTTAAATGGGACTGGCTTCCTTCTAACCATCCTTTTCCCATTAACCCCCCAGATCCTATAGCAATTTTAGATTGGATAATATGATATCCCGATCCAAGAGGGTCTTGCTCTGGGTTAAGTAAAGTATAAATTCTTTGTTTTTGGTAATCATGCATCACATGCCAAACTACAGGGACAGCTGATCCCAGAAGGATTGCGATTAGTAGAATAATTTTAAAGCGAATACCCGCTAAAAAAACCACGCATAATCCTGCAGCACTGACCATAATTGCAGTGCCCAAATCAGGTTGTTTTGCGATTAATAGAGCTGGAATAAAGATGATCAAGGCGGCTATACAAATTGATTTTAAGCTACTAGGATGAGCTTGGCGATCAAAAAACCATGCAGCCATCATGGGAACAGCCAGCTTCATAATTTCAGAGGGTTGAAAACGAAATAAGCCTAATTCAAGCCACCGTTGTGCTCCTTTACCTATTTTTCCCATGAGCATTACAGCAATTAGCAAAGACAATCCAATGCTGTAAATCCATGGAGTCCATATTTTATATTTATGAGGAGGAATAAAACCCAACACAAGCATAATAAGTGTGGCAAGAATAAGCCGCATTGATTGCCGCAAAATCATTCCCATATTTGCGTTTGAGGCACTGTATAAAATTAAGAGGCCGAAGGTAATTAATGTGAGTAATAATCCCAGTAATGGAAAATCCATGTGAAGGGCTTTCGCAGTGAAACGATAAACGGGTTTAGCATGTCTTCTATTCATGAGTCGCTTTAATAGGGTAGAGTTGATAATAAGTATCCAGAACTTTGCGTGCCACTGTTGAGGCGCTAGCATCATTTTCAACAACAACGGCTATGGCAATTTCTGGTTTTTTTACTGGGGTAAACGCAATAAATAATGAATTGTCACGAAGAGCCTCGGGTATGTCTTCATATTTAGTTTTTTCATATTGTCTCCCACTATGCACCTGAGCAGTTCCGGTTTTTCCTGCAACCGGATAGGGTGGGTTACGTCCAAATCTGTAGCCAGTTCCTTCATTGCTGGTTAATACGCTATGCATTGCTTCCGCTACAACATCCCAATTACTGTCATCTTTCAGGTAGACAGGATATTCCTCAACCGGAGTGTATTCCTCAAGTTCTTCGTTATCACTATTTACTGTTTTACTTAATAAATGCGGTCTAAAGCGTTGCCCGTGTTGCCCCAGAGAGGCCGTTGCATTAGCCATTTGCAATGGCGTCGCTAACATAAAACCTTGGCCAATCGAGGAGATTAACGTATCTCCGGGATACCAGGAGACACCTTTAATTAGTTTTTTCCAGCGAACACTAGGGATTATTCCATTCGCTTCTTCATGGAGATCGATATGACTTAATTGGCCCAAGCCAAATTTAACCAACATATCTTCAATGTTGGAAATACCCATTTTGTGGCCTAATTGATAAAAATAGGTATCACAGGATACTGTAATTGCACGTTTAAAATTAATTACTCCATGACCTGTTTTTTTCCAGTCTCTGAATATATGGCTGGCAGTGGGAAGTTTAAATTTACCTGGATCATAGATTTCTGTATCCGTAGTGATAAAGCCTTTATCTAATCCCGCTAAACCAACAAATGGTTTGATAGTTGATGCAGGCGGATAAACGCCTCTTACTGCTCTATTGAAGAGAGGTCTTTGCAGGGCATTGGATAAAACTTTATAATCTTTAGTACTCACCCCTCCGACAAAAATATTGGGATCAAAGCTTGGAGAACTGACCATTGCTAAAACTTCACCATTATGCGAGTTGATGACGACTACTGCACCTCGTTTATCTTTGAGTGCCTCATAGGCGGCTTCTTGAAGCCTGGTATCTATACTTAAATATAGTTTTGCGCCTGAATGTGGATTAACTTTATTGATAACTCTGAGAGTGCGGCCACTGACATCAGTTTCTACCATTTGGTAGCCTACTTTGCCATGGAGAATATCTTCATAGTATTTTTCTATACCGGATTTGCCAATAAAATTCGTAGCTCGATAATTGGTAGGGTCTACCGCTTTTAATTCCTGCAGGTTAATTCTGCCAACGTACCCCAGGACATGGGCCGTCATTTCACCTAGTGGATAGTGACGCATTAACCTTGCTTTAATATTTACTCCAGGGAAGTGATATTGGTTGATTGCAAAGACAGCCACCTCTTCCTGGCTTAATTTTAATTTGATGGGGATAGGAACAAAAGAACGGTTTTGTGATTTGGCGCGATTAAAATTTTCTATATCATCATCAGAAATAGAAGGAAGTAATTCCTGTAATTGGGTCAAGGTTTTTTTTATATCTTTTACATGCTCAGGAATAATTTCAAGAACGTATACCGGTATATTCTCTGCCAGTAATACCCCATTTCGATCGAGAATGACTCCTCTGGGTGGTGCTATAGGAATAATACTCATTTGATTTTTTAATGAAAGAGTTTGATAACGTTTAAATTCAGATATTTGCAGGAATGCCAGTCGTAAAATTAAAATTAAGGATAGGATGATAAGAATTGCTACTAGCAGATTGAGCCTAAAACGTTGATTTTGAGATTCCACTCGATAATTTTTGAAAGATTGATTTAGGCGCATCGCATGCAATAATCTTTTAGAGGACATAACGAAAAAGAGAATAGTATCCTAAAATGATTTTTTTTTCCAATTAATCTAATCCAGGCCTATGACTCGTTAGTTATTATTTATGGTAAGGATGATTATTTATAATGGACCATGCTCTGTATAAGGTTTCTAATAACATAATACGTACTAGAGGATGTGGGAGGGTTAGTTTTGATAAAGACCAACGTTCGTCACAAAGATTTAAAATCTCAGAGGATAGACCTTCCGGACCGCCAATTAAAAAACAAAAGTGACTGGAGATCTGTTGTAATTGAGTCATTTTAAGCGCTAACTCTTCACTACTAAATGATTTCCCTTCGATATCCAGAGCGATGAGTCGTGCACCACCAGGTAGCGCTTCTTTAATTAAAGAAGATTCTTTTTCCAGAATACGAACCAGATCAGACGATTTGCTGCGACGAAGCAGCGGTATTTCCGTAATTTTTAATTGGATGCCATCGTTAAATCGTTTGGCATAATCATTTGAGCCTTTTACGACCCAGTCAGGCATTTTATTACCTAAAGTAATGACGGTGATTTTTAACATAATGGCCTAAGCTTTGGGATGCTCTTCCCATAACCCTTCAAGGTTATAAAATTGTCTGCTTTCAGGTTGCATGATGTGGACTATAAAGTCCCCAAAGTCGATTAAAGCCCAATCACCGCTATCCACGCCATTAGACCCCATGGCTGGTAAACCAGCTAATTTCATATCTTCCATCACTTTTTGAGCAATCGCTTTTACATGGCGAGAGGCTCTCCCGGATGCGATAATCATATAGTCAGTAATCGTTGTTTGCTTGTGAACATCAAGAACTTTAATATCTATAGCTTGAATGTCTTCAAGGGATTTTAATAGCTTGTCTAGCATAGGGTTTTGATCTGGCATAAGTAAAATAATCTTCTATCAAAAAGCGCCGAATGATATCAGCATTTAGTTTATATAAAAAGAGTTAATCATCATTCTTCTACTACTTGAACTTTGGTTAACAAGAATTTAATCACTGCAAATAGTACCAGGCACCCTAAAGTGGCAATAAAAAGAATACCTAATTGTTGTGTAAATGCACTGGCGTAAAGATTTTTTAAAACCAGCAGATCGGTTTCACCAAGAGGAATAGCTGTGAGGGCGGCCAGTTTTCCTGATAAAAACCCCCCAATTCCTAAAGACACGAAAAAAATACCCATCATCGTACTGACTTTATTTTTATCAGCAAGAATAGTAATCGCAGCTAAACCTACTGGAGATAAAAGCAGTTCGGCTAAAGAAATCATTAAATAGGCCGGGAAAATAAGTAAAGGGGGTATTAAAATGGTTTTATCTACCACGGTACTGACTAATGCAATAATTCCATAGGCAATAGTGATGAATAACATGGCAAGTAAGAATTTTTTACCGGTACTTAATCCACGCTCTATTAAAGTGAGCTGTGGATATTTTCTTGAAAGAAAAAAACCTATTAGCAGCATTCCAACACTTTGCACAGTAATATAATAGGGAGCAGGGAATTGAATGCCCATAAAAGTTGGTTGTACCACTCGTGAAATAAAGAGAGTCAGTGACATAAACATTTGAAAGTAAAAAGACCAAAACATCACAGAGATGATACACAGCAAACCAATCACCAAAGTTTGGCGCGATTGATTGGCATTTTCTGTATTCACGGAGTAGAGAATATAGCTGGCCGAAAACAATACAACAAGTCCAAAAACAAAATTAGCCAACTGGGGCGAGCTAAGAATGTAAAAGGACAGAGACCAAAGCAGAGCCATTAACCCAAAAGCAAGAATGATTTTTTTATATTGAAACTCAAATGGATTGTAATCTTTTATTTTGTATTTAATTATTCCGTAGGTAAATACTAAAAAAGCAATGATCATGCCCAATGCAGCGCTAATAAAAGAGGCTGTCCATCCAAAATATTCACTTAGCAGGCTTGGCAGGGTAGTGCCTAGTATAATACCGGTAGTAATCCCCATATAAAATATAGTAAAGCCACTTTCCCGACGTGGCGAATTGGTAAGGTATTCATTGCCCAGTAATGAAGAGATATTAGGTTTTAGTAGACCAGTTCCTACGGCAATACCAGCAAGTGACGCAGTGAGTCCCAGGGTATTATCTACCAGTGATAAAAGACAATAGCTGAAAAACAAAACTACAGCACCCAATAATATGGCTCTTTTTTGTCCGATTAACTTATCTGCTATCCACCCACCCACTAAAGGGGAAAGATAGGTTAATGCGGTAAATGACCCCACTAAGGCATAAATTTGTTTGTCTGGCCATTTAAAATGTAGTGCTAGATAAAGCGCCAATAAAGATTGAACAACATAAAAACCATATCGCTCCCACATTTCCGTGGCAAAAAAAATATTTAATGATTTAGGGTGTTTTTCCATAAAATACTAGATATAGGTTGTAAATAGTGCCGCAAATATATCATACAAACAGTTAGGTGACTATTCATTAGAAATAGTGCTATTTATTTGAATATTTTCTCATTGAATCGCTCATTCCCGCAGAATGCTCTCTGGTGTATGATGCTTTATTTTGTGAGCTATGGAGGCCATCTTAATGGATAAAGATAAGAATAAACAGATTGTTAGAGCGAACAGAGGAACAGAAAAACAAGCCAGAAGTTGGTTAACTGAGGCTGCTTTGAGAATGCTTTGTAATAACCTGGATCCGGAGGTGGCTGAAGATCCAGAAGCGCTAATTGTTTATGGTGGATTAGGTAAGGCAGCTCGAAATTGGGATTGTTTTAATAAAATTGTTCAAGTGCTTAAAGTATTAGATGACGATCAGACTTTATTAATTCAATCGGGTAAACCGGTAGGAGTATTCACCACGCATGAAGATGCGCCTCGCGTTTTAATAGCCAATTCTAATTTGGTTCCTCGATGGGCTAATTGGGAATATTTTAATGAGTTGGATAAAAAAGGTCTGATGATGTATGGTCAGATGACTGCGGGAAGCTGGATTTACATTGGTTCCCAAGGCATTGTCCAGGGTACTTATGAAACATTTATTGCCGCTGCTAAAAAGCATTATAAGGGTGATTTATCCGGACGTTGGATTTTAACTGGTGGTTTAGGTGGAATGGGCGGGGCACAAACTTTAGCTGGAACTATGGCTGGAGCAAGTGTATTGGCCGTTGAATGTGACTTAGCGCGTATAGAAAAACGTCTTAAAACTAAATATTTGGATAAATATACTAATAGCCTTGATGAGGCTTTGTCCTGGATAAATGAATCTTGTCAGAAAAAAGAACCTGTGTCTGTGGCGATTTTAGGAAATGCTGCAGAAATTTTCCCTCAGTTGATTCAACGAGGTGTTACTCCGGCTTTAGTCACTGATCAAACAAGTGCTCATGATCCCCTCAATGGATATCTCCCCATTGGATGGTCTTTGGAGCAAGCCGTTGAAATGAGAAAAACATCACCTGCACACGTAGTTGAAATGGCTAAAAAATCAATGGCAGTACAAGTACATGCCATGCTTGAATTTCAAAAGAGAGGTGTTCCTGTTTTTGACTATGGAAATAATATAAGACAGATGGCATTTGAAGCTGGAGAAAAAAATGCTTTTGCCTTTGAAGGATTTGTACCGGCCTACATTAGACCCCTGTTTTGTGAAGGAATTGGTCCTTTTCGGTGGGTAGCATTATCCGGGGATCCTGAGGATATTTATGCCACAGATGAGATGGTGAAAAAGCTTATCCCAGGTGATAAACACTTACACCAGTGGCTCGATATGGCTCGGGAAAAAATCGCTTTTCAAGGATTACCAGCGAGAATTTGTTGGGTGGGATTGAAAGACAGAGCGCGTTTGGCTCTGGCTTTCAATGAAATGGTTAAAAATAAAACAGTTAAGGCGCCTATTGTTATAGGGCGAGATCATTTGGATTCGGGTTCTGTAGCTAGTCCTAATCGTGAAACCGAAGGCATGTTAGATGGGAGCGATGCAGTTTCCGATTGGCCGCTACTCAATGCCTTATTAAATTGCGCCAGTGGGGCTACTTGGGTAAGTATTCATCATGGTGGCGGGGTTGGAATGGGATTTTCCCAGCATGCGGGTGTAGTGATAGTTGCTGATGGCAGTGAAAAAGCGGCTCTTCGATTGGCAAGGGTCTTACATAATGACCCGGCTACAGGAGTAATGCGTCATGCTGATGCGGGTTATGCTCTTGCAAAGCAATGTGCAAGAGAGAACTCGCTTTGGCTACCTATGGAGTCCCAGGAGGAGCGAGTAAATGTCTGAACATTTTATTCTTGAACCAGGTCAATTAACATTACGTTCTATTAAGCAATCCTTGGAGCAACAGTTAACCTGTTCACTTTCTGAAAAAGCATTAGGTTTGATAGAAGCATCACATCAAACAGTAAAAAAAGTGCTTCAGGATAAAAAAACAGTTTATGGGATTAACACCGGATTTGGCTCTTTAGCAAATCAGACTATTTCAACAGAGCATTTAAAAGAATTACAACGAAATATTGTTCTTTCCCATGCCTGTGGTACTGGTGAATTGCTTTCCGATAAAATTGTATCTCTTATTTTATTACTTAAAATCAATAACCTGGCTCAGGGTTATTCAGGAGTGAGATTGGAATTAATTAATGCCTTGAACGCATTATATAACCATCAAGTCTATCCTTGTATCCCAGCGAAAGGTTCAGTAGGCGCATCAGGGGATCTAGTTCCTCTGGCACATATGGCCTTACCTTTACTGGGTGAAGGTGAAGTACGGCATCAAGGTAAAATTATTAGCGCCAAAGAGGGACTGGCGATTGCCGGTCTTGCTCCAATAGAGCTTGAAGCCAAAGAAGGTTTGGCTCTTCTTAATGGTTTACAAGTTTCTACAGCAATTGCGCTTACTGCCTTATTCACGAGTGAAATTTTATTTGAAACTGGGGTTATAACCGGCGCATTATCGGTAGATGCTGCTTGTGGCAGCGATGTTCCTTTTGATTATAGAATTCATCAAGTGCGTGGTCATCAGGCTCAATGTGATGTGGCTGCGATGTACAGGGAATTATTAACAGGAAGCCAGATAAGGGAATCTCATCGCAATTGTTCTCGAGTGCAAGATCCTTACTCTTTACGCTGTCAACCCCAAATTATGGGAGCCGTATTGCACCAAATGCAATTTGTCAGTGATACACTCCAGATAGAGGCTAATGCTATTTCTGATAATCCTTTGGTATTCGCTGAGCAAGGTGATATTTTATCAGGCGGTAATTTTCATGGTGAAATCATTGCTATGGCTGCAGATAATCTGGCTTTAGCCATTGCAGAAATGGGAGCCAATGCTGAACGGCGTATTGCCCTGTTGATTGATAAAAACTTTAGCGGACTCCCGGCTTTTCTGGTGAAAGAGAGCGGCTTAAACTCAGGCTTTATGATTGCTCATGTCACGGCCGCCTCATGTGCAAGTGATAATAAAGCATTGGCACATCCTCATTCTGTTGATAGTTTGCCAACCTCTGCAAATCAGGAAGATCATGTATCCATGGCAACCAGTGCGGCAAGACGCTTACATGAAATGAATGATAATGTTGCGACCATACTGGCCATTGAATTGCTAGCGGCTTGTCAGGGGTTAGAGTTTCATAAACCCTTAAAAACATCCCCTCTATTGCAACAGATTTATGATAAAGTTCGGAGTGACATTGCACCTTACGAACGGGATCGGTATTTTGCGCCAGACCTTGCAATGATGAAACAGAAAATTCTGGCTGCTGAATTTTCTAGCCCCACTTTAATACAGTGAGCTTAGCGGATGAGGATAATAAAATGGATTTAAATACACCATTTAAAGCTTTGCAGAAAGAACATCAGATGAATTCTTATCTCTCTTTCGCTGATAGGAAAAAGGTGTTACTTACGATTAAAAAA
This sequence comes from uncultured Legionella sp., assembly GCA_964428035.1. GTDB lineage: Bacteria > Pseudomonadota > Gammaproteobacteria > Legionellales > Legionellaceae > Legionella. Next base: position 209,630 of record CAYRWO010000001.1, read on the forward strand.
GCACTGCAGAAAGAGGCTTATAGTTTAGCTGATGCGATTAGCAAGGATTTTACTTATAGAGCAGAACAGGAAACTCTTTTTCTGGAGATTTTCCCAACCATCAAGGCCATCAACTTTTGTCTTAAAAAGATGCAATTCTGGATGAAAAAAAAATCACGAAATGTATCCTGGATGTTCGCTCCATCTCGCGCTTATTTAATCCCTCAGCCATTAGGTATAGTGGGGATAATGGTCCCTTGGAATTATCCAGTCTATTTGGCATTGGTACCGGCAGTTTATGCTTTGGCTGCCGGTAACAGGGTGATGATTAAAATGTCCGAATTATCCCCTCATACTGCTCAGGCATTACAATCTATAATTCATTCTTTGGCACTTGAGCGTTCAATTCAGATTATTGATGGCAATGTTGATGTCTCGAAACAATTTGCCTCCCTTCCTTTTGGACATTTGTTATTCACTGGCTCTACTTCCGTAGGTAAATCAGTCATGAGTACGGCAAGTAAAAATCTTACTCCCCTTACTTTAGAGTTGGGAGGAAAATCTCCCGCTTTATTGTCATCTTCTATGAATCCTAAATATTTTAAACGTTTATTTATGGGCAAACTATTTAATGCAGCGCAAACCTGTATTGCTCCAGACTATTTACTAATTCCACAAGGTTGGGAAGAAAAGGTAAAAGAAGAGTTCAAAAAATTTATTCACCTTCATTACCCTGATTTGATAAGTAATGAACATTATTCCAGCATTATTTCTGAGAATCACAAACAGCGTTTGTTAGATTTGATCCAGGATGCAAGAATTAAAGGCGCTCAAGTTGTTGAGTTTGGTGAGTTAAATCCAGCAAATAATAAAATGCCAATGTTTTTATTATTTGGAATGACCCAAGAGATGAAGGTTATGCAGGAAGAAATTTTTGGGCCCATTTTACCCATTATATGTTATAAAGCGGTCAAAGAGGCTGTAGAGTACATTAAATCTCATCCTAACCCCTTGGCTTTATATTATTTTGGTGAGGATGATGAGGAGATAGAGTATATTCAAACTCAAACGCTTTCCGGGGCTTTAACCATTAATGATACTATAATGCACATTGCTATTGATGATTTACCCTTTGGTGGGGTGGGTATGAGTGGCATGGGGCAATATCATGGTCAAGAAGGTTTTAATACTTTTTCAAAACAAAAACCAGTATTTGTACAAAGCCGATATTCGACAATTTCATGGTTTTATCCTCCTTATGGAAGATTATTGAATATGTTTTTAGCCAGAGTTGGTGGTATTAAGATTAGGAAAAATCGATAATTGCTAAATTTTTGAGATCTTTCATCGCTGATATAGCGACAGTTTTTTTAACGTAATTTGGGATTAATTATTTTCATTATGTTCGAATTGTCATCTCCGCGAATGCGGGGATCCATCTTTAGTTTGGCACTTTGTCACTTTTATGATAGATCCTCGCCTGCGTGGGAATGACAAACAAAACGAGTCAAGGCCTCAGGCCGTCATCCTGAGCGTGAAGGTGGATCTCCTATGGGAGGTTTTCTTGAACTTATTGAGTGGTTATAAAAATAGTGATTATATTATGAGTGTTGAAATTTATACCGATGGTGCGTGTAAAGGAAATCCTGGACCCGGTGGGTGGGGCGTATTGCTGCGTTATAATGGTAAAGAAAAAACCATGCACGGTGGCGAGCCTCATACTACTAATAACCGTATGGAGTTAATGGCCGCGATTAAAGGTCTTGAATCTTTAACCCGTCCTTGTGAAGTTGATTTATATACCGATTCGCAATATTTAAAAAAAGGGATGATGGAGTGGTTACGAGGATGGAAAGTGAATGGTTGGCGGAATGCCAAAAAAGAACCTGTTAAAAATGCAGATCTTTGGAAAATGTTGGATAGCCTTGCTTCCAGTCATCAAATTAAATGGCATTGGGTTAAAGGTCATTCAGGGCACGTGGAAAATGATTTGGTAGATGCTTTAGCAAATCAAGGAATAGAAGAATTAACGTAAAATTGAGCCGCAAATGATTAGACAGATTATTTTAGATACAGAAACTACGGGTATAGGCCCAGAGCAAGGCCATAGAGTGATTGAAATTGGTTGTGTTGAGTTAATTGATAGAAAATTAACTGGAAAGCATTATCATGTTTATATTAATCCACAACGTTTGGTTGATGAAGGTGCCTTTCGTGTTCATGGAATCAGTTCTGAGTTTTTACAAGATAAACCTTTATTTGAAGATATCGTTTCTGAATTTTTACAATTCGTCGGTGGGGCAGAATTAATTATTCATAATGCACCATTCGATGTGGGATTTCTTAATTCTGAGCTTAAACATGTTAAATGGAAGAAAAAGTTAGAAGAATATTGTGATATTTTTGATACTTTAGCTCTTGCGCGAGAAAAACATCCTGGGCAACGAAATAGCTTGGATGCTTTATGCAAACGCTATGATGTAGATAATTCCAACCGCCAACTTCATGGCGCTTTACTTGATGCGGAAATTCTGGCTTTTGTTTATTTGGCTATGACCGGGGGGCAATCCAGCTTTTTTTCTGAGGTTGAATCTGCTTCCAGTAGCTTAAAAATCAATACCCAAGAAATTCATGCACTTAATTTAACTAATCCAGTTGTAGTAAGGGCAAGCGATGAAGAGTTGACTTTGCATCAGGAATTTGTCCATTTTCTTGAGAAAAAGTCAGGAATAAATTATTGGGAAGAACCAGTAGCTGAACCGGTTGAGTGATATTTTAAGAGGTTATCTTTCTGCATCTTGCTTACGATACCCATTAAGCAGTCAAGCTAAGAGATTTGCTCATTACAAAGTCTTTTCGATCAAAATATACGGATATGCCGTTCGGATTGAGGAGGAGTTTACGCCGTCTCGAAGCCTCTACGGCAAGACTAGCAAGGCTTCGAGACAGCGCTAAAGCGCTTCCTCAGCCCGAACGGATCGAGGATAGACATGACTAAAACTCCTCAGCTTGAGGTTATGGGGCAAATGCCCCAACTAGGCAATAACATTGAGTTCCATTGTCTATGCCCTCATCGGTAGCATCAAGTCTACCGATGAATTGGATTACCTCAATTTGGTGTTCTGTTTGATTAACTCTTTGGAACTAAATATTTTTCAGCAAAATCCTTGCCGATACATTCACCTAACGTTCTACCCCAGGTACCAGCTGTTTCACTGTTTATTTTGTCGGGAATGCTAGCATATATCTGATCCTGGCATTTTTTAGCACTCTCAGGAATTAAAGACACACATTTTTCATAGGTCATTTGAATTTCATCAAAACGTTTTTTTAAATCCGCATCCTGTATAAAGCCCTTACAAATCAGATCAGGCAACATTGGAGTCATTGAATTTAACCAATTGTCTTTGGGCATCTCAGTTTGAGTGTTTGTGCTGGAAGTTTCAGCATTAGAAATAAATGGCACAAAGGCACTACTTAGCGCAATTGTTGTTGCTATAAGAAATTTCCTTGACATGATGAATTATCCTTATTTTTTGTTATCAATTAAATAGTAGAACAAGAAATCACAAATTGCCTTCAAATAATTAATTTATATGATGATTTTTATTGAGTTAGCAGTCTTAAAAGGCAATTTTTAAGGCATCAATCAAGTATAATTCGGTTGATTTGTCCAAAATTTAAACTAAAATCAGAATGAGAAGGAACAAATAGGAATAATCATGGAACAGTCCAACGTATGCTTGTCTCTCTTGTCTCGGATTTCAATAATATTATTATCCGTTATCTTCTTTAGTACTGGTTATGCTGCAGGAAATACATTTATTTTTAATCCCAATACCCTATCCTGGAAAGCGATTAACTCAAATGGAAAGGTAGTGCGTTCAGGCAGAGGTTCCGGAGGAAGGCATTATTGTTCCGATGTTCGTCGAGGATGCAAAACACCTTCTGGGGTATTCAGAATCATTAGTAAGGGCGGTCCAGGCTGTCGTTCCAGTCGTTATCCCGTAGGAAGAGGCGGGGCTCCTATGCCTTATTGCATGTTTTTTAGTAAATATTATGCAATTCATGGTTCTTATGACTTACCACGTTACAATGCCAGCCATGGTTGTGTGAGGGTATCTCCAGGTGATGCAAAATGGTTGAGTCATAATTTTATGCGGGTAGGAACTAAAGTAATTATTAAATCTTATTAATTATATTCTTCGCAGTACTTCCGTTGGTAGAAAAACACACTATGAAAGGATTCTATAGTGTGTTTTTGCTTACAGATCATCTTCATCATCCATACTAAACGATGAACCACATCCGCAAGTGGTTTTTGCATTAGGATTACGAATGACAAACTGTTCGCCTTGTATCCCTTTAATGTAATCAATTTCTGCATCATGTAAATATTGATAGCTCATTGAGTCAATAAGAAGTTTGACTGTAGATTTATTATCGGAACAGAGTTGTTCAATAATGGTGTCATCATCGTTGATTTCTTCATCAAAACTAAACCCATACTGAAAACCAGAACAGCCGCCGCCAGTGATCGACACACGTAACTTGAGATTAAAATTATCTTCCTCTTTAATCAGCTCAGCTACTTTATCGGCAGCACTGACAGAAAAAGAGATATCGGTGGTAGAGGGGGATACATCAATAGCAGCCATAATTAACTCCGGTTTGAGTGTTATCATTACACTCATTGTCTATCTTAATTATATACTTTGCGTAACTAAAAAACCTTATTTTATGTCCACACGAAGTATAACAAATTATCTAATGATTTGTTCTATAGTCGCACCACCTAAACATTGGTTTTTATCATAAAAAACCACATACTGTCCCGGGGTAATAGCCCTTTGTGGGCTTGAAAACATCACGTAATGCTGATCTTTATCCATGGGGGAAATCATGCATGCCTGCTCTGTTTGCCTGTACCTTGTTTTAGCATAACAGGTTAGGGGTAAATTATCTTTGCAATCGGCCAACCAATGTATTGGACTACAGATCAAACCTTGAGCATAGAGCATTGGATGATGACTACCCTGAGCGATGTATAAAGTATTCGATGAAATGTCTTTATCTACGACATACCAAGGCTCATCAGTTGAATTTTGTAAACCACCAATTCCTAAGCCCTGGCGTTGGCCAAGCGTGTAAAACATTAGGCCATCATGTGTACCCAATATCTCACCGTTCATATTTTTAATATCGCCAGGCTTGGCGAGAATAAATTCTTTTAAAAAGGATTTAAATCGTTTTTCACCTATAAAACAAATTCCTGTGGAGTCTTTTTTCGCATGGGTAACCAAACCAAGTTCTTTAGCAAACTCTCTGATCTGTGGTTTATTGTAATCGCCGATTGGAAATAAAGTTTTTGCGAGTGCTGCAGGTTCTACAGCATGAAGAAAGTAAGTTTGATCTTTGTCCCTGTCTTTTGCTTTATATAAATAGCCAATAGTTCCGATAATTTTGTTTTTAGCATAATGTCCTGTGGCTATATAGTCAGCACCAAGGGTCAAAGCATGATTTAAAAAAGCATTGAATTTGATTTCTTTATTGCACAATACATCTGGATTTGGAGTTCTTCCTTTTTCATATTCACTTAAAAAATGGGCGAACACTCGTTCCCAGTATTGCTCTGAAAAATTGACACTGTGTAGGGGGATACGTAATTGATTGCATACAGCCTGAGCATCAGCCAGATCCTGGGCTGCAGGGCAGAATCCGTCAGCATCGTCTTGTTCCCAGTTTTTCATAAACAAGCCCTCGACCTGGTAACCTTGTTCTTTTAATAACCAGGCTGCAACCGAGGAATCAACTCCACCAGACATACCAACAATAACTTTAGCTTTCATAAGTAATGATACCGCTTTAAAAAGATGCAAAAAGTAACTGCAAATTGTGCATTATCTCATAAAAATAGAAAAAGATGGAGTGGTGCTTGTTAGGTCGATAACATGCTGTAAGGCTTCACATGTTATTCCTAGAATAGTTGAAGTGACTGTTGATCATTTCTAAGCGAACCACGTCATCTCTAGCCGAGAGAGCTCTCCAGCCTTCTAGACAGGAATGACGGCATAACGTCGCATTATTTTTTCTGCTTTTAATCCGCCAGCACCTATACCGCCTGGAACCCCAACATTGGTTAATGCTCCGTTACCTGTATCAAAAACTGGAACCATCGCAGCACCAACTCCCCATGCCGTAGCTGATGCAGGGATAGAAGAGACTGGAACTCCAGCCCCGGATACAATCAGAGCTATATTTGCATAAGCGGTTGTAGGGGGGAGATAGGTTATGGCAGAAGTAGCGGTGAGGGCAGGAACAGTCGTCGTATTAACAGAATCGTATACAATAGTAGAGATAGTTCCAATCGTAGTTTTAAGGGGGGTTACTGCTACCGAGGAAATGTCAGTACAAACAGTAGCACTATGAACAGCCGAAGACGACCATTTAACCACCGCTGTTCCGTTATAAACCACAGTTGATATGGTTGAGCATGGCCCAGTAGAATCAGATACAACAACTGAAATACTGGATGCTGATGTTCCAATATTACCCGTTGTAGAGGCATTTCCTAAACCATTTATTATAATTAATTGTCCACTTGTGACAGGGACTGCAAAAAGAGTTCCCCATAGTCCCATTAATGCAATCGTCAGGGTTGATCGTACAAAAACATGCTTACTGTTGTTCGTATTTTTTATTAATTCCATCGCAGAGCTCCGTCCTTGTTTATTCAGGATCTAAATAATATCACATATTCGTTGAATACTATTGCTCGATTAAGGACGTGGACTATCATCATCAGAACACGCCCATACAACTGGAATTGACTAATAAATTTGATAATTATTATAAATTCTTGGATAATGCCAGGTTTTTGGATGTCTGAAGTATGCTTCATTTACCAGAACTAGTGAAACAGGGTCAACACGTAAAGCTGCTTACCGTAAATGAGCGCTTACCTGTTTTTCTTATTGCACCATGCCAATTAACTGTGAGTTACCATGTTGAAGCTAAAGATGATTACTATTTAATTCATCTCAAGGTGTCTGGTAATGTAACTAGCGTTTGTCAGCGATGCATGCAGGAGTTTCCTACATCCTATGAAAATCATACAATTATTGCTGTTTGTCGGAGTGATGAGAGGGCTGAGCAATTATTAGAACTATACGAATGTATCGTTTCATCAAATTGGCAGGTCGATCTGGGAGAACTGGTTGTCGATGAGTTACATCTCTATGCCCCTCAATTTCATCCTGACATTAACGATTGTGATAGTGAAATAAATCAATTTTTAACAGGAAAAAATGAATCTTATTGATAATTTGTGCAATTAACACTTGGATTGAAGTTAAAATATCGGTAATATTCCCGCTTTATGAATGCAAATTGTTTAGGAGTAATACAATGGCTGTACAACAAAATAAAAAATCACGCTCACGTCGTGATATGCGTCGTTCACACGATAAATTAAGTATGCCAACACTTTCTGTTGATGCAACAACTGGCGAAACACATCGTCGTCATCATATGACAGAAGATGGTTACTATCGCGGTAAAAAAATTCTTGATACTGATACTGCTTACGAACAAGAGTAATATTCTTGAAAAACATCACCATTGCTGTAGATGCAATGGGTGGGGATCATGGATTAAGCGTTGTGATTCCTGCCTGTATTCGTGCGGCTAAAAAAAATCCGAGTTTAAACCTCATACTGGTCGGAGTACAAGACAAGGTTAGTGCTTGCTTAAAGAAGCATGGAGTCTTGTCTTCGAAACAATTGTCTGTGGTGCATGCATCTGAAGTGGTGGGCATGGATGAGTTGCCCTCGCATGCGTTACGCAATAAAAAAGACTCTTCCATGCGCGTGGCTATTAATCTGGTTAAAGAAGGCAGAGCTCAGGCATGTGTTAGTGCTGGGAATACCGGTGCTTTAATGGCAACAGCTCGCTATGTTTTAAAAACGTTACCTGGAATAGACAGGCCCGCTATAGTTTCTGAATTGCCTACGATGAAAGGCAAAACCTGGGTTATTGATTTAGGGGCAAATGTTGATTCCTGCGCTGAGCATTTATTTCAGTTTGCAGTGATGGGTTCAGCATTAATTCAAGCTATTGAAAATAAACCAAAACCTAAAATTGCCTTGTTAAACATTGGTGTAGAAGAAATTAAAGGAAATGATCAGGTCAAACGTACTGCACATATGCTTGCAGAGTGCTCTGTCATGAATTATGTAGGTTATGTAGAGGGCGACCATTTTTATTCAGGTGATGTGGATTTAGTCGTTTGTGATGGTTTCGTGGGTAACGTTGCTTTAAAAGCAAGTGAGGGTATCGCAAAACTATTATTAAGTGTACTCAAAGAGTCCTTTAAGAGAAATTGGCTGACGAGAATTTCTGGACTGATAGCATTACCTGCATTAAATCATTTAAAAAAACGTTTGGATCCCTCTCGATATAATGGTGCCAGTATGTTGGGTTTAAATGGTATTGTTATTAAAAGCCATGGGGGAGCCGATGAATTTGGTTTTGAATTTGCTATTGAACAAGCTATTCTTGAAGTAGAGAATAATGTTGTAGATTTAGTACGCGATCAAATAAACGATTTTATAAATCAGGGATTGTTGTTATGAAAAATGCTGTTATCAGTGGCACTGGGAGTTATTCTCCTGAGAGGCAAATAACTAATGCTGAGCTGGAAAAAACGCTTGATACAGATGATGAGTGGATAGTATCCAGAACAGGAATTCGTAGCCGCAGCATAGCGCAACCTCATGAAACCACCTCTTATATGGCCTCTAAAGCAGCAGAGCAAGCACTTGCCTCTTCTGGTCTTGATGCTGAAGAAATCGATTTAATAGTGGTAGCAACGTGTACTCCTGATCATTTTTTTCCAAGTGTTGCGTGTCATGTACAACATGCGTTAAAAATTAAAAGACCTATTCCTGCGTTTGATATAGGTGCTGCCTGCAGTGGCTTTGTTTATGCAATGGATATTGCCAAGCAATACATTGAAACGGGTGCTGCACAAAATATAATGGTTATTGGTAGCGAAAGCATGTCCAGAGCATTAGATTGGACTGATCGTTCTACATGTATTTTATTTGGTGATGGAGCTGGAGCGGTTGTATTAAGTGCCAGCGATAGAAAGGGTATTATGGGCAGCGTATTACATTCAGCATATGATGCAGATAAATTACTAACTCTTCGTAATAATACCTTTGAGGATGAACGTGCAACTATAGGTATGCGCGGAAATGAAGTTTTTAAAATTGCTGTCAATATAATGGGCGATATTGTTGACGAAGTGTTAGAAATTAGTAAGTTAAAAAAATCTGATATTAATTGGTTAATTCCTCATCAAGCGAACATCCGCATTATACAAGCTATAGCAAGGAAATTATCTCTTCCTATGTCACAAGTCATAGTTACTATTGGCAACCAAGGTAATACTTCGGCTGCTTCTATACCTTTAGCACTTGATTATTCTATTAAAAACAATCATATAAAAAGAGATGAAGTGTTATTAATTGAATCATTTGGTGGAGGAATGACTTGGGGCGCAATGGTTATTCGTTACTAACAATTTAAATTTTAAAGGGTTTTTCTGATATGGTAAAAACAGCATTTGTATTTCCTGGACAAGGATCACAATCTGTAGGTATGTTGTCTGATTTTATACCACAATACTCAATTGTTACGGATCTTTTTGCTGAAGCTTCTGATGCTGTTGGTTATGATCTTTGGCAATTAGTTCAGAGTGGACCGGCAGAAAAACTTAATCAAACTGAAATCACCCAAGTTGCTATGCTGACCGCAGATGTAGCTATATACAAGTTACTCTTGCAACAAGGAATATCCTCTCCGCTCATTATGGCAGGTCATAGTCTGGGGGAGTACGCTGCTTTAGTATGTGCAGATTCCTTGTCTTTAACTGATGCAGCTCAATTGGTAGCTCGAAGAGGGCAGGTAATGCAACAGGCAATACCTTTAGGTTTGGGCGCGATGGCAGCGGTTGTAGGTTTAGCAGATGAGCATGTTAAAAATCTTTGTGAGCAGGCCAGTCAAGCCAATCAACATGTTTCACCTGCAAACTATAATGCCATAGGGCAGGTTGTAGTAGCTGGTCATACACCTGCAGTTGAACGACTTATTGCCTTGGCAGATGAGGCTGGTGCTCGATTAGCGAAAATAATTCCTGTTAGTGTACCTTGTCATTGTCCTTTATTGTCTGAGGCTGCGGAGTTATTCGCTGATAGTCTTGCGCAAACTCAATTTAAAAATCCTTCTATTGATGTGGTGAGTAATGTGGATTTAAGTATTTACAACTCAGCTCAGCATATAAGAGATAAACTTAAAGAGCAGCTTTATAGCCCGGTGCGATGGGTTGAGACCATTCAAATGTTTAAAAATCATCGAATAGAGATTATTGTAGAATGTGGTCCAGGTAAAGTGTTAAGCGGATTGACTAAAAGAATAGATCGAAGTTTAAATGCGGTTAGTGTTTATGACACAATTAGTCTGGATCAGGTCATAGAGCAGCTACTTATTCCAGCTTGAGAGGAAGATTAATGATAAATTTAGAGGGTAAAATTGCATTAGTTACGGGAGCAAGCCGTGGTATAGGACAGGCTATCGCTCTTAAAATGGCAAGAATGGGGGCTTTTGTTTATGGAACTGCAACTACAGAACAAGGAGCAGATTCAATAAATTCTTTTTTTGAAAAAGAAAAATTGGCGGGCAAAGGAATTGCTCTGGATGTAACCAAAGCAGAGCAGGTGGATGCTTTAATGTCCTTTTTTTCTGATAATAATCAATACCCTTCAATACTCGTTAATAATGCAGGTATTACAGCCGATAATTTATTATTACGAATGGATGATGAGGAATGGTACAAAGTAATTGAAACAAATTTGAATTCGATATATCGAATGTCTAAGGCGTGTTTAAAGCCTATGTTTAAGGCGCGTTGGGGACGCATCATTTCTGTAGGTTCCGTTGTAGGTGCAAGTGGAAACTCAGGGCAGGTTAACTATACGGCTGCCAAGGCAGGAGTTGTTGGCTTTTCCAAATCTTTAGCCCAGGAAATTGGTAGTAGAGGGATTACTGTTAATGTGGTTTCCCCTGGTTTTATTGATACGGATATGACTACTGCATTGCCAGATATGGTTAAAGAAGAAATGCTAAAAAGAATTCCTCTACGCAAATTAGGACAAGCAGAGGATGTAGCTGATGCTGTAGTTTTTTTAGCATCAGACAGTGCTAAATATATTACAGGTGAAACAATTCATGTCAACGGCGGTATGTATATGAGTTAAATGCACTTGCGTTATCTGTATAATTGAATAAACTACCCGTCAGTATTTAAAATTATTTCTATCAACCGAAAGAGGAAAATTAAGTTATGAGTACAGTTGAAGATCGTGTCCGCAAAATTGTTGTTGAACAATTGGGCGTTAAAGAAGAAGAATTAAAAAACGATGCGTCATTTGTTGACGATTTGGGTGCTGATTCTCTTGATACTGTGGAATTAGTAATGGCTCTTGAAGAAGAATTTGAAACAGAAATTCCTGATGAGAAAGCTGAAAAAATAACAACGATTCAAGAAGCGATTGATTATATTGAATCTAATATGAATAAAGAAGAAGCTTAATTTTTTTGAGGAGCTTTCATTGAACAAGCGGCGCGTGGTTGTTACCGGTATGGGGATGCTTACCCCTGTCGGACTTAATGTACAAGAAACTTGGCAGAATATATTGGCTGGTGTTAGTGGTGTTGCACTGGTTGATGATTTTGATACTAGTGATTACACGACTAAAATTTGGGCCAAAGTCAAGAATTTTAACATTGAGAACCATGTACCGGTCAAAGATGCTCGCAAGATGGATGTATTTACCCAATATGGTATTGCGGCTGCTGATGAGGCAATGCTTGATTCCGGTTTAATAATGGATGAAGCATTGTCGCGTCGTACTGGTGTTGCTGTTGGTGCAGGTATAGGTGGTATTCAAACCATAACCAATAACCAAGACAGACTGGTTGCCGGCGGTCCACGTAAAGTTTCTCCTTTCTTTATTCCAGCAGGCATAATTAACATGGTTGCTGGACAAATTTCTATTAAGCACCAACTTAAAGGCCCCAATATTTCCGTAGTTACAGCATGCACTACGGGCACTCACAATATAGGTCTTGCCGGTCGTATTATTGCCTATGGTGATGCAGATGTTATGATTTGCGGTGGTGCTGAAATGACCACAACCCCCTTATGTTTGGCTGGTTTTTCAGCTGTAAGATCTCTTTCCAAACGCAACGATGAACCGGAAAAAGCTTCAAGACCTTGGGATAAGGACAGAGATGGATTTGTTATGGGCGAAGGTGCTGGTGTTCTTGTTTTAGAAGAATATGAGCATGCAAAAGCTCGCGGTGCTAAAATTTATGCTGAGCTGGTTGGTTTTGGAATGTCTGGTGATGCTTACCATATCACTTCACCTGATGAGGATGCTGATGGCGCCTCGCGTGCTATGGAAGCAGCGATACATGATGCAGGTATAGATGCAGATCAGGTAGATTATATTAATGCACATGGTACTTCAACTTACCTCAATGACATGAATGAAACAAAAGCTATTAAGCGTGTTTTCAAAGATCATGCATACGATTTAGCGGTTAGCTCTACAAAATCAATGACTGGACATTTATTAGGCGCAGCAGGTTCTGTAGAAGCAATTTTCAGTATTTTGGCAATCAGAGATCAAGTGGCTCCGCCAACAATTAATTTAGACAATCCTGATGAAGGATGTGATTTGAACTATGTGGCGCATAAACCTCAAAAAAGAACAATCAATTATGTTTTAAGTAATTCACTGGGTTTTGGTGGAACAAACGGCAGCTTGATATTTAAGCGGATTTAAATGGAACACCCTAGACAAAAAAAACTGGTAATTTATATTCTTGCTGTATTTTTTATGTCTTTTTTAATTATATCCTGGAATATTTATAGCTTGGTAGTAACACCTCTCATTTCCAGGCAAAGTCCCCCTGTGATAATTAGCATCGATCACTCTGTATCAGCATCGAAATTTGCTTCTCTTTTACAAGAGAAGCATTTAATTTACTCCCCGAGACTATTTTTATTAATAATTCGTTTTGAAGGATTATCTCATCAATTAAAAGCGGGTGTATATCAAATTAATCCTGGTGAAACAGCAATGCAACTTCTTCGTCGCGTAGTTGCAGGTGATGTATTAACTCAAAATTTTACGGTGATTGAAGGCACGACCCAACAAAAAATAGCTCAGGATTTGATGCATGCCCAATATTTAGAATATCATCCTGACGATTGGCTTATAGTCAAGGGAAATCATCTAAATGCTGAAGGGTTGTTGTTGGCAGATACCTATCAGTATCGAGGTGGAAGCAGTAGCAGGACGCTTTTAGAACAGGCAAATAAAAATTTACTCCATTATTTAAATGATGCCTGGACTCATAGAGCAGCTGGTTTACCCTATAAGACTGCATATGAGTTGCTCATTGCTGCGTCAATAATTGAAAAAGAAACAGCCATACCTCAAGAAAGGAAAATCATTTCAGGTGTCATGGTTAACCGGTTAAAGAAAAAGATGCCCTTGCAAATGGACCCTACTGTAATTTATGGTTTGGGGAATGCGTATAAGGGGAAATTATCCCATCAGGATATGCAGGTTGATTCTCCCTATAATTCATATCTTTATAGAGGCTTACCCCCTACACCTATTGCTATGGTTGGGAAAGAAGCGATAGACGCTGCTGCTCATCCTCAATTATCAAATTATTTATATTTTGTTGCAAAAGGAGATGGGTCACACCAATTTTCAGAAAGCTATGAGCAACAAAGACAAGCTATTGAGCAATACAGACACAAGGATTTTTAATGTCAGCTGGAAAATTAATAGTAATTGAAGGCTTGGAAGGTGCTGGAAAATCTACAGCAGTGAATCATGTAATTGATCTTTTATCTGAACTGGATATTAAGACGATTACTACTCGAGAACCTGGTGGAACAGCTATAGGTGAGATTTTAAGATCAATTATTAAAAAACCCGAATATGGTGATGTTCTTGATGATAGAAGTGAATTATTGTTGCTTTATACTGCAAGAATTCAATTAATTGAGCAAGTGATTAAACCCGCTTTGCAGCAAGGTTATTGGGTGATCGCGGATAGATTTGAATTATCCACTCTGGCATATCAAGGTGGTGGAAGAGGATTAGATCCTGATATGATTAAAAATTTATCCTCTTTTTGTCTTCGTGGATTTAAACCTGATCTGACCTTGTATTTAGATATAAGTCCCGAGTTAGGGATGCAACGAGCGAAGTTAAGAGGAAAATTTGATAGAATAGAGCAGCAAGCTATAGATTTTTTTCATCGAGTTCATGAAACTTATATCCAATATGTTAAAATGGCTCCTGATATAGTGATCATTGATGCTGGCCGTTCATTGCAGGACGTAAAGCGCGCAATTCAAAAAGCAGTAACTCAATTCATAGAGCAAGCATGATGAATCATCAAGCGCAGTGGAATCAAATTAAATCCGCTTTGCATGAACAGCGTGTTGCACAATCCATGTTATTTGTTGGTCCTTTACATTGTGCTCTACCCGATTTTGTTACTAAAATAATGCAGTTATTCCTTTGTAAACAAAAATCAAATGAACCCTGCTTAAAATGTAATGATTGTCAGATGATTAATCGTATGGAACACCCTGATGCGGAATGGGTTAAGCCTGAAAAAAGTGGTGGTGCCATTAAAATTGATCAAATCAGGGAATTACAAAATTCTGCATACTTAACTCCTCAAAGAGCCAATTTCAAATTAATAGTTATTGAAGCAGCTGATCGAATGAATACCGCATCAGCTAATGCATTATTGAAAATTCTGGAAGAGCCAGCAAAACACACGATTTTTATTTTAATAGCCCAACAGTTAAGTACGGTATTACCTACCATTTTAAGTCGTTGTCAGATTATATCGTTTTCTTCATCTGCAGATTCGTATCGTAATAATCTGTTAAAACTCGGGGAACTATATCCACCGGAATCTGACCGGTTCATGATTACGAGTCAGGCTGAATTCATTTTAGATGGACTCATTACTTTGCTGGAACGACGAGAGCACCCTTGTATTTTAGCCTCTCAATGGAGTCAATTTGAACTCAGTACAATGTTGTGGTTTTTATATTTAGTCTATTCACAATTGCAGTACATGCATTTTAATGCCCTTAATACTACAGGGGCTACTACCACTCAATTAGTTAAGTTATTATCCTTATTAAATCCAATTTTGATTTTTATGCAAATCGATAAAATCAATACACTGCTAAGAAAAATAAGCCATAATATGAATGTAAATCATACTTTAGTGTTGGAAGATTTGTTATTTTCTTTAGTACCAGATTTTTAGTTCTTACATGGAGGGGCTATGGCTGAAAATGCGCAATTAATAAACTGTTCCTTTCCCAATGAAGCACTCTTATATCTCGCCTACATGCCTTTTGTGACAGGTGGCGGTCTTTTTTTAAGAACAAAACATGTTTACCCTTTGGGTAAAGAAATCCAATTGTCACTTAAATTAATTAATGAAGTTGAACCTTATCATATTGATGCTAAAGTAGTATGGATTACACCCAAGGGTGCGCAAGGAAATAAACCACCAGGGATAGGCGTTCAATTTATCGGTGAAAATAGCCGATATTTATGCAATAAGATAGAAACTTACTTGGCGGGTATGCTTAAGTCTACTCAGCTCACTGATACTATTTAGTTTTTTTTTGAGGTTCAAATGTTAGTTGATTCACATTGCCATTTAAATTTTTTAGATTTAGCTGAGTTTAATAATGACATGTCCCAGGTGTTATCGCGCGCGAATGATAATGACGTTCAGCATTTTTTATGTGTCTGTGTTGAGTTGAGTGACTACCCTCAATTGGAACAACTGGCGGGCAATAATCCCAATATTAGTATTTCTGTGGGCGTTCATCCGAATAGTGAAATGGATTATCCGGTCACAGCAAAAATGCTTTGTGACTTAGCTGCAAATCCAGCATGTATTGCTTTGGGGGAAACGGGCCTTGATTATTATAGGACTCATACCGAAGAAGCTCAGGAAATACAACGGTCAAGGTTTAGAGAGCATATAAAAGCAGCATTAATTACCTCAAAGCCATTAATTATACATACCCGTCAGGCTGCAGAAGATACTTTATTATTAATGGCTGAAGAAAATGCCCACCGGATTGGTGGGGTGATGCATTGTTTTGCTGAGGATTTAGATATTGCCAGAAGAGCTATTGACTTAAATTTTTATATTTCATTTTCCGGAATTGTCACTTTTAAAAATGCCACTGTATTGCAAGATGTAGCAAGACAAATTCCTTTAGACAGAATATTAATTGAAACAGATTCACCTTATTTGGCTCCCGTGCCTTATCGGGGAAAACAAAATCATCCTGCATTGGTTAAGTACGTTGCTGAAGCTATAGCTGACCTTCGTGGCATGGATTATGAAGAAATAGCAGAAATTACTACCGATAATTTCTATGCTTGCTTTAATCTTCGAAAGTAAGCACTTGGGGCAGTCAGTGTATCTACTCTATCTTTGGTCTATGATTTACTTCAGTTTCTTTAATAAAATAATATCTGTCCCACGGATATGCGATATTTTTTTCGCTGTCACTGATGTTTCCTGTAGGATTTTTTGTAAATCAGAAAATAAATCAAGACCATGATGTTTTAATGGGCGTAATAAAAAATAAGCGTTACCTTTATTTGCAAGCGAATTTTCTAGCGCTCGAATATAACTCTGAAAAGAACTATCTAAATAAAACCTGCAACGATTTTTAAATTCAGAGCGTGAAAGCATCCCATGGCCGGGTTGAAAATAGGGTGGATTACTGATTATCAAATCGAATTGGTCTTCCCATTTTTTTTCACGTAATTCATCATAATTTAAAAGATGCCAGCGAAGTTGCAATTCAGGTCGATTAACGACAGCTAAGTTTTGATAAAAATATTCAGTATAAATATCCTGGATCTCCATAAAATCAATCTGTCGAATTGCTTTAAGATGCCACGAGAGTTCCATCCCAATGACTCCGCAGCCAGCGCATAGATCTAATATTCTTAATGAGCCAAGATCGGTGTGGTTTTTTAATTGTGTTGCGACGAATCTTGCAAGTTGAATTGAATCAAGACTGAAATGATATTCATCTGGTTGTTTATAATTATAAGTAAAATGCATTATTCAGTTCATTCTGCATTGTATCAATCATTTTTGAAGTGCCAAATAAAATATTATTTCAAAAGCGATAACCCGAGTCGGCAATATTGTTCATATGAGTCCAGGGTCGTTATGTCATAATATAGGAAAACAAGGAGTCATTATACTATAATTTAAGTTATTCTTAAGTTTAGAAATAGCCATGAAAACAATATTCTATAAAAATACCCAGGTTCGCATACATGAAAAAAATCCTGGACTGTTTTCTTGTTCCAGTGTTCCCGATTCAATTGGCTTCTCTAGCTCCTCTATGTCAAGATCAATTAGCTTACAAGTACCGTCGATAAAAATATCTTCATCTCCTGAACAATGAATTAAGGCATTTGCGGCAGTTCGACTTTTTAATTTGGTGACACAAATTTTACTTTTTTTACTCATAGGGGCTTAATGTTTAACTATTTACTGTGCTCTATGTTAAGATTTATTATTTGGCAGATTGCTTCTATGAACATCAAATTAGATAGAGTAAATGAAAGGGTAATTACTGCAAAAGCGGTAGTTATTGGTTGCTCACACAACAACAGCCAGTGTGATCATAAAATACATCCATCAAAAGATGCATTCTTTACTATTGATATCCTGTCAAAACTAGAATCTGATCTTTGTATGGATGTAACGAAGGACAATGTGCCTGATTATTTAAAAAATAAATTCCAGTTGGTTATTTTAGAATTTTTGCCTTCCGATGCTTACAATTTAAATAAGGTATCGAAAGCGCTTTCGAATATTGACGGGGAAATGGGGTGGCATCATATAAAAGAGTTGACTCATGAAGATGGATTTATCATGATAGTTGGAAATTCAATTAATTTTAGTTATCGACGTTCTTTTGCTAATTTAAAATTTATTGAGCTGGCTTATAGTGAAGATTTTCAAAGTTCTGTTATTCTGATCCCTAAAAATCAAGATCTAACAGCATCGGAGGTAAAGGAGCAAATTCAGATCTTACCACAGGAATTGCAGGATTCGATTCAAGCTGCCACAACTCTGGGATTCATACCGTCCCAGTCAAATGATTTTTGTAAGTTGAATTATGCTCCATCTGAAGTAAATGCGGAATTAATCGACGCGCTTAATCAATATCGTAGTTACATATTTTTTATACCGAATTTCCACTTGGAAGAAGAACTGTGCAAAGAAATAGATGCTGCAGATGCAGTGGTTGACGTCTTGCTTGGAAATATCCCGGAATCATCTCTGAACATCTACCACAATATTTTAACAGGTGAGCGTTTAGGAGAAATCATCAAAGTTGGTTTAAATAACAGGCCTATGAGTGCATTGATTCATAAGGTTGACAATGTAGAATCCTTTAATGACTTTAAAGTAAGCTACGCGAAAATGAAGCAACAAGGGTCAGAGGAAGCGGTTGTAGATCAGTCCTTTAACCCAGGAATGTAATCCGAATATAATATATCGCTCCTTTGCCTGCGTTCGTTAGATTTAGTACTATATAATCCATATTCAACTTTTAGAGCAATTGATGACTTTGTACATAGGTTTAATGTCTGGAACCAGCATGGATGGTATCGATGCTGCTCTGGTACAAATACCGACTAACAGATTGGAATACGGTATTACCGTAAAGTACAGCGATGCACTAAAAACAAGCATCGATCATTTGATTAATAGCAATAATTTAAATCTTGCTTCGGTTTGTCAATTAAATACTCTGATTGGCAGAGAGTTTGCCGGGGCGGTGAATAATTTACTTCATCAAGCGAATCTATCGGCTAATGATGTAATGGCTATAGGGAGCCATGGGCAGACTTTATGTCACGATACAAGTGCCAATATTCCTTATACATTACAGTTGGGTTGCGGGCATACAATTTCCTCGCTAACAGGCATTACCGTTGTAGCAGATTTTAGAACAAGAGATTTAGTGAATGGTGGGCAGGGAGCACCCTTTGCGCCCCTCTATCATCAGGAGTTGTTTAAAATAACGGATACTAACCTGGCTGTACTTAACCTTGGAGGGATCGCTAATGTAAGCTATATTACATCAGGACAGCAGACAGAGGGTTGGGATATAGGTCCAGGAAACTGTCTGATGGATGCCTGGATAAATGAACATCAGGGAAAATCTTTTGATGCTGATGGCTTATGGGCTATGCAGGGCAAAGTAATCAGTCCTTTACTGGATCAATTATTGTCAGATCCTTTTTTTGGATTAGTTCCTCCTAAAAGTATTGGTAAAGAATATTTTTCATTATTGTGGTTGAAGTCTTATTTAAAGAAAGAATACAACCCTGTGGATGTTCAAGCTACTTTATTAGCTTTAACAGCACATTCAGTTGCCGACACCCTTATAAGAAGAGATTCGGTAAAGCAATTATATTTATGCGGTGGAGGCACTCATAATCTCTATTTACGCAGAATGTTGGCGGAGTTATTACCAGGGGTTACAGTAAGCAGTATTGCTGATGCAGGCGTAAGCCCTGATTATTTAGAGGCGATGATGTTTGCCTGGTTGGCGGCTCAGACATTAAATAAAGTCCCGGTTAATTTAACTGCAATTACAGGTGCCAGAACTCCTGCTATTTTAGGTGCGATTTATCCGATAATAAAATCATATTGACAAACCAAATGGCCATAGGCTTTAATGAGCCATCCCTAATTAGAGTGATCCTAAATTGAGCGCACATTACACAAAAAACACAAAGGAATTGGGTGAGACTAATTTGACTACTGCTTATGTCATATTTTTCTTGGCGGCCTCTTTTTATTTATATGAGTTTATATTGCAAGTTGCGCCGAGTGTTATGGCCGAGTCAATGATGAAAACTTTCCAGGTCACTGGTGCAGGCTTTGGTTTCATTTCTGCATTTTATTTTTATGCTTATGCACCTGCGCAGTTACCCGCGGGGGTTTTGTATGACCGTTATGGCCCACGTAAATTAATGACTTTTGCGATTATTTTGTGTGCTTTAGGCTCTGCCTTTTTCGCCTCGACCGATAGCGTATTTACTGCGTCTATAGGGAGATTTTTGATAGGAATAGGCTCTGCCTTCTCTTTCATCGGTGTCTTAGTGCTGATTTCTCGTTGGTTTCCTCCTCATTATTTTGCTATTCTTGCTGGAATAGCTCAACTAATGAGCTCCGTGGGGGCCATGTTTGGCGAGGTTCCTTTAGCCTCCCTCATTGCTCATGTAGGATGGCGTAACGCGAGTTTTATTTTATCTGCAGTGGGCTTTATTTTAGCCGGTTTTTTTTGGCTCTATATTCGTGATTTTCCACATCAACAAAATCAGACCATACCCGATCATTATCTTAAGGACGAATGGAAAAGACTTCTCGCAGTGTGTAAACATGCCCATACATGGATTATAGGTGGATATGCCTTCGCCATTTGGACGCCTATTGCAGTATTTGCTGCTCTTTGGGGTGTGCCTTATCTCCAGGAAAAATTTCAAATAAGCGTGGTAGCGGCTTCAGGTTTATGCAGCATGATTTGGCTTGGTATAGGAATAGGTAGTCCTTTATTGGGCTGGTTCAGTGACAGAATAGAGAGTCGTCGCATTGCCCTGATTATAAGTGCGATTTTAGGTTTGGTTGCTACGCTGATTCTGCTTTACTCATCGCAGCTGTCTTATGGTTGGGCATACTTCATTTTATTTGTATTAGGCTTGGGGGCAGGGGGGCAGACAGTAAGTTTTGCCGTAGTTAAAGAAAACAATTCTTCTGAGTTTGTTGGAACAGCCTCGGGCTTCAATAATCTGTCAGTTTTAATTGGTGGAGCAATTTTCCAACCTCTAGTGGGTTATATCTTGCAGCATACAGAAGACTCATCACGTTTGGTTAACGGTATCCATATATACAGTATATCAAGCTATCAGACGGCTTTATTGGTCATGCCTCTATGTTTTCTGGGAAGTTTATTAATCGCTACTTTTCTACTTAAAGAGTCTCATCCAAGTTGCCGCTCCTATTAACTTAGGTTTTGTAGCGCATTGTATTGATGAGAAGACTTCTTTTGTAAAAATTAAACATCTCACTAATGAGTATATGATATACAATCCATAAAAAATCATGAGGCAGCTAGACGGGGAAGGATACAATGCATGCTGAGTTATAAATTTTAAGCACTAATCATTTTCCCTTTTCGGGGTTCTTTGCAGGAAGGTACGAAATTTCCCAGAGCATACCTACAACCCGTTACCATACTAGGCTACTGCCAATAGATTCATTTTTTTATTGGTTATTAAATTTTGTATAACTTCATGTAAATTAAGGCATTCTTTATTGTTATAAAATTCATATATTCCAATCAAGTTAATATGTTGCCATGCCATCGCAGATAGTTGAGTCATTTTAAGCAACACAACCCCCATTTTATTTTATAATGTTCATAAAGTCCTGACAGAAGTGAGGCATTGCAGAAAGTAATGCCATTGTCTTCTACAGGACCCTATAATTTCTAAAAAAATTTCGCGTCTCATATGACAAAGCTTGTAGATAGAATCCACAACCCTTACACGTTTACATTGGGACAGAAGCTAAAGAGTCATCTATAACCACATCTGGTGTGGATTGGTATTTTTTTATAAGTACCAGCAGCAAACAATCCAACACCACCAAGTATGGTAGCTACTCCTAAGCCCGCGACTATTTTTTAACGTAAGTATTAAGACCGATTGATTTGTATATCCTAAAAAGATCGCAATTTTTCTAACTGATAAACCCAAGTTTAATAACTCTTTGATTTTAATAACGTCCTGATCAAAATTTACCATTTTTCAATTAAATGAATTTGCTCAGTGTCATTATAAGTAATTCGAATCGAATACTAGTGACATGCCATTTTATGTCGTAAGAAAAATCTATAGATAAAGCTGTTTTTTGCAACATACCTATCCCCATTCCTATTTCATATTTATAGTAAACTTAGTAGCGTGGTACTTATTGGAAAGAAAATTCCCTATAGTAAATGAATGAAACTCATATCCAGTATTCAATTTATATGTAAGATTTAATTTTGAATAGAGCTACTCAATAGACTCCGTCTTGGCTGCTTTTTCAGATATAAAGGTCAGCCCAATGAAGAGCAAAAATACAGCACCAACCGCATTACAGAAAATCCCAAAATGCAGGTTATTGTGTTGTTGATAAAAAGCGCTAGCTATTTCTATGCCTATGGCACCGATAATCATAACACTTAAACTCACTAGAGCGGATGCGGTACCCTTGCTCACAGAGGTGATGTACAGACAAAACCTGTTTAGTGGAGCATTAATAATACTGAGTGCAAAAAAATAGATAATAATCCCGGGCAGTAAATACTGATAATGGTTACCATATAAATAGGGTAGAATGGCAATTAGCAGGATTCCAATCGTCATCACGAGGCAACCAAAAATAATAATTTGCTTGAGTTTATATTGGTACGTTAATCGATGCAGAAACCAATTACCTAAAATAGTTGCCCCAAATATTGGAAGCTGCCAGAGACCATATTGGATCACAGTTAATTTAGCTTCAGTAATCAGTATTATTGGAGCCAGGGCAATCCAGGCGATGCAAGGAATACCGATAAGACCCGCAGCCAACGTGCTAAAGCAGAAGGTTAAATTGGTGAAAAGTTCCTTATAATTTCTATATATTGACTTGGCAGAGAATGGGACTTTAGGGAGTACTTTCCCATCCTTTTTAATATGTCCTATCGGCTCAGGCATAAAACGCCATAATCCCCAAAGGGCAACCAGTGCAAAGGAAGCAATCATGACAAATATAACGCGCCAAGAGGTGTAATGAATAATAATGGCTCCTAAAAGAGGCCCTAGTAAAGGGGCTAAAATAGCTGCATTGGCCATAATTGCTATTAGTCTTATAGCATTCATTTCATCAAATATTTCTTGAATGGTTGCATATCCGATAACCCCAATAAAACATAATCCCATGCCTTGGAAAAATCGTGCAATTAGAAATTGATTCATAGAATTAGAGCAAGCAATCAGTATGGTAAAAATAAAAAAGAGACAAGCCCCCAATAACATTGATGGTCTTCTTCCATAACTGTCGGAGATGGGACCAAGTATTAACTGCAAGCTCGCACCACCTAGAATATAAACAGTAAGAGATGTGGCTACAGTAGATTCGGGTGCATTAAAAGACTTAACTACATTAATCATACCAGGCATGATCATGTCATTGGCAATGTAGGTTAGAAACTCATATAAAACAAGGAAGCAAGCAAAGATCAGGGCCTGTCTGCGCGAAATAGGAATAAGTGGATCAGACATAACATTAGCCTTGATATCTTAATCAGAAAATAACGTTACATAGTATATACTCTTTTCGACTCATTTGACGATAGAGAAAAACGATCAGAGTGAATGACTAATGCGCATATAAGTCGAGTTGAAAAAAAGAGAAATCTTCAGACATGATGTTTCTGAATAGTTGCTAATTGTTACATTATTTATAATAGTTGTTAGCATTGATTTCATTTTTATATACTATGGAACTATATTCCACCATCCTGGTACTTAGGGAGTTTTATGAAGCGAAAATTGGATTTTTTTGGTAACAACAGTATTAATTCTGAAACCCATGACTATTTAATCAATTACATTTTCAGTTTATTAGATACCCGATCTTTAGGTAACGCAGCACGTGTCAGTAAAGAATGGAACACCTTGGTTACCCTTACCAGACGCTATTTGGACTTGCTACCTACTCTTCGACGCATCCCGTCTTTCTCGACGGTAGGTCTTGATGTATTAAGATTAAAATTATTGGCTGGTGGAATGACGAATACCACATATAAAGTCGAAATCAGATCTATGCCTGAACAGTGGGTACTCCGTGTGCCAGGTAAGGGCTCGTCAGCTTTTATAACCAGAAAAGATGAAGCGCATAATGCGCTTCAGGCAGAGAAGTTAGGAATAAATGTTCCTGTCCCATATTTTGATCCGGTAGATGGTTTGCAGTTAACCCGCTTCGTTAATGGGATAAAATTAGATGAGCAGGCATTAGCAAGAAAAGATATACTGCAATCAATAGCCAGTTTAATGCGTCGCCTCCATTCGTCTAAACCTTTTCCAAACAGCGTAACTATTTTTGAGCGTAACGAAGAGTTGATGGAGGTACTCAAAAATCAAAAGTTTTCGTTTCCTGGCGATGTAAGTTTGATAGAAGAGCAAATGCAACAACTAAAAAATCTTTTTGCCGCCTATCGTATTGAGATGCGCTCCTGCCATAATGATACAACTCCACTTAATTTTATATTGTCTTGTGAGGGTGAGGAACACAATATTAAAATAAAATTACACATGATTGATTGGGAGTATTCAAGTAGTAATGATTGGATCTGGGATGTGGTCTATTTTGCACTGGAAGGAAAGTTGTCCCAAGCTCAGATTCTGATTTTATTAAATAGCTATTTGGATATGGAGTCCGTTCCTGAAGCGGTTCTGGACTGGGTTGAGGTATATAAACCGATTATAGAATGGTGGATAACCATATGGTCTTGGACGCAGATGCTTAATAAGGCTGATGCAGCAGGTTTGGAGGCCTATAAGGAGTTAGGGGAGACTTATTATAAAAAAACATTGGCTTGCCTTGGCAGTGAGGAATACAAGGACGCCTTTAACCGCATAGAAGAAGAGAAGACAAAAGTAACATATTCAGGTCATAGACCCTTTTAATGATTAATCCATACGATTTAAAAATTCGTACAGATGTGTTTTTTCTTGTTCAGCGTTTAAATAAGTTTTTAAGCGCTGTATTGCAGCATTGTATTCATCCATATTGATCACTCCACGGGTCAACTCAAAGCGTAAATACACACAATAAGTATTAAGAACATCTGTTTCACAATAATCACGTATGTTTTTGATTTGACCAGCAGTAAATTGATCCCATACTTTTGAACCACTCATTCCCATTTTGCCCGGGAAACCTAACATATTGGAAATATCATCCAGTGGTGCAAACGCTTTGTTTTGATAACCGGCAATGATATCCATTAAATCAATATGACGATAATGAAACCGGCTTAGGTAGTTGTTCCAACGAAAGGCTTGTTGATTTTCACCCGCTTCCCAGTATGTAGGAGCTGGGACTGCGTGCAATAATGAGCGGTAATGCAAAACGGGCAAATCAAAACCGCTACCATTCCAACTGACCAGAGTAGGGGTGTGCTTCTCAATTCCTGCAAAAAAACGGGTGATTAATTCTTTTTCATTAGAGTCTTCGTCACCGAGAGACCATACTTTTACCTGTGAGCCATGACTCATAACTACCGAAATAGCGCAAATTTTTTGTAAATAATGAGGGAGAAAATCATTACCCACTTTAGCTCTTCTTAAAGCAAACATGGCTAAAGCCGTCTCTTCATCTGACAAACCATCTAAATTAAATAACTTACGCCCAGATTCTATGTCGGGGATGGTTTCTATATCAAATACAAGTATGGTCATGAGGATTATTTACCTTAATTAAACTCGAATAAATTTTAGCACGGAGACTGAAGTAAGCAAAAGCAATTGGCATGGATTGTAAAGAGTAAATTTGTTACTATGCACTTTTGGGGCTTATCGAGTTGCTTAAGCACTCCACAATTTAATATAATAATATCATGAACCTTAAATTATTTGCCTTATTGTTATCTGTTTTCTTTCTTACGGCTTGTGTGAGCCACCCACCTTCAGATGTCAATAATCTATGCACTATATTTAAGCAATATCCACAGTGGTATCACGATGCTAAAGATGTAGAAAAACGCTGGAAAATACCTGTTCCTGTCCAGATGTCTATTATTCATCAGGAATCTAAATTTGATGCCCGAGCTAAACCACCACGAACCAAGTTATTAAAGATTATTCCATGGAAAAGACCATCGACTGCTTACGGATATACCCAAGCTTTACATTCTACATGGAATCAATATAAACGAACTAATGGATGGTTCTGGTCGTCTCGTGATGATTTTGGAGATGGTGTTGATTTTATTGGATGGTATGCTAACGAAGCGAATAAAAAAGCCAGAATTTCCAGGACAGATGCATACTCTCTTTACCTGGCATATCATGAAGGTATAGGTGGTTATCAGCGTAAAACTTATTTGAGGAAACCTTGGTTGATTTCTGTAGCTCGTAAGGTTAAAGCAAAATCACAATTATATGCCATGCAATTAAATTCCTGTAAAAATACGAGGAAATCGCATTCGTGATTGTAGCAAGCAGTTAGTATAATGAGCTCATTATATTAAATTATGACTAAAAAATTTATATATTTAAGAAGTAGTAGTATAATTGAAAGACTAAATTTAGGATTATCAAAGAGGAGTTTTTGATGCGATTAATGCTTTTAGGCGGACCGGGCGCGGGGAAGGGAACCCAGGCTTCGCGTTTAATTGAACGTTATAAAATTCCGCAAATCTCCACGGGAGATATGTTGCGGGCTGCTATTGCCCAAGGTACATCATTAGGCTTAAGTGCTAAAAAAATTATGGAGTCAGGTGGCTTGGTTTCTGATGACATCATCATTGGTTTAGTCAAAGAACGCTTAAAAAAAGATGATTGTAAAAATGGTTTTCTGTTTGATGGATTTCCAAGAACCTTAATTCAAGCTGAGGCGCTTAAACTGGAAGGAATTTATTTAGATCATGTGATCGAGATAAAAGTCGATGATGATGAAATCATTCAGCGGATCAGTGGGCGTCGCATTCATCAGCCGTCAGGACGTGTTTATCATATTGTGAATCATCCACCCAAAAAAACAGGATGTGATGATGTTACAGGGGAGCCTCTGATTCAACGCGAAGACGATAAAGAAGAAACCGTGCGAAAAAGACTGGAGGTATATCATAGTCAAACGGCACCATTGATAAAATATTATAAACAATGGGCGAAAGAAGATTCAAAAGGATCGCCACAATTTCATAGTGTGGCTGGAATGGGTAATGTGGATGAAATTTTTGATAATATCGTAACAGTACTTGATGCAAGGGAAGAAACATGCCAAGCCAAACTTTAGCCAGTGATGCATTTGAGTCGTTTATTAATGAAAATGAGATAGTATTTATAGATTATTGGGCTGAGTGGTGTGCCCCATGTAAACAATTTGCAAAAGTTTACGAAAAAGTCTCTGATCAATATCCTATGATAAGATTCGTTAAAGTAAATATTGAAATGCAACAAGAGTTGGCTGATTTTTTTGAGATTCGTTCTATACCACATCTTATGATCTTTAAAGAGGGAATAGTCATTTATTCTGATGCAGGGAGCATGCCAGAATCCACGTTAAAAGAACTGGCTCAACAAGCTTTAGATGCCGATGTTAGTGACATACGGGCTCAGATTGAACAGGACAAGGATTAATACTTGCCAAGTACTCCTCCAACTCTTTTTTACCGATGTTATCCATGGTGAGACCTAGTTTGGTTCGTCGCTGTAATACATCCTCAGAGTGCTTGGCCCATTCCTCAGAGATTAGGTAATCTAACTCTACTTGATAGAGCGATGAGCCATACCTTTTCCCCATAGATTCAATACAAGTACATTTTGAAAGAAATAATTCAGTATTACTGCCATAGCTATAGAGATAACGATTAAGCAATTCATGATCCATCCAATCATATTTTTTTCGCGCATAAATTAAATATTGATCAAAACTCATTGTTCCAAAAGTGGCTCCAGGAAGAGGAATGCATTTTGTTTGTGACTGATGCATTTGTGGAAAGAGGGGGGCAAGCTGGTTAACTGTTTCCTCTGCTAATTGCCGGTATGTTGTAATTTTCCCACCAAAAATAGTAACAATGGGAGCAGGATGCGTACTAAATTCATAACAATAATCACGACTTAAAGCTTTTAATTCTTTGCCATCAGTAGCTAATAAAGGTCTAACACCGCTCCATGAGAACACGATGTCGTTGGAGCTTAACTTAATTTTAAAATAGGAGTTGACTAATGTGATCAGGTAATCCGTTTCTTTTTTACTAATATGTATCCGATTGTTCAGTGTCCCTTTAAACAGCGTATCAGTGGTGCCTATCATGCTAAATCCATGATACGGAATAACAAAAACCACTCGTTTATCATCGTTTTGTAAAAAGTAAGCATGTTTGCCTTCAAAAATTTTAGGGACAATAATATGGCTTCCCTTAACCAATGTTATTTGATGTTTAACGGGTATGTGGGTCAATTTTGCTATGGACTCAACCCAAGGTCCTGCAGCATTAATTATAGATCTGGCAAAAATTCTATGAATAGCACCTTCTTTAGATTGAATAGTTAATTGCCATAAATTGTTTACCACTTCAGCCTGAGTTACTGTTGAGTTCGGACGAATGCTTGCTCCGTGTATTTTTGCCTGTATGGCATTAATAATGGTGAGACGAGCATCATCTGTGGCTGCATCATAAAATAAAAAACCTCGTTTTAGTTTATCGATTAGAGGGGTAAAATAATTATTTCTTCTGTTTCTCTTAACGGATTTACATTTTGGCAAATGATTTTTACGACTTAAATGATCATAAAAGAATAAACCTAATCGCAATAACCAGGAGGGACGCATATGTTTTTGGTAAGGTAAAATAAATGATTGAGGGTGGACTAAGTGAGGCGCCAGATTTAACAATGTTTGCCGTTCCTCCAGTGCTTTTTTTACCAAGCCAAATTCATAATGTTCCAGATACCTTAATCCACCATGAATTAGCTTGGTGCTACTTGATGAGGTTTTGGAAGCTAAATCATCTTGTTCGAAGAGTACTACTGATAACCCCCTTAAAGCTGCATCGGCAGCACACCCACACCCATTGATGCCGCCGCCAATAACTGCAACATCAAAAACTTGATCCATGTTTTGGTCTCCGAAAAAAAAGTGTAGAATAAATATAATAATAAAGGATACACGCAATAGAATCACGCTATTTAATTAGGGCTAGATAGGAGCTGTTGACAATTGTTTCCTCAACGCCTCAGGACTTGTCCTGAGAGATAGACACAAAAATTTTTTCCACCCCCATGATCCAGGATCTCATCACTGCCATTAAGTTGAGTGATTTTGGGGATATAAAATGTCAAACTGGATTAGCTTAATGGCAGTGAGCGATCTCGGGGATACCACAGTATCTGTTCCAGAACCCTCTCGTTTTAACGAGAGATGACGTCAGCTTACTGTTTTAAGGTTTATTGAAAAGGAATTGTGACTGATGAATTATTTACTCGCTATTGATCAAGGAACTAGCAGCACCCGTGCCATGATATATAATATTCAAGGCCATCTAATTAGCAGCAGTCAATATCCCCTTACTCAATATTATCCTCAATTAGGATGGGTTGAGCATGATCCTGAAGAAATATGGGAAAAAACTTTAACTGCCATAAGGGATGTTGTCTCTCAAGTTGAGCGAACACAGATTTTATCTTGTGGTATTACAAATCAAAGAGAAACCACCGTAATCTGGAATAAAACAACGGGGGAATGTCTAGCGCCCGCCATTGTATGGCAAGATAGACGTACTGAAACGTATTGCCGTTCTTTATATGAATACACCTCTGTGATTCAGGAAAAAACGGGTTTAATTCCGGATCCATATTTTTCGGCGAGTAAATTAAATTGGTTATTAAATAATACTATTTATGCACAGGAACTGGTCTCAAGAGGTGAACTCGCTTTCGGAACTATTGACAGTTTTTTAGTTTGGCGAATGACAAAAGGCCGGAAACATGCAACGGATGTGACTAATGCCTCCAGAACCATGTTATTTAATATTAGACAGGAGCAATGGGATAAAGATTTGCTTCAGTTGTTTAAAATACCTGACTCAGTATTACCAAAGGTTTACGCCAGTGACGGCCATTTTGGTTTTATTGATAAAGAATGGTTAGGATTCGAACTACCTATAACCGGGGTTGCCGGTGATCAGCAAGCGGCGTTGGTGGGACAGGGTTGCTTCAATCATGGCATGATTAAAGCAACTTTTGGAACAGGAGGATTTTTATTACTTAATACTGGCGAGACACCGGTGATCTCAAAGCATAAGCTTTTAACGACAATCGCTTATAAGATAAAAGGTACTATTGCTTATGGTTTAGAAGGAAGTATTTATCATGCCGGTACGACAGTAAAATGGTTGCGTGATGAGATGAAATTGATCTCAAGTTCTAGTGAGACTGAAGTTTTAGCACAAAGCCTTGAAACTAATGGAGGAGTTTATTTGGTCTCAGCATTTACAGGGTTAGGTGCACCTCATTGGCTATCCACATCTGGGGCTGCAGTTTTTGGATTATCCCGCTCTACGAATAAAGCGCATTTTGCCAGAGCCGCTTTAGAGGGAGTATGTTATCAAACACGAGAAGTTCTCACTTGTATGAGAGAAGACAGTAATCTGGATTTAGCTTTATTAAGAGTGGATGGAGGAATGGCGACTAATCAATGGTTTTTGCAGTTTTTAGCGGATCAATGTCGACTTCTTGTTCAAAAACCCACAGATATAGAAACCACTGCAAGAG
The DNA here is from genome assembly GCA_964428035.1 of uncultured Legionella sp. Lineage (GTDB taxonomy): Bacteria > Pseudomonadota > Gammaproteobacteria > Legionellales > Legionellaceae > Legionella. Next base: position 240,385 of record CAYRWO010000001.1, read on the forward strand.
GTGCTGCAATTTTGGCTGCTTTAGGTTTGGGAGTTTTTGATTCAATTGCTGCTTTAAAGAAGGTCTGGAATGTTGAGCAAACATTTCAACCCAACAGAGCACAAGAGCAAGTCGACGAGGAGTATAAGGGGTGGCAAAGGGCTTTAAGCAGTGTAATGAGGAAATAGACAAAAGAACCTTGATGGGTGGTGTTTTAATCAATCATGTCTTTCCACAAAGGCTCATCATTGCGAACAATGTGAAGCAACCCAGTATCGATTTCTAATGAAGTATTGTTCTGGGTTGCATCGCTAGGGTTCGTAATGACCAAATTTACATCTGGTGAATACTTTGAAAACTAGTTTACGTCTCTATTTTTTTCACCAGTATACAGCTGTCGTGGTCTGCCGATTCTTGATTTACTGGCTACCATTTCCATCCAGTGACTCATCCAACCCACTGTGCGAGCCAAAGCAAATACGACAGTAAACATGTTCGTCGGTATTCCTATGGCACTTAAAGTAAGGCCTGAATAAAAATCAACATTGGGGTAAAGCTTTTTCTGAATGAAATACTCATCTTCAAGAGCAATGCGTTCTAATTCCATTGCAAGCTTGAATAAAGGTTCATCCTTAGCACCTACAGCTTCTAAAACATCATAACAGGTTTGACGCATGACCTTGGCTCTTGGATCATAACTTTTATAAACGCGATGGCCAAAGCCCATTAAGCGGAATGGATCATCTTTATCTTTAGCCCGCTTGATATAATGATCAATACGACTTACATCACCTATCTCTTTTAACATGTTTAAGCATGCTTCATTTGCCCCACCATGAGCGGGTCCCCATAAGGCACCAATTCCCGCAGAAATACAGGCAAAGGGGTTTGCTCCTGTTGATCCTGCCAGGCGAACCGTAGAGGTGGACGCATTTTGCTCATGATCTGCATGAAGAATAAATATAGTATCCATTGCCTTAACTAATACGGGATCCGGTGTGGTGTCTTCAGAAGGTACACCAAACATCATATGGAGGAAATTTTCCGCATAAGTCATTTTATTTTGCGGGTACATATACGGTAAGCCTATTGAGTATTTATAACTCATTGCCGCTAGAGTAGGCATTTTAGCAACCAGACGAATTGCGGAAATAAAGCGATCCTGTGCATTATTTAAATCCATAGAGTCATGGTAAAAAGCAGATAAAGCACCAACAATACCAACCATAATTGCCATTGGATGTGCGTCGCGACGAAATCCGTTGAGAAATTGATACATTTGTTGATGTACCATAGTATGGTTATTGATTAATCCAACAAATTGCTTCTTTTCTTCCGCATTGGGTAATTCACCATTCAGCAACAGGTAGCTCACATCAAGAAAATCTTTTTTCTCAGCTAATTGTTCTATAGGATATCCTCTGTATAACAATACCCCTTTGTCTCCATCAATATAAGTAATCTTAGATTCACAGGAAGCTGTTGATAAAAAGCCTTGATCAAAGGTAAAGACACCCTGCGCACCGAGTTGGGTAATATCAATTACATCATTACCTAAAGTAGGAGTATAGATTGGTAAATCAAGCAATTCTTGCCCATCAATGCTAAGTTTAGCTGTCTTTTTGCTCATGGTGTCTCCTGATTATTTTCGTACTATAAGTGTTCATAGTAGTGTGATTGCGCAGAACTATATAAAAATGGTTACTTATAGTCAATTTAAAACGTTAACTAACTCTTTAAGTACCCGTATCAATCATTGGTACTCAAAGCGAATTTCGAGAAATCTAAATTTCAGATAATGACAGATAGATAATGACATATTATGGTTTAGAATTTTAAGGATTAACAGGAAAATATCAAAACTCCTGAAGAATTATTATAAATAAATGTCAATGCTCCTAACCTGAACTTGCGGAAACCTGGTTGGATTGATGGCATAAGTCTGTTGTTCTGCTAGCCAATTTACTAATCGGAGCTGAAAAGTCCCCCCAAAAGTGGCACTATTGTTGTCCCAATGGAAAACACGATGAGGTGTCCATTTTTTCTTGGTGTTATAAGCAATTTAGAATCATAAAAAAGACAGTGGAAAATAAACTTAATTGAGCATTGGTATCTTGATAGATGGATCCCTGCCTTCGCAGGGATGACAAAAATAGGACATTTCTGTGGGGAGTCATCAGATCTGGAGCAGAGTGTCTTAATAAATAATAGTGTTATTGCTGGATTAATATGAGGCTATTAATAACAATGTCATTCAATTAACACAATGGGCGTGAATAAAATGGATGACTTCATTAGAAAATCCAGGATTTTCCCATAAGTTATTGTGGCCTTTATGTTCAAATGAAAGCATTTTTTTAGGTTCTTTTGCAGTATTATAAATCATCAAACCTTCCTTATATGGAACAATCTGATCTTGTTTTCCATGTAAAACAAATAAGGGGGCATTAATCGCTGTAATGCGTTCTAACGAATTAAATTGATCCCAAGGGGTAATGAATAACCAAGGATAATGGTAACGGGATAAATTGACTAATGAAGTGAACGGTGATTGTAAAATCACAGCACAAACCTGATGATGCATCGCCAGTTCTGTTGCCACTCCAGTCCCTATTGATTCACCATATAATACCAGTTGTCCGGGTTTAATGCCTTGCTGATCTAAAAAACGTAGAGCTGTACGTCCATCTTCATATAAACCTGATTCACTGGGGCGCCCTTTATTACCACCATACCCGCGATATTCCAATAAAAATATCCCAAGGCCTGCATCAATAAATTGACGAGCCAAAGGCATACGATATCCAATATGTCCTGCATTTCCATGTAAATAAAGAACGGTAGGTTGATTGTTAATTGCAGGTTTATACCAGGATTTTAATGTTAAATTATCTTGCGTTTGCAAGGATACTTTGGTCATATCATGGGCGCGATACTTTTTTAAACCCGGATGACGTACATCAGGGAAATAAATTAAATGGCGTTGAAACACATACATGAGCAGAAGAACAATGCTAAAAATAACACAGGCGCTTATTATCAATTGTTTCAGCATAATATATTTTTTCCCTGTCAGGTTTTATTTTAACGAATTAAGCTCACGAAGTCCTTGTTGATGATCATGAACATCTAAGTACAAAAATATCATAGTCAGATTAAGTAATCACTTTTATGTTTTACGCTCATTTCGCAAAGAAACGGATATCTTGGATGGCTGTTTGTTCTGATGAATCGATAGGAAAAGGATTTAACCAGAGATATCTTAAATAAACTCTGGAGTGGCCTCTATGACTCTATAAATAACATTCAGGAGGTTTCAGATACTTAAGATGATTCATTTACACCGGTCTGTATGGTATCCTCTTATCCATAATTTATCTTAATCATTGAATAAGGATACGTCCAAATCATGGTTTATTTAGCCAAAGAAGTCTTACCAGTCAACATTGAAGACGAGTTAAAGCAATCCTATTTAGATTACGCGATGAGTGTTATCGTCGGTCGGGCATTACCTGATGTTCGCGATGGATTAAAGCCCGTTCACAGACGCGTTCTATTTGCGATGAGTGAGTTAGGTAATGACTGGAATAAACCTTATAAAAAATCTGCGCGTGTGGTAGGGGATGTAATCGGTAAATACCATCCTCATGGTGATACCGCAGTATACGATACTATAGTCCGGATGGCTCAACCTTTTTCGTTACGTTATCTTTTGGTTGATGGTCAGGGAAATTTCGGTTCTGTCGATGGAGATGCTCCGGCTGCTATGCGATATACTGAAGTTAGAATGTCAAAAGTAGCACATGCTTTATTAGCCGATTTAGATAAAGAAACTGTTGATTTCAGCCCTAACTATGATGAAACTGAATTTGCTCCTGTTGTTTTACCCTCCAGAGTGCCTAATTTATTAGTTAATGGTTCCTCTGGTATAGCCGTCGGTATGGCAACCAATATTCCGCCGCATAATCTCACCGAAGTGATTAACGCATGTATTGCTCTGGTCGATGAGCCTGAGACCAGTCTTGATGATCTCATGGAAATTATCCCAGGTCCAGACTTCCCTACAGCCGCTATAATCAACGGCAGAGCTGGAATTATTCAAGGTTATCGTACTGGAAAAGGGCGGGTTGTGATTCGTGCCAGAACAGAGATAGAAACAGATGAGCACTCTGGACGTCAGGCAATTATTATTCATGAATTACCCTACCAGGTTAATAAAGCGCGTTTGGTTGAGCGTATCGCAGAATTGGTTCGAGATAAAAAAATTGAAGGTATTTCCGGACTTAGAGATGAATCTGATAAACAAGGAATGCGCGTAGTCATCGAATTAAAGCGTAATGAAGTTGCTGATGTTATTTTAAATAATTTGTATGCCCACACCCAAATGCAGAATGTTTTTGGGATTAATATGGTCGCCCTGGTTGATGGTCAGCCGCGCACTCTGAATTTGAAACAAATTCTGGAGTACTTCATTAAACATCGACGTGAAGTAGTGACCAGACGAACTATATTTGAATTGAAAAAAGCCAGGGCCCGTGCTCATTTGTTAGAAGGCTTGGGAATTGCTTTGGCCAATATTGATGAAATGATTGGACTGATTAAACAATCTCCAACACCTCAAGATGCAAAAGATGCGTTGTTAGCCAAGTCCTGGGAACCTGGTTTGGTTAAGGCTATGCTAGAGCAAGCGGGAAGCAATGCTTCTCGACCCGATGATTTAACCCCGGAATTTGGCATGGGTGTTGACGGATATCGCTTATCTGCAGCCCAAGCTCAGGCAATCCTGGAGTTAAGACTTCATCGCTTGACTGCTTTGGAGCAAGATAAAATTCTTAAGGAATTTGAAGAGTTATTGGTCCTTATAAAAGAGCTGTTAGATATACTGGCCTCTCCCGAAAGACTCATGCAAGTGATACGTGATGAATTGTTAGAGATAAAAACACAGTTTGGTGATGAACGACGTACTGAAATTACTGCATCACAAGAAGATCTAACTATTGAAGATTTGATTACGGAAGAAGATGTGGTCGTTACTTTATCTCATCAGGGTTATGTTAAATATCAACCAATCACTGCCTACCAGGCTCAACGGCGGGGTGGTAAGGGCAAATCAGCAACCCATGTTAAAGATGAAGACTTTGTTGAACGGTTAGTTATTGCCAGTACGCATGATACCTTACTTTGTTTCTCTAATCATGGAAAATTGTATTGGTTAAAAGCGTACCAACTTCCTTTAGCCAGCCGTATTTCTCGCGGCAGACCCATCATCAACATACTTCCTCTTGCAGAAGGCGAGGAAATTAATGCCATGCTTCCTGTCCGTGAATATAAAGAAGAATATTATGTATTCATGGCTACCAAGAAAGGAACGGTTAAAAAAGTATCTTTAGACGCCTTTAGTAGACCCCGTTCCAATGGAATTATTGCAGTAGATCTGGATGAGGATGATAGTTTGGTTGGTGTTGATATTACCGACGGTAATAGAGACATCATGTTATTTACTGATGCTGGAAAAGTGATTCGTTTTGATGAAAGTAAAGTACGCCCTATGGGACGGACAGCTCGTGGTGTGCGAGGAATCAGAATAGAAGAAGGTCAGGCCGTGAAATCACTGGTTGTCGTCCATCCTAATGGCACTATTCTTACAGCTACTGAAAATGGATACGGTAAACGAACCGAGATAGATGAGTATCGTGTTTCAGGACGTGGTGGCCAAGGGGTAATTTCCATTCAGGTCACAGAACGTAATGGTAAAGTAGTTAGATCATTACAAGTCACAGATAGTGATGAGGCCATGTTAATTACTGATAAGGGAACTCTAGTTCGATTTAAGGTTAATGAATTGTCTATTATTGGTAGAAACACTCAAGGGGTCCGTCTGATTAACGTCAGTCCGGGAGAGCATGTCGTTGGAATGCAGAAAATTGAGGATCTGGGTGATGAATCGGAGGAGTTAGATGATTCCATAGATTCAGAAGAAGTGAATTTAACAGAAAGTGAAGATAATAATGACGAAAACCAGGACCTATAATTTTGGAGCAGGTCCTGCAACGATTCCTGAGCCAATTCTTAAAGAGGCTCAGGAAGAACTTCTCAATTGGCAAGATATGGGTGTGTCCATTCTCGAACTGGGACACCGGACACCTGAGTTTTCGGGACTTTTAAAGCACGCAGAGCAATCGCTTAGAACATTATTAACCATACCAGAAAACTATCATGTTTTATTTTTGGGTGGTGCCGCGCGAACGCAGTTCGCCATGATTCCCATTAATTTTTTATCCCCTCATGAACAAGCTGGATACATCATTACCGGTATTTGGTCTCAAATGGCATTTCAGGAAGCACTAAAGCTCAAAAATGCATATAGTTTGGTTAATGAAGAGAAGGGCGGTTTTAAATCAATTCCTGCACAGGGAGATTGGATAGTAAAAGACACTACTAAATACATCTATTATACCCCCAATGAAACAATCAATGGCGTTAGATTCCCCTATGTGCCTAAAACTTCGGATCTGCCTTTAATTGCTGATATGACTTCTTGTTTCTTGAGTGAACCCATAGACATCAAACAGTATGGATTAATATTTGCAGGGGCTCAAAAAAACATTGCCAATGCCGGCTTGACTATTGTAATTGTGCGCGACGATTTACTGGCAAAATTACCAGACCCCCCTATACCCACAATGTTGGATTACCGAACCCAGGCAGAGCATCATTCGCTTTATGCCACCCCGCCTATATTTAATTGCTATTTAGCAGATAAAATGTTTGATTGGATCAAGGTTCAGGGCGGAGTCGATGCTCTATTCCAGCAAAATTGTTTAAAAGCAGCCAAATTATATCAATACCTTGATTCAACAGAATTTTATGTGACCTGTGTGGCAAAGGATGCTCGCTCTCTGATGAATATTTGTTTTGCACTAAAAAATACAGAATTAGAGGATAAATTCATTACTTTAGCCGAAAAACAGGGGCTTTATGCGTTAAAAGGACATCGATATGTTGGTGGGCTTCGTGCCAGTCTTTATAATGCAATGCCAATGGCTGGAGTTGATGCCCTAATTAATTTTATGTCTCAATTCGCGAAGGAAAACAGTTAGTGAGCATACTTAATTTTGTGAGTAATCCTGTTCCTTTTATAACCGGTGATATTACAGTACCTGGTGATAAATCCATTTCTCATCGTTCAATAATATTTGGTGCTTTGGCAAAGGGAACCACCGTTATTCAAGGATTTCTCGATGGTGATGATTGTATGGCTACCCTTGCTGCATTCAAAACAATGGGTGTGGAGATAGAAGGCCCTCTCAATCATCAGGTAGTGATCCATGGAGTGGGCAAGTATGGTCTGAAAAAGCCCAACCAAATTATTGACTGTGGAAATTCAGGAACCAGTATGCGCTTGCTTGCCGGTCTACTTTCGGCTCAGCCCTTTGATAGTCAACTCACTGGGGATGAGAGTCTGTTAAAGCGACCTATGTTAAGAGTTAGTAAGCCATTAACACAAATGGGTGCAGACATTTCTACTCATGAGGGAAGACCACCTATTATTATCAAAGGTGGCAAAGAGCTAATGGGTATAAATTACCTGATGCCTGAAGCCAGTGCGCAAGTAAAGTCGTGCATTTTATTAGCTGGTCTTTATGCAAAGGGAAAAACCAGGATAACAGAAACAGGAGTGAGTCGTGATCATACTGAATTGATGTTAAAAACATTTTCCTATCCTATACATCAGTCAGACCATTCAATAGAAATTAATGCTGATAGTGAGTGTCAGGGAACAAGTATAAATGTTCCTGGTGATATATCTTCTGCAGCATTTTTTATTGTTGCTGCCACTATTATTCCTGGCTCGAGCGTCTTAATACGCAGTGTGGGTATTAATCCAACACGCACAGGTATTATTCATATATTAAAAGAAATGGGTGCTGATATTACGATTTTAAATCAGCGTCAATATGGTGAAGAATGGGTTGCCGATTTGCAGGTAAATTATTCGCCGTTAAAAGGAGTTGAGATCCCGTCTTCAATGGTTCCTCTGGCAATTGATGAATTCCCTGTTATTTTCATCGCCGCTGCTTGTGCTGAGGGTCGAACAACTCTTAAAGGAGCTAAAGAACTTCGCTTAAAAGAAAGTGATCGCATCGGTGCTATGGTAGAAGGATTAGTACAATTGGGGATAGATGCACAAGGATTTGAAGATGGAATTTCAATAACAGGAGGAGCTCTGCGCGGAGGGATAGTTGATAGTAGAGGTGATCATCGAATTGCCATGTCTTTTGCTATTGCTGGGGCCGTATCCAGTGAGCCTGTTACAGTCAAGAATTGCGCTAACGTGACCACCTCATTCCCTGCTTTTGTAACTACTGCAAATGAAGTTCATTTTCAAATAGAGGAATTAATTGATAATGTATGACACAAATGTACCCGTCATTACTTTGGATGGACCAAGTGGAACCGGTAAAGGAACTTTATGTAACTTACTGGCTAAACATCTTCATTGGAATATGCTTGATAGCGGCGCTATTTATCGAGTTTTGGCTTATGCAGCAAGAAAAAATAGAGTAGAAGTTCATGAAATCGATAAACTGACTCATTTAGCGCTTTCTTTAAATTTACGCTTTGAATCGACCGAAGATAATGGTTCTAAGGTTGTGCTTGATAATAGTGATATTACACATGAAATTCGCAGTGAGCAATGTGGGCAAGATGCATCCCAAATTGCTGTAATTCCAGAAGTAAGACAGGCCTTATTAGAACGACAACGGGGTTTTGCTAAATATCCTGGATTGGTTACTGACGGTCGAGATATGGGTACTGTAGTATTTCCAAATGCATTTTTAAAGATTTTTTTATATGCAAATGAAGAAGAAAGAGCAAATAGACGTTTTTTACAGTTGAAAGAAAAAGAAATTAATGTTAGCCTCGCGCAGGTTGTAGAAGAACTGGCTAAACGTGATACAAGGGATACTGCACGCACACATGCACCACTAAAACCAGCTCAAGATGCAGTACAGGTTGATACAACTGGACTATCAATTGTACAAGTGTTCGATATTGTATTAAAATTACTAGATGAACGCTTGAAAAGTTTATAGTTTTTGGGGAAAGATGAGTGGGACTCATTCTTTCATTTTATTACTAAAGAGTTTACTAACATGTCTGAAAGTTTCAAAGAACTATTTGAGCAAAGTATTATCGGCGCTCAATTTTATCCTGGTGCCATTATTTCTGCTAAAGTTATAGGTATTGATGACGACTACGTCACTTTAAATGCCGGCTTAAAATCAGAAGGTATTGTTCCCGTAGAAGAATTCTATGATAAAGATGGCAGCCTGGAAATTAGCCTGGGTGATACTGTCGAAGTGGCATTAGATTCTGTTGAAGATGGCCACGGCGAAACGCTGCTTTCAAGAGAAAAAGCCAAGCGTCAGGAAGCATGGCGCAAATTATCCAAGTCTCATGAAAATAATGAAACAGTTACTGGTCTTATTTCCGGTAAAGTCAAAGGTGGCTTTACAGTTGAAATTGGTACCATACGCGCATTTTTACCTGGCTCATTAGTTGATGTAAGACCTGTAAGAGATCCATCTTACCTTGAGGGTAAAGAACTTGAATTTAAAGTAATCAAAATGGATCTGAAGCGCAACAATATTGTTGTATCTCGTCGTGCGGTTGTTGAAGAAGAAAGCAGTGCTGACAGACAAGCATTACTTGAGTCCTTGCATGATGGTCAAGAGCTTCACGGTATTGTTAAAAACCTTACCGATTACGGTGCGTTTATTGATTTAGGCGGTATTGATGGTCTGTTACATATTACTGATATATCCTGGAAACGTGTGAAGCATCCCAGTGAATTATTATCAGTTGGCCAAGATGTAAAAGTAAAAGTATTAAGTTTTGATAGCGAAAGAAACAGAGTTTCTTTAGGTATGAAACAATTAGGAAACGATCCTTGGGTTGATCTAGTTGAAAGATATCCTATAGGTAAGAGATTACAAGGCAAAGTAACTAATATTACAGATTATGGCTGCTTTGTAGAAATTGAAGAAGGTGTGGAAGGTCTGGTTCACATGTCTGAAATGGATTGGACGAATAAAAACGTTCATCCAAGTAAAGTAGTATCTATGGGTGATTTAGTCGACGTAATGGTTCTTGAAATTGATGAAGACCGCCGCCGGATTTCTTTAGGTATGAAACAATGTGTAGGCAATCCATGGCAACAATTTGCATCAGTACACACTAAAGGTCAAAAAGTCAGCGGTAAAATACGTTCTATTACTGATTTTGGAATCTTCATTGGTCTTGATGGTGAGATTGATGGACTTGTTCATTTGTCTGATATTTCCTGGACTGTTCCTGGCGAAGAAGCAGTGAAACAATTTAAGAAAGGTCAAGAGTTAGAAGCTGTTATTCTAGCAATAGACCCAGAGCGCGAACGTATTTCTTTAGGATTAAAACAGCTTGAAGGCGATAACTTTACAAGTTTTGTTGATGAATACACTAAAGGCGCAATAGTCAAAGGTAAAGTAACCGCCGTAGATGCAAAAACAGTTACTGTAGCATTGGCAGATGATATTACCGGTACTATTCGTGCTAGTGAATTATCCGATGAGCGCGTTGATGATGCGACTACCTTAGTTAAAGAAGGTGATGAGATTGAAGCCAAAATCATGAATGTTGATCGTAAAAACCGTTCAATAACTCTTTCAGTTAAAGCGAAAGATGCTCAAGATGAAGCTGATGCAATCAAAAAATACTCTAGAACTGAAGGTACCGCAACAACTCTAGGTGATTTATTGAAAGAAAAAATGGCTAGTAAAGAAGGCGAATAACCTATTTACTGCTAAAAATTTAAAAAGCGTAGAGTGATCTACGCTTTTTTTATTTAGGGTCTTTTGAGAATTGATCCTTCAACAAACCGCGGAACGTTGGACTTTTAATGATGAATTGTTAATGGGTATTGGTGAAAGAAGATCGCCAAAACCATTGAAATTCTTTATGAACCAAATGACATACAATAGAAACGCCTGACTTTTAATATATTGTTGCTAACAGGCCAATTAAGAAAAAATTTATATTAGATTTTATTTAAGGGTAGATGTATCTGACTTATTGAGAATGATCATGTTATGATGATTCATTAGTTTAAAGGAAGGAATACTAAATGCGCATATTGATGCTGGTTTTATATATAGTGCTTATTATTATTGGCGTTAGTTTTGCTGCTTTAAATGCTTCATCGGTACAAGTTAATTTTTATTTTAAAACATTATCCATGCCTATATCTGTTCTTATGACCATCATGTTTGGAGTTGGCATTTTCATCGGGTTTATACTGTTCATAGGGCGATATTGGCGTTTAAAAATTGAATATCGTAAAATGAAAAGCCAATTAAAACTTACTGAAAGAGAAATCAAAAATTTACGCTCAATTCCTTTGCAGGATCAGCATTAATTCTTTTATTATGTAGGAACCCAATATGCAGAGAGGGAAATTAATAAATGATTGATTTATGGCCACTATTGTTGCCCGCTGCCGCTTGGTCAGGATGGTGGATGGCAAATCGAAGCAATTCTGATAAAGATCCTAATGTTTATAACCGTTTATCACGTGAATATGTTGTCGGACTAAATTATTTATTAAATGAACAATCTGATAAGGCAGTTGATATCTTTATTAAATTACTTGAAGTAGATAGCGATACTGTTGAAACGCATCTTGCTTTAGGTAGTTTGTTCAGACGTCGTGGAGAAGTAGATAGAGCTATCCGTATCCATCAAAATTTAATTGCCAGACCCCAGTTAAGTATACTACAGAGGAAAGAAGCTTTAATGGCCTTAGGTCAAGATTATATGGGTGCTGGGGTTTTTGATAGGGCAGAACGAATTTTTTTAGAAGTTGTAGAGTTAGGTGGAAGTAAAGAAACCAGTAGTTTGCAAGGTTTATTGGCAATTTATCAGCAAGAAAAAGCATGGGAAAAAGCATTAGATGTTATAAAAAAGCTGGAAATTTCAACTGGAACCAGTCTTCATAATCAAGCGGCGCACTATTATTGTGAGATGGCAAGCCAGGCACTTAAAGTGAATGCTATTGATAGAGCAATTTATTGTATTAAACAAGCAATGCATGTAGATACTGGATCAGTCAGAGCAAGTTTAATGAATGCAAGCATAGAAATGAAAGAAGGGCGTTATAAACAAGCAATACGATCTTTAAAACGAGTTCCAGAGCAAGATGCAGAGTTTTTATCTGAAATAATTGAGCCTCTGGTTTTTTGTCATAAAGAACTGGATTTAATGCCTGATTGCATTCATTATCTTGAGCAAACTTTAGCCGAGCATCCTAGAGCATCAGTAATTTTCGTTATTGCTGAGTATTTACGCCAAAGCAAAAGTATGGATGCTGCTATAGATTTTGTAGCAGATAACCTAAGTAAGCATCCTTCTATCAGAGGTTTAAATCGGCTAATTTATTGGCATCTTGAGTCAGCTCATGGAAAAGTTCGCGAAAAGCTACAAATGCTTTATGATATTACTAGTAAATTTTTAGACAATAAGCCTGTTTATAGATGTGGCCATTGTGGCTTTGGCGGTAAACATTTACATTGGCACTGTCCTAGTTGTAAACAATGGGGCAGAATGAAACCCATTCATGGTTTAGAAGGGGACTAAATTAAAATGGATCATTTATATACTATTTTATGAGATTATAATGCAATTTATTGACTTAAAAACACAATATTCTTTAATAGAAAAAAACGTTCTCAATAGCATTAAGAAAGTACTGGATCATGGACAATATATTATGGGTCCAGAAATCACTGAGCTTGAAAGACAATTAGCTTCCTTCGTTGGAGTCAAACATGTTGTTGTCAATTCCAGTGGAACGGATGCTTTATTAATGGCTTTAATGGCCTTAGATATTCAGCCCGGCGATGAGGTGATTACAAGTCCTTTTAGTTTCTTTGCTACTGCTGAGGTGATTAGTCTTTGTCATGCAATACCTGTTTTTGTTGATATTGATCCCTTGACCTATAATATAGACCCTAGGCAAATAGAGGCAGCTATTACTCCTAAAACAAAAGCAATTATACCTGTAGGATTATACGGTCAATGCGCTGATCATGATGCTATTAATGCTATTGCAGCGACATATGGTATTCCCGTTATTGAAGATGCAGCTCAAAGTTTTGGTGCTACATATAAGGGTAAATCCTCCTGTGCTTTATCTACTATTGGTTGTACAAGCTTTTTCCCATCTAAACCTTTAGGAGGGTATGGAGATTCAGGCGCTTGTTTTACTAATGATGATGCTATAGCCCAAAAATTAATTGAAATTAGAATTCATGGACAAAATGCTCGTTATTGTCATAGCCGGGTAGGTATTAATGGGCGAATGGATACAATTCAAGCAGCAGTTTTACTTGAGAAAATGAAGATTTTTCCTGATGAAATAATATTGCGTCAACAAGTGGCGAAACGCTATGATCAAATGTTGTCTTCGTTAGTAAAAACTCCCTACATTATGCCGCATAATACAAGTGTTTATGCACAATATACTATTGAAGTAAGCGACAGAGAACTCTTTCAAAAGGAGATGCACTCTGCTGGAGTTCCAACAGCAGTACATTATCCTGTTGCGATGCATCAGCAAAAAGCCATGAGTTATCTGAAGTATGAAAAGGGCGATTTTCCTCACTCTGAGAAAGCCAGTCGTCATGTAATCAGTTTACCTATGCATCCCTATCTGGTTGAGGAAGAACAAAAGAAAGTTGTTTCAGCTGTGAAAAAAGCTTTATTAATGACTGAAGTTGAGGAAGCCGTATAATGGTTTCGAAGCTCATTGTTGCTTTGGACTTTAATAATCAGGATGATGCTTTAAATCTGATAGACAAGCTTGATCCTTCAAGTTGCGCATTAAAAGTAGGCAGTGAAATGTTTACTCTCTTTGGTGCTAATTTTATAAAACTGCTGGTTAGCAGACAATTCAAAGTTTTTCTGGATTTAAAGTTTCACGATATTCCTAATACTGTCGCTCAAGCTTGTAAAGCCTGTGCTGATCTAGGCGTATGGATGATCAATGTTCATGCACTTGGCGGTCTACAGATGATGCAAGCTGCAAAAAACGCTATAGAGGTTTATGGTAAAGATAGACCTTTACTGATAGCTGTTACAGTTTTAACTAGCTTTTCTGAAAAAGAATTAGACAAAGTAGGAATTAATTATGCTATAATAGAGCAAGTTAAGCTTTTGGCAGCGCTTGCAAGAGAGGCTGGATTAGATGGTGTGGTTAGTTCAGCTCATGAAGTACAGACAATTAAACAAAAATGTGGAAATACATTTTTAACAGTAACGCCAGGAATAAGATTATCTAATAATTCAAGGGACGACCAAACACGCGTTATGACCCCATTGCAAGCGGTGAATGAAGGGAGTGATTATTTGGTTGTTGGCCGTCCAATTACCCAATCCCCAAATCCTGCCATGGTTGTTTCCGAAATTCTACGAGAGATATTTTCGGTTTAGATTAAGTAATCTCAATCTAAAACATTATTATTTTATATGAATTATTTTATTCCGGGTATTTTTATGTTACTTATATTTTATGTAGTAAGTAATTATCTGAGTAAAGGCATGCCTTACCTAGATTTTTATCTAATGGAATCTACACACTTAAGGATGAGGCGATGACACCACAGCACGTGATAAGTCAGCTGCTAGAATCTGACACAAAATACCCTGGAAATCTAGATCTTTTAAAAAAAATTATTTTAACCACTTCTCTGGGTCGTTTTAGAATCAATAATCTGTCTCCAGATAATAGAATTACCTTAGGCAGTTATTTATTTGATGAAGAGCGAGTAATGTTTGATTATACTCGATTAAGTGACCATAAAAGAGCTCTGTTTTTTCAATGGCTACTTGGACCTCATCAGGAGGAAAAAAAGACTGTTTATTTGAGTAGCGTCCATGTCAATGAATATCGCGGATTTACTTCTGAAGTTGCTCTAAGTTGGTGGGGTAGATTGATCAGCTGGTTTGAGGACAGGTTTTCAGAGCAATGGAAAATAACCGATTTGAATTTGTCACTGAATTACCAATTAACCGGGATTGAAGTCTGTCATGGCCAACAAGGCAGCTTAATAGGTTTTAATCAATTTTTAGCTCCTCGCTCGGGAACTAAATATAAAGCGGCAAACGACCCCCAGCAAGAACCATTAGGTAATACCAAAAGAGTTTTTATAACGGACTCATTGGTTGATCAGTTAATGAATACTGAGATAAAAAATATTAATTACGAATCTCTATGTAAAAGCCCCCATCCTCAATCCATAGAAGTAACTAATCTTGAAGCTCGTCATGAGGAAATGCACGCTTATAGAACCATACAAAGATTTATTGACCATAAACCCTGGTATATTCGGCTATGGAATTGGTGTGCTTCATTATTTACTGAGCAAGAGGAGCCAGCAGTTAGAGTTAAAAAGACTGTAGTCGCACCAGCCGCTCCCAAGTTACTTTATGAAAGTGAAACCACAGAAATATATCAACGTGAGCCAACAAATGAAGTATTAGTAAAGGAAAAAAGACCTGAAATAACCAATTTGGTGTTATGCGGCGGCGGCGGGAAGATATTTGCTCATATTGGTGTATGGAAAGCCCTTTGTGAGGCAAATGTACGTCCTGTGAATTTTGCAGGAAGTTCTGCTGGCGCTATCATGTCTTTGCTGTGTTATTTGGGATATTCTGCTGATGAAATCGAAGACTTATTCAGACATTTCAGACAAGAGCATTTGATCTTTTATGATATAGACCGAAACGGACTTTCAGATCCGCATTCTTTAAAGACCGCTTTGGATTATGCAATTGCGCTTAAAGTAAAACAAATTGTTTCTAAATATAATATTCCTTATCCTCAAGGTAAAATTACTTTTGCTACACTGGATGCCTTAAGAAAGCAATGTCCTGATTGTGGTATAGGTAAAGAGCTGGTTGTTACTGCCACTAATAAAAGATTAAGGCAAACACGATATTTTTCCTTAGCAAAATCTCCTTCATTTGAGGTTAGTGAAGCCGTTAAAACTTCAGCGAGTTTTCCTGTCGTTTATAGAGGAACTTTCATTGATGGCGAAGAACATAATGATGGCGGTATTTTAAGTAACTTACCTACTGAAGCGTTCCCGGATGATCATTCAACATTACTCGAATCTGAGTTTGGTAATAATCTTAAAGTCCTGGCAGTACAGTTTGATAACGGTACGGAAAGAACTGCAATAGATCAAATTGAACGAGTTTATAGGGAAAACTTTGTAGCTAACTGGATATACAGCTTATTGACTGGTGTTAAGGATCCCGCCAGCGCCTGGGAGCAGGATAGAATGAAATTGCGGAAATATGCTGCTCAATCAATCGTAGTTAATGTTGAGAATATTTCAGCATCTTCATTTACTGTTGATGATGAAAGTCGTGTTCGAATTATTCAAAATGGGTATGAAGCAGCAAAAAATTATTTGGCTGTACGTTATGAAAAAAAAGAGGAACATACCTATGAAAATCAAGAGAATATGTATTCTACCTTTACTTCTTTAGGCGATTTGCTCGCCTATTGTTGTTATAGAGGAGATAAACATTGGTTTGAAATTGTCAATAGTTTGATCGAACAATCCACACTTCCGAATAGAACCGCTCTTATGGCGCAATCTTTAGAGTTAAGACAACTTTACTTTAGCTCATCAACAGATGTTGAAAGCCGCCCAGAGGTTGAATCTAGCCCCATAACATTTTTTGGTAATGCCGTACCCCAGGAACAGGTAGTAATAAATGAAGAAAATCATTCTCGTTTAGTGGCTATATATCCAATTTTCTTAAAAATATCTCCAGACTTTGTGCAAAGTAATGTGGATAAAAAGAGACTAGAGTCAGCCAGACATTCATTAACGCTGCAGTCACCACTTCGTTGTTTGGATCATTTAACTCAGATAAACAATGAAGTGAACATTATCATGCATGTGTTTATTAATATATTAAAAGAGCTTCAAGATAACCCGAGTGCGGAGATATACAATTGGCTTCAAGATTTACAGAATTTGCTTTATAGCAATGTCGAATTATTTAAAGCCGAATATTATGGAAATTGGGATTTATCAGTGCAACAGAGCTTGAGGGTTTTGAAATTATTTAATAGTAATGAATCTGCAGCAATCTCTAAACTATTAACGTGTTTGCGCGCCCAGGCTGAACCCCTGCAAACCGTTATTAATGGCATATATTATGATGATTTTAGTGATGGAAGCCTGGAAGAGAATCCTATCGCACTAAGTATGTAAATTAAGTAAATAATTGCCTGTTTGCCATTATTTGAAACAGGCCTTCTTCATTCATTAATTCACTATATGTACCCGATTGAATAATTTTTCCCTGGTGCATCACTAAGATTAAATCTGCCTTCTCAATTGTGGATAACCGATGTGCTATAACAACACGAGTTATTTTTAATTGTTCCAGGCTGTCGATAACAATGGATTGTGTGTAGTTATCTAATGAGCTAGTAGCTTCATCGAAAAATATAATTTTAGGTTTTTTTGCCAGGGCTCTGGCAATGAGCACTCGTTGGCGTTGTCCCCCGGATAAAGACCCCCCACGCTCTGAAATGATAGTATGCATTCCCATAGGCATCTTCTTGATGTCATCTGCTAAGCCTGCCATTTCAGCTGCATGCCATGCATCTTCTTGGCTTAGAGAAGCGTAACCAACAATATTTTCAAAAAGTGTTCCTGGCATTAATAAACTGCTTTGCAATACGACACCACATTGCTCACGGACTTGACGAATGTTCAGTTGTTTCATATCGTGATCATCAAAGAAAATAGTTCCGTGATCCAATTGTTCAAATCCTAGTAAAAGCCTAAGTAAAGTGGATTTACCAGAACCGGAAGGCCCTGAAATTGCCACATATTGTCCTGGTTCAACAACAAAAGAAACATCCTGGATTACCGCTTGTTCTTTAGAGTATGAAAATCTTAATTGATCGGCCTCCAGCTTGCCAAGTAATACCCCTGGGTTCCGTTTTCCAGTATGAGTTTCTGGTAAACTTTCAATAATGGGAAGGGTTCGCTTTATTAGCGGAATGCCGTTGATGACCGTACTGATGGAATCAATTAAACCAAGTATACCTGAGGTAAATTGCCCTAATGCTGCATTAAATGCTAAAAAAATACCTAAATTTAACGAGGGCTCTCGATTAAGAAATTGCGCAAAGATAATTACTGTGAGTAAGGGCAAACATAAAGCATTTAAACTCGATAATAAGGAGTTATACCAATTGGCTCTATGCCCCTCTTTTTTAATTTGGCTGTTTTTAATAGCCCATAGAGAAAAAGCTGTTTTTTCCCTGCCAGAAGTCTGGATTTTACTGATACCAGCTAGTAGTTGCACCATTAATCCAGATAATTCACCACTAAGGGAGACAACATATTGATATAATGAAAATTGTTTGATACTGATTAATAAAGTATAAATAGAAATAATAATGATGATTGCGGTAGCTGTTAGAGCCAGTTTCACATCGTAATAAAATAACAAAGCAAAACTGAATACCGAAAAAATCCCACTTAAAAGAGAGTTGATTACAACTCCTGCCATAATATGACGTACACTGCTTGCAGCCATAGCCCTTTGTACCAGATCTCCGGAACTAAATTTACGGAAAAAGCTGACAGGTAAACGAATAAGCCTGTCCCAAATTGCAATTTCCATATTCAGATTGAGTCGGCTTCCAATGCGAAGTACTGTTATAGCACGTACCAGTTCAAATAAACTGGCTGAAAATGCAGCAATTAATAGAGCCCATGTTATTTGTTTTAATTGACTAATATTGCCAGATGGAACCACCTGCTCAAATAATATACCAGTAAACCAAGGTGACACTAAACTCAGTATTGCAGCCAAAGATCCAACTAAAAATAAACGACCTATATCACGTTGACACCCTCTAAAAGCAAAAGCTATCAGTTCTCTTATTTTCAGTTTTTTTTGGGGTAGGGGACAATAAAGTTGCCATGCTATAGGGGAAAACAAATCGCTATCGTTTTTGGTGACGGTTTTCTTTATTTCGCTATGGGGATCCAATAGAGTTAAACCTGCCATTTTGGGAATACCCAAACAAAAACTTCCTCCTTCTTTTTTTCTTAGTAATAAAGGATTGGTGACGCTAATCCACCAGGAATTCTTTAGCTCTACCTCACGCATCTGTATCCCGGAGAGTTGGGAAATATCCTGAATGGTTTTAAATTGAATACTATGAGATAGGGGCAGATTAAAAAACTGTGCTGCATTTTGGGTGCAAAAAGTTAGAGAATCTTCTCTATCAATTAGTTCAGTTGGAGTATTATACTGAAGTGTTGAAAGCATATGCAGGTAAGCTCGCTTGAGAAAATTATTTTCATCCTTTGTCCTCTGATCCAAATGCTGTAGTTCAATTCTTTGAGATAGTTTTATAGCTTGAATAAGTAAGGGCTTGAATTGCTCATAAAATTTTAAAATTTCCTCACGTACTTTTTCGGGTTTGGCATTTTTATTTATAGAAAATTCTTTCGGATGATGAAGAGGATAAGGAGCAAGAGTTCTAATCAAGTGCTCCTTCCATTTATCCAGAGCTTCTAATTGTTGCGGTGAAGTCATCTCGTCCCAGGTGAGTGGAGTAAGTTTTGCGTTTGAGGAGCAGGAGGCAATCAACTGGACATCATTTACATTCGGAACGTCTTTTAAACCAATTAATAAATCCCCGGTATTCCATTGCCCCAGAAAATAACGCCGGCCCCGATCTTTACCTCTCTTGCATACAAGAAATACATCTACACTCCCGCTACTGATTTTGAAATGATCATTAAGTTCATGCAAATCAAACTCACCGGAAACAGGGGGCTGGAATTCTGAAAAATCAGTCATTATTATGCCTCACTTGCCAATAACTCATAATAAGCTCCATGCAATTCAAACAGCTCTTGATGCGTTCCTCGTTCCACAACGTGACCTCTTTCAAGAACAATAATTTCATCTGCATCACGTATCGTACTTAAACGATGAGAAATAATGAGTACTGAGCAACCCAATTGTCGCAAATGATTATCAATAACTAACTCCATTTGAGAGTCTAGAGCTGAAGTTGCCTCATCTAAAATTAAAATAGTCGGTTTTTTTAGGATAGCACGAGCGATTTCCAAACGTTGGCGCTGACCGCCACTAAAGTTGGAGCCGCCTTCATTAATAATACTTTCATAACCATTTTCCCGTTCTCCGGCAATTGTTTCGTGCATCAATACTGCTTTGGAAGCATGGAGTATTTCTTCATCACTTATCGTGTTATCCCATAAAGTTAGATTATCTTTGAGCGTTGCATTAAATAAATTAATTTCCTGATCTACACTGGCAATTGAATTCACTTTGACTGGATTGGGGATGTTTCTCAGTTCTGTTCCATCAATTAATATTCTGCCTGACCACGGCTCGTAATAACTTAGTAACAGCTTACCAATGGTTGACTTACCGCTTCCTGAACTTCCAACTAAGGCTATTTTTTTTCCTGGTTTAATTTCCAGTGAAAAATCGGTTAGCAGCGGCTCAGCAAGCGGACTGTATCCAAACGTTACTTTTTCAAAAATTATATGACCAACCAATTTATGATTTTTATCATGACTACTTTCAGTAGTTTGATAACGCTCTGCTAATCGATGAGAGGTAATGTCTTCTAAGTTAAATAAATCAGCAGAAATTTCTTGAATTTTTCCTGACAAAGTTACGAGCATATCAATAGGGTGGCTAAAATTCTGATACAGCAGTTGAAAGGCAATAACTGTTCCAATAGTCATTTGTCCCTGTATAACCAGCCAAGCCCCCAAGGCTAGAATAGCCGCATTGGTTACTAACTTTAATGCATTAGGTAATACGGATACGCAATCTCTTGTCCAGCCTAATTGTTGTTCAGTTTCCATATAATTGGCATGCATACCACTAAATTTACGAAAGAAATCATCTTCCGCACCGGATGCTTTATATGTCTCAATCATTTGTAAACCACTAATTGCTGTACTCATTAAATTATTTCTAGCTTTAGTTTCTCGCTGGCTTTCGCTCGACCTTCGTTGAGCAATAAGAAGTAAAACCAGTATATTAATGAAGGTAGCTGTAAGTACCAAAACTGTTAATGGAATACTTAATAAACAGAGGATAAAGAAATAAATCAGGGCTAATATTAAATTAACCACATTCGTACCAAATTGTTGTGATACCAGATGAGCAACAGAGTCACTGGATTGAAGACGGTTAAGGATATCGCCAAGATAGCGTTGATTAAAAAAGGACATGGGCAAGCGAAGTAAATGCCAGAAAAAATGAGCGCCACTTACTAAAGCCATTTTGGTCTCTAAACGACTTAAGATAATTCGTTGATACCAGGTCAATAAACCTTGAAAACATGCCGCAATAACTAACCCCAATAAAACCGGTTTTTGCCAATTACTTAACTGCTGGATGAGAACCTCATCAATAAAGACTTTAGTTAAACCAGGAATAGCAATGCCAGGAATTGCTAAAAAAAGAGTAGCAAGGAAAATAAATCCTACAGCTTCTTTTGATTGACGTAACCGATTAAGTAAATTAGATAGTATTTTAGGTTTATGACCTGTCTTGAAAAATTGTGGTCCGGGTTTTAATTCAAGGATAATTCCGGTAAAACCTTCATCAAACTCGTCCCAACTTAAAGTACGTTTTCCATATGCTGGATCGTTAATATAAACATGACGCTTGGTAACACCTTCTAAAACAACAAAATGATTAAATTCCCAATGAATAATTGCTGGAAATTGATATTCAGTTATTTCTTCTGGTTCAGTGGAGTATGCATTAACTACCATTCCATGCTTTTCTGCTGCTCTGAATAAATTATCAGCTCTGCTTCCATCGCGTGACACACCACAATCACTACGTAATACATCCTGAGAAATCCAACGTCCATAAAATGCTAAAACAATAGCTAATGCCACTGCACCGCATTCGACAGCCTCCATTTGCAATATTGTCGGTGTTCTTCTTATTTGATTAAACATAATCCTAATCAATCCCTAAAAATTGCTTTATCCCAGGTATAACCAAGGTGATTGGTGCTTGAGTCTTAGTAATAATGTTCGCAGTACATAGGGTACCGTTAGTCACAACCATGTTAGGTCCCTTTGAAGTAGTCCACTTATAGTGACTTGGGGTGTCTGCTTCGACTAAATCAATGCGAATATAAAGTTGTGGTCCATCTTTAGTAAAATTTTCCACTAATTTTTCATTGGCTAAAACGGACATCATACTTTGCTGGCTACTTGGAAAACGTGAAACGGCTGCTACCTTACCTATCATGCTACCGTACTCCTGTTTCTTCACTGAATTAGGTATCACTTGAGCAGCCATTCCAGGTGAAATAATTTTCCCCATTCCGGCAGGAACATAAATTGCGGCATCTACGAATTCTGAATAAGGTTCTATATCCATAATTTTAGTGCCGGCCTGAACTATTTCGCCGGTTTTCCCAATGACATTGATTATTTCCCCATCCACAGGACTGATGATGATGCTGTTTAGTTTAAGTTTTTTTTGTATCAAAGCTAATTCCAATTGCGCATGTAAGATTTTATTATTAATTTCAACCATGCGTTGTTGATTTGCCTCAGACCGGCGTTTGGATTCTATAAGATTCTCCATCATCTTTTTTCTGATTTCATCGCGGTTTTGTAACTCTTTAAAATAACTGCTTTTTAGCTCTGCCAATTCTTGGCGAGATATCACTTTGTCTACCAGTTTTTCCCGCTCATCAAGAGATTTTTTTAAATAACCCAGATGGGTATCGGCATTATTTAAATCCTTTGCCCAATTTTGCTGCAAAACCGCGTTATTTTGCTGCTCCATTTTGAAATCTTTCAGAATAAATTGTCGTAAATTATTTCGTTGCTTTTGCAAGTTATTTAATGTCTGTTGTTTATTTTCAAGCTCTAATTCTAATAATGGGAGTTTAAGCGTTGCTAATTGTTGTCCTTTTCTGACTTGTTCCCCTACGCTTACATCAATAGTTATTAACCTGCCTTGATATTCAGCAATGGCATCATAGATGTTTTGGCCGCTATTAATTAAAATACCATTACCAGAGACAACAGTATTAATACTTCCCCAAATGGACCAGCACGCGAGCATAATGAGCAGCAAAATCACTGCAGTTAAAATAATCCAGTTATGAGGAGAAATAATTCGAAAAAGATTATTTAACTTTTCAGGGTTATTCAAGCGTAACATACTGCTTTTACGGAATAATTTGTCCATAACCATCCCAAATTTAATGCATCTTCATTTAGTATATCTTTGATTTCAGTTTTTAATAAATCAATTAGGAGTTTTATTTCGATTATTATTGGATGTAGAGCTTGAACATCGCTCTAAGGGGTGATTTTAACTTACCAGCTTACTTTTTATGACACTTTTATAAAACCTACCGTCATCTCGCCTACACTCGAGATGACGGGGCATTTGGATAACATGCCGGGCCGGTACCCAGCCTTAACAGAGAAATGTATTAAAATCCTCCTGGCAGATTGATAACTCCGGCTTCAGTCGGCGTTGCTGGTTTTGAATTAATATTACAGCCTTTTGACTTATCTGGGAGTGGGGAGACGGCTCCTGCTGAGGAAATAGCTAACGTACACAAATTACTATTAGACCCTGCAATGGTCATTATCGAGTTCCCTGCGATCCCTTTGATTAGACAGCTGGGACTTTTGGTAATTGGATCAGGACATGTCATCGTATTATTAATCTGTACCGGTTTAAATGGGTACCCTACATAGATGGTGTAGGAGAACTGAGTAGATGGGGGAGGTGGTTCACTACCGCAATAACTACCTTTAATTTCTCCTGGCAGGATATTTTCTAATGTACAGATTAAATTACCGTCTTTATAAAAATTAACTTGTCGCGCTTGAGACTCATTATTATAAGCGGAGACATAAATTTTATCGTTAGAACCAAAAACGGCATAGGAAGGGACGTCTGCTTTAATCTCTTTATTCAAAGTGCCCAGATTTTGTAAGTTTTGAATCCAATAATAAATACTAGGAAGTGATTCGCCAGGATCCGGCATGTTCCCTTTCAAATCAAAATGATTAGTGTAATAACTTAAGGCTTTTTCTGGGGCCCCCAAAGCTAAATACTTTAGTAACGTACCACAATAAGCGGTGTTAGCGGGATCTCCTGAACAAGGATTTTTAGCATCAAGATTATAAACATTCAATACAAAATTTGGATCATAGCCTAAGTATAAGGAACCGGCACTAATGGGTAATGTATTTGATGCGAGATCTTGATAATAGCAAGGCTGGCTTGCACAAAAATAAGTAGACCGATCCATCTTTCCGCCCCATACGTTACCTATAGATAAGTAAGTTTGTCCTGTACTTGCATTAGACCATCCAATGGGGAAAATTCCAGCATCAGGATTTTGATTAAAATGATAATGATTTAAACCCTCGCTTTCAGTTGTATAAAGATATAACCCAGTTTCCAATAAAGATTGAGAGGACGTATCATCTCCTTGGAAGGTTACGCCCTCCGTGTTCAAACCCCATAAAATAATTGCCTGAGCCAAATTCATGAATTCAGCACTGTCCTCCTCATTAATGTTGTCCAGGCTATAAGGCATCCCCAGGGCAGAGGACAGGCCGGAATAGGGGTCGAAACCTCGAAAGTGGGGGAGTTTTACAGGATCATTTGCAACCTCAGTCCCGTATTTATAATTCCAGACATCTCTGATGATCAAATTTACCAGAGCACCATACTCTTGTGCCCATGTTTTATCAAATTGGGCAATTGTCGCTGCCCCATCAATTAGGTAACCCCAATGAAAGGCATGATCCGTCAGGGTGGTAGCAGTAAAAAAACCACTAGGGAAACCCATTAAACTATTCCATTTGCTATTGTAGGTATAAAACCATGCACCTTCAGGTCTTTGGCAGTCTGTAGCTCCACCGGGGCATGCATCAGTATAATTCAGTCCTGTTAAAAAACTGGTTACCTGCGCCTTAAGTTTCAGTAGTAAACTGTCACGAATGTTTTGATACTTGGGATCAGGATTTGCTGATGAACCCATTAACACATGGGCAATTTTAATCAGTTGGGCTTCTCGACTAAGTAGCTTGCCAGTAGCATAGGTATCCGTCCATGGATTTTTGGCATCCAAATGGGGATCGGGTGGGATACTAAATGAATAACTTCCTATCTTGTTGAGTTGAGTTTGGGTGAGAAGATTAGGAAGAGCCGGCAGTACACCATTAAAAGGAATTCGAATAGAAAAAGAAGCAGTGTTGGTTTGTGGAGAGGTTACCGGAACAGTAAATAAATGCATGGTTCCTTTTAATGTTTGGATTACCCCTGCATTACCTGCGCACTCATTCTGCAAGAAGCAATTTGCTTTATCTGCACTACTCATATTCTTTATTTGCCATGGATACAGCATCACCAGGGATTGGTTTTTTAATGAGGGGTTTGCATACATTGTTTGAGTGTTAAAATTAAAACTGCTCACCACTTGTGAATTTGTTTTATCGTATTGATAACTGATATTCGTATTTTTTATAAAGTTATAAGCATAGGCTTGCATTTGATTGGCAAGCGTAACAGCTGCAGAATCAGTAGTTGCAGGGATAATAGCAACCGAGAAGTAGGGGTTTGAGTCGCTCATATTAATTTGAGTATTTGGAACAATCGTTCCACTACCTCCCTGATTTACGGGGGTAATCACTGCACCTGTACTGGTTTTCCATGGATTAACTAATGTTGTTGGATTTGAGAATAAAGCGTAATAACGATAATCTGCTGAAGAGGCATTTTTGGTTTTAAATAGACTTAAACCCGATGTGTGACTGATTAATTTTACATCTTGTGAATTATTAAAACGAAGATATGAATTAGCCTGCTTATTTTTCTTTTCTATAAAAATAAAAGGGGATCCTTCAGCAAGAGTAGCAGCAAGTAATGGCGTGTTATTTTGTGCCCATTGAACTTTAACCATCCAGTCTGAGTAGTCGGCAACTAACGGTGCTGTACCACTTAAATCTCCTGTGGAAACGGTTAAATCCAGAGTATTATCATAACCGCGATCGATGTGAACATTGTCAATATTGGCTTTTTGCAAAGGTATTCCCAAACTGATTCCACTATCATTTACGCCTATAGTTAATGGATTAGGAATTACCATTAAGGGAGAGAGGAAATCGCGATCTTGTATTTGACTTGCATTTTTATCCACCGCCAGAAGTGGAGTCCACCATAGACCACTGGTTATGGGTTTATCTGTTAGCCCGAATTGGCTACCTCGAAATACTGATTTTAACGTGGAGTAGTTATCGATTAAAGGATAGCCAGCGTCTTTAGAAACACGTGTTGGGTATTTTTGTGCAAGTTTAGTAATTTGGCTCTCATCATAGTAGATGCCTTGTCCCAATTGAGTAGCTGCCTGAAGTAAATTACTATGACTTAGAACTGATAGTGTAGTGGCTGAAAGAACGATTGTTTTACTTATTTTACTTAATTTCCATATCATTTATCCTCTCCTTAGAGTGTATTCTCAATGACAGTTATATAGCCATTTGGGGTTAAGTTAGTTCGACGATAACAGTATTGATGTAGTGGTTAATTTGCGACTTCGTTACAAAGGTTAACGTTATTTTAAAGAATGGACAACCCTAACAAAGCAACTAAAATGAATGTTTTTCAATTAAGCTATTGATTTATTTATATAAATTAACTAAAAAAAAGAGAGATATTTCTACTCTTTTGCAGTGAGCCCATTGTTAAGTGTCTCATACTCCAAATAATGGCTTAATTTAGAACCCTTTTAAGGGTTTCCTGTTGAAGGAGCTGACTGATTGTTCATTTCGGGTTATACTCCTTTTTTTCTTTAGAATATTCATATGTTTAGTAATTTAACTCTTTATTATCTAAATCAGTTAGGAATTGAACCTTGGATAAATAAAAAGAACTCTTTAAAATTACGGGATAAATCCAATCAACCTGTTAAGTTAGTGGTACTGATTTCTTCAGATTTAAACAATAAAGCACAAACTCTCTTTAATCGCATGATGACCTACATTAGTGTAAAAAATGATGAATTATTAATAATTAAAGTTTTAGAGCAAGATTTCGCTGAAAACCAAGCAAGACAGTGGTTATCTCAAATAGAAAAAAATACTCCTCGTGCTATATTAACTTTAGGGATAGATATAAATGACTTGTCTGCCGGTCTGAGTTCAACATATCCCATAATTCAGAGTTTTACTCTTGACTATCTACTTGAGAATCCTTCGTATAAAAAGAATATTTTTCATGATCTTAGCGCTCTTAAGAAGTTGGTCTAATTAAATAGTATCAAGTGCATATTATGAAAATAAAAGGATTTACATTAATTGAAGTATTAATTACTTTGATTCTTCTTGCTGGACTCTCTTTACTAACTATTAGTTCTGCATCCTTTTTTACGTATAGAAATGAGCAACAGACAATAATTGATGAGATTAGAACGGCAATACAGTATGCCAAGATTCAAGCCACTACACTTGGACGTCCAGTATATCTTGCTCCTTTTGACGAATCATTGAATTGGTCTGCAGGAATGATCCTGACCCAATGTAAGATTGAACAAAACACATCGGATCTTCTTTATCAATGGCATTGGTATCATCCAGGCTGGAATATCACCTGGTCTGGGGCGAGTTCTCTTAATAAGATAATTTTATCCAATAATCCTGTGAGTGCTATAAGCAATGGTCAGTTTGTATTATTTAATTCACATACCAAAGAGCGTATAATCATCATCCTAAATAAACTAGGACGAATTAAGATTAAATCAAAAGATTAACGAGTTGGGTTATACACCCATAGCCGTCAGGTTATGACAATAGCGCCGCGCTAATACGAACTACTTGTTTGAGTTGAATAATAGTAAATCCCTTATTCATGGAGGGCTTATTTTGTAGTATTCTTATGAATCATATTTAAAATAAAATATAATCTATGTATATAAATAATCAGCCTGTCTTTACTGCTGAAACGGATCATCCCGAAGCCTTGAGCGATTGGCGAGTACATCCATACTCTTTAACTGATAAGTTACTGGCTCTGAAAGGAAGTACTCAACTAGAACTTATTTCACAGAAATGGATAAAACCGACCTGGTGGGACACTTATCTGCTTCAAATTAAGGATACTCTGATTTTTCAACGGGAAATAATGATGAAACATCAGAATATAGATTATTGGTATGCCAGAACCATAATTCCTCAAAAATGTTATCATATTAATCCTGATTTTTTTAAACGTCTGGAAAAAGAGTCAATACGAAACTTAATTTTTGACAGCCATCTAGTACATCGAGTGAGTATGGTAAGCTATCCTGTAGACAAACAATGTATCGAGTTTCATTGGGTCAAAAAAAAACGGAACATCATTGATGACATTATTTGGGTTAGATTAGCAGAGTATTCTCTGGAGCATATGGAGTCCTTTTATTTAGCTGAACTTTTATTACCCGAATTAGAGAATGTATTGTGATAAAATGGAGCGCGTATTGGCGACTGTTACGATTTAATAGACCGGCTGGAACTCTCCTGCTGTGGTATCCAACAGCTTGGGCTTTATGGTTCGCTAATGATGGATTTCCCTCTTTCAAATTACTTTTTTTATTCTTTATCGGTACTGTATTGATGCGAGCTGCGGGTTGCGTTTTTAATGATATAGCAGACAGACATATCGATAAACACGTTACTCGAACAAAATTACGCCCTTTAACTTCAGGTGAGGTTGGTCTGAGCGAGACTTTTATATTATTAATTTTACTATTGTGCGCTGCTTTAGGGGTTGTAATTAACTTACCCCCAAATTGTTTTTATCTGGCCTTGGTCGCCTTATTGATTACTTTTCTCTATCCCTTTTGCAAACGATTTATAGAAGCGCCCCAACTGGTGCTGGGCCTGGCTTTTTCTCTCGGTATACCTATGGCTTATGTTGCTTCCGAGGTGTCCCTGAATAGCGGATTTTTTATTTTATTTCTAATTAATTTTGCCTGGATAGTTGCCTATGACACGATGTATGCAATGACTGATAGAGAAGATGATTTAAAAATAGGAGTGAAATCAACTGCAATTTATTTTTCCAACTACGATCGAATGATTATTGGTATGCTGCTTTCTACTCTTCATAGTTTGTGGTTGTATTGGGCTTTAGTGAGCAAGGTGCATGTTGGATTTTATGGATGTTGGGCTGCAGCGGGATTGATCTTGATTTATCAACAAAAGTTAATTAATAAGAGAGCCCCAGAAGATTGTTTTAAAGCTTTCTTAGTCAGTGTATATTACGGTTTGTTCATGTGGTTAGCAGTAGGAGTGGCTTTATTGAAGAGTGTATGAGAAAAATGGTAAGCGTTCACGGGGTATGATGTTTTTTAAATGAAGTAAAAAACTGTCGTCATTGTGAACGAAGTGAGGCGATCCAGTACAGATTTTTTAACGAAGCATTGTTCTGGGTTGCTTCGCTAAGGCTCGCAATGACGAAAATTTCATCCCGCGAGCTTACGAAAAATGAGACTAAAATGCTTAACTATATGAATACTAAGGGACTCATCATCCAGAGCGAAGCGAAGGATCTCCTCAGGATAACGTGGATCGTGAACGGTTATTAATACACATCACTGCCATTATCGCCTACTACTCGCGTATGTCGACCATAAATCACCAAAATCTTTTGTTTGTTTTTAAGTCTTAAATCTTCAGACTGAACCACGGAAATAATGCCGCCAGTGTTCAGTTTGATGACATATTCAACGCCATGAGTTTGATTATATCCACCTTCCATAAAGCTGCTATCACCTTTCGAATGGGAATTCGTACCATCAGCATTTTGTCTATGTAAATTAACAGGTCGTTTAGAGATTATAGTGCCTGGAATTACTTTTTTTATTTTACCAATTTCGTTAGCATCATATTCACCAGGAGGAAGGTCTTTATTACAGCCTGTTAAAAAAAGTCCAAATAGCAACACTAAAATGGATTTAAATACAGTTTTGTTTCTCATAGTAATTTAAACTCCAGGAATTATTAATAAAATTTTCCCTGCTATTCTAGCTGAGATTCAGTGAATGTTTAATCAAAATTTTTATACTTCAGCTTTGTACTAAATAATTTTGGTGTTTTGTTATTTCATTCCAAATTTATCATCATTTGTATGACTCTTTTTAGTCCAACTTACCAACTTATTATTTGCTTTTTAATAGCTCATCCAAAAGACTGCTGGCACCGAGGCGAAACCAGCTTTTATTTATTTTTTGGTTCATTATTAATTCGGCCAGATAAGCATAACTTCGGGCTTGTTGCGGTGTTTTAACTCCTCCGGAAATCTTGACACCACACGGTGTTCCAGAGTCTTTAATAGCACTTAAAATTGCAAATACAGCAGATAATGAGGCTCCCTGTGCAATTTTTCCAGTTGAGGTTTTGAGAAAAGTGCATCCCGTCTCAATTAGCTCAGCGCTTAATTTATAAATATTTTCGATGTCAGAAAAGACGCCTGTCTCCATAATTATTTTTAAGACAAGTCCATGTTTTTTGCAGGATTGAGCTATAGCTCGGCAGTGATTTAATGCTTCGTGTTTCTTATCTGCGAGATACACTTGATAGGGGAATACGTAGTCGATTTCTTTGACTCCCCAAATTAAAGCCTGGTCAATCTCTTTGATGCAGGTATTCAGATCATTATTTCCGTGGGGGAAATTAATTACTGTAGCGAAATTAAATCCTGCTGGTAAATTAAACTTGTGGAGATGATGAGCATCGACACATAAAGCAGCAACCGGATAATTTTGGGCTAACTGATAGATGTGATTCAGCTCTTCATCTGAAGGATTTTCTTTAAGCAGCGTCAGATCCGTAGATTGAATTAATTGATCTATGGAGATACCAGCGCTGACATCATCTGAAATTAAATGTTCAAAAACACTGTTTAAATGAGCTTTCAGAGTCACGCTAATCCTGAAATATATTCTTTAATCAAAGTATTAAGTTTTTCTGCAGCGCTGGATGCCATACTGACTACGGCTTCATGACTATGACTGGTTTTGGAAAGACCTGTTGCATAATTTGTTATCATGGCAATGACCGCAACGTTCATACCACAATGATTAGCCACCAAAACCTCTGGAACAGTAGACATTCCTACCGCGTCAGCACCTAAGATCTTAAAAGCTTTTATTTCTGCTGCAGTTTCATAATGTGGGCCTAATACAGAAATATAGACGCCTTGATTTAATTTAATTGATTTTTTTTGAGCAATGGTTAATAAATCGGTACGCATGGTTTTATCGTATGCATTGTCTAAGGGATAAAATCTAGGTCCAAACTCATCATCGTTAGGCCCGATGAGTGGATTACTGGGTTGTAAGTTAATGTGATCGGTGATAAGCATGAGATCACCTGGACCAACATCTTCTCTTAGTGATCCAGAGGCATTTGTTGCTATAAAATAGTTACATCCCAGAACTTTTAAGGTTCTTACATAGGTTTTAACCGTATTGTAATTTTCAAGTCCTTCATAAGTATGGGCTCGACCTTGTAGGCAAACTACAGCCACTCCCTTCCAATAACCAAGAATTAATTTTCCACCATGACCCTGAACTGTAATTTTAGGAAATCCTGGAAGATCTTCATAACTGATTGATACGGTGTCCTCTAATTCTTCAGCAAATTGACCCAATCCAGAACCTAAAACGATTCCCACAGTGGGTTTAAACGAGGGGAGTAATTTTTTAATATAGTCTGCGGCTAAGTGAGGGTAAGAATTTTTTGTTGCAGAATTAGTCATATAATCATCCAATTAAGGGTTAAGATCAAAAGCCAGAGGCAAGAGTTTATCAATGGTTAAACTTTGAAAGACGACATGTTCATTGCATAAATGTACCATGGTATCAGGTGTTGAGAATTCGTGAATTCTTTGTCTGCATGCCCCACAAGGTGAGCACAATAAACGATTGTCAGCTACCACAACAATACTTTTAATACGCTGCTCTCCTGCCAGAACCATATTGCAAATGGCTGATGATTCAGCACAGGCGGTTAAACTATAAGAACTGTTTTCAACATTGACCCCAGTATACAGATTATCCTTATCAGTACAGATACACGATGCAACTTTAAATAGGGAATAGGGCGCGTAAGCATTAGGTAATGCTTTATACGCCTCTCTGATCATGTTCTCAGTTATCTTATTCATTATGAACCTCTTGTTGGCGAACAGAATATACTAAATTATTAAGGCATTGAGCAAGTCTGAACGCAAAGAGGGGACTCATCAGTTTCCAGTTGAATGGATTTGCTATCCTCAGAGGATTTTAATAAGTCGTCACCGTGATAAGGGGCTAGTGAATCTGTTTCCTCAGGCACGACTCTAGGTCCTAATGAATGATTCATTTGATTATGACTGGTTTGAACCACTGGTGTAGGTTTATGATCACCAAATGTATAGTTCAACCAATTTTCAACGGCAAAAGCGCTTAAACCAACAATAATAATAGTTGATAATATAAGCACTGGTATAGCTGCCGGAGGAAATAAAAAGACAGCAGTGGCTCCCAGAGCTGTTACAAAACTCATAGCGGTCATGGTAATGGCATAGGATACATAAGCTTTTTGATAGGTATGAGAATAGTTTTTATCTTGGGGCGAGGGGCTATTTAGTTTATTATATTCACCTGAAGTCCACATGAAATTACTCGCCAGGAAAGTCCAGGCTGCGGGAATAAGAAGCACAGGTACAAAAATAGCGGCTATGCTTAAAGCCGTTGCAATGAAGCCCAGTGTAGCCGCAAATAAGTATTGTTCTTTAAATTGGGCAAAACCATACCATTCCTCTTCCTTGGGATCATGGTCGGGATAAAAATGACTGGCGATAAACCATACGCCATATCCCATCATATAAAACATAAGAGAAACTACGTTAAAAGCAGAGGAGACGACAGGAATTGGAAGACTCTGAATTTTTCCGAAAACAAATCCAGAAAAAAAGAAGAAACTACTTACTTTACCCAACTTCGATGTTGTACTCACTAAAGGATAATCCTGGTTGATATTTTTTTTGTACATATTACCTAATTTTACGACTAAAATCCAGAGAAATATTCATGATTTTCCGAACTGTTGCGGTCGGCAACAGTCCCTTTTCTCGGCTAAATGATGTTCAATGAGTCCTGTTCACAGGAAGGACAATACGAACGAATAAACCACCTCCATCATTATTTTTAGCAATAATTTCACCGTGATGTAAGGTAACCGCTCGAGAAGCAATGGCTAACCCTAAACCATACCCACCTGTTTTTTTGGTTCGTGACGTATCGACTCGATAAAAAGGATTAAATATGTTCTCAAGTTGATCCTCGGGAACTCCAGGCCCATTATCTTTAACATCAATATAGATATGATCTTTACTGTCACTATGTCGCAAGGAAATTGTAACCTGTTGATTATCCATAGAGTAATGGAGTGCATTACGTACAATATTTTCTACCGCTCTATGGATCAGGCGTTTATCAATGAGTAGTTGGCAGGGCTCTATTGTCTGGGCTACTATGCGAATAGACTCATTCTCAAATTCATAATTAGCATCATGGATAATCTCTGATAAAAGCTCAGGGAGGTCTGTTTCAGTTAATTGAAGTTCGGTTGTGGACTTATCTAAACGGGCAAAATCTAAAATTTCACCGATTAAAATATTCAACCGTGAACTCTCAAGCTCCATGCGCCTAAATTCGCTGTCCGCCAGATGCTTTGTCTTATTTTTAGCCAGCTCAATAGCAATATTAAGGCGAGTGATTGGGGAACGTAATTCATGTGAAATATCTTGTAACAAACGCTCTTTGGAGCTAACTAAAGCCTCCAATTGTTCCGCCATACGATCAAAATCATTGCTAAGTTCCGCTATTTCATCTTTTGTATGGCCTCTAAAATGACCCACTCGAGTGTGGAGCTTTCCCGTGGCGATTGATTTTGCCGCCATGCCTAAAGAACGAAGTGGCTGGGTTAAATATAGCGATAATAAATAGCAAATAAGACCACTAATAAAGATGGCAAGAGTCAAACGTATTGTAAGTCCTGCCCATGGAATTTCAATAAAATAGGAAATGGGTTTTTCACTTACGGCAGCAAGTCTGTAAAATTTACCTGAAGTAGATAAAATTTCATGACTGACTATTAATTTTCCAGACTTAAAAATACCTTCGCTAAGTTGATCCTTAATGAGATTTTCGGCTACTTTTTTTACATTATCTGGAGGCGCCTGAGCACCAACAATTTCTCCGGAACTGGATAGTAAGTAAATTGACATGTGACGAGAAAGACCAATTTGATTAAGCCATTTCAATAAAGCCAAGCGTCGGCCTGATTCAAAGGTAGCAACAGCCGCATTAGCATAACTGTCCATAAACACTTGTTCTCGGGCGGGCTGCGATGACTTTTGAGCGATTTGACTAGTAACCCAGGCAGTAGTAAAAATAATTAAAATTGTAGCTAACCAAAAGGAGACGAATATTTTCCAATACAAACTACGCATTAAACATATACCCAAACCCCCGGACTGTTTTTACTATGGGCTCACCTTGCGGATTGTCACCTAATTTATTCCTTAAATTACTGATATGAACATCAATACTTCTATCATAGGCCGTGTATTTTCTGCCTAATGCATATTCTGTAAGTTCCTCTTTTGAAAATGCTTGTCCAGGAGATTTAATCAACATTTCCAATATATTAAATTCAGCATTAGTTAATTCGAGAAATTTTCCCTCCATGGTCACATGACGTTTCGAGCAATCTACAACGATGTTATGTTGTTCAATAATTGGTCTTGAAATCGGGATTTTCAGGGTTCGCCTTAAAATAGCTCGTAAACGCGCGACCAACTCACGAGGGTTACAGGGCTTAGGCAAATAATCATCAGCGCCAATTTCCAGACCCACGATGCGATCTATATCATCACCACGAGCAGTCAGCATCAGGACAGGAGTTTCCAGATGTTCTCTTATCGCTTTTAATACTTCAAACCCATTTAGTTTGGGTAGCATCACGTCGAGAACAATTGCATCAAATACTTGATTTAAAGCTTTTTTAACACCATTCTCGCCATCGTGAACACAAATCACATTGAATCCTTCAGATTCTAAATATTGAGTTAATAAATCGGTCAGCTCGGTGTCATCATCGATGATAAGAATATTACTATTCATTAATTAGTTATCCTTCAACATTAATCTTTGAGGTATCTTCAGAGCGTTTATCGATGCACTCTAATAATTTAATTCGTCTGGCATCTGCATTAATGATTTTAAACTCTAAATTGTTGATAGTAATTGTATCGCCACGTTTAGGTAAATAACCAAAACCATTCATTACTATACCGCCAATCGTATCATAAGTCTCATCACTGAAATCAGTATGCATCTGCTCATTAAATTCTTCAATAGGAGTATGGGCTTTAATGATGTAATGATGATCATGGTGGGTTTTAATATACGCATCTTCATCAATATCGAACTCATCTTCAATATCGCCTATGATCTGCTCTATAATATCTTCTATAGTGACAAAGCCGGATATTTCACCATATTCATCAACAACTATGGCCATATGATTGCGATTACAACGAAACTCACTGAGTAAACTGTCAAGACGTCTACTTTCTGGAACAAAGGTTACTTGCCGACAAATATCCAGCAAATCAAGAGAGTCAGAGTTTCCCGGTTGATAACGTAGTAAATCCTTAGCATGCAGAATACCAATAATTTCATCAGAACTTTCACCAACCACGGGAAATCGTGAATGCCCAGTTCGAGTAACTACTTTGATAATTTCGCTATATTCATCAACAACGTTAATAGAAACCATCTGATTTTTGGGTAACATGATGTCACGAACCCGCATCTTGGAGAATAAGATAGCACCTTCAATCATAGCAAGAGTTTCTGAATTAATCAGAGACCTGATCTGAGCGTCTCTTAGTAAACTCACGAGTTCTTCCTGATTTTGTGGCTCTCCTTGCAGAAACTGTTTCAATCGGAGAAACCACGAACCACCTTCTTCCTCTTTATTCAAGTTCATGTACCTCTAAGTCATAAGGATTAGAATAACCTATTTCAGTTAAGAGCTTCGCTTCGAGTGACTGCATCACAATGGCTTCATCATCCTTAACATGATCATAACCTAATAAATGCAGTACGCCATGAATCACAATTAAAGACCAATGTTCCTTTAGTGATTTATTAAGTTGCTCACTTTCTGTAAGTAACACCTCAGGGCAAATAATAATATCCCCTAAAAGAGGGCATTCAAGTTCGATGCTATCAGGTAAAGAACAAGGGAAAGCAAGAACATTAGTCGTTTTATTTTGTTTTCTATAAGTATGATTTAAATAGATCATTTCTTCTGCATTAACGATACGTATCGTTAACTCACCATCATTTTGATGATCCCTAAGTGCGAGTTCGGCCAGATTGGATAATTCCTTTTCTGTTAAAGGCAATGACTCCTCAGTGACATTTTGGATATCGATGTAATAAGTCATTTCTTTCTACCTGTATATTCATTGTCATAACAATCAACAATTTTTGATACCAGAGGATGCCTGACGACTTCACGACTTGTGAATGTATGAATGCTTATCTCAGGAATTTTTTTAAACAAATTGATGGCATGGGCAAGACCTGAATCAATTCCTTTGGGTAAGTCAACTTGTGTGATATCACCAGTGATGACCGTTTTGGAGCCAAAACCCATTCGAGTTAAAAACATCTTCATTTGCATGACCGTAGTGTTTTGGGCTTCATCAAGAATAATGAATGATTCATTTAAAGTACGGCCACGCATGAACGCTAGTGGCAGTACTTCGATAATATCACTTTGAATCAATTTTTGAGTTTCTTTAAAACCAATCATTTCATATAAAGCATCGTATATGGGCCTTAAATAAGGAAGCACTTTTTCGACCAGGTCACCTGGCAGGAAACCTAATTTTTCCCCCGCTTCTACTGCGGGTCTTACAAAAATAAGTCTTTGTACCTCTCCTTTTTCAAAGCTCTCAATAGCTTTAGAAACAGCAAGGTAGGTTTTTCCAGTTCCAGCAGGGCCAACAGCAAAGGTGATCCCAAATTTGTCAATGGCATCAAGAAATACTGCTTGTTTATTATTTCGTGCTGAAATGGATTTACGGGATAATTTAATATGATGAGTCATTGCTGTTTGGTAATCCTCATTGATTAAAACACGGATGGTTTGAGTATCTATAGGTTTTTGGCATAAAGGATATAATAAATTGAGTATCTTTTTGATTTCCTTGAACGATTCTTCAGAGGAACCATAGAGAATAATTGTGTTCTGTTTGAGCTTAATAGTCAAATTGAAATGTTCTTCTAAAAATCTGAAGTTACTGTGTAAAACACCACACAGATTAGCGATTTCCTGCGTACTAAGAGGTGGTAATTTTATGATGTTACTATTTAGTGTACTGCTCAAGAGTATTGATATATTTAATAACCATACTTAAAGAATAGTTCAAAAGGCGCCTCTTCTGCAAGTTCAGGTTATTAAAATAAAGCAATATTCACTAATTTACATGATATACATGCTATAATCTTTTGATTTTAAGATATTCACTATTTATGATTGATCTTCATTGTCATAGTAATTTTTCCGATGGAGCGTTAAGTCCTGAAGAATTAATACAAAAAGCCCAAACTCAGCAGTTACTATGCCTCTCTCTAACTGACCATGATACCATTGCTGGTTATAGTGCCTTAAATCAAGCTGCTTTAACTACCAAAATTAAAATAATTAATGGGATAGAGCTTAGTACTCGTTGGAAGAAATATGATATTCATATATTGGGTTATCAAATCAATCATACTTCTGATTTAAATGATTTAATTCAACATCAAAATCAAAGTAGAATAGAGCGAGCGGTGGCAATTGGTAAGTCGCTGTCTCTGATGGGAGTAACAGACGCTTATGATAAAGCTTGCGAGTTGGCTGGGCATGAGCGGGTTGGACGTCCTCATTTCGCTCGCGTCTTAATTGACGAAGGCAAAACAAGAGATATGAGGTCTGCTTTTAAGCAATTCCTGGGGAGAGGTCGAGGAGCTTATATTCCAACTCCTTGGGCGACTATCCAGGAAGCGGTCCAGGGAATAGTTGAGTCAGGCGGTAAAGCAGTTATTGCCCATCCTCTCAAATACGGATTGACGCGTTCTAAATTGCATGAGTTAATCAAAGAATTTAAAGAGGCTGGTGGAGAAGGTATCGAAGTGGTTTCTGGTGAAATGACAGTGACACAAATTCAGGAAATGGCTGCAACCAGTTTGAGGTTTAATTTATTAGCATCCTCAGGCTCAGATTTTCATAGTGACACATCATCTCGCATAAACCTTGGACGACAGCAACAACTACCAGTAAACTGTAAGCCTATTTGGCATGATTGGAACATTTAACAGGGGACTTTATGAGTCAGTTTTTTGCATTACATCCTGATAATCCTCAAGCTCGTTTGCTAAGAAAAGCAGTTTCCATTATCGAAGAGGGGGGATTAATTGTATATCCAACCGATTCTGGTTATGCATTAGGCTGTAGTCTTGGGAATAAATCAGCTCTTGAGCGGATCAGGCGTTTAAGACAGTTGGATAAAAATCACAATATGACTTTAGTTTGCCGTGATTTATCTCAGCTCGGAACCTACGCTAAAGTATCGAATTCTATATTCAGGCTTTTGAAGGCGTTTACACCAGGGTCATATACATTTATTCTCAATGCAACGCATGAGGTGCCTCGTTTGATGCTTCATCCGAAAAGAAGAACCTTGGGGCTTAGAGTGCCAGACAATAACATCACCTTATCTTTGTTGGATTGTTTGGAAGCTCCTTTGATGAGTACTACTTTGATTCTCCCGGGCGCACAAGCACCTTTGAGCGAGCCTGAAGCCATTAAAGATCTTTTAGGCGCTCAAACTGACCTTATTATTGATGGTGGTAATTGCGGACATGAACCTACCACTGTGGTTGATTTAACGGGGGATTATCCCGCGATTTTAAGAGAAGGGAAAGGAGACCCTGAACCCTTTAGATAATTCAGATAACAAATAAGAAAAGGCTTGTAAATTTTTTATGAGCTTTAGGGTCTATTGACAATTGCTCTATAGTTCCCACGTACCGCGGCTTGTCCGCGGTATCCAGAGATCTCATGGAGGTCGCGGACAAGCCGTGGCACGTAGGAACTTTTAGCAGGATCACAAAAGAAATGACAACAGACCTTAAATAGAATTATTGTTTTAATATTATTGTTTTAATTATTAACTAGCAGAGGATATTGATGTCAGCATTATTTACTTCCAATAAACGAGTTGTTTCTGGAATGCGTGTCAGTGGAAGATTACATCTTGGACATTATCATGGTGTACTAAAAAACTGGATTAAATTACAACATCAATACGATTGTTTCTTTTTTGCAGCTGATTGGCATGGTCTAACGACTCAATATGAAGATACCAGTTTTATTAAAAAAAATGTTTGGGATATGGTCATTGATTGGTTGGCTTGTGGTGTTAATCCTGGACTTTCAACAATCTTTATTCAATCCTGGGTTCCTGAGCATGCAGAATTACATTTACTTTTATCAATGATTACTCCTTTAGGGTGGTTAGAACGAGTACCTACCTATAAAGATCAACAAGAAAAATTAAAAGAGAAAGACTTATCAACCTACGGCTTTTTAGGTTATCCCTTATTACAAAGTGCTGATGTTTTACTGTATCACGCAGATTATGTTCCCGTTGGCGAAGATCAGGTAGCTCATATAGAGCTAATCCGTGAAGTAGCTCGTCGCTTTAATCATATCTATGGTAAGGAAGCTAATTTTGAAGAATTAGCGATAGAAGCTATAGGTAAAATGGGCAAAAAGAATGGGAAAATTTATAAAGAACTTCGAAGACAGTTTCAAGAAAGTGGCATTCATGAGGCTATAAAAACAGCACAAGCACTTTTAGAGGATCAGTCAAATTTATCAATTGGTGATAAAGAAAGATTATTAGGATATTTGGAAGGAAGCGGTAAGATTCTATTACCTGAACCTCACCCCATGCTCACTGAAAACGCCAAAATGCCAGGAATTGATGGACAAAAAATGTCCAAGTCTTATAATAATACCATTATGTTAAGAGAACAGCCTGAGCAGGTAGAAAAGAAAGTATTAACTATGCCAACTGATCCGGCTCGAGTTAAACGAACTGATCCTGGCGAGCCAGAAAAATGCCCTGTATGGCAGTTCCATAAAATCTACTCCAATAATGAAGTTAAAGATTGGGTGCAAAAAGGATGTCGCTCTGCAGGAATTGGCTGTATTGATTGTAAAAGGCCAGTTATTGATGCTATTAATCAAGAACTGGCGCCCATTCAGGAGTCTATCGCTGATTATGAAACTGATTTAGGTTCAGTCAAACGTATCGTTAGCGAAGGAAGTGAGGCGGCACGAGAGGAAGCGAATAGAACCTTGAATACAGTAAGAGAAGTGATGGGTTTGGATTACTGATGAGTATCGAGTTATCTATTAAGCCTGAGATACGCGCCATAGTGGACGGTAAAGAACTGACTCAGGTTCCTGATGACTTGTTTATCCCTCCAGATGCTTTAGAGGTTCTGTTGGACTCTTTCAGCGGGCCTCTGGATTTACTTTTGTATCTGATCAGAAAACAAAATATAGATATACTTGATATCCCCATGATGAGCATTACCAAACAATATCTTCAATATATTCAGCTCATGGAGTGCCGTCGGTTAGAGCTTGCTGCTGATTACTTGTTGATGGCTGCTATGTTAGCCGAAATTAAATCCAGATTATTATTGCCTGTTTCAGCAGATATTGACGATGTGGAAGATGAAGATCCGCGGATGACTTTGGTGAGGAGATTACAGGCTTACGAGCAAATAAAGCACGCTGCAGAATTACTTGATGCTCTTCCCAGAAAAGAGAGAGATACGTTTTTAATTCAAGTATTGCCTACGGAGCTGGAAACCATAAAAGTTCATCCCGAGGTTGAGTTAGCTGATTTAATTGAGGCCATGAAAGCAATATTGCAACAAGAGGAACGACTGACTCACCATCAGGTTGCCAGGGAAATCATGTCTGTTCGTGAGCGAATGAGTCAAATTTTGCTTCAATTGCAACAACATAAAGTTTTAGAGTTTAATCAATTATTTACCCATGAGGAAGGGCGGATGGGTTTGGTTGTTTCTTTGTTGGCTATTCTTGAGTTAGCCCGGCAATCTTTATTGATTATAACGCAAACTCAAGCATTTTCTCCCATCCATTTGCAGGCGGCATAATATGGATGAGAATGAATTAAAAAATATAATTGAAGCCATACTTTTAAGTGCTAATGAGCCAATTTCTTTAGAAAAAATTCAGGAAATTTTTGAGGAAAATCAAAGACCAACAATAGAAGCCTTAAAAAAAATAATAGCTAACTTAAAGGCTGATTATTCATCACGAGCCTTTGAGTTAATTCAAGTTGCGAGTGGTTATCAAGTACAGACCAAAACCGAGTATAGTTTTTGGGTATCACGAATGCAAATTGAAAAACCAGCTAAATATTCACGCGCATTACTTGAAACTTTGGCAATAATTGCTTATAAGCAACCTGTTACCCGGGCAGATATAGAAGAAATACGCGGTGTTGCAGTTAATAGCCAGATAATGAAAACCTTAATGGAACGGGAATGGATTCGAATTGCAGGCCATAAGAATGTTCCCGGAAAACCGGCTGTTTATACAACAACTAAAGAATTTTTGAATTATTTCAATCTAAACTATTTAAACGAACTTCCATCCTTACCCGAAGTTTTGGAAACATTGACCGTGCATAATGCAAACCAAACTAATGAAGAGTGTATTACAGAATGAGTAGCGAAAGGTTACAAAAAATATTGAGTCAGGCTGGCCTGGGTTCTCGTCGTGAAATGGAGCGATGGATAGAAAGTGGTTGGGTTCAGGTTAATGGTAAGTCAGTAAAACTGGGTGATTCGGCTGGTCCGCTTGATAAAATTACTGTGAAAGGGAAATTGATTTCTAATCCATTAAAAATAAAACAAAATACACGAATTTTGCTTTATCATAAGCCGGTTGGTGAAGTTTCAAGTCGGCATGATCCAAAGTTCGATAAAACTGTATTTGATAATTTACCTCATTTAAAACAGGGACGATGGATACAAGTTGGTAGATTGGATGTTAATACGTCAGGATTACTTATTTTTACTACTAATGGTGAGTTAGCTAACCAATTAATGCATCCTAAATATGGTTTGGAAAGAGAATACGCAGTGAGAGTGCGTGGCCAAGTGACTCCGGAAGCCTTACGTAATTTGGAGAAGGGGGTAACTTTGGATGATGGAATGGCTAAATTCACCCATATAGAGTTTCGCGGCGGTGAAGGATCTAACTCTTGGTATCATGTCACATTGAATGAGGGGCGAAATCGCGAAGTAAGGCGTCTTTGGGAGTCTCAAGGTGTTGAGGTAAGTCGTTTAATTAGAATACGCTACGGAATGCTCTCTATGCCAAGGTTTTTAATTCGAGGTCAGACTTATGAGCTTAGCCCCAAACAAGTGACTGAGTTTATAGGTTCATTACCTAAAGAGTCATAATCAGCTATGGCTATTAATAATACTGTATTAAGCAAGCAGGAAACAAAGTGGATCTTGGACCAGCGTGTGACACGAGTGTCGGATAACCAGGAAGTATTAATCTATCCAATGGGAGCGGAACGATATTTATCATTAGTTTTATCCGGAGAAAAAAAAGGTCGATATAATATTAGGGCTGACATCGAAGGGAAAAATGTTTTAGTCATTCCCGGGTATGGAAATAGTGCGTTCCTATTTGCCCAGGCAGGAGCAAAATCAGTTACGGTATATGATAAAGATCCAGTCACCATTGCCTGGATTAAAGCATTTAAGAAATATTATCATTACAGAGAATATAACTCTCAAGGTCAACCTTATCCATCAATTGGTGAATTATTAGAAGCGCTTACCTGTTGGTATCCACCTCTCATCAAGTTACCCTATGGAATGTTAAAAAATACTTTATGTTGGACTCTGAAACCCAAGTCCTTGAGACGTACTTATATTTATTATATGTTGTCACTAGTTCGCCATGCAATTCAATCCAAGGGAGAAGAAGATTTTGAATTGGATAAAAATATTAAGTTTCATGCAGGTGAAGCACATCAATTGATAAAGCAAAAGGAAAAACAAGTTTTTGATACTGCTTTTGTACCTTACCTGTTAGGAGTTCAAAATGGCATTGAGAATGAGCAAGACATCGTCGATTTTATGAGGCAATTGATTAAAGTAGTTCCAGATGGGCATATTTTGGTGAGTCCGGCACGAGACACAAAAGAATTTCATTTTATCGGCCCGCGCTATTTTGTCACAACAGGTTATCCAAACATTCAAGCTATTCCAGGATTAAAACCCTATGCAATA
The DNA here is from genome assembly GCA_964428035.1 of uncultured Legionella sp. Taxonomy (GTDB): domain Bacteria; phylum Pseudomonadota; class Gammaproteobacteria; order Legionellales; family Legionellaceae; genus Legionella. Next base: position 284,006 of record CAYRWO010000001.1, read on the forward strand.
GGAGGCGATAACGACTGGTTCAAAACCCAAGGACTCGCAGTATTTGGGTTACTCAGGCAATAATGCTACGACTCAGTATATCTGTAAGTGCTTACCAGGTATGTAATTCCGTCATTGCGAACGAAGTGAAGCAACCCAGCACTGATTTCTAACGAAGCATCGTTCTGGGTTGCTTCACTTCGTTCATAATGACGGCAGTTTTTACTTGATTTTAAAAATAACATACCCTGCGAACACTTCCATCATTTCATGATGGTCTAGTGTCAACCGTTCCTAATACTATTTCGAATGACCAGTGCGAATAAAGCCGCTTTAACCTCCTATTAACGAATTACTGGCATAGTCAGGAAAGAACTTGAGTTTTCAGATACATCCAGTGGTTTTTTAACGTTTTTTACCGACCAGAAACGCAATGTTTCATCACTTGAGGCTGTTATTAATTGCTCCTTGTTTACTGGATTCTGGGCCGAAAATAAAACTGTATCGGTATGGAGGGGGCTACTGTCATCCATAGATAGTTTATTCCCTTTTGTCGACCAACAGGACACTCGATTACCACAATATCCTTCAGTTACAAAAAAACCATGTTGATCTAACCAATGAACACCACATATTTGGTTGTCTATCTTTTGTTGTGCAATAATTTTTCCTGTGTCAGTATTCCATACTTTTAAGGTTTGATCCCCTGGCCCACCTCCAGTAACAATTGTTCGAGCCATATCAGGTGAAAAAGCTAATGCTTTTGATGGCGGATTATGCCCTTCAAATCTTAGTCGGGGCGTTTTCAATTGACGGGAGTCGTAAAGTTGTACACAACTATCAGTACTAATTGCCAAAGTATGATTATTAAAAGCCAAACCGATAAGCATGGAATTTGGAAATCCCACTAACTTAGCTATCTTCCGATCTCGTAAATCATAATGAACAAGTGCACCACTAGTTTGTCCAATCATGTAAAAGCCATTATTCATATCAGAAACTATATTGGTTTGAGTAGAAGTTCCATAATTTAATCTGATTTGAGTATTCACAAGCGGATCTATGAATTGAATGCTGGAATCAGAACCAGCTCGTACTAATACTGATAATGAAGAGTTATAGGCTAAAGCGGTAATCCTTGAGTCTACAATAGAACTAACTTCAATTTGTTGTGGCTGTTGCTTAATTATATTGTAGGAAAATAGTTTTGACTCTAACCCAACGTAAACCCATACGTCAGTAGCCCAACAGATAGGTTGAGCATAATAGTCATGAGATAATCCTGGTAAATCTAAACATCTTCCATTATCTAAAACATACGGAGTTTTTGTTACTACGTATTTTATTGGATCCGAGGTGCGAGGAAGTGAAAACCCTAATATAGGTGATTCATGAATCTGACGATAAGATACACCCCAAAGAGCTCTACAGAGTAAATCGTTGTATGTAGACTCATCATCATTATCAAAGACATGATTTAATTTTGCCTGTTGGAGACTTAATTCAGTAAAACTTTTAGCATGAGCAGGAATTTCTCTGCTCCGCAGACTTTGTGGTTTTTGAAAAAAACAGTTTTTATTTTGCATGGTACATATGACTTCATCAAATAATTTCCGCTATTATACATAAATAACAAACGGGATGGTTTGTTGTTGGGCAAAATAATTGGCGGATTCATCACGTAATCGAGTGTAGCGAGAAAGTTTCTGATGTAGCACAAATAATTTATCTTTAACTCAGCTCTTTTTCTACATCCAGTTAAGTCCTTTTCAGTGCTCCTGGTAATTACGTTTGAGCCATTCATTAATTGCACTTTTCGTTTCCTCAATGACGACACATAGTTGTTGATAGAGTGGCTCAAGAAATGTGATATGTCCGGCTTTACGATATCGTTCGAGATATTGACAAGCATAAACCAGTTTAGTGGTGCCACAATAAACCAAACCACCTTTCATACGGTGTGCGAGCTTTTCGATGGTTTCCCAGTCGCCTGAGAGATGGGCATGTTCAAATTCTGCAATATCATTGGGTATTTCTTGTTCAACCATAGACCTTAAAATATTATTAAGTAAAACCGCATTATTACCCATATTAATGAGTGCACTATTAGCATCCAATAATGGGAAAGCTTCCAATTTAAAGAGTTCTTCTTCGGAATCTGGCAAATCAACACCAAGTTTTTTTGCTGTACCTGTTTTAGCAAGTTTATTCTTTATTGAAAAGTTTATGGATGAGAGATACGTCAATTTAATTTTTTCCAAGGTTTCTGGATTCATGGGCTTGGTAAATGCTGCATTCATTCCTGATTGTAAACACTCTTTTTTAATTTTATTCTCAGCATGAGCTGTTAGCCCAATAATGGGAATAGGTTTCTTGTGCTGCTCTTTTTCAAACTGCCGCAATTTCTGGGTGAGATCAATACCTGATATACCAGGAAGGCCAAGATCGGTAATAATTAAATCAAATGGTTCTGTTTTAGCTAATTTAAGAGCCGTTTCTCCGTCAATTGCACTCCTGAATTGGCAACCGGCTTGAGTTGCAATATTTTCAAGGGTAAGCAGTGCGATGTGATTGTCTTCAACAAGTAATAATCTTGGTGCATCTGAGGGAATTTCGCTTGTTGTATGTGTTGACTCAACAGAGGGTATAGGAATTGGCGCTTTATCAAAGTTCCTGCTAAGACTTGATGGTACCACATGAGGCAGGCCATCCCCTATTTTTAGTAACAAGTCAAAATAGAACGTCGTTCCTATTCCTGGCTCACTGGTTAACTTAATTTTTCCACCTAATAAATTAGCATAAGACTGGGCAATATGGAGGCCAAGACCGTGACCTGTGTAGACTCCCTTGTATGATGGGGTTACTCGGAAAAATTTATCAAAAACCTTGTCTTGAAGATCATATGGAATGCCAATACCTGTATCAGCGACACTAAAATGGAGTAAAACATGCGTCTTACTTTTCTTTATAAGCTTAACATCAATCTCAATTTGTCCAGATTGAGTAAACTTAATCGCATTACCCAGTAAATTCAATAAAATACGATGAAGTTTCGTATGATCACTAATCAGAGAAAGTGGTATGGTTTCATCTACATGAGTTTTTAAATTAATTCCTTTGGTTAAAGTAGAGGGACGCTCCAGTTGTAAAATATCTAATATGACTTGATTCAAGTCAAAGGGCTCTTCGTGTAAATCAGTCTCATTCACGTTTTCGGCTGAAACGGTATCCAATATTACATTCAACATATTAAGGAGTTGGGTGCCACTTTCGCCTAGCCATTGAGCATATTGTTTTTGATTTGGATCGTGGACTTTATCTTCAAGCAATTTAGACATTCCCACAACACCCGTTAAAGGTGTGCGAATATCATGGCTCATATTGGCAATAAACTCAGTTTTTGCGTTGTTAGCTGATTCCAGAGCGGCCTGAATTTCTTTAAGATCAGTAATTTCCATTGAATTACCAATAATACCATTTAGCTTGCCGCTAGGATCTCGTAATGGCATTTTGTCTACAATAAAAAATCTCTTTTTCCCATTGGAAAGGGTTACTTCTTCTTCCATTCTGATGGATTGCCCTAAATCCATAACCCGTTTATCGTTTTCACATAGTTTTGAGGCTTGGCTGGGCCAGAGTTGGTAGTCAGACTTTCCAATGATATCGCCAGTGGATAATCCGGCTGTTTTGGCCATAAAATCATTACAGCCAAGATAAATACCTTCTTTATTTTTCCAGTAGATGCTTCCTGGAACAGCTGAAATAATATCTTGTAAATATTGGGAAATCGTTTTATTTTCTGTTTCGATTTTTTCTTTTTCTAAAGTGATTTTAATTAATGCATTTTTAATTTCATTAATGGATAAGGCGTTGTTAATAATCCCAATTAAATTACCATTCTCATTAACCAATGGCGCTTTCAGAACGGTAAAATATTGCTTTACCCCGGATGGTAAGGAGATGGTTTCTTCAAAACAGTGAGGACGTCTTGATTCAATAACTATTTTATCATGCGCAATGAGCTCATCAGCATCAACGCTCCATAAATCGTAGTCTGTTTTTCCTAAAAGTCTTTTTTTTGAGGCAAAGCCGAATGATTTTAAAAACACATCATTGCAACCAAGATAAGCACCATCTATTCCTTTCCAATAGATGTTGCCAGGTATGTAATTAGACCAGATGTTTAAATATTCCTGGAGGGTATGATCATCTGTAGGAATACCTTTATTATTAAATCCTTTCCCTAGAATAATATATTCATCGGGGTGCGTAAGGGGGACACTAGAATTTATAATGTTCCATTCGATTCGGTCTGAATCAATGTAAACTTTTGATTTATCATTCAATGTTAGAGATAAGATATTTTCTTTACCTGCTTCTGAACATAAAAGAGCATAGTTTTTATTTAATACATGAGAACGGGATTGTTTAAAATAAATCTCTGCGTTGAGGTTAAACTCTATAATTTTATTTTGTTTAACCATAACAACAATATCAGATCCACGCTCAAGTAGAATTGATAATAAATGTTCAGTACCATTCTTCGTACTGTTTCGTTCGTTACTCGATCTTTTATCCATGTACATTCCGAAAGTCATATAAATTATTTTTTCAAAAAATATAAAAATTTAGATAAGATATCTTGATTAATTTCAGGGTAAGATTCATTAAAAGTATCAAGAGCAACTCGTACGTTTTCATCATTTGAAAATTTACATTGATTAAAACTTCCTTCCATATTGTTTCCTATTCCTCTGTATAAAGGTAATAAGTTAAATAGGCTATTGTCTCGTCCAATTTTTTGTAATGAGTGATTCCAATCTTCTTTATTGATCAATCTTATATTGTGTCCAGAAGAGTTTAAAAATTTTATGATGTTAACCCAACTCACTCTATTTGTATTAGAAAAATTAAATACTTTGTTGTTGAAATCGTTTATTGAAGATATTTTTACAATCATTCTACTTAAAAAATCAACAGGAAGGATATTGAACTCAATATCCCAGTCTGGCGCACAATTCATTTGAACGCAACCTTCGATGAGCGACAAAAAATGATTATTATTGATGGAAATATTTCCCCCAAAGGTACTGCCTAATATCCATCCTGGTCGATAGATATTAACTGAATATCCTCTATCAGTTGCAGCAGATAGTAATTTTTCTGAAACCCATTTAGTCTGGTTATAGCCATTACCCGGAGGATCCTGCGCTTCAAATGGAATAAAACTCTCAATAATATGGCCGGTCGGGTCGGTAAATTGACTTAAAGCTGAAAGAGTAGATATATAATGAATTTTTTTATTTTTGTACTGTCCTGCAAGTTTTAATAATTCTATAGTACTTTCCACATTGGTCGATTTCAGCATTTCGTATGTGTATAAGTGATGAACAAATGCTCCGTTATGATAAATTTCATCAAGTTCTTTTGCTAATGAAATAAATACATCTTCTTTAAGTCCTAGTTGAGGAGAAGATAAATCTCCTGCTAATGGAATAATGCGTTCATCTATAGAAAAATCAAAACCATATCGTTCAATAGTTTTTTCAATGAGTACTTTTGCATCCCAATCTGATTTTGCTCTGATCAGACAATATATTTGTAAATTTTTATTAAGGTACAGTTCTTTTAATATGTGGGAGCCCAAAAATCCTGTCGCTCCAGTTAATAATACGCTGGTAGATATTTTGTTGATAGGGTTAATATTAATTGGCTTGATTTCTTTGACAAGAATCGTATCATTTAAAAATCTATGGTTATAATCCTCATCAATAACATCATTAAATTTTTTAGAAACAAGCTCAGCAATCGCTTCTATAGTTGGATTTTTAAGAATTACTGAAAAATGCATTTCGAAATTAAAATGATCTCGTAGCATAATAATCAGCTGGCTAAGCAACAGAGAATTTCCACCTATAGTGAAAAAATCATTCTGAATTCCAACTTGTTCTATTCCGAGTAAGTCAGCCCATATTTGACAAAGTTTTTTCTCTATTGTGGTTCTGGGTGGTACATAATCGTGAAGATGAATGTTACATCCTAAATCAGGAACAGGTAAGGATTTACGATCAATTTTACCATTAACTGTCAAGGGTAGAGAGTTCATTTTAACGAAGAAATTAGGAATCATATAATGAGGTAAATGTTCGCGTAGCGACTCTCTCAGCTCGTGCAGGTCTATTTTCTTTTCCGTTACGAAGTAGGCGACAATAAATTTTTCTAATTTATCATTATGCTGTAAAGAAACAACACATTGAGTAATATCTGCATGATGAAGAATTTGAGCTTCAATTGCTTCCGGTTCAATTCTAAGCCCTCGAATTTTTATCTGATTGTCTACTCGTCCAATATACTCAATAGTTCCCTCAGGTAACCAGCGTACTAAATCTCGTGTTCTATATATTCTCTCTTCTCCATCAGTTGAAAACGGATTTGAAATAAAATATTGGTGTGTTAATTTTGGTTGATTCAGGTAGCCAACAGCTAAAGCGTCGCCACCTATATAGAGCTCACCTATAACACCTTCTGGAACAAGATTTAGGTTGTCATCCAAAATATAGGTTTTCGTATTGGCAATGGGCTTCCCTATATTGATGTCACCTGATTTATCAATAGTTCCCATAGTGGCGCAGACAGTGGTTTCTGTTGGGCCATAAGCATTTATTAAACACGTTTGATCAACCCATAAATCAGCTAGTTCTCTTGAACAAGACTCACCGGCCGTTACAATGGTTTTTAAGGTATTTATTTTAGAGATCGTTATTGTTTGGAGCACAGATGGAGGCAGGGTGGCCAGAGTGATATGAAATGCATTGATTGTCTCAGCCAGACTTTCTCCCAGTAATACTGTTTTTTCAGAAGGAATACATAATGTTCCTCCGACCATCAAAGTGGAAAATACTTCCCAAATAGAGGCATCAAATCCAATTGATGCGAACTGCAATACCTTGCTTTTAGAATCAATGCTTAGTTTTCTAATTTGCTCATAAATTAAATTTATCACACTACCATGTTTAATTATTACCCCTTTAGGAGCGCCAGTAGTTCCGGATGTGTACAATATGTAAGCAATATAATCGGAAGAAAAATTGGGGCTAGGGCTACCTGTTATCTGATGAGGTAATTTTTTCATTAACTGGCGAACATTAGTTAATCGGACAGGAGCTTGAGATGACTCTTTAAATTTATCGATAAGATTTTTATTACTTAATACAATACTCGCTTTTGAATCACTAATAATGAGTTCCATACGTTTTATGGGGGTACTGCTGACGACCGGTACATATATTGCACCATATTTAATAATTGCTAACATGGAAATTATCCACTCGATGCTTCGCGGCATAAATACGATGATCGTTTCTTGAGGCTTCACCTTAATTTCAGAAAAATAATCAACCAGACAATTAACCTTATGATGCAATTCACTATATGTTAGACAGGACTCTTCTAATTGAATTGCGATTTCATGAGCATATTTTTGAGAAGACTCATCAAGTAATAATCCAATATTTTTTTCTTTTGGATAACTAGTTTTTGTACAGTTCCAATCCACCAATAGCTTCTTTTTTTCTTGCGAAGTCAGAAGGGGTAAGGCGCTTATGGGATTATTTCTATCTTCTATTATAGCGGTCACGAGTACTTCAACATGTTTGGCGCTATTAGCAACGACGTTCAGTAGATTATTATTTGAGTGGGAGGGAAATTTTTTTACATACCATTCTAATCGTTGATTAGACAATGATATTTTGAGTAGACAAATAGAATCAGAAATTATGTCCTCAGCCGGGGTATTAGTATGTTCCTCAATAATAATGGAGATTGGAATAAAAGGTGAAAGGCCGGCAAGAGATTGATAGCGATAAAAAGTATCTTTTAAAAAAGTATTTTTGCTTTTAATCAGGTCAAGCTGTTTGGAAACCAAAATAAAAGCCTGTTCGAAAGTAAACGCATCTTCAAATTGAATAAAAAATGGCACTTCAGATGAAAAAAAATCTCTAAATTTATTTAAATCCTTCATATCAGAGTAGCCTAAAGCTATCCCCAGATTTTTTTTATTTCCCATGCGATAAAGGTATATTAACCAGATAGTCAATAATGTTTTTTCCAATACATCGGTACTGCTGCCCAACATATCAGGATGGATTGGAAGCGTATTAACTAATTCATAAGTGCCTTTTTCATGGGATATGAATTGGTTAATAAAAGGCATTTCTGCTGGTTCAAAACTGGTAAGTTTATTTATCCAAAAGCGCTCATTTTTGCACACATCCATACATAGTGATTTGAATTGATCAAAGTCTGAAGGATCCAAAAACTGAAGTGAACTTCCTGCTTTAATCTGGTGATTATCGATCAATTGTTCAAGAGAGCATTCGATTCCATACAGGGTAGTAATTTTTAATAAAATAATATCTTTGGTTGTCGTAGCGACCCTCCAAAACGACGGATTAATTTCATTAATCGTACCCGGAGAGTTTTTCGATGATTCATTGCTTATTTTTAGTTCAGAAACGATATAATGGGAATCGTGTAGTTTTATTTTTAAGACACCAAGTGAATTGTCATATACCCCCATATATAATGCGCGAAATTGTCGCTCAATATCCTCAGCTGGTCTATTCCAGTCAATTAATCCATTGCCTATCGGTTTGGAATTTAAACCATAATAAGATCGTTGACTTATATCTTGTTTGGATCTTTTCAGGGTATCGTTTTCTATATCTGCAACTAATTTGTTGAATAAGGTTACAGCATGTTGATAACATTTATGATTTAACGTGAGTGCGGTTTCATGCGGATCAATTTCAAAGGTAGCTTGTTTTAATATATCACCACCATCGATGACATCACTAATAACATGCCAGGTTACTCCGTGACTCTTCTCGCCATTTAATATGGCCCAACTTGTGGCATTAACCCCGGCATATTTAGGTAATGGACTGTGGTGGTAGTTTATCGCTAGTTTTTTTGCTTTATCTATTAACTTATTCGGAATAATTTTACTGTTTACAATACTAAATAAATAGTCAATTTCATCTTCATTTAAAACGGACTCTGCCTCGTCCATAGATTTAAATGCTGGAATATTATTTTCAATAGCCCATTCCCGGACTTTTGAAAAGGGAGAAACGATTCCAATAATTGCATGTTGACTTTGAATGAGTATCTCGGCACATTTTATGAGTAAATAATCTTCGCCAATGAGAAAACTACTCGTTTTTTTATTTTTTTGTAATTTGGGGGAGGATCCTGGTTTCATAATTATTCCGGTTTTTTTCTGCACCGTCCTTATAAACAATAGTAACGGGAGTTCAATTTAGTCAAATTACGCATCCTGCCGCATAAATTAATGAATGCACTTTTCTATTTATTTACTTACATTATACAGCATTTATATTTTTTTTGTTCTTAATGGAGTATTTGTTTGCATTAAATCAAAATTGACCTATTTTTCAAGTATTTTGTAATTACAGAGTGATTTAGGTTTGATTATAAAAATCTTCATTTATTAAGCTTAAAGTTAACTAACCATGACAAAAGCGACGGTCATGTGATATTCTTTAACAATTTGCATCCCATTGATTACAATGTTGATTTTTTTACCATTATCTGCCTTTGCAGATAGGTGGCAATTGCAAATGAGCTAATTTGTATAAAGTGATAGATTTATGAGAGTAATTTAATGAAAAGAGCTAAATCAAGACCAGATCCTACTCCTCACACGACACAAATTGTTAATTTAAGTCATGATGGTAAAGGGGTTGCGCGTATTGACGGAAAAGCGACCTTTATCCCGGGAGCTTTACCTGATGAAACAGTTGAATTTCAATACACTCGGGTAAAAAAGGACTTTGATGAGGGGCGATTATTATCTGTTATTGCGCCTTCTCCACTGCGAGTCGAGCCACGATGCCCCCATTATCAGATGTGTGGTGGGTGCTCCTTACAACATATGAATGAACAAAAACAAATTCATTTCAAGCAAGATCAGCTGTTAGACTTATTATCTCGATTTGGTCATACCGAACCGCAGGTGGTTTTGCCTCCTTTAACCAGTACTTATTGGCATTATAGGAACAAAGCGCGTTTAAGCGTCCGTTTTGTAGAGAAAAAACAAACTGCTATGGTTGGATTTCGCGAGAGAAACAATCCTCGATATATTACTGAAATTAGCCAATGTCCCGTTTTAAATGCCAAACTTGATGCAGATATAATCCCTTTAAGACATTTAATAGACTCCATGGAAGATAAGCATTGTATTGCGCAGATAGAAGTTGCAGCGGGAGATGACGAAATAGGGCTTATCTTTCGCAATTTAACACCACTAACTGGCAATGATGAGTTGAAAATTCAACAATTTGCCGAACAGTATCAATATAAAATATTCCTTCAGCCGAGTGGGCCTGATAGCGTTTATTGCTTTTATCCGCCAGGATCGGGGGAGTATTTAACTTATAATATGCCTGATTATAAAATTACCTTTCAATTTCATCCCACTGACTTTACTCAGGTGAATGCAGCACTTAATCGCTCAATGGTAAAGCTGGCTTTGGAGCTGATGGACTTAAAAAGTTCCGATATAGTGCTAGACTTATTTTGTGGGTTAGGTAATTTTTCACTTCCCATGGCTCAATTTTGCTCCAAAGTTGTTGGTGTTGAAGGCAGTAAAACCATGGTTGAAAGAGCTTACATGAATGCTAAAGCGAATCATCTGGCAAATGTAGATTTTTATGCTGCTAATCTAGACGATATAACGGAAGTTAAAAATCTGGTTCAACAATCTTTTAATAAAGTATTAATTGACCCTCCCAGATCCGGTGCTCTGGAAATTGTGAAACAGATTGACTCACTTAATCCAGAACGGATTGTGTACGTCTCTTGTAATCCAGTAACATTAGCCCGAGATACAGATATATTAGTAAATCAAAAAGGTTATGTTTTGATAAAAGCTGGGGTAATGGATATGTTTCCCCACACAGCGCACGTTGAATCTATAGCCTTGTTTGAAAAAGGATAAAACTCATGGTTAGAGTAAAAGATACCACTCCATTGTCCTCTGATGGCAGTATTGACGTAGGGATGTGGCTGCATCAGCTGAGTTCAAAAGGCTACTTGGAAAATCTTGAGCTCATTCGTAATGCCTGCACCTTAAGTCAATTAGCAGGACAAGAGCATGCAACAGAAACTGGACAAACGTGCTTACAGCAAGGTTTGTCTATGGCTGATTTGCTGGCTGACCTGGAAGTGGATCAGGAAACTATAGCCGCCGCCATCATTTTTGAAAATGTTCATTATGCCGGTTTATCTATTGATGATGTGGAAGAACAACTAGGACCTAATATTGCAAAATTGGTCAAAGGCATAGAAAAAATGAGTGCCATGAACAATTTTCAGGCATTAAATAAATATCCTCAAAATAAACATCAAATTGATAACATTCGCAAAATGCTATTGGCCATGGTCGATGATGTTCGAGTTGTTTTAATCAAATTGGCAGAGCGTCTGTGTATTTTAAGAACAGCAGGTCATTTACCTGAGACAATACGCAAACAACTGGCTACAGAGGCCATGGAGATTTATGCCCCCTTGGCTAACCGGTTAGGAATTGGTGCCATAAAATGGGAAATGGAAGATCTGGCTTTTCGTTACTTGCATCCCGATGAGTATAAAGCTATCGCCAAAGGGCTGAAAGCCAAACGATTGGATAGAGATAATTTTGTTAACAAGATAGTAGATCAACTGAATAATCAAATTAAAACAATAGGTGCTCATCATTTTGCAGTTTATGGTCGGTCTAAGCATATTCACAGTATTGCTAAAAAAATGCAGCGTAAAAATGTATCTCTTGATGAAATATATGATGCAACTGCTGTCCGGGTATTGGTGGATACTGAAATACAATGTTATGAAGTATTGGGAATGGTCCATACCTTATGGAAACAAATTCCAGCAGAGTTTGATGATTATATTTTTAATCCAAAACCCAATGGATATCAATCATTGCATACGGCTGTCGAAGGTCCAGAAGGACGGGTGTTTGAAGTACAAATCAGAACCTTTCACATGCATGATTTGGCTGAAATGGGTGTTGCAGCTCATTGGAAATATAAAGAGGGTGGGGTGCAACAAAAAGAAAGTCATGAGCGCAAAATTGAATGGTTACGTGACGTACTGGCCTGGCATCAGGAAATGGCAACTAATAAAGGCGTTGCTGAGAATATTGCTACGGAATTTCTTGAAGATAGAGTTTATGTTTTTACTCCAGATGGAGATGTACTTGATATGCAACAAGGGGTAACTCCTCTGGATTTTGCTTATCATGTTCATAGTGATTTAGGACATCGGTGTCGTGGTGCTAAAATAAATGGAAACATTGTCCCTTTAACTTATCAGTTAAAAACGGGCGATAAAGTAGAGATCTTAACAGGTAAAGAAATTAAGCCATCTCGAGATTGGATTAATCCTCATTTGAATTATTTAAAAACAGCCAGAGCCAAGGCTAAAGTCTTGCATTGGTTTAAGATGCAGGATTATGACAAAAACGTTCAGGATGGTCGTGAATTATTAGAGAAAGAATTAAAATCTTTAGGCATAAAGTCAGATAAACTAAATGATGTTGCTGCCGCATTACATTTCAAAAAAACAGATGATCTTTACGCCAGTTTAGGACGTAGTGATATTAAAATGGGGCAGGTGATTAATCGTCTTGCTCCACCAGAAACCTCTGAGCAAAATATTCTAAAATTTGTCAAACCCCAACAAAAACAACCCGAAGTCACTGGTAGTGATTTAAAAATTGAAGGAGTTGGTAATTTACTTACTTTTATGGCCAGATGTTGCCAACCTGTGCCTGGAGATGAAGTGATTGGCTATATTACGATTGGACGTGGAGTCTCAGTGCATAGAAGAGATTGTCCCAATATTATTCATGCAAGCGAAAAGCAAAAACAACGATTTTTACAAGTGAACTGGGGTAGTTCTACACGGGAAAATTATGTAGTTGACGTTTTGATAAAAGCTTTTGACCGAGCGGAATTATTGAAAGATGTAACCTCTTTGCTGTCTAACGAAAAAGCCCATGTTTACGCATTACAGACTAATAGCAACAAACATGAAAATATGACCTACATCAATTTAACCGTTGAAATAGACGGATTAAATAGTTTATCTCGGTTACTGGCAAAATTAGAACAAATCCCCAATGTATTAGAAGCAAGAAGACAACTTTAAAGAGCTTAGAATTTAGTTTTATTTTTTCAAAATAAAGCCAGCGATGACTGCTCGATGCTCACTGAGTAGTACATTATAAGTTCTGGAGGCGGCCCCAATGGACATTGATTCTATGCCTATTTGATTTTGGGATAATTGGCTAATGATACCCATAGGAGGATATTTACCTGTATTCTCATGGCCAATGATGACGAGTTCTGGTTTTAATTTTAACAATAAGTTAAGATAAGCCTCATCAATGTCTTGAATATTATTAATTGATAAATCGGTAATGATTTCTTCTTTAGAAACAATTAAACTATTTTCGTAAGTGATGGAATTAATCTGAATCTTCTTATCGCTGTATGCCTGAACTGCGTGCTGTTCTGCTGCTTCCAAATTGATATGCATGGTTTTAGAAATTTCATTCGGTTATAGTGGCTAACAGTATATCACAGAGGTAAATATTATGAGTCAATTTCCACGCATTAAACGCTTGCCCCCTTATGTGTTTAACACATTAAATCAACTTAAAACAGAAGCACGAGCGCGTGGAGAGGACATCATTGATTTTGGGATGGGTAATCCGGATCAACCCACACCCCCACATATCGTAAATAAACTGATAGAAGCAGTACAAAGACCGGATACCCATCGCTATTCAATGTCTAAAGGGATACCTCGATTACGTCGTGCTATGGCTGCATGGTATCATCGTAACTATGATGTGCATTTAAATAGTGAAACACAAATACTGGCAACAATTGGTTCTAAAGAGGGACTCGCTCATTTGGCTTTAGCAATAAGTGGTCCTGGTGATACGGTGTTAGTACCTGATCCGGCTTATCCCATCCACACCTATGGCTTTATTATTGCTGGTGCCAATGTGAAGCAAGTCCCTTTAATAGACGAAACTCAGTTTCTCGCTGCAGTTGAGGAAGCAATCACGCAAAGCTGGCCAAAGCCCAAAGCGCTTGTAATTAACTTTCCAGCGAATCCAAGTACTCATTGTGTTGATTATTCTTTTTTTGAACAGGTTGTGGATTTGGCTAAACGACACAAAATATGGATTATCCATGATTTAGCCTATGCGGATATTGTTTTTGATGGTTATAGGGCACCTTCAATATTACAGGTTCCAGGGGCAATAGATGTCGCCATTGAAACTTACTCCATGTCTAAATCCTACAACATGCCAGGTTGGCGTGTTGGTTTTGCTTGTGGCAATGAGGAATTAGTAGCCGCCCTTACTCGTATTAAGTCGTATTTAGATTATGGTACGTTTACTCCGATCCAGGTTGCGGCAATTGCAGCACTGGAAGGCTCGGACGATTGTGTTAAAGAAATCAGAGAACTATATGAAAAACGCCGTAATATCCTATGTGATGGTCTAAATGAAATAGGTTGGGAAGTAACCAAACCTAAAGCCACGATGTTTGTTTGGGCACCTATTCCTCCTCATTATCTTTCAATGGGTTCCCTGGAATTTAGTAAATATCTACTAAAAGAAGCTCAGGTTGCTGTATCTCCAGGAATAGGTTTTGGCCAACAAGGTGATGCTTATGTACGGTTTGGGCTTATCGAAAATAAAGATCGCATGCGTCAGGCATTAAGAAATTTAAAAGCCTTATTTAAACGGGACGGACTACTTAGGGCTGTATAGAATGGATGTTGTGATTAATTCAGAGTGCCATTTTATTCCAGAGCAATCTAAATCGTTGTTGTCACAGGGAAAGGCGATATTGAACTTTCTGAGCTGTCTTGGATATGATGCCGCTGATCCTCCATTGGCGGATTTATTAAGACGTGTTCATCATCTTGAGGGTGATTGGCTTATCGCAAGTCCTATGCATTGGCAGGCCACTCATAATGACGCAATGATCGTGGCCGCTGATAGGGATCTTCAACTTGATGAAACCACTTCAAGATACTGGTTTCAATTGTATTCCGAGTATCTTGCAGCCGAATATATTAGTCTTTATTACCATGATGCTGAAACATGGTTACTGCACGCCATAAATAAACCATCTATTCACGCAAAACCGGTACATCAGTTGGTAAATCATTCACTCATGCCGGAGCTATCACAGCTGGACTCAACTATGTCTTGGCAGAAATTTTTTACTGAAGGCCAAATGTTTTTTGCATCGCACCCCAATAAATCACCATTGAACGGAATCTGGGTATGGGGTGGCGCTCATTTAGCAGGTAAAAAATCAATTACTGTCTGTGCTGATGAGCATTTTTTTTCTATTGCGCAAAATTGTTCTGATAATGTGACGCTTTATAATCCTGGAATATCTCTTAAGGGATATTCCATTTTATTATTAAGCAATATGGATATTTTGAGTAAACAACATCAAGAAGAATTGAAAAAAATACCTGCTTGTTGGTATTGGAATAATTCCGCCTATACCCTTAATGATCTTAACTGGCTCACACGTCTTTGGAGAACTCTGACTCATGCTCATTAAACAACGCCAGCTAACTAGCGATTCGATAAATTTACCTAATGTACCGAATGTTTTAAAACGCATCTATGCTGCCAGAGGCATAACAGATGAGTCTCAACTGAATAAACAACTCCAAACATTGCTCCCTTTTAATACGCTTAAAGGAATTAATCAGGCCTGTATTCGTCTTGAAACAGCTCTGCGAGAGCAACAACGTATCCTTATTATTGGAGACTTTGATGCGGATGGTGCTACCTCTACTGCGGTTGGCATTACGGCTTTGCGCGCCATGGGAGCAAAATTTGTTGAGTATTTAGTTCCTAATCGTTTTGAATATGGTTATGGCTTGACTCCTGCTATAGTTGACGTTGCAAGTAAATGGCAGCCCCATTTAATTATTACCGTCGATAATGGAATAGCCAGTTTTGATGGGGTGGAAACGGCTAATCGATTAGGTATTGACGTGCTGATTACAGACCATCATTTACCTGCTGAAACAGTTCCCAACGCGTGTGCCATTGTTAATCCTAATCAACAGGGTTGTGACTTTCCCAGTAAATCTATAGCAGGTGTTGGGGTTATTTTTTATGTCATGCTTGCATTACGACGACATCTTATCAATACCAATTGGTTTAATGAAATGAACATACCTGAGCCCAATATGGCCAGTTTCCTTGATCTGGTTGCCTTGGGAACGGTAGCTGATGTCGTGGGCCTTGATCAAAATAATAGAATTCTGGTGAATCAAGGAATGGCTAGAATACGTCAAGGTCTTTGCCGCGAAGGCATTAAAGCACTCATTGAAATAGCCGGTAGGGATTGTTCTCGTTTAAGAGAGTCGGATCTTGGATTTGCTATAGCACCAAGGCTAAATGCAGCGGGAAGATTGGATGATATGGCTTTAGGCATTGAATGTTTACTGAGTTTAGACAGGGAGCAAGCAAGAAATTATTGCCAACAACTCGACGAGCTGAACCAGGAAAGAAAACAAATTGAAATGGAAATGAAAGAGCAGGCTATGCTTGTTTTAGATAAATTATCACTTAATGTTGATTATAAAACGAATCATTTGCCCATAGCACTCTGTCTTTATGATAAAACATGGCATCAAGGAGTTATTGGCATTTTAGCTGGGCGAATGAAAGAACGATATCATCGTCCCGTAATTGCGTTTGCCTTAGTTAATGATCACGAATTAAAAGGATCCGCTCGCTCGGTTCCTGATTTGAATATCAGGGATGTTTTAGCTGCCGTGGATAAAGATCATCCGGGGTTGATTACTAAATTCGGTGGTCATGCAATGGCCGCTGGTTTAAGTATTAACATCCACTCGCTTGATGCGTTTCGTAATGCCTTGGTCGTTGAGGTGAATAAGCATCTTGAGTTATCTCAATGTGAAGGGGAATTGCTTACCGATGGTCCATTGCAGCCAGAGGAGTTTAGTCTGGAAACAGCACAACTTATCCATCAGGCAGGACCTTGGGGGCAACAGTTTGCAGAGCCAGTTTTTGATAATGTTTTTGAGATTCTCGATCAACGACTTGTTGGACAAAATCACTTGAAAATGACTTTGATTTCTTCACAAGGTGGAGATTGTCTTGATGCGATTGCCTTTAATATCGATTTAAAGTCATGGCCAAATCATCGAGCAAAATACATTCATGCTGCTTATAAATTAGATATTAATTTTTTTCAAGGCCGAACCAGATTGCAGTTAATGATTCAGGCGATGAATGTTACGACTATCAATTAAATGTACTGCTGCAGCACTGACACCAGTAACTCCAAAATAAATCAGACGATATGGTAATTTAAGGGAGGTGGTCATTAAAATTCGATTCCTCATCAATAACATACAATGGCCTGTGTTTAACCTCATCAAAGATTCTGCCGATATATTCTCCGACCACTCCTAAAGCAAATAATTGTAGCCCCCAAAAAAGCTAATGGCCGGGCTAGAAGCTATAGCCCGAAGGTTTATTATAGAATAAGCGATTTGAAACTTAATCTATTTGGGTTTCAAATAAAAACCAGGCTCTTCTTTCTGTTTCGTCAATAAAATTTTCAAGCAGGCTGGCTGTTGCCACATCATTACCTTTATCACAGATTTCATGTGCCAAACGCATGTGTTGGATGAGTTTTTTATTGTCATTCATTAGCTCTTCAATCATTTCCTGCGGCACTACATCATCTTTATTATTATCTTTTATTTTTTGTAATTGAGCTATTTGGCTGATTGAGTGAATCCTGTTGTTGCAGCAAGAAAGGATAACAAGGCATATATTTTGATCCGAGTGATTTTGTAGTGTTGTCGCATGGTTTAGTCCTTAACGTGTATGGGAGCCAGAAAGAAGGTTGGGAGGATTTCAGCGAAGCATTTTAGCTATTTTGATCCAGTCAGCCAATTTTAAAGCCATCTCCTCCTATAGTGTATGCTGTTGTTATTTTATGTTTTATATCAGAGGGATGCAAGAAATATTACGTTAACTTATTGAATAATAATGTTTTTTATATGGCGGTCTGATTTTTATTGGAAAAATACTTGACCTTCTTAAGGAAGGTATCATTCTTGATACTCAGATAAAATCCATTGAGACCATCTTGTGATGGTTGAGCGTTGGCTCGCAACGCTCATTGCTCTTCGCTATCAGCCACCAACACTGTATAGATAAACAGCATCTCCCAGAAGGGGAGGCTGGGTGGTGGAGAGAGTCCAGTTCGCACCACGATCAATGGAAATGTAACTTGCAGGAAGTGTCTGGCCTCCATTGATATAATATCCAACAGCCGAACAATGTCCGAAGTTGTCGCAGAACACACTTTGTAGTTGATTATTGCCGTTTCCTTGTGCTGGAGGAAAAGTAGAGGACGGGATCCAGGATATGCCGTTATCGCTTGAAGTATAACTTAATGGGACAGTACGACCTCCAATGGTGTATACTCCTACGGCAGAGCAATGACCAGCATTGTCGCATGAAACGCTGGTTAGTCGATCATTGCTACTTCCTTGTGCCGGAGGCGGGGTAGAGGACACGCTCCAGGTTGCTCCGTGATCCGTTGAGGTATAGCTTAAGGGAAGAGAGCGAACTCCATTGTCATAAAATCCTACAGCAACACAATGTCCCCCGCTATTGCAGGAAACCCCTTCAAGGACATTATAGCTTCCCTGGGCTGCGACCGTCGAGAGCCCCCAGGTTGCACCATGATCAGTGGAGAAAAAAATCAAGGGAAGATCAAGAGCACCATCTACATAAGACCCTACAACAGCACAATATCCAGCATCGTTACAGGAAACACCACGAATTAAATTGTTACTGCTTCCCTGGATTGGGGGCAGGGCCGTAGAAAGAACCCAATTGTTTCCATTATCACTGGAGGTATAACTCACTGGATAGAGTGTCACCAGAGGCATATACACTCCTACAGCGACGCAGTGATTGAAATTGTCGCAGGAAACACTATTGAGGAAAGCAGAGTTGCCGCCTGGAGCTGGGGGGGGAGTCATGGAAACATGCCAGGTCACGCCATTATCATTGGAAGTATAACTAAAGGGAACCCATTTGCCAGCGGCATAATATCCTACTGCAGCACAATAGCCTGTATTGGAACAGGAAACCTCCATAAGATTCTGGTTATTGCTTACTTGTGGGGGGGGCTGCGTAGTAGAGATATTCCAAGTTGTACCGTTATCAAGGGAGTAATAACTTACAGGAAGCGCTTGACCTCCACCCAGATAAGATCCAACTGCCGTTAAGACGAAAGTGGGAGTGACGGATGCGGTGAGCTGCACTATGGGAGTATTACTTCCCTTAGCGGTTACCGTATTGTCGGTACTCGCGACAGAAGAGGTTAATGAAAAAGTACAGCTTTCTTGCGGTAATAATGTGTTGTTGCAGTTATTATTGGTTACAATTAAATTAGATGAGGGAGTAATACTCAGCCCTGTTGCGGTCACCGAGGTAGAGGTATTCGTTAAGGTAACAGGATTGCTTGTAGTGTTTGCAGTAAAACTGAGATTGTTTGGGTTAAGGTTTAGTGTGGCTTGTTGGGTGCTTGTGGCTCGGCTCACATTTAATTGATCTTCCTCTGATGGCTGATAGCACTGCGTGCGATTGGGAGTGCCATCCTCGTTTGCATGACACAGTGCAGGGCCACCGTGGATCCCGCCTTGAGGTAAGTCATTGCCGGTAATTAACAAGGTGAGGATGCAGCTACTGCCAGGTTGTCCTTTCGGAGCCATTCGACAGGGGGAGGTTTGTTGAATACCTGCTGTGGGTAAAAGCACCACATTCTTGAACTTTCTTGATTGGTTTTGAACCTCGTAGCTCACAGTGGCTGTACTGTTTTTGGGAACCACTTGGGTAGGATTGGAGCCATAAGCGGGTGTTAAGGTCCACAAAGGAGCTGCTGCCTGAACTGATGTTGCAGCAAGAAAGGATAACAAGGCATATATTTTGATCCGAGTGATTTTGTAGTGTTGTCGCATGGTTTAGTCCTTAACGTGTATGGGAGCCAGAAAGAAGGTTGGGAGGATTTCAGCGAAGCATTTTAGCTATTTTGATCCAGTCAGCCAATTTTAAAGCCATCTCCTCCTATAGTGTAAGCTGTTGTTATTTTATGTTTTATATCAGAGGGACGCAAGAAATATTACGTCAACTTATTGAATAATAATGTTTTTTATTGTGGTTTGTTTTTGATTCCTCAATTCTTTATATACCTAAACTGTATTGAATGGTCTTGTTTAATTGATAAACAAGGCTCTGTCAGAGCATCCTGAATCAGTTCTAGCAGCAGAGTTATAGTCTATACTCAAATCAAATAACCAAAATTTTTTAATAACCCTGGTCAGCAATATACTGGAGTTATGTCCATGATTGAAAAAACAGACAACAGATTAATTCCCCAAAAAATACACGCCATTTGGTTAGGGGGTATTTTAAAAGAAGCGGGGAAAAAAAATATCGCGAACTGGAAGCCAAAAATCCGGATTACGAAGCCAATGTGTGGATTGACTCATCGACCTATATTGGTGGTGACTCACCTGAAGCGACACAACAAAAAAAAGAATACGAACAATTCAAAGAATGGGCTAAAACCAATCAGATAAACATTATTGATATTAATCCTAATGCAACAGATCCCGATCCCGCAGTGAACAAAAGACCTGAATTATTTAAAGGAATGAACAGCGCTCAATATTATCTGGATGAACTGAAAGATCCAGGTTCTAATTATGCTGCGGCATCCGATATTTTAAGGGCTGAAGTTCTATACCATGTGGGGGACGTGTATTTTGATGCCGAGGATGTTTTGCCCCGAATGCCGCTAAATCAACTGAATACTCAAAAGGGCATAATGTTTCGTATTTTCGGAGGGAACGACAATATAAATAATGACATTATAGCAAGTATCAGTTGAGGCACTAAGCTGACTGGCATCGTATATACTTTGAAGATACTTCCACACGGTCGGTGAAGTTCAATAGTACACACATTGCCTTGCTCGCGAGTCGGCATAGTAACTAACGACAAAGGTTCCT
Organism: uncultured Legionella sp.; assembly: GCA_964428035.1. Lineage (GTDB taxonomy): Bacteria > Pseudomonadota > Gammaproteobacteria > Legionellales > Legionellaceae > Legionella. The sequence goes on from CAYRWO010000001.1 coordinate 305,189, forward strand.
ATTAATGAGGCTATAGGCTAACTAATGGCGCTGTCATTAGTCACGCACGCTTGCCGAAAGCCCAGAATTAAATTGGCTAAGAAGGGACTAACTGGCAAATCGACCTTGGTGCAATGAACTCCTACAGGTTTTTCACCTCATTATATATTTCTTTAGATATTCATTACATCCACTTAAAGAACCGTCCCTGAGGACGATTCTTTAAAAATCCAAGGTAATTATCTTTCCCAAAAACGTATGGAACGGCATTTCTTTATAAAATCATCCGCTAATTTTTTAGAGTGGGTTGGGTTTAATTCGACCATACCTTCATCTAATGTTACATTCAATTTTTCAAATAACGCCTGAACCTCTACTGTATGTGCAATGAATTTTTTATTAAGATATGCGTCTTTAATAAACTCATCAATTTTGGGATGATCTCTGAACTGATCTTTATCGTCTGCTAAAAGTAAAACCACTGAATCAAATAATACAGCCGGAGCTCCACCAATTTTTTCGTGTACTGGTAATTTAATTCCATTATCCAGATAAACACCACCTATGTGTGCGGCTATGATAGAGTACGTTGCCTGTTCTTTGGCAATAGCTTTGAAAAGGTCGGTTAGTATTTTTTCGGAAGCACCATTTTCGACTATAATTCCAACTTTTCGCCCAGAAAAGCTCAGAGGAGGATTTTTTAAAATGCTTAATTTATTGGAAATGGGCATTTTTGCTAACTTCACTTTTGGGGTTTGTGCTGCAATTGGTAACTGTTCAATCCCCAGTCCTTTAGCTACTATATTAGCCAGATCTGCATCGATATTTAATAAATGAGATACCACTCTCAGGCGAATTCCTTCTTTCTCTACTTTACTCAATTCAAAAATAAGAGCATCTGAAATATGCTGCTGCTCAATTGGATGTTGACTTATATAAAATTGAAAAGCTTGACTGTAGTGATCCACAAATTGTTCAGGACGACTTCGTTCTATAATTCCAGAAATTTGTTCCGGATAAGAATTAAATCCTTGTGCAGGCACTTCTCTTGGTCCTTCATGCCAGGAGTTAGGGTTATAGTTCGCGCGACCCACTGGATTATAAAAGGCCATATGGCCATCTTGCTGAAAAGTAGAAAAAGGACATTTTGGTGCATTAATAGGTAGGTGCGTGAAGTTGGGGCTTCCTAAACGTTTTATTTGCGTATCCAGATAGGAAAAGTTACGGCCTTGAAGCAAGGGATCATTGCTAAAGTCAATGCCTGGTACTATATTTTGTGTACAAAAAGCAACTTGTTCCGTTTCCGCAAAAAAATTATCTACGCATCTATCTAGAACCAATCGTCCTACTATTTTAATAGGTACTTCTTCTTCAGGGATGAGCTTTGTAGCATCAAGAACATCGAAAGGAAAACGCTCAATGAAATGTTCATCAAATAACTGCAAACCTAACTCCCACTCGGGATAATCTCCCGCTTGAATGGCATTCCACAAATCTCTGCGATGATAATCTGGATCAGCACCATTAATTTTAACGGCTTCATCCCAGGTTACCGATTGCATTCCCAATTTAGGTTTCCAGTGAAATTTTACAAAGGTTGATTTACCTTGCTTGTTAATTAAACGAAATGTATGTACACCAAATCCCTCCATGAACCGAAAAGATCGAGGAATAGTTCGATCTGACATGATCCACATAACCATATGCATTGATTCAGGAGTTAAAGAGATAAAATCCCAAAAGTTATCATGGGCTGTCTGAGCTTGAGGAAAACCTCTATCAGGCTCATCTTTTGCAGCATGTATTATATCTGGAAATTTAATGGGATCCTGAATGAAGAACACAGGAATATTATTACCCACAAGATCCCAATTGCCTTCTTGAGTATATAATTTTACTGCAAACCCACGAACATCACGGGCCAGATCAGCTGAGCCTTTATTTCCAGCTACAGTGGAAAATCGCACAAACGCGGGTGTTTTTTGTCCTTTTTTTTGAAATAAATGAGCTTGTGTTAAATCAGAAAGAGATTCATAGGTTTCAAAATATCCATGGGCACCGAATCCTCGTGCATGAACAACTCTCTCAGGAATCCGTTCATGATCAAAATGGAATATTTTTTCCCTAAATACAAAATCTTCCATTAAAACAGGACCACGAGCTCCAATTTTTAAAGTATTTTGGTCATCAGCAATGGGGACTCCCGTTTGGGTAGTAAGAGTGGCAGTTTCCATATCACCTATTTGGTGACTGTCTCCTCCCAGCCCAAGATGCATTGTTTCATCATGCATTATTTGAGGCTTTAGAGTATTTTTTCCCGGTAACTTTTTACTTTTAGTGGTCATGCAAAATCCTTATGCAATATTAAAAATATTACTTTATATTAATTTATTTATTGATGCTAGGATGTTCTATTAGCTTGGAGGGATATTTTACACCACTTAAATACTGTATGTTTATGGCACTTTGATGTACCTATAATGAACACTATTTATTAGGAGGATGCGGAGAGTCCTCTCCATGCTCTAATCTTTGACCAGGGCAAATGCCATGGTCTTTGAGAGCGGTGATAACAGCAAAATGAATGTCACTTGAAATACTTTCTTTCAAAGCCACATTTTTAATAAAATACCATAAATCAACTATAACAAATAAACTATTATGCGATGGTGTTAAAGTGAATCCCACCGTAGGATTATATGGAGGTTCCTGTATCACATTAGGATTATTATTCGCAACATTGATTAAGAGCTGCCTGACCAACTCGAGATCCGAGTTACTATCCAAAATAATCTGGCAGCCTATACGACAAATTTTATTATTGTGGAAGGTATAGTTAGTAAATGATTTATTTATTAAATTTGAATTAGGAATAATCACATCAGCATGGGATAAAGTGGTTATTTGCGTTGATAACAGACGGATTTTTTTTATGTATCCTTCTGTATTATCAATAATTACCAGATCACCAGGAGCTACGGGCTTACGTATTAACAAAATAATTCCGCTGACCAGATCACTGGCAAGATGTTGTAAGCCAAAACCAATACCTATCGATAAAGCTCCAGCAATTAGTGCAAGGCTGCTAAAGTCTATTCCTGCTATAAGTAAAGCGATAAAAACAGCAAAAGCAAATATCGTATAGGTGACCAGAGTTGCCATCGTATCTTGCCTGTATGTCTCTCCCTTAAAAGACCTGCTTCGTCCTATATAAGTGGATAATCCTCTACCAATCATAAGGATGAGGCAAAATATGATAATTCCTCTTACGATCCTCTGGGGCCAGACATTAATACCATAAATAGAAAAACCGACGAGATACATTCCCTTCAAATGATCAATATAATACTGCGACACACCCCATATTTTCATGAGGATAAACAATGAAAAAAGAGCCAGACCAATGCTTAAAACAATCCGTATGACTAAAAGTTCAATCAATTTTTTTCTGGAACTTAGCCCCATCCAGGCATGGATTCGTTTAGAAAAAGGGCGATTGGGATCATCTAAAACATAATAGATACTACTAAGTAAATGTGTTCCCCGGGCTACTATTGCTATAACCAGGATGGTCGCGATCATATTGGGGATAAAATAAATTGCAAAGTCATTATATCCAAACCAAGCCATAAGAATGGTGAATATAAATATCTCTGCTAATAAAATTTTTGCAATGGTGCGTAATGGAAGAGAGTGTTCGCGTTTAAAAAAGGGTAATTGAAAAATCAACCAGCTTAGCCACCATAGCGCAAGATTAAGTAACGTGATGAATACCGTAAAACGAAAATGGAGCAGTGACGGGGGAATCCATTGTCCTTTTAATAGGACTACGGCAATGTAACCGAATAGCAATAAAGTCATCAGAACTGTAAAACGTTTTAAGATGTCTTTGACTAAACTTTCGGTGAGAGACGACCTATATTGAGTTATAAGGGTGAGGCATAGCCTTAATAGAGAAATGATAATTAAATACGTTAATAATCCGTCAAATAATAAAACAATACCTGGAATAGGCTTTATATTAAGAAGAACCCAATGGGAATAAAGGGCGGCTAAAAATATCGGGATGAGAAAAGGGAGGTCTTCACTAAAAGTCTTGATAATCGAATAATTAACAGGTGAATTTTTAATCGTATTATTGGGAGAGTTAATTGGTTTTTTGTGAAAAAGAAAGGCGCAAACGACACCAGAGATCAGGATGAGGGCCAAGACAATTAAATCGAGACGATTCAATTTATCGATACCGGTGGATTGATAAAGAACTTCTTTATTGAGATGAAAACTGAAAAATAGTTGTCGATCGATTAAACTCCATATGGGAGCCGTTCTTGTTAACAGAGTGGATAAATGAGTATGTGCCATTTTGGCGTTAATGTCATTCAGCAGCTCTTGTGATCTATAATTAAAAAACACACATTCTGCGGTGGTTTTAGCATTCATGGCACGTTTATTAATCAAATAGTGATATCGTGCATCTTGACCTTTAGTCAGTTCTGAAGATATAGCATTATTTTTTAATAAATCATCAATGTTTTGTAACTGAGTTTTACCATGGTTCACACATTTATTTGCCTTTTCCTGAAGAGCTTTTATTAATTTAACAGTATTATATAGCTCATCATAATTAAATGTTCTTTTTGCTAATTGATTACTAATTTTTTCAATTTGCAATGTGGCTGTTTGAGCATCAAATTGAGTGTAAGGGACATCTTTTGGATAGGCTGTGCCAATCAAAGCGAAGAACATGATAATAAAAGTGGCTGCAATTTTCTTTTTATTCATTGACGATATTCCTCGGATCGTATGAACCACTTATGAAAATTGGAAAATAAAAATAAATTTTAATTTAATAATAGCAGATAGAAATAAGCATAGTGGGGTTCAATAGTTATTTTTGTACAAAACCTTGGCATCAGGATATAATGTGATCTTTATTTTGATGTGAACATGATAGTGCTTAATACTACGTTATCAAAATTATCCATTGCTCCGATGATAGATTGGACCTATAGCCATTTTCGTGTTTTGATGCGTCTACTTGCACCCCAGGCTCTTTTATATACAGAAATGCAAACACCAGGTGCCATCCACAATAATCCTCAACGTGCTTTGTATTTTACTGAAATTGAACACCCGCTGGCCATTCAATTGGGGGGGGCTGATCCAGACGCTTTGGCTCAATGTGCAATCATTGCTGAGGAGGCCGGATATGATGAGATTAATTTAAATCTCGGGTGTCCTAGTGATAAAGTACAAGCCGGACGCTTTGGCGCCTGTTTAATGAAGGAACCAGAGCAAGTGGTTGAATGTATTCAGGCGATCAAACAAGCAGTGGATATCCCAGTTACGGCTAAGACCAGAATTGGTATCGATAATCAAGACAGCTTTGAATTTTTTAGCTTTTTTGCCCATCAGTTGGTAGATGCCGGATGTGATAAACTGATTATTCATGCACGTAAAGCGTGGCTAAACGGTCTAAATCCTAAGCAAAATAGGACAATCCCACCCGTTAATTATGATTTTGTGTATCAATTAAAGAATGAAATACCACATATTCCAATAGTTATTAATGGTAATATTCTAACCATTAAAGAAATAAATACTCATCTAGACTCTGTGGACGGAGTGATGGTAGGGCGATTGGCTTGTGATAATCCCTACTACCTTACAGAGATTCATCATGTACTTTATCCCGAATTCCCAAAAGTAAAACGTAGCCAGGTTTTTATTCAATATCTTGATTACTTAATTGATGAATACAGTAAAGGTATTCCCTTAAGTCTGTTGGTTAAGCCTATTTTTAATTTAGTTCATGGTATGCCTGGCACAAGTCAATGGAAAAAGAAACTAATGGCCATCCTGCAATCAAAGGATTTGACCCGATTCAATGAACTGCGCCACTATCTATGCGATATGGAATTAATCGAAGAAAATACTCTTGTAAGTTGAAAGCAATCCTTCTGAGGCATAATTTCCAGTCTAGAGTTGTGCTTCATACGGCGGCAATTTTAAAATAATCCCTCAATTGTTATGATTAATCATCCAAATCCAAGGTATTCGTGGCATTTTATATCGAATTCTAGTACATTAATGAGTTTGTTATTTGGAACATCCAGAGGAATATCTAGGCCATGCTGAATACGTTGATTAAGAAAATGTTTGGAAGCCGAAATGAGCGTACATTACGGCGTATGGAAAAGGCAATAATGGCCGTCAATGCATTTGAGTCACAAATGCAGGCGTTAACTGATGTGGAGTTGGCTGCAAAAACAGAGCATTTTAAGGCGCGTTTTGCTCAAGGTGAAACTCTTGATGAGTTACTTGCCGAAGCTTTTGCAACGGTTAGAGAGGTATCTGTTCGAACCTTAGGTCTGCGTCATTTTGACGTGCAGTTAATTGGTGGGATGGTACTGCATGAAGGTAATATTGCGGAAATGCGTACCGGGGAAGGTAAAACTTTAGTTGCTACCTTGCCGGCCTATCTTAATGCTATTAGTGGCCATGGAGTTCATGTTGTAACCGTTAATGATTATCTTGCCAAGCGAGATAGCCAATGGATGAAACCTATTTTTGAATTTTTAGGGTTGAGTGTAGGGGTTATTTATCCTGATATGTCTCATACTGATAAACAGGCCGCTTATAAAGCGGATATAGTGTATGGAACTAATAACGAATATGGGTTCGATTATTTACGCGATAACATGGCTTTTAGTCTTGAAGATAAAGTACAAAGGGAACTTAATTTCGCAATAGTCGACGAAGTAGACTCTATTTTAATTGATGAGGCACGTACCCCACTAATCATTTCTGGTGCAGCCGAAGACAGTTCCGAACTTTATATAAAAATAAACACTCTTATTCCGCATTTAAAGAAACAGGAAGAAGAAGGTGGCGAAGGTGATTTTACTATTGATGAGAAACAAAAACAGGCTCATCTGACTGATGCCGGCCATTTGCATATTGAGGAATTACTCACTAAAGCCAAGTTGCTTGATCCTGGTGAAAGTTTATACCACGCCAGTAATATCATGTTGATGCATCACGTCAATGCAGCTTTAAAAGCCCATTCTATGTTTCATCGTGATGTAGATTATATTGTTAAAGACAACCAGGTTGTAATAGTAGATGAGCACACTGGCCGTACGATGCCGGGCCGACGTTGGTCAGAGGGCTTGCATCAAGCAGTTGAAGCAAAAGAAGGTGTGTCTATTCAAAACGAAAATCAAACTCTGGCTTCTATTACCTTCCAAAACTTCTTCAGAATGTATAATAAATTATCTGGAATGACTGGAACCGCTGACACCGAAGCTTATGAGTTCCAACAAATATATAATCTGGAAGTCGTAGTAATTCCCACCAATAAACCGATGATGCGTAAGGATGAGGCTGATTTGGTTTATTTGAATCAAAAAGATAAATATGAGGCTATTATTGAAGATATTAAAGAATGTGGTACTCGTAAGCAACCCGTATTGGTAGGCACAGCCTCGATTGAAGCATCTGAATATTTAAGCCAGCTGCTTAAAAAGGTGAATATCAAACACCAGGTTTTAAATGCAAAATTTCATGAAAAAGAGGCGCAAATTATTGCTGAAGCCGGGCGTCCTGGTGCAGTGACTATTGCAACTAATATGGCTGGAAGGGGAACTGACATCGTTCTTGGCGGAAGTTTAGCTGCAGATTTAGCTCAATTACCAGAAACTGCGACTGCTGAAGAAATCGACGCAGTAAAAAAAGTATGGCAACAGAGGCATGATGACGTATTGAGTGCTGGTGGTTTAAGAATTATTGGTTCTGAACGCCACGAATCACGACGTATAGACAATCAATTGCGTGGTCGAGCGGGGCGTCAGGGTGATGCAGGAAGCAGTCGTTTCTATTTGTCTCTTGAAGATAACCTGATGCGTATTTTTGCCTCAGAGCGAGTGGCATCAATGATGCGTCGTTTGGGTATGAAGCCTGGGGAGCCCATTGAACACAGTTTGGTAACTAAGGCTATAGAAAATGCACAACGTAAATTGGAAGGGCATCATTTCGATGTGAGAAAGCAATTGCTGGATTATGACAACGTGGCTAATGATCAGAGACAAGTCATATACACTCAGCGTGCTTCAATTATGGAGATGACGGATACAGAAGAAATTGTGGCAATGATGCAAGAGGAGGTAATATCCGGCTTGGTCGATACCTACATTCCGCCACAAAGTCTGGAAGATCAGTGGGATCCTAAGGCTTTAAGTGATGTATTAGCTGACGAATTTAAAATTAAGGCACCAGTACCCGAGTGGATCGATGCAGATCATCACATTCAACCAGAACAAATTAAAGAAAAAATTCTTGCCCTGGCAACAGAGCTCTATGATGAAAAAGTAAGAAAAACAGGCAGACCAGTTTTGTCACAATTTGAAAAATCAGTGATTTTACAAACTTTAGATAATCATTGGCGTGAACATTTAGCTGCTATGGATCAATTACGTCAAGGTATTCATCTAAGAGGCTATGCACAAAAAGATCCAAAGCAAGAGTATAAAAAAGAAGCCTTTACTTTATTTACTATGATGTTGGATAACTTAAAGTACGATGTCATCAAGTTACTATTATCAGTAGAAATTCAAACCGAGGAAGATGCGAATGCAGTTGAGGAGCAGCGACGCGCAGAGCAAATTCGTAAAATGAGTCTAAACCATGAAGATCCCTATGGTGATAATGAACAAAATCAGGATCAAACCTATAAAAGGCATGAGAAGAAAATAGGTCGAAATGATCCCTGTCCTTGTGGCTCAGGGAAAAAATATAAATCATGTCATGGTAGCCTCGCGTGAAAGTGGCGGTTGCTATTATAACTGATGAACAAAGCCGTATTTTGGTTACCCAGCGTCCTTTCCATATTCCACATGGAGGATTCTGGGAGTTTCCAGGAGGCAAGCTTGAAGCTAATGAAACAGCCGAACACGCTTTGATCAGGGAGATTAGGGAAGAGGTGGGACTTGAGATTCATCGATTCCAATGGTTGGGAGAAATTACTCATCAATATCCGGACAAATCAGTTCATTTGATTATTTTTCAGGTGACTCAATTTAGTGGAAAAGCCTCTTGTCTGGAAGGACAACTGAATATGAAATGGATAGAAAAAGATAAGTTAAAACCTGAAGATTTTCCTGAAGCTAATCAAGGTATTTTTGATTTAATTTCAATAGTGACAGACAATGTAGTCCCAGAAGCTTAGTATCACTTAACGCGAATAATTCAAATAGATTCCAGCAAGGAGATAGGGATCTTACCAAGGATTATGTTTATTATTTAGTCAACCTCATTTTTTTGACTATACTTTAAATGAAATACCCATCCTTATAGGAATTATCATGAAAAAAACCCCCAAAAAAACCTCTAAAAAAATTACATCTGCAGATTTAAATAAAGTATCTGGTGGCAGCAGCGTAGGTAATGGCATTACCGATGCACTTAATCATATGGTGAACCGAGATCGTGGACCTCGTAGACCCAGAACACGGTAGCTCTTTCATTAAAATAACTGAAACCCGGGATATGCATTTTTTGACTATACTTTAATGAAATACACCTCCTTAAAGGAATTATCATCAAAAAAACCACCAAAAAACCTCTAAAAAAATTACATCTGAAGATTTAGCAACGGCTTGTCGACGAACTTCGGGAGGTATATGACGCTTTGAACAGAAACTCTACTACTCCAGATCGTAAATGACCGGAGTAAGACAGTTCATTTAATTTACTAAACCATCAGAAGACTTCCTATAAACTCGGTTTATTAATTGGCTGAAATTAGGATTATATTAGAAAATTGCCTGAGAAATTAATCAAAATCAATGAATAGGGGAGAATGATCGGATACTTCATCCTTCATGACGATGAATTGATTAACGGTAATTTCTGGGGAAGTAAGGATATAATCAGCAAATTTTTCCTCTTTGGAATAAAAACGGGTTCGAGTCGAACGTATGTGATGAGAGGTAATCAGGTTATTCATTCCTTGTTCTAATATATTCATGCTCTCTGTATCAGGTCTTAAGTTAAAATCGCCACATAATATTTTAGGGGTATTAATCGTATCCATAAAATGACGAATGCGATGCGATTGATTGATTCGCTCAGGGTTATCTTTTTTCCCTTTGCCATTCCAGAGGCCATGCACGTTGAGGACAGAGTAGATTTTATTATTAAGTTCACATTCAACCCATTGTAGATTTCTATCGTGATTTAGACCTATTCCTGGGTAATGCTGTTTTTGATGAATGTTAATTTCTCCTTCACCAATGATATCAATGCTATTTTTAATCAGCATTGCAATTCCATAAACATTTTCTACAGCTGGTTTAAAAATAGCGTGATGTTCTGGAAGTAACTTTTGTAAATCTGAAAATATGTTAAGGCTTAATTCCCTTTCTTTATCAACGATAGTTCGATGTGCGTTATAATAGACCTCCTGAAGACAAAAAATATCCACAGATCGATGCTCATGAATAAATTTCAATAGAGGATTCCTAAGATGTCCTCCCCAGATATTTAAGGTGATCAATTTCATTTACAATTAGTTCTCTTTATACGGTTGCAATTTCTTTATATCTGACAAAAAGCAATTTCCATGTCAACTGTTTTATCGCGTATTTCCTGAGTAGTGGATAACTCGTATAACCTGATTGTTAAACTATGGTGACCTAATTGTAGCTTTGGAATAATTCCCATTAGTTTATCCATTTTTAATAGAATCAAATGATTTAGAGATTTTGGAGAGATACTATGTTGGTAAAATCCGTTATATGCAATAATTGGGATATATTGTGTTGCTTCTCGTAAAAGTGATAAATAAATTGTTACGGTTTGCTCCAAATCCTTTAAACAATGAACCCATTGCTGAAGTGTTTTTTGTCTTAGCAAAGGATCCAGGTCGAACCATAATACTAAATGAGGCGAGTTAAACTCACATTCTTTAGTATTGGGATGATGAATCTGCCTTAATATTTTTAAAAACTCATCATCGTGTATTGAATTACTAAAACGCCCAGGAACATGATTTAAAACATGAATTTGAGTTGCTAAACTATCAAATATTGGGGTATCTTCCAGTAGGCTACTTTTTTTTAATACGTGCTCTATACGAATTAACTCTTTAAGAAATCTACTTTTTAATTCCGGTTTTTCAATAACATCAACAATTTCAATAATATGTTTTAAAGCAAAGCGATGGATAACTTCGTGAGATTCATAACAGGCTTGATTAATGATTTTAAACAAAAACTCCAGGCGTAAAGCGATTCTTGACAAAAAATGTGTAGCTAATTGAAAAGTAACCGTGTCGTTATACATATAATATGACCATCCCTTGTGTAATCCGACTTTAGCACCCAGTATTTTATCTCAGTGTGGTAAAATTATTATAATGGTCTTTTACACACTGTGCTCATATGAGTTTTTTCGCTGATGAATACTCAAAAATACTACACAGTGCGAAAGTCCGTTTTTTGCCAGTAGATTAGCATAAAAGTCATTGAAAATAAAAGACATCTTATTTCTCTAATAGCCTTTTATTAAGATTGGCTTTCTGGCTTGACTTGAGCCTCCTGCCGGTGATTGTATCTGCCTTATTGCTCTTTCATTTTCATTAATATTTCGTTCGGGGCGCTCCTATTTTAATACGATAAAGCGCCGCTAAGATATTTCTGATGCAGTTTTTCCAGGTTTTGTTTTAATTCATCCAGGCCAGCCGCATTGATGATTACATCATCGGCACTTTTTAGACGCAAATTTTCCGCAGGTTGAGCGGATAAAATAGCTAAGGCTTGTTCTTTAGAGCAGTTATCTCGCTCCATTACACGAGCTATCTGGAGTTTTTGCGGGGCAGTAATTACTAATATTTTATTCAGATAAGGATATTTCTTCTTATCGAGTAACAGCGGAATTTCAATAACACAATAAGGGGTAAGACACAAATTAACTCGATGTTCCAAGTGAGTACGAATTAGAGGATGTAACAAATTCTCCAGCCATTTTCGTTCATCGGGATTAGAAAAAATAATATCCCGCATCCGCTTGCGATTAAGTTCACCGTTTTCAAGCACTATATGAGGTCCATAATGCGCAATAATTTGTTCATATGCTGGGGTATTTTTAGCCGTTAACTCTTTGGATACTCTATCTGCATTAATAACTTCTATTCCAAAACTTGAAAAAATTTTAGCAGCGGTAGTTTTCCCACTGGCTATATTACCGGTTAATCCAACGGCAAATACCATTACATTCTAACTCCTTCTTTAAAACTCGCACAGGTCACCATATTAATATAGCAGGTATCAGGCACGGTACTTTTTTCTCTGCAGAAAGCCTTGGCTCCGAGAGCAGCATCATCGCGTTGGGAATAAAAGTTGCTTTTCCAAGGTTCTGCAGTGTGATCTAATGCGGTACATTGCCACATGGGTTTAGTGCTCATACCTTGATTAAATCCCTCACAATCGGATATGGAGGCTTTGCAGGTTGAAGGTGTTTTACTTTCTTTTTTGCATGTTGCAAAAGCAAGATTGAGCGCTGCTTTTTGGTAGGTGCTTTTTGCAGACCATTGCTGATTTGCATTATCCTTGGTGGTGCATATCCAATAGTTACCTCTATCTGACAAAGGGGCTGTTACTCCAGTGCCGCAACTAAACACCAGCAACAATAAATAATATTTAAAGTGGTGATTCATTTTCTTCTCCTTGTAACAGGCTAGTTAATATTTCAATCGGTAACGCTTTTGAAAAATACCAGCCTTGTAAAAACCTAACTCCATTTTCTGATAGATAATTAACTTGTTCTTCAGTTTCAACACCTTCAGCAATAATCACTAAATCTAATCGTTTCGCCATACTAATAATGGCATCATTTAACGACTCTGTAATCGCTTTTGTACCTATAGCCTGAATAAATAATTTATCAATTTTCAGATAGTTAAATGGAAAATTATGTAAATAACTGATACTGGCGTGCCCTGTACCATAATCATCTACAGCTAAAGAAAACCCTGCTTGACGTAATTCCTGCATTTTACTAAAAAAAATATCATTATTTTTATCTAATAAATCGCGCTCAGTTACTTCTAAAATAATTTGGGTAGGGGATATAGCATATTCTTTAACTAATAAATTGAATTTATAAAAAAATTCAAGATCAGTAAAATGTAAGGCTGAAATATTAAAAGCCAGATGGAAGTGTGGATAATTATTTAAGATAGCTTTGGTTTGATCAAACGCAATTTCTACAATTTGTAAGGTAATGGGCACAATTAATCCATTAGCCTCTGCTTCCTCAATAAATAAATCAGGCATGATTATTTGATTTTGCTTGTCTTGCCATCGTAATAAAACCTCTGCACCTGTATATCTGCTGGTTTTTTTGTCAAAAAGAGGTTGATATTCAGGGTAGAATTCTTTATTTTTTATAGCTGCCTTCATTGCGCCGAGTAGCGAATAGCGTTTCGTGATGATATTTTTCATCACAAAATACAGTAAACAGGAAGTGATTAAGATGATTAAGATGATTAAGATGACTAGTGTTTCACTATTCACCAAATGATGCAATACAATATCGTTATTGGCAAAAACTACAACGCTGATCCCATCTATACTGTACAATTTATGAAAAGCAAAAAGGGACTGAGTGGAGCGCTGCGATAACGGACCGAGATTATTGCTCACCAGCCATCCCGAATGAACAGGGTTAGGTACAATTCTTAAAATAGATTTTTTCTCATAATTATCATAAAGAGCTATAGCGCTAGAACTGTTATCTGATGGAGAAAGTACATTTTTAATTGTTGAGGCTAGGATGAGAATACCTATATGATAACTTCCCATTTTCTGTTGAATTAAATAAATAGGCTGATCAAATACGCTAAGATTAAAGGGGTCTGAAATATTCCTGGCGCGTTTATTGGTTAAAACAATTCCATTAATATCATCTAAAGTAGAGCAGATCAGGTTATTATTATTGCTAACGATTAAGCCTGCAATTTTAGGATGATTGAGAGAGATTCGTTTCAGATGAGGCGTTAATCCAGCTTTGCAGTCGGAAAAATTCTTTTCATAGACGGGTAGGGTGTAAACATCCTGGATGAGATCCTCAATGAATCGGTCTACATGATTACTTAGTTTGATTGCTGTTTCTGAAATATCTTGATAAGTGTTATTCAGACTCCTTTGCCAATTAATATACAAAGCTCCTAAAAGCAATATAAAGGTAATGAGAATCCAGAAGAATGTGAATCGTTTATAAATTATTAATGATAATTTGTGAAGTAATTTACTCATAGCCTTGCGCTTTTATGTAAGCTGCATTTATAGAGTTTAGTGTTATTTGAGCTAATTTCCCAATAATTTCATTATCTGTGTTCAAAGGTGGAAGCCAGTATAAGGTTTTTCCTATGGGTCTTATCAATGCTCCATATTTTAATGCTTGTTGATACACCTCATTGCCTATTCTAAAGTCACCAGTATCATCGAGATCTGCTGCTACAACGGCCCCAATTCCTCTAACATTGGTCAATTTACCAGACTCTTCTGCAACCTGTTTTAGGAAATCTAACATCGTTTCCCCCATACTCTGAGCCTGTGTAATGATTTGTTCATGATGCATGGTTTTAATGGTAGCCAAAGCCGCACTCACTGCAAGAGGATTGCCACTGTAGGTGTGGGAATGTAGAAATGAATTACCGGATTTGTAATCTGTATAAAAAAGATCATAGATGGAACTATCAATCATGACACAACTAAACGGAATGGAGCCAGAGGTTAGGCCTTTCGATAAACAGATTAAATCAGGTTCAATTCCTGCGTGATCGCATGCCAACCATTGTCCGGTTCTTCCGAGGCCAGTCATGATTTCATCAGCAATCAGATAGATGCCTTTTGACTTTGCCCATAAAGATAATTTTTTTAAAAAATCAGCGCTGTAACATAACATTCCCCCTGCGCCTTGAATGATAGGTTCTACAATAAGAGCGCAGACGTTATCACTGATCTCATCTAATTGAGTCACAATAGCTTCCCACTCATTATCACAACAACTCCATAAAGGATCACTAATTTCGGTTACATAAGGAATATTATCAATGAAATAACAGGGAACACCGAAACCTTTATAAGGTTCTTTGTAAATACCCAAATCACTGACACTCATTGTTCCAAGAGTCTCTCCATGATATCCATTTTTAAGCGCAATAAATTGATTCTTATTTTTATATCCTTTAATTTGACTGGCATGTATTGCTAACTTTATTGCAATTTCAACAGCACTCGCACCATCACTGGCAAAAAAAACATGTTGCTTACCCGTAATTTCTGTTAATTGCTCGGCTAACTCAACTACAGAAGGATGAGTCGTGTTCGCTCCGATAACATGTTCAAAGCGCTTTAATTGATTTTTAATTGCAGAAATTACCGCAGGATGCCCATGCCCCAGAGATTTACACCACCAACTTGAAATCGCATCAATTAATGGTCCTTGATTCGTATAAAGATAGCTACCTTGAGCACGGTCAACCACTAATGGAGGATAGGTCTCAAAATCTTTCATCTGAGTACACGGGTGCCAAATATGTTTTAAATCTCTGGAGATTAATTTTTCTACGTTGACCATTTTTAAAATTTTGGTTGACAAGTTTAAGCGCCACTCTATCATGTTCGTTATTATGAATAAAAGGGGAACATTGTGACTGAGGCTAAAAAAAACTGGTCCATTTCAGAGATTGCAGCAATTTATCAGCAACCATTTAATGATTTACTTCATCAAGCTCATACAATACATAAAAATCATCACAACTCTAATTCCTTGCAATTCGCCACTTTACTAAGCATTAAGACAGGTGCCTGTCCCGAAGATTGCGGATATTGTTCGCAAAGTGGACACTTTAAGACTCATGTGGAAAAAGAAAAATTAATGTCTGTAGCTGAAGTGCTTAAAAGCGCACAAGAAGCAAAAGACGGCGGAGCAAAACGGTTTTGTATGGGCGCTGCCTGGCGATGTGTACCTGATAAAGCGATGCCGGAATTAAAAGAAATGATTGAAGGGGTCAAAAATTTGGGTTTAGAAACCTGTATGACTCTAGGAATGTTAAATCAGGAACAGGCAGAAAGCTTAAAAGAAGCAGGCTTGGATTTCTACAATCATAATATAGATACGTCACCGTCTTATTATGAAAAGGTAGTTACCACCCGTAAGTTCAGTGATCGACTGGATACACTCAATACAGTTCGTGCCGCAGGAATAAATGTATGTTGTGGTGGTATTTTAGGCTTAGGAGAGACTCGTGAGGATCGTATAGAATTTTTATTGACTCTGGCCAATATGGAAGTCCCCCCTGAAAGCATACCTATTAACAGATTGATCCCAGTAGAAGGTACTCGACTTGCAAAAGCACAACCTGTAGAGGGTATCGAGTTAGTCAGAACTATAGCTACTGCCAGAATTCTCATGCCGCAAAGTGTGGTTCGCCTTACAGCTGGTCGCACAGAAATGAGCGACGAACTCCAGGCTCTATGTTACTACGCTGGTGCAAATTCAGTTTTTATCGGTGATAAATTATTGACAGAAGAAAATCCACAGCGAGCTAAGGATAAAGCTCTTTTTAGCAAACTTGGTTTGACTGAGATGGTCTAGATGTTTTTAAATGAAAAAATTAAAAGATATACGGAACAGCTAAATCAGCAGGGACTATTGAGAGTCAGGAAACTGTGTGACCCTGCCAATTCAGCATTGATTCATTTTGACAGCAATGATTATTTATCATTAACCCAGGATAAACGCATTGCGAAGGCATATCAAGATGGGTATGCTTTTTATCCAGCGGGGAGTGGTGCCTCAATGTTGCTTAGTGGTTATCATCCTAATCATCAAGCGGTTGAGCGCGCTTTTGCAGAACTACTGAAAGTTGATGAATGTATTTTATTTTCTTCTGGATATGCTGCAAACTTGGCTATTACCGCTTTATTAGGTTCACTTAAACTCCATTGCTTAATAGATAAAAGCATACACGCTTCTGTCTATGATGGGTTAGCATTGTCACAAGTAAGTTATTCGCGTTATCGGCACAATGATATGAATGATTTGGCGCTGAAATTAAATGCAGCTCCTCTCCACTCCGTTTTATTGACTGAAGGTATTTTTAGCATGAGCGGGCAAATTGCGCCATTATCAACAATTTCTTCTCTCTGCGTTGATAACAAGACAGAACTTCTGGTTGATGAAGCACATTCTTTTGGTGTTTTGGGAGATCAGGGAAAAGGTTCAGTTGATTACCATAGGTTAACTCAAAAAGAAATTCCTCTTCGAGTTATCCCGTTTGGCAAAGCCTTCGCAGCTCAAGGTGCTTTGATTGCGGGACAAAAGGAATGGATCAATGCGCTTTTGCAAGCAGGACGTTCCCTGGTGTATTCAACGGCGATTAGTCCTGCTTTAAGTTATGGCTTGCTAAAAACTTTAGATATCGTAGTTTCTTCTGAAGATAGACGACAAAAATTAGTACA
Organism: uncultured Legionella sp.; assembly: GCA_964428035.1. Classification (GTDB taxonomy): domain Bacteria; phylum Pseudomonadota; class Gammaproteobacteria; order Legionellales; family Legionellaceae; genus Legionella. Next base: position 322,696 of record CAYRWO010000001.1, read on the forward strand.
ACTAATTAAACTTTTTAAAGAGCATATCTGCGATTCCCCATTTAAATGGGGGGATTCAGAGACCCCAATTCAACAATTATATTTGGAATGCCCTCATTTGGCTTTGCACTATGCCGAAGAGCTAAAAAAAGAAGGTTTTAGTTGCTCTGCAATTAGAACTCCAACCGTAAATATCAAGTCTACGGGTTTGCGAATTATTCTTAATTACCGACACCAACCAGAGCAAATTCAACAATTATTTAAAAAGTTGCAAATTATTTATGAACATACACATTAAACACTACGGACAAGGAATGCCCTTGGTACTTTTTCATGGGTGGGGGTTTGATAATCAAATCTGGTTACCACTAATTCCGCTTCTCCAAGAACGCTATCAATTGACTTTAGTTGATCTACCCGGTTTTGGTTTGACCCCCATGATGGATTGGCACAGTTTTAAAGTTCGTTTGTTAGAGCAGTTGCCGGCTAGCTTTGCTTTAGCGGGATGGTCGATGGGAGGACTTTATGCGACACGATTAGCGATAGAAGAGCCTCATCGAGTTCGCTGTCTATTAAATATAAACTCATCTCCGCGGTTTATTACGGATACCTTATGGCCGGGAGTAGACAAAGAAGTGTTTCTTAATTTTTATAAAAATTTGTCGACTGATATTGATAAAACGCTTCGCGACTTTATTGCTCTACAATTAATTAAAGATAAATTTAAGTTTGTACTGGGATCCCCTCCAAGTCCCGAGGGACTGGAAAATGGTTTGACTATTTTAGAGACATGGGATTTGCGAGAAGGAATAAAAAATCTTGCCCAACCCACGTGTTTTATGTTCGGTCGTCTTGATCCAATTACCCCTGTTAAAACGATGAATGTCATGCAGAGTCTTTATCCAGACTTTAAGTATGTTCTTTTTAATAAAGCCGCTCATATGCCTTTTTTATCCCACACTGAGTTATTTATTCAAGAAATTTTAGAGTTTATCAAATGAAACGATATTTTATTACGGGTACAGATACCGACTGTGGCAAAACTTATGTCACTGCAAAACTGGTTGAATATTTTCCCAACGCAGCAGCACTAAAACCTGTCGCCAGCGGGTGTAGCTTTATAGAAAATCAATTGGTCAGCACGGATGCTCAACAACTGCAACAAAATAGTCCTTTATCATTAAATGAAATTAATCCATGGCGATTTAAATTACCTGTTTCACCCCATATAGCATCGAAAGAAGAAGGTGTCTGTCTCTCTATGAAAGAAATAGCTGAGTATTGTATGAATTTTGAATTGAAAGAAATGGAATCGCTTTTCATTGAAGGAGCAGGGGGGCTAATGGTCCCGTTAAATGAGAATGAGACCTGGATTGATTTTTTAAAGCATACCCGTATTCCTGTAATCTTGGTTGTTGGATTAAAATTAGGATGTATTAATCATGCACTGCTTACTGCAACAGCGTTCGAAGCTAATAACATCGAATGCATGGGATGGATAGCTAATTGCCTTGATCCTCAAATGTTGGCGATATCAGATAATATGAGTACTTTAACGAACATGTTGAAATTCCCTTTACTGGCTACCCTTCCATACTGTGGTGGCATTTCAGATATTCAGTACCAATTATTCTAGCAACTATTATAATTATACCGTACTTGACTGTTTCACCTTGAACAGAAAAAGGCTAAATTATGCTTGTCTCATTGAAGGAGGAAACATTCTTAAGAGGTTTCATTCGCTCATTTTTATGAGATATATTTAAACCGTTACCTTTTTCTGCATAAGAGAATACCTTGTGCCCTATCGGGACTATTAAAGAATCGACTAAAAATTGTCCGGAAATTTCGACGGTTCCGAGCTAGAACCCGATTTCTTGATAACCTTGGGGCTTTAGCTGCATCTCTTCATCTTTGATCGCATTTTGGTAATTATTTTTAAAGTCAGTATATTTTTTGATTGTTTCTTGCTGATTGAGTTTGTCTGAATGGAATGCCAATGAAAAGTGGATATCAATTTTCTTTGGTGATTGGCCAAAGTTCTCCATTTCGGGGACTGCTTTTGAAAGGACTCTTTTTTCATCATCAGTTAAGGGAGTAGAAGAAGCAATTGATTTTACAATAGCATTTAATTGATTTGGGGAACATCCGTTATCAGCAGAAACTGAATGGTGGTTAAGAATGCCAAATTCATCTCTTTTTACGTAGTATAACTCTGTATTATTCTGAACATAGAAATATAGTTTTCCAGGTACTACATTTTCTGATTCAGGCTTATCTACCAAGTATTGTATTGAGGGATTGAAATGAGTCAAATAATTGAACTTAGTATCAAACACAGTTGATAGGGTAGAAAGCTCATAGTCAGTTAATTTTATTCCGTGATCCATTAAAAATTGAGCTTCATCAACTAAACCTTTGCTAATTGCAGACTTTAATACTTCTTTTTCACAAGATAATGTTCCTGACAGTTGAATAGTTCGTTTTATTAGTTCTTTGGACAAATCTCGGAATCCCATATCTAATGACCAGATTAATAAATATTCTTTCTCTTTTTTAGTCATATGAGTAATGCGTTCATCTAGAGAACCGGGTGCTGCCAGCTTTTGCAGTGAGTGTGTTAAATGATGTGATTTTAAATAGGGAGGGATTAGAGAATTCAATCCGAGTAAATGCTTATGAGCAGTAGATTTTCGATGTTCACTGGTTCGAATCAATTCATTAAGTAACATCCGTATTGAATTAATCTCATCTATTTGTAACATTTTTGTTTCACCAGCAGCCGCATCGGTTCTTGCAATGGGTAAATGTCGTCCTGTGAAAAGAAAAGTCTGTCTTTGTTTTTGTAAGGCTCTTAGATTCAGAAGATATTCATCCATTGAAGAACCTACTTCTATAATTGTTTTACGTTGATGATCTCTACGATGAGACTCATCGGCTGTCATAGACGCGGCATCCCGAGTATTTATTACATCCAGAATCATGTCGAATTGATAAATATCTGCGACACATTCTCCATGATATACGGAGGTTTGCTTTATCTTGCTTGCGGATATAAATTCAATCTGACGTGAGATGGCCGCTTTGTCCTCAAGAGAAAGCTGGGATTCCGAAGCATCATCAATTAATATTTGGCTGATTTTATTGCTTATTTCATCAGTTAGATTTTCTAGATTAACTGGTGATACTACCCTATCCTCTAATTGAACAGCACAAAGCCCCTGTGATTGCATATAGAAATATAACGCATCGGATTCCAGTGCGAAATTCTTCGGATTTATATTTGTTCCTTTAATCAGGCGAATGTCTGCATGTAAATAATCATCAGTTAAAACAGAATATGTTTTTGAATGATGCAATGCTTTTTTGTATTGTTTATCTTGTTTTGCAACTTTTAATAATTCATCATCAGATGCTGTTTGTGGCACATCATCTGCAAAAAAAGGGATTTGGGAAATGTCAAAAGGTTCTCTTGTTGCTCTTTCTTCTATTACTCCTAACCTTCTCTGGTTCGCTTTCTGAGCTTTTTCATATAATTTTTGTGCATTAGAGTCAGATAACTTTAATTCTAAATCAACGGCATAAATTGAAGATAAATGCCTAGAGTTTGCCGTTTCCTCACTCTGATAAGTTGAATCGCGATCTGGATCATAAAATTTAATTTGTTTGGGTATACTAAAAATATCAGTTTTAGAAGTAATATGAGGATTTACATGATTGTACTTAAATCCAATGCCTTCTAACATTTGTAATCTTTTCCCGCCAATGTATTGAGTTGGGACGTCGTATTCTCCTGCCATGCACTGATTTTCAATCATATTGAAGGGTTTCTCTCCCTCGGTGAACATAAAGCTCATAATGTATCCAGAATCATTCAGCCTGATTCGATCCAGCACATCGTTAACATTACCACTATATCGAGTGGTAACATTTGAGTATAACTCTCCTTTTTGTACCAATGTATCCAATTGTTTCTGATTAATCGTACTTTCCTTTTCACGAATAATGTAGCCCTTATTCTCCATAAATTCTATTAACGCATCGTGAGCTTCTTGAGGCGGTTTCGTTTCTTTATCGTATGATTCTTTGATGGATTTAATATTGGTTTCATCTAAATATTCATTAGGTTCTAAGCGTTCTATTTTCAATTGATTATTAACCAAAACCCCATAATTTAATTGCCCATTTTTAATAAATATAAAAATGGAATTAGGTTTATCAGGTTGCGGTTCCCCAAACTTCAGTTGATATCCTTTTAATCTTTCAGCCGTTTCTATTCTAGTGGCATAAGTTGCTTCAAAAAGGGGATTGAAGAACTCATCTTTAATTTGCTGACGTTGATTGGCACTGTATAGATCATCTCTTCTTAAATCTTCATCTATAAGATACAACAATTGAAATGCTTTATAGTTGGGAAAATCGCGAAAAATTTTATAAGGTGCTTGAACTGAAGTCTGCATAATATCCATCTCGTCAAGTTTTGCTCCTTTTTTAAGTAAGGCGTCAAAAAATGCTTTATTTTTAACATGAGTTTCCGATTCAATTTTAAATTGCCTTAAAGCACCTGATACATCTGATTGATGTTCATAAGATAATTCGGTATTTTTTGATAATGTTTCAGGAATTTTTTTAGGGTTATAAGCAGCCCAAAGTGGGCTTGGATTATCATTTAATTTGTTAATCGAAGCTCCTTTTTCAATTAATTTTTCCGCTATGGTTGTATAAAATGCTTGTTTATTTTTACTATCCGATTCATTGGATTTTTGGATTGCTTTAATTAAAGGTGGAATTTCTCTTGAAGGATGTCTTTGACCGTGATATCCAAAATCCACATCGACTTCAACACCTAATTCCAGCAATTGACTAATAGGCTCATCAGAGTAATTTTCTTCATTTTTAAACGCTGTTTCAATTGCTATATTAAGTAAACAGGTTTGTTTTTTTTCTTCAATATCCAGAAATTTTCGACTTAAAATGGATCCCATTTTTTCTGGGCCAAAAATATTTTTATAATCTGTTAACGCATTTAAAAAGGATGTAGGATTATTTTTTAATCGAAACGAGAGATCGGCTAGTGCTTTTTGATAAGTTATTTCATTTTGCAGGACGATGGGCTCTTGATTTTCAACATGAGCCTCTTCTTTTAAGAGTACTTCGCGCAGTTTACTTGGGTTGCTTTTTTTAAAATGTTCATCGTTTAGTAGTTTATCAATAATGGCGTTTAATTTTAAACTGAATTCCGCTTCCGTAGATAAACCAGAATAGGCGAATAATAATTCTCTTTGTTGATTAATAATTTCAGTTTGAACTTTAGTGTAGGTAGGCATGTTCTTCTGATATATTGTATTCAAATAATATACAAATTATATATTATTTGCAATAAACGGCCAATATTATTCTTCAGTGATCAAACTATTTTGTTTAGATGCAGTTGCTACGGTTGAAAGCGAGAGTTGTAGCCCGGAGCTGGTGGCACATTATTGGCGATTGCCCTGTGTTTCCACGACGGTTCCGGGCTAGAACACCTAGTAACCCTTATATTTTTTAGTAAGACCTCAGCTATAAACACATATAAAATACGACAAATGTTGTCCATACTCTGTTAGTTAGCTATAATCGACTGTTCAATTAATGTTATTTGAAGTTAACGGAGTTATTTTCGATGCCAATTTATGAATATGAATGTACAAGTTGTCATCATCATTTTGATTTAATCCAAAAAATCAATGCTGAACCGGTGAAACAGTGTCCAGTATGTTTTGATAATTCAGTGGTTAAACTGGTCTCTGCTGCTGGTTTCCAACTCAAAGGAACGGGGTGGTATGCTACTGATTTTAAAACCAAGGGTACTGCACCCAAGGATACTGTTGAAAAAAAAGAGGATGTCAGTAAAGGAAGCGATACGGGAGTTAAGGCGACTCCTCCTGCGTCGACAACCAAATCGACTAAAGGTGATTCTGAGTGAAGTATATCTCGATACGAAGTTACTTACTGGCAGGTTTAGTCGTATGGTTACCAATACTCATCACCATGGGTGTACTTCGTTTCATTATTGATTTACTGGATAATACGCTTGCTTTAATTCCCAAGGCATATCAACCGGAACAGTTGTTTGGTATACACATTCCGGGGCTTGGAGTTATATTGTCTTTAATCTTGCTGGTTAGTACCGGGATTTTTGCTACTAATTTTTTTGGTCAAAGATTAATGGCCTGGGGGGAATCGCTGCTTGCAAGAATACCATTGGTTCGATCTATATATAATTCTGTAAAACAAGTAATTAACACTATTTTATCAACGAATAGCGAGGCTTTTCGTAAAGTATTATTGATAGAGTACCCCCGTAAGGGACTATGGACCATAGGCTTTCAAACGGGGCCAGTTAATTCTGAAATCAACAGTAAAATTAATGAAGAAATGATCTCTTTATTTGTACCGACAACGCCAAATCCTACATCAGGGTTTCTTATTATGATTCCCAAGCAAGAGGCCATTGAATTAAATATGAGCATTGATGAAGCGTTGAAGTTTATAATCTCTTTAGGCGTCATGCAGTCTAAATCTGCTATGCCATTAGTCACAACAAAATAAAAATTAAATAGGTGGTTTTATGCGCACACACTACTGTTCTGCAGTGAATGAGTCAAGTTTAAATAAGGAAATCACGGTCTGTGGTTGGGTACATAACAGACGGGATCATGGTGGTGTGGTTTTTTTAGATATTCGAGATCGTTCTGGTTTACTACAAGTTGTTTATGAGCCGGAAAATAAAGACACCTTTTCTATTGCTGAAAAACTGCGATCTGAATTTGTTGTACGTGTCACCGGAATAGTGCGCAGAAGACCTGATGGTATGATTAATGATAAAATGGCTACAGGCGCTGTTGAAGTTATTGGGACAAAGCTTGAAATCCTCAATCAATCACCTACACCTCCATTTTTGCCTGATGATCACCAAATCGTTAATGAGGATTTACGTTACAAATATCGTTATATTGATCTGCGTCGCACAGCCATGCAAAATAAAATGACACTAAGGCATAATTTAAACAGGTGTATTCGCGAATACCTAAACAAAAAAGATTTTCTGGATATAGAAACGCCGATGTTAACCAAGGCTACGCCTGAAGGCGCACGTGATTATCTGGTACCTTCAAGAGTTCATCCTGGACAATTTTATGCATTGCCTCAATCACCACAATTGTTTAAACAATTATTAATGATGTCAGGATTTGATAAATACTATCAAATCGTGCGTTGTTTCAGAGATGAGGACTTGCGCGCCGACAGACAACCTGAATTTACCCAGCTTGATATCGAGATGGCCTTTATTGATGCAGAAGATATCCTGGTTCTTATCGAAGGATTATTAAAAGATGTATTCAAGCAAATTCTTGATGTGACCTTACCTGAACAATTACCCAGAATGTCTTATGCGGAAGCGATGCGACGATTTGGCAGTGATAAACCTGATTTACGTAATCCCCTAGAGTTAATTGATGTAGCTGATCTGGTAAAAGACTGTGATTTTAATGTGTTTTCTACTGCAGCGAACGATCCTGAGGGTAGGGTAGTTGCCCTAAAACTACCTAATGGCTGTGATCTGAGTCGAAAAGACCTCGATGGCTATGGACAGTTCGTTACTATTTATGGAGCCAAGGGACTTGCTTATATTAAAGTTAATGATCTTGCAGGTGGCCTGGCTGGACTACAATCTCCGATTTTGAAATTTTTATCTGAAGATGCTATTCAAGCTATTGTGAAGCGTGTTGAAGCCCAGTCTGGCGATGTAATTTTCTTTGGTGCTGATAAGAACTATATTGTTAATGAATCCATGGGCGCATTAAGAGTTAAATTGGGACAAGACAGAAAGTTGTTGAGTGAAGGCTGGAAATTATTATGGGTGGTTGACTGGCCTATGTTTGAAATGGATCACCAAAATAAAAAATTGCAACCCATGCATCATCCGTTTACCTCTCCTCAAGAGTTATCTCCAGAGACACTGCAATCTAATCCAACTGCGTCCTTAGCGAAGGCTTATGATATAGTTATTAATGGTTATGAGATTGGTGGTGGCTCTATTCGTATCCATCAATCTGATTTACAACAAACCGTATTCCAATTGCTCGGAATTAATGAACAGGAAGCCCAGGATAAATTTGGTTTCCTCCTTGAGGCACTACAGTATGGTGCCCCTCCTCATGGTGGAATTGCTTTAGGAATCGACAGGTTAGCGATGCTGCTTACTGATTCAACATCAATTAGAGATGTCATCGCATTTCCAAAAACACAGACCGCATCGTGTCTTTTAACCAGTGCACCGTCGCCTACTGGCAATGCACAGCTTACTGAATTAGGAATCAGACTTGCGCCGACTATTACCACAAAATAACTCATTCTGTAACACCATCAATCATAAGGATTGGTGGTGCTTTTCTTTAATTTTTTTCTTGTTTTTTTTATTTTTGAGTACTCATGTTAATAGTGCCCCTAATAAAATTACTGCAGTCCCTGCTAAAGAAAGCAAAGCTACCCTTATTGAATATCTGGCTCAAGAGAAAACTCGTTTAACAATCGCTATTAACAATGCAGATCGAAATACCTTACCCAAAAATGAGGCGGAATTTAACACTAAAATGCAGCATATTACCTCAATGCTGACAATGACTAGTGCTAAAATTCAGAGCCTCGAAGGATTTCTTGATAATCAAAACAAGCAAGAAATAAATCTCAATCAAAGACTAAAATATTTACAACAACTACCACTGGCCAGCGCTGAAGTAAGTATTCAAGAGCGAGTTGCAAAAGTAGAAACGTTACTGATGGTAAATAAAAAAACCATTGAGCTTATTAATGAAAATTTAGGATTGGCTAGAGACCTTGAGATTTCATTAAAGGATGAACTAAAAGAATTAAAACTTTGGAAACAAAAATATGAATTAGAGCAGAGACTGATTCTAATTAAATCCAATAAAGCTAAATTAAACCAGGGGCTGAGTCAACTTTATCAAAGTAATATTACTAACTCCGATAAAAAACATTTGGACGGCAGTGGCAAGGCTCAAATAGGAGATGAGATTAATTTATTAATTAATAATCAACATATTGCCCTTATTCACCAGAATATTGATGCACTGAATTTACAAAAAAAGATAATTAAGGCAAAAATTTTATTACTTAAGAATCCAGATACCAAAACGTTACAGATAGTTAGTGATGCTTATAGAGAGTGTATTAAACAATATTCTAATATTGAAAAATCATTGCAGCAAATGCTGGTTTCACTAAATAATGAAGCCAGTCTTTCAGTAGATTCCAGTTTGAAAAAATCGCTAGGTTCGTTAAAAAAGGCATTAAATATACAAGTTGAAGACGCAAGTTTACAGAAAAAAATGGCTTGGAAAGATCTGGATGAAGTTCAAAATCAATTGAAAAAACTTATTTCTTCGCGCCAAAGTCTTGCTGAATATAATTTGGATAGCCTGCCCGTTATTCTTCATAAATTAGTGGAAATTCCGAATTTACTTTATAAATATCTTAAAACCCTAACTTTGAAAGTTTACGATAGTTATACTTGGCTTGATACGCTTCCGGCAACGATTTTGTGGGTAATACTGGCGTTATCATTTGCAGTGTTCTTTATGTTGAATCGGTTTTTAAAAACGTTGAGCAATGACAAAGAGCGCTCCAGATTGGCAGGATATCTTTATGATGGTGCTTTGACCCTTGTACAAAGAAACATACCTTATCTTTGTTTGTTTATTATGTTATGGTCGGTTTTGTATTTTACTAATATTTCTTTTGCTAACTATCAATTACTATTTAATTTAATCTCTGTCTGGTTCACGTTTAGAATATTAATTTTAATTGCACGTCTGGCTTTACTTGAAAGAATTTCTGACTCTTCGGGTAAGGATGTAAAATTATATTATCGGTTAAAATGGTTGCTTTTATTTGGGGGATGGACCACTGCCTTAATGGTATTTAGTCATATATTCCCTTTATCTTTATTATTGCAAGATATCTTTAACAGATTATTCATGCTGTTCATATTAGCCGTTTCTTTAGTGGCCTGGAAAAGTAAGGATGTCATTCCCTATTTATTAAGACCATTCTTAAAATATAAAAAGAGATATTTTAAGAATGCCATTTCTTTACTGGTTATCCTGGTACCGATCACTTTATTTACCACTGCAATTATCGGTTTATTGGGTTTTGTTAATTTAGCCTGGACAATGTCTCGATACCAGGCTTATTTGTTGTTAGTCTTGGTGGGATATATTCTTATCAGGGGATTACTCTTCGATGCCCTAGAGCTTTTTTCTGAATGGATGATCTCATCCTTACGCAATGGATGGCTATGGATAGAAGTGTTCTTAAAACCAATTGATAAAATTCTTCGTATTATTTTGCTTTTATTCAGCGCCCTTATTTTATTTCAGCTTTATGGATGGCACTCTGATTCTTTAGTGATGATCAGTCTTGAAAAAATGGCTCAGTATTCCATTGTCAATTTAACGGGCATTCACATCACGGTGGCAAGCACTATAGAATTTTTTATTCTCGTGGCACTTTTTATCTGGGCCTCAAAGTGGACACGAGAATTTTGTTATCGTTGGTTGTATAAAAATGCTAAAGATGCGGGAATTCGTAATAGTTTGTCTGTATTTAGTCAATACGCCATTATTTTGCTAGGAGCCTTTATAACCCTACACGTACTTGGTCTCGATTTTAGTGGTATGTCTATGGTATTAGGTGGTCTGGCAGTAGGTATGGGATTTGGTTTAAGGGATTTTGCTAGTAACATCGTTGGTGGTATTATGCTTCTTATCGAAAGGCCGGTCAGGGAAGGGGATTTAATTTCTCTTGGCGAATATGAAGGTCAAGTGACTCATATAGGTATCCGTTCGATGCGGGTTTCTTCATGGGATAATATGGAGGTTTTAATACCCAATGCAGAAACTTTTAACAAACCATTTACCAATTGGACTCTTCAAGATAGCATCGTGAGAACAGTCATTCCGATTAAAGTCAGCCGAGCTGATGATCCTGTAATGATTCAGCAATTGATTCTTGATGTGCTCGCTATTATTCCTGAAATAGTGCCCGATCCGCCAGCACAGGTTTTTCTTAAGAAAATTGATGAAGCCTTAATTGAGTTTGAGGCACGCTATTTTATTAATGTCCAGGTGCATACGCGATTTGAAGTTCGCTCAAAAGTGCTTTTTGCCATTACGGCCCAATTTAAGGCTGCCGGGGTTAGACCTCCGATAGAACCAATTACTGTGGAGTTTAAGGAAGGACATGGTGATTTCTTTACTCAAAAACATACCACCGAAGACTGAAGAGGAATTAATCGTTCGCTGTACCAGAATAGAAGGTCTTAGTTTCAGCCAATTAGGCCTGAGTTTAGGACTATCTATTCCACCAAATCCTAATCAAAGAAAAGGATGGGGTGGACAAGCCCTTGAGTTGGCTTTAGGCACTGATGCAAGCAACAAATCCATGCCGGATTTTCAGCACCTGGGAATAGAGCTTAAAACGCTCCCTATCGCACCATCTGGTAAACCAACAGAATCCACTTTTATTACCTCAATTTCATTATTGACTATTCATCAACAAAACTGGAAGTCTTCACAGTGTTATGCCAAATTAAAGCGAATTTTGTGGATTCCTGTTGAAGGTGATACAGAAATTCCATACGCTCAAAGAAGGATAGGGCGGGGATTTTTATGGTCGCCCGATCGACGTCAAGAGTCAGTACTCGCTGCTGATTGGAACTATCTGACATTGCAAATAAGCACAGGACAACTTGAAACAATTGATGCTACAGCAGGAGAATTTTTACAGGTAAGGCCAAAGGCTGCAAATGGAAAGTCACTGTGTTATGGATACGATAGTGAAGGTAATAAAATACAAACCTTACCTCGAGGCTTTTATCTGCGCACTTCATTCACCGAACAAATAATAGCTGAACAAAGAAATTAAGCATTATTTAATGATATCTAAATCCCGACATTTCATAGAATAATGAGCATCGGGAGGATGCAATTCAGCCTTTCATGAATTTGACAAAAGGCTGATTAATTCAATATTAGTTGGAACTGGATGGGGAAAAGCTTTCCATAAGAGCACTTGGTACCATATTTTTTACTGTCTCAACAGGTTGTCTTACTTTTGCCGCCATGATCTCTCTAAAATCAGGACTGGTGGCAAAGTATTTTATGGCTTGTTCCAATCCATTAAATACTCCTACGTCAAAATTACGTGTTTCTACATTAACCTTTAATTCACGGATACGATTTAGATCGACTTTGGGTTTTTCTGAAGAGGAAAACAAAGAGAATGGAGAAGATACTATAGCGTAACTTGTTGAGAGAACAGTATAACCTGTTGAGAGAGCACTGGATAATCCGCCTTTTTGCTCTTCTGCTTTAGATTCTTTGGGCCATGCTAACATAAATTCGGTACTACATAAGGGCGCGATTAATTTGATCATCCGTTGAATATCAGGGTAGGCCAAATTCTCTGTATTATCTACCGCGGAACTGCAAATATCCTGCCCCCCTTTTAAACACCAATTATAGATAGTTTTCATTTCAGTGAGCTGCTCATAAAAATCAGTCATACTAAAACGCTCAAGAATATATCCAGCAACGCCAAAGTAAAGAACAGCGGTTAAAAAATAATTAGCAAAGTCTGGAATGGGCAAGAAAAGCCCGACAATCCATGAACCTCCCCAAGTGGTTAAACCAGAGCTCATCCCTTGAAAGAGATACATTTGGTTTGCAGTAAGCTCAAAATTATCGATGTATTTTTTTATTGCTCTTGTATGTTCTTTATTATCCAGGTCAAAAGGAGATGAGGTAAGGACTCTTAATTGTTCACTTCGTTTAGCTCGTTCTGTTGCGATTTCACTCATTTTATTAGCGCTTAGCTTACCCATACTTCTCTCCTTGAAATAAAAATACTTTAGATATATACCATCTAAATGATTGTTAAAAGCTTTTAATCTGGCTCTTTATTAAATAAGTTTTCTTTTGGTTTTATAGCTTTCCATTAGTTTCATCCTTTTATACTATATATTGTGCTATTAATGAATGGGATTTTAACCTGAAGTTTAATAAATTTAACAAATTCACCCACATGTCGTATGATGGGTCAATTTTTATAAATATATGACATATTTGCCATGACCAATACAGTAAAAGTACTTATTGCACCTACCAGAATTCATGAGTTGAATTCTGAAAATGCCCAAACAATGGCTGCATTGAAGTCTTTTTTAAATACTGATAAAACGGAAGGCGTCTGGGCCTGTCATAAAGACTATGAATACACTTATAAACAAATTAAATATCAATTTAGCTTTACTCAATCGATTTTAAAACGAAAAAGAAAAGAGGGAATGGCAGGAGTAAGGTTTGATATTTACTATCCTGATAAAGTTCCTCTTGGAAAAGGAGGTTTTGGCATCGTTTACCCTGTTATAGGAACTATTTGCTTTAAGGCAGAACAAACCATTTTAAAAGCTGGCAACCAGAGGGTTGTTAAAATTCAGGATCACAGTGAAGAAGATCAAACAGGTGCAGTGGGACGAGAATATAAAGGACTATTACAAGCTGGACATTTACATACGAAACCACCGGTATTCACAGATGGTCCTGATGGGAAAAAAAGTTATTTAGTTATGGATAAAGCAGAGGGGGTCGCGTTAGAAAAAATACTTCATCCTAATAAGCGTGCTGGCATTAGTGATCAAATTCAAGAGTTTACCCTATTAAAACGTATGGAGTTAACAATCGCTATATTGAACGCGATTAGAACTCAGGTATTAGATAAAAATCTTCTACATAGAGATATAAAGCCCTCTAATCTTATAGTAGATCTCTGTACTTCTCCACCGACAGTTACTGTTATTGATTATGGCTTTAATCTGGAACAAGGAGTACAGGACCATCGCAAAGTGGGAACCAGAGCTTATCGGTCACCAGAGTCATTTGCAGCCCATCCAATATACTCAACAAAATCCGATGTGTATTCAGCTGGAAGGATCTTAAGCTATTTATGGGGGGATGATTATCGAAATTATTATTTGGGGCATGATAAAGATTGGAACTATATAAAAACCAAGACAACCAATAAGTATTTATTCCATGATCCAAATATTAAATTTTTTCTTGCGAAAGCAGATCAAAATAATATCAGAGAATACATAAACCAGATGTTGTGTGAGGATCCCTGTATACGACCCACGATAGAGGAGTCAATAAATCAATTTTCTCAAATTGATTTACAACCCTATAAGAATATAAATAGACCAAGAGCGATTCAATTAGATCCCGTGCAGTTTACAATTCAACTACATCAGCAAATTCAATCCATTCGCAATCAATTGATAATACTACAGGATAAAGAAGTAAATCTTAGGCAAAGAGGACATCTGGATGCTGCTAATGCGATGAAACATTTAGTTGATGAACTAAAGGTAAATACCGATCTGTTAGCGAGACACCCTGAGTCGTCTATGCTTCTCGGTTATCGGAATTGCTGTTTAGACGAAATAAATACAGCTAAAAGTACACTTCAAAATCACAGAGACTCATGGTGGTTCGTTGCTGAGGTAGCAACAGCCATTGGTTTACTTGGTGTGGGCTATCTAATTGCTCTAGGCATAAATTACATCAATACCAATAGAGTTGGTTTATTTTCTCAAACCAAATCCAATCAATTAATCGACGAAGTTGAAGACTTTATTTTGGATTTTGACTCAGTGGCCCTTGCAGTATGCTAAATTATTATTACAAATCACATTGGTTTGAAAAATTAATAAGCAGAGCAATTCGTTTTAAGATGTTTATGTTTGTGTTAATTTTCTGAATGTCATGAATAAAAGCCCTCATAATAATGAATAGAGTTTTTAATTTAATCTAAAAGTGTTCATTGCTGATGGAATCCGGGAATTAATTTTAGAACGCTAATCGTACTTTGATCAATTGAGGAGTATTTATGAATTTTTCAACCTTATTAAAAATGATGTGGTTTTGGCCACCTTTCTTAGGTGCTGGAATTAGTGTGAAAAAATTCAGTTCTGATTATACATGCATTTTAGTTCAGATGAAGATGCGTTTTTGGAACAAAAATTATGTCGGAACTCATTTTGGTGGTTCTTTATACTCCATGACCGATCCTTTTTATATGTTGATGTTAATGAAACTCCTTGGAAAGGATTACATTGTTTGGGATAAATTATCGACCATCCGTTATAAAATCCCTGCTAGAGGAATTGTATATGCACAATTCATATTATCATTGGAGCAAATTGAAAAAATTCGCCATGAACTTAATAACGTCACAAAGCTTGAGCCTGAATTTACTGTTGAAATCACTGATAAGGAGGGAAATGTAGTTGCTGAAGTAAAAAAGGTACTTTATATAGCTAAAAAAGTTAAGAATGCACCGAACTGATGACATCCCAATCTTCTCTTTATTATTCAGTGCCCTTTAATATATTGAATGCTTAGATAGGGTTCTAAAATTAAAAAAACTTGTTCTATATACTATAATTAACGAGAAAGCTTGGTTCAATGATAAATGGATAATCCATACTAAGGAGCGTATATCATGTTAAGTTGGGCGCTTGTCTTTTTTATCATTGCAATAATTGCGGCTGCGTTTGGTTTTGGCGGCATTGCAGTAGCTGCTGCAGGAATTGCAAAAATATTATTCTTTTTGTTTTTAGTGATATTTGTAGTATTTCTCATATTAGGCTTAATGGGTCGTCGAGGACCTCCGCCTCCTGTATAGAAATCATTCTTGCCAGAAGAGATTCTGGCAGGAACTATCTCTTTCAATATAATGACCATATGTTTCTATATTTTATTAAGCACTATTTCAACAATTTTACGAAGATTTTTTCCATCAGTCCTTAACAGGAATATTGGGTTAAAGTATATTTCATGTTTAATCCTTTCTACAGAACTACGAAGCAAGAGTGTTGATGCCATCAGCCAGATGAATTATTAGCCAAAGAGAGTAAATTTATGAAGCAAAGACATTTGGGAATAAATGGTCCAGTGGTTTCAGCAATAGGACTTGGTTGCATGGGGATGTCCAGGGCATATGGGCCAGGAAATGATGCTCAATCAATTAAAGTGATTCAAAAAGCGATAGAGTTAGGTGTGACCTTCATCGATACTGCTGATATGTATGGTTGGGGGCATAATGAAGAATTAATTAATAAGGCAATCAAATCGCAGCGCAATAAAATTACTTTAGCTACCAAGATGGGATTTGTCAGAAAGAGTCAGGGCGATGCTCGGGATTATACTATTGATGGTTCCCCAGCTTATGTAATAAAGGCCTGTGATGCGAGTCTAAAACGTTTAGCGGTGGAGACAATAGACTTATATTATTTGCACCGTGTAGATCCCAAAACACCTATTGAAGACTCAATTGGTGCGATGTCTGATTTAGTAAAAGCAGGTAAAATTCGCTACATTGGCATTTCAGAAGTAAAACCTGAGACCATTAAACGAGCGGCAAAAGTCCATCCAATTACTGCAGTACAAACAGAATATTCTTTATGGGAGCGTCATCCGGAACAAGAAATTATACCTACATGTCAGGAGTTAGGAATTGGCTTTGTCGCTTATAGTCCTTTAGGACGTGGTTTTTTGACCGGTGCGATAACCAATATGCATCAATTAACAGCTGATGATTTCAGAATGCTGTTGCCGCGTTTTCAAGGAGAGAATTTTATTGCTAATCAAAGGCTTATATGTGATTTAAAAAAAATTGCGGAAGAGAAACACTGCAGTTTGAGTCAATTGGCATTAGCCTGGATATTAGCTCAACCGACACCTATCATTCCAATCCCGGGAACCAAGAAAATTTCTTATCTTGAAGAAAATCTGGAGGCATTAAACCTTGAGTTATCTCAAGAAGATCGTCATCACCTTGAACAGTTATTTCCGGTTAATATTGCTAAAGGTAATAAATACCCCAAAGAATTTGAGCGCGAAGCTTAATTAATTATTAAATCATGAACAAAAGGCTTGCCTTTTATTGCGATTTTTTAATTGTTTCTTTCAGGATGAAAGATATTTCACCGCTTCGTTCAAGAGTAGCCTGCTTTATCGAAGAAATTTCTTCTGAACCATGCTGAAAGCGTAAAGCCTGTTTAATATCATTAGGAGTGATCCGACAAGATGACATACTTTTTTCAATGTATTTTCCATTTTTAATGATGCAGAGTTTTTCTCCTTTAATGTATTTTCCTATCCAGTGATTTTTATACCCCAGAAAAGCTAAAAAACGATGGATCGCGATGATTAAAGTACAAACCACCATTGATGGAAGGGTAGGGATATTATTCACAATGGCTTCACCTAAGATGGCGCCAAGGATGATGTAAATAATAAAATCCAGGGGAGAATGATTACCATAGAGACGGGAAGAGTTTGTTCGAAACAAGAGGATCGCATAAAACGTAATGATAATACCTCTTATATAAAGGTCATAATTAAGCAAAGCATCCCAGCCAAAGAGTTTATCCATTTGAGAGTTCCATATCGATTAGTTTCACCACTCAGTGTAGATTGATAATAATTCTTCTATAGGATAAATCAACATTCATTCACGATAAAAAAAAGTGCTCGCATGATTGGAGCTATTCAAGTTAGAGAATTATTTAATATTTTAGCTGTTGTCATCAATGCTGGATGAAATTAGTTTCTTATCCTGTATACTGCGCGCAATGATTTTTTTAGAGCATTGATATCAAAAGAGAGTTGATAATGAACAAATTATTAGCACTGATTTTAGCTGCTACAACCTTGAGTGCGGCTGCTAGTGAGATAACTCCAGAGAAATATTCACAGCTATTTAAAAACTATGAAGCGTGTTTTATTCTTTATAGCGTTAATAAACATAAGATAATTAGTGAATATAATCCTCAAAACCATTGTAACCAACGCATTGCGCCAGATTCTACTTTTAAAGTCCCGTTATCCTTGATGGCTTTTGATCAAGGTATTATCAAGCAAGATACAGTATTTAAATGGGATGGTAAAAAAGGAATATTGCCAGAACACGATCGGGATCAAACTCCTGATAGCTGGATAAAATATTCAGTTCTTTGGGTTTCTCAACAGATTACTTCACGATTGGGTTATGCCCCAATCAAGCGTTATTTAGCTGACTTTAATTATGGTAACCAAGACTTCACTGGCGACTCTGGCAAAAATAATGGGCTTAAATATGCTTGGTTGTCGAGTAGTTTAAAAGTATCTGCCGTAGAGCAACTTCAGTTTTTAAATGCTATGTTAGGTAACAAATTACCTGTTACCCATGAAGCTATCGCTAAAACTAAAAGAAATATGTACTTGGGAAAACTGGATAATGGCGCTGACTATTACGGTAAAACTGGCTCTGGGCGACATGGACGTAACGAAAGAGAACGTAATCCCAGCCAATTACGTGATGGCTGGTTTATAGGTTTCGTTGAGAAAGGGAACCAAAAATATATTTTTGTAAGTAATCTGACTGATAAATCAGTACAAGCATCTATAGATAAATCCGACGGGAGCTTAAAACCATTTGGTAGCCAACTACTAAAACCTATTACTATGCAGCTATTAAATGATTATTTCACAAAGTAGATCTCTGAATGTATCATATTTTGCATAAAGCAGGTTGTTTGGCTATTATGCTACAACGTGTCAACAACTCATGTGTTCTATTGTAATGCAAAATTTTTCACCAGCATGGCCTCACGGTAAGATACAACCTGTTTTTGACGATGTTTTTTTAGTTACAGGTTCTAATATTACGCAACATAATGGCATGGAACTTCAACACAGTCGAAACATGATAATTATTCGTGATGGGAATAAGCTGAGTTTAATAAACACGGTGAGGCTGACTGATGAAGGCCTTGAACAACTTGAAAGTTTAGGTAAGGTTAAAAATATCATTAGGATAGGGGCCTTTCATGGAAGAGATGATGCTTTTTACAAACAAACTTATAATGCGAAACTCCACGTCGTTGAAGGCCTCCAAGATCAACATCAAACTCCCATTGATGTAATAATTAAAGCAAATAGTGAGCTTCCAATTACCGATGGCGCGCTGTTTGTTTTTAGTACCTCTGAATTCCCAGAGGGTATTATCCATTTGCAAAGAAATAACGGGATTATCATTACTTGTGACAGCATCAAGAATTGGATCAAGGCTGACGAGTATTTTAGTGAACAATCTGCTGCTATGTACCAAGAGCAAGGCTTTTTTGGAAAAGCCAGTATTTCTAAAATTTGGCAACAAGCATGTAAAGTGCAAGCGAGTGATTTTAAAAAGTTATTGTCCTATAACTTTTGCCACCTCCTAAGCGCACATGGTGAACCATTGCTAGATACAGCATACCAAGATGTTCAGTCAACTATTCAAAAGGAGTGGGGGTTACACTAAATCTGTCAGCAGATCTACTCAGATAATTGACCTGTATCATCAAATTGATCTGGAGTACGACTAAGATGTTTCTCATTGTTTATCTGCCAGTAGCGGCGCTGAGTTTTAAAAGGCATCAACAACAAATTTATTAAGGTATTATCTGTTGATCTTAAATATCCAGGTACTCCAATTGTAATAGCTTGCTGTGGAATGTTAAGTTTAATTGTTTGATGCAGGCGATCCCAAAAAGAAAATACCACACTGTAATTTCGATTGGTTTCCTCTCTATAGTTAGAATGATGAATTCCGTGCATTCTAGGTGTAACGATTATTTTATTAAGGATGCGCTCAAAACGAATGGGTAATTTCATATTGCTATGATGAAAAAAAGTACAAGCCTGAAAAACAAATTCATAGCAAAAAAATGTGAAAGGATTTACCCCGAGCAAACCCAGTTGAATTAATCTAAAAACACTCGAATAAGCTATTTCCACGCAGTGGAATCTCATGGATGTTGTTACATCTAAATCCGGATCAGCATGATGTACGTTGTGGAAACGCCATAGCAGAGGAATTTCATGATTAAGTCGATGCCAGTAATAAAATGTTAAATCCATCAATAAAAAACCAATAACAAAGAGTAGCCAGTTACTAATGGGGAGCAATGACAACAGCCCGAATCGATGAATGTGGGTGAGGTTAATAGTAAATTGACTAATAGGACTAATTAATAAACTTGCAAAAACGAAAACAATGATCGTGAGGGTGAAGTTAACTATCATACGGGGTAATAATGAACGTACAGCTTTTCGTAATGGCCAATTACGCTCAATTATTAAAAATGTGGAATAGATTAAGACCAGAACAGTACCGGCAATAAATTGAATATTTGTAACGTTGTTTCCAAACATAATGCAATAAAACATCTTAGGTGTTATCTCATTACAATGCACTTATAACGTT
Organism: uncultured Legionella sp.; assembly: GCA_964428035.1. Lineage (GTDB taxonomy): Bacteria > Pseudomonadota > Gammaproteobacteria > Legionellales > Legionellaceae > Legionella. The sequence goes on from CAYRWO010000001.1 coordinate 343,087, forward strand.
TTAAAAGCAAGACTGCACCTTGGAATTAGGTAACGTCCCTGAGGTTTTTTGGGCATCATTTAATCTTCGATTGTACATAGATTAAATGGTATTCAAAAAAACTTCAGGGGACGTTATCTGGGTATTTCAAAATTTTCTTAGAGAATTTGACATCCTCTGCGTTTGTGGGATTTGTCATCCTCCATATCAATAGTATTTGCTTTGTCGATTTTTTTGATGAAATCATTAAAGGAATCTATATTAGAAAGATTCTGATAGGCTAGATGCTGAACGTCTTGTACTAGCGGAATTAGTTGCGTAATAACTGAAGATTTTTCGGCTTCAAGATCATCAATCTTTTCATCGTATAAGTCCATAAAGTCTTTTTTGGTACGCTCACGCTGGACATTAATTGAATTTGGAGATTTCTCCAGAAGATAGTTTATTACTAATTCATTCATACTGACTGCAAATTGATGTCTATCCTGGGTTTCGATTAATTTATAGGCATCTGATAGGAAATTATAAAGCTCATCAATATAATAACTCTCAAAAATTGCTTTTAACTCCTTTGTATCATCTTGCTTAATAGCTATTTCCAAATGATGACACAAACAACTACTGGATTTAGTACACATACTGATCCTTATTTAAAAGATGTAAACAGACAAATATATCAAAAAACCAGACATTCTGCACAAAATATTATATTTAGCCCATAGTCAAAACTTAGAAATTATCCAAAAAGCCCTTAGCTGTTCTTTGTGATCCAAGCCTAAATCCGCCTAGGCAAATAACCCCTAAATCTGATTATCTATGTTAAAGGATCGAGTATTAAATAGTATTCTAGTATTCAACGAATATGTCGCCAGACTTAAATCAATATGATATGTTTCCATGCTCATTTGGTATTTGAGGATAAGCATGAGATTAGCCATTAAAACTATGCAGTATTTTGTCATTACAGGATTGTTATTTAGTTTAACCGCCTGTATGAATACAAAACCTCCAGGACATGAAATAGCTTCTTATAAAGTTAAGGGTAAAGTATATACACCCCTTAGATCTGCAAAAGGGTATAAAGCACGAGGACTGGCTTCGGTTTATAGCAAACGTCTCCATCATCATAAGACATCTAATGGAGAGCGATACAATATGTATTCTATGACGGCTGCACATCCTACGCTTCCATTTAATACCCGAATACGAGTTAAGAATATAAAAAATGGACGAACAGTCGTGGTTCGTATTAATGATCGTGGCCCCTTTTATAGAACGCGAATTATAGATCTTTCTTATGCGGCTGCAAGGCGCCTGGGAATCACAAGTTCTTCTATGGTAGACATACAGGCTCTAAATTAGAAAATATAAATGTGATCATTTTTTGAATACTTTTATAAAACACATCATTAAATAACAGGCCAAGAAAAAGCCGTAGATATACTACACCAAATGAACATGTTGCGGACAAGTAACAATGCAACAAAAAGTAAGATAAAATTGATGTCTGGAGTTGTTTGTATTTGAACTTTTCTTTTTTTGTCTGAATCAGGAAAAGATTTTTTAAATTGTTAAAAAGGAAATTTATGTTTAAATTGTTTTCATCAACAGGCAACGTATTAGGCATTTTTCCGCCCCGAACTATCAAAAAAGACCGAAATATAGTTACATTGGATTTACAGGAGAATGAACAACTAATTAGCCAACTGTGCGTAGATCCAAAAAGTGATCGCTATATGGTAGGTTTTAATGATGGATTAATCACTATTTATGAAAATGATAAAGTAATAAAATTAAATTGTGAACTTAAAGAAAGTTCTTATCCGCAATCAATCACAGCATTGACGTTCGTTAATGAAAATCTCATTGCAGCAGCATGTAACAAACAAATTTATATTTTCAACATTCACGCAGGCCAATGCATAGGAAAATTAACAGGACATACAGGTGATATTTGGTCTCTGGCTGTTTCTAAAAACGGTAATTTATTGAGTACTTCGCCCGATAAAACAATTCGAATTTGGGATATTATGCAGTTAGCGTGTAGGTCAGTTATTGAAAATAATCATGGCCAGACCCACTATGCAGTAACTGATTTTTTAGTCAACATTTGTCGTTATAGTCCATTTTTAAGAAGCACACTGAACTATCTGACTGGGTATATACTACTTGCCGATCGTGATGATTGGGGGAGTTGCTTATTACCGCTAAGTAACGGTAATGTGATTTGTGGTACCAAAGATGCTGTCATTGCATTATTGGATGAAAATGGTTGTTGTAAAATGGAAGTTAAAGCAGGAGAAAAACAAAAATGGGATATGGGCATTGATTGGTGTGGTACAAGCCATCAACATATTACAGGATTAGTCGAACATAATAATGTAGTGCTTAGTTCATCACTTGATGGAACGGTTCGAGTATGGGATAAAACCTCATTACAATTAAGACAAAAATTGCGCACACCGGATTACCCACACCAAAATAAAATACAGTCGATTGCAGTAATCGACAGTTATCTTATTGCTTTTTCTGCTCTAAAACAAAACTTGTATATTTGGGACATGACCACTTGGGAATGTAAGAAAATAATTTCAGGTTTATCTATGGTTAAGCAACTTGCAGTAACAGTGAATGATGAAATTCTTTTGACATATTGTTCAATTGGCCAAAGAAAGGCAAATAATAGTATCTATGTTATTCCGCTACATACTTGTTTAAATGCCTCTGCCAATTTGGATGTAACACTTGACTCATTGTTAAATCCCAGCAACGACCTTCATAATATATGCAAACACTAACTAAAAAATACTTTCTTAACATGAACGCATTTACTTATTTATTTTAAAAGATAAGGAAAAGAGCGGTAAATTGTATTTGCATTTAAGACTTTGTGCACCCTTATGCTTCTTGGGAGCGAGGACTGAATGAGAATACCAATGATTAAGTTCGTCAATACCTAAAAAAAGGCTCTGTTTTTAGTAGTATCAGTGCCAATGAGCTTGTTATAATTACGGATAAGCTCAATAATAGGCCAAGAAAACTTTAGGTTATGCAACTCCAAATGAAATATTTTATAGGTGCGTTAATAATGCGTAGGTACTCATGAATAACCAATTTACAATTATAAATGATATCAAAATTTGTTACGAAACATTCGGCAATAAAACTGATCCTGCTATTTTTCTTTTAATGGGAAATAGTGCTCAAGGAATCATGTGGGATGATACGTTCTGTCATAAATTAGCAGACAGCAAGCATTTTATTATCCGTTTTGATTATCGTGATACTGGGTTATCGAGTTGCATAGATTACATAAAAAATCCCTACAATTTAACTGATCTAACTAATGATGTACTTGGTTTAATGGATGAATTAGGAATAAAAAAATCGCATTTTGTAGGATTATCGATGGGAGGTGCTATTGCGCAGTTGCTCGCAATGTATTATCGCTCCCGAGTGTTAACCATAACATTAATGATGACGTCACCTGACTTATCAATCAAAAATAATGCCTTCAAAGGAATTTCAACACCTCATTCCGTTTTATCTCCACCATCTGCGGAATTTATTAATAAAGTCATCGAAATTAATAAAATTCCAGCCCAAACCAATGTAGATAAGATAAAACAAATTGTAGAGAACTGGCGACTGGCAAATAATACTAAAGCACCGTTTGATGAAATTTATTGGTTTAAACTTATAGAACGAGCAATGGATCGTGAGCTAAAAAATCCGGAAGCAAAGGACCTGAAATTTGCAAATTTAGGAAACCATACAAAAGCACAAATGGCGAGTAATGAACCCAATTTAAGCTTTACTAAGGATATTTCCGTACCGTGTTTAATAATTCATGGCAAAGAAGATCCGATATTTCCTGTAAGTCATGCTGAAGCTCTTGCTGAGAATATTAAAAAAAGTAAACTTGTTTTGTTAAATGACATGGGACATGCATTAAATCCTCATTTCTTTGATGAGATAATTAAAGAGATAGTTGTACATGTAGAACAATAAATCAGTTTCAGTTATCTTTTGAATCCGCCAAGAACCAAAATACCACTAAGTCTGATTATCTATTCTCGCGGCAACCCTTGCTCGGAATAAGCGATTTTGAATAAGAGCTGTAGCCTGGCTCTAGAAGTATCCCGTTCTAATCTAACAGAAAGGCTTAAAAAAATGGAACCACAAAAGACCATCTCACCTGATAACCTTTGTGCTATAATAACGCAATATAGATTATTTTAAAACTATTCGAGGAAAAGATCAAAAGTATATTAAATCAACTCGATTAACCATCAAGACCTACTGTCCTTCTTTAACGCAACAAGCTGAGAAGTTGTATAAAATTGCATCCGAACATGTAGGGGAGGATTTGTCCGTCACTCTGCAATGTAAGCACGGTAGACATGCAACTTATTTAAGCATTCAGGACGATCAGAAAATCAGATATGCTGATTCAAATCATGGTGCAAATCCCTCAATAATACAAGAATCCAATGCCGATATTCTAACCTCTGACATTCCGGACGAGACTGTTGATGAAGGGAATGAGCCCCATTATGAAACGTACTCGTCCTGAGCAAATTTCTAACTTTCAAATACCCCCTGAAAATGTCAAAGCGAATGTAATGAGGGATATTACAGGGTTAATTGCAGTGCCTGTAGATGGAAAGAGTGATACGCATACTCTGAGTTATGTTAGCATTTATTTAATGTCTTAAAATAGATCCTCGCTTTTACGAGGATCACAAAAGACATGAGATGATGACTCATACTTCATTAAGCAACCTGAGCTGCAAAAATTTGTTTAATTTTAGCTTCAGCTTGCTGTAGAGACTGACTGCGTATCTGCTCTCCCATATTCACACCCTCTGCACGAATAAAGGTAATATCATCAATACCAACAAAATTTAAAACAGTGGTTAAATAATTTTCTTGATGATCAAGGCTTAACATAGGTTCCATATTATAATAACCTCCGCGACTTGAAATTATAAAAACCTGCTTTCCTCCAGCTAACCCTTGAACCTTCCCATCAAGATAATTAAACGTTGTTCCAGCAACAAGAACACGATCAATCCATGCTTTTAATTGAGAAGATATTGAAAAATTGTACATGGGAGCACCAATTACAATCACATCTGCACTTAAAAATTCAGAAATTAATTGTCGGGATAATTCCAGCTCCTCTTTTATTACAGGAGAAATTTTTGAGGGCTCCAAACTATTAGCGCTTATAATACTGTTAGACAAATGGTTAATGGGTTGATCATGTAAATCTCGATAAGTTACTCTTGTTTCAAGATGTATCTGTTGCCATTGGTTAACAAAACTATGCGTTAACTGACGAGAAACAGAAAATTTATTTAATATGCTGGAGTCAATTGCTAATAATTTCATTTCATCATTCCTAATTTAATGGGTCTATTATTAGCATAGCCCTGAAACAATAAATGATAAGATAGCTTTTATATGACTTATTGTCCTATAATTGTTACTAATTGATGCTGTGATTAACTATGCGTCACTATTCATGATAAGGGCAATATGTTACCTGATCTCAATGATTTATATTTTTTCTGTCTGGTAGTTGAGCAAAGCAGTTTCACTAAAGCCGGAAATAGTATAGGAATTACCAAGTCCAAAATCAGCCGGAGAATTAGCGACTTGGAAGAGCGTTTAGGCGTTCGACTGTTACATCGCTCAACAAGAAAATTGGCTTTAACGGATATTGGAAGCGTGTTCTACCAGCATTGCAAAGCAATGATTAATGAAGCTCAATATGCACAGGAAGCGGCACAACAAGTACAAAGCATGCCTCGTGGGCGCATCCGAATTACCTGTCCCGCACTATTTGCTCAATCAGCATTTGCCGATACTATTGCTCGGTTTATGCAACAGTATCGAGAAGTACAGATTGTTTTAAATGCTACAGATCGTACGGTTGATCTGATTCAGGAGGGATTTGATCTTGCCATTCGTTTTCAATCCAATCATTTCAATGACTCCAGTCTTGTAGTACGAAAATTAGGCCTTAGTACAAGCTATCTCATGGCAAGTCCCACTTACCTGAGTCAATATGGACAACCAGAAATACCCCAGGATCTGGTTAATTTTAATTGCTTTGCAAAAACTCGTGATGAGGGCATCAGTCAATTTTCTTTAACTCATAGTGATGGACGACAGATTAACGTTAATTTTCAACCTATACTGGAAAGTAATGAATGGTCTATTCTCAAACAAGCGGCTTTATCACATTTAGGGATCACCATGCTGCCCCAAGAGTTCTGTCGTCATGAAATCCAGTCTGGATTATTAGTATCTATTTTACCGGAATGGTCATTGCCCATGGCAAGCCTATATATTATTTATCCATCTCGTCGTGGATTGATTCCGGCAGTCCGTTCATTTATTGATTTTGTAGCTGAAGATTTAACGACTAAATGTACTTTCATTACGTGAAGTTATTCTATTTAGAAGCAGTTTTTACTCCAATCCAAACGCAACAGATTTGACAAACAAAAAATTAAAATCTAGCATACACCTGTTTGTTAGATGGCGCGGGGTGTCGGAAAACCGGCTGAGAGTTACCCGTCGAACTTGAACTGAGTCATATCAGCGTAAGGACGCCTTCAAAAAATCCATGCCATATTTCTGTGTGGCACGGTTCCCTTTTGCCATCTCTAATATTATTCACGCATTAATAATATAAGGAGTTATGGTCATGTCATCGCTGAAATCCAGAATCACTTTATTACTTAACTGGTACACAAACCCTTATCACGCGCCCATTCTTGCGGCACAACAATTAGGGTTTTATTTGCAAGAAGACATCAAACTTGCCATTTTAGAACCGGCTGATCCTGGTGATGTTACGGAACTGGTAGGGTTGGGAACAGTAGATTTTGGTGTAAAGGCCATGATTCATACCGTCGCGGCTGTCGCTAAAGGCTATCCTGTCACATCAATCGGTACCTTACTCGATGAGCCTCCCACAGGGTTGATCGCATTAAAATCGAGTGGAATTAATTCATTTCATGACATTGTTGGCAAACGAGTTGGCTATATTGGCGAATTTGGTAAGAAAATTATTGATGATTTGGCGAGGCTTGCAGGTATTGATCCAACTAGCTACCAAACGATCCGGATTGGGATGAATGTCACGGATGCGATTTGTCGTGATGTTATTGATACTGGTATTGGTTTCATTAATTTTCAACAAGTTGAATTAGAGCATCTACGTGGCGAAACAGTATTTCTACGTATTGACCAATTAGCCGGTTTAGGTTGTTGCTGTTTTTGTTCAGTTCAGTTTATTGTTCCGGAACGTACACTGCAACAACCTGAATTGATTCAAGGGTTCCTTAGGGCAACTCAACGTGGAGCTGCGTTTACAACAGAGCATCCTGAAGAAACTTATGAACTAATATGTCAAATAAAACCTCAGTTGCGCACACCACTATACCACACTATTTTTATGCGTACCCTGCCATTTTTCTCACGTACCTTACTGAATGTTGAGCGTGATTGGCAAAAAGTCGGGCGCTATACCAAACATTTAAATATTATTGATGAACATTTTGATATATCGCAATGCTATACCAATCTTTTTTTACCGGAAATGCCTTACTCTGATTTAAAACCAATCGCTTGTTGTCTTGAAAGCTAATCATGCAAGCAGGTATTGTTGGGAGGGGTAAAGGTCAATATCCCATGCTAAAAGGTGAGTATGTAAACTCAAGTGGAACGTCCAGGATTAGGAGCTGATACTTCATCAGAAATACACTCAGAAGGTAATACCTGTGTAGAGCTTGCTGCTAAAAAACGAGGTTCGTAAGCGCGTCCCGTAATTTTTTGCTTTTTTCTAGGTAGTGAGTTAGACCCATCAACATCAAGAGTTTGAAGCTCTACAGCACTCGTGTTTTGTGATGAAGTCTTTGTTCCTTGATTGCTATTAAAAGCCGCTATTGGTAGCTTTACTGCTGCTGTAGCAGCTTTGGAACCACAAGAATAAGCAGGTTCAAATGTCATGAAGTTGGTGGGACTAAACGAGGCTAATGAAGAAGTACCTAAAGCGTTAGGTCGAGATATAACAGGTGATAAAAGATAGGATGGTATCTGGTACTTAGGCTGAAAAAAGGACTGTAGTCCTGATGCAGCAGCCGCTGCTGCTGCTGGCATTGTTGCACTAGCAGGTACGTTGATAGTTACTTCGTCGTCTGCAAGTAAATTAGGGTCAATAGGAATATCAGCATTCGCAGGTGGTTGATACAAAGGGTTAAGCCGTAGCTCTTCAAGCATGGCTAACTCCTCTGGATGCATTGACAATGAAAAACGCCGCCCATCGTCACGATATAATGAGAGGCGACCGAAATTAACAAATTTCATTTTATACTCTAAATAGAGGGCTGGTGTGATGAATAAATTAAAATCAAGGTCAGCAAGTAACTTCATTTCCAACTTTTTGGTTTCACTAGTTGATAAAGATGCCACTTTTGCATAGTAAGATAGAGGAAAAGCCTTGTTTTGTTCTTCGCAAAATTTGTGTGTTAAATGACATATTGCGGCTAATAATCTAAAAATATTTAATTCGGTTAAGGGAAATTGTTGGTTAGATTTTAAATATCTGTCTAAAAAAATTTGAGCTACGATCAGATGTACTTCATTAAACTTAATGTATTTAATGTATCTCAACAGGTAGTCTTTAATCGGAAGAGAAAAAGCACTGACAGAATGATAGGGTGATAAATTTGGATTGGAACAATAAGCCTCGTTGTCATTAATAGTCAATTCGAGAATTATACTTTGAATCTCTACTAACTCATTTAATTGGTCAGCAGACATGGGAGCAATTTTAGGCCATGGGTTATTTGAAGGCATTAGAATCCAAAAGGTTGGTTTGGTCTATTATTGCACAGAAAGGGCTTTTGTTCAATATATCTTTCTGATTTTATTACGCTCTGTGGCATTCCGCCGCTAAGCGACTTTTTTCTTATTTGCTGATAGGTGTTTTTAGCCGAACGCCTATTTATGATTATCATTTTAAATGAAAATACCAATGGTCTAGTTCGTCAGTATGTGGCAAAGAGTTCAAGCTTGGTTTCAGTGACTGATAATACGCTACTTGTTATAATGAATAAATTAAACTCAAGGCCTAGAAAATCTCTAAATTATTTTACACCTAATGAGATAATTGAAGGCAATTTGGAAATTAATCAATGAATCAACATAAGTTGAATAGCTACCTTAATTTATGCACACAGTTTTATGATTTAATAAGACCTGAGCCACCAGAAGATGCTTATGCATTTTATCGTGCATACGTGGATAATGCTGGTGGTGTTGTTATGGAGCCTATGTGTGGTTCAGGTCGTTTTTTACTTCCGCTCATCAAAGAAAATTTCGAAGTTGTAGGATTTGATGCTAGTGAACATATGCTGAGCGCCTTACACGCTAAAGCAAAATTACATCATCTCAAGCCAGAAGCTTGGCAAGGATTTGTTGAGGATTTAAATACAACACAAAGATATAATCTGATTTTTATTCCTAGTGGATCATTTGGGCACCTTATTAATTTTGATTCAGTAAAAAAATCATTGAAGGTTTTTTATGATCATTTAAATGATGATGGGATTTTATTATTTGAAGCAGAAACATCTAAAATAGTTCCTGATCAACTTGGAGTTTGGAGAGGTCTTGTATGTCACAAACCAGATGGTAATTTTATTCTAGTAAATCGGCTTACAACTTACGAAAACAATGTTTGTTATTCTATAGATAGATATGAGCTAGTAGAAAAAGGACAGATCATACAAACCGAAATTGAGAGTTTTAATGTTCGAATCTATAATGATCCTTTAGTTTTAATTGATATGCTTAAAGACGCAGGTTTTAAAGAAGTTAAAACGATAAAAGCTTTCAATAGATCAGTTGGTCCTAATGAAGGTGACTCTAGCATTGTGTATGAATGTAAGAAATAATATCATCATTGGAGTAAAAACAATTAAATAAGGTGTTGCGTTAGCGAGTTGAATCCGCCAGAACCAAAATACCACTAAGTCTGATTATCAAAATAATCAGACTTTTAGTTCGAATATGATAAATTAAACTAATTCATCTTGCATAGAGACCTATTCGCAAACTTATTATTTGAAGTAATGAAGGATAGCGAGCAAATTGCGGTCATAGGAAGCTTAAGCAGGTTAAACACCATTTCGGTTATGACACTTAGGAAATTATTCACTTGTTAATATTTTTATAGATTTAATTTTTATTATCCCTGTTGGCTGTAAGGTTGGATCGGGATTTGAAGACACAGGAAATATGATAAAACCAAAATCAATATCAACTTTTTTTGCCGATTCTTCAACTGGCATACAATCATAAGTATCAGCACGAGATAAAGAAGTTCCTAGACATGTCCAGTTATCTTTTTTTGAAGATAAATCAAGTAAAATACGTCTTGTAATGCCGTCAGACTTAACGTCTATTGGTGTTCCGGTCAGTGCAAAATTTGCAAATTTACCATTAGGCGCATTATTCTGAAACCAAAATAGTAATTTTGAACCTTTCAAATTCAAGTTTTGAGTGGCTATTTCAAGTTCAAGTATTGCGTTACTGATGTCAATAGGTTCTTTCGGGTATGTCCAAGTAAGTAAATTTAAATATCCAGCACCAGGTGGCGCATGATTCTCATCAAGCCACCAAGGGGATTTTATTTCATTATGACCATTTATGATTGATGATGGAACTGTACATGCATAAAGATTAAGCCAACTTATCCAACATGAAATGGGATTGTCAGGGATCGCAGAAGAATTTAACAGCGTTAAAACGCTCTGCCATTCTCCATTTTCTTTTGAAAAGTCCTGCTCATAAATTGTTGTCGCATGCAAATTACTCACAAAAAAAAATATTAGTAATTTAAAAAAAGATGGTATTTTCATTATAAATTTCCATATAAAGAGATGTCGTCAACTGATTAAATTATTTTCAATCAAGCCTGCCCTGGTATATTTAAAGATTTGTTTTATGTATTCATTAGCCTCTCTATTTATAGTTCTGCATCCGCAGTACCTGAATAGTGATTAAATCGTCAACACCATCACCGCCCACTTGAATATTGTTTTGCAATCTCCCTGCAGATACCATTGTAAATCCTCCAGAAGCACCAGGAACTGATGATTATACCAATTCGCTGTTACTGTATTGGACTAATAGTTAGAGTTGTTCTCATAGTAATGGAATAAGGATTAAATCTCCAGCACCGACACTAGATCCGGTATTTTGTGTAAGAGTTATTCCTTAGTTGAAAGATTTTATAATAATAGCATTGACATAATGCAACCTCCTCTTGAATTAGCCTTATTTCAAAATCAGTAACAAAGGTTCCTTAAATGGGTTGAAGCGTGGCTGATTTTTAGTGTCAAGTTGCGTACATATATGGCTCTAAATCTGGCGGCCATTTAAAATATCGTCACATCCATTTTGGCCTCCCTTGATTAACGACCAACATTATGATAAAATATTGAACAGTTTATATTGTTTAATGTTAACCTAATATATATGCTCTCGAATCCAATTGAAGTTACCTCTGTGCATGCACAAGAACTGATTAATTATACTGACTTTGTCAATCAAGCATGTAAAAATCTGTTTAAAGTAACGGGAATTAATCATTTTAGTTATGTTGAAATCAATCCTGAAGGCCAATTCTTTTGGTTGGGTAGTAATAGTGATTATTTAGAGAACTGTTATCACCAACAATTGGTAGAATCAGCTCCGGTCAGTATTTTAAAAACTTATCCCAGAAGTGGATTTTATTTAATTGATGTGTATCAAGAAGAGTATAAACAACATAGTTTACCTGTTTTCCAATTACTTAATCATTTTGATTATGGTCATTCGTTTCGAATACTGGAAATTACTAATGTACATACGATAAAGTTATATTCTTTTGATGCACCACTTAACAAGAACGATATCAATCATATTTATTTAAATAATCTCGATGTGTTTAAAAAATTTAATAGTTATTTTGAAGATAGAATTACTTTTATTCGCAACGACTTATATAAAGCGCACCTTCAAAGTACACAACCCCCAGAGTTTACTGATTTGTTTGTCAGTTCGTTAAAGCAAAGCGAGATGATAGAATCATCCCCCCTATCAGATTTTTATGCATCGGATAATAAAATACAAATTACGCCGCGTGAAAGAGAAATATTATTCTGGTACATCAAAGGTAAAACCTCGGATGAAACCGCAAGATTACTTAATATATCGAGACGTACTATCGACAGGCATTTTGAGAATTTGCGTGAGAAATTCGGATGCTTCTCAAAAAATCAAATTGCTTTTAAGGTTATGAATATATTTTAATGTTGATAGAAGCAAAATACTTGAAGAATTTAAGCGATCCCTCTCTTATCATCAACGAACCTCTATTACCGCTTATTAAATAGTCATCAGTCATAAGTAGATTTCCGCTTTCAGGAAGTGCATGCATCATCTTGTTCAAGCTACTGATTTGCAGTGTTCTTTCCACCTAACTCCAGATTTTCGCATGTAAATGGGTACTATTACCCATGGCACAATTATCGCCACCAAGTTAGGTTTGCGACTAATTAAATTAATTATTGGTCGAGAATAAATAATGGCTGATAAGATACTGTTTTGGCGTGGTTTGATTGGGGATAACGCACAATTCGAAAATATGAACCGACAATAAATAAATTGTTAAGCGGTGATTATCAAGCCGCTGATTTAGATTTAAAAAAATTAGCCAGACACCGTGTTTATACTGTGCGAGTGAACCGAAGCGACCGCTTACTGTTTACTACGGTTACTATTAAAGGACAACCTTATCTCCTTCTTTTAGAAGTGATTTTTAATCATGATTATCAAAAATCACGTTTTCTTAAGTCCTATGTCTTAAAACAGTATCTTGATACCAATATAGAGGCTTTGGAAGAAACCATCATCAGTGAAGAAAGTTTTCTCACCTGCGTAGAAGCGCCGCTCACATCGAAATCGATGGTTCGCGAGGGAGAAAAACTTAAATTTTCCTCAGTGGAATTCTACAATAATAATTTTGTAGAAATTAATGACCATCAATCACAGGCAATACGCATTGATTTACCTGCAGTGATCAGCGGCACTGCAGGCTCAGGAAAAACCCTGGTTCTCTTTCAATACTGGTCAAACTGGCAATAAAAAGCGCTGAGCCAGTAGTATACGTCACTCAATCAGATACCTTGATTAGCAATGTGAAAGCAATGTGGGAAGAATCCCCCTATTCTCAAGGTATTCCTAAAAACAGAGTAGAATTTAAAACTTATATCCAATTTATGCATCGTCTTGAATCCACGAGCAAAGATAAAACGCTTGTAGGAGAAGATCATTTTAACGACTGGATTGAAAAAAAATATCTTGTTCACTATAGATTCAGGGAGAAAATTACTCGGTAATATTTTTAAAAATAATCCACAACTAGGCTCCTTCATCAGTAGCAACGCTCTATTTTCAAGCGATCAGGCCTTTTACCATAATGAAGCATTTTACCATTTAGCTAAATATAATAATGGGCATGAAATTCTTAATTATTTATTGGACAGTGTGTTTAAATATTCTAATTGGGAGCTGGCACAGGCTCTATGCAAGCCTCTCAGCAACACTAATTTTGATAAGTATCGACATACAACATCCCCTCTTTATTGGCTTACCTGCTCTGAGACAGGATTAGAGGTTTTATTAAAGATGCTTAAAAATAATGATGAATTAGCAACAATGATAGCTAAGGATGATGCTCTTACACTTAAACGGTTAGGAGCGGGTAAGTCAGTAGGCCAAAATCCTCTTTTGCTAATAAATAAATCACCAAAGACAGGTCAGGAAATCATCGTCATTCTTAAGCAAGCTAATCCTGAACTTGTAAATTTTCTTAGTACATCTATCCCAGAAAATGATTCTTATACAGTAAGTCACAATCATTCTGCTTCTAGAAATAATAGTGCCAACACCTTTGCTTTTTTCCCACGTCAAAACACTACCCAGCAAATAAATTACGAAGAAAAAAGCCCTGGCCTTGGTAACTAAGCATGCCATAATTTAAGGTCTCAATCTTTCTCTATCAAGGATACTAGTGTTACTTAATAGAAAAGATTGAATTTCATAGTTACATTAATCTATTTTTTCCCCTTGACATTCTGAACTGTCTTGTTCATTTTTTCTTTTAGAGTTTCAAGTGTAGGAGAGATATTTTTTACCAGCCATTCCGTCATTGGCTGGAAATACATAACAATTTTCGATTGATGCCACATTGGGTGACTACTTGAAGGTGTCAACTGGACAACGTATATAATAACAATGGTGATAATTACAGCTCGAACCATGCCAAATAGCCCGCCGAGAAAACTATTAATGAGTCCTAACCCGCCAAATTGAAATACCAAGCTTAAAAGATAGCTTACTAACGCACCGACAAGAATCGTAACTATAAAGATAAGGAAGAACATACCAATCAAAATCAGATAGGAAATTGTCTGTTCTCGCCCCGGGCTTCCAGCAAAGTGTGTAGCTAATTGGGGAGCGTATTTAACAGCTAAATATACAGCCACAATCAAAAAGAGCAAAGAGACGATACTTCCTATAAAGCCACGAACAAAACCAAAGATAATAGATAAGAGAAAAACAAGAAGAAAGCCCCAGTCTATCCAATTCAACTCAATACTCATGGCAAATCCTTATATTATAAGTTTGGGTACCGATCCTGGTTACCAACTTTAATGTAACATCTCTTAAACATCATAAAAATTATAGCATTTTTAGAAGATATTTATGGCGAGGTCGAATGCTAAGATCTCAATAGATGGGAGCTAGCTTGTAAATGTTGATTGAATTCCAATTAAGAAGTAATAAATTCGTTGATTAAATCACTCTTAGTCAATGCTCTTACCACTTGGTGATAAAACTTGACCAATTGTCGGGATGCTAGAGGCTTCAAAACATTGAGTCTCTAACCATCGCAAAAATAATTTGTCTTTATTCTCAATTAATTTTGGACGTTTTTTTACCCATCTGTTTATCTTTCCTTCCTTCCATTGATTTATTATTTCGGGATAAATATAACATTTTTGACATATTGCAGGAGTATGCCCTAAAAGTTTAGCTACTTTTGAAATAATTAAAGAGAAATCTTTTTTTGAAGATAGTTCATCAAGATAAGGTGTTTGACTTAAATGGAAGAACATTTCGCGGCATGCTCCCCAGGTTCGAAAATCTTTTGCTGTAAAAGAATCTTTAGTTAAATCATGTAAATAGGTATTTATATCCTGAGAGGTAATTTCAGAATAATTACTCTCTTCATCGATATATTTAAATAATTTATATCCGGGAATTGCCTCGCATTTTTTTAAGATTCTAATTATTTTTTTATCTTTTAAAACGATCTGCCATGATTTTAAATTCTTACCCTTAAAATTTAATTCAGCTTTAGATGAGCTTAGCGATAAGTGTTTTTTTCTCAAAGTGGTCAGGCCATATGAGTGATTTTGCTTCTCATAAATTGAATTTCCAATTCTTATAAAATGATTATCTAATAAATAGATAATAGCGCAAATGATTTGTTCTCTACTAATTTTTACAGGCTTGTTTAATTCCCGTTCAATATGTTTTCTAATTTTTGGAAGAGCTTGTCCAAAATGAGTCATTCCCATAAACTTATTTTCATCTCTTATTTTTCGCCATAGAGGATGATAGCGATATTGTTTTCTGTTTTTACTATCTCGTCCTGTAGCTTGAATATGACTATTAGGCAATGGAGAAATCCAAACTTGGTTATAAGCAGGTGGAATTGCTAAAGAATTAATTCGCTCTAGAATATCATCCTCAGTAACCACTGTATTATTGGGATGAAGATAAACAAATTTATCTCCTCTTCTTTTACGAGTAATCCCTGGAATAGAATCATTCATATAGTATAAAGGGGAGAGGTCTTCCATATATTATTCCAAATTGTTCTCTTAATCTTAGTATAGTGACAAATAGAGTATTGTTCTTACTGAATAAAAAGCCTGCTATTATTTCCCTTTAATTATCAGGCAATACCTTTAATTTTTTAATAAAGAGGAAAATCAAGTAAGAACAGTTTTTGCAGATATTACTAACGATTAGTAAACTCTCGGTTTATACATTACAAAATAAAACTCTGCTCATAAGTTATATCTGGTCTAATATACATGAATATACAAAAAAATTGAAAGGAGGATATTATGGATGAGCGAAATTTTAATAACTTTACTATCGAAATTTTTGACAATAAAGAAGCTGCTGAACAAGCCTTTATGGAGGCAATTAAGCTTGGTTACAAACCTGAAGAAATTAGCGTGCTGATGTCAGAAGATTCTCGAAAAAAATATTACCATTTAGAATTAAAATCAGATTCTGATGAATCACCCAAAGGCTTAGCTGTAGGTGCGGTATTAGGAGGTGCTATTGGCGGCACTATAAGTGCTTTAATAGCACTTGGAACTAACCTCGCATTTCCAGGCTTGGGAATTATAATCGCAGGCCCTTTAGCTGGTGCAGGAAGTATTTCTGGTGGACTTCTCGGAGCAATGATTGGTTGGGGGATACCTGAAGAATCTTCAAAGACTTATGAACGGGGTCTTAAGAGGGGAAATATTATTTTAGGAGTTAAAGAAATCCCCGGCAGAACTCCTTTGAAAAATATTTGGAAAATATATAGCAGTAAAAATAATTAAAATATAAGAATGGGGCTAAGTTCATAACCTGTAGTAGATAAGACTTGATCGGGGTTTTTCGGAAGTCCTGATAATATCTCATTAAAAAATATCCTTATATCAACCATTTTGCATGCAGCTTGGAGTTAATTATTTCAGATTAATACATCGAGGATATTTTTGGTATTGCTTTTAATAGCCCTAATGAGCTTATTAAGCCAAAATTCAGGGAAGGCTATAAATTGAAGTTATTGAAATTTCGAGAATTTTATGATTTGCTATAACAAGCAAGTTAGACGATTATTGTATTATAAATTCAATTTAGCAAGTTTTTAAAGCGGTACATTTTAGGAATTGCTGATGCAAATAAATGACTATCAATCATCTAGTACTGCGCGATGGCAAAAGCACAAAAACCCCCTACTATAAAACACCTCTTCATCAAAGGTCTTTTACTTAACCTCACCTACCCCACATGCACACTTATCCTAACCATTAACGGCACCGCCTTGCCTGCAAACACTGTCTCAGGAGGCCCCCTTTTGTGTCAGGCTAACAGCAACAACACTCCAAACCCCAATCAGTGCTATCAACCGGATCGTGGTGATACGTTGGTGATTACGCGAATACCCACACCTGGTGAAACGACTTTAAGCACCAGCATCGCGTCACCCTCAATACTGGCACTATCAGTCAACAACCCATTACTCAACCCGGCCTTAACGGGCAATGCACGACAAATTACGATTCAAAACACCGGAACAAATGAGGCCAGAGGATTAGACATTACCTATCCAGCCTGGCCAGGAGGAACACCAGCAACTACAGCATCATCGACTTGTGGCGCGACTCTGGCCGCTGGCGCCTCCTGCACGATCACGGTAGTACCGGGTAGCGACCCTACATCTGGCTGCAATACAGGGAGCGCGCCAACACCAGGTACAATTACAGTGAGCGCCACTAATGTTGGCACACCAGTAACGAGCGATGTGGTGGTATTGAGTTACGGCTGTCAGTATCAAAGTGGTTTTCTTTATTCGGTAAATGATATGACGCCTAATACAGGCAGTATTGGCGGGAAGGTGGCTGGGCTAGTCAATGTCTCGAATAACAACAGATGGACAAACGCCGGAGGTACCAATATACCCGGAGCTGAATCTAACATTGATGGCATTCAGAACACTGATGACATTATAGCCGACCCTTCTTGCACAACAAGTACTGTTAATTGTGCCGCATATCAGTGCCGAAATAATTTTACAGCGGGTGGTTTTACGGACTGGTATTTACCTGCTATTTGTGAGGAAGGATATGACCGAACGAATAATAACAGCGGTTGTGGTTCAGTGGGCGCGCCTACTATACAAAACATGCAATCCAACTTGGTTGACAATGGGAATGTGGGCAGTCTTTCATTATTCTACTGGAGTTCTACCGAGTTATCGAGCAGCCCAGATAACTTCGCGTGGAACCAATTTTTTTTCTCCTCTGGTGGCAGCGTTAATACCTCCTTCGATAAGACCGTTGAAAGTAGGGTTAGATGTTCTCGGGCTTTAATCCCTTAACCCTTTATCCCTTATCTTTTGACCTTGCTTTGCAAAACCTGCGAAGCGGGTCAAAAATTTTCAGCTTTTGTTATGGCGTTGCATACAGAATTATCGGTTTATCGAGATACGTACCAATTAATTGTAAGAGCTTTAAAATCACCAAGATCTTTAGATCCCCATGCAATCTAGCTTATGCACATTTTGATGAGAATATCAGAGTAATTTTTTACGATAAGTTTCTGGCGAATACCTCGATGCAATAGCCAACGTCACTCTGGTGAAAACATGGAGCGTCTTCTTAATAAGCGCCATAAGAATAAAGGAAAAGTCATCCAAATAAGTGATGCGCTAAGCCATAATATTCCAGAGACCCATGACACTATTGTGTGCAACTGCTTATCTCATGGATTTCGTAAGTTTGACGAGTTACAGACCTTTTACCCGGAGCACTGCTTGCCCATCATGAAATGGCTTTCAATTCCATTTAAGAGGGATGAGGAGTCAAAACAACTGGGGCATGATGAAGAGCAGCGTCTGGTCTACCACCAGAAGCACAGCTTGCCCGCAATGCTTGAGGCCAAAGTTTACATGGAGCATCTTCTGTCATCCAAACAAGTAGAACCGAATGAATCATTGGGTAAAGCCATCAAATACATGCTAAGACACTGGGAAAAACTCACCCGTTTTCTCCAAGTTCCGGGTGCACCCATCCATGGAACGAGGATGAAAAATACCCATACGTGGTGGTTATTCTACAAAACCGAATACGGTGCCATGGTCGGTGGTGTGCTGACCAGCATCATTTATACCTGTGAACTTGCTGGCGCCAACCCATTTGATTATCTGGTGGCTTTACAAGTGTACAAAGACCATATTTTTAAAGAACCAAGCCTGTGGCTTCCGTGGAATTACCAATATTCAAAACAATCACTTGGGTCTGCCATAGCAGCCAAAAGCCTGTCGCATCATAAACCAGAATTTTGACAGACGTGCCGCTTTTATTCCTAAAAGCAAAAACAGCCCCATTGAAGGGGTTATCACATAACTTCTGACGGCAAATGGCCTTTAAGCCATCAACTCCGTTCCTAAAATCAATCGGCTTAACCGCCAATAATATCCGATGTTGTGGGGTTATCTGAAGCATCGTTAGCTCATAAAATCGGTAATCAGCTGAGACACCAAGATGACGGGCAGGGTATGTACTTGAAGATACTTCCACACGGTCGGTGAAGTTCAATAGTACACACATTACCTTGCTCGTGGGTCGGCATAGTAACGACAGACAAAGGTTCCTTTACCTCAACAAATTGAATAGCAACATCCTCTTTGGGGAGCAGTTTCTCTCTGATTTGAACACTGCTGATACTCAGCGTGCTGCAGATTTTTGCAATGGGATAATGATTCAAAAGCTCCCTGACTCGCTCCCATAAATAATCAGGAATTTTGCCTTGCTTTAAACGGGTAGTTCGCCAGTGAGTAAATGCCTCCTTAACGGACGAGAGGGGATTGATGTCTTTACTCATGGGGTTGTAGCCTCTTGAAATTAATGAGGCTATAGGCTAACTAATGGCGCAGTCATTAGTCAGATACGGTTACCGAAAGCCCAGACTTGATCCCATCAATTAATTCCGCTTTATTTTCTAAAAATTATCGCTAGAAGATATCCGACTCCACCGGCAATTAACAGAGAGGTAACTGGTCTATTTTTAATAGCTTGAAGAAATTCCTCGGTATAATCTGATACGGTGCCCTCGATATTATTTACTTTATTTTTACTTTCCCGATACACATTAGAAGCCGTATCTTTTACTTCATCGATTAGTTCTTCCGTTTTTTCTTTAGCAGAATCATAAACCTCTGTAATTTTTTCTTTACCTTCCTTGTAAAGTCCACTTGCTTTATTTATTGCGTCTTTACTATATCCTGTATTTTTCATGATTTGTTCTCCTACTTCATATTAATAAGATAATCGGGTATGGGAACTGGACTCATTCTTTTTTATCCTTTGTTTAGGTGCGTTTTTAGTTTTTTTCTTTGCTGGTGAATCAGCTTTTGAAGCAACTTTTTTAGAGGTTATTAAGCTGTTCATACGTTTGTTGCTCGAACGTTGCTGAACTGTTTCCGAGGGGCTGATTTTTCTTTCCTTATTTTCAGAAGGAATAGAAGTACCTTTTGCATTGATACGATTCCTAAGAGTAACCAGGTTGGACGACGTTTGTTTTTTTAAAGAGAGTAGCAAGTGTTGCTTTAAATAATGCATCTGTTCTTTTATTACATAAGCGTCTTCTTGTGATAACACAGTTTTTGCTTGTTTAAAAATCTCCCCCTCTTCTTCATTTACATGGTGATCTACAATTTCTTTTAACTTATTAACTTTTTTCACCCAAGATGCACCGAATTCTTTCGAATGCAAAATAAGATTGATCTGATCCTCAATTTCTTTATGTTCTTTTTGTCCGTGAAGAGCTTCTTTTTTAGTTGACTCAAATTGCTTTAGAGCCTTATAGAAGGTTTCCTGTTCAGAATGAGCATGAACGATAAGTTCCTGTGCAATTAGAGCCGCAATTTGCTTTCTACGCTCTGCTAACTGAGAACCCTCAAATTGTTTAAATAATTCAGCTACATGCTGGTGATCTAATTTTAAATAGTCATAAATGTCCATAGGACCTCCTTGTCAAGGTGTCATTATTACCTTAATACAACCTTGTTCTTTTTCATTGAAATATTTATAAGCGTTAGGCGCATTTTTTAATTTAATGCGATGGGTAATAATTTTAGAAGGATCGATTGTCCCGTCTAAAATTTTTTTTAAAAGCAGCTCAGTGTATCGAGGAACATGAGTTTGCCCCATTTTAAAAGTTAACCCTTTATTCATGGCAGCCCCAATAGGGATATTATCTATATTACCTACATACACTCCAGGTATAGATAATGTACCCCCTTTAGCGCAACACTTAATCGCCTCTCTTAGGACATGAGCTCTACCCGATGTGAGAGAGGTCGCCTGTTTTACTCTATCGATTATTGAATCATAGGAAGGTCCTACATGGGCTTCACAACCTACTGCATCGATACAGACCTCAGGCCCTTTCCCTTTAGTCATCACCATAAGAGCTTCATATACGTCTTCATTTTTGAAGTTAATTATTTCCGCTTGACCATAGGTTTCTGCAAGTTTTAGGCGCTCAGGAATACAATCAATAGCAATAACGCGGGAAGCTCCTAACATCCATGCACTTTGAATTGCAAATTGGCCCACTGGACCACATCCCCATATAGCAACAACATCCCCCGATGTAATTTTTCCATTTTCTGCAGCCATATAACCGGTAGGTAAAATATCACTCAGAAATAACACTTTTTCATCAGCAATATCTTTTGGTACTTTAATAGGACCAATATCGGAGTAAGGAACCCGAACAAACTCTGCCTGCCCCCCTGCATAACCTCCTAATAAATGAGAGTAACCAAATAAACCGGCAGGAGACTGTCCTAATTGCTGTTTGGCCAATTCCATATTGGGATTTGAGCTTTCACATAAAGAAAATAATTTTTTTTTGCAGAAACTGCATTTACCACAAGATATAGTAAAAGGAACCACCACCTTGTCCCCAATCCTTAATTTTTTATTGCCCTTAGCTACATCAACTACCTCACCCATAAATTCATGCCCTAAAATATCACCCGATTTCATCGTAGGCATCATATCGTTATAAAGATGTAAATCTGAGCCACAAATTGCAGTAGCTGTAATTTTAATAATGGCATCTTGTTTATTGATAATATGGGGTTCCGGAACCGTGTCTACTTGTACGTCGTGCTTTCCGTGCCAGCATAATGCCTTCATAGTAATCTCCCTCAACATCCTTAATGAATTAGATATTTTTTATTTATCCTAATTTCTTAAGTATAGTTTATTTTCATAGAAATTAAGCGTAACCATTAATCAATAGGAGCTTGGGTTAATATATTTGATAAGTTGTCATTACCTTTTGGCGCCTATTTCCAGATACTTATATATTTGGAAAATTGAAGAGAAAAATACTACAGCTAATTAAATACAAATTAACTTTAATAGCACGAATCATGCAATTTTATTATTTTTCTTCTCTTGCTCTAGGGTCGCTGCCGCCTACGTGCCGGGGCATGTTCCTGTCTCTTGATCACATCTTATTCATGAAGATGCTTTGAGCGATTAAAAATCCTTCTATTTGCTTATTTAATTTAAACCAACCGTTCCAGATAGTTGACCATGAGGCTTTACCCGTTCTCTTTGAATTGGTCCATCCACCAAGTTTGGCAACTTTGAATGCCCAGTGCGAATCAGGAGTTTGAGATGGAAAAACTCTGTTTTCTCCACGGTTTCCATAACACCTTCCATTCAATTTCACTCAATAACTCATCACAAGGGATACAAGCATGTTCCGCTTCCAGGAATTGGGATTCTTGTTCAAAATACTCTTTGAGCTGAAGTAATCTAATGGCAACAAAGATAGAATGACTATCATTTTTTCTAAATTATCAGCATATTGCATTCGTAAAAGTTCTACGTTTGTTCCGGACTTCCATGCTTTGTGAAAGTCCTCGATACGCCATCTGAGTTCATAATATCGGGTCACTTTTTCGCCTGTTCAAAAGTAGAGATATCTTCTGTTGTTATCAATATCCACTCCAAAACAGCTTCTGTTTTGGGATGTGTTTCAGTGGCATATACTACATTCACAGAGATGGGCTTTAATGGTTCTTCTCCTTTTCTGCGCTCAGCCGGCTGCAGATTTACTTTGGCTGATTTCATCATTAATTTAACCTGACATTTGGGCCATTTGCTTTCTGAGCCACCTCAATCGAGTAAGTCCCTAAACAGGCCGCTCTGATAAATAAGTGAATAGCATTTCTGAGAGGCCATTAAGCCTACGATTATGATAAGCTCTAATCACAAAACGTTGCTGATGTTGTGTTTTATATTGAATATATTCATAAACATTCACAAACTGATATTGTGTCCACAAGCTTTTCTGAAAACCGTTGCTCCAGTTCATGGGTATTTTTCTCCCACTTATAACTTTCTTTATCCTTATTAAAGATATATGAACATAGCTTCTTTTGGACATGAGGAGCAATAACT
This sequence comes from uncultured Legionella sp., assembly GCA_964428035.1. Taxonomy (GTDB): domain Bacteria; phylum Pseudomonadota; class Gammaproteobacteria; order Legionellales; family Legionellaceae; genus Legionella. The sequence goes on from CAYRWO010000001.1 coordinate 366,477, forward strand.
ATGGGATTAGCTCGCCAAGCGTTTAGCGGTGTTTATCCACAAAGAGGTCACCTTAACCAGGGGTTCTATCCAGCTTTTTGATTATTAATCAATATATTTTTTTATCACGCGACCTTGCCGCAAGGACACTATATTAAAAACAGTGATCGAACGTAAGCGAGAGGCACGGCAACATCGAGGACAAAAATCTATGGACTTACCTCAGGCCTTATCTAAAAAAAGAGTTTGAAAAACACCGTTTCATGAATGGAATTTAATTACCTATTCCATGTTTG
>CAYRWO010000002.1:0-272431 GCA_964428035.1 uncultured Legionella sp.
ATCTGCTCCTCAGGTTTTATCTGCTCCTCAGGTTTTATCTGCTCCTCAGGTTTTAATTGCTCCTCAGGTTTTATCTGCTCCTCAGGTTTTAATTGCTCTTGAGTTTGAAGTAAGACCCGATCTGATATAGCTGGTGCTTGATCCATCAATTCTTTATTAATCGGTGCAACAGTTTGCTCTGGATTAACAACCTCTAATTTCGTTTCATCACTCGTGGATGGTTTTAATTGTTCTGCTTCTTGGACAGGTAAAGGGGTACCAGGATTCTCTTGTAGTAATTTTTGTTCTTCAGAAAACGGTACTGGAGGGGATGGTGGTTGAATAGTAACTACGCCGGGTTGATTGAGGAGTTCTGCTGGGGGTTGTGATTGCACCTCTCCACCACCACCTAAAACACTCAGATTGTCAGGAACTACAGCCGCAACTGGATTTTTAGGTGCTTGTATTATAGTCTCTGAAGGGACTTGGACTAATGCCTGGTTAACGGGTTGTGATTGGATGAAGGTCGCAGTAGGAACGGCAGTTATCCCATTGGTTACTTGTACGTTTTGATAAATAATATTGGTATTTCTATTATTATAAATATTATTTATATAAGTGTTACTAATTCTGGTGTTACTTAAATTCACATTGACAAAATAATCGCGACTGACATGCCTTGGTGGTATATAAATTTCACCGGGAGCCAACGGAATCCAGGCAATTCCAGATGTACCTGAGGCCAGCCTGAGATTAAAATCATTACCACCAACAAATACTACTAAAGCCGGCGCATAAACTGGCCTTACATTCCTAGGCCCCGGCACCCAGCTCCATCTACTTTCTAAATAAACCCATCTACCATAATGAAAGGGAGCAAATCCCCAGGGTTGTTCATCCACCCATGTCCATCCCCATTGACGTATCCAAACCCAATGTCCAGTACGATAAGGTGCCCAATTGGTATTGACTACGGGTATCCATACCTGGCCATATTTCTTGGTGGCTATCCATTTCCCGTGACGTTGCAGATCTTCCTCACCGATCATTTCAGATGATATATATTTAGTAGAAGCTTCGCCTATTCGGTCTCGATCACGACTCCAAAGCTCTAAACTATCCGGAGCTGGTATAGAAGTACATCGATAAATTTGCAAGTTGGGTCCAAAAGGGCATGATTTACCTTGGTTAATTTGATAAGCAGCCTTGGAGCCATATATCTTGCCAATTCCTTGTTTTACACTAACAACTGTTATTTTGGCATTGCTATTTACAAAAATACGGTAATCACCCGGTTTATTGATTAAAAAAGCAAGATTAGGTGTGCTAATTTCAACAATTTGTTTCGGTTTTAAACGCCATACTTTTACAATTAATGTTCCACTGGATAATTGTAACTGAGTAATTTTTTGATTCAGATTTAGAATTTTAACGCTGGTCTGATTACCCAAACGAATGGTAGCTGTATCAAGCTGTAATTCAAGGAAGGATTTATGTCCGGACCATATGCGATCTCCCGTAACCATGGGCCTGTTAATTGTAGCTTTAACCCATTTTTTTTCGCCCGCAGGTAAAAAACTGGTAGCCCCATTGGCAAAACTAATTCTGGCAACCCCGGAAGGCTCTATCCCACTTGAAGCATATAATGGTTGAATAATAATTGTTATAAAAAAAATCAAGATTGAGTATAAGGTGTGGTTTGTTTTTGTGGTAAACATTTTCAATCCCTTCCATGTAATGAAAATTTCCTCAAACTCTATTTATCAGAAATAAGACTTGGATCGCGCTATAAATTATCCTATTGAAGCAGGATATAAAGCTATTATAGTACACAATTTGCTAAATCAGACCTATCAATAACTGTTTACGAGTTAGATCGATACAAAAGCTATACCGTATATTCAGAAAGGATTATTGCCCTGTCTCAAAATGTTCCTATAACTTGATACAAATGATCGGATCTTTTTGAAATCCTGTTTTGGGGTAATCTACGTTAATATCGGGTGAACAAGGAGAAGGAAAGCTTTACAACCATTAGTTTGTGATTTATTGAAATTTAAAAAAGCCCCATCAGAAGAAACTGGGGCTTTCTAAGTGTTGGTAACTATCTTACTTAGCAGCAGCGGCTTTCTTTTCTTTTTCTTTGGCAATCACAGCTTCCGCCACACTGGTTGGGCAAGGAGCATAGTGAGAGAATTCCATTGAGAATTGACCACGGCCAGAGGTAAGGGTACGCAAGGTGCTGATGTAACCAAACATTTCTGAAAGAGGAACATCGGCCTTAATGCGAACGCCAGCTGCACTAGGCTCCTGGCCAGAGATCATGCCACGACGACGATTCAAGTCACCAATCACATTACCAACATCATCTTCTGTACTATAAACGTCAACTTTCATGATGGGTTCAAGTAACTGTGGACCTGCTTTTGGAATAGATTGACGAAAAGCGCCTTTCGCAGCAATTTCAAATGCAATTGCCGAGGAGTCAACAGCATGGTAAGCACCATCAGTGAGATTAACTACAACATCCAATACAGGGAATCCTGCCAGCGTACCGGTTCCCATCATTGAACGGAACCCTTTCTCAATAGCAGGGAAGAATTCTTTAGGAACGTTCCCGCCCACCACAGATGAGATGAAAGTGAATCCAGTGTTTGGCTCACCCGGTGAGATAGTGTAATCAATCTTACCGTATTGACCAGAACCACCTGATTGTTTTTTATGGGTATAGCTGTCTTCAACCGATTTGGTTATAGTTTCACGGTAAGCAACCTGTGGCTGACCTACTATTAATTCAACATCGTAAGTACGCTTAAGAATATCCACTTTAATATCAAGATGTAATTCACCCATACCACGTAGAATGGTTTCCCCTGAATCTTCATCAGTTTCAACCCTGAATGTTGGATCTTCAGCTACCATTTTACCAATAGCAATACTCATTTTTTCAGTTGAGCCTTTATCTTTTGGCGAGACAGCAATAGAGATAACTGGCTCAGGGAATACCATGGCTTCAAGGGTACACTCGTGTTTAGGATCGCACAGAGTGTGACCAGTTCGAACATTTTTCATACCTACGATAGCAATAATGTCGCCAGCTTCAGCACTTTGCAATTCATTACGCTCATTGGCCTGCATTTCAACCATACGGCCGACACGTTCCGTTTTACCGGTAAAGGAGTTAAGAATGGTATCACCTTTATTCAGTCTTCCTGAGTAGATACGTACGAACGTTAGAGCACCAAAACGGTCATCCATGATTTTAAATGCCAGGGCGCGGAATGGCTCATCAGGTGAAACAATAGCGAATTGGCCGTTTGGCTCACCTTCTGCGTCGGTCAAAGGCTGCGGATTAACTTCGTGAGGAGCAGGCAAGTAATCAACTACTGCGTCCAGTAAGAGTTGCATCCCTTTGTTTTTAAAGGCTGAACCGCAATAAGTTGGGAAGAAGGCTAATTCGAGTGTACCTTTACGGATACAACGCTTAATATCTTCTATTGAAGGTTCCTCACCTTCCAAGTAAGCCATTAGCAATTCATCATCCATTTCAAGCGCTGTTTCGATTAATTGACTACGATACGTTTCAACGTCGTCAAGCATATTGGCCGGTACGTCAGTGATGGTATAATTTTCTGGCTGGCCAGTTTCGTCCCAAACGTAGGCTTTACGAGTTAATAAATCGACAACACCTATGAAGTTATCTTCAATACCTATGGGTAAAGTCATAATTAATGGGTGTGCGCCCAATACTTTTTTCACTTGTGCAGTCACTTTCAAGAAGTCCGCACCAATACGGTCAAGTTTGTTTACGAAAATCAAACGAGATACTTTTGAATTGTTTGCATAGCGCCAGTTGGTTTCCGACTGAGGTTCAACGCCGCCCGAACCGCAGAATACCCCGATACCGCCATCGAGTACCTTCAGAGAACGATACACCTCTACGGTGAAGTCAACGTGTCCTGGGGTATCGATTACGTTGAAACGAGTACCTTTCCAGAAACAACTTACTGCTGCTGACTGGATGGTAATACCGCGCTCCGCTTCCTGTTCCATGAAATCGGTTGTTGATTCACCTTCGTGAACTTCGCCGATTTTGTGGATTCTACCCGTGAGCTTAAGAATACGCTCGGTAGTGGTGGTTTTTCCGGCATCTACGTGAGCGAAGATACCAATATTTCTGTAAAGGTTTAAATCAGTCATAGCACTCTTAAATGGATTAAAAATAGTCGCATAGTATACAGTATTTTAACCGGATTTGCACCAGATCCTTGCATCGAAGTAAAATAAAACTATTTTCAAAACAGTTCCGTGGATTGGCGGCCTCGTTCAAAGTTTTGTCTTAATAAGGGCGTAATTATTTTTACGACAAAACCACATATTTAAATCAAGAGGAAACGCTGGAACATGGATGAGATTATACCTATAAAAAATTACGGACTCTTGGTTTTATGAAATAATTGAATTTTTAAGGTTTCTAAAGGTGAGCCAACAAACTGGAGCCCAATAGAAACAAGTGCTCTATATAATACCCATCGATTTTGAGACTTGACAATCTGATTGCAAAACTTTGAATCCTGCTAATTCTTTCATGACGTCTATATTCCTGACTAGTAAATCATTAAACTCCTTTGGGAGATGTGCTTGCTTTACTAAATCGGTTATCTTATTAAAGAACTGATGAGTGTCATATGTTTTTTCTAACGTGGATAATTCGTTATAAATCTTTGCAATAATAGTATTATCTTGGGGTAAATTATATAGTGTTTGCTCTGAAAAAGATTGTAACCTCTTATACTCATCCATCACCTTTCGAATTCCATTTATCCTTTCCTGGAACAATTCCACATAATTATCCAGGTTTTTTTGCAATTCATTTGATATATCACTATAAAAACTATCCATCGGTAAAGAGGCGAGTGGTGCATTTCTACTCATAAGTCTGCCGGATGCACCAGTTTTTCTCATAGTAGAATTAAGCACCATTAATGAATTCTGGAATGCCTTATCAATGCGGTTATTTTTTTCAGTATAAATACCTTGATTCGCCATAATATAATCAGTACGAAAAATTCCAATTTTTATTTCTTCAATACGTTGGAAATTTGCATTGGCATCAAGACGGTTAGGATTGTAGAGTATTGACCATTTTAAGCCATTTAGTAAGAGTAAGGTATTTTGCAGGAAATAATTAGTACGACAATTTACATCATCAAATATATGAAGAATTTCAAGTTCGTGTGTTAACCCATCAATCGTTTTAATAACGTCATCCATTGTAGATGCTGTTAAAATATCATGATTATACTTGTCAATGGCCATTTGAGCCCACTTTAATGCAATATTTGGTTCTGGAGTTAACAAGTGGATACTGATATCATCATTTGAAATAAGTCCAAATAGTTCCTCTGTTAATTGTTCTAAATGTTGGTCTGGTGTAGAGCAATCGATAATAGGATGAGCTCTTGCGTATTCCATTTCAACTTGATACTCCGCTTTTGTCGTATTATTATCGTACTGCATCGATTGCTCTGAAAAAAAACTGGCCAGTTTATGAATGAAAAGTGATTCCCCCACTAACTCATCTATCATTGTAGACAGGTTAATGGATTTGAAGTAGTGATCCATAATTTTTATTATTTTATCCTCAGAAATATCGATTCCTTTTCGAGTATACTCAGTTACCATTTTAGAAATTGCGGTTTGTTGGATAGTTAAAATTAATTGTTTATCTACTAAGTCTGATTTTAATTTTATATTTTGATCTTTATTTTGCAGTGTATTTTCTGGATTTTCCTGCGTAATCTTTAACATGGAATAAAGTTTTATAGATATTTCTTCACAACAAGTTGAGACAATCTTTAATTTTACAAGTTTACCGATCTTGAATCCTTCAGGATTATTATCGAGTTTTATTCGCGCAACTAACTCTCGTATCCCCTCCTTGGTTACTGCATCCCCCACCAGCGGAAAGCCTGTATACCCCTGTCTAAAATTGCCCGATCGATTATCTGAGGACTGAAATACACTTTGACTTAATATACGCTGAAATTCTTTTACAAGATCTAAAGTGATCGGCACAGATCTGCCAGATCCACTATTAGATAAAATTAATTTACAAGTAGTTACTGCAGCTTTGAATAAATCTCCACCACACCCTGGCTCTCTAGCATTATACTGGCGCAAATTTTCAATATGATAATCAAACAGCTTATGATCAATAAATAATAAAAAACGCAATTGATTTTGTAATTGTCTTAAATAGATTAATGGAGGTTTATCTAATTTTAATTTTTCCTGATTTAAAGCGTCATAATTTAAACTTGTTATATGCTCTTTTTCTCGCGTCGCTGAATCTAAATCGTTAGCAGGAACTACAACTTCACCAAAATGAACACTCTTAATTAATTGGGAAGGAACTACTGAACCATTATTGGTTCTTAAACTCATTAAGTCTGTTTTACTAATTTCTGCATTTAACTCTACAATTGCAGCTGTTCTCAGCGCTGAGGGGGATTCCTTTAACCCAATGTTGGCCTCCTGTAAGGTTTCGTATACGTTATTTGATAATAAACCCGGGGCATTTGATTTAAGGATTTTAGCGGTAATATTACTAACTACATTTTTTTTACGTAACATATCTCTGATGTCATCTACGAGTATATAAATTGGCATGAGGATATACTCCTTACGTTAATAATATTTAGTATAGTTTAGCATTTCTCTTTTAGCCGCATTATGAAAACTAACTTGCAAGGAGCCATCAATTCATGGGGTAAAAGCTTCTTACATCGCCCTCCAGATAGTAATAATCCAAAGAAAAGTCATACTAGACTATACTTAAAATGATATTACTAAATTGAGTTAGTTATGAAAAAACATCCATTTCAAAAAGGGATTGAACAATCGAATGAGCATTTAAAAGAAACCAAGTTAGGTGTGTATAGACAATCGAAAGAAACACCTCAGCATCGAGGCAATCATAAAAAAAGAAAAAAATGATGAACTCTCCTTCTGAGTAGTTATCTATAAAACTCAGGATAAATTCTTTTATTTACATTTTTAGCTTTATTATTTAATTATTTTTATCTATCTCATTTTTTCAGACTTATGCATTAGGAACTGAATTTTTAGGCTGCTGTCGGAAAAATAAGCGGTCGTTTAGAGATTTCAGGGAAATTGAAACGACCAGTAACTAAAGGTGTATTCCAACCCGTTGCTAAAGGTCTAATGCTAAAAGCCATAATTAGAAGTGTTGTTAATTCGGGTTAACAATAGTCAAAATTATTCTATTCTAACCTAAACACGACCTAGCAGAAGTAGTATTAAAAAAATGATTAAAATAGTTCCTACAAGTCCGGATGGTCCATAACCCCACTCCCTACTATGACCCCAGGTTGGTAAAGCACCAATTAAAATTAGTATTAAAACAACAAGTAGTACTGTGCTAAGCATGATTGTCCTCCTTGAACATCTACTTACTATTTAACTATAGCATAAGAATTTAGTTTTTAACTCTTTGAGTTTTTTATATTCAAGCCATTAAATAATTTTGTAAAGTTACTTGAAATGATGCATTTAATTAAATGAATCCATATTATGTTACATATGAATATATTTTGATATATAATGCTATATTTTATATCATAGTGATATATCACTCGTTCTTGGAGGAGAATATGGGTATTGTAAAAATTTCCGACGAGTTACATGACGCGTCTAAACTGATGGCCAGAGCGATGAGTCGCTCTATTAATTCCCAAGCAGAATATTGGATTAGAATAGGAAAATTAGCAGAGGAAAACCCTTCTATGACTTATCCTGAAATTCTTAAAATTTTAATAAATCAAGCATCAACAGGTGAGATACACGATGTTAGTGAAGACTTCTGAAGAAATAGAAAAAATGCGGGTTGCAGGTAATTTGGCTGCATCTGTACTTCAAATGATAGAACCTTATGTTGTGGCAGGTATCAGTACCAACGAGCTGGAGCGAATATGTCGCCGATATATTGTTGAAGATTTGAGAGCAATTCCTTCAACATTAAACCATTATGGATTTCCTGCTTGCATCTGTACCTCTCTTAATCATGTCGTATGTCATGGAATACCTTCTCACAAAACCCTTAAGAATGGTGACATCCTTAATATTGACGTTACTGTGCAAAAAGATGGTTATATCGGTGATACAAGTAAAATGTTTCTCATTGGCGAAGTAAAACCTTTTGCCAGAAAATTAGTAGAAGTTACACGCGAATGTCTCTATAAAGCAATTTCCATAGTACGTCCAGGGGTTCGACTTGGTGATGTAGGAAGCATCATCCAGGAGCATGCTGAAAAAAATAGCTATTCTGTAGTTCGTGAATTTGGCGGCCATGGTATTGGTAGAACAATGTGGGAAAAGCCTGATGTGATGCATTTCGGAAAACCTAATACAGGCCTCCAATTACAAGCAGGAATGACCTTTACTATTGAGCCTATGATTAATCTGGGTAATAAAGAAATCAGAACTTTAGGAGATGGGTGGACTGTTGTCACAAAAGATCATAAATTATCTGCGCAATTTGAACACACAATTCTAGTAACCGATAACGGATATGAAGTCCTTACCTTAAGATCCGATGAGCATCTATTGATAGCTTGTTAGGCAACGTCCCTGAAGTTACCTATTATGTATATATAGATCCCTGCCTTCGCAGGATGCCCCCCTTTGGGGGGTTCTTCAGCCCGCTTTCTCTTGGTTTAACTGGCTTTACAGCTCACTCTCGATGTTATTTATTGAAACCGTCATTCACTCTAATTGCTGTTTTATTGACTGCATCATCACAGCACAATCAGCCATATCTCGTCCTTTATGTCCATGTTGACCACCCAATCTATCCCAAGCCTGCTCTTCATTCTCTGTCGTAAGTACGCCAAATATAACTGGTATTTCAAAATCTAACATGACCCGTTGACAGCCTTGACTTATTTGATCGCAAACATAATCATAATGACTCGTTTCACCACGAATAACAGCCCCCAAGGCAATGATAACCTGCACTGATTTTTTTTTGGCCAGTAGTTGCGCAATCAAAGGAATCTCTACAGCTCCTGGGACTTCTACTATAGTGATATCACTCGCTATAAACCCAAGCTCAGTTAACCGTTGAAGCGTCCCTTCTTTTAAAGCATTGGTGATTGGTTGATTAAAAGTACTGACCACCAATGCAATCGGAAATGTATTATTAGACTTACCTGCGAGTGCCTTAATTTCTTTCATATTCATCCTAATCAATAGATAATAAATGCCCCAATTTCTCTTTTTTGGTTTTTAAATAACCACGATTTTCGATAGTAGGCTCAATTTCTAAAGGAACACGTTCAGTAACGGTAATTCCATATCGTTCAACGGCAGCAATTTTTAAAGGATTATTAGTCATTAATCTTAACGCTTCAATGCCCAGATATTTAAGGATTTGATAGGCAATTGCATAATCTCTATCATCAGCAGGCAAGCCCAGTTTAAGATTGGCTTCAACCGTATCCAAACCCTGGTCTTGTAAGGCATAGGCCTTCAATTTATTAGCCAAACCAATCCCTCTGCCTTCCTGACGTAAATAAATTAATACCCCACCTTCAGCTGCGATCAAATCAAGAGAGTGCTCTAATTGCTTACCACAATCACACTTACACGATCCAAAAACATCACCTGTAATACATTCAGAATGAACTCGAACCAAAGGCACCTGATTGCCAAATAATGGTGGTTTGACCAAGACAAAATGTTCTGAGGAATCTAAATCATTCTCAAACACCGTCATATTAAAAATACCCTTATTCTCTAAAGGAATAGGAGTACATGCTGCAGCTTTGACTAAAGTCTCATGGCGAATTCGGTATTCAATCAAATCTTTAATCGTTACCATAGGAATTTGATGGGTTCGGGAAAACACTGCCAATTCATCGCGTCGGCTCATAGTCCCGTCTTCATTAATAATTTCGCAAATTACCGCCGCAGGTACTAAACCCGCGATTCTTGCCAAATCAACACTGCCTTCTGTTTGCCCAGCCCTTTCCAAAACACCTTTTCTTCTGGCACGTAAAGGGAATACATGGCCTGGGGAAATGATATCCACGGAACCACTTTCAGGAGCTATAGCGACTTTAATCGTGTGTGCTCTATCTTGAGCTGAAATTCCAGTTGAAACCCCTTGAGCAGCTTCTATAGAGACAGTAAATGCTGTTCCATAAGGTGACTTATTATTCTGCGCCATCATGGGCAACTGCAATTTATCAATCAGTTCATCAGCCATTGGCAGGCAAATTAATCCACAGCCAAAACGTGACATAAAATTAATTGCTTCAGGAGTAACATACTCTGCAGCCATCACGAGATCGCCTTCATTTTCCCTGTCTTCATCATCCATTAGAATAATCATTTTACCGGCTTTAAGCGTTTCTATTGCATGTTCTATAGTGGCTAATGAATAGTTCATGGCTCTACCTCGCAGTTCAATTTCCCGAAGATTTGAAGCTGATGAGCAACAATACGGGTAAGATAATCAAATTCGATATTCACGTGCTGACCTTCTCCTAGTAATCCTAAGGTTGTATGTAATAAAGTATGAGGCACCAACATTAATTTAACGCTTTGGTTTATTACAACATTAATAGTTAAACTGACCCCATCTACTGTAATGCTCCCTTTAGGAATTAAATAAAGCAGGGCATTTGCACTAAACCCTGTTAGTTCCATTTCAATGCATTCATCAATTGAATTAATGGATTTTATTCGAGCGGTAGTATCTACATGACCACTTACATAATGTCCACCAAAACGGTTCGAAGCAAACATAGCTCGTTCAAGATTAACAAAATCGCCTGATGATAAATGAGCAAGGGTGGTTAAATTAAGCGTTTCAGGTGACACATCAAAATTTAATTCATTTGACTCAGAAGGCAATAAAGTTAAACACACTCCATTAACGGCTATGCTTTCACCTGCCTGTAGATTTTCAAAAAGTGATGAAATCACCAGACGATTCGAACAACCATGAGCAAGATTACTAATAACCTGACCTTTTTCCTCTATTAATCCTGTAAACACTAATCCTCCTGCCAATCCAGACATGCTATCATATTATCCCCCATAGCATGCCAGGAAACAGTATGAGCTCGTTCAAATAGTCCGTTTTGCTGATAGGCTGAAATTGCTTTTTGCCCTAGACTTATTGGAACTATATATAAATAGGTTCGATGAACCAAACCCTCTTGATGCAAAGCACTAAACAGTGCTCCTCCAGCCTCTACCCAAACATCGTGATATCCCAACTCGCCCAAATAACTGATTATTGCTTTTAAATCCATTGTGCCATTTTTTAAAGGTATAGAATAAAAGCTGCTGTTAGCGTAAGACACATTCTTCATCTCATGGTGAAATACATGGCAATGGCTTGCTGTTGAAAAAATAGTCGCCTGAGGATTTAAACTTAAATGGCGGTCAATAATCGCAACTGGTTTCGCCTGTTCCGTATTATTTACTCTGACGTTCATTTTGGGATTATCCAGTTGAATGGTTTTGGCAGTAGTCAGGATAATATCAGTAGCAGCGCGCATTTTATGCGTAAATTGAGAGCACAGCGAATTGGATAAAATCAACCGTTTCCCTTCTGATCGCCCTATTTTACCATCTAAAGATTGAGCCATTTTTACGGTTATTCTTGGCTTCCGGTTTTTGGTCCAATAAGTATAACTTTTATAAAACTCATTAATTTCTTCTAAAGGAAGATAAGTAACTTTTACCCCATGTTCACGTAACTTAGCGGATGAATTATTTTGAGCTACAACTGGATTAGGATCTAAATAAGCAAAAAATACTTCTTCAACGCCATATTCAATGATTACATCAACACAGGGGGGAGTTTTTCCCCAATGATTACAAGGCTCCAGAGTAATATAAAGACTAATCCCTGGCATTTTAGGGGGAATTTGTGCTAACAATAGTTGTTCTGCATGTGGAGAACCTGCACCTTGATGACAAGCTTGTGCTATAATGTGGCCATTTTGCACAGCAACAGCGCCAACGCTGGGATTGGGCGCGCAGAGCCCCCGACCAAGTCTGGCTTGTTCAAGTGCCGTGAGCAGAAACTTTTCGTGCATCAATTAATCACCTTTAAAAAGTGCACGAATGATAACAAATTATTCAATTTTTGAGTAGCCTAATGATTAAATTGAACATAAAATTTAGCTTTAACCTGATAATTTCCAAACTAAAATCTTGGATCGTATCGTTAATTCTGTCACTTTTCGCTCTATCTTCATTTGCTCAAGGCTTATCCCCTTACTCAACAAATGAACTGGAACAATTAGAAAAGGAATTCATTCAACTGATTAATCAATCTGACAGTGTAGAACGTAACCCATTGGCCAGTCAGTTTGTTAACAACATAGGGAAAAAACTGGCACATTTCGGCCACATTAAAGCGCCGTATTTCTTTATAGTTAAATCAAAAGAGATCAATGCCTTTGCAGGCCCAGGAGGATACATAGGTATCAACTCCCAACTGATTTTAACTACGAGCAATGAAAGTGAACTGGCTGCAGTAATGGCTCATGAAATAGCGCACGTTCGCTTACATCATCTTTATAGCATGATAGAGCATCAAAAACAGATGCGTATACCCATGCTTGCTTCCTTGTTAGCATCCGCTGCCTTAGGAGTCTTAAATCCAACTGTAGGAATGGGAGCCATGATGGCATCGCTTTCAGGATTTTCCCAGGATAATATCAATTTTACTCGCTCCAAAGAAAAAGAAGCAGATAGAATTGGTATTGATATGTTGATCAAAGCGGGATTCAATCCGCGAGGTATGGCTGCATTTTTCAAAAAAATGCAGGACAATTCTCGCTATTATTATACTGCAAATATCCCGGCAATTCTGCGCACCCACCCAATGGATGCTGATCGAATTGCAGAAGCTGAAAATCGCACGGCTCAATTAGCTAAAAAACAATATACAGACTCTTTAGATTATGCCTTATTCAAGGAATTAATCAGGGTCTCAGTAGCACCAGAAAATAAAAATCTGCTCGACTTTTATGAGTATCACTGTCCTAAGCAAAATCACAATATTGCCTGTCAATATGGATATGTGCTTGCCTTGTTAAATAATAATAATTTCCAAAAGGCATCTGATCGCCTAAAACCATTGCTTGATCAAAATAAAGATAATCTTTATTTTCAAATTGCAATGGCTCAAGCAGAAACAGGAATGTTGCAACATCAGGCCGCTCTTTCTCGCCTGGCAGAAATGCTCAATACTTACCCTGATAATTACGCCGCACTTATGGCATACAGCGAAGCATTACTTGCTGCTAATCAAGCAGAAAAAGCAACCAGCATTCTCTTAAAAGGAAGCAGGATATACAAACACGATCTGCCACTTTGCCGAGCCCTGGCTCGTGCACAAGCAGAAGCCCATCAAAAAAGTTATGCGTATTTTACTCAGTCTCAATGTTTATTACTTGAGGGACAAAAAAGAGCCTCTATTGCACAGTTAAAGGTGGCTCTTGGATTAGCAAAACATGATGCCTATTTAAAAGCTCGAATTTTAGCCAAGATTGATGAAATTAAATTTATGGCAACGAATTAAACAAAAGTGAGATCAGGCTTTATTTAGTCTATATATGGATTTAATTGATTAACTAGTCTATATTTAGACTATGAATCCGTATTGAGATAAACAATGATTCCAGTTCAATCATCCCCTTTAAATAACGAGCAGGTTCAAACTGCGTTTAGAGTAGTTTTAAATATTTTTGACAAGTGGCATTGCACCACCGATGAAGCATTGACTTTATTAGGTCTTAAACGTTCAACCTGGTTTAAATACAAAAGTTCTCCTGAAAAAGCCTCTTTTAGTCCTGATCTCATTGAACGCATATCTTACTTATTAAACATCCATGCCGCTTTGAGGATTTTATTTTCTAATCAAGAATCCGTTTATGGATGGGTGAGAAAACCCAACAAAGCCCCCTTCTATAATGGCCGATCGGCTATGGATATCATGATGCAAGGACGAGTTGTGGATCTTTGGGCTGTTGCCAGCAGACTTAATGCAGAACGAGGGGGTAAAGCCTGATGCCTTCTTTAGAATTACTGCATAAATTACCCTTTACAAGACAACGTTGTTATCGCTTGATTCCTTCTCAATTTCCCCCTATTCATTTGTTTGAAGATGTCGCTTGCGCTGATGAGTTTGAGGCATTATTTGCAGTACAAATGCTCACTAACCCCAGGATTCAGGATGAGATTGGAGTTCTGGACTTGGTTCCTAAGGAACAACGATTATATGCCGCTCCTGGATGTGGATATATTATGGCAGCCTTTACCCATATTAATCCTGACGGCAGCCGATTTTCTAATGGGGATTATGGAGTCTATTATGCTGCCGAGTCGCTCTCAACCGCTATTGCAGAAACTATCTATCATAAAGAACAATTCTTATCTTTCACTAATGAGCCTGCTCAGGAATTGGATATGCGAAGTTTAATTGCAGATTTTAGTGCTCAATTGTTCGATTTAACAACTTTGAATAAACAGACTGATCCCATCTATTCGCCTATAGATTATAGAATAAGTCAACATTTGGGAGCTCAAATTAAGGAAAAACAAGAAGATGGGATCGTCTATCATTCAGTGCGATCTGCTGGAGCTAATTTTGCCTTATTTAAGCCAAACATAATACATCAATGCCAGCAAGGGTCGCATTTCAGTTATATTTGGAATGGGGAAAAAATAACGACGGTATATAAGAAAAATAATAATAAAATAGCTCTGGAAAGTTAAGGCCATATTGAGAGACTAATCAGCTCACATGTCCATCAATTCTATTGATAAAGGACATTTTCAACTATATCAATCTCTCAAAATGAGCCGGGGATATAATTTTTATTTCACAGCAACCTCTTTCCACCAGCTGGTTTTAGTCTCAGCAACCCAGTCAGCATTTCTCAAATTCTTAACAAAAACCGCAGTTTCTTCTGGTGTTGAATGCTTAGGATCAAGTTTAATACACCAATCCCAGTCACCAGAGGTGGACCAAAGACTTTGTACACCATTCATTTTTGCAATTGAAGCAGAGTCAGACCATGCATTTTTTGTTTTTAAGAAAACAACACTATTCCATGAGCTCATGATAACTTTCCTTAGTGATAATTATTAGAATTCACGTGAACCATCGTTCATCGCGTCTTTAAACCTTAGACTAAGCATTCATCTATTTCAATGTCTAAACCTATACTACAATGAATTGTTGCCCCATCCTGAGGCAACAATTCAAATCCAATCGGGTCACAACCCAATTAGTTAGCAGGATTTATTGAGCAGACTTCTTTAACTTCTTTTTTGATGATTCCTTTTCAGATGAATGCGAATCTAAAGTATTCGTATCTAACCAATAAGGTAATTTGATTTTATGGACAAAATTATAAACCACAAGCGCTGTAAAAAAAGCGGTAAAGACATCCATGAAGTAATGAGCTCTTAACAAGAGAATGACGGTACATTGAAATATAATCAATCCCCATCTTAAGAAACCAATATATTTCTTAGACTTAAATAAATCTCCCAAGGCAGTTGCTGCATAAATGACCAAGGCGGTATGCCCCGAAAAAAAGAAATCATTTTTTATGTTGTAGGTTACAAATAAAGTGGGAAAATGAGTATCGTACCATAATATACCAGGGGGAAGTGGGAGCAATACAATCATTTCACATAATTGTCTTAACAACATTAATATCGTAAGTCCAATTACTAATCGAGCTGAGGATGAAAAAATACTGTATAGAAATATAAATAAGGTTAATACATCAACCTCAATAGAGGTTAAAATAAGTAAAAATGTACTGACTTGTCTATGTTCATTTAAATAAGCATTAATGGGATCTGTTAACACATGGACCTGGTCAACGATGCCCCCCTTAAAAACAAGATGATCTTTATAATCAGAAATGGCCACTTGTGAGAGATGCCACATCACAAAAAAAGCGAGAAGCAAAAGAGTCCTTAGAATTACTATAGTCAGTTTTGATGACATGCTATTTTCCTTTAAATTTTTGATCAGAATGAATAGGGACAAATAATTTTTTTATAAACGAGGGAAATAAAATAGTACTAAATATTTTTTCAATGAGTTTTGACGATAGGATAATCGCGCATAATAAAGACAGTGGAATAAGCATGAGTTGAAGCACTAATGGCGGATTATCGTAAAATCCTAACTTTAAAAACCCTAGTACTATAAATGGATGAAGGATATAAACATAAATACTGCGAGTACCCCATTCACTCACCTTTGTTTTTTGTTTTGTCATTATTAGAAAAAACGCAAAAGCTAATATAAATGAAACAATCATCAAACTTAAACGAATGAATACCCCGGAAAAACCATCTGCGCCCAATGCAACATAAGAGGTATTCATCAACAGCCAAAGAGGAGTTATAGGAAAATAGTTCCATATAGCTAAAAAAGCTATAATGAACACACTAATTCCCACTATTCTTTGATACTTAAACTGGATTTGAAGCATTTTATCCCCATAAAAATGTCCTAAAAGGAAAAAAGGGAAAAAAGTGAAGATTCTACTTAAGGAGAAAAAAGACTCTACTTTACTTTCATAGCCAACGGCCAGGGCACAAAAGATAGAAAGGATAATAGGCCAGCGGAACTGTTTAACGACAACCAGGGCTAAACGCCAAACAAATAATGCGATTAAGTACCACATAATAGGTGGCGGCTCTAATAAATATCCAGGCGTATATTGGCCTGCAATTATTTTAGCAATAGTGCCAATAATGACGTAAGGCACAATTAATTGCATTATTGATTTCTGTAGGTACTCGTTGGTTAATGTATCTTTACTAAATGCTCCTGATATAAATACAAAAGCTTGCATCACAAACATAAAAATAATAATTTCGACTGTCTGTAAGAAATGATTATTGTAAGCTAAAATAGGAGCAAAAGTTGGGCCTGGCAAAAAATGGGCAACTACTACTAAGGTTATTAACCAGAATTTTGCATTATCATACCAATAAATACGAATCTCTCGACCTTGCGCCAATTCGTTTTTCATTGCGTAATTTCTTTCCATGAAAAATCCTTGCTTTTTTTAATAGTAGTAGAACTTACAAACAAATGGAAATATCACCCTCAATAAACCACATCAATCACCAAACCAAAATCGGACTCACAGGTATCAATTGAATGAGTTACAGATCGAATTATAAACATGGACTGCCTCTGGTTTTTTTATACAGTTAGAGCCAAATATACTCATGGTGATTAATTATACCCATTCATGTATAATTCTTTTCTTTTATGGTGATACTCATGAACCTACATTTCAATTTCTTTACTGTGCCCTCTCCCAAAGCAAATTTAACTCTTAACACCAAGTGTTCCGATAAAAAAAGGAAACGTGAGTCTGATTCAGAGGATCTCAACAGTCTGTCAAGCCCCAATTTAAGCGCTACGGGAAGTCCATTTATCCTCGGAACACCGATCCTGTCAGAAACCACCACTGATTCAGGAATTGACGAATATATATATATTAATAAGGATCAATTACTACAAATAATTGATGTTGATAGAAAAGAGGTCGAGGATCCCAGGACCAGAAGAAGATTTTTTGTTGCCACAGGAGGGGAATTATTTTACAACCAACAACGCTGGCATGATCATTCATTAAAAACCTCAATAGAATTATCAGTATGTGGCGGTAATATATACGCCTTATTAATGGGAGACAAACAACCCGAATACTTTGTGGGTCAAGGGGAAATTGATGAAGATCTTGATGATGGTGTTGAGCCAACCTACTACAGAGTAAGTTCAAAAATTGACTTCGTAGCAGAAGAAGAAGATATTTTTAATTTAAATAAACCAGTTCAGGGTTCAATTTACTCATTATTAATCAGTTTTTTCTTAGGAGATCCTGACGTAAGCAATGTCGTTGGCGTTGCAGAGAAGGAAGACTTATTAATTAGAAGACTGGATCCTGAGTTTTGTTTCTCAAGCTATGTTACTGAAGCAAAGCATAATAATTATGACAGTGTATTGAAAGAGATCAATTTTATATATGGCTTGAATACAGACAATCATGAGCTGACTGAAAAAGAGCCTCAAGATCTGGCAAAGAAAAATGGGATTGAGTTTTTTAGAGAATGCTTCTCGAAGAAACTCTTAAAGCATCCTGGCTTTTTAAAAATTCTTAATTCAGAGGTTAGAACAACAGAACTTTTAGATGCCTTGAGTAAAATTACAGAGACTCCCTTATCTCAATATGAAAACATTATTGATAAGGATATTAGCGATAATGGTATTCGTATGCAATTAAAAGACACTCTTAAAAAGAGATTGGAGATTTTTTCAACAATTCATCAAGAGTTGCGCGAAGTAGCGCAACCGACTCATGATATGCCTCTTGAAGGATCAAAACTTATGAATAAATTTTAAATAGTAGATAGATAAGCATGTCAGGATTAAAATTAAGTAAAATAAGTTAACGTCAGTTCTTCCTCTAAATTACTAACATTAAGTAAGCGTTCACGGGGTAGGTTATTTTTTAAGATTAAGTAAAAAAACTGCCGTCTTTGCGAACGAAGTGAAGCAACCCAGTACCAATTTCTAACAAAGCATCGTTTCTGGGTTGCTTCGCTAAGCTCGCAATGACGAAATTTACATACTCCGTTAACAGCTTACAACATGATCGTATGAGGCCTAAGCCCCGCCCCTATCAGGCTTTTGCGGCGCAGTGGCACATTTTATAAAAAATGATGCTCAATCCTATGGAGAACCATTTTCCGCTGTTAACCCATTCTAATCCAGACCTAATTTCTTTAATCTGTATCGTAAGGTTCTAAAGCTAATGCCTAATAATCGAGCGGCAGCCGTTCTATTCCATTTTGTCTTATCAAGCGCATTAAGGATTAATTCCTTTTCCTGATCTTGCAGAAATCCATTTAAGTTAGCTAAACTTTGGGGAGAAGGAGGGGCAATAGTCGTTGTTTGAGGTAAATGTAAATCTTTTGCTTCGATTATGCCCCCCTCGCACAAAGCTAAAGCCCGTTCTAAAATATTTTCCAACTCTCGCACATTACCCGGAAAATGATAACTCTGTAATATCGCCAAACATTCTGTATTAAGGGAAATCGGTTTTTTACCCTGATTCTTGGCTAATTTTTTTAATATTGCCGAAGCTAAAGAAGGAATATCAGAAAGCCTCTCTGCTAAGGTAGGGACGTGAAGTTCAATGACGTTAACACGATAATATAAATCCTGTCTGAAACTTCCTAAGCTAATTTCTTCTAACAAATTTTTATGACTTGCACTTAAAATACGCACATCAACTGGAATTTCATATAATTCTCCAATGGGTTTAATCGCCTTTTCCTGAATAGCCCGAAGTAATTTAACTTGCATTGCAAGAGGCAGTTCTGCGATCTCATCAAGAAATAAAGTCCCCCCATGGGCGGCAACAAATAAACCTGTTTTATCAGCGATTGCTCCAGTAAAACTTCCTTTTTTATGACCAAAGAACTCCGACTCCATCAATTCACTTGGAATCGCACCACAGTTAACAGGTATAAATGGCTTATCCGCTCTTGGACCATTAACATGAATTAATTGCGCAACAAGCTCCTTACCCACTCCAGAAGCCCCCTGAATAAATACGGG
This sequence comes from uncultured Legionella sp., assembly GCA_964428035.1. Lineage (GTDB taxonomy): Bacteria > Pseudomonadota > Gammaproteobacteria > Legionellales > Legionellaceae > Legionella. The sequence goes on from CAYRWO010000002.1 coordinate 19,697, forward strand.
AGCTTGATTACGAGCAAGTTTATGAATGTTCTCATTAAGCTCTCGCATTACCTGACTTTCTCCAACCAATAACTCATTATGCTTCTTCGAAGTGAAGTTTTTCATTGATAAAGCAGTCTTGACTAGCTCCTTGAGCATCCTTAAGTTAACAGGTTTAGACACATAATCAAAAGCGCCCGCTTTTAAGGTATTTACGGCTCCTTCAACATTTCCATAGGCAGTAATTACAGCAACTGGAAGCTGTGGTTTAAATTTTTGAATAAATTTGACGATCTCGATACCGTCACCATCTGGCAAACGCATATCAGTCAAAACCAAAGAATAATCATTTTGTTTGATGCACTTTATCCCTTGTTCAAAATCAGCAGCTGTATCACAAAACAAACCCATACGCGACAAAGTCAGGGTTAATAGTTCGCGGATATCCGGCTCATCATCTATAACAAGTACGTTGCTTTTAGTCATATTAATAATTCATCCGACGAATTTAAAGTAATGGCAAAACAACTTCCTTTATTTGTATTCACTAAATTTAATCTCGCTTGATTAATTTCGCATAAATCTCTGGCAAGAAACAATCCCATACCTGTACCCTTCCTTAAGGTTGTAAAAAAAGGTTCAAATATAACATCCCGATTCTCTACTGGGATACCAGGCCCTGTATCACTTACCGTTAATAGTGTTTTGCTAGATGAACATTTTACGGCAATAACGATAGTAATGTTTCCCTTCTCATTTTGAGCATGTTGCATTGCATTATCACATAATATAACCAAAATCTGTTCCAGCTGACTTTTATCAAAAACTATTGATAGCTGCTTTTTTTTAGGCAGTTTAATAATAAAATCACATTGATTGGTATGACAAAAGTCCTGTTTAAATTGTTCTAAAAAAGAAACGATATCATTAACCTGAGGTTGAGACTGTTGCCGTCTGGTCAGTTGTAATACATTTTTTATCACCCCGTTCATCCGCTCACAATTATTTATAATTAATTGTTTTAAACGTGTATTTTCTTTATTTAATTCTTCATCATCCCCCATTAATTGCGCTGCATGAGCTATTGCGCCTAAAGGATTGCGCAATTCATGGGCAATGCTGGCTGAAAAACGCCCCAGTGAAGCCAACTTAAGCTGTTGGGCTTGTTGAGCAATATTAGTCATGTCCTCAAGAATAATTAAAACAGCAGGATTATTAGCAACAGCAGTAGAAAAAAAATGCACGCGTAGATAAGGCTCTTGGAGAACCGATTGTGCAACACGTTCATTTTGTTTAATTTTCACCAAAAAATTATCAAATTTTTCCACAAGAGGAGCAGATAACTGCTCTAAATTAAGGAGTGGACTGTTTTTACTAATGCAGAAAAACTGCCGCGCAGCAGAATTCATTAACTTAATCTGCTTTCCCTCGTCCACATAAATAATACCCGAATGCAATCTATCCACGATGTATTCGTTAATTCGTTGCATTTCTGCTAATTCATCACTCCGATGTTGAGCTAAGCTCTCAGACATCCGTACCCAATTTGAAAGGTACCATGCCGTCAATGCAGTGCCAAAAAAACCTGCCCCATAAATCCCGCTATAATAAAAGGTTCCCAAATCCTTTTGATTATAAACAATAAACTGTAATAAATGGCCACATAAAAGCATACAACTGGCCAAGGCTGCAAAAAATATTGCTAATCGTCCCGGAACCAGAATACTCAATGAAGCAATAGTTACATTTAATAAAATGCCATAACCTGAGTGCAGGTTACCAATAATGATCAACATGCCAGAAATAATAATTACATCTATGGTGCCTGATAAAAACACTTGTTTATCGAAACCCAGGCTTTGTTTATATCCAAGATAAAGAAAAATCAGCGAAAAAATGAAGTAACCAAATAGAATAGAAAAAAATAATAAGGATTCATCGTTAGAAATATAACTGTAGAAATAAATACCTAAAAATAAAGCAATACTTAAAATTCTATAGAGATCATAAACCAACAGCATATGCCATTGTCGGTTGTCCGGATTTTTTATCTGAAGATTTGCCATAGAACTAATCCGTTAGTATTCTTTTATATCCACCATTATAACCATACTAAGAAAGATAACTAGAGAGCCTTTAATTTTGTTCCTGGTCTTTTAATATTTCCATAATTTATAAGACATCCATATTCTGCTGGCATCAGAAGAACCAAGGTCTTTTGCTTTACCAATCCAATATTTTGCCTTCTTTAAATCCTTATGCACCCCTTTACCTTCAGCATACATAATGCCAAGATTTATTTGACCCAGATCCAGATTTTGGTCTGCTGCTTTATTAAACCAATAGACTGCCTTTTTGAAATCTATTTCAACCCCTTCCCCTTCCATATACATGACACCTAAATTATTTTGTGCCACAGCTAAACCTTGATCTGCTGCTTTTTGAAATAAACTTGCCGCTTCTTTATCATTTTTTTTCATACCCAGACCATTCATATACATTATCCCAAGATTGTACTCACCCAAAGATAATCCTTGTTCTGCAGCTTTTTTGTACCAAAAAACAGCTTCCTTATTATTTTTATCGACGCCATTACCGTTCATATAAATTAAACCAAGATTATTTTGCGCTTCTGCAAAGCCTTGATCAGCAGCTTTTTTAAACCATATAAATGCTTGTTTATAGTCTTTAAACTCTCCATCACTCGAATACAAAATACCTAAGTTATTCTGTGCCATTGCAAAGTTTTTATCCGCTGCTTTCTTATACCAATATATTGCTTGCTTCAGATCCTTATTAAACCCATCCCCACGCTCGTATAAAAACCCCAGATTGTTTTGTGCCTTAACACTTCCTTGCTTAGCCGCTTTTTCAAACCAATAAATGGCTTGCTTATAATCTCTAACAGCATCATCACCATTCATATACAGCGCACCAAGATTGGTCTGTGCTAAAGCTGAACCCGCATTAGCAGCTTTTGTATACCAACTGATTGCAGCTTTTATATCTTTCTTAACAGAGGGATCACCACGCTCATAAATCACCCCAAGATTATTTTGAGCATCGAGATCCCCTTGCGCGGCGGCTTTTTGGTACCAATAAATCGCTTGATTCATGTTTTTTTGTACGCCATTCCCATTCATATACATTACCGCTAAATTATATTGTCCATCCGGACTTCCCTTATCCGCAGCTTTTTTGTACCATAAAAAGGCTTGTTGCATATCATGCTTCACTCCTGCTCCATGTTCATACAAGACCCCCATATTATTTTGGCTCATTGCCAGTCCTTGGTCGGCAGCCTTTTTTATCCACAACAGAGCTTGATTGACATCTTGAGGGACACTTATGCCTTTTAAGTAAAATAAACCAAGATTATTTTGAGCTTCGGGATTTCCTTGATCTGCTGCTTTTTGATACCAAAAAAATGCTTGTTTCAGATCCTGTTCAACGCCGTCTCCTTTTTCATAATTAATACCTAGTTGCAGTTGAGATTCAGCATCTCCTTGCTCTGCTTTATCCTGGAGACTAATCCCTGCTTGTGAACTTCTATCCTTATCCACATCGAAAGCAGTAACGGGTGTTGCAAAAAGGAGTATAGATAGACCAAGAACTATGGTTCTGTTCATAATACCTCCTTATATGTATTGTTCAATTATAGCACAGCAAGGAGACTTGTTTTACTGACCGGTTAGGAGCATACCTATAAATTATTTGATGGTTTCTTCATTGATTAAGGTTTAAACTAAAAGAAAGGCATCAGGTTTTAACTATGAAAATAATCAGCTTATTAGTTTTCTGCATTTTCATACTTACAGTTCCAACTCTTTTCGCAGAAGCAAAAGATATGAAAACCACCGATTCTTCAGAAAACATCCAACTCACTCCTGGAGCATTCTGGATAAAAAACCACTGGCATAATAACGAGGGCTCCGCACAAGTGGAGCCGGTGCATTGGCGTAGTGCTACCCGTACTATCGAAGTCCTGAATAAACAACCTATTAATGAAAAGGGAATGGATAGCTTATTTATTTCCGGAAGTGCTGCCCCTACTTTAGGGAATATGATTTGGTTGAGGAACACTTTGGGGAAGACACATTCTGTTTATATCATTGACTTGCGCCAAGAAACTCACCTGTATATTAATGGCTTACCCATTAGCTTATTCTATAAACGAGACGAGATAAACTGGGGTAAAACACCAAAGGCAATTAATGAAACAGAGCTCTCCTGGGTAGAATATTTTCTCAATGCAGGAGTGGTCAAAATCAATAAATTGGGCAAACCCCAAGCAGGTTTTAAAGTTCCGACAGACCCTGTAACTATCCCGGTCAAGGAAATATATACGGAACAGGAGGCGGCTCAAAAAGCTGGCATAACTTACGTTAGAATTGAGGTGCCTGATTATCATCCACCAACGCCTGACCAGGTAGATCAATTTTTAACAACCCTTAAAAAAGCCCCGACCAATGCCTGGCTGCACTTTCATTGTGCCGCAGGGAATGGACGGACAACGTTGTTCATGGTCATGCGCGATATCCTGGCTAATGCAAAGTATGTGCGCTTAGATGACATTATTACTCGGCAAGCAGGAATAGGGGGGATTGATTTGTTCGGAGTATCTCCATCAGTAGCGGCACAGCCATGGAAAAAAGAATATCATCAAGCTCGAAAAGACTATATCAAATTATTTTATACCTTCGTCCACTCAGGAGCCTTCGCCAATCAAACGTTTACCTCCTGGATAGCAAAGCAACCCGATAATCCTTATAAATCCATATTAAAAACTGATGCCTATTCTTATATAAAACAGAATTAAATTATCTGGAACTGGAAGTAAAGAGAAATAGATAGTTCATTTATTTAATGAACAGACATTAAACACCTCATTTTTAGTTTAATCATTAACCTATTAGGACTCGGGCCCCGTCGAAATTTGCGAGCTAGCCCCCATCTTTTCTAACTCTTGCTTACTTGGATATGAACCCGAGTTGCAACCTAATTTAGCAACAACTCTGAAAGTGATATCATCCCACAATGGATCCACACCCTTAGGATATAAAGCTTCTTGAATAATTTTCCCAAGTGAAATGTTATAATCTGGATCTAAGTTAACATCCACAATGGCGGTGTAACTAATACCATTATCAGATGTTTTTAGCTCTTTATTTGCGTCAAAAAAATAAAAGGTGTTATCTTTGAAATAACAAGCCGTACTATGAGTCTGACCATCAATCATTATTAATTTTCCATCATTCATTGGATTAGCAAAGTTGGTAAAAAAATCACCTAAACGGCCAGATTCTGGTGAGTATGAAAGATGATATTCATTTTTTAAGGAGTTCTCTTGCCCCCAAATACCAACCACATCTTCTTGCTTTTGATAAGGCATATCTTTAGCTTGAGCTAGTGCAGGATTAGACACGTATTTTTTTTCACTTGCTTCATTGATGTCTTTTCCTATTAATAAAAAAGATCTAACTAACTGTATAGTATATTCAAAGTGTTGTTGCAGCTCGTGTTCCGTATTTTTAGAAAAGTCGCCACAGCTCATGATTTTCTCAATCATATTATAATACGTTTCCGGTTGACCACTCAGTATGGATTGTGCCCAAAGTCCTGAAAGCCCCAAACACATCCCTCCGTTAATATCGTTGATAATATTGACAACATCTTCAATATTGTATTCTTCAGGCTTTTTTACAACATTACATATCAAGTAACGCTGACATTGTTCAATTATTGAGAATTGATCGAATTTAACAGCAGGTTCTCGAGGAGAAAGATTTCTTTTAATAGCAGACTTAAAAGTTTCCTCAGCTTGCGGGGGAATGCAGTCAACTGGTTTAAACCCATTTTTATTTTCCAAATATGGACATATACTTGACCAATTTAACTGATTTTTTGTTGTTTCAACCAATGTTTTTACTAAATCGATAGAACCCGTCCTGATAGTCAAATGCAGAAGATTATTTCCATCTTCATCAGTCATAATTGGTAACCAAATGACATCTTGATCCAGTTGCTCTTTTAGAGTTTTAGCCAGTTTTTTAATTTCATTTATTTCACCGTCTTCAATATGATTTTTAAGCTCCTCAAAAAATTTTTGAAGTTTCACTAGATTCATCACTGCTCTTTTTTTAATCACCCGATATTATTTAGTATAGATTAATATTTTTTTATTTTTGGAACTGTAAAAATTAGTGCTCTACCATTTTATCAGGATAAACAGATGATAAAAAAAGAGATTGATCATCCATAAAAGAAAATAAAGGAATAGAGATCGTGATTAATTATATTTCAACAATATAAGATATTAGACATATTGTATGCTAAATTTTATATAAAACAGAATTAAATTACCTTAGGGCTCGAGTAGAGAAATGGATAATTCATTTGTATTTAATGAAAATACCTTAAAGCGCATACCTCATTTTTTAGTTTTAATTATTATCTTATTATTAGGTCTTCCTTATATTGGTCTCAATTTAGGCATAGACTTTAGTATCCTCGCAGGTCAATTAAGTCATGGGGACGACTTAAAGACTCAACTTCTTGAAATGCAGATTCGCGGTTATTTCAGGCAAACTCTTTTGCAATGGTCGGGATTTTCCCTGGCAGCGGTTACGGTTTTATTATCATTCACCCAATATAAGCTTAGTAATGACAAAATCGCATTAATTATTGGATTAGCGGTATTATTTTCTGGTTCTTTGGAAGCATTAAATACTCTGGTTATTGATGGCCTGTCACTGCCACCGGCAGAAAAAAATAATTTAGACGCATTAATTTGGATTTTCTCTAACAGTATCAGTGGCATCATATTAGTTGTAGGATTATTCCTGTTACTGAATTCTAAAGACGAAGATACTCTAAATTTAGGTACCTTTATTTTACTGACTACTTTATTAGTCTTAGCTGCCATTACTTTAATCTATTATGCCGCAGGGGTAATTAAACTCCCGACTATGTGGTTTAAGGATTATTATTTATCCAGACCCTATGAATTAATTTCTGTAGGCATTTATCTATTTTTAATACTGTTTATTTACCCTAGAACTTATAAAACTCATCCGAATATTTTGACGGACTGTGTATTTTATATGGCAGTCACCCAAGTAGTTACTTCAATTTACTTGATGGTATTATCAAGTTCTCCATATGATAGTGCCTACAACATTGCTTATTTTCTTAAAGTTATTTCCTATTTTATCCCTTGTACCTGTTTGGTTATCAATTATGTATTTTCATACACTGAAGTATTAAATGCACAAAAAAGGCTAAGGATTAAACAAGAAGAATTAAAATATCTAGCCTCTCATGACTCTTTAACCAATTTGTTCAACCGTCGTGAATTTGAGGATTTATTAGATAAATCGATAGCAAACTCATTTCGAGGCAAAAATATATTGGCATTATTGCTTATCGATTTAGATAACTTCAAAACCACTAATGATACTTTTGGTCATATTCATGGCGATGAGCTGCTAAAACAATTTTCTAATCGTCTGGTTTTATTAGTAAGAAAAGGAGATCTGATTTCAAGAGTTGGAGGGGATGAATTCACCCTTATAGCACCCAATATAAAATCGCCAACTTCAGCACGCCAACTTGCAGAAAGAATCTTGAATGAACTCCATAGCCCCTACTCCATTAGTGGCAAATTAATCACCGTTACGGTGAGTATTGGGATAGCCATTTATCCAGACGATGGCAGTACAACTGAAGATTTATTGAGAAAAGCAGACATGGCAATGTATAAGTCTAAAAGAAGCGGGAAAAACACCTATCAATTCTATACGGATGCACTGAGTTACTCCCAACATCGAGAGTCCGAAGTGGAAGCACATTTACGCAAAGCGCTGCAAAATGACGAACTTGAACTTTATTATCAGCCTAAATATAACCTGCATACCCAAAAAATTATTGGTGCTGAAATACTGTTACGCTGGGATAATGAAGTTTTGGGTCCTATATCTCCTAACGAATTTATTCCTATTGCTGAAAGCACAGGCCTAATGGTAGTTTTGGGTCAGTGGATTTTACGCAAAGCCTGCGAACAAGTGATGAAGTGGACAAATGAATATAACGCCATGCTCGCATTTTCTATCAATATTTCACCTATTCAATTACTAAATAATCAGTTTATCCCAAGTCTTGAAAAGACATTACACGATTATAATTACCCGGCTAAATATTTGGAATTTGAAATTACTGAAACTCTATTAATGAGGAACGATGAAGAAATAAATAAAGCGCTTCATGAAATCTCTGCGTTAGGAATTAAACTGTCCCTTGATGATTTTGGTAAAGGCTACTCCTCATTAAATAGATTAAAAACACTTCCCATTGATGCCTTAAAAATTGATAAAGACTTTGTCTCTGACATTCACAGTGGAAAACAAAAAGTGGCCATTATTGATGTTATTATTAAATTAGCCAACGAACTTGGAATGAGTATTATTGCCGAAGGCATAGAAACACCGCAGCAATTAAAGTATCTGATATCAAAAAAATGTCTTTTAGGGCAAGGATTCCTCTTAAGTGAGCCCTTGCCAGCGGATCAGTTCGCCAAATTAGCCTATACTAATTGGACAAAGACAAAGATGATTGTTAATGAATCATTAAGATAAGGCATTTTAGAGTCTGGCACTTCGACACGTCCACTTCAACTATTTATTATGATACAAATCTAATCGCGGAAATTCTCATATTGTAATGGCAACTCAATGTCAGATTTCTTTAACAAGGCAATAATTTCCTGAAGATCATCACGTTTTTTACCTGTCACGCGAATCTTTTCTCCTTGAATGGACGTTTGAACTTTAGCTTTTGTATCTTTAATGTATTTTATTATTTCTTTAGCAGCAGGTTGATCAATACCTTGCTTAAAAGTCATGGTTAATGAATAAAATTTACCACTATGTACTGGCTTATCTTCTATATCAACGCCTGAAGTACTAAGATTACGTTTAGTGCAATGAGTTCGAAACAAATCTTCTAGCTGTCTTACCTGGAAGTCAGATTCAGAACGCAAGGTCACTGTAAGTTCTTTTAGTTCAATTGTAGCTTCGACACCTCGAAAATCAAAACGAGTACCTACTTCACGCACTGCATTATCTACCGCATTACGTAATTCAACTTCATTCGTTTCAGAAACTATATCAAAAGATGGCATAAAGAACCCATTAGAATCAAAAAATATAATTTAACAAAAAAGAGGACTATGGGGAAGATAATATTGGTCAGGCATGATCGTTATAATAAAAGGCTATTGTATATTGCATAATCTAAAAAAGAATGTTATCAAATTAACTGGTGTAAAAATAACCTAGTTGGTTAGAGAAATCATTACTCGGTAGTAAATGGACTTACTGCCAGCAATAAATCAATTCATTTTCTCAAGGAGTGAGAATATGGCAAGAAAAAAAAGAGAACATCAAGCTTCATATAGACCCATACCCCACAAAAACCGCTTTTGGCTTTACTCTGAAAATTGTTATACCGAAGAAGATTTGGCCTTACGAGAATGGATTCTAAAAGCTAGAGCAAATTCTGGAATTGATGCGGATTATTTAACTAATCCCAGCTCTTGGTTTGCTGAAGATCAGCAGGCTCTGCTCAATGTATATGAGAACGCGTGGTTTTATTCAAATGCATTCAAAACGCGCCATGTGCTATCTCGAGATGACTTTCATGTTCAACCTATTGATAGTCAACGCCTTCAATGGCCTGGCTTATATGATTTGATGCAAAATGTAGGTGATTATCTCCTGATAAGAAATCAGGATTTGCCACCAGAACATCTGAATCAACCAATGAACTATGTCTTTCTTGATATTAATTTTATCTTAAAAGGACTAAGTCAAAACCCAAACATTGGTCAAGTGAAAGAACAATTAGAAATATTGACTCGATATGTACGTACTATTGAAAAAAATATTTCCCCCACTGTAGGGTCGGATCGCTTATTTATGGCTAATTTTCGCCGAATTATTGATGATAAAATTACTCCTAAGCTAACCCATCTTATTGATACACAACTACTTAAAGAGCGTCTTGGCGAACTCTCGAAATCCATTAAAAAAGCCTCAACTGAAAGAAACCGGATATTGCATTTTGCTCTCAATATAAATCCGGTGAATCCTCACCCTTATGATTTTTCAACTCCAGCTCTTGGAGACTCAACTGCCTATCCAACTCAAGTAGCAAAAAATTGCGGAAGCAGTAATCAGGAAATCTCTACTGAACTGAGCTCCATCTTGCGCTTAACAGTCGAACAACTTAAAGCCTGTCCTAATTTTAATTTAATTTCTATGGACGAAGAAATTTTAACTCATTATGCAGACGCGGTATCTGATCTAAATGAGTTGGACCGTTTTCAAAACGTTATTTCCCAAGTGATGGATTTATTAAATCAAGCCGGTGAAGTTTATACTGTCTATCAATTCAAAGAACAAATGTTAACTTTACTCAATCAAATTGAAGGCTTTATTGATAACTCATCCCACCATATAGAGGCAATTATCCACGCCAATACCCAAGCTTATCATAAAGCTATTGAAGTGGAGCAAAACTTATCTCTCTGGCAGAAATGGCTGACTACCGAACAAGAAAAATTAAAAAACTTTATTAAAAATCAAGATTCCTTAGCGCAATTTCCATCCACCACTTCTGATCTTTCCAAAACAAATAACGCATTAAAAGGACAAGTTATTGAAGTGAGCCGTCATTTAAACCAGCCGGAAATAAAAAAAATAACCTTTGATGGTCTTGCTGAACGAGCACAAGAATTAAATAAATTAATGCTCTCAATGCATCAGTGGATTAAAATTCAGCATGAAATCAAAGGCCTGGAAGCACCACAACCTCCTAAACCGCTTAAACTACTGCCGCGCTCAAAACCACGCTCCAAAACCATGATTCCTTCCTCCTCTCCTCCGCCCATTACTTTCTTTACAGTGGGTTCTGATTCTTTTGTAGTGACTCCATCCCCCCCGCCTGCACTCTGTGCAGCCAATAATAATGAGTGTTCGATTAAATCCATCCAGCCTGAATCCACCCAAAACGGACTCGTGTATTTAGGACTAGTTACCTTAATTCCTATTAGTCTTATTGTCTTATATCTAATAATGAACAGAAATAATAAAACACAAGAATCGGTAGTAATGGGAACTCGGGAAGAATTTGAGCAAATAAAAGTTAATTTTGATGATTTAATTACGATAATAAAAGGGATGGAATTCGCAGAAGATAGAGATTTTTCAGCCGGGTACGAACTCTTGATTAGCGAATGCCAAGAGCTATGTGTTAAGGCAACGCAGCACGGTAATTATGATGTTCAGGCGTTAAAAGAGCTTTATGAGGAGCTGGATTTCTTCTATCAAGAATCGTTTCATTTAGCACCAGTACTTTAGCTAGAAAAGCACGCCCCGGTCTCCAGCAGATGGTGTTTAAATGATTTGCTGGAGCTCCACCAATGTCTTAGCTGCTAATCATTATATCTGATCTTTGGAATATCTAAATTACCAAACCAGTCTCTGTATTTGCTTCCTTTTGTTCCTTAGGCTTTTCCTTGGCTTTTTCCTGAATTTTAAGAGTCAATGCTTCTTCATTTTGTAAAATTTGTGTATCCATCTGAGCTTTTCCACCGAAAAATTCATATTTAAGTACCAACCCAGGATTGAGTTTAATCAATTGTTTAAGAAACCCGATCTCCTGTAGCATGTATTCATCTGTTAACTCCTCAGGCTTTTTTTCTGTACCCAATGCCTGATAAATATAAAATTTCAATTTTTCCATCCCTGGATACTGTAATAATAAGGAATAGCCACCAAGAACAGCATGACGGGCTATATCGGAGCTGCATTTATTCATCTCAGATAAAAAACTCTGGTGATCCAACCCCTCCATTTTTGATTTAATAAAAGGTGTGTAAAGCAAATCAAGGATTTTCTCTCTTAATGGAACAGATTTAATGTGAGTGGTCATATGAGCCTCAATAGTCTCAATATTTACTAAATTAAAATCAGAGTGTTCCCTGACAAAAATTTTATTCCATTCGATGAGCGCCTGCTTAATTTGCTGATGTTCCGCATCAACTTTTTCTACTAAAGACTGAATAAAATCGATAGCCTTAAATTGTTTTAAAACAGGGGCGGCAATATTCTTATACTTGTCAATCAATTCGTTTAAATGAATTTCAAAATTGGGATCTTCTACAGCAAAATGATGATATTTTTTAAAACGAGGTATTTGTTGTTCATCCTTTAATTGCATATTATCACGAAAAATCTCTAAAGCGGTCGCAATGGTAGTCACATCAAGGATAGTAAGATCCATCTGTCTGTAGTCGTTTGGCATCTGCTCAGGAAGCTTTAATGCTGCTCTGATGGCTAAAAACAACTTACAGCTTCTAGGATCCCAAGTATAAAATCTGGTACTCCAATTATCATACTCTTGCATTAATCTAAAATAGCGATGAAGTAAGGCTCCAAGTAAAAACAGGGTGCCCTTATTATTTTTGTCTTCATTTTTGAGCTTAAGCACTTCACGTAATTCATTGACTAGCCGATTAAAAACATCAAGCTGGGTTGCCCTGGCAGATTTACAGTCTATTACCTGCTGGGTTCTTGAGATCAGCACTTCGAGGCTGTTTCGCTTTTTCACCACATCATCTGCGTCAACTATTTTATAACGCCCTAATGAAGTGGACAGTGTACTATCCAAGTTTCGAGTATTTGCTCTTAATATTGAAAATCTTGGTGGGGTAAAAGTCATAGTTTCTCCTCCTAAGACACTTTGTTCATTCCCAAGGTGCGTATTAATCCGGTATAGACACCATACCAAGAAGTATCTTCTGTAAATTTCAAGTTACGGATTGTATGAATATCTACTTGAATTGTTGCACCTAATTGCTGATTTAAATCAGCATATATTGGATTATGTTGATTCTCATAAATGAAGGAGCAATATTGACTCAGTGCTTGTAAGCTCGTATCCACCATCATCTCATCCATCTCTATTGGTGACTGTATTTCTAAATCCAGTTGAAACAACTCTACTAAAGGCTTATTTAAATAATAGGTAACGGATGAACTATACTGAGACCATTTTATTAAATATATCCCAACAAGTACTTTTTTTTTAAACTCCTCAAAGTCATTCTGATCTACAATAAAACATTTAGGTATTTTTTCAATATAACTTCGCAAGTGTTTATCATCAGTTTCCTCTAAGCTATGAGCTAACTTACTGATAGTAGATGCATCCTTTAAAGCACTGTTGTTCGGAACTAATACAGAAAAAAAGCTCATGCAGCCTTGTTGACTCATAAAATGGCGCGTTAATTTTCTATACAGCTTCTTTGCATTTTGCAGAAATTCGGCAAACTCTGGCATGGCTGGCGTCCCTCCCCGCAAGCGTTCACCCGCAAAAACTGCAGCGAGTAATTAGTCCCTATAAAATTAAGACACCTTCAATTTTTATATCAACCTATAAAAAATATTGCAACTATTAATTTAACGAATTGCTCAACTAATATTTCAAGTTACTAATTTTGCTGCGCTTAATCTTTAGGAGTTTTAGCAATACATTGATATCAAATTCGATTACAAGCGTAGTGAAGCAACATGGAGGTTAGTGCGTGGCGTCGCAGTGGCAGTTTCGGTCTCACTAGCGCTTGAGACTCGAGATCTGATGCATTCCCAGGAATTTAGTAGAAATAGGTCATTTTGTCTCTTTGCCCAGGTACCACGTTTTAGGGGCGGTACCTGGGGATTCGCATCAATTAGTTTAACAAGAACATTGTTAATAGACTCTATACCTAACGGCAATTTTGCGTATCAGATAAACCGTTTATCTATCGAATTGATTAATTGCTGATGAATACCATTAAAGCCTCTATTACTCATCACCAAAACAGCATCCCCCTCTCTCACTGTGCTTGCAACTTCATTAACTATTTGCTCATTGTTGCTGCAAATTTTGTAAGGACAAGTCCATTGCGTCAGGGTATCTTGCAAATTAAAATCTTTAGGGTCGAGTATGTAAGCACCATCAACAGGAGCAAGCGCATAGGCCATTTCTCCGGCATGAACTCCTGTACGCATGGTATAAGAGGCAAACTCCATTACCGCAAAGATACGTTGATGCCTTTTGCTTCTTTTTAAAGCATCAATAGTTTTTGTAATGGCCGTAGGATGGTGAGCAAAATCATCATATACAGTGATACCATGCTTGTTTGATTTCACTTCAAGACGACGTTTCACCGGGGTAAAACGCTCTAAAGCTTCTGCCGCCTTTTGAGGGCTTACGCCAGCATTAACACTGGCAGCTATAGCTGCCAGGCCATTCTCTATATTAAAGCGGCCAATCAAAGACCAATGAACCTGCGCTACCTCTTTCCCTAAATGCAACACTTTAAAAGCTGAACCACTTTCGTCCAGTAATTCTGCAGACCATTGCGCTTTTCCTGATAAAGCAAATTCCTCAACATCGGAATAGATCCCCCATGATAATACCTCATTCAGTGACTTATCATCACGAGGTTTAATAGCGATGCCACTGCCGGGTATCGTTCTTAATAAATAATGGAATTGTTGTTGAATCGCAGCCAGATCAGAGTAAATATCAGCATGATCAAACTCCAAATTATTTAATACAGCAATTTGTGGACGATAATGCATAAATTTAGGCCGCTTATCAAAAAAAGCACTGTCGTATTCATCAGCTTCGATAACAAACCATTCTCCTTTACCAAGACAGGCACTGGTATTAAAATCTGTAGCAACGCCACCTATTAAAAACCCCGGATTTAGGCCTGCTTGATCCAGTATCCAGGCAATCATCGATGTAGTGGTGGTTTTTCCATGGGTACCGGCCACAGCAATCACTTTATATTTAGATAAAATATGCTCAGCTAACCATTGAGGTCCAGATGTATAATTTTTACCTGCCTCCATTACCGCTTCGAGTACAGGCATTCCTCTTTTAATTGCATTGCCAACGATCACCAAATCCGCCTGCAAAGCCAGGGTGGCATCCTCATATCCCTCAGTCCAGGATATCCCTTTAGCCGCAAGCAAATCACTTATTGGTGGATAGCAATTTGCATCACTCCCAGTAACTTTATACCCAGCGTCACGTGCAAGTAGAGCCAAAGCACTCATAAATGTTCCGCTTAATCCTAAAATATGTAAATGCATCATCATTTCATCGCCATAAAGAAACAGTTAAAATATTTACCGCAAGCACACCTAAAGCAGCTAATACCGATTGAATAGCTGAGGCGCTCAATGCATATTTATAAATATGCGCTGTGATAACAAATTGCCAAACTGATAAACCCAAAGTAATAAATAAATATATCACACCAATGAATAAAAAAAGCGGATTTTTTAAATGTATATGAGATAAATAAGGATCAAGTAATAATAAAGGACTTGCTATGATATGAATAATAATACGAGCACAAAATAAACACGTTAACGTTTGAACCAACCGAGAACTAACCCCTCTAAAAAACAAGAGAGCATAAGTATAAAAAATATAAGATAAGATTAAACTACTTGCAGCCATCAGGGTTGTAGAGAGCTCTCTGCCAAAAATTCCATTTGAAAATTGCCACTGAATGATTAATATCGTAGCAAATAAAATGGCACTCAGCCCCAATAAAAAACGGGAGTAAGGAGTATTTTCAGGACTTTCTTTCAATAAACAAATTCGCCAATAGTAAAAAAATATTAGTTTTATCATCTTAAATATTCATTTCTTAATAATTTTCTTTACTATGGTCAGTTGCTGAACAATTGGTTCTTTCCAAGGACCGGAAATTTTATAACTATAAGCACTGATTTTTTGCATACTTTGATTAATAATTTTATTGGCAACCCAGGCAGCGAGTCCCGCAATGGGTCCGCCGGCAATAGTGGCGACTATAGGTAAACTGGCAGTAATATGCGGAGAAATACTTAAATTCAAATCATACATCCGCCTGACCAAATCAAGATCTCCTTTCATACTTGCATAAGCAACCGGACCATCCAAATAACTATCCTGCGTACTCATGATCCCCTTCTTAATGCTAAAACTGCCTTTAAAAATATCAAAGCTATATCCTTGATGAGAGAGATCACTAAAATCCAATTTTAATCTTCTGGGGATAGTTTGCAAACTCAGAATACTCAATAACTTACCTAAGCCCAATTTTTCTTCTGTTTCAGGACTCAGATGAGTAATCCTGCCATTCCTTAACTTGAGAGACATCTCTCCATTTAAGGAAGCAAGCGAGAAATCATAGAGAGTACCATTCCAGCCGCCACGAAACTCCATATCCCCTTTTCCTGCATCCACTGCAGGAGTAATATGCCATCTCTCCAGACTTTTTGCCAAATCTTTTAAATGGAGTTTCAATCGTATCTTCGTCTGGTTATTTTCACCCTTTTTGATCCAATCTCCCTCTATATTAAATTGATAGATGGGTGAATCAATCCTGCAATAATTAATTAACCATCTATCAGGAGTAGAGTGACTTTTAAGGGTTACATTCCCCACTTGAATCTCTCCGATGGATAAATTATCAATTCGCAAATTAAGATTGGGAATTTGTCCAGGACTGACTGGCGATGAGGATTCGTTCGCCTCATCAGAATTGTCAATTTTATCTAAATGCAGGTATTTAACAAAACCACTAAGCGTATTTGCTGACTGATTATAACTTAGATCTGCAGCAATGTTCTTTTGCTCCAGATTAAAGGACCACTCTTTATTAGGAAGCATTTTAGCTTTAATCGCAATGCCATCAAATTGTTGCTTTAAAAAAGTCAATCGACGCATTTTTACATTTATTATTCTTAATTTTTGCATGAGTGAACTGTTTGTTTGTTCTGTTGAGAATCGATCCAGAACCTTTTTCCATTCTTGTAAGTTAAATCCATCCAGAGAGCCAACCAAAGCAAGCCCTGGTTTATTTTGATTTAATGCTTGGGCACTGCCCAATCGCAACTCACCTGATTGCAATTCAAAAGCACCTTTTTTATCTTGAAACATCATATCGGCACTAAGACGGCTGTTATAATTCGCTCTTACACGGAGTGATTTTGTGGAGCTAAAATCTAAATTAACTTCTAATGGAACTGAATCATCACGAGTTTTTCCCAAAGGAGCAGGTAAATTAATCTCTAAACCTTTCAAAGTACTCTTTAGATTCATATTATCCAAATCATCAGGATTGTCGGATAATTTTAAAATAGCATTTATAAAAAACATCCCTTTAAATAGAGATAATACTGGCAGCTTGAATCTGCTTTTTAAGGACTCCATACTACATTCACCATCAACTGATATGAGGGTTGCAGGCTTTGGTGAGGTAACCGATTGGATATTGATATTTATCGGATAACCAAATGCTGTTGCTACCAAAGCACTTTGAGTAACTCCATGCTCATCAAAAGACAACCCGCCTGAGACATCCTCAAGGGGAAGCTCGCTTAGTTGATGCTTCACCATAATAGTATTATTTTTAAAAATCAGATCACCTTTAGCAAGATTGTCATCATTTTCAGGATATAAAGGAATTTCCAGACGCAAATTTAATGAAATCAAACCCTTTATCGATAACATTTTTAATGCGCTTAACTTCTCGCGTAAAGGGGAAGCTAAAATGTAGTTCATCATTTTTTGGGCTGAAGCATTAACAATCCCATGTATTAACAAATTTTCTTTATCGTTGCCTATATCATCAATACGCAAGTTCATCTGTTTTACAAGCGCCCCCTGGAAATCAGCGTTAACTATGTCAATTTCAAGATTGCGATTTTTTACTCTTATATAAGACTCTATATCTCTAATTACTTGCCATTTTGAGTTAATCAAAAGCTCACCGCCACTGGCATGACTGGTTATGGAAAACTCGCCATTTTTATTATCAAAAGGAAAATCTTTAGCGAAACCATTAATGACCATTCTGCCGCTTGCTTGAGCGATGCGTTTCACATCATTCTTTAACCAATAGTAGAGCTTTTCCTTCATTTGTTTTTTAGGAAGAAATCGCATCCACTGCTGTACGTTTTTTCCAGAAAACTCACTGACAAGACGAATATGGCCTAATGAGTTACGTGTCACTTGATCGATGGCTCCTTGCATGCTAAGGGTTAACTCAGGTTGACTTAGTACAAATCGTTCGATACTGACTCGTAAACCATCACTTAATTCTTTCCAGTCAAAAGAGCCATTAAGAAGCGTGAAGTTCTGTCTGGGATATCCTTTTACTGCTATAGAAGTGTTCTCTGAATCTAACTCTAAACGCCCTTCTTCTGGTTGCCAATTTAAAACACCTGATAAATTTTCTAAATAAGGAATATTATCTTGAGCATTCCATCCTAAATGATCAAAGCGGGTTAAAACATAACTTGGTTGATTTTCTTTAATGAGCAACTGTGTATCTGTCAAAATGCCATGAGGCTTTGTAGGTAATAAATTTTGGATTGATGAGGGCCAATTAATCGTTTGAGACAATAAGGATTCAATAATGATGGACTTTACGAAAAGGTGGTATGTTTGTTGTGATTTATCAAACTTGATTAATAATTGATTTTCAGGCCAATTAACCCCGCCGGTTCTTAACTTGATGTGATCTGCACTAAACTGCCAACCTTTATCATCTGGTTTCCATGATAAATTGGCATATAAATTTTGGATAATCTGATTATTCTTATTATTGAGTATATGCCAAGCCAGGCGTTTAAATTTTATTTGAGCCTGAACCAGGGATACAGCCCCTTTATTCAAATCCACCCATAAAGCAATATCCCCTTTTCCACCTTCCATCCGTTCGGCTGCTTTAGGAAATATACTTTGCCACTGGGCAGGAACTATATGGTGCGCGAAAAAATATACTTGACCTTTAGTATTTTCCAGATGATAAGGATCAAAACTTAAGTCACCTAATAATTGAAAAGTAGTAGTATTAGTTTGCTCAAGCTTTGCATCTCCCTTTATTTTATAAATCCCGCCTTGATTAACCACGGATATATTAAGACCACTCACGGGAATTAACCCGCCATCACTGAAATGAAAATAGACGGAAACTTGCTTAATAATCAACCGTTCCTGTTGCGACAGCCAGAACAGGATTTTCTGAGTCGTTTCGGGCGTCATCTCACTATCTTGTATAGTACCAGTCGAAATTCCATCGATACTCCAGCGCCCCCCTCTCTCCCTTACTGTCAAACGAAGATCATCGATATATAAAATTCCGGGCTGAATCTGCCAATTCCAAAAAGATTTGAATAAATTAATTCCTACTAGCAATTTATCTAAATGCAGTGAATTTTTTTCTCCGTCACTAAGGCTTACTTGCTTTAATTTTAATACAGGCTCAAACCAGTACCACCCAGTTTCCATAGTTTGAATAGTAACAGGCTGCCCCAATAGCTGGGTTAAATGAAGCTCTACCTCACCTTTATATTGCTTAGCCCAAGGTGTTAGTGAGCGGAATAAGCTGGAGAAAACAGCCACCAGAATAATCAGGATGGCTACAGTTATCCATATTTTTTTTAATACTCTATTCACCGAAAGTATTCGATTGATCATTCATGTTTTTACTATACCATTGCTTTTGCGCATACTCATCACTTTCTTTCTGATCCATGCGCTGTAATTTGATTTGTTCGGCTTTTTTAACACGATCTATTAACTTACTAACCCCCTCTTGAGAAGCTTTGGCTTGATTATAATTCAATTCTGCTTTAGACCTGATTTTAGCAAGCTGAGCTAAATGAGTATTCAATTGGATTAAAGCCGTGTCCAGATGATTAATAAAATCAATACGATTGCGCAAGCGTCCGACCAGACTGCCTTGATTCCCTAAAATTTCTAATTGTTGCACATAATCTTGTCGGTAAGTCACTAATTGCTCATGCCTTATTTTATTTTGGCTAAACTGTTCCTTTGCCTTCATCAAATCGATATGAGCACGTTTTGTTTCTTCCTGTTTTATTTGAAGTAACTGAATTAAACGATCCAATCTTTGACTCATCCATTACTCCCTGCAAAAGCTGATACTAATTGGGACAGCAACCTGACGCTTTCCTCATGATTAACTCGTTCATTAATTCCTTGCATCAGGAAGTCTCTAATTTTATCCCTGGCTAATATTGCCTTATCTAATGTGGGGTCACTTCCTTTAGCATAAGCGCCCAGCAAGATTAAATCTTTATTTTTTTCATACAGAGATAAATATTTTTTAAATAGCATCATTGCCTTCATCTGTGGCTCGGGAACTATTGTTTGCATGACGCGACTGATTGATGCCTCAATATCAATTGCAGGAAATTGGCCTTCTTCCGCGAGCGATCTGCTTAATACAATATGCCCATCTAAAATAGCACGAGCAGCATCTGCTATAGGATCTTGCAGATCATCACCTTCTGTCAAAACAGTATAAAATGCTGTAATTGAACCGGTACCAGGCTTGCCGTTACCCGCTCGTTCAACCAACTTAGGTAGTTTTGCAAATACGGAAGGAGGATAACCTTTGGTCGCAGGAGCTTCTCCAATAGACAACGCAATTTCTCTTTGTGCCTGAGCAAAACGAGTCAAGGAGTCCATTAATAAAAGAACATGTTTTCCCTGATCCCGAAAATATTCGGCAATGCTTGTAGCTACTTTCGCCCCATGTAAACGCATTAATGGACTTTCATCAGCTGGTGCAGCCACAATAACAGCCCGTTTCAATCCCTCTTCCCCTAAATTGCATTCTATGAATTCTTTAACTTCTCGCCCTCGTTCGCCAATTAAACCGACGACAACAATATCCGCTTCTGTAAAACGCGTCATCATTCCAAGCAATACAGACTTACCCACACCGCTCCCGGCAAACAGGCCTATGCGCTGGCCGCGGCCAATAGTTAATAAACCGTTTATAGCGCGCACCCCTACATCCAAATGAGTATCTATCGCGGCTCTTTTTAAAGGATTAATCGTAGGGACTACGAGAGGATAAGTATCTATTAATTCAATTGAGGGCCCATCATCGATTAGAGTTCCAGATCCATTTAACACTCGACCTAATAATTGAGGACCAACGCCTATCTGAGCAACTCGCCCGGTGGGAACTATAATCATTCCGGGAGCAATACCTTGAATGTTGCCTAAGGACATTAAGTAAACACTATCATTGCTAAAACCTACTACCTCTGCCTCTATTGAATGTGACTCATTTATATTAACTAAACAACGAGCTCCTACAGGTTGATTAAAACCCTTCGCTTCTAAAGTTAAGCCAACAGCCCTGCTTATTTTTCCGCAATGTAATAATCCATACTGCCGATCTTTACGAACCTCCCTTAAGACTTGAAAGAGCTGTGATTTATAGATGCTCATCTCTTTTAGTCCAGGGACTTTGGTGGTGTTAGAGGCTTAACTTTATCAAGGTATTTTGCAAACAAAGTAGTAAACCGAGTCTGTATTCGACCATCTAATTCAGTATGTTCGCCTTTTAGATAAAAATCTCCTCTGCTCAAAGATGGATCAGCAACTAAAGCTTCATGCAATCCTGGTATTTCCTTCTCATCCATTTCTGTTTTAATCCAATCCACATCTAATGGATGCATGGCTAAAATTTTATTCCCTCGTATTGAGGGCAGTTCTCCTTTAATTTCCTTAAACAAATCATATAGTTTCTCTGGATTGACAGATAACTCAATACCGATACAATGTTGGCTTAGCCAAATCATGGTCTGAACCACTTCCTCAATCAGTTGATCATCTATAAGTTGTATCGGTTTTTGTAACACATCAATCCATTTCACCAATTCAGCCTTTAGTGTCTCAATATCTGCCTGTGCTTGTTGCTTTCCCTCTGCATAACCTTTTTCCATAGCCTCTTGTCTCAAGCGGTTGCATTCTATAATGAACTCTTCCTCTGGATTGATTGCTGGCTGTTCTTCTCCTTTAGCACTTTGATATTCCCAAACACTAAATTCTTTATTTTTACCTTCATTTTTATAAGGCTCAAATTCATTAGACATATTTTACTTTACCTTTTATGGCTACTTCATTTATCTGCTAAATTTTATTTTTCCAGACGTAGTCGTAACCCCAGGAGGAGGTATCAACAAGTCACGGGTTACAGCTTCGCTTTCACCCAGGTTACATCACAACTGACTTCATCTTAAACTTAATGGCAACGCAAACGAATACATTACAGAGCACTTAAATCATCTCATCCCCACCCTTAGACCCTAATGCAATCTTGCCATCTTCAGCCAGATTTCTTGCTATAGCTAATATATCTCTTTGTGCCCGCTCCACATCACTTACCTTAACTGGACCCTGCACCTCTATATCATCGCGTAATATATCTGCAGCTCTCTTAGACATGTTTGTAAATATTTTTTCTTTGGTCGTTTCAGTCGTGCCTTTTAACGCTAATTTTAATTGTTCTGAGGTCACGTCCCGTAACAAAGTCTGGACACTTCTATCGTCCATATCGGTTAAATTTTCAAAAACAAACATTTTGTCCCGAATTTTATCACTTAACTCTTCATCCCAATCTTTAATTTTTTCAAGAACCTCTTCTTCCATTGCTCCATCAAGAAAGTTGATCACATCAGCGACACTTTTAATTCCACCTACGGAGGCAGTCTTAGCAACTTTTTGACCACTTAATTGCTTTTCAATTACTTGCCCCAGCTGTGTGATGGCTTCTGGTTTTACGGTATCAATATTACACATACGTAATAATACTTCAGCACGCTTTTCCGCGCTGAAATAACTGACAACCTCGGCTGACTGTTCACTATCAAGGTGAATTAATATAGTGGCTATAATCTGGGGATGTTCATTACGAATTACATCAGCAATTAAGCGACCGTCTAACCATTTTAGTCTGTTAAGCCCACTGTCTTTATCCGAAACCAGAATTCTATCGATAAAAGGAGTGGCTTTTTCTTCACCCAGAGCCTCAATCAACACCGTACGCAAATAATCCTCAGCGTCTACTGTTAAGCTGGTTTGATCATCAATTGCACTGATAAAATCAACCAAAACATTTTGCATTTTTGCCTTACTCACTGAACTCATGGTCGACATGGCCATGCCTACTTTCTGCACTTGTCTGGGCTCCAAGTGTTTTAATACTTCAGAAGCATTTTTTTCACCCATACTCAGTAATAAAATAGCTGCGCGTTCTATTCCGTCCATCTTTATCCTCGATCAACCCACGTTTTAACTACTTGCGCCACACGCTTTGGCTCTTTATCTACCACTTGGCGTAATAAACTTAGCTGAGACTCATAATCATGAACATCTTTTAGCGATAATTTACCATCGAAACTTAACTCATTCTGAGAGTGCTCAGCATCATTCGAATTATCTTTCTTGTTGCTGGCGAGGGTTTTAAGCATAGGTCTTAACACCCCAAATATCATTGCCAAGATAAATAAAGCACCACCTAACTGTTTTATTATTGACCAGAAACTGTCTTTTTGCCAAAAACGCTCTGCGGGTAAAGGATCAATAGGATCCGGCTTAATAAAATTGCTATTAATTACATTTAAACTATCACCACGCTTGGTATCTAATCCAATTGCATCTGAAACAAGGATTTTTAATTGATCTATTTCCTTGGCAGTTAATGGTTTTTTCTCAAGTTTTTTGGTTTTCGGATCCATTATCGCTCGATTATCGACCAAAACTGCAACAGACAACCGCTTAATGGTACCTGGCTGGTTTTTTGTATGACTTACCGTTTTATCCAATTCGAAATTTTTCGTACTTTGGGTGCGAACATCCTGAGCTTCACTTTGATCAGAAGCAGTTTGTTGTGGTGGTGTATTTTTCTGTGCGCCTTTGGGTGGCATATTTTTCGCTCCAAGACTTGGATTGGGTTGGGGGGTATTAGTTAAAGAACCTGGAACTCCACTGGCGTTATTACTTGCATTACGTTTTTCTTCCATAGTTTGCTCACTACGCAAAGAAGGCAATTCAGGATTAAACATTTCCTGAGTCTGTTCATAACTTGTAAAATCAATATCAGCCGAAACTTTTGCTCTTACTCGACCATACCCTAACATAGGAGTTAAAATATCTTGAATTTTTTGAGCATACTGATGCTCCAGATTTTGACGATAATCAAGAAAACGCTCGGTATCTGAAAATAAAGTCTGGCCCCCCCCTTCATTCAATAACTGACCATCCTGATCCACTACAGTGACTCGGCTTGCGCTTAAATTAGGGATGCTGGACGCGACTAAATTGATAATGGCAGCAATGGTATGTTTTTTAAGCTCCACACCCGAGTACACATCTATAAATACCGATGCACTCGGCTCATGAGCGTCTCTGACAAAGGCTGATTCCCTGGGAATTGCTAGATGAACTCTGGCTGATTTGATGTCATTAAATTTGCTGATTGTGCGCGCCAATTCGGATTCCAATGCTTGTTTGTAACGAGCATTTTCCATAAACTGGCTGGTATTAAAGGTACCTCCCCCACCAAAAACCTCTTCATTCCCGTTGGATTCACGAGGCAAACCTGCAGCAGCTAATTTAAAACGAGCACTTTGCAAACTATCCGCAGGCACCATTAACATGCCATTATTTTTGTCAATCTTAAATTCAATACCACTGCGCTCAAGAATAGTGACCACATCCGCTGAGTCTCGTGCATTCATTTGACTATATAAAGGAACATAGCTTGGATCACGCGACCATAGTACCACTGCTAAACCGATGGCTATACTAGCGGCCAATCCAAATAACAGGCCGATTTGGCGAGGTATGGATAAGCTTGCAAATTTTGCTGCTGCTGTGGAAGCATTATCAGCCAATGCCATCATAAACTCCTGTAATTTATCCTATGCTTACTAGCATCTTATATTAATAAAAAAATGGATTAATACATGATCACCTGAAAATTAAATTACACGGGCATATTCATAATATCTTGGTACGCTTGGACTACTTTATTCCTTACTCTTAAAGTAGCTTCAAATCCCAAATTGGATTTTTGACCGGCTATCATCACCTCACCCAGACTTACGCCAGGATCACCCATTTCAAAACGAGTTTTTAATGCATCTGCCGATTGAGTCAGGTCATTTACTTGGTTCAAAGCCTGTTGAAAAACCAGACTGAATGGCGCCTGATTTGATCCAGCTTCTACCTTGGAACCTTCCGCTTGAGCAGCCATGGTTCGCATTTGATTGATTAAATTAACTGTATTAATTTCACTCATTTCCTTATCCTCTTGCATTTCCATATATAAATTAACTGGGCATCAACTTAATTGCTCTGAATCATTTCCTTTAATCATAAATTCAATTAAATCATGAAGAAAGAAACTAATATACTGATTTTAATAATTATTTATTAGCTATTGAAAAATTGTCTTTACAAACCCAACGTACCATAACCGATCTAAACAACATACCCTTCTTCGCGCATCTTAGCGAGCTTATAACGTAAAGTTCGTTCACTAACTCCCAATAAAGCGGCTACTTGTTGTCTATTTCCCTCGTGTTCTAATAATGTTTTCTCTATCAATTCAAACTCATGAATTTGTAAGTTTTTGCTGTTTGCCGCAGCAGTTGTTTCTGGGGTCATTGTTGATGTTAATGATAGTTGTAAATGTTCTGCTTCAATAATTCCCTGGCTTTGTAAGACTAACGCCCTTTGAACCACATTATCAAGCTCACGCGCATTACCCGGCCAGGGATAAGTCAACATTAATTTTTGTGCGGTGGAACTAATTACTGGAACCACGGGTTGTTTATGGTGACAATGTTTACGAATCAAATAATTTGCCAATGGAATGATGTCATTTTTTCTTTCTCTCAGAGGATGCCATTGCAATGGGAAAATATTTAATCTATAGAACAAATCCTCCCTGAAACGACCCGCCTGAACTTCATCTTTTAGCTGCCTGTTCGTTGTCGCCAGGATACGAACATCCAAACTAATCACCTTATTAGCTCCAATGCGCTCTACCTCTTTTTCCTGCAAAACGCGTAATAACTTAGCTTGTAAACTTAAAGACATTTCACTTACTTCATCCAAGAGCAGTGTTCCACCCTGAGCTTGTTCAAACTTACCAGCAGTTGATTTATAAGCACCCGTAAACGATCCTTTTTCGTAACCAAACAACGTAGCTTCCAACATTTGCTCTGGAATTGCGGCACAATTAATCGCGACAAATGGTTGTTTTTTTCGTGGTGAATGATCATGAATAAAATGGGCTAATACTTCTTTACCTGTTCCACTCTCACCACTAATCATGACACCCACATCAGATTGCGCCACCTTCAGTGCCATAGTTAATAAAGCCTGACTTTTAGGATCCTGAGCGATGGGTTCACCACTCTCATCATCTAATTCAACTTTGATGTATTGATTGACTTTTTCAGTTAAAACTTGTGCACTGAACGGTTTTTGTAAATAATCTACAGCCCCATGACGTATGGCCACAACAGCATCTTCGACCGACCCAAAAGCAGTCATTAAAATAACCGGCAAACCAGGGCGTTTCTTTTGAATTTCATTTAATAATTGATTGCCATCTAACTGATCCATTCGGATGTCTGTTAATACTACAGCCGGATTATGTATATCAAGAAGAACCAAAGCTTCCTTACCATCTTTAGCGGTAATGTATGTATGGCCAGCAATAGTCATCGTTTCAGCCAGCGCTTCTCTTAATACTGGATCATCTTCAACAATTAAAACATGGCTCATAGAAAATCCTTTATTTTATATTATCGTATGCGGTTATTCTCACCAGGTAAATAAATATTTACCTGAGTACCCACTCCTTCAACAGACTCCATCTGTACTCTTCCTCCGTGTGCCTTGACCACAGCAAAGACTACCGCTAAACCTAAACCCGTACCCTGAGCTTTAGTTGTATAAAATGGCGAAAATGCTTGCGCCTTAACATCCTCTGGCATTCCTTTACCATTATCCTCTACTGATATTTGTATACCTGAATCATCCATAGATGCAAGAGTTAAATAAATTTCTGTTGCTTCAGACTGTAATGCATTAATCACAAGATTTAAAACGGCTCCAATTAATGATTCTCCATGTATCGATGCCTCGCGGGTTTTAAGCAGATTATTCACCTTGAACAAGGCAGAATAGGATTCTGCATAAGGCTGAGCACGTTTCACTAATTGAGAACACCAATATTCCATATTAATAAATTTAGGCTCTATTGAAGTCCCTCTGGCAAATAATAATAGATCCTGAATTTGCTGTTCAATACTGGCATGACACTCTTGTAATCTACGAATCCAATTCTGAATTCGAATGTCTAAATCGGGAAGATTATTCAAATGTTCTGTATATAAAATGGCAGAAGACAGAGGTGTCCTGATTTGATGAGCCAATTGTGCAGTCATTGTCCCTATCGATACTAACCGTTTCTCATTTTCTTTAGCTTTCTCATAATCCCGGGTGGCAGTAATATCGGATAAAGTAATTAAAATGCCAGGTAAACTCTCCAGGGAAGAAATAGCCACATGAACTCGGCGTCCATCAGCTAATGACACCTCATGACCATCATCATCCCGTGGTACAAAGGCTCTTTGAATTACATCCAACCATAAAGCATCAATTAGCCCATAGCCGAGCATGGCTTCGGCACAAGGATTTAACCAAACAATACGCCCTCGCGCATTCAAGATGACTAAGGCGTTAGGTAAGCTGGATAAAATATCCCACTCTGATAATTCAATCTGAGGTTTTACCGCACATGTTTGGTAAGTAGAATAATGCATTAAATAACTTTATTTTTAAAAATATATGTTTGACTCTAACAAACTTTAAGCCAAAATGAAAATGTGATTAAAATCATATGATTAATCTATAAGCTTAATTGATCTTCTTCATGCATTCCAATAATTTTTCTA
The DNA here is from genome assembly GCA_964428035.1 of uncultured Legionella sp. Classification (GTDB taxonomy): domain Bacteria; phylum Pseudomonadota; class Gammaproteobacteria; order Legionellales; family Legionellaceae; genus Legionella. The sequence goes on from CAYRWO010000002.1 coordinate 47,587, forward strand.
TTTGTTTGCAGCTCGTTGAAAAATTGCTTGGAAATACTACGTGATACATATAATTATTTTGCAATCCTTGATACCCTTATAGTATTCACTAAGTTTTGTTTCCCATAAAAGAGCTATGAGATTCAATCGTTAATCTCTTCTTTCTTAAAAGGGGCATCATGCTTTGGACTCTGGCTTCTCTATTTCTCTTCTGGTTAATTTACCGCGAACTTAACGGTCACTTACCCATATCCAAAGCCTATATTGCTGTGTTGCTGCTCTTAGCGTTGTCATTGGCATGGCCGCCATTTCACCACTGGCGCTTTGAACGTTTTTTGTCCGCCACAGCGCGTCAATTGGCTGATAACCCTGCTGTTAAGGTGCATTGCAACACCTTATTTGACACACTTTTCGACGAAGAACTAAGGGTTGCAGGTCATGCAGATCCTAAAACCGGGTATATTGTCATCCAATATCCAAGATGTTCAATATTGATGGACTATCTTGACCACCCCTATCGAGCAAACAAGGCAGAAATCATCACTCTAAACATATTAACTCATGAGAGTATGCATGCACGAGGTGAATACAATGAAGCGAAAACCGAATGTCAGGCAGTGCAAAGAAACTACCGCGCAGCACAACTACTCGGTGTACCCGATAGTATCGCCAAACAAAATGCCATGGATTATTATAAAGACTATTACCTGATGCGGAATGACTCCTATTTCTCTAAAGAATGTGCTCCAGGCAAAGCAATGGATGAGCATTTGAGTGATTCGACATGGAGTGAGTAAGTTTTTTCCTCATACCCCGCCCAAGCTGGTAATGATAGGTCTCAGCTTTTCTTATTGGCCCATACCACCTGCACATTGCCATTAAGTTAAGGATTGTTTGTTCAAAGTTATCTCAATCCGTTCGGGCTGAGGTTATACATGACTAGATCCTTAACAACGTTAGGGAGTACTGAGGCAATTACTTTTTTTCATCTAAAGTTCTTAAAAAAGCGAGTTTTTCAGCAATTTTGGTTTCTAAACCACGATTTACTGGTTTATACCAGCCAGGATCTGAAATTCCTTCTGGTAGGTAATTTTCTCCGGCGGCATAACCATGCGGTTCATCATGAGCATAACGATACTCATGACCATGTCCTAATTGTTTCATTAAACGTGTAGGTGCATTACGCAGATGAATGGGCACCTCTCTGGAATTATCTTTTTTAACAAAGTCCATCACTTGATTAAACGCCTTATAACCCGCGTTGCTTTTAGCAGCTATCGCAAGATAAATAACAGCCTGTGCTAATGCCAGCTCACCCTCAGGAGAACCGAGTCGTTCATAAGTTGCAGCAGCCTCATTAGCAATTTGCATTCCTCGTGGATCAGCTAAACCGATGTCTTCCCAAGACATTCTTACAATGCGTCTGGCCAAATAATGCGGATCTACTCCGCCATCCAACATGCGACATAACCAATAAAGAGCAGCATCAGGATCAGAACCTCGTACCGATTTATGTAAGGCAGAAATTTGATCATAAAAATTATCGCCCCCTTTATCAAATCTTCTGGCATTTGGTGCTATAGCATTATTTACCAACTCTTTAGTTACAAGCGTTACCTGCATTGCAGTGCATGCGGTTTTAATTTGCTCTAATAAATTGAGTAATCTCCGGGCATCTCCATCGGAACAGGCAATAATGATCTCAAGAGCTTCCGCATCAAATTGAAGATCGGAGAACACTTCACTCTGCGCCCTCTGAAATAATTGGTTTAATTCCTCATCAGTCAATGATTTTAAAACATAGACTTGAGCACGCGATAATAATGCAGAGTTGACTTCAAAAGAGGGATTTTCTGTAGTAGCTCCGATAAAAGTAACAAGACCTGATTCGGTATAAGGCAATAAAGCATCTTGCTGTGCCTTATTAAAGCGATGAATTTCATCGATAAACAATATTGTTTGTTTTCCATGAGTTAAATTATTCTGAGCCGTTTCCATCGCAGCGCGTATTTCTTTCACTCCGGAGAAAACGGCAGATAAAGCTATCCACTCACAATCAAAAGCTTCTGCAGTTAATCGGGCTATAGTGGTTTTTCCAACACCTGGGGGTCCCCAAAGAATCATTGAATGTAACTTGCGCCCCATAAAACTAAGCCGTAATGGTTTACCTTCCCCCAATAAATGATGTTGACCTATCACCTCATCAATATGTTTAGGTCTTAGAAATTCGGCTAACGGAGGAATGGGATCTTTCTTAAATAAGCTCATTGGATAGCTACTCAATATAGTACACTTTGAGAGAAGTAATCAGACTTAAGTGCAAATTAAACAACAGTGATTTTAATAAGATTAGTATACATCAAATATACAGACATTGTCCGCTAAGCAAGTGCGCAAACCTCATCTCGAACTAGTGAAAGATCGTCAGTTTTTAGTACCATACTCCCTCTCCCGTGACTGGAGGAATGGCCAGATTTGAGTGCAGGTTGAACGAAAAGATGGGCCAAATATGGCCCATTCTTTCATTGTTTTACTATATCAACCCCTTTCGGTGGCTTAAACTGAAACAATTTCACTGCCAGTTTAGGGTTTGATTTGATTTGATTTAATTTTACTGTGGTAATTTGACCTAATTGATCATGCAATTCCAGACCAGTTAAATTATCTGCAGTAAATACAAGTTTAATTCGCTGAAAATTCGCTTTAGATGACTTTGATTTCAAATTAAAAATAATTGTTTTTCCTTCATTCTTTTGAGTTACATCAAAATCTCTAGCCACCGTATCATCATAACCGCTCAAAAACAAAGCGGCTGTTCCGCCCAAACCTTTTTCCTGTTTTTTAACAGTAACCTGTTCTAAATCAACATCATAGACCCACATTTTTTTTCCATCGGCCACCACCAATTGTTCCATAGGTTGCTTGGTTTGCCAACGAAAACGACCTGGTCTTTCTAATGCCATGGTACCTGAGGAACGAGATACTTCACGCTGTTTTGCTTTAACTACTTGCTTAAAGTCTGCAGTCATAGAGCGTATTGCGTTAAGTTTGGCTTGTAATAGTTCGCCAGAAGTCTGACTCAATACGCTACCAGAGAATGCTAATAGCAAACCCAAAATTATTTTTTTCATTTTTATTCCTCAGTAACTGAAGTGACCAAAACATCTCTATAACCACCTTCTAAAGGACCAACAATTCCGGTTCGCTCCATCTCTTCAACCATTCTTGCAGCGCGGTTATAACCAATTTTCAAGCGTCTTTGTACGGAAGAAATACTCGCTTTGCGTGTTTGGATAACAAACTCCACTGCTTGATCATAGAGCGGATCATCTTCTTCAGCAGATGATTGACCGTCCTCATCAAAACCCCCTTCACCATCAGCGGCCAGTTTTAAGATGTCATCAATGTAATCCGGTTCACCCCTGGCTCGCCAATCATCAGCAATCCGATGTACTTCTTTATCATCAACGAATGCACCATGAACGCGCAAAGGAGCACCACTTCCAGGGGCCAGATACAACATATCGCCGTGCCCAAGTAATTGTTCTGCCCCTTGTTGGTCAAGTATAGTTCGCGAATCAATTTTTGAGGATACCTGAAATGAAATACGGGTTGGAATATTAGATTTAATAAGACCGGTCAGTACATCCACCGAAGGTCTTTGCGTCGCCAGGATCATATGAATTCCAGCAGCTCTGGCCTTTTGTGCGATACGAGCAATTAACTGCTCTACTTTCTTACCAACCACCATCATCATATCAGCAAGCTCGTCGATCACCACTACAACATAGGGTAAAGCTTGTAGTTCGGGAGCAGTTTCATCCATAGAGTCAACGGGTTTCCAAAGAGGATTAACCAGAGGTTCACCACTGGCTATTCCTTCTGCCACTTTAGTATTATAACCGGCTAAATTCCTGACTCCCAATGAAGCCATCAGTTTATATCTTCTCTCCATCTCTTCCACGCACCAGCGTAGAGCACTGGCTGCTTCTTTCATATCGGTGACCACAGGAGTTAATAAATGTGGAATACCATCATATACCGATAATTCCAGCATTTTAGGATCAACCATGATTAAACGAACCTGCTCAGGGGTTGCCTTAAACAGGATACTTAAAATCATAGCATTGATGCCCACTGACTTACCTGATCCCGTAGTTCCAGCTACCAGCAAATGAGGCATTTTAGCTAAATCAACCACCATAGGATGACCGGCAATATCTACTCCTAAAGCCAGAGTTAATGGGGAATGAGCTTGTTGATACACATCGGCAGATAAAACGTCTGACAATCGAACAATTTCGCGAGACTGGTTAGGTAGTTCGAGACCAACTACTGTTTTACCAGGAATCACTTCAACAACACGGACGGAAATAACGGACAAGGAGCGAGCTAAATCTTTAGCTAAAGCAGTAAGTTTGCTCACCTTAACTCCTGCTGCTAACTGCAATTCAAAGCGAGTAACTACTGGCCCTGGATGAACTGCTACAACATCTGCCTGGATTCCAAAATCCAATAAGTGCTGCTCCACATCACGAGACACATTCTCCAGCTCTTGATGCGTATAGCCCCCCATGGGTTTACCTGGTTGCCCCTTATCTAACAAACTTAAGCCTGGCAAAGTTCCTGAGGTAGTTAATCCTGAAGTATTTAATTTGGGAGGACGAATTTCTTTAAATTCTTTTGGAGGTTTAATTGCTTCTGGTTTTTCTTCATTATGAGCGATTAGAATAGGCGTCGCCCTTTCTTTTTCTCTTTCTTTTCTGGCTTTAAATAATTGTGGCGCAGGTTTCTCACCAGCCTGCTCCGGAATCACCGTGGGAGCTTGCTCACGAGACTTATAACGTTCTATTCCCGCATTACCTAAATGGAATCCTTTTTTCAATAGCGCATAAGCTGAATTAAGCCCCCAAAGAGTATAAAAACCAATTAATTCGATGGCTCTAACCCATGACAGGCCAGTTAACCAAGTGATACCTACTAAAAGCATCGCTAATAAAAGCAAAGTTGCACCATGTAAATTAAGCATTTGATACCATCCGTTACTTACTGCCTGACCGATAATTCCACCAGCACTGTGAATTGAATCCAGCGCCTTAATTTGCGGTTCTAAACTCAATAAACCACAGCCCCCAGAAATCATCAGGATAAAACCTATTGACCTGAGCATCAATACAGATTTATCAATAGTTTTTAATGAGTGAAAATCCTTCAAAATTGCCCATGCGACATAAACCACAACAAAAGGTAACAAATAGGCAACATAACCAAAGGTAAAAAAAAGCGCATCAGCAAGATAAGCGCCTACCTGCCCACCGGAATTAGCAATTCTAACCCCTGAGCGTGAGGCATGAGACCATCCGGGATCAGTTAATTGATACGTAAATAAAGACAAGAGCACAAAAAGAGCACTTGATAAAATTAATATAAAACTGCCTTCGGTTAAGCGTTTTATAATGAAATTAGGCATGGTTTTTTGGGGAGTGCCAGCCTGTTTTCCCGAATGTTGTTTTGCCATAGGTATTTTAATATGTTCGTTTTTGTCATAATATTTGCCATCTTAACATAAAACATAAGGAAGGCAGAGACGATGAGCACAAGCAATCACCACCGCTTAATCATACTTGGATCTGGTCCAGCAGGTTACACCGCCGCAGTCTATGCCGCAAGAGCAAATCTTAATCCAGTATTAATCACCGGTATGCAACCTGGCGGTCAATTAACAACAACCACAGAGGTAGATAACTGGCCCGGAGATATAGAAGGCCTACAAGGCCCTGCTCTTATGGACCGTATGCAAAAGCATGCGGAACGCTTTGATACTCAAATCATTTTTGATCATATTGTCAAAGCTAACTTAGCGCAAGCACCATTTGTACTTCACGGCGATAGTACCATCTATACCTGTGATGCTTTAATTATTGCAACGGGAGCATCGGCACGTTATTTGGGCTTGGAATCTGAATCCGCCTATCAAGGTCGCGGTGTTTCAGCCTGTGCGACTTGTGACGGCTTTTTTTATCGTAATAAAGACGTTTGTGTCATTGGTGGCGGCAATACTGCAGTTGAAGAAGCATTGTATTTGTCTAATATTGCTTCTACAGTGACTTTAGTGCATCGACGAGACAGTTTACGCGCCGAAAAAATTCTCCAGGATAAACTTTTTGAAAAGGAAAAAAATGGCAACATCAAGATAATATGGAACTGTACTCTTGATGAAGTTTTAGGCGATGGAAAAAAAGTAACTGGAGCTTCTATTCGTAATGTGAATAACGATGCTCAAGAAGAATTAAGGGTAGATGGCGTATTTATAGCCATTGGTCACACGCCCAACACTGCATTATTTAATGATCAGTTATTAATGAAAGATGGATACATCACTATTAAATCAGGTCTTGAAGGAATGGCCACTAGTACCTCAATCCCTGGAGTCTTTGCCTGTGGCGACGTTGCAGACCATGTATACCGCCAGGCAATCACTTCTGCAGGGTTTGGATGCATGGCGGCCCTCGATGCAGAGAAATATTTGGATTTAATATCCAACTAATTATTTTTATTCTCTTATTAAACCCGCAACAACTATTTTGCGGGTTCTATGTTACCGGAACATGCTATCATTTATTTAATGCTTCGACGCTCTGCGTAAAATTTAAATAAGGGTAGGCTCCATCTATTTCTAGTTCTATAATTAAATGACAGCTCCACAAAATAACAGCAATGTACATTCAACCAGACGAACCAGCCTCAGCACTTAGAAAAATAATCCATATTGATATGGATTGTTTTTATGCAGCCATTGAAATTAGAGATAATCCCTTGTTACGGGATAAACCTGTTGCTGTAGGTGGTTCTGCAACGCAACGCGGTGTTTTATGTACCTGTAATTATATTGCCCGGGAATATGGAATCCATTCAGCCATGCCGACTGCAATTGCTCATCGTCGCTGCCCAGATTTAATCGTATTACCTGTGAATATGGCTAAGTATAAAGAAGTATCTCTATCAATAAATACCATTTTTCGCCAATTTACTGATTTAGTGGAACCGCTATCCCTTGATGAAGCCTTTCTTGATGTCTCTCACGCCCCTCATTGCAAGGGTAGTGCTACTCGTATGGCCCAGGCGATTCAAAAAGCGATTTTTAAAGAACAGGAACTGACTGCTTCGGCAGGAGTTGCTCCTAATAAATTCTTAGCGAAAATAGCCAGCGCCTGGAAAAAACCACATGGATTGTTTGTAATTACCCCAGAACAAGTCAGTAGCTTTATTAGAACGCTTCCCATTGATAAGTTGTTTGGCGTAGGCAAAGTAACCTCATTAAAATTAAATAAATTGAATATTTTTACCTGCAATGATTTAGCTCACTGCTCTTTGGTCTTTTTGACGGAACATTTCGGCAAGTTCGGCCAACAACTTTATTATCAAGCCAGAGGGATTGATAATCGTCCGGTTCAACCTAATCGATTGCGAAAATCATTAAGTGTAGAAAGAACCTTACTGCATGATCTGGTGGAGCCTGATAAAGCAATTAAAATAATTGGGGAACTTTGTGATGAATTAACCTTAAGAATACAAAAAAGTGCAGCTGATTTATCAATAAAAAATCAATTTATTAAAATCAAAAACAATGATTTTAAATTGGTCTCTGCAGAAATAAAAAGTACTGAAATCAATCGTAAACAATACATAGAGCTATTTCAAAAAGTTTACATGAGTCATCCTAAGCCAATTAGACTGCTCGGAGTGGGTGTTCATTTTCATCATCCCTCCCCTGCTCAGGATTACTATCAACCGTCCTTATTTTCAAATGAGGAATAAACAGGACACTATTAAACGCTAAATGCCTCGAGATCAACGCGCTTATCGATTTCTTCTTTAATATATCTAAAGCATGCATTATATCTACTTTCATTTTCATTTTTTAGCGAAAAAAAACTTCTGGTTAAGAGTCGTTTACACTCATTGAAACGACCAGATTCCGGCGCCCCCTTCCCCTCAAGTACCAGCACAAGATTCACGGCCATTCTTGGCATCGATGAAAATTCCACCACCTCAGTCCCATCACCGACAGCCCCCCCCATATCCGCCAAATACACCTGCATACATACCATGTAACGGCAGTACGGATGGAGCTTGTGATACGAGCAATATTGTGTCCTATTACAATTTTAATCGAACCGCCGGAGGAAGTGCTCCCACGCCTTTAACTGATTATGCCGCAGGATTATGTCAAGATTCCATTAATGATTATACCGGTTGGTACCTACCTGCTATTTGTGAGATGGATGCTGTTAACGTCATTGTAGCTTGTCCCGCAGGCACGCAAAACATGATCGACAGCCTTTCTTTTTTTACTTGGTGACCCTGGCTCAGGAACACCAAGCACTTCATGCACCCCGCCCAGGGGCACTAATTATCTTGCAGGCCAATACTGGAGTTCTACAGAGTACTCGACCGATCCGCAGAACAGCTCATGGTATGAGACTTTCAATATTAATGGCAGCAGCCAGGACCCCGGTGCTCCCAAGAGCACTCGGGTTGGAGTCCATTGTTCTCGAGCTTTAACCCTTTAGCCCTTCACCTCTTTTCTTTTGACCTTGCTTTGCTGTCCTGCGAAGCGGGTCATTCATTTTAGGTTTACTCCTGTTTGAATTTCTTAACCGCCAAGAGACCATGATCATTCATTTTTGATTTAGTTATCAACACCGCAGACTAGGAAAAAAAACTTGACATGCTTTTTTACCGAAGTACTAATAAAGCCCACTCATTTTATGGAGCACATCTGCATTTCATGAAGGCCGCGAACAAGTCGCGGCATATAGGTGTTAGAAAGAAACTGTCACACTCTTAATGACTTCTACCTACAGGAAGAGATTGATAATAACTATTAATAGTTGAGATCCAGGTAGGATTAGACATATCAGGCCAGTGATCTTTATCAAATCCGGGAGAGGCCTTCAGTCTTTCTTTATCAATTGCAAGAATAAAGCAATCTTTCATTGCATTATAAGAAAAAGCAGACCAAGGTAAAGCAAATAACTTATCACCCATACCAAGGAAGCCACCAAAGGATAGGACTACATAAGCAACTCTTCCTTCAACTTTATCTAACATTAAGGCTTCAATTTTACCTAAACTCTCATTTTGAGGATTTTTAACCTCAACGCCAATGACGTCTTCAGTATTTACAATGTGTCTTTTCATTTCTCTCTCCTTTGATGTAAATATTCTTTAGTCGATGTCAGTAGATTGATTAGTTATCAGAACTAAAGAATATAAAGGGCAACCATTGCCCAAAAAGCGCAAGAATTGGAATTTAGTTAACAAATAATTTTTAAACAGATAAGCTATATCTTGGTGATAAAAACCATTTAATTAACTGTTTCTAATTATAGTCAATAACGAGCGACAATTCAAAATAGGCACAGAACGATCATTATAGATCCATTGCTGGCGAAAATTAATCTCTAGTGTGAGATTTTTATTATTGAATAAATTTTATAGCTAACAAAGAGACATATAGCACTAGGGTTTTCCGCATAAATTACCTAATTATCTTCACTTTCGAGTTCGAATCAATTATCAATATTGACAAATAAATTATACATACTACGCTTATTATTGTGCATAGCACCATAAGGAGATGATGATGCCAAATCAATACACGCAATACCAAAATATGAATGCTTTGGAAAAACCATTTCGTCAATTAATCGATTTGAATGTGAAAACAATTCAAAACCTTACTTATATAAAACCCAATGAATTGTTGAATCCAAATAAACCAGAACAACTCATAGAAAAAAATATGGAAGTTATGATCGAAAATGGACATAAAGCATTGGATTATATGCAAGATATGTTTGATATTATGGAAAAACATTGGTTTAGTATGTCACGTCAGGTGATGAGACAATCACAAGAAACGATGAATCAAACCCAAAGAACGGCGCAGAATAATATGAATGATTTAAGGAGGGCCAGCGTTCCCAAGTCGTCCCATTCTGCTACCAAACATAGCAGCGCTAGCAAAACTAAAGCATCAAAAAAAGCCTCCCATGGATCAAACATTCATTCAAAACAGGCTAGCTCTTCAAATAGATCTTCAGAAACGAGAAAATGAAGGGACTCCAGAAAATAAATAATAATAAAATATTAAAAGAAAAATAAGACACTTGCCAGGTTATGTCCTTCATAACCTGGCTTACCTTTATTTATAAGGTTAAACCAATTTCTTCCGTTTCGTTCTGAACAATATCAGTTTCATGCTTTATGGATGAAGCTAATAAACCATTTCTGTTTAAGCCTTGCATCATCGTGTCATTGCTGGCAGGTTTTTGCCAATGAGGTACTGTAACTACAACGGGAACTGGTTGCAGTGCTGTTGTTACATAAGGAGGCTGAGGGATGGGTTGTCTTCCTGGATTAAGTTGAGCCTCCTCCTGTTCAATGCGACTAAGTTCATCTGGCGTAAGTGCTTGCACCTTTCCTTGATAAAAATATGAGAACACACGTAATTTTGCAACCAAAAGAAACGCCTCAAATTTATTGACTAATTCAGTATAACCATGTTCTTTGGGTGTCGCTTGAGTAGCTGCAAAATCTGAGGGAGACAACATATAAATTTTACTCAGTTCCGCACGATAATAAATTTTATTATCTTGTCCTAGCAGCAAAAGTGGCTGCGGCTGACGATACTTAGAATCAATATCCGGCAAGCGGGACAATCCACCATATTCTGGTTGTTTGGGCAATTCAATGCCTTGAAAAACCCGATGAATATCTTCCATTGAGTCCTGCAGACCAGCAATACAGGATTGCTTGTTATAATAATTCCTTGCGCTATTAAAATCGCCATCGCCTCCCGTTTCAATGGGTGGCTCAGTAAGATCAGGTGTTGTATCATAGGGTCTTCTGGTATAAACCGTGATCCGGTTTAATTCATCATGTAAGTTATTAACCAGAATTCCACCTAAAATTCCAAAACGTTCTGGCAATAAAGCACGCAGATCACCCACCATGGCTCCATGACCCGCTGCATAATGATCACTGTAGTAATGGAAACAAAACAGTTCCATTCCCAAAGATAAAGCCTGGTATCGATAGACTAAATCTTTTATATTTTTTGTTGTTAGACTCACTCCTGATTGGAACAAAATCGTAATCAGGGAATTAAAATCCTTATTATCTGATTGATATTTCTCATCTTTAATCAATTGAGTTAACTCATAGGAAAGACGAGCATATTTAAGTGCTATATGATGTCCCAGGATATAGACACGAACAGACCAGGGTGTAAAATGCGATAAATTTCTATTAAGTATTTCACCATAATTATTGACACGAAGAGCAAACATCAACTGTTGAACATAACCATTCAAGGTTGACGAAAAAGGGATGTAGTTAGCATTATTGATTTTATAAATTGTCTCTATTTCACTTTCATCAACATTAGAATTAGCCAATTTCTGGTATGACCTGACTAATTTTCGTTCTTCAACAGGGGTAACTGGTTTTTTAATTAAGTATTCCCCCAGACTTTCATACGGATATATCGTTTGATAACTCGTTCGATTACAAGTAAAATCCTGCTGACTAGGTAGCTCCAGATCGACTTCCCTGCCGCCAAAATAATCACCAGACATTGCCATAACTTGTCCTGGGGTCATCTCTAAATCAAGCTGTTCTGGGATACCATTTCCATCAATACCTTGTAATTTTAAAAGCATGGTACCTTGCTCATTAAAACTTACATAAGGGTTGTCTTTTAATTCATCCCAATCTCCAAATCGTAATGAATCACCTAATTCTGTATGCTCATTGGTATCCATAAAGAAAACTCCTTTTTCTTTTTATGATTATGAATTTTTATAATAACTCGATATTTCCTTGCTAATATACCTTTTTCTCGTCATCAAATTAAAAAAGGAATAATTTTATATGGAACCAGCTGACAATATTTATTCCAGTCCTGGCCGTATTTATTAGCGCATCGTCTGTCATCACGAAACGCACGATCAACTAAAAGAATTGTGAGGAAACAGACATAAAAATAAGGGGAAAAATTTTCAAACAGTGCAGGAACTGACCAAAAGAAAGCCGCTGCGATCTCGGGAACATAGTGAAAATGTCGTGCGACTCCCCACCACCCTGAAGCAAGCAATATGCTTTGTTTTTTATCTCCCTCAGTGGTTTTGTAACGGGCTAAGACCGTAACGGGTTTTCTTCCCCAGATAGTACATTCCCCTTGGGTTGCTCTGGTAATCAATCTTTGTGCATCGGCCCAATAATTGATAACAATGCTTCCCGCACCCAAAATAAAAATTGCTACTGCCCATTCTGTACTTAATTGAATAGGATGAAGGACAAGGTACATACTCGGAGAAGTATAAATGCAAGGAACCCATACCATACACCCCCAACAAATATAAAAGCCAGCACGGTCATGCATAATATCCAGAGAACGTAAGTATCCTTTTTCCCAGATAAAGAACTTCCCAATATATAAAAGTTGTAATCCAACGGAAATTAGCATCGAATTAGCTAGGTTTCCCAGCTCTGCCTGTTTTGCAGCATAAGAAAGCAGAAAGAGTCCCCAACTCATCATTCCGAACCGACAGGTAATAAATTTTTTAATACTCCAGCCCAGGACTTGAGGGTACAACTCAGTTCCCCAATAATAGTCAAAAAGAATGTTATTCGTGATACCTGAATCAGTAGTCGAAGGGAAAAAACGTCCTTTGAGATATAAAAAAACACAAAATATCAGACTAAAGAGGTTAAGTGCACCTAAAAGAGCTCCCAAATTGTCATAAAGGATAGTGGCAGGAAATAAATTCAAACCAAAAGTGAGCAGACAAAATACGGCCATGGTAGTAATAAATGCCAAAGCACCATTCTCTTTATAAACAGGGATATTTCCTTTGGGTGTAATAGGACCTTGAAATGCTTTACCAGGCAATAAACGCATTAAGGCCAGTTGAAATAGCGTAAAACAGAAAATGATTTTCCATGCGGTAAAAGAACCCCAAAAAAATGGTGCCCATACCTTATAAATGGTTTGAATAAATCCTTCCTGACTCACTAAATGCCATAAAGCTGACAAAGAACCATTAAGTTCGGTATTGGTATACCACATGAGCATAACAAAAACAGGACAGGTAAGAATGAGGAACAGCGGACCTAATACATTTCTGACATTTAAATACATCATGTTTCCTTACATGGTTATAAAAACAATGTTTAGCATAACATAGGGGTTTCCCCTATATCGAGTCCTAATCTAAAAATGCTGTCACTTATTAAGATTTTAAAGACCTGAAAGGGGATCTATGAAGGATTTTTAGTTTGTATTTACAACGCTGCAGGTAAAACCTTTATGCTCTGATTTGCCCATCGCCAAAAATAAGCCATTTATAGCTGGTTAAAGCAGCTAAACCCATTGGTCCGCGAGCATGTAACTTTTGAGTACTAATCCCAATTTCAGCCCCCATCCCAAATTGTCCACCATCTGTAAACGCTGTTGAAGCGTTAACATAGACCGCAGCGGCATCGACATGCTCTAAAAAATAAGTAACAGCCAAAGGATCTTCAGCAATAATGGCCTCGCTATGACCCGAGGTATATTTCATAATATGACTCACCGCATCTTCTACTGAAGAAACTGTTTTTATTGCCATCTTATAAGACAAAAACTCATGCCCAAAGTCATTTGGGCTTGCTTGATGAAGAAGTGATTTAGGGTAAACCGATTCAAGCGTTTTATAACTTAAATCATCTGCATAAATTTCAACATTTTTTGATGCAAGTAACTCCACTAAAAAATGCAAATTCATTAAACTTTTTTCATCAATTACCAAAGTATCTAAAGCGTTACACACACTGACTCTTCTTGTTTTAGCATTATTGATAATCAAGCGGCCTTTTTCTATATCGCCGCTGGAATCAAAATAAATGTGAACAATACCCGCTCCGGTTTCTATCACAGGTATTTTGGCGTGCTCACGAACAAATTGAATCAATGATTGACTTCCTCTTGGAATGCAAACATCAACCAATTCCGTTGCATTCAAAAGCTGATGTGTCGCTTCTCGTTCAGGAGGCAATAAATAAACTGCACTCTTGCTTATATCATGTTCTTGTAGCGTTTGATGAATCAGCGATATGAGACATTTATTGCTATGATAAGCTTCTTTGCCACCTTTTAACGCACAAGCATTTCCTGCTTTAAAACATAAAGAAAAAACATCAATAGTGACGTTGGGTCTGGATTCGTAAATCACCGCTACCACTCCCAGTGGTACCGAGACCTTTTGAATTCGCAAACCATTGGACCGAACTTGTTCCTCAATAATAGTTCCCAGAGGATCAGGTAAAGAACCAACCAATTCCACGTCATCTGCAATCGCATTTATTCGTTCTTCGGATAAAAGCAGCCTGTCGTATCGGGGATCATCTTGTTCCATCAAAAGAAGATCCTTTTTATTCTCCGCAATTATTTTATGGCAGGCTTTGCGCAAATGAGAGGCAAGACTTAGCAATACGTCTTTACGCTGCGTATTGGTTAAAAGCTTTAAACGATGGCTTGTTTCCTTAACCGCTTTTAACTGATTAATAATAGTATCCATCAACAAAAAAACTCCTAAAAAAGATGCAAATGATCATAGTGAATAAATCCGGGTTTATCTTTTTGGCCCAAGTATTCATTTAATTTGTTTGCATCATATTTCGCTATCCCTATGCCTATTTTCTGCCCTTTTGGAGCCAGTATCTCCACTAAATCACCTTTTTTAAAGTTACCATTATATTGTTCTATACCCACCGGCAATATGCTAATAACTCGTTTATTGTCTTTTAATATATCAAACAAACCTTGATTTATTGAAATAGAACCACTTTGCTTACCGTTATTATATGCCATCCATTTCTTTATATTTGATTTTTTCTTGCTTGGCAAAATAACCGTACCTAACTGTTCTTGTTCCATGATGCGAGTAATCACTGAAGGGATATCAATGCTAGCGATATGGGTTGTGATGCCTAAACCGGACATTTTGCGAGCTGTTGCAAGTTTACTGCTCATTCCTCCCCTACCTTGCGCACTCTTAACTGCAGAAACTTCTGGCCACCCCTTTTCAGGATCAATAATAGGGATAATTTCTGCACCATGCACCTCTGGATGAGCAGTATAAACTCCGTTAACGTTGCTCAAAATAATTAATTTTTCGACATTCATTTGCGCGGCAATAAGACCCGCTAATTCATCGTTATCAGTAAACATCAACTCTTCAATAGCAACGCTATCATTCTCATTCACAATGGGTACAATATTTTTTTGCTGCAAAATTTCTCGTAGCAATCGGGCAATATTTAAATAATGCTGTCTCGTTTGAAAATCTTGTTTGGTGAGCAATATCTGAGAGGCAAGTATATGGTGTACTTTGAACATTGAGGAGTAAAGATGCATCAATTCGTGCTGTCCTAATGATGCTAAAAGCTGCTTTTCACCAGTAGAGCTACCATACTGACGTCCAAGAGTCTGGTGGGCCACTTTTCGACCGGAACCAACTGCCCCTGAGCTGACCAATACCACATGATGTCCTGCTTTCTGTAACATCACGATTTGCTCAACTAAATGCAACATAATGGGTTCAAACGGCGTCCCATCATTTGATAAAATGCTTTGGGTACCAACTTTTACAACGATGTTCATTAATTTAATCCTACCTTATGTCTGAAGAACTTTGCATCCGCCCCATGTAAGAACTTGTCTTTTATTAATCACCGTACTCTTTATAGCTCATTATTATTTGGTCAGCAATTGTTGAAAATCCCTTATGCAAAATTATTTGCAACTAAACGTATTGTGTTTGTATTATTAGCTCGACTATTCAAGGAGAAGAAATGAACGTTTTATTAATAGGATTTGCTGCAGCAACCCTGTCTTTTGCCAGCATGTCACACGCTGATGCTACTTTATATTCTGGCGTAGCCAATGCTTGTGAATATATCTCTGGGCATTGGGCGGGAACTGGTAAGGCATCGAATTGGGTTATAGGTGAGTGTATCTATCATGGAGCTGGAACAATTAGCACTTTAGACACTACGGGGCACTTTAGAATTGAGGTAACTTCAGATAAAGACTCAGGGAGTATTCTTTGTCCTAATCATACGAGTAAACAGCTTACAGGAATTTGCATTAATGGGGTGGTTACGATTATGACAGAATACGGCAACCTGGCGGGTAATTTTTCCCAAAATGCCGGTAATGCGAACGGAACCTTATCTGTTGCCCCAGGAATGAATGCGGATGTAGAAATTCAATTCCAGCGTGTTGAATAATTATTTTCGCGTTGAATAATTATTTTTTAGTATTCATCGCTTTGTAGCTTCTTATTATACTTGTTTCAATCTGCCGGCTAAAGAAAAAGCCGGCTAAATTTATATAAAACTATCAACAATCAGGCAAATTGATAATTAATTTTGAATAAAACTTCCCCTGTAGTCACCCGCATATCAGCTGCAGCTGGACTATAAATAAAAGCAGTAGGGGAAAGAGAAACAACAGGCACACTAGTAAGAGGATATTGCGTTCTGCCATAATCGGTGTATCGACCCTCCACACCCATACGCCAGTTTTGAGTTAACGCATATTCAAAACCAAGGCCATAAGTCCCGCCGGTTAGCCTCTGGTTTTGAGAGCCATAGGCGTATGGGAAAGTAATACCACCATCGACCGTTGTAGGAAAATCACCAATAAATTTTACATTCGCAAAACCTACGCCACCTGTTGCATACAAGAGCCAACTATCGGCTGCATATCCGATACGTCCAAGTATAGATGCCTGCAAATCGCTCTTGATTGTAAAGGTATCACCGGGTACGAACAGGCTTGTTTCAGCAATCTCGGCGTCAAATAGTGTATGAGAGGCACTTAAATCATGACCATTTATATTACCTTCAGCACCCACAACCCAGTGATTATATTGTAAATTATATCCAATTTGCCCACCGCCGGTAAATGAGCTAGGATTAACATCAAAAAGCTGAACAGAAGGACCGAAAGTCGTTCCCAATACTGTTACATTTTCAATAATTACCGGAGCGGAAAAGTCACCCCATTTTCCACCAAGATTACCGCCAACATACAAACCGGTCCACTGATGCCCTGTTTCGACTGGCCCCATTGTTCCTGCATTAAGACTAGCCATCCAGAGAGAACTTACTACTGTACCGAGTACTACTCCTGTTGAAAATACCTTTTTCATCAATTTACTCCATTATTGTAATTTATAAGAGAACTATACCGATAGATTTACAGGGGCGCAACATCCTTAGGTACATGATTTATCATCATATTGATTGTTATTCTTTAAGTAAAGAGATGATTATGACTGTTCTTCCCACTTTGGCTCTGGATGGCTTGTTTGACAAAAAAAACCACCTGTAAAACAGACATATTCATATGATGAATACTAACAAAATAAACTATACTAGCGCTTAGTACATTCCTTTTGAATTAAATTTTATACCTTCTGGAGACATGAGTATGGT
Source organism: uncultured Legionella sp. (assembly GCA_964428035.1). GTDB lineage: Bacteria > Pseudomonadota > Gammaproteobacteria > Legionellales > Legionellaceae > Legionella. The sequence continues at coordinate 65,119 of CAYRWO010000002.1, forward strand.
TCTTGTTATTCTTTCTGTTATGGGCGTCATTTTGCTCGTGCTGTATTATCACTTGCATCAGCAAGCCGTGGTTTCAAAAATAACCTCCCCATCTCCAATTGATTACCTTACTTTTATAAAAAATCTTACTGTATTAAGAACAAACTCACCTTCAGCAAAATTGGCATTACAAACCCATTTCATGACCTTCATTACCGAACTGGCCACACGTTCGCTTGATAAACACCATTCGGGTATTGGCTATTTCAGATTACCTAATATGACCCCCGTTTTTGTATTATCAAATAAAACAGCAATTCAGCAGCTTTATGCAAGGAATAATGAGAAAAAATTTGGCCAAAGACAATTTTTTAATCGTTTGGCAGTCATATTGGGCCAAGATAATTTGATGTCTTCCAATCTGGGTTCAAATACTCATGCGATGATACGGAGCGCTATATTAATGCGTAATGAGTCCTTTAGACCTCAGGTAGCTGAAGTAGTCGCTGCTTTTTTTCAGGAATATGAAGCGCAACAAGAAACGCAAGTTAAGACACTTAATGAAATCATGGATAAATTATCCCGGCAAGTTTTACTAGCTACTTATTTCGGTCAGGACATTATTAAGCCATTTGAAACCCTTTATAACTCAAAGCTAACGAAGGAATTAATAGATTGTTTATTTAGTCTTGAGCCTATCAGGCAAGAGGAAAAGAAAAATCTGTTCCTCTTGAGAAATAGAATATTTGAATTGGGATGCCGACTCATTTTTTCAACAGAAGCAATTACCTCACAGTTAATGCAAGAACAAAGCTGGCTTAATTATTTGCTCACCGTCAGAGTCCTGAAAAACTCTGAAATCAAGAGTCAACTGAAAGAACTGGATATTTCCTCAACCACCAGGCTGAGCGCTGAACACGCTGAAATCCTGGTGAAGTATGCCATAGAACATAAAGATGATAATCCACTGTCTGTACTTATAAGAGATGTAGTCAATGAAAGCTTATTCATTCCTTTATTAGGTTTTGATGCTACAGCGACGGTGTTAATCACCGCATTAAGAATAGCGATTCAAGATAAACGCATCTATTCCATCGTCAAAAATGAAATTCAACAGAAAATCTCTGTTGGAGAACATTTCGAATTACACTCACCCTGGGATAGTAATAGCTTATCTTATACCGAAGCAGTTTTGCTAGAAGCGTTACGCCTATCGCCCCCCGCCCCTATTGTGCCAGAAGTTATTAATGAAGCCATTACTCTCGACATTGATGGTACATTGTTAACTTTACCCGCTGGTGCGCTCGTATTTATTCCCATGCAAAGCTTACACACGCATTCGTTTCATGTTCCTGATCTCCTTCTCTCTCAAGCAGGACAAGAGGCGCTGGGTAAACAGAAAATCAGTGCAAAAGACATTTTTCCAGAACGATGGTGCCCCAAAAACAATAAGGGACATGTTTATAATTCTAATTTTTTTACTGAGGAGCTGATTTTCAATCGTCCAGGTACCCTGGAAAAACAAGGAGGACTCTTATCCTTTAAAACGGGAGCAAGGCGCTGTCCCGGTTTACGTATTGCCATGACCGAAGTTTTATCATTATTTCGCATGCTCGGCTCCTATAAATTTGAACTGACTGCCGAAGAACAATTGGAATTGCGTTTTAATTACGAAACACCTTTGCAGAGAAATGGTGGTTTGGGCCTGTTAAGAATTAGTCCCCGTAAAAAATTGACTTTGACTGATCCCTCCCTCATTTCAAAATCAGATCAAGAGGCTCACCAACAAAGCGGTCTGACTTTTTTTATTGAACGGTCAATCTCAACTGAGACAGAGCAATCCGATACAGCTCGATTTGAGCTATAGAAGGGTTAAATCTACCAGCGCTCGCTGATCTCAATTTCCTTGAAATACTCCTGGATTCTTCGGCGGGTTGCCGGTGAAAGATCCGGGGGTAATTGATTGATGGGGAACCATTGTTGCTCTGCAATTTCAGGCGAAGTTACCAATTCTTGTGCACCTGCATGGCCAATATAAAAAATAATATAGTCATCACGTTTTTCATTTCTACTATAATACACTGAAAATAATTCGGGTGAACCATTTAATACGACTCCAACTTCTTCCCGAAGCTCTCTTTCTATTGCCTGGCGCGGAGTTTCTCCTGATTCAACACCCCCGCCAATAGTGTACCAATCGGGTTGATAGGTATGTTTCACCAATAAAATGTTTCCTTCTCTAATCAGAAGTATTCTAACCCCTACTGTTCTTTTGGCTAACAGGGAAAAAACTATATTTTTTAAAGCATGATAAATTTTCACTACAAACTCCATTACATTAGTACTGTCTGTCGTTATTTCGTGCATTTAGAAACTCAGTCAGTTTTCAGCCAATGGTGTCAACTTCAGGAAATTGTGCCAGGATGAAGCAACACGTAATCCGGGATCAAGGCTGGATCAGTTTCGATCCCGGGTTACGCTGCGCCTTCACCCAGGTTACATCCAGTGTTCGGCTGCAAGTTGAGCGTCCCACCGTCCTCTCGAGCCTTGGCGAGTTCTCCTGGATGTAACACAAGGCCTATTCTGAAGAAGATCGCTCGTTTGCTTTCTTAAACTGATTTTTTTGCGAGTTAGATGATAATAGTACAGAAGAGTTGCTTGTAACAGCTACTTAAAAAATTAGCGCGACAAGAAAAACTCTTACCGCGCTTTGATTAAATTCAAAATGTGGATTTATTACCTACGCCAACCACCACCCCATCCGCGGCCAGACCAAGCACCACCGCGCCATCCGCGACCGGACCAAGCGCCACCACGCCAACCAGTATTCCACGCTCTTGCGCCATACCAATTATTGTGACGCCATCCTCGATTACCATACCAACCGACACCATAATAATTGCCATATCTATAACCGGGGTAGTAAGCTGTAGAATACACATAATTACTACTGTACCCCGGTGAATAGACTGTATCGGTTACACAACTTGACAGACCTACTGTACTTGAAGCTATAACAAACGAGAGCATTATTTTTTTCATATTAGCATCCCAGCTGGTTAAACTCCTTTAAAGTGTAAGACAAGTTCCAATAATATACAAATTGATATTTTAATTATCTTTATGGTCAATTAGAATGCCGCTGCGGGCTTGGCAAATCCGAACTGCTAAATTTTTGATAATGGCTACTTTATTTTGCTTAATGAGTTGTTTACGCCATCTGCGTTTTCAGACAGAATGAATTTCTTTACTCAAGAGGAGAAGCGATTTGGATTATAACGATGACTATATTTTTCCTCACCCTGAGACTAGTGACAAGCAAGGATTATTAGTAATTGGAGGCGATTTATCTCCTCAACGGATAGTGCAGGCTTATTCTCAAGGCATTTTTCCTTGGTATGAACCGGGTTGTCCTGTTCTGTGGTGGTCACCTAATCCGAGACTTATTTTAATACCAAATGAATTTAAATTATCACGCAGTTTAAAAAAATCTCTAAAAAAACCATTTAGATTATCTATTGATACTGCATTTCCGCAAGTAATTACCGCCTGCGCCACTTACTCGGATCGTCTTAATAAAACATGGATAACTAATGAAATGATTCAGGCATATATCAGCCTGCACCATATGGGTTATGCGCACTCATTCGAAGTTTGGGAAAAAAATAATCTGGTCGGCGGATTGTATGGTATTAGTTTAGGATCCGCTTTTTTTGGCGAGTCCATGTTTCATACCGTAACCGATGCTTCAAAAATTGCCTTATATTCCTTGTGTAACACGATGAAAACATGGGGGTTTGATTTCATTGATTGCCAAATGCCAACGCCGCATTTAATCAGTTTAGGTGCTAAAATTATAAGTCGAAGAGAGTTTCTTCATCTCTTGGACCAGGCCTTAGAAAATCCAAATAAAAAAGGACTATGGAATTTTCATCATGATTGACTTGCATCATCTCGATTTCCAATTCAGGTTCAGTCTTTTATAGATCCCAGTATCCTTCACCACATCACGGTGAAAAATGGGTTATAATTTATTCTGAATGGAGTTATTCCCTGGTAAAGGCCTCAGCATGATTGGACATCTGTTTAAAAAAATAAATCAGCTCATTATCTCGCTTAAATCCAGCATGCTCTTTATTTTTATCTCGTTATTTATCTTTACTGGATTGCTGATTCTCCTTGTTGCCACAATGCGTTATACGAAAATATTGACTTATATAGCCCATGAACACATGAGTCATTCCTCGGAGTTTGTGTTACGTGAATTAAATGAGAGTATCACACCTGCTGCCGTTAGCAGCCAATTTACTGCACACCTTATACAGCAAGGTGTTTTTAAGGATGAAGTAGCTCAGTTAGGACCTTTAACTACGAGTCTGGTCAAAACCTTACCTCTCGTAGTTGGGGCGTATTGGGGTGACCAACAAGGCAATTTTATTTATTCCGAAAAAGAAAAAAATGGAAGTATTACTTCTGAAATTTATAACCGCCAAAGCCATCCCGCAACACGCACCATTCTCAATCGAGATAATTCTGAAAAAATAACCAGGCGATACTTATCCCCTGACCTGAGTTATGATCATCGTGTGCGTATCTGGTATCTCCAAGCCCAAAAAGAAAAGAAAACGACATGGACTGATATCTATTTCTTTGATCCCCCTCCTGACATAGGCATAACGACCGTATCGCCTGTATTTAAGAATGGGAAATTTTACGGGGCTTTTGGCCTTGATATCAATCTGATTGAGCTCACTAAATTTATTAGAAATCAAAAAATAACACCCACTGGTTACTCTTTTATTATCACGAATAAAGGCAAATTAATTGCCTATCCCGATAAAAAACCTTTTACTGATCTGAATACCTCTACTGGAAAATTTTATAATGTCCATAGTGATTCAATACCATTAATTGCCAAATCGCTAGAACTGTATAAAAAAAGTGGGCAGAAAAAACTCACATTTTCTTATGAATATAAGGGTGAAACTTATATGATAAATTACGAGCCGGTCGAGGCTTTAAGCGCTTATGGATGGCTTATCGGCATCGTAGTTCCTGAAAGTGATTTTACCAGCGATTTGAGAAGGATAAATTTGATAAGTTTATACATCAGCCTGATTATCTTAATTCTGGGCATCCTTTTAGTATCCGGTTTAGTTTCTCGTATTGTAAGACCTCTTAAATCTCTGGTAGCCGAAACAGAAAACATAAAACACTTTAATCTGGATGGTGAAATTCAGATCAAATCCAGAATAAAAGAAATCATTCATTTACGAGATTCTGTACGCTCAATGAAAATTGGGCTTAAATTATTTCAAAGATACATACCTAAAGTTCTCGTGAGGCAGTTAATTGAATCAGGAGAAGACATACGTGTAGGAGGCGTTCGAAAAACACTTACTGTTTTATTTTCAGACATTGAGCATTTTGCAACCCTTGCTGAGAAAACAGAACCCAACTTGTTGATGATCCAGATGGGGGAGTATTTAGAGGAATTAACGCAAATTATTATCGCTGAGAAAGGAACCATTGATAAGTATATTGGTGATGCAATTATGGCTTTTTGGGGTGCTCCCCTACCCAATGATAATCCTTGTTATCATGCGGCATGTGCCGCCCTTCGTTGTCAATTAAAGATGAATGAATTGAATGCAAAATGGGAAAAAGAAGGAAAAAAAGTTTTATTTACTCGTATTGGTATCCATATGGGAGATGCTATTGTCGGTAATTTGGGTTCATCAGAACGATTAAATTATACCGCCATTGGCGACACCATCAACATTGCTAGTCGGCTTGAAGGGATCAATAAAAATTATAAAACTAAAATAATCGTCAGTGATACTGTTTATGAACAAATAAAAGACCAGTTTTTATTGAGAATGCTCGATTGCGTAGTCGTTGAAGGCCGCACACAAAGCTGCCTTATTTACGAATTATTAACGGATAATATTTTAACCCTCGAATTTGACCTGGAAGCTTATAATCTGTGCTTTGAAAAAGGGTTCTCAGCTTATAAAGAACAACGTTGGGATGATGCGATTATTTGCTTTAAAAATTGTCTGGAAATTTACCCAACAGATGCCATAGCACCTATTTTCATTGCACGATGCCAACGGTTGAAAACCGAACCTCCAAAACCAGGATGGAATGGTGTTATGGATTAATTAGATTTAATATCCTGTAACCTGAAAATCTTATATCCTATGATTCATTAATTTATGGAGCAATATGATGAAACAACATTCTTCACGTTTTTTAACTCTGGTAGATGAATCTAAAAAAAGAATTAAAGAGATCACACCTCAAATATTGAAAGATAAGATCGATCACCAGGAACATTTTTCTCTGATTGATGTTCGAGAAGACAACGAATGGCCTACTGGACATATCCCTACAGCAATTCATTTAAGTAAAGGAATCATTGAACGAGATATTGAAAAAACAATTCCTGATACTCAAACACCAATTATTGTATATTGTAGTGGTGGTTTTCGCTGTGCTCTGGTTGCGGACACGTTACAAAATATGGGGTATTCCCAAGTCTATTCTTTGAGAAGTGGTTTGCAGGGTTGGTTAGATGCCGGCTTTGAAATTAAAAAATGAATGGTTTAAATCACAGCCGGGTTGGTGGCACAAATTGATTCCCGCACCCGTAAATTGAGATAATAAACCAAATTGTAATGGGGGATTAGAGGGCAAACATCAAGATTTTGTTATAGCCCTCTCAAACCCTCACTGCCATTAAGTTAAGAAAAATTATCTTGAACAAACAATCCTTGACTTAATGGCAGTGTCCCCTCCCTTTCCCGCATTTTAAATCACTATTACAGGTGTTTCTTTCGCGGCGAGAGAGAAACATTGTGAAAAAATTGACACAGACTACAAAAATCGAGATGACATGGAAAAAGGAAATCATTATAAATGGAGATGGTAATCTCCGTTGACGCCGACCACATCATAAATATGAATGGGGTAATCAAAACCTTTCGTTTTCACTCGCAGATGGCCGTTAATTTCCAGATCCTTATTTGTTTCTAAATAAGTAGCCTCAGAAATTAATACCTGTCCCCCCAAACTAAAATCTTGAATACGTGAGGATAAATTAACTGATGATCCTATGGCACTGTATTGCATACGTTTTTTGGAACCCACATTACCAACTACCGCTAAACCTGTATTAACTCCAACCCCCATCAGTAACTGCGGCAATCCTTTTTTCTTATTGAGTGCATTCACTTTTTTAAGTGTCAGTTGCATTTCTATAGCGCATGCAACTGCTCTTAAAGAGTCATCTGGAGTTGAGTAAGGCGCACCAAAAATAACCATGATGGCATCACCAATAAAGGAATAGATAGTACCTTTATGTTTTTCAATAACCTGAACCATTTTAGTAAAATAGCTATTCAGGATAGTCACTAATTGCTCCGCTGGAAGAGAGTCGGACAGCGGTGTAAAATTTCTTAAATCGCTAAAAAGAATAGTAACTTTGCACTCCTTGCCTCCGAGTTTTTGTTTTGTATGCGAATCCAGAATAGACGATACGACATCGTCAGACATATAAAAACTAAATACTTTCCGGATAAAATCATTACGTAATTCCAATTGTTTTTTGATTTTTCTTAGTAGAGCATTAGCCTGTCGAAATGATAATTGCTCTTCTACCAATGCCGCCAATTCTTGCAAAATTTTTAATTGTTCAGGCTTTAATTTTAATGGCTCCCTATCTGCCACACAAAATGTACCTACATTAAAACCTTTTGAATTAGCTAACGGTATTCCTGCATAAAATCGAATAAATGGGGATTTTTTTACAAGAGGACTATTAATAAAACGCTTATCCAGAAGAGTGTCCGGTATCACCAAAGGTTCAGTTTGCTGAATGGTATGATTACAAAATGAAATGTCGCGTGGGGTTTGCTTTGCACGTAAACCTCGTCGAGACTTAAACCATTGTCTTTGTTCATCCAAAAAAGCAATGTAGCCAATAGGAACATGAAGCAAATCTGTGGCAAGCTGAACAAGCCGGTCAAAGCGTTCCTCAGGTGGAGTATCTAAAATTTGTAGTTCATGCAAAGCAGCGAGTCGTCCGACTTCTTTATCTTCGCCGTTTTTTCGCATATTAGCTTCCTCATAAGGATTGACTTAGATTGGCCAGATCACCATAAATCTTTTTTGTTTTTTATGTATATATAATAGTTTTTCGTTGAAATCCCTTATGGTCCTATATTTAAATTCTAGACTATTCCCTTTAGTTATCCATAAAAGAATGAAGCAGTTAAATTTAAATCATCCTGATTCTTAAAAACAGAATGATTTTTTAAACCGTTCTAAACAGGAATATAATGTGATTCAAGTGACTTTTGTCACAAATTCTGCTATCAAAGCCTACTCGTTATATAATAATTTTCAGGGGAAGCTCTGCGGTGGTAACGTCTCAACTCACAACCATTAGAACCTATGCTGTTCCTATTATATTGATTTCATCCATACTGTTTGGGGGGCTGACCGGTTATTGGCTTGGTCCAGACGCCCAATTTTTAAAACCCTTGGGTGAACTGTTTCTCAATTTGATTTTTACTGCAATTGTTCCACTTATTTTTTTTAGTATTTCTTCTGCTATTGCTCAGGTAGGATCATTGAAAAAACTGGGTAAAATCGCATTCTATATGGCTGTTGTTTTCATATTTACCGGTATTGTGGCAGGTCTTTATGCGATTGTTATTGTAACTTTTTTTCCGCCGGGACAAGGGGTTTCTTTACATTTAGCCATGCCTGAAAAAATATCTACAGTCAGTTTTTCCAGTCAAATCGTAGGTGTTTTTACGGTTTCTGATTTTTCAAAACTATTTTCTCACGAACATATTATGGCCTTAATCGTATTTTCAATTCTGGTTGGGCTTGCAGTAACCTGTGCAAAAGAAAAGGGAACGCTATTTGCAACCTTTTTGCAATCAGGTGAAGAAATATTCATGCGCGTATTTTCTCTCATCATGTATTATGCCCCTATTGGTTTTTTTGCTTATTTTGCTGTTTTAGTCAGCGAACTTGGTCCTAACTTAATAGAAAGCTATATTCGAATTGCCGTCATTTATTATGTATCCTCCCTTCTTTATTTTTTGGTTGCGTTTACCTGGTATGCCTATATGGCTGGAAAAACTACAGGAATAAAATTGTTCTGGTCTAATGTTTTTCTGCCTATGGTCACCTCTATTGCAACCTGCAGCAGTGCAGCCAGTATTCCAGCAAATCTGGTGGCAACAAGAGCGATGAGGGTCACTCCTGAAATTTATGAAACAGCCATACCGCTGGGTTCCATAATTCATAAAGACGGCTCTGTAATAGGAGGTGTTTTTAAAATTGCCTTCTTGTTTGGTATTTTTCAACTAAACTTCTCAAGCCCCCCCATATTACTCACCGCGCTCGGTGTTTCCTTGTTAGTTGGGACTGTAATGGGTGCAATTCCAAGTGGAGGGATGCTTGGTGAGTTGCTGATCTTGACTGTTTATGGATTTCCATCATCATCTTTGATAGCCATTGCCGCAATTAGCATTATTATTGATCCTCTGGCAACCATGCTTAATGTCACAGGAAACAGTGTAAGTAATATGCTAATTGCCCGTTTAGTGGAAGGGAAAAAGTGGCTTATGGCAGGAAACAATAGAGAAAAAGGTATGCTTAATTTAAATGAATAACACGGTTAGATTGCCATTTACCTTATTTTAGTGCACTATTTCACCTTTATGAATTTGATACATCATTGAGAGACCTATGGCAAAAGAAGATCATATAGAAATGGCTGGTACCGTTGTAGATACACTACCCAACACTATGTTTCGTGTTGAATTAGAAAATGGACATGTTGTTACTGCCCACATTTCTGGTCGCATGCGTAAAAATTATATTAGAATTCTAACTGGTGATAAAGTTAAGGTCGAATTAACACCTTATGATTTATCTAAGGGCCGTATTATATTCCGGGATAAAAACTAGTTTTCGAATTATTTCATTTTTTGCTATTTAACTGATGGCGTAAAAGCCTCCTCAGCCCTGAGGTATCCCCTCATAATTTTTAATGTTCAATAACATTGTAAATTAATGAGTTGTCATCCCCGCGCAGGTGGGGATCCATCCCAATATTAGCAAAATGTCACTTTATTGGATGGATCCCTGCCTGCGCGGGGATGACAAGCTAGATATTTTGTATTCTAAAAGCGCATAAAATGATGAGGGGATACCTCAGCCTGAACGGATCGAGATGAAATCCTTAACTTAATAGCGGTGAAGCGATGAGGTTAGATTAATTTTTCCCATCTTACTCCCCCCTCCAGGCCCCTTCTCCCGCTTTCGGCGGGAGAAGGGGATATTCCTTAGCTTGACGACTATGAGCTATTAGCCCAATATGCCGAAATCATTTACCTGCCACCATCATTTTCTCTATTAAAACGGAGCCACAACGGGTAGAAATATTAGGATTAATATCGCTGCCAACTGCAAGAATCATTTTAAACATTTCTTTTAAGTTTCCGGCAATGGTGACCTCATCAACGGGATATTGAATCACTCCATCCTCTATCCAATAACCGCTGGCCCCACGAGAATAATCACCGGTAATTCCATTAATGCCTTGTCCCATCAATTCAGTAACCAATAAACCTTTATTCATCGTCTTTAACAACTCTGCTAAATCACCAGCCGTAGGATCTATAGTCAAATTATGAACTCCATCGCTGTTGGCGGTTGTTTTTAATCCCATTCTGCGCGCTGAGTAACTGCCAAGAACATATTGCTGTAAACGTCCCTTATCCACCAGGAGATTGGCACGGGTAGGTACTCCCTCGCTATCAAAAGGAGAACTTCCCAAGGCTCCATTTAAAAAGGGTTGTTCGTAAATACGAATAAATTCAGGAAAAATTTGCTGCCCTATAGAATCCAATAAAAAAGAATTTTTTCTATATAAATTACTGCCGCTAATCGCACTAATGAAGCTTGCAAATAAACTACTGGAAACTCGAGAAGAAAAAATCACAGGGGTCGTTTGGGTTTCAATTTGCTTTGAATGCAAGCGACTTATTGCCTTTTCCACGGCATTCCGCGCTATTATCCTGACATCCACTAAATCCAGGGCATTTCTAACGGTGGAATAATCATAATCCCTTTGCATCTCCTCCCCTTCTTTTGCTATCAAAGAACAACTGATGCTGTGACGGGTACTGTGGAGAAATCCTTCACCACCATAGGTATTAGCGTAACCATGATGAGACTCATAAGAAGCTACACTAACGCCATCAGAATTAGTAATACGTTTATCTAAAGACAAAGCGTGAGATTCGCATTTTAATGCCATTTCAATTGCTTGTTGGGGGGTAATATTCCAAGGATGAAATAAATCAAGATCGGGATGATTTCTAGTCATTAATTCTTTATCTGCTAAACCAAAGCACGGATCTTCAGCACTCACTCTGGCGATATCACATGCTGCTTTAACTAATGACTCCAAAGCAGCAGGTGATGTATCCGTACTACTGGCACCACCCTTACGTTGGCCGATATAAACCGTTAAACCAACGCCTTTATCTTCACTAAAAGCAACAGTCTCTACTTCCCCCATACGGACATCAACAGAAAAACCTCTGTCGTTATTTACTACAACAGCAGCATTAGTAGCGCCTTCTTTTTTAGCCAGTTCCAATACATCATTCATTAATCGAGTTAATTCAGTTGTTGACTTATGTGCTTCACTATTGTTATGTTGCGTTTTAATTTGCATAAGAGATTCCGTGGTGTTGAATGATGTACTTAAGGATACAATAACATGTCTTCGCAAACCAATGTTTATCATGCAAACAAAAGTTATTTATTAAATTTATATCTTTTTCTCATCAGTTTGCTGATCGCTGCGAATTCTTATTCTTCTTCAGACGGGTGGCAAGAATTAGCTCCTGGTATTGAATATCAGGATCTTGAAGGAGGAATATTAAAACCTTGGTCCCATATCCATGTATTCCGCATTGACTTGGATAAAAATCAACTGGCCCTGGTTACAGCAAAAAATTTGGCATTAAAAAATGCCTCTGCCGATCAATTTGCCCAACACAGCAAGGCCTTGTTAAGTATCAACGGTGGTTTTTTTGATCATGAATTCCATCCCCTCGGTCTTAGAATCAATAATAAAAAATTGGAAAATCCCCTAAAACGTATTAGCTGGTGGGGTATTTTCTATATAAAAAATAATCGACCCCATATTTCCAATGTACGGCATTTTAATCATGATGATGAAATTGATTTTGCCGTACAAAGTGGCCCCAGATTACTGATTAAGGGTAAGATACCCTCTCTGAAGCCTGGCGTTGCTGACCGGTCAGCTCTGGGTATCACAGCAGACGGGAAAGTGATTATTTTGGTTTCTACTAATTCCGCAATGACTACCAGGGTTTTGGCCAAAATGCTGAAAGCCCCTCCTCTCTCCTGTACTGATGCAATTAATTTAGATGGAGGAAGCTCCAGTCAGCTGTTCGCTCATATTGATTCATTCCGACTGAATGTTCATGGTTTTTCAAATGTTAGCGATGCAATTATTGTGAAAAAATTATAATTGCATTTTTCAGAATTGATGGACATTATATGTTGTTTTTGTATTATGTTGGACTCTGGAGTCCCGAAAAATTATATACAAACCAAGTTTGTTGTTTTGATCACTATATGGCTGTTATTTTGATCACAAGTATATTTTATTCGTCATTGCGAGCGAAGCGAAGCAACCCGGAGGGTCGAGCACTGAGTCTGGGTTGCTTCGCTCGCAATGACGGATTTGGATGAAATTTAGCTGATTGGAGTGTATCTTTCAGAACAAGTTGTGGTACGTTAGCTTTTTGATAAAAATGTAATTTTTAATCTTACTTTTTATCTTCTGAAATCTCTAAAAAGAAAAATTATTTAATAAATTTATTCCGTAATTTTTCTTTTTAGTAAAACCTCTGAAAATAAACGCTTATTTTGTTATAAGCACAATTTATTTATTTTAACCCACAACTTATCCACAATATATTCCCAGATTGCTCTCTTGATTAATATGCAAAAACACATTATCTTGTTATTCCTGTCTTTAAAAAACCCTATATATTGGGTTTTTGTATTTATGATCTACAATTAATATAACAGTAATTAAGCTGCATTTGACTGTTAAAAAAATATTTCGTGGAGGAATAATGTCTGAAATTATTGAGCCGATAAAAGATGTGCAAATAAGTCAACTGGAATTGACTGCCAATGCACCTGGTTTGCTTAAAACGATTAAACGCAATGGTAAAGTAGTTAATTATGATGATTCTAAAATCAAAGTCGCTATTACTAAAGCGTTCATAGCAGACGAAGGTGGCAGTGCTCCTACATCTGATCGAATTCATCAACAAATTGAGGAATTAACTCGACAAATATCACAAGTATTTAAACGTCGCTTGCCAAGTGGTGGTGCTATTCACATTGAGGACATTCAAGATCAGGTCGAACTGGCACTAATGCGTAGTGGTCATTATAAAGTGGCACGTGCCTATGTACTTTATAGAGAAGAACATCGCAAAGCACGGCAAAGTGAATTAAAACAACAACCTGCTGATAATAAAAATCTATTGATTACTATGCCCAATGGCGAGTTAGTTCCACTGGACATGGATAGAGTGAATACGATTGTTAATGAGTCTTGCCGTGATCTGGAGCACGTAACTGCTGAGCCTGTAATTAAAGACGCTCTCCGCAATTTGTACAATCAAGCCAAATTTGAAGATGTTCACAAATCATTGATTATGGCAGCTCGTACTCTGGTTGAAAAAGAACCTAATTATACCTATGTTAGCGCTCGTTTATTATTGGATAGCTTGCGTATGGAAGCACTCACCAAATTAAAAATCAAATCAGATGCAACTTTTGATGAAATGAGTACTCTCTATCCGGCTTACTTCAAATCGTACATAGCACATGGTATTGCTCAGGGAATGCTTGATGCTAAAATGGCTGATTTTGATTTAGATAAACTCAGTAATGCATTGTTGCCTGAGCGTGATATGCAATTCACTTACTTAAGTCTGCAAACATTATATGATCGCTATTTTATCCATGATCGTGGCGTACGTTATGAACTTCCCCAGGCATTTTTCATGCGCGTTGCCATGGGTCTTGCCATGCGCGAAAAAAATAAAGAAGCCAAAGCAATTGAATTTTATCTACTGCTGTCTTCTTTTGATTACATGTCTTCTACTCCCACTCTATTTAACTCGGGTACCGTAAGACCCCAATTATCAAGTTGCTATTTAACTACAGTTCCTGATCATCTGGATGGGATTTACAGCGCCATTAAAGATAATGCATTACTTTCCAAATTTGCAGGTGGGTTAGGTAATGACTGGACCCCAGTGCGTGCTATGGGCTCACATATCAAAGGTACCAATGGAAAATCCCAAGGGGTCGTGCCCTTCTTAAATGTTGCTGACGCGACTGCTGTAGCTGTAAACCAGGGGGGTAAACGCAAGGGTGCCGTTTGTGCTTATCTGGAATGCTGGCACAGAGATGTTGAAGAGTTCCTCGAGCTAAGAAAAAATACGGGAGATGACCGCCGTCGTACCCATGACATGAATACCGCTTTGTGGATACCTGATTTATTTATGATGCGTGTTCGTGAGGAAGGCGACTGGACTTTATTTTCTCCAGATGAAGTACCTGAGTTACATGAGCAATATGGCAAAGCCTTTGAAAAAATGTATATTGAATGCGAAGAAAAAAGTCGCCAAGGTATCATTAAAAACGTTAGAACTGTTCCTGCTGTAAAATTATGGCGCAAAATGTTATCCATGCTGTTTGAAACTGGCCATCCCTGGATGACGTTCAAAGATCCATGTAATCTTCGCTCACCACAACAACATGCTGGTGTAATCCACAGTTCTAATTTATGTACTGAGATTACCTTAAATACTTCTGAAGAAGAAATTGCAGTATGTAATTTAGGTAGCGTGAATCTTCCTGCCCATATTAAAAATGGCCAATTGGACAAAGAGAAATTAAAACGTACTATCTCCACGGCTATTCGTATGTTGGATAACGTCATCGATATTAACTATTATTCAGTACCCCAGGCTCGGAACTCTAACTTAAAGCATAGACCTATTGGCTTAGGTTTAATGGGCTTCCAGGATGCCTTGTATGAGTTAAAAATTGATTATACCTCTCAAGAAGCTGTTGAGTTCGCTGACTCCTCTATGGAATTAATCAGTTATTATGCAATAGAAGCCTCATGTGATCTGGCTAAAGAGCGTGGCAGTTATTCAAGTTACGAAGGATCGCTATGGAGCAAAGGCATACTGCCCATTGATTCAATCAATTTATTGCAGCAAGCGCGTAGTAAATATTTGGAACAGGATCGATCACAACGATTAGATTGGGAACCGTTAAGAATTAAAGTTCGAACTCAAGGAATGCGTAATTCTAATGTGATGGCTATTGCTCCCACCGCAACTATTTCCAACATCTGTGGTGTAGCGCAGTCCATTGAGCCGACCTATCAAAATTTATATGTAAAATCCAATTTATCAGGTGAGTTTACTGTAGTGAATCCTTATTTGGTTGCTGATTTAAAAGCTCTGAATCTCTGGGATGAAGTCATGGTAAATGATTTGAAATACTTTAATGGCAGCGTACAACCCATTAGTCGTATTCCCGATGAATTAAAAAGACGTTATGCCACTTCTTTTGAAATTGATCCTATGTGGTTAGTAGAAGCAGCATCTCGTCGGCAAAAATGGATAGATCAAGCTCAGTCTCTTAATATCTACATGGCTCAACCATCGGGTAAAAAACTGGATCAACTCTACATGCATGCCTGGATACGAGGATTAAAAACCACTTATTACTTGCGTAGTCTAGGTGCAAGTAACGCTGAAAAATCTACTGTTACTGACGGTGCGCTCAATGCAGTAAAACTAATAGATGAAGCACCCAAAGTATGCTCCATTCTCGACCCAGACTGTGAAGCGTGCCAATAATCAGGAGAAAGTTAATGTCATTTAATAATAATACACAACAAGCTGATGCGCCCCGGATTCTGGGCGCAACAGGACTGGAAATACCAGAAATGGGGGCTGCACGTATTCAAGTTGATCATAAACAAATAATCAACTGCCGCGCGGACTTAAACCAACTGGTTCCGTTTAAATACAGATGGGCATGGGATAAATATTTAACAGCCTGTGCTAATCATTGGATGCCTAATGAAATCAACATGAGCGCTGATGTGGCATTATGGAAAGATCCTAATGGGCTTACTGAAGATGAGCGTTTAATTATTAAACGTAATTTAGGTTTCTTCTCTACTGCTGATTCGCTGGTTGCCAATAATCTGGTTCTTGCTGTTTACAAACACATTACCAACCCTGAATGCAGACAATATTTATTACGTCAGGCCTTTGAAGAAGCTCTTCATACTCATGCCTATCAATATATTATTGAAAGCTTAGGACTTGATGAAGCAGAAGTATTTAATATGTATCGGGAAATCCCGTCAGTTGCCACTAAAGCAGCGTGGGCATTACCTTTCACACAAAGCTTGGGTGATGAAAGTTTTCATACCGGTACTCCTGAGAATGATCAGCGTTTATTGCGTGACTTGATCGCATTTTATGTCATATTTGAAGGTATATTTTTCTACGTTGGCTTTACCCAGATCCTCTCTATGGGGCGTCGTAACAAAATGGTAGGTACGTCAGAGCAATTCCAATATATTTTGCGTGATGAATCCATGCACATGAATTTTGGTATTGATGTCATCAATCAAATTAAAATCGAAAACCCGCATTTATGGACACCTGAGTTTAAAAATGAGATTATTCAACTCGTCAAAGATGGTGTGGCCATGGAATACCAGTATGCCAAAGATACTATGCCTCATGGTATTTTGGGAATGAATGCGGAAATGTTTGAAGAGTATTTGCATTTCATTGCCAACCGTCGTCTAAATCAAATTGGTTTGGCTGAACAATATCCTGGCGCTGAAAATCCATTCCCCTGGATGAGCGAAATGATGGACTTGAAGAAAGAGAAAAATTTCTTTGAAACACGCGTTATTGAATACCAGGCAGGCGGTACTTTAAGTTGGGAAGATGAAGATTGAGATAATTTTTTTAATCTGACCTTAGACAATCTGTCGGCCTCCTCGCCGGCAGATTCTTCTAGCCCGTCTAACCAGGAGGCTTGTAATTAGCCCCCTTTTCTTCCTCTTCTTTTTCTACCTCATCGGACTTAAAGAATGAGGCCTGATTTTTTTGTATTATCCCTTCTTTATTTAGTTGAATTTTAGTTTCAAATAACTTAAAGGTATCTTCATATTTTTTATGATAGGTCCCCCGGAAATCGGATTTATGTTGCATTGCAAAGTTAATTAAGATCAGCATTTTTGGATTGTTATTCCAATCTAAATTACCCAACTCCCCATTTTGATTATGGTGAGTAATGATTTTAATCATACAATCAGCCAGGGATGCTTGACAGTCTTTTAGTATCGTTTCATTTTCTCGTTTGCTAAGTCCGTCCAATACAGTCTTGATATCAAAAAGTATTGATGACATATCATGGAGAAGAAACTGATTACGTGCCTCGCTCCCCAGTGTTTTAAATTCAGGCTTGTCTAAAATACCACCAATATTTTTTTCCAGGTCGCCCATGATGGTGGACAAATACTGTTCGTGCTTTTCTCTGGCCTCGATATCACTAGATGTTACACTCTTCAGTTGCTCAACCTTTCTTCCTATCTCGTCTTTCAAATTACCAAGCTGAGATATGATTTTTTCTTTATATTCATTAAAAGGAACACTCATATCAGGATAATTAGAAAAAAATATATTCAATAACTTATCTTTTCCTAATCCTCTTTTTTCTTGTGGTATCGCACCAATAACTTTATAAGCAAAAGCACCTTTTATACTATTAGCCAAACCTTCCGCCACCATTTCCCCTAATGCATTTTTTCTATCTTGATAGAACTCCTGCCACTCTTGAGTTGATTCTATCGGTTTAAAAAAATCCTCGACAAAATCTTTTGCAAACATCACGCATTTCTCATCCATAACAGGTTCAAAAGTGTTTAGCCTTTTCATGGTATATTCAATCAATTGTTCATTCTTAAAAAAATGTTCCATTCCTTCCTGAATTAGTTGCTTTTGCGACTGCTCCTCTTTTTTTCCTTCTCCTGTTGCGCTATATACTTTTGCCTCATAAAACAAACGTCCGGAGGAATTAATACCTTTTAAAGATCGCCCCCCTTTTCCTTTCAATGCGTCAGGGAAAAATTCGCCATTAATGTTTGATATCTCTTGTAAATAAGCCACGACACTCTTAGCCTGCTCCATCATATTCTTCTGTACGTCTTGGGGTATATTAGGCGATTCGGGAAATAGATGCTTGGATTTCATAGCAACCCCTTTAAATTTGTATTAATTTTATACATTATAGCAGAAGCTGACCTCAACACCACTTACCCAGGCATGTAGCCCTTCGTGCGTTCCCTCAATGAAGTCTTGATGATTTTTGGCAGTGTTCTTTAAGTTTATGTATCAAGATTTTCTGCAAAACTGGAATAAAAAGTCATTGGACTGGTACACTAGCAAGGATGGGATTCCATCAACTTAATGTGGTCAACACCACCTATAAATAATCATCAATCTTAGGGATTAAAATGAACCATTTTTTTCATGGCATGCTCTATATGTTACGAGGAATCCGTCATCTTTTAACTTCTGGTTTGAAACGATTTATTATCTTGCCGATGATTTTTAATTTTATCTTGTTTGGTGGATTATTTTATTTTACTTATCATTACTTATTCTCCTACTCAGCTTACTATCTGGATAAGTTGCCCTCCTGGTTAAGTTTTCTCAGCGGGGTATTGCTCATCATTTTTATAATCAGTTTTTTTTTGCTCTTCCTATCGCTGTTTACCGTTTTTTTTAATGTAATAGCTGCACCCTTTAATGGCTTGTTAGCCGAAAAAACTCAATTTTTACTTTATGGTATCCCTACTCCATCCCTACCTTTTTCTCAAATGGCGCTTCGTAGTATTAAACGTCAGGGACAATTTTTAAAATATTTTTTACCGCGTCTGTTGGGCATGTGCTTTTTATTTTTTGTGCCTTTTTTACATCCAATTTATCCTTTTTTATGGTTCTTGTTCACCGCATGGATGCTCAGTATTCAATATCAAGACTTCCCCATGGATAATAATTTAATTAGCTTTAGAGAAATGCGACAGAAAATAAAAAATAATAAAATGCGTTCACTAGGGTTTGGCTCCTTAATTAATCTAATCAGTTTGATACCTGTCTTAAATATACTGATCATGCCTGCAGCAGTTATTGGGAGCACTATGTTTTATTGTGAAATAAATAAACGTCTGGACTAAGGTTTCTCCATAGCGGCAGGTAGTGACGAGACTTCGTGAATTTCCGCAATATAACCGCCAGGAAATTTCACCATGGATGAAATGCGTTGCTCCCCAATAAAGGGTTCAACCAAAATGCTTGCACCAGATATTTTTGCTTGGGCAAGAGTCTCTTTAAGATTAGAAACTTCATAACCCGTTAGTTCACGCCCATAAGGCCAGGCCACATGACCATTAGTTATAATGACCACCATTCGTCCGAAACCGGATTCAATACGTACACGTCGATAATATTTATCCGGTTGCCCTATCTCTATGCCGGGAGCGCTCGCATTATCCGAAACGATCTTACCCTTGGAAAATTGAATAAAATCCTTAATGAAGAGGTCGGCACGATCTGGGGAAATATAGACACGATTTTCCGGAATAGTTTTCAATTCAGGATAAGATGGTGGAATATTACGCCAATAGAGTTGCATTTTCACACCGCCAGGCCATTGAATAACGGCATTACGCCCTATAGGGTCAGAAAAGGGCGCCACAATAATATCGGCTCCTGCAGCACGTGCAGCGGCAATGGCTTGGTCAAAATTATTAACGAGATACCCTGTACGCTCAAGCCCAAAAGGATAGGGAACAGGGGTCTTGAATCCGAATACTGAAACCGTTCCTACCGGCGTTAATCCGAGCTGCGATATAGCCTGGCTCGGTGTTGGTGTTACCTGAAAGATACTTAGCTTTGAAGTGTTCCCACCAAAAGTACCCATAAAGCTCGCTATGAACCGATTAAACTGTCCTGGAGCAACATAGACATGGGTTGTATTATATTGCGGTCCAACAGCAAATCCAGCGCTTTGCGCAGCATGGACAGTCATCTGAGACAAATGGACTAAAATCAAAACTCTAAAGACGATAATTCCAATTTTACGCATTGCTGTGCCCCTCATCTAATTCACCTTGTCACAATAAATCAATTAAAATGCCCAGCACTAATTTCCTCCTCAAAGCTAATGGGATTAATCATGATGATTTAAGTATCCTAAGCTTAGTAAATTAGCAGCAATTTGTCTAAAAACAAATCATCACCTCCAATCCTCTTTATTACATTCAGTTAAAAAAATAGTGTGACATTTGCCACTGATGAGGTAAAATCCGAATCGCGTAGAAAGGAACTTGTTAATTATGTTTTATTTATGGGCAACCCAAGAGTGATAAACTCGGTTTTTGAGATAAGTTTCTATAAAAATAAAGAGTTCTCTATGCGCAATAAGAAACTTGATTTGAACTGGAATGCATTTTAACCTGGTAACATAGATGAGGTAACCAATGGAAGCAAAAATAGAAAGACCACGAAGCCCAAACCAACGAACTTCAAACCAACGAACTCCAAATCAGCAACCATCCAATAACAATACCAATTATAGTTTCATGCTAAAATGCTTGGGCGCAGTGACCGCTGCAGCAGTGGTAACTGGCGGAATTATTCTGGCAACGACGGCTAAGGCAAGCACAGCAGCAGCCCTGGTAGGTGCCGCAGCAGTAGCCTCAGCCCCTCTTGCACCTATAGCTGGAGTATTGGCAGTTCTTGGTATCATCGGTGCCATTTGTTTATTGCCTTTTTTATTTTCTGGAAACAACTCTTATACCGTTAGAACTCCAAGTTACGGTTATACCGGTTGGCGATCTCCATCTTACCAGCCTACAATATTCAGTCCCGTTCCTGTTTTCGGCGGTCCTGTTATCCATGATCATGGCCATACTCACCATCATGTACCCATAAATATCGGAAACGGAAGAGACCATCACCATCAACATGACAATGTAGGACATGGTACAGTAAATCACCACGCACATTTTTAATAAATAATAGAAGTGATTGTATAAATTATTTAAGTCGAACCATTGTTTTCAAATAATGGTTCGGCTTCTAACAGGATCAAATTTCATTAAATTTAAACAATAACAGCCCAACAACTCACTCCTGTTTCATTCAGTTGTTCATTACAGACTGCAATCGCTTGTTGTTCAACTGCACTACCCCTAACAGCCTGATTTGGGTTGTTCTACTTCAGAGTTGCTACTTATCTTTGTATCTGAAGATGGGCTGTCACTAAAAAATCTTACTGCCCCATGCTTGGGACTTTGAAGTACTTCAGGTAAATCATTAATGCGTTTGCGTTCCAGTTGAATCTTCTCCTCTAATATACTGACATACTCATTATATTCATCCCCCTTCTCTTCTGGTACATTCTTAGAATTGAATCCAAAAATATCAGCTTTTCCATCAATTATCGCAATCGTATTTTGTATGCCCTCTTTTACTATATCAACAATTTGTATTTCTGACTTTAAGTCAAATTGATTAGGTTCATAGAAGGTAACGGGGGGCAAACCTGCTTGCATTAGTAATCTATTTAATAGCAAATTAACAAATACCCTGCCATTCCCGTCTGGAAACGGATGTAAGAGTTCATATTCTTTAATAAAATGCACAATAGCTGCAATCGTTTTATCATCATCACCATCATGCTTACCAGATAATGTTTGATTTAACTCATCAGTTAACGAATTCATTTTCCATTCGATAAGCTCCCAGTGTGGATTTTGATAAACATATTGTCCACTGGCTATTGGGTCATATAGTTTTTCCGCAAGCTCTTGCTTTGTTTTGCATCCATATTGATTTAATAAATAGTCTATATTACCCCAGGTTATTGATTCTTTAGTATTAACAACATTTTCGTCCGATTCGTCCGGGCTAGTATTTCTAGGTCCAAGAAATGAACCATACCCCGAATAAAAACTTTCATTTTCAACCCTATTAATAAAATCCAAAATCCCTTCAACGGAAACCCGGTCTTTATTAAATGCAAATGGCGCATACCAATTTCTATAGTTACCTGGAAAGCTCTCTCGTTTGTCATGGCTTAAGGCCATTGCATGGATTCCCTTAATCATTTTTGTAGAAATAACTGGATTTTCTATATTAGTTAATGTGAGCGCTAGTGCATTAAATGCGGATCTTAAACAGCCGGGTTCTCTCTCTTCATAGCTCACCCATCCTCCTTCACTTTCATGTAAACGTCCGTCTACAAACAAACGCCATAAATCTTTAGTGGGGTAATTGGCTAAATAATTTAAACCACGTCTAACCTTTTCAATTTGTTCTTTTTCCATTTCGGAATCCTCGCTTTAGCATGTATATGCTTTGGCCTATATATTATGTATAGCAAATAACCAGAACTATTCCATTGGACTCGTGATTAGTGAATTACGGTAGTAAAAATAACAACTCCACTCAGGCAGCGACTGTAGCCAGGGGGAACGCAAACTGAAACCAGACACAGGGAGTATGTATCCTTTCTCAATAAAAATGACGTTTCTCGATTTTATTGAATAAGTTCAGTTTATTGCTGGACGCACAGTCCAGCCTACAGAAAAATTTATTCCAAGAGCGTTTAGTTAAATAATAAAGCTTGTTCAGGCTCATCTGGAGTAGCCTCAAGCATTATCTGCCGCTCACGTTTGTCAAATAAAACCATAGCAGCGTCAAATAATTGTTCCACCTCCCCTTTCTCCGCCCAAAAACTTTGGAAAGCCAAAGGATAGGTTCTTAATAACTCTTTCTTGTTCATCCGAGAATGATGAGTTAGGGCTGATGATATATCTGCAAGAAAGGCTGCTTTTTGACAGTTTTTTTCAGTTTCTGGCACAGATGGATCCTGAAGAACAGCAATTTTTCTTGTAATAATTTTTTGCAGGAAAGCTTCACCTGTAGCTAGCTCCATGGCTCTAACTTCTGCACTGTAATCACAGCGGGTAAATAGACGTTGATATTGCTCATCATGCTGCAAGCCATTATCTAATGTACTTACTAACGCTGAGGATTCAGTGGATTGCTCTTGGGGTATTGGTTCCGGTTTTCCTAAATAGAACAATCCTTTTATAGAAAGTTTCCAATTATGAGGAATGAACCGCCATAAAATATTTAAGAGTGTCAAAGCAACTGCAGTCAAAGCAAAGGCAGATCCTACTGCAGGAGCAATAGGAAAAAGCATCACGAAAGCCACAGCCCCTACAACAGCAGTTAGTAACCCTAGAGTAAATAAGTTATTTAAAACGGCTTGAATATAATGCATACGTTGAACAGAACCTTGGGGCGATTCATAAGCTCTATACCCATTAAGCCCTAGCATGGCCAACTGATGAAAAGCGGCAACCAGGACGCTACTGAAAAAAAACCAGGGACCTGCTACAAAGGAAAGACCATAGGCTGTCGATATGGCGCCGCCATAAAGTGAAATACTGGCTAATGCCGCACACACGGCTGAGATAATAAAACCAAACCACTGATCAAGATTTTTGTTGTTCGCTTTAGAGAGAAAATATCCATTAGTTAATGCCGAAACAGTAAGCAAAAAGCCCATGAATGGTAACATCACATAATATAAGGGCGTTCCCGTGAAAAACATAAAAATACGGGAATCCGCCATTAAAGCAAAGAAACCAACATCCTGTATTTCTTTAATATACTGAACTGATCTCTGGATCCACCGAACAGACATAGATCACTCCCAATTATTGGCGTAAATGCGGGAATAAAATAACATCACGAATAGACTGTGAATCAGTAAATAGCATCACCAATCGATCGACCCCTATTCCCTCTCCAGCTGTTGGGGGCATGCCATATTCCAGAGCTTCAATGTAATCGGAATCAAAATGCATCGCTTCCAAATCACCAGCATCTTTTTCTGCAACCTGTTTATGAAAACGTTCCGCTTGATCCTCAGCATCATTCAATTCAGAGAAACCATTGGCAATTTCACGACCCGCAATAAAAAATTCAAACCTGTCTGTCACCTCAGGATCTAAATTACTGCGTCTGGCTAATGGGGATATTTCAGTTGGATATGCAGTGATAAATGTGGGTTGAAATAACTGATGTTCTACTGTTTCTTCAAACGCTATCATCTGCAATTTACCCAGTCCGTCGGTTTCTTTGTAGGGTAAATTTAAATCATTAAGGAATATTCTGCATCCTTCTATGGTTTCTAACTGCTGGGCATCAATTTTAGGATGATGTTTTAAAATGGCTTCCTTAACACTCATGCGAGCAAAGCGCTGATTAAAGTCAATAACCTGGCCCTGATATTCTACTTGTCTGTTCCCTAAAACCGTATCGCATAAATACTGCAATAATTGCTCAGTAAAAGTCATTAAATCTTCATAATCAGCATAAGCCTGGTAAAATTCGATCATCGTAAATTCAGGATTATGACGAGTAGAGATTCCTTCATTACGGAAATTACGATTAATTTCATACACTCGTTCAAAGCCACCTACAACTAATCGTTTGAGATAAAGCTCAGGAGCAATACGCAAATACATCGTCATATCCAAGGTATTATGATGCGTCACAAAAGGACGAGCCACAGCCCCACCAGGAATAGGATGCATCATAGGTGTTTCAACTTCCAAATATTGATTTTTATCCATGAATTGTCTGACCGCTTGGATGAGGCGCGAACGAATCAAAAAGGTTTTTCGACTGTCTTCATTGGCAATCAAATCAACATAACGTTTACGATATTTCATCTCTTGATCGGCCAAACCATGAAATTTATCAGGCAATGGTCTTAACGATTTAGTCAATAACTCCATATGTTCTGCATGGACACTAAGCTCGCCAGTATTGGTTTTAAAGAGTTCTCCTCTAACCCCGACGATATCCCCTAAATCCCAATGTTTGAATTGTTCGTATAGTTCTGGAAGATCATTTGCTCTGATATAGATCTGCATCCGTCCGGATACATCTTGAATATGAAAAAAACTGGCCTTACCCATAATACGTTTCAGAACAATACGTCCTGCAACAGCCACTTTCACCCGTTGTTGTGCTAAAGGTTCTTTTTCAAAATCGCTGTATTTCTTCATTAATTCGTCAGCTAAATGCTCACGGCGAAATTGATTGGGAAAATTAAAACCCTCACTACGTAACTCGGCTAATTTTTGTTTACGGATATGATAAACTTCACTTTCATCTACGCTTTCATCTATATGTTCTTCAGTCATGCTGCACCTACTCCTGCCTTTAAACTGGCTTCAATAAATTGGTCTAATGCGCCATCTAATACCGCTTGGGTATTGCTGGTTTCTACACCTGTGCGCAAATCTTTAACCCGTGATTGATCCAATACATAAGATCTAATTTGCGATCCCCACCCTATATCAGATTTAGTTGCTTCCAAGGCCTGCTGCTCTGCATTTTTCTTTTGCATCTCCAATTCATATAACTTGGCACGCAATTGCTTCATAGCCTGATCTTTATTCTTATGTTGGCTTCTATCATTCTGACATTGTACTACTATACCACTGGGCGCATGAGTGATCCGTACGGCGGAATCAGTTCTGTTAACGTGCTGACCACCCGCGCCAGAAGCCCTATAAGTATCTATTCGTAAATCAGCGGGATTAATTTCTATTTCAATATCGTCATCTACTTCGGGAGAAACAAACACGGCTGCAAAAGAAGTATGACGCCTGTTGCCTGAGTCAAAAGGAGATTTACGAACCAGGCGATGAACTCCAGTTTCAGTTCGCAGCCATCCGAAGGCATATTCACCAATAAAATGAATAGTAGCACTTTTAATTCCTGCAACTTCACCAGGAGAGCATTCAATTAGCTCAGTAGTGAAACCATGCTGTTCGCCCCATCTCAAATACATTCTTAATATCATTTCAGCCCAATCTTGAGCCTCCGTCCCCCCGGAACCAGACTGAATATCCAGATAAGCATTGGAGTCATCCATTTTACCAGAAAACATACGTCTGAACTCTAAACCTGCGACCTGTTCTTCTATGGATTTTAATTCTTCCCCAAGATCAGTAATTGTCTGTTCATCCTGTTCTTCTCGGGCAAGCTCAAATAACTCAGTTAAATCAATTATGGATTGACTCAGTTTGGCTAAAGAAATAACAACTGATTCTAATTGCGTTCGTTCACGACCCAAGGCTTGCGCCTGTTCGGGATTATTCCAAATAGTTGATGATTCTAATTCACGGATTACTTCTTCGAGGCGTTCACTTTTCGTTTCAAAGTCAAAGGTACCCCCTAAGCGATTCAATACGCTTACCCAAATCAATTAAGCTCAGGTTAATATGATTCACTTCTAACATAAGTGTCTCTTAAAAAATAAAGATAGGATTTTACAGTGAAAGTAGCTTTCTAGCTATAGTAATTAGTTTGGAATCATTAATTCTGAAAATTAAGAGTATTTTTATAAGATCAAATCCAGCAAGCATCATCTCAAACCCCACCCATTTGAGTGTGGTCATTTTCCTATAAAAATTTATTGCCTTTAATTTGCACAAGATAAGCTATAATTATATTAAAGCCGATCGGAATCTAAATGCACTATTCAGATGTTTACACAGTTATAAAAAAAATTAAAGATAAAACGGTTAGAGATGACTTAAAAGAGCAACTAGAGGAACTTGAAAAAGACGCCAATACTCCTAATTTTATTGCTTATTTAAAAGAGCATCAAAATGAAGGTAAAAGCATTTTTGTATTACGTAAAGAATATGATATGGCTCAAGTGGAAAAAGTAATCAAGGGTATTGGGCAAATAAAACAGCAAGTAAATAAATATATCGATAAAGTTAATACAAATAATAATCGTGTTTTTGATTCCCTTAACGCAATTCTAAAGGATACTAGAAAAAGTGCTAAAGAGTATAAAGAAAAATATGACGATTTGAATGACCAAAGACATTTTGAGGGTCTGGCTAAAAAATACGCAACACATTATCTTCCTTTTAATCAATCTAATGATCCATTCAAAGGTACTGATTTTGAAGGATACTGTTGGGGACATACTCACCAATATGGCAGGCTGGTATCAGAAGGACATCTTGATCATCTATCCTCAGCATCTAATAAACAACTTTATGATACTTATAATCGAAATTGCACCTTGGTAGATATCCTTTTTAGACGTGTAGGCATTTATTTTAACGTCAGCATTGAGCAGAAAATGCGATCAGCTATTTGGAATGCTTTAAAAGATATGGATGCCAAATCCACCTTTAATTTTAATTACGCCATTAATAAAGAATTCCATTCAACCAGTTTAAGAATGGTTGGTAATGGTATGGAGTATTATGAAAATAATTATGGTGTAGTAAGATTCGATACTCGTGAAGCTGCAGTCAACTTTATAGCAGGCCATATAATGGAAGAGCTACGTTGTGCAGAAAACGGCGAGTTAAATTTAATAACAGTATATAAACTCCCTTATTCGAATGATCCAAGTCAAAATCTCTTTGATGATCTGCCAATAGCTGAGGTAGAAAGAGATTCCGAATTAAATATTGAATTTCAAGATCATCCACCAGAAGTGACTACAGCAATTGATGCTCTAGAGGCTTACATAAAAGAATTACAAAATGGGGATGTTAAAGGGAAGATTAAAGCCAATGAACTGGATTTCTTAGTTAAGGAATTAAGATCCTCGTCAGTTGCCGAAATAAAAGCACGGGTAGATGGTATCTTAGATAACTCCCAACATAGTTTGATGATAAATAGAGGCACAGGTTTGTATTTATTTAAATCTGGTTTTAAAAGTCATAGTACAACAGAAAGCTTATTACAGGATATCAGTAATGCCACAGAGAATAACACCCTTACTCTCCCTCCGACCTGATTAACCGTTATTATTTAGGCTCGTTTGTCTCACCTTCTATGGTAACAATGTGTTGAAATTTGATTTCGAGATCAAGCTCCATGGGAGGAAATGTCATAGTTCCCTTGTAACACCTCTTGTCTTGAAGGCGCTCCTAATCTTATGATGCCTGGAGGTTAGATTAAACAAGATCCTAACAATTTGTTTTTAATGCAGAACGATAAGCCTGCAAATTCATTAACAATTCTGCTTCTGCATTAGATAAATGACAACTGGCGACGATTTCCTCTCGATCGCCCCCCATTTCCAGAATTCTTAAAGCATGTTGATAGCCACCATCATTATCTCTTTTATTTTCCAAATCCTGTAATTGATTATCCATACTGATTAATTGTTTATTAATTTCTCTTAATTGTTTAGCAAATAACAAGTCAGCATTAATTAACACTGGGTGATCTTTGAGTATTTGAGCCGTTAAATGCTCCAAAGAATCCAGCTTTTCCTTTTGGTCAGAGAGCTGCTTACGCTGATTTAATAAAAAATTACCTAGAAACAAAAAGATGATTAGATTAAAACTCAGAATGATATTGATCATTTTTTTTCCTTTTTATCGGTATTCTGTTTTTGTGACTCTACTTTATTCATATTTTGCTGTGGCGATTGTACTTTATTTACATTCTGTTTTTTTAAACCTATCGAGGGTAAGGAAGAAGGTGCCGTATTGAAAATAACATTATGCATCTGATTTATCATCGGATTGATCAGTCGATCTACATTTCTATCTTTGGCAATTACAATATTGACTCTCCGATTTAAGCCTCTGCCCTCTTCAGTAAGATTATTGGCAATGGGGTATTGTTCTCCATAACCGGTTACTAAAATACGATCCCTACTGATCCCGTAACTGTTTAAAACACGCGCTACAGTAGCTGCCCTGGTTGCTGAAAGTTCCCAATTAGAGGGAAACTGAGGCGTTTCTATAGGTATATCATCAGTATAACCTTCAACCACAATAGGAAAAGGCTCCGATTTAATTTTTGCCGCTAATTGCATTAATTTCACCAAAGCCTCTGGGGTTAAATCAGCAGTACCTGAATCAAATAACGAACCTGCTTTCATATCCAATTCTATCCAACCCTCTTGTCGGTTAATTGTAAAATTCCCATTTTCCAATTCCGACAAAGATTTATTTAAATCATCAAGACCATCCCTATAACTGCCTTTGGTCTTCTTGTCTGCAGGGCCATTAATTTTATTATCAGTTGATACCATGGCTTTATTTTGATCTTTTTTATTGAACGCTGATTTCATCCCCTCAGAAAGTGATTTGTACTTCGATACATTCACTGAAGAAATAGCGTACATCACCACAAAAAAAGCAAATAACAGGGTAATAAAATCCGCATAGGATACTATCCACCTGTGGTTATCTACATGTTCTTCCGGCCTATTTCTTCTTGCTTTCATTTCTTTTATGCTTGCCAAAATTATTTAATTTTAGTTGTAACATATTAGGACTCTCACCACAGGCTATGGCAACCAACCCCTCGACAATCATTTCGTCAAAATGTACTTGACGAGAAATACAACTTTTTAATTTGCTGGCTACAGGTAAAAATATAAGATTAGCCATTCCTACTCCATAAATTGTAGCCACGAACGCTACTGCTATGCCCATTCCCAGACTTCCGGGATCTGCCAAATTTCTCATTACCTGAATCAATCCTAAAACAGCTCCCAGAATTCCTATAGTCGGGCTGTACCCTCCCATACTTTCAAAAACATGTGCTGCTCGTAAATCCTGTGATTCATCATGATCTATTTGGGCTTCTAAAACCTCTCTTATTGTTTGTTTATCAACACCAATAACTAATAATTCAAGACCCTTATTTACTAATGGATTTTTCTCTACTTCCAAGTGATCTTCCAATGAAAGCAACCCAAGCTGACGTGCTTTTTTTGCCAATTCAATGAGAAGCTCTCTGTACTCATCAAAACCAATATGAGGTGGCTTGAATATCCAGGGTAAAATTCTGAAGGCTCTTTTAAAGGTTGGCATGGGGGTTTGCAACATAACGGCCCCCAAAGTTCCCCCCAGGACAATCATTAAGGCAGCCATATTGAATAAAGAATGTAAATCGCCCCCTTCAATTATTTGCCCTAAGATAATTGCAAGAAAACCTATTAATAAACCTATTAATGTTAATGAATCCATTATTATTATCTATTCCGGTAAACGTGATTTAATACGGTGAGTTGCTTGACTGAGAATTTGAGATATACGAGATTCACTCACCTCCAAAACCTCTCCAATTTCTTTTAAATTCAAATCCTGCTCATAATACAAAGACAAAACGAGTCGTTCTTTATGAGGTAAACCCTCAATAACCTCAGTGAGATGACTCATTAAATCAGTATGTAGTACACTAACATGTGGTTCATTGGAGGCCCCACTTCCTTCAGTATATAAAACATCATCGGTTACACCTAAATCATCAAAACCATATAAATGACTACTGGCAGAATCTTGCAGCATTTCATGGTATTCATTAATTGGAAGGCCTAATTCCTCGGCTACTTCGAAATCTTTAGCCTCTCGACCCAATTTATGTTCCACGTGTTTTACCGCCTCAGAAATCATTCTGGAATTACGATAAACTGATCGAGGCACCCAATCATTTCGTCTGACTTCATCAAGCATATGTCCACGAATACGAATTCCGGCATAAGTCTCAAATGAAGCTCCTTTAGACGAATCATAATGTCTCGCAGCCTCAAGTAAACCAAGCATCCCAGCTTGTATTAAATCGTCAAGTTGAACACTTTGGGGTAAACGCCCTAATAAATGATGGGCTATACGTTTCACTAATAGAGCATGCCCCTTTACCAGTGTTTCCTGGGTTTGTTGATTTACTTTGCTGTATGCAGCTAAAGCATCCACGATACTCTCCTTACAAAAACAGCACAGATAATTGATAATCTATAAAATCTAACCCAAACGCATTTAAAGCTATTTTAAGTATAGTGAACAATTTAAAATTCACCTGATACTAATCGTTCTAAAAAGAAACTTGTGTTGCCACCTAATAATGGTTTAAATGGCCAATTATTCACTGCCTCTGCTAATTCTTTTAATGAAGCCGTAGCAGGTGAGTCCGGATAAGCAATCAAAACGGGTTTTTGCTTCTTTACCGCTTTATGAACATTCTCATCAAACGGTATCGCTCCTAAATAGTTTAGATGAACATCAAGAAATTGTTCTGAAACTCTGAATAATTTATTAAATAAATCGCGTCCATCTTTTAAATTTCTGACCATATTGGCTAAAATATGGAAGTGAGTCCACTCATAGCGCTTACTCATCACTTTGATTAAAGCATAAGCATCCGTTAAAGAAGTCGGTTCATCACATACAACAACGATTAACTCTTGAGAAGAGCGAGCAAAACTCAATACGGTATCCGAAATCCCCGCAGCAGTATCGATAATCATATAGTCCAAATCATCAGTTAATTCATTAAAGGCATCGATGATTCCAGCATGCTCAGATGGAGTCAGTTGGGTCATAAATTCTGTTCCGGAAGCAGCTGGTATCACCCTTATGCCATTAGGTCCCTGCAAAATAATATCGCTTAAATGACATATGCCCTGGATGACATGAGATAAATTATATTTAGTATGCAATCCCAACATAATATCAACATTGGCTAAACCCAAATCCGCATCAAGTAACATCACACTTTTGTTGAGCTGGGCCAGAGCAACAGCCAAATTAACGGAAACATTACTTTTGCCCACCCCACCTTTACCTGCTGTGACTGCTATCACTTTAACCGGTTTTGTACGTGACAAGTTTCTAAGCCCAGAAGCCTGATCCTTAATGCTCTTGTTAGTTTTAGACATAATATTCCCTCCCACGCGATTGTTCTTTGCTGATATCTGCCGGGAACAATTGAAGTTCCTGTTGAGCAAATAGTTCAACAAGCTGATGACGCGTAGCCATTTTGATGTCTTCAGGAACACGCTGACCATGCGTTAAATAACTTACTCCCAAGCCCGATTCAATGACGGCACTTAAAGCACCACCTAATGCCAGGGATTCATCTAATTTTGTGATAATACATTGATCGATGTGATTAGCCTGATAGCGCCTTATTGCATCGATAAGGACTTGATAATGACTGGTTGCGGCTAATACCAAAACTTTAGCAATAGATTGAAGATAAGTACTTAGTACATCCATTTGCTTGGCGACTCGCTCATCAGCTGGATTCATTCCCGCCGTATCAATTAAAATTAATTTTTTATCACTTAATTGCCGTAATACGCGAGCCAAAGCCACTTCATCCTGAGCAACACATACCTTGACGCCCAGAATTTTTCCATAAAGAACTAATTGTTCCTGAGCTGCGATGCGATAGGTATCCATGGTCACTAAACCTAATTTATCAGCTCCAAATCTTAATGAAAAACGTGCCGCAATTTTGGCAAGAGTTGTCGTTTTTCCAACGCCTGTTGGCCCGACAAATGCATAAATGCCCCCCTCTTCTATTCTTCGGGTGTCACGAATAGGTAACAGTTCCGAAATATGGGCTAAGACAGCTTGCCAGGCGCGTTGTTGATTTAAATCAGGACTTACAGTACGTGCCCAGGCCGCAGCAGTAGTATGACTGACACCAAGATATAAGAGCTTTTGTAACAATACCGTATGCAAGGGTTCATTGCCACCCACGTTCCCTCTTAATTGGGCTTCAAGCATTCCTCTTAAAGTTTGAATTTCTTGACGCACATCATCTATCGGTGTTTGGTGCGGATATTTCTCAGTCTGGGTAGGAGGCTCCGCTGATGCAACCGCAGCCTGAGTTGACAAAATAGATTCATCAAAATCAATAGCAGCAACGATCTCAACCCCACCCTCTACACGATGACTGGACAAAATTACGGCATCAGGCCCGAAAGTAGCCTTAATTTGTTGCATGGCACTGCGGGTATCTGCAGCGACAAAACGTTTCAATTTCATAAAGCCTCCTGCCTTTTATACTCGCGATGAGTATGACTATCCTACGGTACCAATTATTCTTATTTGCTTGTTATCAGGAATTTCCTGGTAAGACAATACATGAAAGTCATTGGATATATTACGCACAAATCGTGCCAAAACAGAACGTATTGCTGGTTGTACCACTAAAACTGAGCTTTCTTGTTTCGCTTGCTGCTGCGCAGCAAACTGAGCCAAAGAGTTTTGTATTTTATCTGCCATACCTGGCTCAAAGCTAACACCACCTGCTCCACTGTTCTGAATAGTATTCTGCAATAATTGTTCCAACTCGGGTTTTAAAGTAATAATGGGTAGTTCTTCGTCCAATCCACTGATTTTCTGAGTAATTAACCTTGATAATGCAATTCGTACCTGACTGATTAAAAACTCGCTGTCTTTGGATTTTGGCGCATTCTCCGCCAAAGTTTCGACTATGGTCCTAATATCGGTCAAAGGAATGCGCTCTATTAATAACCCTTGAAGCACTTTACTTACCATGCCCAAAGAAAGCCCATCAGGTACCAGTTCTTTAACTAATTTAGGCGAATTAACCGCCAATTTATCTAAAAGTTGCTGGGTTTCTTCATACCCTAATAATTGCTGGCTATTCAAATCCACTATTTGACTTAAGTGCGTTGCAACGACTGTAGAAGCATCTACTACTGTATAGCCCAAAGTATGTGCCTGTTCTTTTTGATTTTCATTAATCCAAACGGCGTCCATCCCAAAAGCAGGATCTCTCCCGGGTATCCCCTCAAGGGCGCCAAAAACTTGTCCCGGATTGATAGCCAACCACCTGTCGGGATGAATTGCTGCTTCTCCCATAATCACACCTGCTAAACTAATCCGGTAATGATTTGGTTTTAAATCCAAATTATCACGAATATGAACTGAGGGAATTAAAAAACCCAACTCTTGCGATGTTTTCTTACGAACTCCTTTAATTCGAGAAAGTAATACTCCTCCTTGGGCACTATCGACTAAAGGAATCAAACGGTACCCCACCTCTAAACTAATTACATCAACAGGGTTAACATCATCCCATGATAATTCTGAAACGACAGGATCTTTCAATTGAGTCAGTTCATTTTCTTTATCCATCTGCAAATCACTTTTTTCTTTGGCTTGTCTGATAAATAAATACGCTATTCCAGCCAAACCAGCTGCTAATAAAATAAAAGCAATATGAGGCATGCCTGGAATAATACCTATTAATCCAATAATAGCTGAGGCAATAATCAGTGAACGGGGATTAGCAAAAACTTGTGACAGTACTTCTTTTCCCATATTTTGGGCGCTTGATACTCGAGTAACAATAATTGCGGCCGCTGTAGATAAAACTATAGAGGGAACCTGAGCCACCAATCCATCACCAATGGTTAATAAAATATAATTGTGCAATGCATCCGTTAAACTCATTCCATGCTGCAGCACACCAATAATCAATCCTCCAACAATATTGATCACCAGCACTAATATGCCCGCGACTGCATCGCCGCGTACGAACTTGCTTGCTCCATCCATAGATCCATAAAAATCGGCCTCCTGGGCTACGTCTGTCCGACGCTTAATGGCTTGCTCCTGATTGATTAATCCCGCATTAAGATCGGCATCAATAGCCATTTGCTTTCCAGGTAAAGAATCCAGGGTAAAGCGTGCACTCACTTCAGATACTCGTCCAGCTCCCTTGGTAACCACCACAAAATTAATGACTACTAAAATAATGAAAACAACCAGCCCTACTGTGTAATTTCCACCAATGACTACTTCACCAAAGGATTGAATGACTTGACCAGCAGCATCAGTTCCATTATGACCGTTTAATAATACAACTCGCGTGGAAGCAACGTTAAGTGCCAACCTTAATAAAGTTGCAAGCAAAATAACCGTAGGGAAAACCGCAAAATCCAAAGGTCTTTCGCTATAAATTACGGCTAATAAAACCACCAATGATAGTGCGATATTAAAAGTAAAAAATATATCTAATAAAAAAGGGGGTAAAGGCAGTATCATCATACTGAGCATGATGACCAACATCAACGGAGTACCTAATCCTTGACGCATCCAGAATTGGATATAGTGCATGGCAGCTATCATTTAAGGTCTTCCTCTGCTTCTCGAACCAACTCTGTTGGAATGGGTACGTTTTGTAAAACTTCAGGTTTATAATCATAACGTTGTTTGTCACGCAACTGAAAGACATAAGCTAATACTTGTGCCACTGCAACGTATAACCCTCTTGGCACCTCAGCATTTAATTTAGTAGAAAAATAGATTGCCCGAGCCAAAGGGGGGACAGAGATAATCGGAATCTGATGCGTCTTGGCTTCTTTGCTGATTTGAAATGCAATCAAATCTTTTCCTTTAGCAACAACTATGGGAGCACGATTGCCTTTTTTATGATAACTGATTGCAACTGCGTAATGAGTTGGATTGGTTAATACTACATTTGCCTTAGGAATTTCACTCATCATACGCCGTCTAGCCAGTTCTTGCTGAGCCCGTCGAATAGCGCTTTTTACTTCGGGTTTCCCTTCAGTTTCTTTATATTCATCTCTTAATTCCTGCTTGGTCATTTTCATTGCCTTACTGTGCTCATATAATTGGAAGGGCACATCCACAGCGGCGATTAAAATCAAGCTTGCCGAAATGAACAGAAAAGACTTAACAATAATAAATCCACCATCATGAATTGCTGTTTCTATTGGGACATTGCTTAAGCCTAATAATAAAGGAAGCTGGAACTTAAGAACTACTATGGCAAAACCGGCAACAAGAACAAACTTAAAAAAGGATTTAAGCATTTCCACAAATCCTTTTAGAGAAACCATACGCTTAAAACCTTTTAACATACTTAATCGCGAAAATTTAGGTTGCAAGGATTGACCACTAAATACCCACCCCCCCATTAATAAAGGTGCACCTAAAGAGATAAGAAAAATTACCACCAGTATGGGTACAAGGGCCCATAACCCAGCTTTTGCTAAAAAAAACAAGCGTTCAAAAGCTAAAGTCGGAGTAAGAATTACTTGTGTATCAAACTCAAAGGCTTGGCGCATCATCACTGCTAAATGGGAAGAGAGTTGTTTTCCAAAAACAAAAAAACCTACAGCGGTAAATAATAAAATTACCGTCGCATTAAAATCCTTGGATCGAGCAACCTGGCCTTTCTCTCGCGACTCTTTTAGTCGCTTGGCCGAAGGCTGTTCGGTTTTTTCCTGTGCCTGTTCTTCATCTGACATCAGCGTAACATCCCTATTATAAAATGCATTCCCTGTTCAAAACTGGCAACGATTTCTGTCACGACGCCCGGCAAACCGATTTTAATAATCGCCATGGCCATGATCAACGTAATTGGAAAGCCCAAAGAAAAAATATTCAGTTGTGGGGCAACTCGCGTCATTATTCCAAATGACAAACTGACAATAAGTAAAGAGAGTATTGCCGGAATTGAAATTAATACGGCCTCCTTAAACATCCAGCCAGAAAACATAATAACATGCCACACCATTGTATTATCTATTGGAGAATGACCTATAGGCATCATCTTAAAACTATTTAGTAAGGCATCCAGTAAGGTTAAATGACCATTCAGTGCTAAAAATATTAAAGTAGTCATCATCAAATACAACTGGCTTACCAAGGGAACACTCGCTTTACTTGAAGGATCAACCATCACAGCAAAACCTAATCCAGCCTGCATTGAAATGATCTGTCCACCCAAAACAAAAATTTGAAATACAAGCTGCAATGCGAATCCCATTAACATTCCAAGAAATAATTCCTGCACCATATACACCAGATAAAGACCATTAAAATGCAGAAATGATAACTGTGGGGATACTAAGGGAGCACATACCCAACCTAATGCCAAAACGAATAACACCTTGATGC
This sequence comes from uncultured Legionella sp., assembly GCA_964428035.1. Classification (GTDB taxonomy): domain Bacteria; phylum Pseudomonadota; class Gammaproteobacteria; order Legionellales; family Legionellaceae; genus Legionella. Next base: position 102,131 of record CAYRWO010000002.1, read on the forward strand.
GTGAAGATATCAATACAGAAGAAAAAAAAGGGGCTGTAAGTATCAAACCACCAATACGCCACATAGGCCAAATCACTTGGCTCAAAGTACGTATCATTGTTTGATAATCCACATTCATCTGCTGTCCCTAACCTATCATATACGGGATATTAGTAATCAAAGAATCGGTATAATTAACCAAAGTTTTTAATAACCAGGGTCCGGCAAATACCAACACTAAAAAAGTAACAAACAATTTAGGAATAAAACTCAAACTCGACTCATTTATTTGGGTTGCAGCTTGAAACATCGCCACAATTAAACCAACGATTAAACCAGGCACGGTCAGTACAGTTAACAATAAAAGAATGATATTAACGCTTCCGCCAAACAAAGAGCCTATCGATTCCGGGGTCATAGCACCTCCTAAGTCATAGCAAAACTTGAAGCAAGTGAACCTAACACCAAAGTCCAACCATCTACCATCACAAATAACATAATTTTAAAAGGCAATGAAATAATCAAAGGCGATAACATCATCATCCCCATAGCCATCAGAACACTGGAGACAACAAGATCAATAATTAAAAAAGGCAAAAATAAAATAAATCCGATTTGAAACGCCGTTTTCAGTTCACTCGTAATAAAAGCTGGGATCACCACGCTCATCGGAACCTCATTAAGGGGAGCGGATTCAACTCGGGCAAATTGTTTAAAAAGCGATAAATCATTTTTTCGTGTTTGATTTAACATAAATTCTCGTAAAGGAATTTGGGCATTAGATAAGGCTTGAGGAAAATCCATCTTTTCAGCCATATAAGGCTGTATCGCTGTATCATTAATTTTATTAAAAACCGGTGACATCACAAAATAAGTCATGAATAACGCAATACCAATAAGAATTTGATTGGTAGGTGTCTGAGCCATACCAATAGCCTGGCGTAAAATTGACAGTACGATAATAATTCGGGTAAAGGCAGTCATTGCCATCAATAATCCAGGCAAGACGCTCAATATCGTCATGAATATTAAAATTTGCAGATTTACGCTATAAGACTGTGCGCCATCGACCCCTGGTTGTACCGTGACGGCAGGTAATGAAAGTGGTGCTGCCTGGACTGTTATAGGTAATAAAATGAAAAACAAAAGCATCATAATAAAAATCTTGATTTTCATTGTTATTTTTTTCCCACCGCTGTTTTAAGAAATTCGGCAAAAGCAGGTTTATTTTCTGAGTCAAACCCTGGCGGTAACTGTTCCCCAAAATCATATAAAAGACTTACGGTACTTGCACCAACCCCCATCAACAAATGCCGATCGCCCACTTTCAGCAATATGATTTTTTCCTTCGGACCCAAAGTCATACTTGCTATGGATTGAAACCCTTTCGAAGAACTTACCTTGACAAGATTTAATCGCTTCACTATCCAGGATAAGCAAATAATGATTAATAAAACAAAGAGCAATCCCATAATAACGCGCATCAACTCATTACGGCTGATCAGATTGGAGCTCTCCGCAGGCAATGCCGAGGCCACTGTGCTTATTAATAGAGAAGTCAACAAGATAAAATGGCGTGATTTAATCATCATCTGAGCCGCTTAATCCGCTCAGCTTTACTCACTATATCAGTTAATCTTACTCCAAATTTATCGTTAACAACCACCACTTCTCCGTGAGCCACTAAAGTGCCATTAACCAAAACATCCAGGGGGTCACCTGCTAAACGATCAAGCGCAACAATTCCTCCTTGATTAAGCTGCAGCAAATTACGAATAGTCATTTTTGTACGACCAATCTCTACTGTCACTGAGACAGGGATATCCAGAATCAATTCCATTTTTTCACTCTCAGCATCTTGAGCCGATGCGTCCGCCTGTTTTGATTGCTCGAGTACTGCTTCCTTTGATTGAGCCATCCATTTCCCCTAATAACTTATTGTTTTTATTATTTGTAGTGCCCTTTTTTCATTGGCACTACCCAAAGTTGCAGTAAAGCTTGGCGTTCCTTCGATATCCAGAGTGACTATTTCACTCATTTCCAAGGGAATAAAATCACCTGCTTGCCAAGACATGATCTTACCCAACGTACTTGTTGTTTCTGCCATCGCGGAACTAATAGTAAGCTCAACGTCCATTAACTCCTCCTTTAATGAGTTGATCCAGTTCGGATCAATTTCATCATCAGGACGAGAGGCGCCTAATTCCAATTGTTGTTTGATAGGTTCAAGCATTGAATAAGGTAAGATAATATAAAAAGAACCGATTTCTTTGCCAAAATTCATGGTAAAGCGAACCACCAGCAACATTTCCTCTGACTCGGCTATATTGACTAATTGAGGGTTCGTTTCTTCATTCACTTTCATTAAATCAAGCTGCATAATCGGTTCCCAAGCATGGATTAGATTAGCCATTAGCTTTTTAGTTACTACATCCATAACGCGTAATTCTGTGGCCGTGAAATCGGTTTTATCTTTTTGGGCATAAAATTGAGTGCTGCCCCCAAAATAATAATCCACCAAATCGTAAACAAAAATGCTATCGAAAAGGACAATGCCTTTACCGCGCAAGGGTTTAAATTTATAAATACTCATCAAGCTCGGGTTAGGTAAACTACCCATGAAATCACGATGCTTTACAATTAAAAGAGGATCTTGTGTGAGTTCAAAATCTTTAGCGGTTAACTGATAAATATCAGTAGCAAAATAACGCAATGCTCTATCGTAAATTTTATCCAAGACTGGTAACTGCCCCTTAACAATACGCTTTTGACCAGTAAAATTAAGGGTCTTGACACCATCGTCACCTACCCTTGTTTGAGGCTCAAATACAGTATCCGAGTCTGACTCCTGCTCTACAGAATCTTCTGCTTGAGCATGTTCAGGAGTGTCCGTATCAGTCTGAACTTCTGAGTCTTCAGCAGATTCATCCACCGCTTCGAGTAAAGCATCTATTTCTTCTTGTGATAATACATCTTTCTCAGCCATAAGCAGTCCGTTCGCATCTGATACTATTACCTAAATTCATCTTTGAATTGAGGATAAAACCTATTTATAATTATTCTAAAGTTATATCAAAGCAAATACCATGCCATTAAAAAAAATTAATGATAAATCAATAGCCTGCTTTAGATAGCTCTTATAATTTGGCATATAAAAAATGATGATGTCAATGAATTGACTGGAATATATTTGAATCCGGGGATTAACCATTTCCCAACAATGGGTTTTATTATTATTTTATTGGCTTTGGAGAATTATTAAATCCTTTTTTTTCTATGTTTTTTGGTTTTCCATTTTCGGATATGTATTGATTCCCAGGATTTGCAGAGTCCTCGAGAGGATTTTTCTTTTTTTGTTCTGAAGATGAGTTTTTGTCAGCTACATTAGAATGATTCTTTTTTAGTGTTTCACATACATCTTTAGTTTCTTTCAAATCAGGAGATATGTCACATATATGTTTAATATCTTGAATTTCCGGATGATCTTTATTCCCATTTTTACTATTCATTTTTTTCTCCTGTCTGTCCTTATATAGGTATAGCATATAAACAGTATTAGAATAAATATATTAAGAATGTGGGTAGAGAAACACGCGCTCCATGCTTCCCTAAGCTCAATCATTTATCTCTTATTTTTCGTACCGTGAAGCACAGCATCTTCATATAAATTGTTTCCCTCGTCATCAGGAAAAATGGGAGCCAAGAGATCCGATATCTCTTTTATTGTTTCAATACAAGCATTTGTTAAGTTCTTATTTTTTAAATTTAAGGTAAATCCATTAATGATCTTATCCCAATGTTTTTTTTCAATCTTATTATTAATCACCGGATTAGGAAAAACATGAACATAATGTTCAGCTAACGAAATAAAGAGTAAAACAACCGGTGTCTGAGGCGGTAATTGTTGGGTAATACCAAGAAGCTCTTCTGCACCTATATGTGAAGCGCGATGATACAGTAACTTTTTGGGTAAAAAATATAATAAAACCTGCTTTAAACCGGGAGTAAATGGGATAATGAACATACATACCAATTGAATTAAAAAAAAGAGGGGAAACTTGTTTACCCACGAAGCATCCCACAATGCAAAATCAATAAGACTTCCAAAAATAAAACCATATAACATCATTTCTGAAATATAATGGTCACTTCTTGGAATAACAACCGTTGCAATTTCTGCGCTGGTGTTTTGTTCAGCCAAGACAACTGCTTGTGCAATTCGCTCAGACTCTACAGATGAAAAAATATTTACCATGATCCTGATGACCCTCCGCCGCCGAAACTGCCCCCTCCACCACTAAAACCGCCTCCTCCCCCTCGGCCTCCAAAACGCTGCCCCGATCCGGCAAATATTAAGAATGCAAGACTTGGATTGCGGATGAATAAAATAACTATCACAAGAAAAAAAATCCATTCCAGCCAACCATATTTTGATGCTTTAACTTGGGCAGCTTTGGTAATTTTTCCGCCGCCCAGCACATCCAGAATACTCTGAGTTCCCTCAACAATACCCTTCTGATATTGGCCTTGTTTGAAGGATGGGAGCATTACATTCTGGATTATCTGATTTGCCAAGAGATCGGTCATAATAGATTCTAATCCGTACCCTACTTCAATTCGTACTTTCCGTTCCTTTGGGGCGACAATAAGTATAATCCCATTATTCTTTCCTTTTTGCCCTATCTGCCAATGACGTCCAAGCTGGTAACCGTAATCATCTATGGCATATCCGTTTAATGTAGGTAAGGTCAGGACCACTACCTGATTCGTTGTTGCCTTCTCATAGCTAGCTAATTGGATGTCAAGCGCTTGCTCGGCTTGAGGCGTAAGTAATTGCGCATTATCAACTACCCTGCCAGTCAAGGTGGGAAATTGAGGCGCAGCAAACGTTATGCTGCAGCCTAAACAAAGAAGAAGGATTAACCCGAATGTTAATTGTCGGGTTATTATACGCATGGGCTAGAAGCTCACTTGCGGTGCCTGTGCCGCTTCAGCAGGTGCCGTAAATGACGGTTTGATTTGTGCACCATAAATTTTCGCCCAAATAATACCAGGGAATGTTCTTATCGTTGTATTGTACTCTTGTACTGTATCAATATAATCTTTCCGTGCCACAGCAATACGATTTTCCGTCCCCTCCAACTGAGATTGAAGTGCCAGAAAATTTTGATTGGCTTTTAGATCAGGATATCGCTCCACTACAACCATGAGCCTTGATAATGTTGAGGAAAGCGCACTCTGAGCTTGCTCAAATTTTTGAATGGCACTGGGATCATTTAACATTTCGGGGGTTAGAGTAACTTTAGTTGCATTTGCCCGGGCATTGATTACATCTGTTAGAGTAGATTTTTCAAAGTTCGCATACCCCTTTACCGTATTAACAAGATTAGGAATCAAATCCATACGTCTTTGATATTGATTTTGTACTTGCATCCAGGATGCTTTGACTTTTTCATCCAGTCTGGGAATTTTGTTTATACCACTAACCACAAAAATTCCTAAAATAATGAACATCACAACAAGAAATAAACCGGTGCGTTTCATACTAACCCCATTAATATTCATTAATTTTTATTGTACGGAGTCGAACACTTGAGTTCAAGGTGATGATCAAATTGCCACCACAAATTTACTTTAAACTATTTTTAGGATATGGTTTTGAATCTTATAAAAATTTACATATGATTTTTCTCGAGTATCTGATTTTAATTGTCTCTATTAATTCAATAAGGAAAAGATTATGAGATATCAGTTTTTGAGGTTAGGCCCTTTGATTGCAATTGCTCACACAGCTTTTGCTCAACCTGTACTAACTCCTTCTATTCCTCAGCCAACGGCTTGTATTAGCACTCAATTTATTACTTCAGGGGATCAGCATTGGAAATCAGTCACTTTGAAATTAACCAATGGCTGTAGTAAAGCCGTTGATTTTCAAAATGCTACAGTTACTTTTAAGAATACATCAGCATTAAATACCAACTTTTGGGGGGATTTCGGTTCATTGCCTTATCCTGATAATGGGTTAAATATTACTTCCCAAACTCAAGCAGATGGTACATTTTTAGCCACTTTCAATTTACACTTCCCTTCATATCCAGGCGCTGATTCCAAATTACCCGCAGGCCAGTCTATTCTCATTAAATATGGGGTTAGCTCAGATACTCATGTAGAGGGAAGTATTAATGTATATACAGAAACCCCTGTAGAAACAGGAACTTTAATATTAAAAAATTCTTCTAAAAAACCGGAACAGGTATCGCAAAATTACGCATTGGTACATTTATCAGTAAATGGTCAGCCAATAAATGATATTCAACTTCCATGGGATACATCTATTAATCTTAGTGGATTAGTTGTTGGAAATTACACATTGTCCGCTGAAGCAGTTTCTGATAGTGCAGGGAATAATTATCAGGGAAGTGCTGTACCTAATAGCTTCGTGTTGACAGCGGATCAACCAGTCACCTCAACCATAACTTATACCCAAATAGAGCAAACAGGAAAAATCACCATTAACTTACAGGGATTACCAAGTGAGCTAGGGGGATATAGTAATAATCCTTCGGTGCTATTAACGAATGAGGAAGGGGGTTCCCGTGCTCAGGATCTAGCATGGAATACCTCTACAACAGTGACCCAACTAAAGGAAGGCAGTACCTACCAGTTTTCAACTCCGCCTATTAATTATGGTGGATATAATTGCACGCCGGCATTTTCTCCTTCAAGCATAATAGCAGGGCCTGGTGCACCCGCTACTCATTTAACTTATCAATGTGTCCAGGTCGCTCAAGATACGGTGACTTTAAACGTTACTGGTGCCCCAACTTCCCTATCCGCATTGACGATGACATTTACTCCCAATGATGGATCTGCAGCGATCACAAAAACTGTCTCTCTAGTCAATGGCAACGGCTCCAGTACTATTTTACTGACGGATGGAATTATTTATACAGTATCCTCTGAAGCGGTTGCAGGTTACGCTATAGATTTTTCACCCCAGCCATTAACTGCTACTGCAAATGGAATAGAAACCATTACTTTAACCTCTCAAATAGATGGAACACCTCTTTCTATAAATGGCCAGTTAACAGTATGTGGTACCCAGCTTTGTAATAAAGAGGGTAATCCAATTCAGTTAAAAGGTATGAGTACTCATGGCTTGCAATGGTATGGTTCTGATACCTGCGTTACTTCAGAGTCATTAGATTTTTTGACTGAGAGTATGAAAGCCAATGTAGTCAGACTGTCTCTTTATGTTCAGGAAGGAGGCTATGAAACAGATCCCGTTAAATTTACCCAAGAGGTTAATGAGCTTATTGAACAAGCTTATAATCGGGGAATCTATGTCATAGTGGATTGGCATATGCTCAATCCCGGGGATCCTAACTATAATTTGGCTCGAGCCAAACAGTTCTTTACCGATATTACCACCACCAATAAAAATAGAAATAATCTTGTCTATGAAATTGCGAATGAACCCAATGGAGTCTCTTGGACCGCTATTAAAAATTATGCCGATCAGATTATTCCCCTCATTAGAGCAATTGATCCCAACGCACCTATTCTTGTAGGTACGCGAGGTTGGAGTTCTTTAGGCGTTTCTGAGGGAAGTACCTATCAGGAAATTGTTAACAACCCCGTGCAATTTCCCAATATTATGTATACTTTTCATTTTTATTCGGCGTCTCATAAAGAAGAGTATTTAAATGCTCTTGATATGGCGTCTCAAGTCTTGCCTATTTTTGTTACGGAGTTTGGAACACAAACGTATAGCGGTGATGGTGAAAATGATTTTACTATGGCCGATCGCTACATGCAGTTGATGGCCAGAAAAAAAATAGGATGGACTAACTGGAACTATTCAGATGATTTTCGTTCAGGAGCCATCTGGAAAACCAATACTTGTTCTAGCAAAGCATGGATTGAGAGTAATTTAAAACCCTCTGGCGTTTATATAAAAAATAAAATCCAAACCGCATAACAGCTTGTCAGTATTAATACTCAGACTATGTGCTCCAAGCTATGAGCAAATAGTCTGAGTAAAATAAAAATCTTTTTGATAAATGAGAGGATTTTGGTTTTATTGTTTCTTAATGGGTCAAATTTTAAAATGTTAAGGATTTCTTATGATATGGTTAAATTTAGACACCAAAGCTGCATTAAAACGCATATTAATCCTACTGAACGTGTTATTCGTACTAATAAGCCCCAAAATAGCGGCCGGCAGCGGACTCTTTTTTAATATCGTGGCATCAGGAATCCCAGCCAATCTGAATATCACACTGTGCCTTAATGGAAAAGGACCTTTATCGTGTCAAAATTATACGGTCACCGCTTTAAATTTAAGTATAAGCACCACCATACCCAATCATGTGTACCCATCCATCGGAATAAAGATTAACACTCCTGGCTATTCACTAGTGGGTTGTACTCCAAGTAACAATGGGTATTGTTTGTTTTCCGCAAGTAATACGGTGCCTGCACCCATCATTATAAAGAGGCCTCCTCAAGCAACGTTGACATCAAGTGTTGCTTCTTTAGCACTATCAGTTAATTGTCTCCCCATGACAGCGGGATGTGCCTATACTAATAATGCGTTAACCGGTAATGCACGACAGATAACGATTACCAATAATGGGACATTTTCAGCTACAAACGTATCAGTTTTATCATCTGGTTTTCCTTCAGGAACCACTATTTCTTCATCTACTTGTGGCAGCATATTAGCCCCGGCTGACTCATGTACCATTACGATTACCCCTGGTAAAACCGCAACTTCGGGATGCACAACAGGTATCGCACCGATAAGTGGCACAATTACCGTAAGGGCTGATGATGTGATTGCAATTCAAGTGGGTGTTTTGGTATTGAGTTATAGTTGTATTTATCAAGGCGGTTACCTGTATTCAATTGATGACACTACCTCGGATACAGGGAGTATTGGCGGTAAGGTGGCGGCACAGTTTGACCAAGCCACGCCCAATGCCCCGGGAATTATTTGGAGTTCAGATAGCTCAGGCAGTTATGATGGCGGAGTAAGCATTTGGGGAGTTGATGATACCTCTACTTCCAGCGCTCCAAGTCCTAATGCAAGCTCCATACCACCAGCCACGCAGTACTCAGGACAATTTAATTGCAATGGAGCGATAGATGGTTCTTGCAATACCCGGAACATCTATGTTTATTACAGCACCATCGCCGCCTCAACTCCTCCTTTATCAACATATGCAACAGGGCTTTGCAAACAAAACATTAGTGGCTACTTAGATTGGTATTTGCCTGCAATTTGTGAAATGGGGCCAGATGATGGAAGTTTAATTTGTACGTCCCCCCCGCTGCTGCAGCTTCAACAAAACATGGCTGATAATTTACCTTTATTATTAAATAACTGTATCGGTTCTATGTGTTTGTCTGGGGACTATTGGAGTTCTACCGAACATTCAGGAAATCCATCCGATATTGCATGGTCAGAATGTTTCGCGGCAAATGGAGCCAGTTCGCAATGCCTTGATAACAAAGACGAGTTGTTGGGGGTCAGGTGCTCGCGGGCTTTAACTTCTTGAGTGGTGCTTGGTGGCAGATAAAACAGACAAAATCATGGGGCCAGTCTGCCCCATGGATCGCTATGGCTCAGATTAGTTTCTCATAAAGAATTTCTTTTAACAGAGCCCCGTCCTCGTAGAACTCTTCTAATTTAGTAGTTCCAGTGGCCTCAAACCCCAAAGCTTCATAGAATCCTCTTGCCTGTGTATTATCTGCCAATACCCAGAGGTATACTTTTTTATATCCTTGGTTTACTAATTCAGACAGTGCGGCCAAACATAATTGTGTTCCTAATCCCTTGCGCCAGTAATCTGGATGTAAATAAATAGCACTTATTTCTCCAATAAAACCATTTTCAAGAACATCACGAAAGGGGCAAATACTTGCAAAACCAACCATTTGATTATCAATTTCACTGACCAGTATTTTAACTTCCTGTTTTAGAAGATCATGCCATTGCTGAGTTCTTTCCTGGAGGGATAAACTTTTTAGTATCGTTTCCGGGATAAACTCTTTGTACATCTTTTGCCAGGAACGGAGATGAATTAAAGCGATAGCCTCTGCATCTTTTAGTGTTGCTACTCTAATATGAGACATGGAATTTTTAATCATAAAATCGCTTTAGGGGTAGTATAATTAATTCTCTTTATCAGTGCATTAAAATTTTTCTTAATAATAAAAATAGCAAAGCATGACATCAATCTAACTCAAGGCGTACTCTGTCATTTTGATATTCTACCTGTTTATTATAGTCTTATATAATTTGGTTTTTCCCGGAGCTTAGACATGAATGTTTTATTACCAACACCCCCCAAAGAATTAATACATCGCATCATTCCTCCTCAAAATTATTTTCCAAATAACTCCCAATATCCTCTATTGATATATAAAAAAGTATTTAATCTTTCTGATCAAACACCTGAAATGGTACAGAATTTTTTAAAAAAAAATAATTGGATTAATTCATGGGTAGATGGAATTTATGATTACCATCATTATCACAGTAATACTCATGAAACTTTAGTTATCATTGAAGGAAACTGCTCCGTACAAATTGGTGGAGACAGAGGCGAAAAATATACCCTTTTTAAGGGTGATGTCATCATCATTCCGGCAGGTGTATCGCATAAAAATGTTGGAGCCTCCCATGATTTTAAATGTATTGGTGCCTATCCCATCGATATTGAATATGATATGAGCTATGGCAAACCCGAGGAACACCCCGAAGTGGATATAAATATTAAGGCAGTCAAACTTCCTGAAAGTGATCCGATTTTTGGTGCGGGTGGCTTATTATTTAAATATTGGAACTAAGAGGACATTTTAACTAATCCTGTTTATTTCATTAATAATTTAAGGTTGAAATTGATGGCTGTTACTATTAAGATGACTCAATGGTTCGTGTACAAATTATATCAGTAGATATGATTTGTTATCGTTATTTCAATTATTTCAATGAATTAGCACAGAAGTCTCTTCGAATATATCAATTCGCCGAGCCTCTTGAAGGATAGATAAGAAACTATGTGCTTAATTTGTGATAAAAAATTTATACAAATGCATTGTCATAAATACTAAAATAAATAGAAGGATTAAGTGATGAAAAATCAACTCAATGAATCCTCATTAACAACAACCGATTATTCTGAGCCACCATTATTAACCTCATCTATTGAAGAAGATGAAATTTATTTTCGCAGCAATGGCGTCCTTACATTAGGAGTAGAAATTGAACTACAACTAATTAATGGCTCTACTTATAATTTATGCTCCCTGGCCGAAGAAGTATTAAAAAAAACTGCTCATATTGAAAAAATAAAACCAGAGTTTTATTTAAGTACGATAGAAATTAACACTGATAAATGCAATACAGTACAAAACGCTGAAGATGATCTCTACCACACACTGGGTGCATTACAACTCGCTACAAAAAATTTGGATGTTCAATTCGCAACAACTGGCTCTCATCCTTTCTCCAAATATTCCGACTGGATTATTTCCCCGACAGAGCGCTATCAGGAACTAATCGACCGTAATCAGTGGCTCACTCGTCGTATGAATGTTTATGGACTGCATGTTCATTTGGGAATGTCCAGTGGCGAAGAATGTATTCGTTTTAATAATTTTTTTATGTATTTTTTACCACATTTATTAGCACTGTCTTCAAGCTCTCCCTTCTGGCAAGGAATAGACACCGGTCTGTCTTCCTGCCGCCCGACTACTTATGAATCACTACCCACTGCCGGGCAGCCTTATCATGTACGTAACTGGCAAGACTTTGAGCATCTATATAAAACGCTAAAATCATGTGGCTCTATCAAATCTCTTAAAGATTTGTGGTGGGATTTAAGACCCAGCCCTGCTTTTGGAACCTTGGAAATTCGTGTTTGTGATGGGGCAGCCACATTATCCGAAACCGTAGCTATTGTGGCCTTTATACACACACTTGCCCATTGGTTTATCGATAATGGAAGCTGGCTTGAATCAGTAGCTTATCCGCCCTATTGGCTTTCTCGAGAGAATAAATGGAGAGCGATGCGTTATGGTTTAGATGCTGAATTAGTAATGAATACTGATGGGAAAATAAAATTAATGCGTGAAGATATCAAAGAGTGGTTTGAAAAATTACAACCATATATCGAACAACTTAATTATCAAACCTATTTTTCTACACTCCAGGCTATTATTGACTGTGGTACAAGTTCTGAGCGACAAAGAAAAGTATTTGAGAGTACGGGTTCTATCAAAGATGTAGTGAAACATAATATCAGTGAATTCCTACTACAAGTACCCCTTTATAGGCGCGAACAAATTGTTAAATAATCCAACAAAAACAATTGTATTTAGATAGGGAATTTTATTAATAGGGCTACTGTTGAGTCATTCAATTATTAGCAGCTCAATTAATACTATAAAAAGGAGGACACGTATGTGTGGTATCGCTGGAGAATACCAGTTCAATAAAAAAAATATTCCTCTCTTTAGCTTGGAAAAAGCTATTCTAAAGCAGTTCAATCGTGGGCCTGATGATGGTCAAGTGTATCAAGTGGAAGGACTAGCCCTTGGACATAGGAGACTGAAGATTTTTGATCTTACAAATCGTGCTGCACAACCTATGGTTGATCCTAATCTGGGATTAGCCCTGGTTTTCAATGGCGCTATTTATAATTTTTTAGAATTACGGGAAGAACTAGAAGCCAAGGGATACTCCTTCATTTCCGATAGTGATACTGAAGTACTGCTTAAAGGGTATCATGCATGGGGAAAGGAGCTTATCCCCCGACTTCGTGGTATGTTTGCTTTTGCTATTTGGGAGCAAAATACGGGTAAATTAATATTGGCTCGTGACCGCTTAGGTATCAAGCCAATTTATTATAATACTAATTATTCCATGGGGTTCAAATTTGCATCTACACTGCCAGCGCTCATTGAATTTGAAGGTATTGACACATCAATTGATAAAGTTGCATTGCATTATTATCTGACCTTTCATGCGGTCCCTGATCCACATACTATTCTTTCTGGCGTAAAAAAATTACCACCAGGTTCGATTATGACCGTGTTTCCTAATGGAGAAGTGATACAAGAAACATACTGGCAATTAAAAGTAGATGACACAAGAGCCAACTACTCCTTTACAAAAAATGACTGGCTGGAAAAAACTCATGAAGTATTAATGAAGGCAACGCAACGCCAATTGGCTGCCGATGTTCCAGTTGGTATCCTGCTCTCTGGTGGACTAGATTCTTCTCTACTTGTTGCCCTGGCCTCAAAACTGAGCAAGCCAGAAATACAGACGTTCTCCATTGGCTTTGAGAGCTCACATGGAGAACAAGGGAATGAATTTGTATATTCTGATCTTATTGCCTCACAATTTGGTACCAGACATCAACAGCTATTTATTTCAAATAAACAACTCTCCTATTCTCTGGGAAACTGTGTTTCTGCTATGTCTGAGCCAATGCTCAGCCACGATAATATAGGATTTTATCTGCTTTCGCAGGAGGTTGCCAAGCATGTAAAAGTCGTTCTTTCAGGACAGGGTGCAGACGAGATTTTTGCTGGTTATCATTGGTTCCAGAATACTCTGGATAAAACTGCCCTATCTTTGCAATCTGCAGAAATCATTTTTAGCAAAGTAGCCGATCGTCATTATGATGAATATCAACAACTCGTAACACCAGCTTTTCGCACTGCACCTCATGCAATTTCATTTTTAACGAACCTATGCGAGCAAAACGGTTCAACCAATCCTATTGATAATCTCCTTTTGTATGAAAGTACATTTGCACTGGCAAATGGTCCTTTGAGCCGAGTTGATAGCATGACCATGGCGGCAAGTCTTGAAGCGAGAGTGCCATTCCTGGACGAAGCGGTAATTGACCTTGCTACCTCCATGCCACTACGCTATAAACTTCCGAATGGAGGAAAGTATATTTTAAAAGAGCTCGGAAGAAAAATGCTTCCAGATAAAGTAGTAAATCGCTCCAAAGGATATTTCCCTGTTCCTGCCTTGAAATACCTGGAAGGAAGTACACTTGAGCTGATGCATGAGGTACTTTCTTCAGCCAATGTAAAACAGCGCGGTATTTATAACTCAGAAGCTGTTCAAACCTTGCTTGCACACCCAGGAAAACATTTTACTCCATCAGGCATGTCTAAGCTCTGGCAAATAGGTCTTCTGGAATATTGGCTTCAACTACATGGATTATAAATAACATGAGACTAGCGAAGATTACATACTCTATATGCTCATTAACATCGATGATATTAGCTGATACGCACCGTGAAACAAAGTCGCAACATGTTAGACTTATCGCATTAACGATAACATAATTGCTCATACACTATTAGCCATGGAAAGCAAATGCCTCAAAATACAATATTATTAGCAGTTAAAGAATTTGTTGATGCTCATCCGGATTTTCCTGAGGATTACTTCAACGTCGATCATGTGAATACAGGTTTTTTCGGTACCACAGTGTATTTGGTTAAAGACGAAAGCGGCTGGACGCTTGTTGAACTGAATTTCTTTCAGCTATTAATGTATCAATTCTCCTACATATTAAGTCTTTTTTTCCCCGTAAGTCAGGTCAATCTTGACATCAATAGCTTCAGATCAGAGATGCAGCCTGTGCCCTATGAAGAGGGTATCCCTAATAAAATCAAGCATCTTTATGAAGGCCTGATGACAAAAATACTTGGCCCCAACATGGCATGGGCTAGTGAAGTAATCAATGATACCCGTGATACGGGTGATGAACAAACCTTGCCGTTACTAGAAACTATTAACCAGGAAAGCCCAATAGAAAGCGAGACGCTTGATGAGCCACCACAGCCGTTAATGGAAACTATCAACCAGGAAAACCCAATAGAAAGCTCAGTGGTTGATGGGCCACCGCAGCCGTTAATGGAAACGCTCAACCAGGAAAACTCAATAGAAAGCTCAATGGTTGATGAGCCACCGCAGTCATTGATAGATATTGAAAGTCAGGAGCCGGACAATACGTTTGATGATCAGCCACAGTCGTTGATGGAAATTATTAATAAAGAAAGCCCAGACAATAATCCTGCAGTTAGAGAAACGTTGCAGAAAAAATTTCTGGCTATTGCAAAAGTCAGTTATAAAGACTTATTCCACAACCTGGATCAGATGACCAATGAACAAAGAGCATCACTTGTGCGCCTTTTGAGTTTGGATGTGAAACTTTCTTTAGGTATTTGGAATGGAGTCATGCATCACGGTAAGGCTTTTCAACTCTCTACTCGAGAACATGTTCGTAGCTGGATTCCGACAATTATCCAGGCACTCTCCTTAGAGCAATTAATAGAGGCATGTAATGACACTAAATTTTGGGAGGTTGTCGATCTGTTTCCTGAGCAGGTTGGTGCTGTATTATCTCTGGATCAATGGAAGTGTATTATTGAACATAATAAAGAATCGGACTCCATTGTGAAGTTGATGCTCTCACTTCCGGTGAATGAGATGCTCTACGACAAATTACTGGTGGCGTGTGGACGGATACCAATCGATTTTGGCAAAGAGTTGGGAATGAAAATGCTGATTAGTAAGTTGAATCGTTATCTCAAAGCCCATAAAGATGAACGCTCGACTGATGTATTAACAAAAGCTCTGAGAAAAGCCCCTCCAAGAATAGTACTGCCCCCACGATTGAACAGAAAAGAGCACCATAGTTTAACAGAACCCCATATCCATTTAGCAAAGACAGGGGAAAATCTATCTCGACCTGCGTCCTTTAGTATTAGTATGCCTCCAGCTAGTCGTCCAGCTACTCCTCAATGGAAAGATGAAGAATTTTGTAATGTCGTAAAAAACTTGTCTCAGAATGTAGATACCCTGGAAAAGGCTAAGATGTTTTTTTGGGGGGTATCGGATCGTTTCTCCAAAGAAGCAGATACTGAAGTTCAAAATCTTTGTCAGAAGAGTCTTAATTACTTAATACGTTATTATCCGGCTAGTGTTTTTGGGCAAATTGATAGATTAAATGAGTTTGAGTTGCAACGTTTTCTAATGGTGCTTGAGCAAACAGACCCTGCGTTGATTGTTGGTATCTGGGATGCTTTAATGGCCAGTTCCCGCGAATTAGGTTTTTCAAATGAATTATTTGCAAGAAATAAAGCCCAACGTGTTTTAAAGTATGTCTCTCCTCAGCAATTGGCAGCCTGTATCTCTGAGGATAAACTATGGGCCGTGTTAAGGCACTATTCTGATCTTGCCGGTCTATTATTTAGTGCTGAGCATCTTAAAATATTGGCCCCTCATATGAAAGAGGCATTCGTATTGGCGAAAATTGTCTCAGATCTCCCCCTGGATGATGATTTAGGAGACAAGTTAGCGGTTATTTGCCCGTTCATGATAAAGGATCCTATGCTCGAAATGCAGATGGCTGCAAAAATTCGCTGGTATGGTACTCATATCAATAAAAATAAGGCCCGTGAATTACAAAATGTAATCGATGATGCGATGGATGTAAAAGAAGATATCTCTAAGGTCTTTTCTCTATAGTTGAACTTGGAAAAGGAGATGCGCCTATAGTTTAAACCACTGTTACGCATGTCCTTAATTCCATTGGAAAAGCTTTATCGGTTGCAATTTAAACCTAAAGGCTATAGAAAATTTCTACGCATTTCTATATGTGGGATGCCATCTTCTTCATAAACCGCACCATAGGTTTTAAATCCCAATTGCCCATAAAATTTCGTTAAATAATTCTGTGCAGAACATTTAATAGGAACGCCTGGATAATTGGTGTCACAATACACTAACAACTCCTCCATTAATTTTTTTCCGTATCCTTTAGTCCGAGCAGATTGTTCCGTAACTACCCGACCAAATACAATATCATTCTCAGTTTCTGTGGGTAGGAATAACCGAAGATAAGCTACTAATAAGCCGTTTTCCATTCCTAATAAATGCAATGCTGAGGGATCTTTACCATCCGGATCAAGATAAGCGCAG
Source organism: uncultured Legionella sp. (assembly GCA_964428035.1). GTDB lineage: Bacteria > Pseudomonadota > Gammaproteobacteria > Legionellales > Legionellaceae > Legionella. The sequence continues at coordinate 119,133 of CAYRWO010000002.1, forward strand.
TTTTGTTCAACTACAAATACATTAGAACGTAATATAAGAACAGCATAAAGTTGTTCCACAGTGAATTCTGCAAAGTGATACCAATTAAAATTAATCATGAGTGCTTTTTTTTAATCCTTATTTTCAATGAAATCAAATTTATTATAATTTTCAACCAATCATTCAATGACCTTCGTTATATTCTCCAGTTATCTTTAACCATTGAGAAATAAATCATACAACAGTTTAAGTTTTTTAATATCGCTTTTAAAGGAGTTGGCTGTGCAACCCTAAAAAAAGAGGAACAAACTATGGGAGTCAGCCTTCATATCCTATTACAACTTACAGCCTTGTAGGTGGATTTTAAATGCTATTATTAAGATAAAATAATTGATTGTTTGTATCGAACTATATACAAATTGTCTTAGGGACTTGTAGTTATGAAAAAAATAAACTTGAACCTATTATTCCATCTCTACGCTTTATTAATGGAAAGAAATGTATCTGCAGCGGCAAACAAAGCGTTTATCAGCCAACCCGCAATGAGTGCATCTTTAAAACAACTACGGGCTTTATTTGATGATCCTTTACTTATTAAAACCAAAGGTAAATCAGTTCTCAGCACAAAAGCTGCTACCATGCAACCCAAGTTAGAAGTACTGATGAACGACATTCAAAATTTATTAAAAGAAGATACCGATTTTGATCCTCAAACCGCCAAGCGGACTTTTAAGATTGCACTACCTGATTATGTTGAGTTAATTCTTTTACCCTTATTACTAAAAGCGCTGGAACATTATCCTCATATTATTCTTGATGTAAGAATTGCCGGATTAATTGAAGATCCTTCCATATTTCTTAACAACTTTACTGATATAGCCATTGGGGCTGTTAATGACTCCACCTCTTCTTCACCACTTATCGCAAAAAAATTATATGATGAGAAAATCATTTGTTTTGCCAGTAAAAACAATCCTGCTTTGAGAAAACCCATTTCATTAAAACAATACTTAACCAAAAAACACATTGCTTTCAGTTTTGATACGCATCAATTCAGTCACTCAGCAGATGTATTACATAAAAAAAAATTAAAAAGAAATGATATTCTTTTTGTTAATAATATATTGCCTGCCATTTTTGCAGTCTCGGAGTCTAATTCGGTGATTTCTACAGCACCAAGTTTTCTCATTACGCGCTTTGCTGAACAACTAGGGCTGGTTCAACAACCCCTTCCTTTTGAGTTAGAACCCACACCTATTTTTTTAGTCACTCACAAAAAAAACTATTCTGATAAAGGAATACAATGGCTGCTCCAATTAATTACTGAAAATATGGAGCAATTAGAAGCAGAAATACGTACGTCCAACACTACAAAAAATTATTAGGTAAACCTTCTAAATGAAGCAGTTCTCAGACTACATTAATGATAGAGAAGTACCCAAACCCTTTTTCAAAGCATTCATATATACCGCATGAGCAATACTGATATCTTGAATAGCCAATCCCACTGATTTAAATACCGTTAGTCGTCCTTTATTCGGCATCTGATTAGCGTGAACTAGTGCCCCAAGCTCTTTAATATCCTCCTGACGAATACATTGTTCCTGTAAAGCAGAGATTACTTCTCCAGCTTCAGACAAAGCAGCTTCCAATTGATCAACAACAATGACGGCTTTAGCCATTACATCATTATTAATTTCACACATTTGAGGTGTATGCGACCCTACGGCATTAATATGAACATCTGATTTTAAATCTGCAAAACGAATCAGTGGCTCAACACTTGCAGTAGCAGTACAAATAACATCAGCATGTTCCACCGCATTATGGATGGTTTGGTGACATTCAACCTCATACTTCTCTTCTATTTTTCTGGCAAACCCCCTGGAGTGTTCAAAATTTCGTGACCAGATTGAAACTTTCTGAATAGGCCTGACACTGGCAACAGCTTCAAGTTGAGTCATGGCCTGCACGCCAGAACCAATAATCGCAACATGATTAGCATTTTCTTTAGCAAGATATTTTGTTGCCAATCCAGAGACTGCACCAGTACGCATCGCAGTCAGATAACCTGCTTCCATAATGGCCTGGGCCTCTCCTGTTTCCTCGTTAAGCAGCAACATGACTCCATTTATCGCAGGTTTATCTTTAGCTGTATTATTAGGAAATACCGAAATTACTTTTAATCCCAAAGCATTTTGCTCGCTAAGATAAGCAGGCATGGTCAACATCAACGCGTTTTCTTTTTCTACAGCTACAGGCCTCCTTAGAGGTAATATCGTCTGGCGCAAATAATATGCTTTAAAAGCCTCCTCCATTACTATTATCGCTTGCTTCATTTCGATACACTGTTGCACTTCACGTTGTGACAAAATCATAAAACTCATATTAAGAACTCCACTACTGTTAGCTCGATAAAATACTATAACGAAATAAATAATGATGTTTAATTGTTTTTACATTAATAATTAGTTTTCTCTCAAATTCAAGAAACTGCTCCCGGTAATTAGTGCAAGAATTTCTTAGTTGAATGACTGATCTTTAGTAATTGTTTTAGGTGGTTGCTTAGCTTTTTTTTCCGCTCACTATACGTCGTTATGACGGGTTTGTTCTTATATACATGATGTAAAAGTGCTTATATCGTCATTGGATAAATTTATTGCTTCAGTCACTTTAACGTCTTTTTAAAAATGATAAGTAGTGACATGATATAAGTAACTTTTCATTATGATATTTATATAAAGACATGTTGCTCATGGAATCTAAATATGAAAAGTTTTCGAAAGGATACAGCGTAAACGAGCCTCAAATGGACGAAGATGCAAAGCCTTATCATTGGCCTACCTATATCTCACCCCAAAATAGGAGTGCCCAATTCGTTGATTTTGACATGTCACAATTTTCATTTTCAAAAGGTTATGAAAGTCATCGGTTTTTTGCTCGTGAAAATGTGCCCATCATAAGAACAAATAGTACAGATATGCCATTATTGTTTTACAAGCTTCATTCATCTGTACAGGCCTTATTCCACAATAAAGAAGACCTAACAAGTCCCATTCAAAAATTACTTGAGTATGCAGGATTGCAAAAGGAAATAACTATTTCCCAACCAAAATTAATAGAGGCTTTACTACATCTTGATATTCAAATAAGAACTACTGATATTGCAATACTGAATGTCCTCAGTCTAGGCATTCAATCTGATGAACAAAAACTGGAATATCAATCTGATTTTGTATTATACATTTATCTCTGATTTTGAAGTCCGACCGACCGAACCTCCACTAAAGTCCAGGATTACGATTTATAAGACTTAGAACCTGTGTGTAGAGAAATGTTAATTAGCACTTAACTTCAGCCGAAAGATCTCCCCATTCAATTCAATCGTATCTCCTGCAACCATCTTTTTTCTTTTCTGTTTTTCTATTATGCCGTTTACCAATACAGTGCCAGCAGCTATCATATCCTTGGCTTCTGCCCCACTCGAGGCGATACCTTCAAATTTAAGAATTTTAAAGAGTTCAACAGGTTCTTTATTAATGAAAACATCCTTCATATTATTTATTACTCCAGTAATGATGAGTTGTCGCAATCTTTCCTCTTTAAGGAATCACGATAAAGAGTTTCAATTTCAGTCCTTGCCCATGGTGTTCTGCGCAGAAATTTAAGGCTTGAATTGATGCTGGGGTTGGAATAAAAACAGTTAATCTTGACTCTCTCCGCCAAGCCTTCCCAACCATAAGAAATCAACAACCTATTTAAGATAGTCTCCAGGGTAACGCCGTGCAGTGGATCATTAGAAGTTCTGTCCATCAACTATACCTTTTTTTGTTGCACATTGGGATTTTAGTCTACCCCCCGCTTACCTATACTACTTCAAATACTATCTATACATCATTGTTCTTAGTGTAATCATGCGGCCTAATAATACTACTTCTGCAGTTGCTTAATCAAGCCGCCTGGGTTGTGGGCGAATTAAAATGTGAAGAGGAACTTTGAGTCGAATAACCGCTTATCCAAATGGGATAGTTTAAAGTAGATGGAATAATGCATTGTGGATTCATATTTTATCCGGTTTATTCGCTTTTTTTATGCCCCACTATTGTAACATGCCGCGACATAAAATAATTCCTCACCACTATACGCATCCTCCATAGATTGGCCATGAGCGAAGCGAATTCAGCAAATTAGATGAGACAAGAAGGGATGCGACAATCCAGTGGAGTTGAAAGATAATCTACGGTAAAATTTAGACCTATATTAATCCATTAAATATATATTAAATCCGATTGATACGCTTTAAGATCTCCTACTAATAATTGTGAAAATAAAATCATTAATTTTCAACGCGTTGATTTCTTATAGTATCTTTCAACTCCACTGATAGTCGCACCCCTACTAAATTAATAAATTAGAAATAAGGATATAAATAAATATGGATGTTAGTCTGAATAAGCTCTTGATTTCCTCAGGTCTTTTTTTGATATGCTCTAACCCCGGAAATGCTAATCAATCAGTTTTTTTTTCTGGAGGACCTAATTTTTCAACCCTTAAAAATAACCTTTTAGTTGAAATTAATGAGGTAATTACCAATGCCTATCAAACTCAAACCCAAACAAACACGCAGGGTTTTTGGGCCATAGGAGCAAATCATACTTTTGAAAATTCGGTCTTTCCATCTTATCAATTATCTCTGGGTATGGCCGGTTATTTTTTCCAATTAGGGCACGTGAAAGGGACAGAATATCCATTTATTAATGCAGGCCTTTTCGATACACTGCACTATGGTTTTCAAGCAAAAAGCGATGCATTAATGGTCGAAGCCAAAGCACTTTACTCACACTATGCATTGAAGCCTTATGCTTTGGTTGGGATTGGCTCTAGCTGGAATAAATTTTCTGCTTATCATGAAAAACCAAGCGATCCCGAATTGAGCGCTTCTCCAACGATGCCTTTTACTGATCATACAAAACAAACTTTTGCCTATGAGGTAGGCGCCGGCCTCCAATACTTGCTCTGGGATGATCAACGGCGACATGTTCAATATCATGCTTCCGCTGGCTATCAATATTTTAATTTGGACAGAGGTGCTTTGGGCCGCTCATTGGCACAAACATCCCCCGAGCGCCTCAAAGTTAAAAACCTCTATACACAGGGGATCATATTTACACTGGCAGCTTCTTTTGGTTAACAAGGACGAATACATTCATGAAAAAACATCTCTTATTTCCAATCTACTGTAGCCTGCTCTCGTTAACGACCGTAGCACAAGCAGCATCGATTGTGGAAATTAAACCAAGCAGTTCCAGCCCTATTGCAATTTCCCCAACAGGTGCTACTTATGTAACTTATAATGCGAAAAACAACACCACAAAAGTGTTAAATGGAATTAACATAGAGCCAGGTTTTGGAATTACAAGTAATGCGCTGAAAATTTCTTTAATCCGCAATACTTGTTCCACTTTAGCCGCTGGAAATAGCTGTTCTTTTATTGTGTCCATACAAGGAGCTGGCCAAAACTCACAATCAAATTTAACACCGCGAATTTGCGCGTATAATGGAGCAATATGTTCTGTACCTGTGGCAGAAAATCGCATTCCAGTCACTGCAACAACAAGCCTTCCAAGCAGCAAATTCCCACTTCCTTACGCGGGCACTTTCTACCCCATCTACAATGCCGGTGTAGGCCAATGGCTACCACCCAATCAAGCCCCTGTTCCGCCATTTAACCGTGTAAGTACTATTCTCGTAGCCTTTGCCCATGCCTATAGACAGCAAAATGGCGCTATTTTTACTTATGAACGAGGACAGGCTGCTCAGTCCGCACGTCTGGCATTATTAGTACAAACAGCGCGTGCAGCTAATTCCAACATAAAAATTTTGATGTCTTTGGGATGGAACCAAGATGATTGGGGTGCGATTAATACGGATTACGTAAATCATGCAAATATTTTCATACCCAGTGTGATTCAATTTATTCGTACCAATAATCTCGATGGTATTGATATTGATGATGAAAGTATTGGTGGAACCACTGGTTCTATTCCTCAATCCAACTTTGATGGAGTAATTGCCAATTTAAAAAATGCATTAAATTTTGCATCACTTCAAGATGGTAAATCTTATTATTTAACAATTACTCCTGCAGGAAATAATAGTGAGCCCGGCGGTATTGATGATACACAGGTAGATGCTTTAAACGCCAAAAGTTTTGATTTAATCAATATACAAACTTATTTTGATGAAGAATGGGGCGAAGACTTTTTTGATGCACTTGTTGCTATAGGCTACCCTCAAACACAAATCGCTAATGGTGTTGATGTAGAGCTATCTAACTGCAACCCTGATTTCCCACCCTATATTGGATTGGCGGGGCTGTTTAACTGGAATATGACTCGAGACAGTACCTGTAGTAATTATGCCACTACAATCACTATTGCTAATATGGTCGGCTATTACGGAACCTTTTAAATAATATTCACCTTTTTTTATACGTCATCCCAGTTAGAGATGACGTACTCAAATATCTTTTAATTCTAATGTTAAGCTGGGAAAATAAGTGGTCATCGGGGTTTGGAGTCCAATGGTACGAAAACGTACGCTAAGCCACTTCAATGTTTTCATGTGTCTATTGAACGGTCTATATTGATTCGAATTATCATATATTTTATCATCGCTCATCGAAATCAAATCCAGATAAAAAATAAATGCACGATGTAACAAAATTGCTAGCTATATCTATAATAACGCTGATTCCTACCCTGTCTTTTGCAACCGTAAGAGAATTCACCAGCAGAGATTGCACTGCTTTAGCAATGCCTAAAACGGTCTTATTAGTTCATGCATCATGGTGCTCACACAGCAAGGCTTTTTTGCCAATTTACACACAAGTTTCTGATAATGAAAAATACAGGGATTGGATTTTCTATCAAATGGTAAATGATAAATTTGAACATGTTTGTGGTGCTGCTATTAGAGGTGTTCCTGTCACATTTAAAAATAATATGAAAAACAATTTTATGGGAAACAGGCCGCAATCGGCCCTGGAAGAATTTTTAGATTCAAATGCCTAGAATAAACTTTGAACCAGCTCTTTGAGTATTTTCTCTGTGAGACACGATGTTGGGAATCAATTAACATGCCAATTAGCGAGTATTGATAAATAGCAGTAAAACCACGTGTTTTGTCGTTGATTATTAATTTAAATTTTGTTTACTCGCAGCTACAATAACTTTAAGTTCTAATTTAAGAATAATCAGACTTAATTCTACATATTGGAGCCTTACCGACATATGACCACATTGCTTTAGATATTATAAATAGATACAAATCAAGTGGAGACTTTCTCGAGGGGAAAGAGCCAGACAATTCCTCATTGATATATTCGGTACTAAGTCGTTTTGCGGAACAGTGTACTATTCCTTTAGTACAAATAAAAGGAATTGGCCACGGATGTCATAATCTACTGCTCCCCTTTGGACCACAAGTGAGACTCGAAGTAGGTAAAGAAATTAAATTAAAGTGTTTCCTCTAATAGGTAATTTATAATCATAATGTCTATAATTAGATTGAAACTATCTGTTTTTGGAATGATTATGAAAAAGTCTAAACGAAACACTAATAAATCCAGAAAAAAAATTTCACCTGACAAATTGAGTACCATTTCCGGGGGCAATGGAATTCGTGAAGGGTTTGACCGCATGACTATCCCAGATCCCCAGGCTATTATTGATAGGCTTAGACGGAAATAATCGTACTTTCTACTTGGGTTTGTATTTTAAAAGTAAGAGTTTACGCTTGAAACCCTTGGGATTTAAGGGCTATAAGATGTTTTTTTTGAATAATCATCAAAATACTCCCCTATCCAATTTTTGCCTGAAAACCCTGCTTAGTCCCCTTCAAACGAATAAGGGCTCCGTTGCAAAAAAGATTCGATTTACAAAATCTTAAGTTTTAGTAAGGTCGGGCAACAAATTGCCCAACTAAAGATCTATCACTATCACAAAATCCCCTGCCGAATAAATTTGTTTTGTTCTTCAAGCGTTTTGATATCTGTTACAAGTTCAAATCGATAAGACATGTATTAATCCTTTTTTTCATCATTTTACATTACATAATGATTATTCTCATATTAATGTGTTTTACAGTTAATGTTATTTGTTGTGCTATTTTGATACAATGCTTTTTTTAAATAAATATATACTCTATGAATACACCCACTTCCGTTTCAGCCACCCAAGAACTAAGAGCACTGCTTGAGATCGAAAATGCTAACAGGCGAGCCTCTTGGTATAATTGTCTAACAAACTGCCTACCCTATGCTATCTTCACTAGTGGTGAACCTGAGATCATCTTCAATCCCGCAGGCCTCACGTATTATAATCTTGAGCTTACAACCATATTTGAAGATCGCAGTATCATAACAAGCTATACCATTCCTGAGCTCATCGATACCTTCTTAATCAACGAAGGAGTTGGCATAGCCATTGAGGCACGTAATCCAAAACAAGCTATCGATCTCAGTTATGGCGACATCCTAGGTTTCCATCTCTATCGGACATTTGCTGAACCAGAAGATCACATATTCAATACAAATAAACCGCATGTTTCTATTATTCGAGAAGGGATAGATATCCTCATCAGTGACGTGCCGAAGCAGATACTGCCCACTAACTCAATAGAGTTACTTGAAGCAATCATGCAGCATTACGGTCTCAACGATCCCAAAGTCAAGCTCATCTATCTTCCAGAAACCGAACAGCATGAGTTAGTGTTTTCGATTGACAAGAATCAATTAGCATCCAGCAAAATACAAGCACTACTCCAAAAACTAGGTTGGTTTTTACCAAGGTATTATTCCTATTTGGTTTGTGACCTGAACAACGTTTCGACTCTAGTTGAAACACACTGAAACCAAGTTAGTAGGTTTCTAAATTTATCATTTTTAGGCTTAAATTATTCGAAGTAATTTTCATTTCCTCACTACGGAAAGTTAATATAATACATTTCCAGTGGTTAAATTAACTAAAAGAGAGTTATGCTAATAGGATAGCGCGAGTTTCAGCCAGCGCTATCCTATTAGCATATATGAGTTCATTAAGTGGGTATAGTAACCGATTGAGAGAAGTTAATTCCTGTCTCAAAATCATCATATTCAGTATTTTCCAGATTGATTAATAATTCATTTGCCGATTCTTTGAACGCCGCATCCTTATCAAAGTGTTTAATACCAAAAAGCTTAGTTATTGCCGAAATCAGCTTCATCATTGCCGCTGCTATAGCATGACTAATCCCCTCTGGTTGTTGATGGAAATGTGCTGCTTGTAATTTATAAGCAGCAATTTGCGCTTCTTTATTTTGTGTATCAAATTGTAATAAGTCCGTTGTGGCTTTAATCAGTGGATTTAACTCCTCCATCGTATTCCCACTATTATATAGATCAAGAATTCGTTCTCTTACCGCAATCGCCCTATTTCTTATGAGTTCATGCTTAGTCTGATGAATTGCCTTATTAAGTTCGCTAAGCTCTGATCCTACATTTTGCCAAGTTTCCTTTAATAAATTAGCCAGTTTAGGATTATATTCTACAATATTAAAAGTGATGTTGTGTTCATTAAATTGCTCTTGGTAAGATTTAATTGTACTGACAAAATGCGCTGCTGCAATTTTTTCAGGATTCTTAAAGGCACCACAACCTGGCAATATAAAAAGTACATGAACTGAAGGAGTATTCGGCAACTTCGATTGTTCAATCGCGCGCTCACATTGAAAAGAAATACCATGATCGAACATATAACCTAAAGTACCTTCTCCGGCAGGATTTGCCAAAATTTTGTTTGAGGTAGAACGAATATCGAGGGGGGTAGTTTCTATAGTTCGTAAATCAGGAGCTGCAAAGCTGGTAACCCCCATGCAAAAGGAAGGAGCATCCAATTGATCCAACAGCTGATCCACATTAGCTACTTCGCTGGTATCTTTAAATACACGCCGTGAGTAAAAACCACCATCAACAGGAATTTCATACGCATTATTTTGCATATCAAAATAAATGGGCAAAGCTCTAGGTTTAGAAGGAAACGACTGTAATAAATCAGCGAAGAATTCAGGCGTTTCAAGATAATTATCATTCTTAACCAGTTTACTCATAATCGTTAAAAGCATTTTAAGGTATCGCTTTTGATAATCACTAACGTCAATTTCTGGAGTATGGCCGCTGAATTGCGACAGATCGCTACGCGAATTACGTTCATGAACATTATCAAAATCAAGAACTAATTTGATTGCCTGATCAGAAAAGCGGCTAAGTAATTCTTCAAGTGAACCTCTTGAATATTTTGCAGCACCATCACGATGCGAATTAGCAGCATCATTTACTATCACAAAATAGCCTTGGTTAGATAGCAACTTCAGTTGTGCAATTACATCTCCTTCTTTTACAACATCCTCATGTCCAATACTAAGTTGTGACCACCCAGATGAAGTAGACGGAACAGCTTCAATTTGCCCATCTTCCTCTAAAATCTTAAGAAAATGGGGCAGAAATTCATCATGATCGAGCTGTGCGAGTAACAAGTCTAAGGTTGTACTTAAACTCTCTCTATTACGAACAGCAATATCAAAAGGAAAAGCAGCAGCATGTTTTTCAAGGAAATGAGCTAAAAACATAACTTGTGAATGCCAGTATTGTTTACGTGCTGTAACTTGCTCAGGAGCGTAATTCAGATTAGAGATTAGATTACTAAAAGCATGCATACGGTTTTCTTGTGCTGTATGCATTTCATCAAAATTATGAGTTTTCCCCTGAATCAGGGCACCAATTGTGTAATATCCTGCGTTTACTAAGCCACCAAAAAAACCAAACATATTCTTGTTCCTTTTTAACTCAGACTAAAAGACGATTATTTATACTTTGTATACTTAACACTTGCTTTTACTAATGAAGTTTAAATGTTCAATATAATACCATAGTACCGAACAATTTTTCAAAAGACCTCCCCATTTTGTTCAACTAGGAATCAATTTGATAAATATGGAAAAATTTTCGGAAGAAACTGTGCTTAGGTCTTTGCAATTTCCTGAATAGAAAGAAGGTACTTATTTAACCGCTTACAAACTAAGTGTATAAGGACTTATATGAAGCCAATCGATCCAAATGACTTGTTCTCTATCCAAAACATTTCAAAAAGACAACAAGAAATGAATGAGCTACTCAAGCGCGCCAAAGCAAGCGTAGCCTTGATGAAGCATAGCGTAATCAAGGTTTATTCTTAAATCCATCAGTTAATATTCACCTCAACCATATAAAGGAACTCTAAAATGGTCAATTATCGAAGGAGCTTCGTTCCAGGAGGATCATTTTTCTTTACAGTGACTTTGTAAAATAGAGTCACGTAACCCCTCCCCTATCACATAGTCCACAAACCCATCGTTTAACAGATCATTTGAAATCAGATCACTCATTAGAAAGCCTGGTGCTTACAACTGAATCTTCCACACAAATTACTCGTAATGAGAAAAGCCCTGATGGAATCCTGCGTTTCAGGTCTTTACGCACTGGGATGTGCGTGCAGACTTAAACGGGATGAAAATTTTATCAGTTTAAGCCTAGAACCCTAATATAATATTTTGAAATAAGATATCAATTAACTGGGACAACACTCGTCTATTCAAACGGCCAATAAATATTTATAAAAAATTTAATCCCTATGGACTTTAGACAATTTGCATCAACACCAAAGTAGCGCCATAAAAATATGGTTTTCATACTTTCCGTTGATACATACACCGTTTTTATGAATACCCTCAGTAACAAAACCTAAATCTTTATAAAGATTGATAGCTCTTATATTATTTTCCCCTTTCTAATACTAAAGAGTTTAAGCTACTGGGTAGACAATTTCGAGCTGGGGAAGGATACGGAATAGCTGCGAAATCAGGGAGGACGCAAAAAATTAATCTGGCATTAGAAAAAATGGAAAATAATGGCTCTTATCTTCGGATATATCAGCTTTATTTTTAAGTTTTAAACCGTGCTTAAATAGGTAAAACCATTAAGATTCCCTATTATTTTCTATCCAATTACTCGTTACTTTGTTCTTGGCATTTTTGTTGAGCCATTGTTTGACAGTTAGCCTCACAATCTATTTCTTCTGAAGTTAAGCAAACAGAATCAATGCAGTTTTGGGTGTTTTCGCTAACACACATCGTTGCATCAAATTTTTCACTACCCATTACATCTTGAGGAATATCAACAGCAAATACCGCACAAGAAAATAAACTAAAAAAGACTATGTTCGATGATGCTGTTACATAGCGCATATTAATTCCTTTTTAATTGGAGGCTAAGTAAATTATAGTCACTTTAAATAATTTGATACGGTTTCATTAATAAATAAATCATGAGAAACTTAACAATAGAATCTCCATCTCATGAGCATCATAGTATGCACAGCAAAAAAATATTATTAACTAATTTCAGCCGTGCCATATATAGTGAATCCGTATGTTTAAGACCTGATAGCGAAAAAAAACTTGCTGATTATATTACCCATAACAAACCGATAAACATGCTCGCCAGAGGTGCAGGACTAAGCTATAGCGACAGTTGTTTAAATAAAGATGGGCTTATTATTGATACCAAACGTCTTAATCATCTCATTCATTTTGATAGCAGCTCAGGGATAGTAGTGTGTCAGGGAGGTACTTCATTTAGAGATTTATTTTTTCTGGATCCTGAATTTATCCCTCCCGTATTACCTGGAACAGTCCATGCTACTCTTGCCGGAGGTCTCGCTCATGATGTTCATGGTAAAAATAATCCTCTTGAAGGCAGTTTGGGGCATCATATATCCTGGTTTGAATTGATCCTCAATGATAAAACAATACGTTGCAGCCGTGAACAACACCCAGACTTATTTCATGCAACTATTGCCGGTTTAGGTTTAACAGGGATTATTACTCGTATGGCCATTCGCTTAAAAAAAGCGTCGCGATTTGTTCAAGTAGAAAATACAGTCTGTGATTCAATTAAAGCCTTAACCGATCAAATGTCATCCAATAGTACTCATCATGATTATCAGGTCGCCTGGCTTGACTTGCTAAACCCAACACCACGTGCGCTATTGTCCTTAGCAAATCACTGTTCCCCTATTCCATACAAGGCAAAAAAATCTCATGCTATCCCTAAATTACCATTTAGTCTGATCAGCTCATGGAACATGAAGTTGTTTAATAAATTTTTTATTCATAGTAAAAAAGCCCAAGAACACCTAAGCCTGGAAGAATTTAATAATCCACTGGATAAAATAAGCCGATGGAACAGGCTCTACGGACCTAAAGGTTTAATTCAGTTTCAGGCGGTATTCGACCAGAATAATGCCATTGATACCCTGGAACACTTAATAAAGCTTATTCATTATCACAAGGCTACCCCTACTCTGGCCGTGCTCAAACTCTTCGGCCAATCGGGTGACGGATTACTCTCATTTTGTAAACCTGGTTTTACTCTGGCTATTGATTTCATTCATAATGAACAGGCAAAGCAAGCTATTAAAGCAATGAATCAATGGATCGCCGAGATAAACGGACGTATTTATTTAGCTAAAGATTTGTTACTAAATTCGGAGCAATACCAAAAAATGTATGAAAATCATTCACAGTTTTCGGAAATACTCACTAACTATCAATGTACTATGCAATCTGATCTTGCAAAACGATTAGGAATAAAACAATGACTCCTAGAACATGGGTTATCTTAGGAGCAACGTCCATCATAGCGGAAAAATTTGCTCATTTCGTAGCAGGGGAAGGAAATCACTTACGCTTAGTGGGTCGAGATGCGGAGCAACTGGAAATTATTGCTCAAGACATCCGCCTTCGTTATGAAGTTCCCTGCGACATTGTACTCATGGAGATGACAAAACATGAGGATAAATTATTAACTATTTTAAAACCATGCACTAATGAATTGGATTTATTTATTGCTCACAGTGATTTTACCGGAAATAATGAGTTAAATCCGCTAACAATTACCCAACTTATAGAAGTAAATGTATTGGCCACTACCCTGCTGATTCATTCTTATTTAAACCTGAATCAAACACGACATCATCTCTTTTATTTAAGTTCAGTGGCCGCCTGTCGAGGAAGATCTAAAAACAGTCTTTATGGTGGAAGCAAAGCCATCATTGAAGTTTACCTTGAGGGACTACAACAAACTGCACCAGAAACACAATATATTACCGTTGCTCGATTAGGTTTTATTGATACAAAACAAACTTATGGTTTACCTGGAGTTTTTCACGCCGCAGATCCGAAAAATTGTGCCCAAGTCTGTTGGCAGGCTATTAAAAGAAAAAGGCGCCTATTCTATTATCCTGCATATTGGCGAGTCATCATGGCTATTATTATTAGACTTCCATTCTTTATCTACAAAAAAATGGGAAAAATGTAAGTCACCTAACTTGATGCATAAAAAATACGCATGATACGGTGATTTATGTATAAAATAAGAATCCGATGTGTTATAATTGATCAGTTATTGATTGGGTCAAAATAATACTTGGGATAAAAATGAGAAAACTTATTTTAAAAAAAATACTTCAGCAACATGGCCTTAAGCAAGATGATGTAGAAATTTTTGACGATAGAATTAGATTCAAAATTAAAGATGTTAATGCATTGGAACTACAGCAAGAAGGGGCCTTAATCCCTGGAAAAAATGATTCCAATTATCATAACTATATTTATCCTGAAGGATTCATTTCAAATTTAGAACAAATTGAAGTGAGTTTTTATCCAGAAAATCACAAATACCATGGTCGCATCAATGTAATTAAAATTCCATCGAGTATGTATACAGATGCAGCAGAAACAGCCAATGCGATGTATGACACACAACATGAAATCCAAAGAGAGAACGACTTCGTCTTAATAACTGTCGATTATTCCAGCAGCAACGGCTCCACACCTGCAGATCAATTGCTTGATAAAGTGATCGCAGAGCTACAGCCAAGAGTTGCAAGCTCAGATGATATCAGTCAGAGGCTTAACTACATCAGTGACCTGGGACGTATTCTTCCTCTTATAGTACTTGGTCTACAGAAGGAAATAAAAGAGCTGCTGGTTAGGAAATCCAGGAATGGTACGTTATTACAGCTAAAAGATCGAATCGTTGATTCTCCAGAGCAGGTTCAGGAGAGATTTATTGACCTTGATATCAGCATCTTTTACAGCTACATCGAAAAATTGGTGCGTGAAGAGGGATATTTAGCCCAACTTGTCCGTAACTATCTACAATTAGATCAAAAAAATTGGATTTTTGCAGATCAAGATTTACTTAATAATTTTACAAAAAATACAGATGCTAATGCAGAAAAGTTAAAATTAGCGTTACTAAATAAAACAGAGCCTTTATTTATTAGTACTACTACGGGGAATCATGCATTTGCGGTAACAGTAGACTTCCAACGAAAAACCCTGTTTTTAGCGAATCCAGGGGATGATGCACGAAATTGCGAAGCAGTCCTTGAGCAATTAAAACGAATTACAGGATGTACTCATTATGTAAGCGTTATTACCAAAAGATTAGATAGAGAAGAGGATATTCCTTTTAACGACCTATGTACTGTTGACTCGCTTGCCCTTGCCCAAATGATGATGGATCAACCTTCATTATCGGCAGGTTGTTTGAATAACACGACTTTAAAAACTGGAGTATACGTTAAGAGAGCTCTGGGAGAGATGAATGAGATAAATCCTATGGATTTAGAACATTCCGCTCATCAGCCACTGCTTAGTACGACAAGTCCCTTGGAGACGCCATCTGCCCCTACACAATCCGATGATAGAATCCCTCCGTCAGAAGATACACTCCCCCCCCCCAGGGAAAATCTTCCAGAGCAATTATTCCAATATGGAGCAAGACTCTTAAACAGAGGTGAAGAAATTATAGTACAAAGCCCCTCTTCGGCTTTTTCTAATCTTAATATGCAAATATTAGGCGGCTTTATAGCTGTTTTGGGCGTTGCCGCCGTGGCTGTTGCTTTTACAGCACTTAATGCGGCCACCTTAGGCATTGGCGGATTAGTATTAGCAGGAATTGGGATTGCAGCCACCTTGGCTGGCGTAGGTCTTTTTGCAGTCGGTAGCCTTAAAAAAGGTGAACATACACCGCCCCCTATAGAACAGCCCCTGCCACTACTCTAAGCAAAAATAATTTTATTTAAAGCGTTTTGATAGATCAGCTCCCGTATTTATTAATGCGGGATGCTCTGATTTCAAATTACTCAATATGCTGAACGCTTCTAAGTACTCTTTCAGGCATGATGATATAACAAAAGGAAGTAATCCACTGAACCCATGATGTAAAACTTCAAATTCAGATAAAAATCATTCATTTTAACCCACTTTGTATTTGTTTTATCTCACAAGTACATTACAATCACCAAATTAATATTAATTATATATTTTGAGTATATTTATGACATTTGATGATAAAAGCAATTCTATTGAGGTATGTTTATTTGAAAGCTATCTCGCCAAATACTTTATTGAACACCCCGAGATCTTCCAACCACTTATGAATAAAATACTTGAAGCAATTGAACAAGTAATTGCTATCAACTCTGAAGATTCCATGTTCAATAGAATACTATTTACAGTCTTCTCGCAATTACTCGAAGAATGTCCTGAAATAAAAGATATGAATGCGCTCAAAGAATCCAAATCGCTAGTTGCGTTAGATACTTTTTGTAAGTATTTTACCGAGCGCGTCATGTCGCTTCCTTCAATAAAATTACCTGAGATAGAACTGGAAAACTCTATAAATATATCCTCGCTAAGTACCTTAACCCAACATTCACTATTTAAATCCAAACAATGCGGGGAAACGATTTTTTTAGAAAAAATAAGACCAGCTTATCTTTTTTCAATTAAAAACAGGGGCGTAATAGAAATCGATTGTTCAGAAAATGAAGAAACCCGAAATTTAGGTATTTTATCTTCTAAGGATACACCCGATAATCTAAAAGACTATTTTTTATTGCCCCACTTTCCCAGCCGCCAATACTATAAACCTAAGGAAGACAGCATGATGGCGCTATGGCTTAGGGAGCATTCCTTACCTGTTATTTCAGGTGCATCTGGCGGCATAGGAAAAACCGTAACCAAGATAAACTCATTTGTAATGCTTTCAAAAATAGAATATCAACTGTTAGGGATTTTGGTTGCGTCTTCTACAATTGCTCTTGGACACCATTCTTTTTTTGAAGTAATAAGACCGCTAAGCTTTTTTACCGGCGACTTAAAAGAAAAAAGCAATTTATTAGAGTTTTATGAACAAGCTATTCCAGAAGAAGTTAGGCTTTTACCTTCTTATAAAGAGCACATCAAAGCTCACTTTGAATTAATAGAAGAGGTAGTTTTGGACAGTCCCAAAGCTGAATATACTTATTAGTGAACCAGTTTACTCATCGACCGTGATATTTGAATTGAGACAAGTTTTTAAAAGTTTAAATCCTGGATTTAACGTTGCTAGATAAGAATCATTACGAGAGACGACTCATGGAATGAGAATGTTAATAGATTCAAATAGTACTCCATCTCGTTATGCTTTTAGATAATCTTAGATGATTAGAAGGATTGGATGTGCCAATCCTTCTCTTGATATCAGGTAATTCTTGTAATTTTATCTGGCTTGGATGAAGTGTCCTCTTTCTCTTCATTAACAGGTTTAAACAGCCTTAAACGCTTACCCACCAGTCCTGTTTCTTTAAATCCAGTTGATGAAGATTCTAAAGAAGTGGTTATATCTATGGAAGATAGTGTTTTTTTCTTATCGTTTGGAACTGTTATCTGAGTAAGACCAAGCTCATTTAAGGATTCATAGTCCTCAGGCAAATGCTTGCTTAATTCAGAATTTTTTATACGTAAATAGGTAAGCAGATCACGTCCACTCGCCTTACGATTTAACAAAGATAATAAAGTAGTTTGCACTTTCGTTTGTTTGCAAGAGACTGGGCTTAGTAAAACTTCAATTGAAATCTGTTTAACCATCGCTTCATTTTCAAAGCATAACCGCTTTAAAACATTCAACCCCTCCTCACTACGGGCTAACCAATGTAAACAAAATGCATTGGTTAGCGTCGCCGTAGTTACAGCATCTGTCCATGCGGTGACTGGGATGTCTCTAATATAATTTGAATTTGCTTCCAGTAAGATACCCAACAGTTGAATACCAAAATTTGCACTGCACAGAAGTTGAAGAGGAGTAAATTCAAAGATACTTAGAGGGGCACCGATTTTTATTAATAAATCTTGAGCAGGAAAAAATTTCACATAGCATGGATCTCTCCGTAATTTTTCCGCCAATATAAGCCGACCTTCAGAGATAAGCATCAGAGTGTAATAAGGAACAGTTACACAAGCAGAAGACAAATCTTTTCCTGAAAAACCATTTAAAAAACGAGTTAGAAAATCTTCGTAAAGGTTAGGATATTTCGTGAATAGCTGAGTTATTTTTTCTAACCCTTTTGGGCTACGACTTAAACTGCCTAAAATAGAAGTAGGAAGTATACTTTCGTCGCTGTTGCTTTTACTAATTAATATTTCAGCCGTAAGATTCTTCTCTATTTCTGGAGTTAAAAATAGGTCCAATAAATTACTTTCTTCATTATAATGGTAAGCTAACCAGTAAAGTGGTGACGTCATTACAAATAATCCGGCCGCCTCAGTTAAAGAGCAAGTTAAATCAGCTAACGATAGTCCGGCTACAAATCCAGGATTTTTTTCCACAAGCAGATTTAAAATTTTATGTCCTGTTAGATCAGACGTTAAAAAATAGAATGCTGTGGTGTTAGCATCTTTGCCCGCCTCTACTGTTCGCATACGCAATAATTCTTGAAGCGAAATCCCCTTAACCAGATTATCGTTTATCTCAAATAGTCCTTTAAGCAACTGCCTACCGTCTGGTTTAGTCGTTAACCAGTAAAGAGCAGAGGTATTTACAGTTGATAAATTTACCCCCTGATGTTTAATCATTATCAGAGGGCGTATCAGGCCTTCTAACTCCAGGGATCGTGCAATATTTTTATTCAAGCTAAATAAATTCTTTAAGACAATTCGACCTTCAGCGCTTGAACTTAGCCAATACAACGGAGAATCTCCATACGTATTGAGATTTTCTGTATGAGCATATTCTAAATCAGCAGGAGAAATATACTTCGCTAACTCTGGCTGGACTTTTAAAAAATAGTTGAGCAACTGACATCCATCTGCGTGGGTGCTTAATGTGTATAAGGGAGAAACACCTTCACTATTTTGCCGAGTCAATTGTTCAGCTAAACACTTTGCAGGAATATGAGCAATAAGGTCAGGTTTCAATTCTAATATTAGTTTGAATGTTCTCAAAGCTTCCGGATTTATTGTTAGCCAATAAAAAGCTGAATTCCAAGTATTTGAAAAAAGTGAATCCATTAACTCGTCAACTGACAGGCTTGTTATTAATTGTGGCGTTGCTTCAATCCATTGATTTAGTAAATTTATTCCATAAACACACAACCAATAAAACGGCGAGGTATCCGGAAATAATTCAGTAGAAATGGGCTTCATGAATGCAGACACGGATATTTCTGTCAATAATTTTCGATTCTGTCTTAACATCAATGGCAATACAGTCGCACCACCAAAATGAAAATCGTAAGTTAAATAAAATAAAGGAAAATTGTCTGGCTGATTGAACGAGCTAGTTAAATCAGAAGCTGCAAAACTTGCTATTAAATTCGGCGCGCGTGAAAACAGTAATTCCAGAATATAACGTCCCATTCCAGACTTTGATAAGGCTAAGAAAGGCGTGCTTTCTTCTTTAGCATAAGTGTATGTTTTTGTTAAAAACTCATAAGATAGATGGAGAAGCAATTCGGGGATGTTTGTTAGTAAATTTTTCAATAAATCCTTTTCCAATAGAACAATTGAAAGGGGACGTCCATCAAAATTACTCTGCAAACCGTCTACTACTACTTTAATAAATTGATCATATTGCCCAAGAACCCATGCTAAAAGTCTTTGATTATCTTCTTTTGCAATAAAATCAATAAAGCCACAAGAACTTCTTTTTCCATTAAATTTAAAAAAGTCTCCAATATGTGGATCTTTAAACAGATTAATAAGCGTTTTCTTAGAAAAAATTTGTGGTAATTTAAGCTCAGTCGAAGAAGCAATATTGTCGTCTTTTTTCAGTTGCAAATTCAGTTCCTTTTTATTTTTTAATTTTCTTACAGGAGACTGCTTCACTTTTGGCTTTATCTGCTTACTATTCTCTTGTAGCTTCTCAGTTTCAATTTTTCTGGCAATTTCCTCATTTCCATGCTGCCGTTGTTTATCAGCTTCCTTACGCCAATCGATGTGCGCATCTGAAGCAAGGTTAATAAGCGCAGGCATTTCCTGCTTTATAGAGGTTTTCTGCAATGCATTGCTCAAGTGAGGTAGCTGCTTTAAATCCTGAACAATGATTAAATGATTTTGAGCACGCGTAAACACAGTAAATACCCTGTTAAATAATGGTCCCAAACTTATATCTCTATGACCCTGTTTGGCGCGATGCTTTGGCGCAACCAAGCTACCCTCGCAGACTTTATTCTTCAGTAGCACATTTGTTTGTTTAAATTCCTCTTTGTCAAACAAGCGAAATGCAACAACTGTTTTGTATTCAAGTCCTTTTATTTGTTCAGGTGTAAATACAAGCGGGGTTTCAAATAGTTTAATAGCTTCATCTTTAAACTCTTCATACGTCACTACCACAAGTTCTTTGTGACGTAATTTTTGCAGTTCTTCTAATGAAGAAAAATTGATCCACTCAACGAAACCTGTTTCAGTTTGTAAACTGGGTGTGGAAGCAATGGTTTTAAATTCTTTTTTATCGGCGATACCACCGGTCAAAGTATTTTTAATTTCAATAATCCTGTTCGCCAATTCCACAATAACAGGGTGACAACGATACGTTGCATTTAATGCAAAATGCGCAGCTTTAGAATAACCTTCACTCAAAATTTGCAATAAATAATCGCGTTTTGATTGCTCATCTTCCAAACTTTGATGCGTATCCATGCATGCGGCCACTTGGTACCCTTCGGCTAAGTCACGTAGATTTTTTAACTGTCGATGTGATAAATCCTGCGCCTCATCCACTACTACTAAAGAAAATTTGAGTTTACTTTTTATTGGATAGAATGCCGGATGGATACATTGGGTTTCTTCCAAATGAGCTAAATAAGCCTGAGACATTTCCCAAAGCCATAGTCTCTTTTCTCGATCAGAAATTAAGGATTGTCGTTCTCCCAGGTTGAAATACTCTTCAGCTTTATAAGCAGTAAGAATACGTAACTCTCGATAGATTAAAGACGTCTGTTTACCAAAAATATCCAAGTCAAAAGAAGTGAGTTTTCGATGTTTAAGTTTAGCCTTATAATTTTCAAACCACCCATGAAAATGCTGAGCGTCAACAATTGTTTGCATTGCGATATCAGGTATACAGTCATTTAAAAGTTCAGTATAGGTACGAAATTGTACGACCTTTGGTGGTAAATTTTGTGCTACAGGTAATTCATTCCACCCCGCTTCCAGCATCTTTTTTAAAGGTTCAGACTGGGTGATATACAGTATGGGACCACCTTCATACATTTTTTGATGAACTGCTTGTTCTAAAAGAGATAAAGCAACACAGGATTTACCCGAACCAGGTGGGCCACTAATCACAGCGGGCAGTATAGCTCCTCTTGCTGTTTGTTGTTCCTCATTGAACTCAATATACATCTGATTGTAATACGCAATAGGCGCATACTGTAGAGAGGTAGTGTCGGTAATGGCTTCTTCTGATAAACCACTTTCTGTCGTATCAATAAAATCATTATGCGCTATTTGATTGGAGATTGCTGACGCATTCTTTTCCAAGTAATTTTTTAATACAGTTGCATTTAAGAAAGGACACTTTTGATAATCATGGTTTAAGACAACATCCAATAAAACTAAATAGGATTTTCCATCTTTCTTGAATGTTGTAAATATCAGACGATCACTTTTATTAACTCGCACACTATAAACACAATACCCTTTTAATTTTTTTAAATCCAAGTCTGCCGCTTTATAGTTACCCTGTACCAACTTATGGATGGTTTCATGATAAGGTGCAAATCGTGAGGCATCACCTACAATGCCTTGCCAGTAATATACTTTTCCCATTTTTTAATCAACTCGAATAAATAAATTAACTCGCTAATGAAGTACATGTATTTAGCGGCGCAGAGCTTCCTTGAAGGTTGATGCACATCAGTGACCTTTTGAGTCCAAGTGCTCACTATCATCAATAATCCAAGTGACGCATCTTAAAACAGAAAGATCAAAAAATGGATGGGTAAAATTACCCACATGAATATGAAGTTAAAGGAGGGCGCTTCTAAAGTAAGCTGCTGCTTTAGCAGGCTTAGCTTCTTAAACGATCATCTACCCCCCTTTTTTGTCGGATTTGAAAATATCCAAAATAGATTAGGCAAAAAAATTGCACTTATACCTTTAAATTTAAAATTCTCTTTTTTTATTATATTTTTCAAGCGCATGGAAATTCTTAAGAGCACAAATCATTTCTCAAAACGGTGGAGATGAAAAGCTACAGCTAATTTTTGATTTTTTGCACAATGCATAATCACATAAATAAATAATTATCTGTTCCTGGTGAATACTAATGCCTCAATGATTCCTGCCGGGACCCCTACCTCTGCCATGAAGAATGAAACCCGGGTGCGATCCTGCGGAACCTCCAGAAATATTATTTAGCTCTTCTAATGATATTTTTTTATCTAATTTTCTTTGTGCTTTGCTAAAGTGGGCCTTACTGAATTTTTTCATGATAACTCCTTAAGCATAACCATTTATTACTATTTATCTCTAATAGCCACTTTAACCCTTCGACTAAATCGGGGAGCAACAGCACCCGTTTGTGGACCAGACTTGTCACTACCCCCAGAAACAGTGTTTAATTCCTCCGGGACTATTTTTCTGGATTTTTTTTGCGCTTTATTGGTTGTTTTCATAGCCACTCCTAATCAAAGTAACTTCAATTTAAGTATAGCCAATTTGATTAAATGTTGATCGAATTGACAGATGTAGTAACTGTACTGAATTTTAATTCGAGACAGTTGCTACGCTTGCTAAAAAAAATTATATTTAACTCAATGATTAATGTTTACATTTAAAGTTTGATTATCTTCAGATTGCTGAAGCTGAATTAGTTGCTCAGCTCTTAAACAAGAAGGGGCTCCATTCGAATGGGTCATGCTTTGTTCTATTTTACAGTCCCTCATAGCTTGTGCTATATCTGCTGAATAAGTTCCAGCACTGATACTGGTCGATAAGATTGTTAAAAAAAATCCTGAGAATAATTTGTTCATTTTTATTCCTTTCCGTGTAAACAGAGAACAATAAGCTGATCAAAAAAGCATCAAAACGATAACAATTTAATTATAGTATTTGCGTTATTCATTATCAAATAATGTAATTTACACCCATAGTGTAAATTACTCGTATCATTTACTTTCTTATCAAAACATGTGAACCAGATAGGGTTCTGAGATAATTTAGCAGGCGTAGCAACTGTCTCGAATTAAAATTCAGGACAGGTGCTACGCTGGCTTTTTAGCGCTAAGCATGGACTCCAATTTTTACATAGGGGCCACTGACTGAAAGATTAGTAGTAATAATATCTTGAATTCCATTCCCTCTCAGGGTAGGAGCAAAAACCACATTACCCCGGAGTAAATCAAACGAATTGAAGTATTCAGTAACTTGATATCCTGCCTCTGCTTTAAAACTGGATTGATTACTCAAAGTTAAAGTGTAATCAGCTCCAATCCGACCGGCAACAGTGGTAACCACACGATCATTATTGGGCTTTGTAAAATACGCGTTTCCACCACCAAAACCTAAAAAGGAATTGGCATCGGTATTACCGACAATTAATGAAGAATCAATATACCCAAGCAAATGGAATCCATTACCCAGATCATAACTACCATCTAAGGAAACCATTGGTCCCGCCCCTGAAAATTTTGAGCGAACATATCCCGGTGCTTTAAAAGTAAAGTTATGTTCTAATTCAGCATAACGCACCCCTAGAGCCGGACGAAGACTAAAACCATTATTGAACTGAGTATATCGCCTACCTAGTTTCACATCTGCCTGATTGATTTCATACACTAACGTGGCATCACTCACAAATCCTGGGATTGTTAGTGGAGGGAACGTGCTACCGGGGAAAAAATAACTGGAAAACAAAGTTTCACCATTCTGGGGAGAATTAACTTCATGCGAACTGTTTTTTAAATAAGCATAATTGAATTCAATACTGTTTGCATTCCCAAAGTCATAGCCAAGCGTGTAACTTCCCTCAAATTCATGGTCAGGGGAGGCAGGTCTATCTGCATCTTGCGTACTACCATCGGCACTGGTTGTTTGCCAACTGTCTGTTACCATTCCAATATCTGTCTCACTTGGACGTAGCCAACTTCCTGTAACGCTTCCATAAAAACCGATTAATGTTCTATCCGCACAAAGTGCATCCCCAGAGCAACCCACAATCCCATCTTTATCTAATTGTGCATGCACAGGAGATAAATACATCAGAGCAGAACATAGAGCCAGAGTAAATTTTCTTTCCATTATTTTAAGTCCTTTTAAGGAAAAATTACGAAATCAACAAATATCATATAGGAAAATAACTTTCTTTAGAAGAAGCTTAATTATTCGCCTACTAGTTGTACCCCATCACCAGAATCTCCAGTAATACGTATAACAATCACGTCAGTCCTTGACATAAAGTCTCGCTTCTTGCATTAATTGGCGCATGTGTCTTACTGCCTCCTTAAATCCACAAAATAAGGCACGGGCAACAATGGCATGTCCTATGTTAAGTTCAAGTAACTCGTTAATTGCAGCAATGGGTTTAACATTGTGGTAATTCAACCCATGACCTGCATTAACAATCAGCTTTAAACTCGCAGCATAACGTGCTGCTTGTTTAATTCGCTCCAACTCATAATTTTGCTTCTCTATGCAGATTGCATCTGCATAACAACCTGTATGTAACTCAATTACAGGGGCACCAATTTCTGCAGCAGCTTTAATCTGATCCATATCGGGATCAATGAACAAAGACACTTCGCTACCCATTTTTTGCAAACGTCGCACTGCATGTTCTACTGTTTTCTGGTGAGTTAGAATATCCAACCCACCCTCAGTAGTTAATTCTTCACGTTTTTCAGGAACTAAACAAGTATGCTCGGGTAAAATTTCTTCTGCAAAATCAAGCATTGCATCAGTAACCGCTAATTCAAGATTCATTCGTGTTTGTAGCACTTGTTTAATTAATCGAACATCACGTGCCTGAATATGGCGCAAATCTTCTCTCATATGGAGCGTAATGCCATCAGCACCTGCTTCTTCTGCATCCATTGCTGCCTGAACCGGATCCGGGTAGCGTGTCCCTCTAGCCTGGCGCACTGTTGCAATATGATCAATATTAACGCCCAACAATAACTCTTTATTCATTCTGCACCATAAAAATATAAAAAAATAAGTATAACTCGACTTTGGCCTTTTTTGAAAATTGGCGAAAACTATCGTCTTTGCGAACGAAGTGAAGCAATCTGGACCGGAGTTTCAACTTAAACTCGATCTGGATTGCTTCGCTAACGCTCGCAAAGACGGTTTACTCATCAGCTTTGTAAAATCCGTATAAAGCACGTGCTTTAATCTCTCTACCTCCCAAAAGATGATCTATAGCTGATCGCATAATGTGCTTTGCTGATTTTAACAAAGTCTCATCACTCAAATTATCTTCTGCAAGTGCAAGCAGGTGTTCGCCAGGGATACCTTTACTGACCGATACAAATCCCTCACCCGCCACAAATTGGTAGTGACGACCTGCATCAATTAAAGCTCCGGTTCGAGCCTCCTGAGTAAAGGAAAAAGAGTATCCACACGTTTTGAGCAAAGCCCACTCAAAACGGCGTAGTAAAGACTCCACCTCTAATCGCTCTACAGCCAATGCCAAACCATTTAATGTCATTAAATACGCATTAAATAATGCCTCATCTGGAGATACAGGACTCAATGCATAATAGAGAAGTTCATTAAGATACAACCCTGAAAAAAGAGAATTGCCTTCCAGCTGAAGCATGGGAGAGATACTTTCAATGGTTCGAGTATAATAACGATCATAACGTTCATCAATCCCAACCCATAAAGGAGTGAATGCTTGCAAAAGAGATTGCTTTTTGGGGGTTCGCCCTCCTTTGCAAAGACATTGAATCAGTCCTGACTCACGCGTAAAAAAACTCACTCTGGCACTGGTATCTCCAGACCACTGTTTGTGTATAACCCAAGCCTGTAAAGACTTAGTGGTCATAACCAAGTTGCTTTAAGATGCGTTCATCATCCGCCCAGCCTGATTTAACTTTACACCAGCATTGTAGAAAGACTTTTTTTCCCAACATTTTTTCCATATCGAGACGGGCATTAGTCGCCATTTCTTTTAATTTTTGTCCTTTATCACCTATGACCATACGTTTGTGATTATCTTTTTCTACCAGAATCAACGCGTGAATGCGCACAAGATTCCCTTCGTCTTTAAATGATTCAATATCTACTGTAACTGAATAAGGTAACTCCTGACCACAAAAGCGGAATATTTTCTCCCGAAGTAACTCAGCACATAAGAATTTTGTTGATCTATCAGTAAATTGATCGTCGGGGAATAAATGCGGACCTTCAGGTAAATAATCAATGAGTTTAGCCTGGAGATCATCCACCTGTACCCCGGTTTTTGCCGACAGCGGAATAATTGCAGCGAAATCATGTCGTTGGCTCATTTGTTCCATCCAAGGTAACAATTGGGCTTTATCAGCGATTTTATCCACCTTATTGACTACCAGAACACAAGGCACTTGCGACTGCTTGATTAATCCCAATACATATTCATCTTCTTCTTCCCAATGGGTGCCATCTACCAAAAAGGCAACTACATCCACATCGCGCAGTACACTAATAGCCGTTTTATTCATCATGCGATTCATCGCTTTTTTATTGCCTTGATGAATCCCTGGGGTATCGACATAAACAAACTGATGCTCCCCCTCTGAACGGATCCCTAAAATACTATGTCGCGTTGTTTGCGGTTTTTTAGAAGTGATACTTAATTTTTGCTCCAAAATACGATTGAGCAGTGTTGATTTCCCTACGTTTGGTCTACCAACCAAAGCAATATATCCACAATAACTAGCCATTAAAATTGATTCCTGTTTATTTTTAAAACATTTTATCAGTCGCGCCCCAAAACTTCCAGCCATAAATGAGGATAACCCTCGTTAAAAGAGTTTGTCCTCATCGTGAAAATCCCCTTACAGAACAAACCCGGTTTTTGCTACAGGGTCACTTTTTCCCAACTCAATAAGTTAACTTGCCGATGCCCGTGGTACCATAAATCCTGTTCCAGTTTGAGACTGATTAGGATACTTGCAGAGAAAATACACCAAGCCACAATTTTTGATAATTGCATCAATGGTAATCCATATAAAATTATAATATACCAGCTTAAGACTAATAGACCTCCTAAAAAAATAATCCGCAATCGGGCAGGTGTTTGCCAGGGTAATTGGACATAAGAGATACCACCAATACAATTGGCGAATGCTAACCCCACGACAATATCAATAAAATAATGTGCTCCGATTCCAAACATGGCGATAAAATTAATCATTGCAAAACCGATCATTAATCCCTTGGTAAGCAGATCAAACTGCCAGGCACGTCTTAATAAACAAATGATCCAGGCAGTATGTAACGAAGGAAGACAATTTCGGGGGTAAGATGGTGAGCAATAAATCCACTGAGGGTCTTCTTTAATAAAGTGTAGCGGTAAACTATTTGGCCAGGTTTTATTAAAGGCATAACGAGACCCACAACCAGGAATAATATTATAAAGAGCATATCCTATGAGGCCAATTAAAAGAATCTCAATAATAAAATCACCAGGGATCTTTTTTTCACGATGTTCTATTTTTATGTAAATAAACAAAAAGGCAAAAGGTAATAACAAGTATCCCAGTTCTAGCACATTGCTGATATTCTGGGGCAAAGATTGAATAAGACGCCCCATGGTTAAGCTGGGGTAAAAACCCAAAGTACCATCAATTGCCATTAAAAATTCATCTTGCACAAGAGAATGTCCCTGTCCATGAAGAGTTAAGTAATACTGAGAAAGCAACGTAAGTAATGGAAGAGACAGATACAAACAAAAGGTATTTACTAGTTTTACCCTGTTTTTTGAGTCATATCCTATTTGTTGGAGAAAATGGAGACCGCCGATGACCCAGGAAAATAACATTATAAATCTATAATAGGAAATAGAGATATCTAAAAAATAAATTACGCCAAAAGTAATCCCTGGCAATACGATGATAAAGGCATAGGTTATATATTTACTGTTTTTTAATATAGTATCTAAATACAACCCAAGGCTGGTTCCAATCCCAATAAATAGAAAAAAAGATCCCCAAACATATGATATTAAAAGTTGAGAGTACACTAACTCATAAATTGAGGTTCCAATGAGTATCACTGTCAATCCAACTAATAAGTAATTTAACTTAAGCGAGCGGTTGATAGTGTGGTTAAGTGGATTGGAAGAGATTTTAATACTCTGTTTCTTCGTGATCTTGCTCAAAGTAAATTCACCTGAATTTTTAATTATCGCTTCTATTCGCTAGCATCAGTATCTCCAGTATTGTTACATGAAAATTTACCCATTTTCCACTTGCTATTTTCTTTGAAAATCAAGTAATCTGAACTCTATAAAAACAAGGAATGGTTTTTATGCCCGACTTTCAAACTTCTAATGGCCACACACAGGTTCTCATTCCCTTACAAATCAAACCGCATAGCCATAAAGCAATGCCTACGATAACCGGAAGCGCTTTCAGTGATGAAGCTGGGACAGTATTATATGGACTTTATAATATGGAATATCTTCTCCCAGGAGGAGATAGAATACGATTAATCGCGAACCATAATCAAAAAACTGTCCAGTTAATGCTGTTTACTCATGATCCCCAACTATTAAAACTTCTTCCCGGAGAACGCCCTTCATCATTGGTCGCAGATACAATTAATAAAATTCACCGCTATCGTATTCGTTCGGAGAGTTATAAAAAACCCCTTAGCCAGGCTCAACAGGAAAAACTTCAACTGGCCAAGGAATGCATTAACTCGCTGACTCTCCTCCTAAAAAAAGAACGTCGCTTAAAAAGCCATGATCATATCGGACATGAAGCGTTAAGAAGAGAAGTTATTTCTATTATTGAGCTATGTAGAGATGGTAACCGAATGTTGGCCAATAGCCCCATCGTTTCTGAGGGTACCTTTGGTTATTTGCTCTACGATGCCCATAAAGTGGCACAACATTATCAATTCAATCGCATGTATGCTGTTTCCCGACAAGATCAAATGGATTTCACCAAAATAACGAGCAAACAAACCAATCAGGATCCCCCCTGTTTTGTATGGGATAGTGAACTGCATATTGGACATAACAGTAATGATCTGGATGATGCATTAAGAACAATTTGCCAACATTATCAATTAATTCCTGCAAATAGTTTAAGTGACCTTCCTGCTAATAGATTTGCAAAACTGGAAGCTTTTTTTCGTCAATTATGGCGTGATGGTCAAGATTGGATGGAATATTTATCCATCACTCAGAGGCCAACTCATAAAACGGATATCACTTATCGTTCTGATGGAGTTTCCATCACCCAAATAACCCCTTATTACCAACTTAAAGGGCTTGCGCAAAAAGGTTATGCCAATTTAAATGAATTGGTAATGGAACTGACAAACGGCAATAACGATCCAATGCAGGCAAGAACGCACAAAGAAGCAAAAAGAATATTAGAGCGATTAGCAAATAATAATTGGGTAGCACTAACAAAGCATCAACAAATCATTTTGCGTCTGGACAATAAGCTGGTTCAAATTAATTATTTTATTAAAGATAATCTTTTTTATCCCTTACCAGAAGGCCAGGATTTATATACTTTGACTCAGGTAAGTAAGAGACACCTTTATTTCCCTGAGCGATTTGGTTTAAAAATTAATGGATTCATTTCACGTATCCCTACTTTTTTTAAAAATTTTTTCAAGAGTATCAGGCACTATATTGTTCATGATTTACAAGATGAGTTTTTTAATCAGGTCCATGCAACTCATCAGCATAGCGCTCTAATTCAAGACCTCAATATACCAATGCCTCCAAAAAAGAGGAATTCTGTACATGAGGCACTGGAAAGGAATGGACTTTTAGCCAATGGACAAACTCTTGAAGAATTTATTAAAGAGCATATCCATAGCAGTCCTTATGTTATTGCTCGTGCCAATCATCCACCTAGCCCCCCTGCCTACGGTAATCCCTTACATCGCTCTTTGGGACTTATTCGCCATATAGTAAGTCTTTTTATAGATACGGGGGAACGTAATCCTATAATTGGTTCTTTAGCTATGGCGGCTTATGTTTACGGTGCAGGAGCCATTCTGGCCCCCAATACTCTGGCTGACATTTTAACAAAACTGCATTTAAAAGGTTTAATTTCAGGCATTGAGCCCACTCAAAAACTGGCCCATTGGATGAGTCATGGAACAAGAGCAGAGGCTGTTTCGGCATCAATGACTTATTGGCAAGCAACAGTTGCTGGCGGCAATCTGGATAAGTTTTTTATCGATGCTGTCAGTGTTCTTAAAGACGATCTGGCTGAAGTAGCCATTATTGCCGCCCTGGCATTAAGTCTAGGATATGGCATCACTAAAGCAATACCTTCTCTGCAAAATGAAATGGGCGATTTCCCCTATACCAACTATGCTGCTTTAGGCGGGAAAGGTGGCGCTGCCGTCTACGATACGATTATGCATGCAGGAGATGACTGGTTACTTGGAACATGTAAATGGTTCTTAAAAGGGGTCATTAACGTAGCTAAATTAGTTGTTGCTCCATTTTTTGAGGGATACTATTATGGTTATCAAGATGGTTTTCTCCGTGGATGGGTGAAGAGCAGCTCCCTGGCAAAACGGCTGGCTAAACAATTTTTTGCTGCCATTACCGATTTATTACTTACCCTTTTAACTATCCCTTTGCTTGAGGTAAGCGCTCTTTTAATTCATATCCCTTTTCGCGGCATTACCAATATGATGCGTAAATTACTGGCGACCCTTGGCAACATTAAGGCTATAGGCCAATTATTCCTTAATTTTGCTGAAAGACCCTCTCTCAACAATTATCTTTCTGATTTTAGAATATCACGCCTTTATGGCTTTACCTCGCCATTTGGTTATTTTTCCGATCATGTATTAATTAATATAGGGATTAATAGTCTTCGCTTCATTTTTTTACCTCCATTGCAACTGATTAAAAATGTTGTAATTCTCCCTTTTTTTGATCTGTGTTCACTGGCTTTTCGTATAAGCTTATCGGTTATCAATCCAACAAGTCGTATTATTGCCTATACCGTAGGAACAATACTGGAGACTACCGGAGCAGTCTGGGATAATTCACTGGGTTTTTTATTTTCTGCCAGTGCTACAGGCCTCACCTTAATCTGTAATTGGCTGGATAACAAAGCCGGTGAACTGAAACAATACCTCTTGTCACTCATCGAAATCGCTCGTGGAGAATTATATCACTGGGCTTTTGCTGAAGAAGATATTCATGCGCACGTAACGTTAACTGAGCAGGAATATTATTCCAATCAACCCAGACGTTTTGAATTGATTCCTCATGACGAAAGCCATTGTTTATTACATAAGCTGTTGGATAAAAGTGCGGATTTATCTGAAACCGATCATTTTAATCCTGAGCTACATTATAATAATCTCTTTAAAGCCCCCTCTACAACCGCTAGCGAAACTGCCGATCAGCAGCTTTGTACAGTGCACCTGCCTTAAAAATCATTTTATTTGCAAAAAAAAACGCTTCCCCCTAAGATGCAATAAAAGGATCAAATGGTTATCTCGATTTAAGTGGGTTTGTAAATAATAAAAACCATGCCAACTGGTGTTTTATTGATCAATATTGTGTATAATTAAATTAATTGAGGCAACGAGGAACATACTTATGTCTAAAGACCAAAAAGAAACCAGAGTTGAGAGTCTTACAAAACCTACTGCTACAGAAAAGTCTGATAGACAAAATGAAACTACTCAAATTCAGAAAACTCTTGCCCCTGAAAAATCACCAAGTAAAAGCATTGAACAAGAAAGCAGTCCGACCCTACAGAAATGGGCTGATTTAATAACTAACGATATCGATAATCCACATCAATCCCCTACCATTAAAATCAGTCGCTTTGGTTTAAAAACCTCAAAAGATGTCGTAGCTTTTTTACGCTCGCCAGCTGGTGATAGTGTTATGGCAGAAATCGGTGCCCATCTGGCGGCAGAAAAATCCCTGGACGATTACCAGCAATTGCAATTACGTGAAAAACAATTAATGATGAATCGTCTTAAAGCAGCATTTTTTCTCTGGTATATAGAAAGAAAAGCACATGCAGCCCATCAGCAAAGAGAGATAATTATCGCACAGAATGAACGAGCGATAAAAAATAGCGGACAAACCGCGCAACCCACAACATTGCGTCCTTCAACCGAACGTACAAGCCTGATGAGATCTATTGCTGATTATGATCAGGCCATCAGATCCTATCAGAATAGACACGCCCAACTTCAAGATGAACGTGAAGTTCTTGATAAAAGACTGAGCAAATTAGATGACCAGATGCATATGATTGATTACAAATACAATTTATATGACATGCAACTTAAGGATTTTGATAGCAGTTTGGAAAAACTGGAGAACGCACCGACACCTGAACAAGTTGTTGAACTTAAAACTAAAGTAAATTTAATCGAAACAGAGATAAATGAGATACAAACAGAAGTTGCTAAATTAACTCAATTAAATCGACACGATGAAGTCGCCACACTAATGAAAAAGCAAGCCGCCTTAGGCTTGGAACGAGATAACTACTTAGAGATTCTCTCCACAGAGGCTGTAATTCAATCACAAATAGATTCCATCAAGACCAAGATGGATGAAATACTGATTCAGGTTGACGAATTAATCCAATCAAATCAGGATGATGAAGCCGCAGTATTAATGAAAACGCACACCAGTTTAAACTTAAACCTTGGCAGACACTACGATATGCTTGCCGTGCGAAATGGCGAGAAACAGTATGTTACCGAAGACGGAAAAACAGAGTTGAATGGCAAACCCGTCTCCTTTAAGGATGCTCATTTTGTTCTGAAAAAAGGCCAACAAATTATTAAGGATGGGGATGAACATTATCTTCTCCAACCAGGCCAAACATGGGACTTGGTAAAAGACAATAAAGAAGCCCTAAAGATAGCTAAGGATAGCTTTATAAAAGCAAAGCCTGAGTTGCTGGTAGTCGAAAACGTAGCGAAGCTTAATAAAGGATTAGAGTCTACTTTTACTAAAGAGCAAATTACAGATGTTCATACCAAGATAGACAACATTGTAGCCGAGCAAACTCTGATAAAAAATCAAACCGGTCTGATTCAGGCCGCCAAAGCCAGTGCTCAAAATTTATTAGATAACCCCAATTTAGGCCTTACAGCTCCAACCCCAACAATTACTCAAGGTAATTCAATCCCGGTGCCTAAACCGAGTCAAGCTTCTTCTACCCTGTTTTATAAAAATAAATTAGAAGAGTTTAGAAATTCCCAGAGTGTATCACAAAAGGACCTGATGGATCTTGTCACTCAAGCACCAGGCATTAACAGACAAGCTGCTACCGCCTATTTGCAAACGGAGTTTGGTAAAACAGTTTATAAAAACATGGTTAGGACTGCCCCCATTCCTCATGTGATGATGCAATCTTTACTTCAAAATCTGGAACGTTTTGGTGTTGATGCAACAAAACCTTCAGTTACGGCCATTAAAAACCCTTTAGAGAAAATAGAGCAAAACGACTCTCGTCCCCAATTAACGCCCCTGTCTACTAATCCATTTAAATAGCTAATTATTGTTGACCCGCATACGTGATGCGGGTTACTTTAGTTCTCTTACTCAATTAAATAATTACATACAGCTTAAAAAAAGGTTGGGCACTGAACTCGTGAGGCTCACATCCTAAAGTAAGCATTTTAGAGCCACGCCTCATAGGCTTATTGCTTAACGGATAATAAGGTTTTTTATAGAATTTTTTATAAAAAATACTCTTTCAAATCTGCCTGCTTTTATTGTCAATCTACTTGCCATCTTAAGACAACTCTTCTAACATTGAAAAATAATGCGGCACTCACGGAATTACACCATGATCATAGATAAGTTTTTAGGTAATCAATCAATAATCGTATCTCTTGATGTTGATAATTTCTTATTTCAGCGATTAGAACAAATTATCGAAGCAGGTTTTACCTTGATTGAAATTAATTCTGTAGAGCAAACGTTGTTATCTCAGATTATGAAGCAATACCCCAATATTAAAATAGGTGCCGGGGGAATTATTGATACACAACAATTAGAAAACTGTTATCAAGCTGGCGTTCATTTTGCCTCCAGCCCAGGATTTTTACCTGCACTCGCCCAAACTGCTCATGTTTATTCAATGAATTATTTACCAGGAGTCGCTACTATTTCTGAAGCTATGGCGGCAATGAGTCTTGGATATCAACAAGTACGCCCCTTTCCGGCTAATTTAGCCTTTTGTACCTTACTTAATAAATGTCTCCCCAATCTGAATTTATTTCCCGCTGAGATTGAATGGGAAGAGGCAGAGCATTTTCTGAATTTACCAGTCGTCGCAGCAGTAAGTATCCACAACCCTGATAAGAAACAGCTTGCTGCATTGTCGTCAGGAGTTTTGGTCTGAGACACTTAAGATGGTAGTCAGTGCCAAAAACTGACGATTCCTCAGGCCAAAGGGGCAGACCTGCTTACAAAAGCTTAAGTTAACGCCATTGCGTGAACGCTTACCTTATCTCATGGAGATATGTCAGCCAGGGTGATAGGTTTTTTTTAACCCTTTAACTCAATTGTCCTCTACAGGCTCAAGAGGAATGATGAGCCACATAATAAGATAAACAATTAAAGCCGTTCCGCCAGCCAAAAAGAAAAGAATAAAAATTAATCGGATCCAAAAAGGATCCACTTTAAAGTAATTGGCTAAGCCACCGCATACTCCTGCAATTTTGCGCTCTTTCCGAGAACGCCATAATCTTCTGTAAGGTGCTGAATTTTCCATAAACTGCTCCATAAGTCTCTAGCATAGATGTTAGTGTCATTTCGACGTAATTGCTCACAGTGTATATTATTTTTAAAATTAATAAAAATACTGTTGTCATTACGAACGAAGTGAAGCAACCCAGTACAGCATTCTAGCGAGCATCGCTCTGGGTTGCTTCGCCACGGCTCGCAATGACGAAATATACATACCTCATGAACGGTTACATTTTGACTTTTTTCTATTTGAATTTTTTGTTATTCATGCCAAATGATACTAGTTTACGCCAAATAAATAGTCAAAAAATCACTCTCTATGAATTAATAAATCCAAAACCAAGAAGGCAGCACCAATACAAATAGCACTATCTGCCAGATTAAATGTAGCAAAATGATGATGTTTGTAATAAACATCGATGAAATCGACCACGTAGCCCTGTATCCCTCGATCAATCAAATTACCAATTGCCCCACCCAGGATAAGACTAATACCTGCTGATTGAAGCCGAGCCTGAATAGGAGTACGCCATAACCAGATGATGAGAATGGCACTGACTACAAGATTAAACCCGGCAAAAAACCAACGGTGCCAATCACCAGCACCACTTAAAAAACTAAAAGCAGCACCCGTGTTATAAGCCAGAGTAATATTTAGCATTGGGAAAACGGGCATCGGTTTATATGGCGTTAATGAAATTGCTACCCAATATTTACTTAATTGATCAGCAATTATTACAATAATACTCAATAGAAACCAATACCATTTTTTCATATATAATGCCTCACTTCATCCTGCCCACTAATATTGCCCACACAACGCATACATAATTCTGGGTGCTCTTTATTCTGCCCTACATCCGGACGCCTATGCCAACAACGCGCGCATTTCTCATGGGAACTTGCTGTCACTTCAATAGAAACACCGTATTCGGTTGCAGCTAATTCTTTGGGTACCATGCTCATGGGATGTACCGTTGCGCCTGAGGTGATCAATAGGAAACGTAACTCTTCTCCCAGACGGGTCAACTTTGGTGCTACTTTAGAGTCGGCATAAAGAGTAACTTCTGCCGCCAAAGCTGAGCCAATGGTGCCTTTTTGTCTTGTTTCCTCTAATGCTTTATTTACTTCATCACGAATTAAATGCAACTGCTCCCAATCTTCCATATTAATTGCATCAATGGTGGGCCAAGCAGTGTACCAACTCTCTGTAAAAATCGATCCCTTGTTAAGCCCGGGAATAGATTGCCATATTTCTTCCGCTGTAAACGACAATATAGGAGCCAACCAGAGAGTAAAAGCTTGAACTATATAATACATAGCAGTTTGGCACGAGCGTCTTGCCTTGCTTTGTTTTGCCGTAGTGTATTGTCGGTCTTTAATTAAATCCAAATAAAAACTACCCATATCCACAGCACAGAAATTATGAATTTTCTGGTAAATAACGTGGAATTGGAAGTGGTCATAAGCACTGATAATCTCTTCTTGTAAGAGCTGGCAGCGTTTTAAAGCCCATCGATCTAACTCCAGCATGTCTTCGACTGAAACACAATCCTTCTGGGGTTCGAAATCGCATAAATTGGCTAATAAGAAACGCGCTGTGTTACGAATTCGTCTATATGCATCCGCATTACGTTTAATTATCTCATCAGAAATACTTACTTCATGTCTATAATCAGTCGATGCAACCCATAAACGTAAAATATCAGCGCCATACTGGCCTACCAGTTTGTCCAGAGCGACATAATTACCTTTGGACTTAGACAGTTTCTTACCTTCAGCATCCACAGTATAGCCATGAGTCAGTACTGTTTTATAGGGTGCAACTCCATACATAGCCACTGAAGTAGTTAGAGAGGAATTAAACCAACCTCTGTGTTGATCCGAACCTTCGAAATAAACATCAGCAGGGAAATCCAAATCGCTGTTTTGTTTCAAAACACTAAAATGAGAGATTCCAGAATCCAGCCATACATCCATGGTATCCGTAATTTTATCGTAAAATGGAGCATCGTCTCCCAGTAATTCAGCAGCATCTAATTCAAACCAGGCATCAATTCCCGACTGTTCAATGATACACGCTACCTTCTCTATAATCTCAAGGGTATCAGGATGAAGTTCCCGTGTTGTACTGTGCACAAATAATGGCATCGGTGTACCCCATGCCCTCTGCCTTGAAATACACCAGTCCGGCCTGTTTTCAACCATATTACTGATACGCGCTTTCCCCCAGTCAGGAACCCAATTCACCTTATCGATTTCAGACAGGATAGCCTGTCTGAGGCCGCTTTTATCCATGGAAATAAACCACTGAGGAGTAGCCAGAAATATCATTGGCGATTTATGACGCCAGCAGTGAGGATAGCTATGTCTAATGGTATCTTTAGATAATAACATTCCATTTTCAGTTAGAACTTCCAAAATGGGTTCATTGGCCTTTAGAACAGAAAGACCGGCAAAGAGTTCCACATCTTCGGCAAAACAACCGTTAGCTTTTACCGGATTGATTAATGGCAAATTATAAGCTTTTCCAGCCATGTAATCATCTGGTCCATGTGCCGGAGCAGTGTGAACAGCCCCAGTACCTGATTCAGTAGTCACATGCTCGCCAAGGATTACCGGAACCTGGCGATCATAAAATGGGTGCTTTAATTTTAGATTTTCAAAAACTGCTCCTTTAGTTAAACCACATGTTTTATAGTCGCTTATTCCATATCGTGCCATAACAGACTCTACTAAATCTGTAGCCACTATAAAGTAAGTTGTACCCGCATCAATTAAAGAATACTCAATCTCAGGGTGTAAGCATACTGCCTCGTTAGCCGGTAAAGTCCAAGGTGTGGTAGTCCAAATGGGTAGGCTTAAAGATTTGACTTCTAAATTTGCTTTAAACCGATTGAGAAACTCTTCAGAGTTCACTGCAACAAACGCAACATCTATGGAAGGCGATGTTTTTTCTTCATAATCTACTTCTGCCTCAGCTAAAGCAGAACCACAGTCAATACACCAATGCACTGGCTTAAAACCTTGCTGCAAGTGGCCGTTTTTAATCATGAGCCCTAAAGCGCGGACTATATTGGCCTCATATTTAAAGTCCATAGTAACATAAGGATTAGACCAATCTCCTAAAACACCCAGACGTTGAAACTCATCTCTTTGAATATCAATTTGACTTGCCGCATACTCACGGCATTTAACTCTAAATTCTCTTGGAGATATTTTGACTCCGGCTTTACCGACTTTTTTTTCTACATTAAGCTCAATAGGCAAACCATGACAATCCCAACCTGGAACAAAAGGAGCATCATAGCCGTTAAATGACTTGGATTTAATGATAATGTCTTTAAGAATTTTATTCAGTGCATGCCCGCAGTGCAGGTGACCATTGGCATAGGGAGGACCATCATGCAATATAAACCGCTTGCTGCCTGCACGTACCTTGCGGATCTGCTCGTATATCCCTTTCGCCTGCCACTCAGCCAACATTTCTGGCTCACGAGTTGCCAAACTTGCCTTCATCGGAAAAGAAGTATTAGGAAGATTTAATGTATCTTTATATTCAGCCATAGGTGTCTACTCTGCGAAATCGTTAAGTTTTTGACGGTTTTCAAAAAAACCTAAATGATGCAGTCGCTCCTACTGCATATTTAAGTTTATAAATGTTTTCGCCGCCGCAA
Source organism: uncultured Legionella sp. (assembly GCA_964428035.1). GTDB lineage: Bacteria > Pseudomonadota > Gammaproteobacteria > Legionellales > Legionellaceae > Legionella. The sequence continues at coordinate 158,121 of CAYRWO010000002.1, forward strand.
TATCATTATGAATCTGCGCAATCAAAGCATCCACTGTTGTGAATTTAACCTCATCACGCAATTTGTGCAAGAAAAATACTTGCAATAACTCTCCATAAATCGAGCTATCAAAATCAAATAAATGTATTTCCAAAATATTTTTAGTGCCATCCACTGTTGGTCTTTTGCCAATATTGGCTACGCCGTAAACTATTTTGGTTCCCTGATAAACCTGCACCACAAAGACACCCTGAAGAGGCAATAATAAACGATGAAGACTTAGATTAGCTGTGGGAATACCCCATTGTCGTCCCCGTCCATCACCACGTATTACGCGTCCACACAAGCTATACGTTCTGCCTAAAAATTCTGTAGCCTGTTTCAGATCACCTTGTTGAAGAGCCCATCTGATTTTCGTAGAACTCACTCTCTCATTTTGAAAACAGAAATCTTCGCAGGTTTGCACGTGACATCCGTATTGCGTACCCAGCGTTCTTAGCAAATTCACATCCCCTGCTCGACTCTTACCAAATCGAAAATCCTCCCCAACAAGAAGATACTTCACTTTTAAGGCAGTAAATAAATACAAGCGGGCAAAATCATCTGCAGTAGTTTGAGCTAATGTACTATCAAATTTAATACAATAAACGTAATCAACATGACATTGTTTTAACATGTCCAGTTTTTCTCTTAAACTGGACAGGCGTGCTGGCGCCATGTCCTTTTGAAAATACTCTCGCGGTTGTGGTTCAAATAATATCAAAACCAAAGGCAGGTTCATTTCATTGGCTTTATCTTTTAAAGATTTAATGAGGTTTTGATGTCCTAAATGAACACCATCAAAATTACCAATAGTAGCGACTACGCCTTTATCAAACTCAGCAAGATGTTGAACACCACGCAACAATTTCATTAAACGCTTCGATCATGTTTATTAAAACATAGAGTATACTGGTTTTCTGTCTTATTGAGAAATACGGATTTAAGAAATTTGTGGTTCGTTTGCATCGAAACGTAATACAGAATTGGATACAGCATGTATTCTCATTATGCTCGTTGCATACGAACCACCTACTTATATTAATTTAGTGACAAATAGACTCACTATTAATGAGCTACTTTAGGTCGTACAATTAACACATCACACTCAGCCCCATGTAAAATGGCGTTTGCAGTAGAGCCTAGTAATAAAGAAAGTCCATGTTTTCCATGACTTCCTGTGACAATTAAATCTATTTTATGTTCTTTTGCCACTCTTAATATTTCATTTTTAGTAGAACCAAATTCAATAAATCGGTGTTTGGCATCTACGCCTAATTTTTCAGCAAGTTCATTAAGTTCTTTTTCAGCTTGTTCACGAATGGATAATTCAACTTCTGCAAAGCCCGCAAACCCCGGATATGCATAAGCGGGTATAGGCTCAACAACATGGACCAGTATTAAATCAGCACCATTTTCATCGGCAATTTTTTTTGCTTTATGGGCTGCTAAGACGCCTACCTCATCAAAATCAGTAGCAAATAATACTCTCTTATACATCATTTTCCCCTTAAAATTCTTATACCTTACATAAGATTAGCAGATCTAAATTTAATTGCCCAGAAACTTAAGAAGTGATAGGTCATCCCGAACTGATGTATCCCCAGCATCCATAGAAACATTTGGAAACCAATTGATACTTAATGCCTACGTACTGCTCTTAATGATTTTCCGTTCTCAAAAATGAGCTTGTCGAGAAAAAACCATGAGCTTGCTTTTTTAAGATGACAGCAGTCTCATTAACTTGTTATCCTACGGGTGATTATTTATAGAGCATTCACTATGTTTTTTGACTTATTAGGTGCATCAGTTTCATTAATATCCACCTATTATTTTATTCGCTTAAATAGTAAAGCCTGGCCTGTAGGCATGATAGCTACTGTTCTAAACAGCTGGCTTTATTGGCATAAAGGTATTTATGCAGATATGGTATTGGAGTTTTTTTACTTTTTGAGTATGGTTTACGGTTGGTATCAATGGAAAAAAATGCCTACGGATTCAACTACCCATCAAACTTCTTTGGGCTATCTTAAACCATTACAGTGGATTTCACTCGGTTTGCTGCTGGCTATGATTTTTCTATCAATTCGCTATTTATTAGAAACCTTTACTCATTCTACCGTGGCTTTACTTGATGCAACAACTACCTCACTCAGTTTAGTAGCCCAATGGTTAATGTGTCATAAAATCATCATTACCTGGATATTATGGTTTATTACAGATGCCTTATATGCAGCAATGTATCTAAGCAAAAATCTACCTTTTCACAGTATCTTAATGATAATTTATACGGGTATGGCAATTGCCGGCTACTTGGTTTGGGAAAAGCGGTATAAAAAAACATTATCCGCCTCACCCAATACCCCTGAGCTTAACCCACGTTTGAAAGACCAGACATTGGTCTAATCCATGGATTTAATTTAGCCAGTTTGGCAGGTAATTTTTTTGCATTGAGTTGCGCTTTATTTCTGCTGTCATATTCACCCAAAGTCAATATATACCAAGTTCCTTTTGCATTGGTGAAATGTCTAATCTTGGTTTTATCCACCAGATTATTATTTTTTCTGAACAGATGTACATCACTTATTCTATGGCTTGCGACCAATTGAATCGTGTATCCATGAGTATTCAATTTACTAACTGGTTTTTTAACCACTTGGCCATATTCTGTTAATGCAACCAATTGTGATGCTAGAACTTCTTGGACAACCGGAGCAACAGATTCGTTGGGTAGAATTTTAGTTTTTACAGTAGGAATAACAACCACTTTATCCACAAGTGCTACTGTATTAACATTCTCTTCCTCGTATTCCAGACCATCTAAAATTTGTTTTTTCGGTAAAGCATAATGGACTAACTGTCGAGTTGAAGAGTCCTGCCATGAAGCTACATAGCTTACTAATTGCTGAGGAGGAAGGGGGGCTTGCTCAAAAACATTATTCAACGGGACTGATGATCTAAAAAAACTTGAAATAGAAGTGTTACCGTCAAAGTAAAGATAAGAAATACCCACAGCAACAGTAGCGACAATTGCCAGACTCGTTCTTTTTAAAATTAATGCTTTATTACTTTCCTTTTGAGTAAAGCACTTAAATATAAACGTTTCCAAATTACTGTTAATTTTTGCAACATTACCTTTGGTTAGCTGATAAAATTGTTTAAATTGGGCATCAGAGAGAGGCTTGCTAATTAAATGTGCTCCCATTGCCCGTTGCAGTACATAAGTTCTCGTTTCACTTTCATTCAATGGACCCAGTTCTATGGTGTGAATTAAATTATTGAATTGGTCAGTAGCCAAACTGTTAAGTGTTGCCACAACTGAATAATCAGAGACAAGACAAAGATGAAAAAAACCAAAATCATCCTGGTTTTTAATAGCCAGCATGGCTTCTTTAATGAAAGATTCAGGTAAATGCTGTGCATCATCAATAACTAACAAAACGTGAGCCTTACGCTCATTAATCTGAGCAACAAGAGAAGCCATATTCGTTTGTGCATCGTTATTAAGATGTAATTGAGTAGCGATATCATTAATGATAGCCTCTCTATCACAAGGTGGTGTAACGGTCATTGCGATTGATTTAATTTGTGGATCTAAATTATTTTGCAACAAGCTATTAAAAGAAGTTTTACCACCTTCCTTCTCAGATAAAACAGTAATCAATACATTATTAAAAAGAATCAAGTGATTAATGAAGTCAATCTTGGCAAGCCAGGAGCCGGGTTTAAATAATGTTCTTGGTTGATTTGCAGCCGGAACATCAAGCTGAATCTTTCCTTCTTTCATTTTTACTCTCCTTCAACCGCAGTAATGAGGGCATTGTGCAAACAGTCTTCTGTTATCTTATCATCCAGATAACAATCACCGGGCTTTCGAATCACTACAAAGCGTAGACAATTATTTTTGATTTTTTTATCCAAACTCATTAAGTTTCTTAGTTTTTCCAAGTCTATGGTTCGGGGAATCTTATGTGGCAGACCAGCATAACGCAACATGGACTCTATTTGCTCAACAACCAGCACATCAATCAAACCAGCTTTATAAGACAAAACTGCAGCACAATACAGACCTATTGCCACCGCTTCGCCATGCAGCCAACGTTGATAGTGTGTATAAGTTTCAAGTGCGTGAGCAAAAGTATGACCAAGATTAAGTAAGGCTCGCGGCCCGACTTCCCGCTCATCTGCTTCTACAAATTTCGCTTTAATATGACAACATTGAGCAATCAAATTGGGTAATTCTGAACTTTGCGCAGAGAGCCCATGTTCCAATGCCTGGAGAAGTTGCTTTAAAAAATCACCCCCAGCCAATAAACCATATTTTATTATCTCAGCAAGGCCCGCTTGAAACTCTCTTTCTGGCAAAGAATTTAGGGTATTTAAATCAATTATAACAGCATGCGGCTGATAGAAACTGCCTATCATATTTTTACCCAAAGAATGATTGATTGCTGTTTTTCCACCAACTGAGGCATCTACTTGTGCCAGTAATGTAGTTGGTATTTGTACAAAGCGAATGCCTCTTTGGTAAGTAGATGCTGCAAAACCAGCCAAATCCCCTACCACTCCGCCTCCAAGAGCTATAAGGGTTGTATCTCGGTGATGTTTCTTTTGTATCAGTGTGTCATAAATGACAAATAAACTATGCTGATTTTTATATTCTTCACCATCAGCTAAAATAACTACATCACACTGAATCTCTGCAAAAACAGATTGCAAATAATTTAAATAAAGCGGTGCAATAGTTTGATTAGTGACTATCAGCACCTGCTGTGATGTCACAAACCCACGCAACAACTCAAGGTTACTTAAGCCATTTCGACAGATAACTATAGGATATTGATATCCGGGTAAAGAGACATCAACGTGCTCATAAACCTCAAACTTCGCCATAAATATATTTAATTATGTTATTAGCAACAGCTTTCACCGTTAATTTATCGGTTTCAAAACTAACATCAGCCAACTCATCATAAAAAGGCTCTCGTTCATCTCTAAGTGACTCTAATCTTCCTTCAAGATCTTCTGTTTGTAAAAGCGGGCGTTTGGTATCGCGCTTGGTTCTTTCAAATTGTTGCTGAAGTGAAGTTTTCAGATAAATTACTGTGCCTCTGCCGGCAAGAGCATTTCTGTTCTCTGGAGTTATCACCACACCGCCACCTGTAGCTAAAACGATATTGGTTTTTTGCGTTAATTCATCAATAACTTTCTGTTCACGACGCCTGAATCCCTCTTCGCCCTCTATATCAAAAATCCATGATATATCAGCACCAGCACGCTCTTCTATGACTTCATCAGAGTCAAAGAATTCTAATTTGAGCTCCTTTGCCAAAGCACGACCTATAGTGCTTTTTCCAGCACCCATGGGCCCAATGAGAAAAATATTTCGTACTTTAACTATGCTCATTTTTTCTTACATACCTCTTTAGCTGTAGTGTCATAATTAACCACATCATTATAACAACAAATTAGATACACGTATTAGTTGATTTATGATATTAAACAAAAACCCAGCTCAGATAAGGCAACGCACTATCTGAAATCTCAGGTTTTACATTAATTTAGTCTTTAGTAATGATTTATCTTACCGCAAAACTAAATTCTTGCCTGATATTCTACAACGGATAAGCTCTAAAACCCATAAAATTATTTTCATAACCTCATATTCAGGTTTATCCATTATTTATATACCTCTTTTTCCCGACCTTCAATCGTAGTAATGGACAAAGTATTAGTTATTATTTTTGGGGTAATGAAAATAAGCAACTCATCATTTTTTATCCCAACTTGTTTATTCCTGAACAAAACGCCCACTACGGGTAACTCTCCAAAAAAGGGTATCCTATTTATTGTTTTGGTCTTATCTTGAGTATAGATTCCCCCAAGAACTATAGTCTGACCATTATTAACCAGAACATTAGTCTGAATCTCCTTGGTAAGAATTGCAGGAACCCCATTAAATGTCTGAGGAGATGCAGTATCCTGATTGATTTGTAAATCCATTAAAATTTTACCGTCCGGAGTAATTTGTGGGGTCACCTTCAGGCTTAGTACTGCCTTTTTAAACGCCACGGCAGTAGCGCCACTTGAGGTAGCCTCTTGATACGGAATCTCTTGTCCTGATTCTATCAGTGCTGATTGCTGGTTAATAGTAATAAGCCGGGGACTGGATATTAACTCAGCACGGCCCTCACTTTCCAGCGCAGAAAGTTCCAGGTCAAGTAAAATATTATCATTAATTTTAGCCAAAGCGATACCCAGCGTGGCTGGATTAGCAAGATTTGCCGGTGCAGCAACCAGATCCAGATTTAACCTGTCAGTGAATGGAGTCACATTGGCCGCTGCAGCCAATGGGTCTACACCCGTTACCACACTTCGTTGCATTTGGTTAGCACCCGATAATGTACCACTTAAGGTCGGTGGTCTGGAGATACCCCATCTGATTCCTATATCCTGGCTAAAATCCTTAGATACTTCTACGATACGTGCTTCAATTAAGACTTGTTTCACGGGAACATCCAGTTGTTTTATCAAGTCTCTTACTTCTTCTATTTTTGTTCCAGTATCTTGAATCCAAATTGTATTCGTTCGGGCATCAACGCTGATTTTACCTTTTTCAGATAATAATGAATTTTGCTTGTCCTTGATTAAAATTGCCAGATCAGCAGCTTTTGCATAATTGATTTGCAATAAGTCGGAACGTATAGGTTCTAATTTCTGAATAATCTGTTGGCTTTTTAGTTTTGACTCTTCCATCTTATCAAGGTTCGCTTTGGTGTCAATTAACATCACATTACCTGTTCTGCGCTTATCTAAGCCTTGGGTTGTCAAAATGATATCTAATGCTTGATCCCAAGGGATATCATTTAATCTTAGGGTAATATCCCCTTTTACGTTATCACTTACCACCATATTGACTCCGGTAAAATCAGCAAGCAGCTGTAATACCGCACGAATATTAATATTCTGGAAGTTTAAAGAAATTCTTTTTCCCGTGAATACTTGTTTTTTAAGTTTTGCCTGTTGGATTTCTTCCGCGGTCAGAGGGAATATATCGACCATGAATTGTTTATTTACCTGATACACAAAATGACCATAATCACCCTTATTCAATATAGTCATGCGTACATTTTTTCGTTCCTGTTGCATGGTAATAACCTGCGCTGGGCTATGAAAATCCGATACATCAAAGCGCTTCATAAGTTTCTGAGGAATTTTGGTATTTATAAAATTAACCACTAACTCTTTTCCTGTTTGAGTTACATCAATAGGAATACTGGTGTCAGAAACATCAATAATAACTCTTCCACCTTGTTTTTCTATGCCCCGAAAATCAAAATGATTTATTGCATGTTTTGCATTAACGACCTGATTGGTTATAAAAACTTCTTTAGTAGGCTCAAATAAATCATTACTCTTACCGTTTAAAACAAGACTATAAACAGGACCGGCTACACTGCCAGAATAAGATACTGTGCGTGACAGTTCCAGCATAATTCTGACTCGTTCACCTACCGCTACAATGTTGTAGGAATTTAAAGAACCTAACTTAACTTGTTGCATTTTCTGATCTAAGGGTAATTGCATGTCTGAATTAATAAAATCCAGGATAAGTCGAGGAGGCTTTTGAGTAATAAAACTTGCCGGTAATTGTTTTAAAGTTTTAGCAAACTGAAAGTCTATTCGCACCTTATCTTCCGGTAAGGGGATTACCTTTACGGATATAAGTGAATTATCTTTAGAAAATGCCCCACCGATACTGGCACTTATTATAATTAAAATAGCGATGAACTTTCTCAACCTACACTCCTACTTGCCAGTTCCGGTATGTATATTAACGGTGGTGATATGCTTCTCCCACGTCCCTGAGTTTTTAATTGTTTCTTCAAGTTTAATCAAATCATCCTTGATAACAATGACACGACCATAATTTTGTCCCATATAATCGCCAATTCGAATTCGGCTAATTTGATCATTAGGCAGCTTAATTAGTGCCCACACCTGGCTTCCCTCTTTCAGTGTACCGACAAATTTTAAAGAATCCAGAGGAAACGACTCAAGCGGTTGTTTGATCCTTTTCTGATCGGGGGCAAAAACGTCCGTTCGTTTCTTTTGATCAATGGGTTTGAAGGGATTGCGACGATTATCATTCTCAGGAAATTTAAAAATTGGCAAAGGAGCAAATTGGGGAATTGGTTCAATTTTCAGAGCAGGTCTGGCTTTTATGTCATTAATATATTTTACAAGATCACTATTATCACCAGAACAAGCAGTTAGCAGCAACAATAAGGAGCTGATTAACCAGAGCTTGAGGTGTTGTGGTTTAATTATCATTGTGTGCGATATCGATATATTTTAGCCGTGATACTCATCACCAGTACATCCTCCTCGACAGTTTTCTTATCTTTAGAAGACAACCCTTCAATGTTAAACTCATGTAAAGTTACAATTCGATTCATCTCTGCCACACGGCTCAAGAAAAGGGCTAATTGCATGTAGCTTCCTGTTACCGTAATTTTTATAGGTAATTCAACATAAAAGTCATGTTCCACTTCCGGTTGAGGAGCAAACAACTCAAACTTCAACCCTGCACCTATTCCTGTTTTAGATATTTCTTCTAATAAACCTGGCATTTCATTTTTTGCTGGAAGTTGTTTCAGCATTGTTCCAAAACGCTCATTCATCAACTGCAATTGATTGCGGTAAGCTTGCAAATTAGATGCTTGATGTTGCTTTGATTCAAAATCAGATTTTAAACTCACTTCCTTCGTCTGCAAAGCGTCATATTGCTCAAAATTGGATTTAATAATAAGCCAATAGCCAAGTGCCACAATTAAAATACTGACTCCCATAATGACCCCAATTTTTACGGGCATTGGCCACTGGCCGATATTATCGAGGGTTAATTCACTAAGGTTGATTTTATTCATAATTAATTACCAGCCTAGTATTTAGGTTTTAGTATAAAACTTAATTTAAACTCATTATTTGCAGGCTGTTTATTGTCATCCATTTTTTTTATTTCTGTCAGACTAGGATTCTGAATCCAGGCATTACTTTCTATATTTCTCATCAAAATAGAGATATTAGTATTAGATTCAGAATACCCCCAAAGAGTAACCATGTCATTCTTTCTTTCCAATTTAGTAACATAAATACCAGGCGGCAATATTTGGATTAATTCATCGAATAAATGAACCATTAACGTTCTTGTAGACTGCAAGTTCTGAACTATAGACATTCTGGAAATAAGTGCTTTTCTGATAAGCTTCAAAGCTTTAATTTCCTTGATCTGATCTTCCAGAGAATTTATTTCTTTTTGCAAAATTTGGTTACGCGTGATTTGGTTACTTACTAATTCAGAAGCATAATAATTCACAATAAACACGATAAAAGCTGCGAAAATTGCACAGACAATCAATATGGTGGTGAACACCTTTTTTTCTTGTTCACGTTTTTGCTCACGCCATGGAAGGAGGTTAATTTGAGTCATCTTCTTACTCTATATTTCTTAGAGCCAATCCACAGGCTACCATTAAAGAAGGGGCATCATTGGTTACAGCTTCCAGATCTACCTTTTCACTAAAACACATTTGAGAGAAGGGGTTTGCAACGGTAGTGATCACACCGAGCTGCTCTTGAATGAGAGCATCCAGGTTTGAGTGTCTGGCTAACCCGCCGGCGAGTAAAATATGATCCACAAAACCATGCTGACTCGTAGAATAAAAAAACTGTAAAGTACGTTTTACCTGTAATAAAAGCGTTTCCTTAAAAGGCTCTAATACCTCAGAATCATAATCATCTGGTAATGTTCTCTGGGCTCTTGCATCTAAAGCTTGCTGATACGTCATTTGGTAATGTTCAGCAATAGCCTCTACTAGTTGGATACTTCCAAACTTCTCCTCTCTTGTAAAGATTAACTTCATTCCATGTAATACAAATAAATGGCTGAATCTTGATCCAATATCAATAATAGCTACTATTTTGTCTTGTCCTCCCGCTGGCAATTCCTTTGCAAGTTGTTGCGCTGCACGCTCAACTGCATAAGACTCCACATCAACAATCGTTACCGTCAATCCGGCACGATTTACTGCCTCTACGCGGCTATTTACGTTTTCGGCCCTTGAAGCAACTATTAATATGTCCAACATCGCTGAGTTTTTTGCAGAGTGTCCCAGAATTTCAAAGTCAAGATTAATTTCATCTATAGGATAAGGGATATACTTATCTGCCTCTATAACAACCAGCTCTTCCATTTCCTCATCATTTAAACCATCGTTGATTTGTACCACTTTACTGATCACTGCAGAATCAGGAACGGCTAAAGCCACTTTTTTACAGGACAATCGTGCCTTTACAAGGAGTTTTTTAATACAGTTGGTTACCGCTTCAATATCCTTAATCACATTTCCATCAAGTGCATTGGGGGGTAATAATTCACGTCCATAACCTTCAACACAAAGCTCTCCCCCGGAACCGGAAATTTCCAAAATTTTTATCGATGATGAACTTATATCTATGCCCAGAATTGAACGCTGCTTAGGTTTAAAGAGTTCTAGCACTTATTTAACCTCCCTGTGTTCCCATGCAGTTCCAAAATCGCTGCAAAAAGACCTAGACGGACTTATGTCTGACATTGTAACTTCTTAATAAATCCAGGAAATTCATCATCCTGGACAATGCAGAATCTCAAAATGCAGGCACTGCACCAGCATCTGGTTTCTCCCACTATGCTTCGCGATGAGGTTAGCTTATTGAGATGTTACCTGATGTTAGCGTAACCTATTAAAGATTGGAATCTTTTTCATTTGTCTTATTAACTTTATAAAGCTATTAACTTTAACTCTGGCTCAAAAACTAAATCCATCATCTTCTTCCAATTTCTTTATGTATAGTCCCTCCAATACTCTACTAATTTTTAAATTTGCCTTTTACTTTCTTTTCCATCAAAGTAAAGACATGAAGCAACAATATTTTGCAATCAACCCAGGCGGCTCTACTTAAGAAAATATTTTAATTAATTATTAGGTTCCAATGATTAACCATATTAGCAAACCATCAAATTGTATGTTTTTTCCCAATAATGTCCTTCATAAGAAGCACTTGCACTTCGGCAAAACATTTAATATAGTGAAATAGCAATTTGTAAGGTAATTTCACATCTTTAAATTTTCATTTCAGTTTTAAAAGGAGTTTTAAATGACTATAGAAGATTTACTCATATCACTAACAACCTATATTTTACGTTATCATGATAGTCAGCCTAATAATAAATCCCTAATTCCTCTTGAATCTAATCCTGAGTTATTGAGAGAAAAATTTAGAGCCTACGCTCTAAAAACACTTGAAAATACAGAAGTTAAATATAATGAATATTTGACTGGTTTAATTAAAGAGGGCGAAAAGGATTATACTGGCCGTCTCCCCTTACTGTTTTACATTTTAAATGAAATTAAGGTTATAAAATCTATTGTGGATAGAACAGCCTCTTTCAGTCCAACTGAATTGGAAGGCTATAAAAAGCAAATGACTCAAATGCTTATAGATTTAAGACAGTTGGTGATCACCATCAAGGGTGCAACTTATAATGTAAAGTACAGCTCGATTATACAAGATGGCAAAGAAAATCGCGAAAAAAGTATTTCTCTCTCAGGCACAGCCTCTTATTCTTATCTTACTGGTCATTCTCTATGTACCTCAGGGTCTTTATTAACCGAGGAAGTATTAAAAAGATTTAATATCACAACTACCTCTTCGGATAAACACATCCAAAATATAGCAGAAGAGCTATGTCAGGCAAAACAGAATGCCTTATTAGTTCCTGAACTTTTATTAAAAATAATGGAGTTAACCAATTCACAAAAAGAAACAATAGCATCACTGTTGCTCAGTATTCAAAGTAAAGAGACTACTATCCAGGAGCAAAGTAGCTCTATTGCAGCTCTGACGGAGCAACTCGAAACTTTCATGCTGAGCGCTAAAGACAAGCCTCTTACAAGTGAGCCATCTGAAGATGTTGAGTCCTTAAAATTAAGACTCAAACAAGCCGAAGCCAGAATAGAGGAATTGCAAGAGGCAAACCTTAGTCAGGAAAAAACAATTGCTAACTTAAAAAAAGGAGTCGGCAACCCTCTGGTTCTAGGTTATGCTTATAGCACACTTTTTGGATTAAATGGTCCACGATATTCCCATTTAAGACCCCCGCAAGACACACAACTTAATCCGACACAGGAACCATCAACTCAAACGCTATCATTTATTGAGTAAATTTCTTCACGTTTCTTTGGCTCGTATATCAAATAGTCAATGAAACGTGAAATATCTTCCTAAATTAATCCTTTTTCCTTGCAAAACTCGCAATATTGTACAAAATCACTGTATAATGTTCGCTTAATCTCATTCAACTTTAACTGAATCTATGAAAAAAATGGCATACTTCTGGCGTAAAGGTCTTTGGGCGCTGATGAGCCTCTTTTTTCTTTTATTAGTTGCTGGCAGTCTTTTATACCTTTATCTTGAAAGTCAATTACCTAATGTAGATTCACTAAAAACGGTACAATTACAGGTACCGCTACAAATTTTCAGTAAAGAAGGTTTGTTAATCCAGGAGTATGGTGAAAAGAAACGTATTCCGGTTACTTATGACGAAATTCCACAAACATTGGTTCATGCATTAATTGCTACGGAAGATCAACGCTTTTTTGAACATCCTGGTGTTGATGTTCTGGGGCTTGGCCGTGCCACAGTGCGTATGCTTAAAACAGGTACAAAATCGCAAGGCGGTAGTACCATCACCATGCAGGTAGCCCGCAATTTTTTCTTAAGTCGAAAAAAGACATTTTTACGCAAGTTCAATGAAATCATGCTGGCCATTAAAATAGACAGGGAATTAAGTAAAGAAAAAATTTTAGAGCTTTATTTAAACCGGATTTATTTAGGGAATCGCGCCTATGGTGTGGGGGCTGCGGCCATGGTCTATTTTGGCAAATCCCTAAAAGAGCTCAATTTGGCTGAACTGGCCATGATAGCTGGCCTTCCCCAGGCTCCTTCCACTCAAAACCCAATTGCAAACCCACTGGCAGCTAAAAAACGCCGTGACCATGTGTTGGAGCGTTTATTAGAAGAACACTACATCAATGATGAACAATATCAAAATGCCATTAATCAACCTATTACTGCAAAATATCACGGTACTAATATTGAGGTTAAAGCGCCTTATGTTGCTGAAATGATTCGTCAGTCTTTATATGATAATTTTGGCCCTGATGCTTATACCAAAGGCTATAAAGTCTATACAACTATAGATGGTAACCTGCAAAATACGGCTAATCAGGTAGTAGAAAAGAATTTAATAGCCTACGATCATCGCCATGGTTATAGAGGGCCTATTGCTAACATAGGTGAAAAGGACAGCCAATCACCAAAGATTAGACAAAAGTACTTGGCTCAATATCCCGAATTGAATACCTTGGTTCCTGCTGTAATTATTGAAGTCCGAGAAAAAGAAGCAACTGCTGCATTACAGAATGGTCGTACGTTTATCATACCTTGGGAAGGTTTATCTTGGGCCAGACCTGCTCTGAAAAAAGGCTGGGTAGGAAGATCACCAATCAAGGCTCAGCAAGTTGTTGCCGTAGGGGATGTGGTTTATGTTCATTCAACAGAAGATAAATGGGTACTTGCCCAGATACCCGAAGCTGAATCAGCTATGGTCGCTCTTAATCCTAAAAATGGTGCAATAGAGGTTTTAGTTGGCGGATTTAATTTTCAAAAAAGTAAATTTAACCGAGCAACCCAATCAAGCAGGCAGCCTGGTTCCAGTTTTAAACCATTCGTTTATGCTGCGGCCCTAAATAATGGTTATAATCTGGCTACATTAATAAATGATGCACCTATCGTTGTTGATGATCCAAGCCAACCTAATCTATGGCGACCACACAATGTTAATCTCAAATTTAACGGCCCAACGCGATTAAAACAAGCCCTGGTGCAATCCAAAAACCTTGTATCCATCAGAATCCTTGATGATATAGGCATAGATTACACTGTAGATTTCTTAACCCGTTTTGGATTTAGTAAAAAATCACTTCCGAAAGGCTTATCACTGGCTTTAGGCAGCTTGTCTGTGAGTCCTATGGATCTCACTGCAGCTTATGCAGTATTTGCCAATGGAGGTTATAAAGTAGAACCTTATCTTATCGATCATATTACTGATAGTGATGGTAAAATTTTACTTCAAGCCAAACCCACTGTTGTTTGCAACCCTTGTGATAGTAAGGTAGATACTTCTGCCATAGCGCCACGCGTGATACCCGAGGATATAGTTTACTTAATGAACTCTGCCTTGAAGGATGTTATTCAGCATGGTACTGCACGTGCGGCAAGAGTGCTTAATCGCCAGGATATCGCTGGTAAAACGGGAACAACCAATGATCAAGTAGATGCCTGGTTCGCTGGCTTTAATTCTGATTTAGTGGTAACCGCATGGGTAGGCTTTGATAATCCTAAATCACTGCATGAATATGCTGCAGGTCTGGCCCTTCCTCTGTGGATAGATTTTATGAAAGTAGCCTTAAAAGACAAACCTGAAAGCGAAATAAAACAACCCGATAATGTAGTAGCTGTTCGCATAGATCCTGTTAGTGGCTTACTCGCCAAACCCAATCAGGAAAATGGAATAATCGAATATTTCCGTGATAAAGAGGTACCTGCAGAAGAAGATCAGACACCAATTTATAATGCCAGTAATAATCAGCAGCAACAGCCTTTTATAGAAGAAAATTTATTTTAGAACAATAGCATTACCTGTTAATGTCTCAACTCTAACAGATATTTTTATGATGTAACCTGTAATGCCATAGCAGTCAAACAATGCACGTAAGAATCAACTTAAAGGATATAGGATGTAGCCTGGGTGAAGGCGCGGCCGTAACTCGGGATGAGTTGCCACTAATTCTGGGTTGCAGCTCTCGCTTTCACCCAGACTACATTGAAAACTGATGATTCCAGACTATGAACCCAAGAGGGATTATCTTCCTGCCAAAGCAATCGAGGCCTTCACATATTCATATTCCAAATCTCGAGCCACTGCTTCGTAAGTAATTTTACCTTGATGAACATTTAAGCCATTAAGGAGGTGAGGATCGTCTAATAAGGCTAATTTAACCCCTTTCGTTACAATATTTAAAACAAAGGGTAATGTAGCATTATTTAATGCAAAAGTTGAAGTTCTTGGAACGGCACCAGGCATATTAGCCACACAATAATGCACGACATTATCAATCACATAGGTTGGTTCCTGATGTGTTGTAGCACGACTTGTTTCAAAGCATCCACCCTGGTCAATAGCAACATCAACAAGGACAGACCCAGGTCGCATTGATTTCAGCATTGCTCTGGTTACCAACTTAGGAGATGCAGCACCAGGAACTAATACAGCACCAATGACTAAATCAGCACTAGCCACATATTTTTCTATAGCATCAGCTGTAGAGTAAACAGTATTTAACTTTGAGCCAAATTGGAAATCCAGTTCATTTAAACGCTGCAGGGAACGATCGAGAACTATGACCCGAGCTTCCATACCCATAGCCATCCGCACTGCATTAGAACCAACCACACCACCACCTAAAACGACAACATTTGCTGCAGCTACCCCAGGGACACCCCCCAAAAGAACCCCGCTACCGCCTTGAGCCATCTCTAAACAATGAGCTCCGGCCTGAATAGACATACGCCCAGCAACTTGAGACATCGGAGTAAGTAAAGGTAAACCACCATTATTCTGAGTCACAGTCTCATAAGCAATTGCGGTCACTCCTGATTCTTTAAGCATACGTGTTTGCTGAGGATCGGGTGCCAGATGCAAATAAGTGAACAAAGTTTGCCCTTCACGTAGTCTTTTACATTCAATAGGCTGTGGTTCCTTTACCTTAACAATTAATTCAGCACTCGCAAAAACTTCATCTGCGGTATCAACAATCTCAGCTCCGGCATTTCGATAATCATCATCGGATATACCAATACCCAAGCCGGCACCTCTCTCAACCAGAACAGAACTCCCTACTCGAATTATCTCTCTGACACTTGAGGGAACCAGTCCCACCCGATTTTCTTGCGGTTTTATTTCTTTTGGAACACCTACTAACATAACAACTCCCTTTTTAACGATTCTTTAATTGTTCGATTAATTGCGGTACTAATTCAAATAAATCACCTACTAGCCCATAATCAGCAATTTGAAAAATAGGGGCATCTTCATCTTTATTAATCGCAACTATTACCTTAGAGTCTTTCATTCCAGCCAAATGTTGTACAGCACCTGAAATACCTACTGCAATATACAGTACTGGAGCCACAACTTTTCCAGTTTGTCCTACCTGATAATCATTAGGTACAAACCCTGCGTCTACAGCCGCTCGGGACGCCCCGACTGCAGCACCCAAAGCATCAGCCAAATCATCAATTAACTTAAATTTTTCTGCACTTTGTAAACCTCTCCCACCAGATACCACAATTTTTGCAGATCCCAAGTCAGGCCGTTCGGATTCACTTAATTCATGTTTAACAAACTGACTTTCCTTAGCTGGAAATTCTTGATTGATATTTTCTATACAGCAGGCAGCCTGTGTTGCACTTATCGGATTAAATGCTGTGGTCCTCACCGTCATTACTTTTATATCATCTAAAACCCTTACTGTTTCAATCGCATTGCCAGCATAAACAGGATGCTCAAAAGTCTTGGAGTCTATAATCTTGCTCACATCAGAAACTTGAGCCACATCCAGCAAGGCCGCAATTCTAGGGAGAATATTTTTGCCATAGGTACTGGAGGATGCCAAAATGGCATTAAAGGAGTTTGCAAATGAAGCCACTAAATCACTGATTTGTTCAGCCAATTGATGTTCATAACATGGCTTATCAACATGCCACACAGCATGAACACCGGCTAGAGTAGCTGCTTGTGCTGCTACCGCATCGCATTGATGGCCAACAACAAGTAAGGTAGTTTTATTGTCCAGTTCCAATGCTGCGGCTAAGGTATTTCTAGTCGCTGGATGCATGGTGTGATTATTATGTTCAACAAGTACAAGAGTGCTCATCACTTCTCCTTATTAAAGCACTTTGGCTTCATGTTGTAATTTATCCAACAATGCAGTCACTGATTCGACCTTTACCCCTCCAGTCCGAGTTGCGGGCGCATTGACCTTTAAAATTTCCACATGCTGTTTTAGAGGTAATCCCATCGATTCCAATTCAAGCACATCGAGGGTTTTCCGTTTGGCTTTCATAATATTGGGAAGACTGGCATATCGAGGTTCATTCAAGCGTAAATCAGTACTAACTACAGCAGGTAGAGTAATTCTTATAGTCTCCAAACCACCATCAATTTCTCTGGTGACCTCTAGATGATCAGCACTTTCAATCACTTTGGATGCATTAGTAGCTTGAGGCCAATTTAATAAAGCCGCTAACATTTGTGGGGTTTGATTGTTGTCACCATCTATAGTTTGTTTACCCATCAGAACTAAATCTGGTTTCTCATCATCGACAATTTTTTTAAGGATTTTAGCAATATTAAGGCTTTCCAGGATTTTATCAGTGCGCACTAAAATAGCTCTATCTGCACCTAAAGCCAAAGCATGGCGTAAGGTCTCCTGGGAACTTTCTGCACCAATACTTACGGCTACAACCTCGGTTGCCCAATTTTTTTCACGTAAACGCAAAGCTTCCTCTATGGCTATTTCATCAAAAGGATTCATAGCCATTTTAATGTTTTGTGTTTCAACTCCTGTATTATCCGATTTGACACGAATTTTGATATAAGGGTCTATTACACGTTTCACTGCCACGAGTATCTTCATGGTTCCTCACTGGAATATCAAAACAATCAGCATCTTGCCAGAGATACGGGTATAAATTCAAGAGGTTGTTTCTATTTAAACCATAGATACACTCGCTTATTTAATGTATTTCACTACTTCCATAGACAACAAGTTGGAAAGCCGAAGAATCTTGCTCACTCAGTAAAGTAATCGCTTTTTCCGCATTATCAACTGCCTCAGCAGTTTTTCCTCCTTTAGCATACACCTTTTTATTTTCTTTAATTTTATCTAATTCTTTTTGTGCGGCAATCAACTTTGCTTCAATAGGATCAGCTCCTGCGTCCAGAACTCTCATCTTAAATAGAAAGGCTTCAACCATAAGTCGTTTTGTTCTTCCGATACGCAAATCTCCAAAAAACTGCTGCGCATTCAAACCAAGATAAGCCTCTAATGGAGCAGAAATCACTTTTAATTCTGGAGTTTTAAATTGCATTCCTTCACTTAGATTTTGACTCGCTAGAATTAAATCCTGACATAAATTGGCACCAGGATCAGCATGGTTTGATTGAAAGTCTTTCGATGGCGCAGGTAATAATGGTTTTAAAATGGACGAACCAATTTGTAAACTTACATCAAGGCATTGATGAGAAGCCCAAAAAGTCATTTCTAATAAGCGTACCATCAATGTAGTGGTTGCTGTTGCAGTGATTACGCTAATCTCTTGGAGAGTTCTCCCAATAGATTTCATTTCTGCTGTGTCGCTACGCTCCAAATACTGTCCTCCTTTTAACATAAGGAAATAGAGTGCGTAGATTGCGAATAACTCTTGTCCAAAAATTGCCGCGCCATAACTGACAAAAACCATGGGCATAAAGGTTAGTATTGTCCTTAATCCCTTCGGTTTTATCTGCCCTACCTCATCAAAGAACCCCCCTGATTCATCAAGTAGATTAATCAAACTATCAAAAAAATTTCGGGAGGTATAAGTTTGGGCGTGACTTCTTAAATTCTCCAGCCATTCTCTACAATCTTCTCTGCTGTTAATATCGGCAAAGGAAATTTCTTTAAATTTTTCAGGATTTATTAATTTTTCATAACATGACGATAAACTCTTGAAACATACTTCATTTTTACCGTCTTGGGATAAGTTCTGCTCAAGCCAAATGACTTCGGGCAAAAAATCATGAGATCTGTCTGGATGAAAATACAAAGTGAGTTTCTTGTAGTTTTTTGATATTGTATTTTTTTCAGGACCATTGATTAATAATTGTTGATTAATAAATTTAGTCAAATCCGCGTCTAATTTTAACAGGGCGGCTTTATCCAGATTAGATACATAAACTTTTTTATTTGCATCAAATCTGGCATAAATGTTCACCAGAGCCGCTAATTCAATCTCTATAGTCATAAATTACTCCTTTAATTAAATTGACTATTTTATGGAAACTTACTTTATCCAGGCTTTACTCAAATATTGATTCCTTTTAATGAATTGAGTAAGTACACCAACTACCAAGATGCATAGATAAAAAGCAGTCATTACATCACTTAAATAATGATAATATAAAAGAACTCTTGTTAGGACGATAAGAAACGCCATGCCAAGAAAGGCATAGAAATACTTTGGAAATATCATGCCAAAGCCAGAAGCCAAACTAACCACTGTAGTGGTATGGCCTGATGGCAGTGACCAATACAAGGAAGTTGTTTTAAACCAATAAAAGCCAAAAATATTACTCGAAAAGAATAAATCAGGTCGAGCACGACCTAAGCTTGTTTTTAAAATCAAACACACCAGATTGGGAATAATAATACAGGCAAGTAAATACCATGATCTTGCCTCATAAACGGAATTAGCACCAATATATCTAAAATACAAACCAGCCAGTGCAAATAAAACTACATAAATGATAACTTTCCCTAACGAGGTGAGTAGATTAAGTACATGTAAATTAGTTCTAAGATCTAATTGATGAAAATAAGATGCCAAAGGCCTATCTACGAAATGATAAGCTAAAATAACCAGGACTATATAGGTTAGGATAACCCAAGGCCTTTTCATTAAATTATAGGTTCTTTCAAATTGAGTCATAAATATTGCTACCTTTAGATTTTAGATTTTTTTACTATACCCATCATATAAGATGCCTCTGATTTAGCCAATACTATCTGTACTGCCTCTCCGATATATCTCCCTGATAATGTCATACTCCATAGTACAAAGAAATAATAAGGAGCCTATTCTTTGTAAACGAACTGGAAAATCGATAAGCAGACATTTAACTACCTCGCTTTATAAGGAGATTGACAAAGTATGCACAGACATATCCACAGAAAATGTGGATAACTAAAGAAGTGCTCAACGCTGTATTGACTTGCTATAACCCATATGGAGCAATGACTACTGAAGAAATGTCATATAATTTAATAAATATAATGGAGGAACATCGTTGAAAAATATCCACAAGAAAGGAGTTTTTAATAAGTGGATATCGGGTCGAGCATATTAACAAAAAAATAATAAAAAAACAGTCTTGACTTGATATTTATTTTATATTTTTTGGGTCTTTTATTTTTAATCCCAGTAGTATTATTTATTGTACGCATTAAACATTGGATTCTTATGACGACTAAACTGCATCATTACAAAAATTTGCCTATTTGCTTGTTATTACCAAGAAGTATTCGTTAGAATCGGAATACTTTTTATCGAATTTGAATTATTAATGCCAGAATTCACCATTATTCAACAAATATGTATTTGGGCTCTTCCTGTTTTATTAGCCATCACCTTACATGAAGCAGCCCATGCTTACGTTGCAAATAAATGTGGCGATACAACTGCGAAAATGTTTGGACGATTAAGTTTAAACCCAATACGCCATATTGATCCCGTAGGAACAATAATATTGCCTATAGTAGCTGGTCTTTTAACCAATTTTAGTTTTGTTATCGGTTATGCGAAACCTGTTCCAATTAACCAGAATCAATTACGTAATCCGAAACGAGACATGATCTTGGTAACTTTGGCAGGCCCCTGCTCCAATTTTTTGATGGCTTTTTTATGGGCCGGATGCTTAAAGATTGCAACTCTTTTGCATCCTGAAGTTTCTATGCCTGCTCTTTTCCTGCTATTTACTTCTCGGGCGGGAATGATCATTAACTTAGTATTAGCCTTTTTAAATTTGATTCCTCTGCCTCCACTAGATGGCAGTAAAGTGGTCAGCAATCTTTTACCCACAAGACAGGCGATGATGTATGAAAAGATCGAACCTTATGGATTTTTTATCTTGATCCTTTTAATTTTCACTGGAGTCCTGGGTTACATATTGTTGCCATTAATTAATAGTAGTATTGCTTTATTGGGTATGATTTATCGTCTATGAACATTCTTGCTGATGCTTCTCTCCCCGGCTTAGATAGTGCATTTCCTAAGCCTTTTATTTTAAGTCGTTATTCTAATGCGGATGAACTATCCAGTCTGCTTGATGGACAAGATATTCTTATTTGTCGTGCGACATTAAAAGTGAACAGTGACCTTTTAAAAAAACATCAATTGCAGTTTGTAGCTACTGCCAGTAGTGGAACAGATCATCTGGATCATGCTTTTTTAAAGGTGCAAAAAATACAAGTTATTGACGCCAAAGGCTCTAATGCCTCCTCTGTTGCTGATTATGTAGTGGCTTGTCTTGCCTATTTAGAGAAAAAGAATCTGATTGCCGGCAAGAAGATGGGTATTATTGGCATGGGCAAAGTAGGAAGTAAGGTATATTCACGACTGAAAGCTGCTAATTTTCAGATAGTGACTTATGATCCTCTTAAAGCCATGCAAGAGGAACAATTTGAAAGTTGTAAATTGGAAAATCTGTATGAAGTCGATCTTTTATGTATTCATGCGGAATTGCATTCTCATCCCCCATATCCCAGCGCTAATCTAATTGATGATGTTTTTCTGGAACGGCTTAAATCTGGTTGTGTCATTATAAATGCCGCTCGAGGGGGTATTGTTAATGAAAAAGCATTACTCAATACTCACCATTCCTTGATCTATTGTACGGATGTTTATCTTGATGAACCTGCCATAAGTAAGCCTATTGTCGATAGAGCAACTCTATGTACTCCTCATATAGCAGGCCATAGTATAGAAGCAAAGTGGAAGGCGGTTACCATGATTAGTGAAAAATTACATCAGCTACTTGAACTTCCTGTTCCGGAATTTTCTCCAGCTGCCCTCCCCCCAAAGCTCCATTTACCAGAAGATATATCTTGGCAAGAATTTATATTATCTATTTATAATCCCATAGAAGAAACGCTACAATTAAAAAATGCTCAGGATAAAAAAGACACTTTTTTGAACCTGCGCAAAAACCATCAAAAACGTCATGATTTTTCTATTTACTCTGATTTAATTTCTGATCAACAAACGCAATTATTGCTGGGAATTTGATATATATTTTTAGTAAGCGTTCATGGGGTATGTTATAAAACTATCGTCATTGCGAACGCAGTGAAGCAACCCAGGACAGAGTTCTAACGATGACGTGGTCAATTAACTTGACCACGTCAAACGAAGTATCGTTTCTGGGTTGTTTCGCTAAGGCTCGCAATGGCGAAATTTACAAACCTAGTGAACGCTTACTATTTTTTAACCATGAACTGAAATCCCCAACAGGTAATATTCAACATCTCACACGAATTGAAAGCCCAAGAGTATACTAGCATCCCGAACCAGGAGATCTCTCGCTTCCGCTCGATATGGTATGGTTTGTTCCACCTATATAGCCTACTTTTGAATTAATCGCTTCACTACTTCCTGATCGGAAAAATCATGCTTTACAGTGCCTATTTGTTGATAAGCCTCATGCCCTTTTCCAGCAATCAAAATAATATCGTCCTTCTCAGCCTTATCTAAGGCATAGGTAATAGCCTCTTCTCGATTGACTAATTTTACAACGTGAGTAGAGTTGACAATTCCCTCAGCAATCTCTTCAATAATTAGATCAGGATCTTCACTACGAGGATTATCACTGGTGATTACTACTTTATCAGCATAAAGACTGGCAGCTTTTCCCATAACGGGTCTTTTAGTTTTATCTCTGTCGCCTCCACAACCAAAAACCACCCATAAATGCCCTTTTTTAATTTGACTTAAGGTAGTCAAAACATTTTCTAAAGCATCAGGGGTATGAGCATAATCCACAAGAACATAAGGTGAGTCAGCTACGATTTCCATACGCCCAGGTGCTGCTTTCAATTGAGCCATAACCTGAATTACGTGGTCAGGGTCATACCCACTTGCCAATAAACTGGTAAATATTGCCAGGCTATTATAAATATTAAACTCTCCCAGTGCCTTTATTTTCAACTGATGTTGTCCCCAGGGTGAACGCACTTCTACTGCTGTCCCGTTAATATCGATGCTCCACTTAACAGCTTTCACATCACAATCCTGGTGCATACCATAAGTTATTTTTTTTACATGGGATTTAACAGCGCTACTCATTATATTTTGATAAGCATCATCCTGGTTAATAATTGCCCACTGCAATTGATCAGTTTCAAATAATAATGCTTTAGCAGCACCATACGCCTGCATGGTGTGATGATAATCCAAATGATCCAAGGTTAAATTGGTAAATATCGCTTGTCTAAACTCAATGGCATCTACTCGATGTTGACTTAAAGCATGGGAGGATACTTCCATACAAACCTGTTTAATACCCTGCTCTTTATATTGATATAACAGTCTTTGTAAACATAATGCATCGGGAGTGGTGTTATCCAGCGGCTTCAGTTGGTTAACATTGCCCTGGCCTATGGTGCCTATGTATGCGGAGCCTTGTCCAAGTAGATAATGCGCCTGTGCCAGTTGATAGGCTATAGTGGTTTTACCATTAGTACCAGTTACTCCAGTTACGATTAAAGATTCACTAGGGTTACTATAAAATCGTTTGGCAATTTCTGCTAATTGCTCAGCCAATTGAGGTAAAGCAATGCATGGAACTGAAGCCGGTAGCACACAAGAAGACGGAAAAAGAACCGGATCATAAACAACTGCAGCGGCACCAGCAGATACCGCTTTTTCGATAAACAAGCGCCCATCAGCTACAGCTCCTGGATAGGCAATGAATAAGTCTCCTTTCTGAATCTGGCGACTATCATTTTTAATATCAGTGATAACACAATCAACTACTTCTTGTTTAATCCAGGGTTTTAATAATTGAGTTAATTTCACTTATTGATACTCCCAAGCTATATGCTATCAATCGTAGCCCGTATTAGCGCAGCGTAATACGGGATGTTTGACGTGGTCAAGTAGATCTAATTTCCCGTATTATCCTAACGCTAATACGGGCCACACAGTTATTATCAAGCGACAACTTCATCTGTAGGTATATTAAATAATCGCAACGCCCCAGACATCACTTTAGCAAACAAAGGAGCCGCAACTGCTGCTGCATAATATCCTTTGCGTGAGGGTTCATGAATAATTACAACCACTACAAATTTTGGTTTTGAAACAGGGGCTATTCCCATAAAACTGGCCGTATACCGCCTGTCTTTATATCCATGCTTTCCAGCAACTCGAGCAGTCCCAGTTTTCCCTGCTACTCTATACCCGGGGATTCTTGCACTCTTTCCCGTACCATCTTTTAAGACCGCTTCCATCATCAAGAGTACTTGCTCTGCCGTTTTAGGTTGCATCGCTTGGATACCTGGAGTTGGTGTATCATTATGCAGCAAAGTAATCGGCATTAATCTACCTTTATTCGCGAAAATTAAACTGGCTTTTGCCAATTGCAATGCCGTAACAGACAAACCATAGCCAAATCCTAAAGTAGCTAAAACAAAAGGATTGGCATCTTTAACCTTCACTATCCCTCCTTCACTCTCTCCAGGATAAGTACTTTCAGTACTCTGACCAAAACCACATTTTTGCAGCAATCCTATTAATTGCTCTGGGGGACTGGCCAAAACCATTTTAGTAACCCCTACGTTACTTGAGTGTTGCAAAACTCCTGTTACATCTAAGACACCATAATTATGACCATCTCGTACAGTACGTCCATGAACAATCATCCAACTTGGATTCGTATCTATTATCGTATCTGGAGTAAATAAACCTGTTTCTAAAGCACTGGCAATACTAAAAGGCTTAATAACGGACCCGGGTTCAAAAGTATCTGTTAACGCACGGTTTCGATAGGTATCTCGATCATATTGTCCACGGGAATTAGGATTGTAGGAAGGAACGTTGGCAAGGGCCAAAACCTCTCCACTTTCAGCATCGACTACTACCACTGAGCCTGACTTTGCTCCAAACTCTTCAACTGTCTTACTTAATTCACTATAAGCCAAATACTGTAAACGCCTGTCAACACTCAAAGCAAGTTCATGTCCAGGACGAGGTTCTTTCAGAATCCCCAATTCCTCTATAATTCGACCCAAACGATCTTTAATTACTCTTTTTTTACCCACTACTCCCATCAGCCAATCCTGATAGGCAAGTTCTATTCCTTCCAAACCTTGATCATCCACATTAGTAAAACCCAACAACTGTGAAATACTATCTGAATCAGGATAATACCGTTTGAATTCTTTTTGAAAATTAATACCGGGAATTTTTAACGCTTTAATTTGTTTAGAAAGCATTGGCGGTATCTGCCTTTGCAAATAAAGAAACTCACGATTTTCTGCATTGACTACTTTTCTACTTAATTCTTTAGGAGATAAATTTAAGTATTTAGCCAGCTTCATGAATTGTGGCTCATCAGGAGAAAATTCCTTAGGATTGACCCAGACAGACTCTACTGGGGTACTCACTGCTAGAGGAGTGCCATTTCTATCAGTAATCATTCCTCGGTAGGCAGGAATATCAATTACCCTTAAGCTACGGGCATTACCTTGACCTTGTAAGAATTTTCTGTGTAAAACAGTAAGATCGACCATACGCCATATTAAGATGAGCAAGAGCAAAAGAAAAAAAGCAGCAACGGTTACAAGCCTGGCAAAATGGCGTGATTGTTTCATGGATTACTACTCAAAAAATAAAGTTTTGAAGCACAATTAACAATCATGTGCCGAAATTTACTAGACATCGTTTTAAACTGACTTTTAAAAGGTCAGTGTACCTGAAGCCTTCAAATTTTTCGATATGATTCCTCGCTAAATTTTTAGGATGAACTCTTACTCCACGCATCTTCGAAGGAAGAATTAATTTGATCGCGCGTGTAATAAATAAGTGTTTTTAGAAGTAGGTAACGTCATTTTTAATTTTTCTATTGCCAATTCCTCAACTCTCGCAGGAGTAGCCAAACTTGCCTGCTCCAGCAATAGTTGCCCCCATTGTAATTGTAAAAAATGAGTTTGCTGCACCTCTTGCTCCACCTGACTGAATGTAGATCGATATGAATTAGTGCTGTAGATCACCGCAAAACCACTAATTAAAACAGCAACTAACAATATCATCAATAAATATATTGATTTTGACATATGCATATCTGCCAATTGCCCATTAAATAAATTACCTTGATTAATTACTTTAGCTGCAGCATTCATGCTAATTTCTCCCCTATCCTAAGCACGGCACTTCGAGCTCTGACATTTTCTTTTATTTCATCTTCTTGTGGCATTACAGCTTTACCTACTCTCTTAAAATTGGTTTTAGTTTCTTCGTAACGAACGGGAACTTCTGACGGTAGTCTGACCCCCTGTTCCTTATCTCTCATAAATTGTTTTACTATTCGATCTTCCAGGGAATGAAAACTAATTACCGATAATCGTCCACCAGGTGCTAATACATCAATGCATTGCTCTAAACAACTACTAAGATCACTCAACTCTTGATTAACATGGATACGGATCGCTTGAAAAACACGAGTGGCGGGATGCTTATGTTTTTCCCATTTAGGATTTGCTTCTTTAACAATTTCTGCCAATTGTAACGTCGTAGTTATGGGTGTCACTTCTCTCGCTTCCACAATGGCTCTGGCTATCCTTCCTGCAAACCGTTCCTCACCATATAATCTGAATACAGAGGCCATCTCATTAACCTCTGCCTCATTGACAAATTTAGCGGCACTTATTGATTGAGTTAAATCCATACGCATGTCTAATGGGCCTTGCTGCATAAAACTAAATCCTCGCTCTGGATTATCCAACTGAGGAGAAGACACTCCCAAATCCAGCAATATTCCGTCAACTGATCCAAACACATTCACCTTAGAAGCAAATTCACCCAATCGGGCAAAAGAACCGTGAAATATATGAAATCGTGTATCTAAGCCAAAGTGATCTTTTGCGTATTCAACAGCATCTGGATCCTTATCTATGGCGAATAGTCTTCCTTCTTCATTTAAATGGTTTAAAATTTCCTTGCTATGGCCACCTCGACCAAAAGTTCCATCAAAATAGGTTCCCCCCGGTTTAATAGCCAAACCTTTAATCGATTCATGTAGTAATACTGATTGATGCATTGCCATTTAAGTTTCCATTACAAAGAAAACGTTTTCATTTCATCGGGTAATCCATCAGTTTTGGATGCTTCTTCAGCCAGCCATTGCTCACGTTTGGATTCCCAAAGCTCTTTATTCCATACTTCAAATTTATTACCCTGCCCTATCATCACCACGTCTTTTTCTAACTGCGCATAATTTCGTAACACAGTCGGTAAAAGCACACGTCCATTCGCATCTACTTCTATGTCAGTAGCATGACCAATTAATAGACGCTGGATTCTTCTCGCTGCAGCATTAAAACTCGGTAGTTTTTGCAAATTATCTTCAATAACTTGCCATTGTGCTGCGGTATATAGGAGTAAGCATGTTTCTTCGGTATCAATAGTCACCACCAAGGGAATTTTCTCTTCTGCCCCCAATGCACTTCTGTAACGCGTTGGAATAGCCAAGCGTCCTTTAGTGTCTATGGTGATGGTATTTATTCCACGAAACATAGTTTTCCTAATGTAAAGGATTTAACTCCTCCACAATTCTCCACTTTTTTATTATTTTACCCCACTTTTATACACTATAGAAACACATTTCTTCCTTCGTCAAGATGAAAACCCACTTTTTTGTTAATTTATTTACAATTTGAATGGAATTGAAAAGTAAATGATTGTTTTGAAGTCACCAAGGCAATTTAATGATCGCATGAGGATATGAAATTAAAGAGGGTATTTTTTATATTGCCCGTAGGCAGAGCAGTTAAGATCATGGGTCGCAACCATGGACTTTATAGCCAAGCCTACGTTTTTCGAGTATAGATAAGGATTAAATATTCATTAATGCAGCTAAACGAATACCCTGGAGAACTAAATCTGGAACTAAATAATCATAAATATCTTGCTTATCAAATAAAGAAGCAAAACCACCTGTGGCTAAAACCAAAGCCTTATTATCGGCAAAAGATTCTTTATTGATTCTTTGGATTAACTCACGGCAAGCCCCGAGTACTCCATAATATACTCCCGATTGAATACTCTCTACAGTAGATCTCCCCACCACATTCTCTATTTTTATAATTTCTACAGAAGGTAATTTAGCTGTATTTTTAGATAATGCATCTACAGATAACCTAACTCCGGGCAGTATTGCTCCCCCTAAATATGCTTTTTGGGCGGTAATGACACAAAAAGTGGTTGCAGTACCAAAGTCAATCACAATAATATTTTGATTAGGGTAACTATGCGTCGCAGCAATTGCATTGGCAATTCGATCCGCACCTACCTCCAGTGGATTGCGATACTTAATATTCAATCCGGTTTTAACGCCTGCCTGTAATAAAAAAGGCTCTGAAGAAAAATATTTAACGCAAGCGGAACGCAAGGAATAATCTAACTGAGGAACTACCGAACAAATACCGATTTTCTTAATTTCTTCCGGGGAGCAATTATTTTCCCGCAAGACACTTTTTAAAAAAATACCTAACTCATCAGAAGTACTGACTTTAGAAGTATGGCGAAAACGCAGTTTTATGTCATCCCCGTCAAATACCCCACCATATATATGAGAATTCCCAACATCAATACAAAGAATCATTATCCAGTTCTACTCTTAGAAAAACACGATAGTAAATTGGGATTCCATTATTATCAAGTTTCTTTTATCACTTAAGCTTGACTGATATTCATCACTTGCCAAATAAAAAAACCCTGCAAGATGCAGGGCAGAGTGGAGATACAATTATTTATTAATAGATGATTATTATTAGTAAGGTTTAACTACTACCGAGGTACCTATATCCATAAAATTCTCATTGAGCCATTTTGCTGCACTAGGTAGAACCCGGATACACCCATGGCTTGCATTATAGTTAGGTACTTCATAGGCAGCATGTATGGAATATGCGCCAGAGAAGTGCATACAATAAGGCATTTTTGCCCCCCCATTCGTTTCAAGGGGATATAGGCTGGACTTACAATCCTCACCTTTCTTCGAATACACTCTAAAGCTACCTGTAACAGTACGGCATGGCTTGCCTGAGTCTTCACAGAAGTCTTTACCGCCAGAAGCACTACCAGTCTTGACTCTGTTTCCCTGAGCATCATAGGCTGCCCAAGCAGTAGCTTTAGGGTCAAAGACGAAGACTTTTCTTCCTGTGGGTTCTTTTTTTACAGGGAAGTAATTTGAGCCTTTATGGTCGGATGCCATACTCATGGTGTAATGGGTATACCCCGCATCATCGACTACAGCAGTTGACCTATCCATGGACGAACAAGAAGCCGCCAGGGCACAAACGGGAACTAACAATAGTTGTTTTTTCACTTTATTTCTCCCTCTTTTTTTTACTGTATCGGGAGAATTTGAAATAGGTTTAGCTTTTTTTATAAATTTTTTCTACTATTTGTATTTTTTGTGGTCTCTAAGTTCATTTAAAAGTACTTTTTTGTCCTCTTTTGGTACAATTTCAACTATAGCTAAAATCAACTGTTCGTCAGTACATTCAAAACACCCTCCTCTTGCTGGCATAGCATTTAAGCCTTCGTCAGTGTGTTTAAAAAGAACATCAATTCCTTGCTTTACTCTAAGATTCCAATCACTTTTCTCCCCAATTCTTGGTGCGCCTAAAGGAATCAAAGGTTTTTGAGCATGGCAATTGGAACAAAAATGGTTATATATTTGCTCTCCTTCATTCCTGGTTCCACTTATAGTCTTTAGAAACTCTTGTGGATGATGGCTCTCAGCATAAATTGGGGCAATAAACATGAATAAAATCAATTTGTAGACGCTAAGACGATCTGTCATGTTATACTCCTAAAGTTGGCGCAATATTTGCATGGAAATCTGACTAGATACCAAGAGGGTTATGTTGTGAAAAAGAGCATACTAAGTGTTTTCCTATTTTTTGCAAGTATCTGCTTATATGCGACTCAGGTTCAATCCCTTGCCCACTTAAAAGATAAAATCGAACAACACATTCTGAATGAGTTATCCGGTTACACTGAAGGCAAAATTCAGGTATCTGCTCATAAAATTGATTCTCGTCTGAATCTTAAGGCCTGTGCAGAAGATCAACTCTCTATTTTTAACCCTTACCAAACACCGATTTTAAACAGTAGTACTATGGCAGTTAAATGTCTTGAACAGGATAATCATTGGATTTTATATGTCCCGATCACCATTACCGTCTTAAAAACTGTTTTAGTCTCAAAAAATATGCTTGTTAAAGGTACACCAGTAAAAGAAGATGATATTTATCAAACTGAAATGGATACTCAAAAGCTGAAACTAGGCTATTTTACTGACAAAAATGAATTAATAGGACTAGTCTGTAAGCATGACGTGGCTGCGGATAGCCCGTTTACCCCTTATAATATTGAACTGGCGAAACTGATTCATAAAGGGGAAGAGGTAAGTATAGTCGCTAATAATGATAATCTGACAGTAAGCATGCCAGGAATTGCTCTTAATGAAGGAGCACTAGGTGATACCGTTAAAGTAAGAAATCGCTCTTCAAAACGAGTAATCGAAGCACAAGTTACTGGAGAAAAAAAGGTGAAAGTTGTTCTATAGACGGTTAAATTGAAGCTTAAACTAGGGATTCATACCCCAAAAGTTAAAAAATTAACCGAAATTTACTAAAGAAATTTCAAAAGGAGCCGATAAATATGCTAAATGTGATTGAGGATAAATTCATGGTTAACCAAATTAATGATTCAGCTAATAGGAAATCTATTGATTCAGATGGTCACCTGAAAGCCCAACATCAAGAGGCTAAAGGAACGGTTACTGAGAATAGCCCTTCATCCAATAAAGTATCCATAAGTAGTACTTCCAAGCAATTAGAAGCACTTAAAGCTTCTCTACAGGATGTACCTGAAATAAATGAAGCACGTGTTTTATATTTTAAAGCTGAGATTCAATCTGGAAATTACCAGATTCAAAGTGACAAAATTGCCAAAAGCATGCTAAATAATTTAGAAATGGCTTAAATTTCAGATGATTTTTTTAGGATAATTAATGAATAATAATATAAAAACCCTCGTAAGCTATTTAGAGCAAGAAATTAACTGGATAGAAGAGCTTAATATACTTTTATCTGAAGAGAAAATGGTGCTTAGTAATCGCCAATTCGATACTCTCGAAGAATTAGCAAATAAAAAACAAATGTTATCCGATAAAATAGAAGAAAGTGCAAAGCAACGAGTAGATTTAATTAGTAATTCCAATAACAATGCCAGTCTTTCTTTAAAAGAATTCCTCATCAATTGCTCTTCTGAAGAAACTGACCATCTCAACAAGCTCAATAACAAACTGGCTGAATTATTAACTACATGTCGTGATCTGAATAATGTAAATGGGCAAGTCATTGTCACCAATATTCAGACGCGTCAACAAATTGTCAATGCTCTGTCAGGAAACACAGTGGATGCGGTCAGTGTGTATACCGCCACTGGAAATTTGAAGTCATCACCTGACAACCACCACCATCAGGAAGCTTAAGCGCTATTTATATAGGGTTATGTTGAGTAATGTTCTCATTCATTCATAATTGTTCCGATGCAATAGATTTTTGGCAACCCTTCAAATGCTGCTAAGGTGTATTCATCGCGCAATACATAGAAAAAACATTGCATGATTGACTTGGTTAAAACGTTTCATATACGAGTAACACTCCAGGTTAACTCTGGCACGAACTCTATATTGTTTTATCTGTCTTTGTGGGGCTTTCCAGTTTAAGTCATTACAATAATTTAATAACCCTAATGGGAGCAAGACGCCCATTAGGGGACTTGCTCTTTTTTCTTTAAATCAGGAGAACATAATGAATATTTTAACAAAAGAACATCTTTATAAAGCTGCCCCTTCGATATCTACTCAAGCAGCCGCTGAACATTCTCGTAAACGATATCAGCCAATTGACACTTCTAACATCATTAATGTATTGCCTGAAAGACTTCTATCCAACCAAAGAAACAAATCAGCGAGTAGACATAAAGAAAGGAAGGCTTTTGTTATTACATAATGGAAATACCTTTATCGTGCTGTCCAAACTTAAGATTTGACAATTATTTTTGCAACAGAACCGCACAAAGTGTGCTATAGAAAATCAAGGTGGATTCATCAATTAAATCAAAGATATATAGGACGCTTAGTGGGATTTTTTCGAAAAAATAGCTCAGGGGTTGATTATTTGCATAATATGCCACAGCATAAAACAGTAATTTGATTACCGAAACTTACTTACTGGCGTGCCAACTGGTTATGAGTTTGCAAATTGGTGCAAAGAGAACTGGTTGCTCTTTTGGGCAGACAATGAATTCGGGATTTCCCTTAATCACCTCTACACCAGTGGCGTCTTAAATCTTACTTATATGGTATAAGGACTAAAACCATGCAAAGAAATGAAAAACATTTTTTTATACTCTGGATACTGACTCTCGTGTGGTTAGATCTGATGATTACAACGGCTTATGCGAGGGGGCCATTGTGGACCTTTGAGCCGTTGACAGACACCACGATTACAGTACCTTCCAATAGTACCGCCATAGTGCAATATACAGTCACCAATCAATCCAACAAGCCACATACCTTAACCATGACGCCCATTCGGAGTATTACGCAAATCAGCACAGGGCTCAATGTATGTGGCAATCCTTTTGTACTCAGAGGTAAGAGCTCCTGCGTGCTGTCTTTACAGATAAACGGCAATCAGTTAAACAGCCCCATTGTCGATGGACCCATGGTTTGCCAACAAGGCTCCACCAATCAGTGTTATCAGCCCAGTAGCACCAATATCTTACGCATCACCCAGGCACCACCAATAACAGATGCAGTGATTACTGTCACAGGGTCTCCTTTAATACTAACGGTCAATGGCCCGACGGGGCAGATCTCGATTAACAACATGTCGACGCAAGTGGCTGCTACGAACATTACATCGAATTTTACAGGAACGGCGTTGGATGGCAATGTCACCGAAACAGGCAATACTTGCGCTAATGTACTACCAGGAGACACTTGTACTCTGACTTACACCCAAGGCAACATGGTGATACCGCAAACGAACTTTACCATACAAGGAGCCAATACCAATGCACTGACGGCAGCCATTGCCATTCAATCAGCCAGCACCCTAACCTCTATTACTCCAATTTCGGGAACGGCATCAGGAGGAACCGGTTTTACCTTAACTGGAACCGGGTTGACGGGGGCTACGGGCATCACCTTTAATGGGATGGCGGCGACAAGTGTTAATGTAGTGAATCCTACGACGGTGACGGGCGTTACACCTGCCCATGCAGTAGGGGCTGTAGATATAGTGATTGACACACCGGTAGGTGGTGCAACACTGGCTAATGGCTATACTTATGAGACCACTGCAATCGGACAGACCTCAGGCGGCGGTACTATTGCTTGCCTGAACGGCGGATTAAATAATCTGATTGCAGCCACTGCCGATAACAGCACAAGCATTCAATGGGGAGGGGGTGGTACAGTGATTGGTGCTACCGCACAAAGCAATATCGATGGAGCAAGTAATACAACAGCTATTGTTTCTGCACTGGGCAATAACGGTGGCACGCCTTATGCTGCACAACTGTGTAATGACTTTGAGGTGGATTCTCAAGGCAATACCCCCTGCCAGGCAGGAAACGCCTGCTATAGCGATTGGTTTTTGCCAGCTGGAAATAACGTTACAGCATCAGGCCAACTCAACTGCTTATATACTAATCGTGTGGCCATAGACGGTTTTGCCAATGTCGAATACTGGAGCTCTACCGAGTATTCCCTCAGTCCTACTTTCAGCGTCTGGTTCCAGTACTTCTCCAATGGCAACCAATTCGTTGAGAGTAAGTTCAGCAATCTTCGGGTTAGGTGTGTTCGGGCTTTTACCCCTTAAATAAACCCTTTGTCTTTTTTGAGGCAGCGCAGCTGCCTCTTATAAAAACTGCATATCGGTAGAGCAATATTTGAAGCATGGAGTATTGACTTTAAATCCTATCGGAGGGTCAACAGACCCTAGATTTATATTTAATTCCCAACTTTCAAAATCACAATATAACCCTCATCCGAATCAAGGAACGTCTGATTTGAGTGCTGGCTATGAGAAAAGGGCTGCAAAAGGAGTATATATCAAATACAGGAGTTTTTTTGCAGGCTTTTTATCTCAAGATACGCAAAAATACGGCAGCTCATTGCATGCGGAGGGCGCCGTCAAGACGTATCACTGCCCCATTTAACATACCATTCTCAATAATTTGACCCACTAGCGATGCAAATTCATTGGGTTTCCCGAAACGTTGAGGGAAAGTAATAGTGGCTGCCAGATTATCTTGAACCTCTTGAGGCATATTCAGCAACAATGGCGTTGCAAATAATCCTGGAGCTATGGTATTAACCCGGATTGCAAATCGCGCTAACTCGCGAGCTGCAGGCAAGGTCATAGAAACGATCCCTCCTTTTGAGGCACTATAGGCTGCTTGACCTATCTGACCTTCAAATGCGGCAATAGAAGCTGTATTAATTATCACTCCACGTTCCTGGGATTTACTTTCAATCTCCAGAACCGACATGGCATGAGCAGCTACACGCATTACATTAAAAGTACCAATTAGATTCACATCAATTACTTGTTTAAATGCGGATAAAGGCATGGCTCCTTCTTTTCCTACTATACGTTTGGCAGGAGCAATTCCAGCGCAATTAATACATACCCTGGGAGTACCAACTTGTGCGATGGTTTCCTTCATAGCATCTTCTACTGATTCTTCGCTGGTTACATCACAAGAAACAAAAAAATCAGCTTCGCTACTGCTGTCTTCTTGTTTATCCCAGATAACTACTTTCATACCATGTTGGTGCAAATATTCAGCGCAGGCCTTGCCCATACCTGAGGCACCACCTGTGACTAAAGCAATTTGATTATCAAAATTCATTTGTACTCTCCATTATTCTAATATCGAAGTTATAACTCATCGAGCAATAAATGATTCACAATAGATTCAAAGTGTCATTTAGGATGAGTTATTTCTTAAAAACAACCAACGATTCAACTAGTTCTGAATTATTGTAGAAATTCCTTACTTAAGGCTTTAAATTCAGGGGTGCCTGCTTGTCTTAACCACTCAAAAAATACCATTTCCCCAGTGATCAGGTGAATTCCCTCTTGCTTCATGCGTTTTAAAGCATATTTTAAATCCCGATCGCTTCTACTGCTCACCGCATCAACCACAATATATACCTCATAACCGGCATCTTTCATTTCCATAGCAGTCTGCAAAACACAAACATGTGCTTCAATTCCGATAACTATTAATTGATTTTTATTAAGCTCTTTCAGGCGGGATGTGTACTCAGGCTGTTGCATGCAAGAAAAATGGACTTTTTCAATACACTCGTTTTTATTATAGTAGGGATGGAGTTGTTCTATTGTAGCTCCAAGACCTTTAGGATACTGTTCGCTTACCAGAACAGGTACTCCCATGGTGAGCGCTAATTTTAATAACCATTCACAACGAGCTATAAATGCATCACAATTTAGAACCGCTGGTGTCAATTTTTCTTGCACGTCAACCAGCAATACAATGGAATTTTCTTTCTTAAGTAACATCCTTATATCCTTATATCTAAATGAAAATAAGCTCTGAATGGCTGGCTCACATAGTATAATATGAATGATTTAAAAAAAATGGGGTCGGAGTATTTTATTGCCTTGACTCCAACCCCACTCAGAAAAAAAATTAAATAATCAACTATAATGCAGCAATATCTATAGTTTTCATTTTAACATCCATCTGCTTATTGCCTCTTTGGATTGAAAGTGTAACCTGCTCTCCTACTTTAATTTCGGTGAGTAAATTATACAAAGCATCATAATTGGCAACCGGATGGGCATTAACCGCAACTATAATATCACCCATAACAATGCGTCCCCAGGCATCTCTATAGGTGCCACGTAATTTTAAGTGGGCAGCAGGGGTATTAGGTAATACTTCAGAAATTAAAATTCCTTTTCTGACCCCTAATTTTTGGGCTATATGAGGTTCAACTCGTTGAATACCTATACCAGATAAAACAACTCGGCCATGTTTAATAATTTGCGTTGCAACGCGCTCAATATCATCTGCAGGAACAGCAAAACCGATCCCGGCAGAAGAACCAGAGCGGGAAAAAATCATTGTATTCAAGCCAATCAATTGGCCTGCGCTATTTAACAGAGGTCCACCTGAATTACCTGGATTAATTGGAGTATCCGTTTGAATCATGTTTCGAATAGTCACCCCCCCAATTCCGGGAACTTTACGACCTAATGCAGAAATTACTCCTTTAGATAAGCTATGATCCAAACCAAAAGGATTACCAATGGCAATTGCTTTTTGACCTACTATTAAATCCTTAAGATGCACTATCTCGAAGGGCTTATACGTCTTCAAATAAGCTAAAGCCTGTGGAGATTTTATCTCCAGAACAGCGATGTCTTTACGAGGTTCTGCACCTATTACTTTAGCAGGTACGGTCATGTTACCAAGGCTCACAGCCAAATCATCAGCCCCTTTAATCACATGATAATTGGTAACAATATGCCCTTTCTCATCCCAGATAATTCCGGAACCAGCACCATCAGGAACGTGTTTTTTTATTGCCGAGTGGTTTTGTACCGTTGCCAGACGATGAACATAAACTACCTTTGGAGAAGATTTTTGAAATACATCTACCGTGTTGCGCTCATCTGGAAGAAGGGTATTTAAATCGATACTAAATCCTGGGGTTGCCAGAGAAAAACATAAAATAAAAGACATAAACCTTAAGCTACATTTCTTCATCATCTTTATACTCCATACCAGCTACACCAGCATATCTCTTGCGAAAGGCCTGGCGTGCTAATAATTTATCAATTACTGGTTGCGGAAAATCGGTAATAGTAATGATATTTTTATCCATTAAAATATTAATTACGTCTTCAAGCACACGTATCAATTGCAAATCTGACTTGAGAAATTTTAATTGTAAATTCTTATCACAATGCATTAAAAAGTCAATAAACTCCGGATCGTCAGTGTCAATCTCTTCCGTTACACTCTCAGTCTCCTGGCTAAACATCGCACAAATCTGACCATCCTTATCACGTTTTATGTAGACCACGAGTTATTCCTCTTGCAACCAATCGGTTAAAGTCCTTTGCATTTTAAGATCCTATCTTAAAGACGAAAAAAGAGACTTTAGAAAATACCCACAACAGTATTTTGACTGCATGGGCACCATAGTGTAATATACATCAGCATACATGTCATCAATTAACTCAAAAGAATAATTTTTAAGCAGTCAATAGCTGAGAATCATTCTCTTTGTCAGAATCATCATTTGAATCTTCAATTTTATCTGACTCCTCATCACTATTGATATCATCTTCACTGCTTGGTGGATCATTTACATCGTTCTCTGCATTTTCCACCTCATCTCTGGCATCACTTTCCATTTGTGATTTATCAAGGGAAATTCCCGTTGATAGATTAAAGTATTGCAACAAAAATTGGATGGGTCCCCATACCATGGTTTTAAATGTAGATGTACCAGCATCAATACTCTGTTTTGCAATATGCTCGCTATTATCGATATGACGTATATATACCTTTTCCAAAAGACCAGAATGTTGCTTATAAATAAAGTCCAGATTTTCATTACGCGACTTTTCCTGTTCCAGGAGATATTCTTGCAGATCAGTATGGGTATCCCATAAAGAAGTCCTTCTTTGCTGCAAATTCGTCAATTCACTATCATAAAATTTAATTTCTTCGTCAATTTCCAGCTTTAATCTATCGCAAGCCACTTTACGCTCAGTAGATATTGCCCCATCTACTATAGCTTCAGATTCTTTGATAGAGACCTGAGCATAACGTTCAATTAATTGAGTTTTTTTATGGAGAATATCTTCTATTTTCGTATCTAAATAAATAATGGCATCTTTATTCGAGCCAAGCACTCTGTAATGCGAGTCAAATCGTTTATTACTTTGCATTTGTTCACGCATTTTTTCAAGCTCACCAGTCTCCTGGTTCAATGCTGTTCTTTGTGCCTCATCATTTAATTCTTTATCTCGGCTTAACATCATCATTCTGACAAATGCAGCTAAAGTCACTACTGCTCCAAACGAAGCCGCACAAATAAGCGCTATACTTATTGGATCCATAGTAAACTCCTTAATAGGGCAAATGAATCAATTGGGTGTGTATTTCAATAGCAAAATACTGACTAAATGCTTGAAATGAATTTACTACAGGCCATTCACTTGATTGATTGGATATACGGCTCATAGCGGTTTCAAAAATTGGTTTATAATACTGCTTGATAAAAGATTTAATTTCTTTTAAATCAGAAAAATTTTTTATTATAACGGTAGCATTTTCTGTTAAATGAGAAAGATTTACTCTTTCCATCACATTTTCCAGCTCCTCGTGCCCCTCTATCGCGGACTTCATCCAATCTAATAACAAAGAACGAGGTTTTATTATCAATAATTGATGACCTGCCTCTATAGATGATTCCATTAAAATCATATGGGAGTGTATTTCAAATTTAAAACAACAGAGGAAATCCAGGAAACTGGTTTCAATTTCATTGCGTGCATTATTGCCTAGCCAACGACAAATCTCATGTCGAAACATAACCGAAAATTTTTTTTCTATTTCCTCAACAGTTGCTGCGACTGAATGATGTTTATTAATGACATAAGCCGTACAATCTGTTTGTAATAATTTTATATCGGGTAAATCATTTTCGGGCAATTGCGAGGCTAAAAACGATAAAAAGACGGTGGTAGGTTTTAATACCACAATTTCGGATGGTCCTTGATGCATGACGATCTCCTTGATTTATATAACTCATCCTGAGTACTTCTTAAAAAAATCAACGTCTCATCTTTACTTTAGGTAGATAAACTCTCGCTACGATTCAACAACTAAATTCAGGTTGAAGTTCTAAGTTATAACTGCCTTATTAGTCGTTAACTATCTGACTACAGAAATAAATAAAAACTCGCTCTTCCTTTCCAGTCTAGTTTGACAACCTCATAGTTTCAATAGAAAACCAAGTTTTTTTAAGTACATCTTGACAGAAAGCCCTTTATCTATATGCTTCTTTTTTTATTCCAAGGTTCGGCCTTATGAAATTGTTAGGAAAAATTGTACTTACTTTGCTGTCCTTGTTGCTGGTCACCTCAATCATTTTGTGGGTTTTAGCAAAGAATATTAATCCTGAAACAATCAAAAAACTGGTCGGGAACCAAATTACTACCCTCACTCATAAACAAAGTCATATCGATGGAGCTATCTCCTGGCAACTATTTCCCCGACCGGGACTTAAATTTAGTAACATTATAATTGGTGATGCACAATTAAACGAAGAGTATTCACTAGCTATCGATACCATGTTTTTAAATTTAAAAATAACCCCGTTATTAGGAGGAAAATTTGTATTTAGCGAAGTCAGTATTGATGGGCTAAATGCTCAGGTTAACCTAAATGTTACCCAGCCAGCAAAATCAATAGTTCAGAACTCGAATCCCCAAAATAATAAAAGCAATTATGGAGAACAATTTGCCATAGAACGATTATTAGTCAGTCATGGTCAAATCATCATCAACAACAAGGGTCATTCTACTGTATTTAAAAATTTACAAATGGGGGTTGAGCAATTTAATTTTAAAAATGTGCCATTTACAGTACAAGTTAAGACGAAACTTACTGAATACAGTTCTAATCCATTAATCAAAGCAAACATTAATTTTAAAGGTAGATTAAATCTTGCACCCTCAATATTTAATCAACTTCAGAATGGTATTACTCAGTCTGCCGCAGAAGGACAGATACTCTTGCAAAATATTTCCTTGAATCAATTTGCTATCAAAAAAGTAAGCGCCACCCTTAAAACGAATAAAGAAAGCATCCAGTTTAATCCCCTTACCTTTTCTCTATACAATGGTGAATCAATAGGTAATATGAACTATGCAATTGCCACGAAGCAATTCTCTCTCAATCAAACAGCAACCAATTTAAATGGTAAGCAACTAATGGCTGTATTCTTAGGGCATGAAATAATCAGTGGAGGACTGGATTACTCAATACATGCCATTATTCCCTTGGAAAATCCCAACATTGGAACTATTAGCGGAACAGGGACTATTTCCATTAAAGATGGTGAAATTTATAATTTTAACCTGGAGCAGATGCTGAATAATATAAAAGAAAAACTAAAGAGCATCACTAGCAATAAGCAACCGGGGATCAAAAATGCTCTGGAACAATTGACTAATTGGGATATCAGTTCATCCAATCAAGGTAATACCGTATTTAAACTAGCCAGTATGCAGTATCAATTTCAGAATGGAATGTTAAGCACTGAATCTATTTTATTACAAACAGATAAATTGCAAGTGAAAGGTAATGGGACTTTAAATTTATTAAATTACGAGTTGAATTCTAAACTTCAAGTAAGTGTTAATACCAATAATGCAGAACCAGCCATGCTTACAATTCAGGAAATACTTGGAGGATATTTTCCTCTGGTAATCTCGGGAACTTTAGAGCAACCCAAGGCTCTACCTGATTTTAGAGCAATGACTCCTCGTTTAGGTCAGCAACTAATGAATACCAATATAGATAAACCTATAAATCAAATTAGAAACCGACTAAAAGACTTAATCCATTGATGAATAAAAAATTACAAGATCAGTTTAGCAAACCCTTATTGAGTTGGTTTGATTTATACGGGCGTAAAGACTTGCCCTGGCAATTACCACGTACGGCGTACCGGGTTTGGGTTTCTGAAATTATGTTGCAACAAACGCAAGTACAAACAGTTATCCCTTATTTTAATCGCTTTATACAACGATTCTCTACTGTAGACGATTTAGCTCAAGCAAGTGAAGATGAGGTGCTTTCACTCTGGTCAGGACTGGGTTATTACAGTAGAGCGAGGAACCTTCACTGTACCGCAAAAACTATAAAAGAACATTATAACAGTTTATTTCCTACAGATCTTAAATCCTTAATGGATCTGCCTGGAATAGGCCCATCAACTGCTGCAGCTATTTTGTCACAGGCATTCAATATGCCTGCGGCTATTTTAGATGGGAATGTAAAAAGAGTGCTAGCTCGTTTTTTTCTAATCAAAGGCTGGCCAGAACAAGCTCAGGTCAAGAAGATCATGTGGGATCTCGCCGATGCCTGTATGCCCCAGGAGCGTTGCGCAGACTACACCCAAGCTATTATGGATATGGGTGCTACATGTTGTACCACAAGAAATCCCCATTGTTTGAATTGTCCTTTAAAAAATCATTGCCTGGCTTTTAAAAATAAAGAACAACATCTTTATCCTAATAAAAAAATAAAAAAACCAGTCCCCATTCAATCCCAACAAATACTGGTTTTACATAATAACGAAGGGTTAATTTATCTCGAAAAAAGACCCCCTACAGGGTTATGGGGTGGTTTATGGTGTTTGCCCAGTTTAGAGCAAGGCAATTGCCCTCTCAGCTTTATACAGCATCAATACGACCTCAAGGGAGAAGCACCAGAACACCTCATTACCTTTAAACACCGTTTCAGTCATTTTCATCTTGAAATCAACGCCCTAAGTATAAAAATTAACGTTTTAAATAACGTGGTAGCAGAATTTTGCGGGCGATGGTTTACCAAAAAGCAGTTATCTAATCTGGGGCTTGCCAAACCCACGAGTTTAATATTATCAAGGTTATATGAACATGAAGTCACTTCTCAATAATTACATCCGGTGACAGAGCTTTAAAAGTATACACACTTAATCAAATTCATCCTTTATGCCCCTTCCATACCTATCAGAACACAAAGATGAAATGACTT
This sequence comes from uncultured Legionella sp., assembly GCA_964428035.1. Lineage (GTDB taxonomy): Bacteria > Pseudomonadota > Gammaproteobacteria > Legionellales > Legionellaceae > Legionella. Next base: position 200,283 of record CAYRWO010000002.1, read on the forward strand.
CACAAATACACGGAGTGTTTTTTTTTTAGCATTATAATGCTAAATTTATAAATAATGATCGATAATTTCACTTGCTTGATGGTAACTGAAATTTATATATATTGAGAGATATTTATGGAACATAAAATAGAAGGTAAAACTCCTGGGGATAGTAAAGAAGAAAATAAGGGAAAAGGCAAAAAACGTGAATATACTACAGGAGAGAATAAAGAAGAACTAACCAGCTCTTCCAGTATCCTCACGACCAGTAATCAAAGATATACGGAAGAAATGCTCTTGGATCGTCTCCAAGTGGTGGGTTTATTAGATGATTATCTGGCGGGCAAGAAAGTAGCGAGTCGAACAGTGAAATGGCTGGAATTTTTTCCAAAAGAAGATATTTTGCAAATATTTGCCCATTTTCCAGAAATATTCGAACGCTGTCGAAATCTTATGGAAAAAAAACTGGGACCTTCTATTTTAACTATTTCTGTGTTTGATGACACTTTCTGTAATCTTTTTGAAAAAGCTATAAAGTCTGCAAAACAAATTCATATCAACTACAGCTGGGCATTTGGTTTAGATACCGATGAATATCATGAGTTTGAGTTTGCCATGTCGTTATTGTATACCTACCTGGAGGAAGATTATCGGCTCTCGGCGAAACAAAAAGATCGAAGTATATTAAGTGCTCTTGATAAATTTGCAGAGTCTGATTTTGTTAATGCAGAGAAATTTGGATTACCATCCATCTCTTCTCAGCTATATAAAATTATTAAATATGGCAATTGTAGCGCCGGATTTACCGAACAGTTATCTCGAGTTTATACGGCATTGACCCTGGCTCGTACCATAATCTACTATCATAAACAGTTAGAGAAAAACGTAATGGAAAAAAATGAAGTACAACCCTGCACCGCTCCTGCAGTCACTTGGAATTATCAACAATCGTCATTATTTTTTAAACCCAAAAATGATTTACAACAAGAACTGGTTTGTCCCTTATATCATGGTGATATTGATACCAATGCGGCTAAAAATATACTCAGTAATCGAGGCCAATATTTAGCCCGATATTCATCCCAGCATAAAAACCATTACTTAACCATCCTCCTGGATATAAATGCCATGGGAGGTAAAGAAGTATTGAATTTTATGATACCAGAGGAAAAAGTGGGAGTCTGGATGAAGAATCCTCTTGAAAATCGTGCAGAGATAGAATTTTATATTGAAGAGAAGCTAATCAATATAAAAAACCATGGCAACGGGATAGAGCAAGCAACAGTGATTAAATTTCTCGAACAGGAACAATATTCCCCTATATTCAATCAGGTGTCTAACACTGACATTCTCAATGCCACACCGAAGTGAATATAATCCTGATTATAGTCTTTCTTCCTGATAGAGCTGCACCATTATGAGAGATGTATTAGCTTCTTATTTATTCTGATCTATATCCTGTAAATCATTCTCGTATTATTATCTAGTACCAAGTGTCCTGTACTGAGTCCCTGAATGAGTGCCGTCCTGATATTAACTATTAGCTTTATTTCCATGGTCTGGGCAGCTAATCATTTAATAACTGGCGCTTTGGGCTTAGCTACCCGCCTCCAGATCTCACCACTTATTATGGGATTAACCATTGTTGCTCTTGGCACATCAGTGCCTGAGTTAACCATATTTATTCTGTCTTTCTTAAAGAATAAAAATCATCTGATTATAGAAAATGCCATTGGCTCTAATATAGCCAATATTGGTTTAGTCTTGGGAATATCAATTCTTATTAAACCCATAACCCTTAATTACAATACTCTAAAAAAAACCTACCCTATAATTATTATCACCATGCTCTTTGTATATGGTCTTATTCTGGATGGAGTTTTAGGTAAAATAGATGGCTGCCTGTTTTTAATTGCTTGCATCGCCCTAATTATTTTTTTTATTTATTTATCTAATCGCAATCATCCCAAAGATCCATTTTTCAAAGAATTTAAATCAGCACTTAATTTTAACCGCTCCTTAAAAATGCACTTCCTTAGCATGTTTTTAGGCTTGCTGGTGCTTCCGCTTAGCACTAAATATTTAGTACAAAGCGCAACAATGCTTGCTATATGGGCTGGCATGAGTCAAGTGACAGTAGGTTTAACCATTATCGCCATTGGAGCGACACTACCTGGTTTAGCCACTGCAGTTACGGCCGCTCTTAAAGGGGAAGAAGATATTGCTACAGGAACTATTCTGGGTGCGAATATTTATAGCCTTTTATTGCTGCTGACTTTTCCAACAATAATTACCCCAGCTAAAATAAGTACGACCGTATTATGGCGAGATATGCCTGTAATGCTTTCTTTGACGGTGCTTTTAATCTTCTTAAATTATCAGTATAAAAAGAAGCTCGCCCTCTGGCATGGTGGAATCCTGCTCCTGGTATATTGCAGTTATGTCATCTCTTTAATTATTAAAGCTCATCATTAAAAGGCCATAGCTCTCGTTATTGCTTCGCCCCACATTTTAGGCTCTCTCATCCACGCTCGAGATGGAGCAGACTCTCAGTAACAAATTTAATTATCTAACCGGAGGAGCACTTCCAAGAATTTTAACCGCTTCCACGGCATCTGGTTGGCCCAACCGGGCTGCCATATGGATCCAAAACCATGCTTTATCACGATCTTCTACAACACCTTGCCCATAATAATACATATAACCCACTGCGTATTGAGCATCAGGTTGGCCTTTTTCTGCCTGGGGTTTTAACCGAATGAACGCTCTTCTATAGTCTTGTCCTCTAAAACTGTCTATACCTTCACGCAAACTTAATGCCCCTCCGGTAATGCAAGCAACCAGCAAGGGAATAAGAATGATGACTATTAATAACTTGAATATATGTTTCATGTTCTTTATTCCTCTGGTAAAGGCTCTGCTACAGGCTCAAAGGTTAAATCATTTTTAGGCAAACTTAAACTTTCCAATGCGCCATTTCGTTCAACCAAAACACCTCCAGCCATGATACGTTTAATTATTGCTCCACCGGGGATTTTATCACCTATTTTATAAGTATTTTCTTCTCCACCCGCCGAGCGAATGATTACTTGTGAGTCTTCCGTTTTATCTCCTAATAAAATCCCTACTAAATTGACATTCAACATCGATTTCTTAACATTATCCTCATTTAAATCATTAGGAACATACACGCCAAAAAGGGAAGAATTCAAAATATAATCAGACGAATCTGTTTTTGTTTTGCTTATGAGATTCTTATCAGAGGCTGATACAACAGGTGTAGTGACGAGAGGGAAAAAAAGGGTAGTATATTCAAAAATAATTAATAAAGTAAAAAGGGAAATTAAACTAATGATTATCCATTTTGCATATTTGGCTGAAAACAAATAATGAATATCAAATTTCATGTACTCAAAACCCTTATTAAATTAGTAAGCAATAATACCCATTAGCGCCGTTGTATTTTACGAAATTTATTTAGATGCGAATTCATTTATTCTATGCTAAAAATTATGGATACCCATCGTAGCACATAATATTGCATCTTCCTCATAACAAGGTATAAACCTAACATGAAATGGATTGAAAATCATTTGCCAAGGATTATTAATGAACAAAGAATCGATACAACCTCACGTACAATTAGCCGTGATGTCTCGTGAATATGTAGTCTCAAGAGCTATCCAGACCATAGCCAATTTAGATATAGCAGACTATATGTCCGAGCAGCCAATATCGGTGCAGGAACTGGCTCGATTAACGTCCACGGTTCCTGAGCTTCTGGATAGAGTGCTCAATTTTCTTACCGCTTACGGTCTTTTTAGCAAAAATGGAGATACTTATGCACTGACTCCTCTATCTCTCCCCTTAAGAGGCGATCACCCAAACTCTATAAAGGATGTGCTAAGCATGGTTGATGAGTGCTGGTGGCAAGCGTTCGCTCAACTGGAAAACGTACTTAAAACAGGAACAACGGCCTTCAAACTTCAACATGGCACTTATTTTTTTGATTTTCTCAATCATAATCCAGAAAAAAAAACACGGTTTCAGAAAGGGATAAGCAAATTATCTACTTTTGATAATGAGGCCATAACTCAAGGATATAACTTTGGCCAATTTAAAAGTCTCGTTGATATTGGGAATGGCCAAGATAACTTATCTAAAACCATTGCCATTAAATACCCATCCACAACCACTTTCTTGTTTAATCTGATAGATCTAATTAATCAACAGATAACCAATGATTATTTTTCGTCTTTACCCACTGCTGATGCTTATCTCTTTAAAGGAATATTGCATGATTTTGATGATGAGAAAGTAAACAATATTCTTACCAACTGTCATCAAAATCTACCAAAACATGCTTCATTAATCATTGCCGAACAAACCATGCCTCAAAATGAACTCCCGCATACCAACAAGACTATGGATATCATCATGATGGTCTTAGTGGGTGGAAAACAACGAACTATTCAAAATTGGTGTGAATTGATTGAGGCGTCAGGTTTTAAATTGAAGAATACCTATACAACCTCGGGGGTCTATACAGTTATGGAGTTTTCAGTCATACCATCCTGAATCTGTGGGATCGTCAGTATAAACACCATACTTCTCCCTCGCCCGCGAAAGAAACACGGATAATAAACTGATTTAATTTACGGGAGAGGGAATTAACTCCTGCTGCTTAGTGTAGGCTTTAAGCTATTCACTTTATTTATATCTATTTCTAAAAACTGACGTTCCCTAAGATTAGGATGACGTATGAGTTCAAGACAACATATGAGGCTGATGCAACATGGAACTAAAAATTCCCGCGGGATCATATTGTTTTTTTAAGTCAACCCACGAAGAAAATTGATCACCAAAATGATTGCGCCAATAATCTGGAGGTAAATTCTGACCTAAAAATCCCGATAGATAACGTTTACCTCCTTGTCGAAGAAAACATGCATCCAAATTTTGAATGGCTTGTAAGCAACTATCTCTGAGAATATCAGGTACTCCTGGATTTAAAATCATGAAGGAACAAACAGGCTCTTCTTCAGGCAACATTAAAAAACCTGCTTTTTGTTTAGCCATGGGGACTACATGAACCAGACTGGCATAATGAAGAGGTAGTTGCTGTAGTAGTTCAGTAAGATGTTCTTTTAATACCTTTGTGGCAACAAAGCATTCATACCATGGATGCAATAAATCCCATTGCCCTAACATTTTCATTATATCAAAACGAGAATTATGCCTTAGATAATAAGATGTAATGGTTTCTTCTTGAGTATTAATTACCTGCCATGGTTTTAAATCCGCAATAAGGTCATTTAATCCAGGAGCTTTTTTTTCATATTCAACTGAAAGATGCAGCCCATAAAGCCATTGGGCCATAGGAACTCTCTTTCCGTCTTTCAGTTTTGCCCCTTGAATTGATGGGGAGCAAAACAATTCCATATAATCTACTTTATCTTTTATTTTATAGATATCTTCAAACCATTGTTCTTGAGATGCATAAACGAGGCAAAATGTTTTAACTTGAGACTTCACTCGTCTTAATTCAACACCAACTTTAGTTATTACAGCAAATCGTCCCTGACCTGATAAGCACGCATGAAATATAGGTGAGTTTTTATTAACAATCTGCTTCACCCCTAAACCATCAATTACTTCTAATGCAATAACATGGCCATTAATGGCCCCATATTTAAAAGAGGAGGAACCGACTCCTCCAGCAGATATTACGCCTCCTACTGATAAATTGCAGTTATAAGGCAGGACAAAAGGTGCTTTTTGTTGTTTCAAAGATACTGCAAGTAAATCGGCCCAGCTTGTATTGGCTTCAACCCAGATAGTATCCCCTTCTATATCTAAAGGTTTTATAAAATGTCGCATAGAAAGAGTTAAGCCCCCGGGAATAGATAAGGATTGCCCACATTGACTTAATCCATTACCGCGAATGGTTACAGGTAATTGATGCTGATGAGCAAATGCAATCAATGATTGTAAGGATCTTATGTTCTCAGGTATGCAGACGGCGGAAGGATAGGATTGAATTAATTTGCCAAAGTCCTGACTAAAGAAAGCAAGCGTTTGCTCATCCTTGAGCAACGTTTGTCCTGTTTCTTTTTTATGCTGCTTGATTATCTCTGTATTCCACTGTTGGAGTGACATCTTGATTCCTTTCTTTTGCTTGTTCTAATCGTTTATTGCATGCAATAACCAATCCATCTAACATGTTATTAAATGCTGCATAGCAACGATCTACCATTTTTAAACCTTCACGACGAGTATTGATTGGCAATCTTCTTGCAAATATATTTTTCTCCATTTCTTCTTCAAATAAAGCATGAGCTAGTTCGACCTCCAAATGAGAACTGGAGAAATATTGAAGATTTTTATCTTCGCCGGTTTTTTTAACTTGCTTGACCACTTTTTCAAAGAATACATGTCCTGAAGATTCTATAGTTAAAAGTAAGGCTACATTTAAAATTTCCTCATTTAATTGATACATTTCTGCCATGATGGCATATGCAGCATCACGAATAGGTTGCGAATCTTTACAATATAGCCAGGCAACATCATCACGATCACAAGATTTATCTTCACTAAACTGACTCATGTATTTTTTATCACTCAAGAACCATTTTTCATGACCTGCATCTTCTAATCTGTGGTGACGTGCCACCTTTTTTAAGTAAGGATCTTTAACTCGTTCTTCGTTAATACGAAGAATATCTTGGAAGGTCATAGCCCAAAAAGTTAATTCGGGAACAAAATAACTGATTTCTTCAAGGCTATTTAATCCTTCCAGAAGGCTAAAGAACGGGTGATTCATAAATTCATTTTGTTTTGAATCTATATATGCTTGGATGGTTTTCATAACTGACTCCAGGAAAATTTTAATTGACAATTTAATCCTTGCACCAGTCGTGCCAACATTTTTTCCAATTGAAGGTTAGAATTAACCCGTTTTTGCCCTTATTTTTGTTTTTCCCACCCAAAAATCTCAGGAAGCGACAAAAAAATGTCCCTGAATCCAAGCTTTGTGACAAAATTTTGACCAATAATTTCCTTTAAAATTAATGATCTCTTTTTTGCTCAAAAATATTTGCCAATTTTTTGTCATAATCACCCATTAATTTATCAACTTTTTGCCAATTTACCTCCTTGACATGTTTTATCGAATAACAAATCTGCTCTAAAAGAGATTCCTGAACCGCCCCTTGCGCCATAGCTTGTGCATAAGGAGTATTGGTAAACATTACTAATACATGCTTTGATACATATTGATTGGAATAGCGAAGCATTAACTCATGCTCCACTTGTTTTCGGAGAATAAACTTTGGATTTCGGATGTCAGAGTGAATTTCATAATAATTATCCATAGACATTTGTGCTACCGCATCAGTGTTTATTTTCCTTTGCTCATAAAAAGCAGGCATGACTACAGACCAGTCGTCTTTATATTGATCTAATAACTCATCCAGGATACGACAATCTTCAAAGGCGCTATTCATTCCTTGGCCGAAGAATGGAATTACTCCGTGTGCTGCATCACCGATTAATAAACATTCATCCCGGTAGTACCAGGGAGAGCATTTTATAGTACTCATGTTGCCTGTTGGATTTTCAAAAAACTCACTAACCAGGTTAGGCATTGCCGCATAGGCATCAGGGAATTCCTTTTGAAAAAAAGTAACCAGGCGCTCCTCATTGTCCAGGAAAGCGAAACTGTCTTTACCTTCATTAGCTAAAAATAGGGAACCAGTAATAGAATCATCCGGATTCGGATTACCAAGCAACATGAATGAATCGCGCGGCCAAAGATGAAGATGCTCTCTCGCCATACCTGCAGTATGAGTTTTACTAATGGATAATTCTTTATATCCATGCAATAAAAAATCACGGCTAAACGCTACTATTCCCTCATTTTTTAAAGCATCTCGTATGTAAGAAGCAGCACCATCAGCGCCTATTAATCGCTCATAGGCACACGCAACATGCTGTCCATCTCTGGTTTGAAATTGTAATATTTTCTTATAAATATTTATGTGTTGTAATTTCATATCAAAATGCAAATGAATATTTCCAGATTGCTCTGCTTTATCAAGTAATAAAGTATTAAGATCCGTTCGTGAAATAGCATTAATGTATTCATTTTCATGACGACCAAAGGGCTGATAATGAACCTCTCCATTAGATTCATGTATTGCTCGCGCACGCATTGGCACCATAATTTTATTTACTTCATCCATAAGGTCCATGGCTTTCAAACCAGTTATCCCTCTGCATGAAAGAGCAAGATTAATTGAACGCCCATAATCAGTTGGACTCTTGCGCACGTCTGCTCTGGAATCAAATAAATCGACTAAGTAGCCACGTCTTGCTAAATATAAAGAGCAAAGAGTGCCGGCCAAACCGCCGCCAATTATGGTTATCTTTTTCATTATTCCTCCATTACACATACTATTCCCTGCAAATCAAACTGCCATTGGTGAGCTTTTTATCAAATTAACTCTCCTGTACGCAAAAACATACTCCATAACCCATAGATAAAACCTCATTCAATGTAAAGACAGAGGTCAACAAAACAGCGAAATACACGTCAGACTTATGATCTGTTTATCGACAATACACCTGATATGTATGGACAATAAGAAACCACAGCTAACAATAGCTAATCCATCAAACAATTGAATTACTGCAAGAATTATACCGATTTTAAAAATTGCGCTGAATTTTTAAACAGCTTAATCTGGTTCTTAATGATAACCCTCCAGACTTTTGCCGCGAAAAACATGATAAGCATATAAAGTATAAGCAAATAATATAGGTAACATTATAGCAACACCCACCAAAATAAACCGCAAGGTTGAGTCGGGTGCTGCAGCTTCCCATATTGTTACCTGATGTGGGATCAGGAAGGGATAAACACTTATAGCAATTCCTGCATAAGAACATAAAAATATAATAATACTAAAGATAAACGGTTTTAGTTCATGCCCCAAAGTCAAGCTTCTCCACGTCAAATAAACCATTAAAGCAGTTATTACAGGTAAAGGAGTCAAATAAAGAATATCGGGAAAACTGTACCACCGTGAAAAAATAATCTTGTTATGGAGAGGAGTCCAGACACTGACAAAAACCAGAAAAAAACTAACCAGAATAAGTAAACCCTTAGCAAAATGAACCATTCTTCTTTGTAAGCCCTTTTCACTTTTAATAATCATCCAGGTAGCCCCGAGCAAACCATAACCACAAATTAAGGCAATGCCGGTTAATAAACTGAAGGGAGTCAGCCAATCAGGATTATTAATAGTCATCGATCCTTCATCTATTTGAAATCCCTGAACAAAACAACCTAAGATCACTCCTTGAAAAAAAGTTGCTCCTATAGAGCTTATTGCAAAAATCCAATTCCACAAAACCTTTGAACGGTCCGCTTTAAAGCGAAACTCAAAGCTCACTCCTCTAAAAATCAGCCCGATCAACATGAGCATAATGGGCATATACAGAATAGGTAACAACACTCCATAAACGAGAGGAAAAGCCCCGTAAAGCATGGCTCCGCCAAAAACCAACCATGTCTCATTGCCATCCCATACCGGTGCTACCGAATTCATCATTTGATCGCGTTCTTTTTCATTTTTCGTAAAAGGAAATAAAATGCCAATGCCCAAATCAAAGCCGTCTAAAACAACATACATAATGACAATAAAGGCAAGAATGCTTGCAAAGATAAAAGGTAGCATAGTTATTTATCTCCTGGATTGTTAGTCATATATTGGAAGGCATGATGTTCAGAATCCTCTATTATTTGTGGGCCAATTTTAATTGTCTTGAATAAATAAACGAGATAAAAACTAAAGGTAACTCCATAAGCTAAAATCAAAAGAATCAATGAGATAATGACCTCTTCCATACCTATTGCGGATACTGCATCCTTTGTTTTAAGTAAATTATAGACAACCCAAGGTTGCCGACCTATTTCAGCAGTTAACCATCCTGCAATGCTGGCGATAAATCCCAGTGGGACAACGAGGATACACCAGCGATGAAACAATGAAGATACGTATAATTTTTCTCTAAATCGCAAAAACAAAGCTAGTATGGCAGTAAATAGCATCAGGAAGCCGATGCCCACCATAATACGAAAAGTAAAAAATACACTGATTACCTCGGGTTGTTCCTGGGGACTGACTGTTTTTAAACCAATCAGTTCGCCATCCCATGAGTGAGTATTAATTAGGCTGGCAAGCCCCGGAATTTCTATAGCATAGAGATTTTTTTGTTCCGCTTGGGAGGGGAGTGCGAATAAAACCAAAGGAGCGCCCTTTTGAGTTTCCCATACTGCTTCCATTGCAGCAGTCTTAAGCGGCTGGTACTTTTTAACATTTAGTCCAACCACATCACCCACAAAAATCTGCAAAGGAATAACTAATAAAGCAGCCCACATAACAAAAGAAAGACCTCTTTGAGCCACCTCTTCATGTTGTTTCCTGAGCAAGTAATAACTGGAAACTGCTGCTACAACAAAACACGTTGTTGCATAAGATGCGAGAACCATATGAATATAACGAGGAATAAAAGAAGGATTAAAAACGACATCCCACCAATTTTGTACTATGTATTTTCCAGCTATCAAATCATATCCAGAGGGTGTTTGCATCCAGGAATTTGCCGACATTATCCAGAATGCAGAAATAGTTGTTCCAACTGTAACCAATAGAGTAGCAGCAAAATGCAATGCTGGGGGTACACGCTTCCATCCAAAGAGCATAACCCCCAGAAATCCAGCCTCCAAAAAGAAAGCCGTCAATGTTTCATAAGCAAACAAGGCTCCCAGTACATTACCAAATTTGGCAATGAAGGGGCCGAAGTTAGTGCCTATTTGATAAGCAAGAACTATCCCGGATACAACGCCCATTCCAAAGGTCAGAGCAAAAATTTTAGTCCAGAATTTACAAATACTTAGATAAACTGGATTTCCGGACTTAAGCCATATTGCTTCCATAATAACCAAAAATACGGCCAATCCTAAATTCAAGGTTGGAAACAAAATATGAAACCCTATGCTAAATCCAAATTGGATTCTCGATAATACTTCAACAATCATGTGACCACCTCAAAATTAAAGTGCTTTTTACTCCAGGCTTAAATCTTTCTCTCGTTTCTCCAAAAGAAGCACACCACTTTCTATTTGTGTGATTCTAATCACAATAATACTTCTCGGCGTCCCGCTCTTGTTTCTCAGCGATCTTCATCTGTCATCATCTCATGCGTTAGCCAGAGATTTCCCGCGAACGTTTCATATGACGAGGTTGAAAATACAAACATATATTACATGATAGCTTAAAAAAATATTGGATGTAACAGTAAAATAAGATTAGGAATTCTTAATTCTTGCCTGAGGGAGACTTTTTATATACTCAAAAATTTTATCAGGGGTATCCGGAGCTTTATAATAGTAGCCTTGGGCATAATCACAACCGTGTGAAATAATGAAATCTCTCTGAAATTCGTTTTCTATTCCTTCAGCCAATACTTCTATATTCAAACTATGCCCTAAATTGATGATTGCCTTAGCGATAGCGGCGTCATTTTGATTAGAAGCCATTTCGCTTATAAACGAACGATCGATTTTTAATTTATCAACGGGAAATTGTTTTAGATAAGACAAGCTTGAATAACCTGTTCCAAAATCATCAATGACTAATTTAATGCCCATATCCTTTAATGAATACATGGTGTCAACAACATGGTCAATATCCTCAATGAGCAGACTCTCGGTTAATTCAAGTTCAAGGTACTTTGCTGGCAGCCCAATACTTTTCAATATTCCCGACACTAACTCAGGTAAATTCGTTTGACGAAATTGGCGACCTGAAATATTTACAGCAACAGTTAAATTTTTAAGTCCTTGTTTTTGCCATTTTTTCATTTGCAAACACGCTTCCCGTAATACCCATTCCCCCATATCAAGAATTAAACCATTTTCTTCAGCCATAGGTATAAAATCTACAGGACTAACCATACCTAAAATCTTGCTGTTCCAACGCATTAAAGCCTCAAACCCCACTACTTTAGATTGTTTCAAATCAATCAGAGGCTGATATACCAAAAATAACTCTTTATTTTTCAATGCATCTCTTAAGGCATTATCCAACTGCATATGATTGATGACTCTTCTATTCATTTCAGGTTCAAAAACTCTGAAGGTATTTCTTCCATTATCTTTTGCGTGATACATTGATAGATCCGCACTTTTCATTAAAGATTCATAGTCAAGGCCATCGCGAGGATAAAAACTAATTCCCAGACTCGCCGTTATTTTTAGATTGTGCTGGTCAATTTGGATGGGTCTTGCTATCGCGTGCAATAGATCTTGGGCCATAGTTTCAGCCTGCTTCACATCGTCAAGATTGGAAAGTAAAATAACAAACTCATCACCGCCAAGACGAGCCACAGTATCAAAATCATCAGTCGCAATTAACAGCCTGTTGGCAATAAATTGTAATAATTTATCTCCCATAGTATGACCTAAAGTATCATTGGTCATTTTAAAACGATCTAAATCCAAAAATAAAAACGCTAATATTGAGTTTTTCTTTTTCGCTTGCAAAATACCCTGCTCTACCCTGTCCATAAGCAAAACTCGATTAGGTAAATTAGTCAGTGAATCATAAGTAGCCTGCATTAATAATTGGTTTTCCATATCTCGGCGTTGCGTTATGTCATTTAAAATGCAGACATAATGTTTCACATGCCCTAAAAGATCTTTAACTGGTGCGACACTGATTTCACACCAAAATACTTCCCCATTTCGCCTGATGCTTTCCATTTCAACCGTTTCTTCACGCAACTCTCTTATTGCAAGCTCTATCCTTTTATTATTTACCTCATCGACATCTATACCCTGCAAGGTAGGTAAATTTTTTCCTAAAGCCTGGCTCTCGGGATATCCAGTAGTTCTCTCAAAGGCTTTATTGATATAAATCACTTTATTTTCATTGTTTGAGATATCAATAATGGCGATACCGTGAGTACTTGCTTCGATAGCTCGCTCACGAATCCGTAATTCATCAAGTGCCATTCTTTTTTGAGTTACATCCCGAAAACTATACACACGACCCACTATTTGATTACCAACGCGTTGTGGTTGCGTAAATCGTTCATATATGCGGCCGTCCTTAAAAGTTAGCTCAGGCAACTCACCTTGCCATTCAGGATTTTGATAAAGATACTGGACATCTGAAATTAAGGATTGGGGATCAGTTAATTGTTCCAATATATAATCAAAACTAATGCTTTCTTTTCCAGACTCCATCATATAGGAGGGTATGCGCCACATTTCGACAAATTTTTGGTTCCAATCCACTACCGCCCCTTGACCATTCACCATCATAATCCCATCAGCTGTTGACTCTAAGGTTGCACGAAGAAGGGATAAGGATTTCTCAAGCTCGGTATTTTTTTTAACTATTTCATCTGTTTTAATAGAAATATTATCGGTCAAAGGTAAGTTTGAAGAGCGTTTAAATTCTGGCTGATTGTGATACCATTGTTCAAGCAAAATAGAGAGCTCAGGATGCATTCCAACTATCCCTAATTCCCCACATATATCAGTTATGGATGGGTCTTTGCCTCTTTTTTTGATAATTTCTGCGGCAGAGGCAACTTTTTCATAATTGATTTCTTGCCTACGCATGCATCCCTCACTAGAATGTCTTAAATCTCGATTACACTTTATTTAACTTTAGAACATAATAGACTAAATGTATAATACCAAGTCAAATAAAAGGCTAGATTAAACTTTTTTCAAATGGTCAATGAAGAAAGGAGTCTCTTTGTTTGCCGCTGCTAAATTGAACTATTAAAAAGGAATAGAAATGAAAACCAGTCATTTTGATACTCGTGCGATTCACGCTGGTCAAGAGCCCTGCTCCAGTACTGGGGCTGTTATGACTCCAATTTATGCCACGTCCACTTATAAGCAAATTGCACCAGGAGAGCATCTTGGCTATGAATACTCACGTACTCAAAATCCCACTCGATTTGCTTATGAGGCATGTGTGGCCAGTTTAGAATCAGGGCAGCGCGGTTTTGCCTTTGCCTCGGGTATGGCAGCCATTAATACGGTAATTGATTTGCTGGATGCTGGGGATCATGTCATTGCTATGGACGATCTCTATGGGGGTACATTCAGATTATTTGATAAAGTAAAAACACGCACATCCAACCTGTCATTTTCTTTTATTGATATGTCAGAACCGCACAATATAGAAGCAGCGATTACTCCGAAAACCCGGCTAATCTGGTTAGAAACACCATCTAATCCAATGCTAAAACTGGCGAATTTACGAGCCATCGCCGCGATTGCCAAAAAACATAAGCTGATTACTGTTGCCGATAACACCTTTGCAACCCCATGGATTCAACGCCCAATTGAAGTAGGATTTGATATCGTGCTTCATTCGGCAACAAAATATCTTAATGGCCATTCAGATGTGGTCAGTGGTGTGGTCGTAGTGGGTGATAACCCAAGTCTGATAGAAAAAATGGCTTTCCTCCAAAACTCATGTGGTGGTATTGCTGGGCCTTTTGATAGTTTCCTGGTGTTGCGCAGTTTAAAAACATTGTCGCTACGCATGCAACGGCATTGCGAAAATGCAAACCAACTAGCCAGTTGGTTGAATACTCAAACTAAAGTTAAAAAAGTAATTTATCCCGGACTAAAGAGTCATCCTCAATATGAATTAGCTAAAGAACAAATGCAGGATTTTGGTGGAATGATTTCCATAGTAGTCGATGGAGGTCTGGAGGGCGCTAAGCGATTTTTAGCCCGGTGTGAGTTATTCACTTTGGCTGAAAGTCTTGGCGGCGTGGAAAGCTTGATTGAACATCCGGCTATTATGACCCACGCTTCAATTCCTGCTGAAAAACGCAGGGAATTAGGAATAGAAGACGGTTTTATACGACTCTCAGTAGGGATAGAACATATCGACGATTTACGAGCTGATTTGGAACATGCCCTGGCCTAATTGATACTATTTGGAGTGACCAACTATGAAAAAAACCAAACAAAACAAGGGGCAAGTCCATGCCCTTATTGCCATCTTAATTCTTATGATCACAACCACTCTTTGTTTTATTCCCATTTTATTTATTGGTTTACTGAAATTATTTCCCAATAAACGGTGGCAGGCATTTTGTACTCGCTGTGTAGACACTATCTCAATGGTCTGGTGTGATATCAACAACCTTTATATTGATAAAGTGCAAAAAATACATTGGGAAGTAACTGGCTTAGATAATTTAAAACGTAAGGACTGGTATTTGGTTGTTGCCAATCATCAGAGCTGGCTTGATATAGTGATCTTACATCGTTTATTTAATCGTAAAATTCCAGTTTTAAAATTTTTTATCAAAGATCAGCTAAAATGGGTGCCACTACTTGGTTTTTCCTGGTGGGCCATGGGTTGTCCATTCATGAAACGTTACAGCAAAGAATACCTGGCAAGAAAACCACATAAGCAAGGTAAGGATTTAATTTCAACGCGCAAAGCCATAGAAACTTTTAAGCGAACTCCAGCCTCTATCATGAATTTTATTGAAGGAACGCGCTTTACTACAGCTAAAAAAGAACAGCAAAAATCTCCTTACACGCATTTACTAAAACCTAAAGCAGGTGGAATTAGTTTTATTATTAGCTCAATGGGACATCAAATTAACAGTTTGCTGGACGTCACCATTATCTATCCTGATCCGGCTCATTCTCTATGGGATTTTCTTTGTAAACGAGTCAAAACTGTAAAAATCAATATCAGACTGCTCCCTATTCCACAACAATTCACTTCATCAAAATTACTTGATGATGACCAGACTCAAGCTGATTTCAAAAATTGGTTAAATCAACAATGGGCAATAAAGGATAACTTGATTGCCTCATTGAAATAATAAACAGGAATATAAAATATGAATTCATTACAAACCATTATTGAAGAAGCCTTTGAACATCGTCAAACCCTATCGATGACTACAGCCAACCCTGAATTAATAGCAGCTATTGATGAGGTTCTTTCTTGTCTCGACAATGGACAATATCGAGTAGCAGAAAAAATAAATGAAGAATGGATTGTTCACCAATGGATTAAAAAAGCCGTACTTTTATCTTTTAAACTATTCCCTAATCAAGTAATAGACTCCGGATTTTGTCAATTTTACGACAAAGTACCTCTTAAATATAATGGTTATACCCAAGAGCAATTCCAACAATCAGGGGTTAGAGTTGTTCCTCATGCGATGATAAGACGTGGGGCTTATATAGCTAAAAATACCGTATTAATGCCCTCTTATGTCAATGTAGGTGCCTATATTGATGAAGGAGTAATGGTTGATACCTGGGCTACGGTTGGCTCATGTGCCCAGATAGGTAAAAATGTTCATCTTTCAGGTGGTGCCGGTATCGGTGGGGTTTTAGAACCACTACAGGCAAATCCTACCATTATTGAAGACAATTGCTTTATTGGTGCACGCTCTGAAGTCGTTGAAGGCGTTATTGTTGAACGTAACTCTGTATTATCTATGGGCGTATTTTTAGGTCAAAGCACCAAAATATATAATAGACTTACAGGAACAATAACGTATGGCCGAATTCCCGCAGGTTCTGTAGTTGTAGCAGGAAGCTTACCCAGCGAGGATGGAAGTCACAGTTTATATTGTGCGGTAATTGTAAAACAAGTAGATGAAAAAACACGCTCTAAAGTGAGCATTAATGAACTGCTCAGGGGCAACTGATATGACGGATTTAAAAGAAATCCTGGGGCAACTTATCTCTTTCCCCTCCATCACCCCAGAAGATGCCGGATGTCAGGATTTCATGATCCAGTTTCTCAAACAATTAGGCTTTTCCTGTCAGCAAATGAATCAAAATCCTGTATCCAATTTCTTTGCCTGTTATGGCGATACCGGTCCTTTATTAGTCTTTGCCGGCCACACTGATGTGGTGCCCATAGGAGAAGTCACCAAATGGCATACTGATCCATTTGTGGTAGAAGATAAAAAAGGGATGCTATATGGGCGTGGCGTTGCTGATATGAAGGGAAGCCTTGCCAGTATGTTGCTCATGGCAGAACGGTTTATAAAAACCTATCCGTCATTTCGGGGACGATTAGGGTTTCTTATCACCAGTGGTGAAGAAGGTGATCAATTTGATTTGGGAACTCCTTATGTTATGGAACAACTATACCGCCAAGGTACCTCTATTGATTATTGCATCGTAGGCGAGCCTTCAAGCAGTAATGAAGTCGGTGATGTAATTAAAATTGGCAGGCGCGGCTCGCTCAGCGCTAAAATCCATTTACATGGAAAACAGGGACATGTGGCCTATCCCCATTTGGCAGATAATCCTATCCACAAAATAAGCCCTGTTTTAGCAGATTTGACTTCAATAGAATGGGACAAAGGTAACGCTTACTTTCCCCCTACTTCCATGCAAATAACTTATCTTCATTCCGGAGGACATGCTGGTAATATCATTCCTGGAGAATTAGTTTTGCACTTAAACTTAAGATATTCAACGGAACAAACAGAAAGCTCACTGAAAGAAAAAATATTAAGTGTTTTTAACCAATACCACCTTAATCCGACTCTAGAGTGGCGATTAAATGGTGAACCTTTCCTGACCGATAAAGGTTTGCTCCTGGACAGTTGCAAACAAGCTATTGTGGAACAAACAGGAAAAGAGACGGAATTATCTACTAACGGCGGAACATCTGATGGGCGTTTTATCGCGCCTTATGGCGTAGAAGTAATAGAATTAGGTCCTGTTAATGCCACTATTCATCAAGTCAATGAATGTGTTTCATTAAACGACTTACATTCTTTAGAAGCTATTTATTTTTCTATTTGCGAAAAAATATTACTTAGCTAAGGGACAACTCGGGGTATAGCAATCCGGATCATAAGTTAAGGAGTAATTGTAGGTTAGGCCCATGGCCCAACCTTGAAGCTCTGCCTGACTTACAATCCTTTGTTGGGCAGCCCCAACCGATAATTATCCTTAACTTAATGGCAGTAAGGCTGATTCCTTGACCCAACAAAGACTATTGATCAAAGATAGTTTCTGTAACTTCCTGTATACCTCTCAAGATACTCACCCTAATTCAGCTTCTAATAAAGAAGACTTTTTAGGTTTGAGCCTCACTTCTTCCCCAGCTACGGCTTTATCATTCACAACTTTAGTGACGCAGGCATCAGACCAAACATTCAAAGCGGTTTCCAACATATCAATTAAGCCATAAAAAGGTAAGATAATGCCCATTAAAGTGATCGGTACATTCATGCTGGATAATAAACTGACGCTTAGAAAAAAGCAGCCCATGGGAACACCCGCATTACCTATGGCTGCTATAGTCGCAACAAAGACCCATAAGCCCATTGTAGCAAACGACACTGGCATGCCATGATTTTGCATCAGGTAAATGACGGTAGCAAAAATAAAAGCAGCACAGCCATTCATATTAATACTGGTGCATAAAGGTAAAACAAAACGACTGATTTGTGGTTTTACCTGCAAATTGCTCTCCACGGTGTTCATAGTCACAGGCAGAGTACCTACAGAAGATTTGGAAAAGAACGCTACAGATAAAGCAGGTATCATTGCCCGCATGGTTTTAAAAGGCTTAATCCCATTCATTTTTAACCAAAGAGGTAATATGACAAAACCCTGAACCAAATTAGCCAAAACAATGATCAATAAATATTGACCTATGCCTTTAATATCCATGCCAGAACGCAATTGAACCACTGTTGAAGTAACAAATCCAAATAAACCCAAAGGAATTAAAGTGATAATCCAGCGAGTCATGACCAAAAACATTCCATGTGCCCCACGGAAAAAACGTGTAATAGTCTCTCGTGAATCTTCTTCAGGAATTTGGCGCACAGCAAAACCAATCACAATACTCAGCAATAACACGCCCATCACTTGCTGATCAAGAAAAGGTGATAATAAATTGGTGGGGATGATATTAGTCAAATACCCTAAATATCCTATAGTGTTCATTGATTTCGAAACGTTAGCATCTAAATTTACTTGAACAGAACTAGGGTGAATCATTATATAGAGTAGGCAACTAATGGCTGCGGCAACAAGGGTCGTAGCAAAAGTATATTTAATAGTACGCTGCCAGATACTCTTCATTAATCCTTCAGTTTTATAATTGGCAAGTGTAACAATAATAGACAAAGAAATAATGGGTAAACTGATGCATTTGAATACTTTTATAAATAAATCTGAAACCAGTAACCCGACACCTTTTAGGAAAGCGATATCTGACATGCCACTGGCAATACCTAAACCTATCATTAAGGCATAAATCATAGGGGTACTAAAAATGAATTTTTTCTTTGGTTGATGCGCTGCACACATGCTTTGAGTCCTTAAATAAATCAATATAATAAAGATGTAAAATGGAATGTAATTAGCAGCAACAACATGATGTTGTATAGGAATTTAAATGGAGGGTAACATGTTGCGATTGAATTGACATAAAAACCATCACCTGTGGGCAAAATTTAAACATATCGGATACATTCTATCACATTTTGGAGGTGCGTCAAGAACTTAAGTGATAA
Source organism: uncultured Legionella sp. (assembly GCA_964428035.1). Lineage (GTDB taxonomy): Bacteria > Pseudomonadota > Gammaproteobacteria > Legionellales > Legionellaceae > Legionella. Next base: position 219,888 of record CAYRWO010000002.1, read on the forward strand.
ATATCCATAATCTATGAGAATGTATCACATAATCTTTCATATAATCACTCTTCAATGAACATAAAAAATATGTTGAACATCAATCAAATCGTAAATTAACCATCACATTGCGAAGCATATAGCCAAGCGTGATAATTGACATATAGACAAGGATTTTTATGTGGTTCAGAAGATTTATTATGTGTTCATTGTGAGTCTGGCAAAGCAACCTAGGGTTCAGTGCTTGACATCCTGGGTTGCTTCGCTTTACTGTAATGACGTAATTTGACTCATCGTATGGCTCAGGAACCAGGTCGTGGAAAGCCAATTGTCAACCTGATCTACTATTGTATTTAGCATTACCAGCAGATTAAGATGGGATAATCCATTCTGCTATCAAACTAATTCAATACAATTAATTTGCTGTTTTAAACGCATTACTCGTCTGTAAGCATCATCTATTCGCTGTTGATCTATTTTTTTATGAAGGACTAATTGCTCCACACAATCAATCACTTCAGGGGCGGTAATACTGCCTAACTGATTTGCAAATATCATCATATCTGCCCCGGCATTAATAGTAAGGCACAGAGATTCTTCGAGAGAATAATGATTTGAAATGGCCTGCATTTGTAAGTCATCACTAACTATCACCCCATCATATCCCATATTTCCACGTAATATGCCAGTTAACACTTCATAGGACAAAGTGGCGGGTAATCCTTTGCTGTCCAAATGTTTATTTATTACATGAGCAGTCATGACCATTGTGGGCTTATATACATCCTGAAGCAATCGCTGATAGGGAACTAGCTCCTCCGGCCTGAACGTATCAGTGACATCAACAAAACCTTCGTGAGTATCCCCTGTAGCGCTTCCATGACCAGGAAAATGTTTGTAGGCGCAAGCAATTCCGTAACGACTAAATACATCAACAAATTGACGTGCAACACGAACAATCTGAGCGGGATCCTCTGAAAAACTTCGTTTTAACTTACCAATAATTCCCTCTTGGTTATTCAAATCCAAGTCAACTACAGGGGCAAAATTCAAATTAAAACCGAGGGATTGTAAGGTGGATGCCATTTGACTAAATTCTTCTTCGAGATCAGAGTCTGATAAATGAGCTAATTCCACGGCCGTCAAAGTAGACATGCATCCCTCTATTTTGCTCAATCTGTCTACAGCGCCACCTTCATAGTCAATAGCAATGAGTAGCGGTAAGCCATCATCATTTGTCAGATTTATCGAAGTATAATGATTAAGTTGTCTTATTAATTGTTTGATTTGCGCCTGGCTCTTTAAGTTTTTTCCATACAAACCCGTATCCAGCTCTTTATCAAATAATAAAACACCGCCTAACCCGTCATCTGACAACCACTGAGCTATAGGGCTATGCTCGTTTATCTCACAACCCTGAAAGCCAATAATCAGCATTTGTCCAATTTTATTTCTTAAGGTAATCACACATTTGCTCCATCACAAATCATTCAAGAAATCATACACAAAGATAGAATGTAACACCATGTGTTATTTAGGTTCTATAGGAGGAATCACTGAAAAATCACATTTACAATTCCCATCAGCCTCGGGTGGGAACGGAACTTGTGCGAAATCTTTAGGGTAACATATGGAGATAGTCCATGCTGTATCACCAGGATTAATTGCTTCGGGAAGAAACCAATTTCTCAGCCCTTGATATGTTTTCCCCTCGTCACTCTTCCAAAATACAGGGCTAAATTGTGCAATATAAATTAATCCTTGGGCTGGATGACAATCAAAAGTCTCTCTAACCCAACTTTTACCAGCAGGTACAGTGGCCGTTAATAATTTGGTTGAGGTTACTGGATCGATCACATCAACAGAGACGTTATATTTAGTCCAGCAACTGTCTTTAACTAAAGTATAATAACAAGGAAAAGACCAAACCGTACCCGAGCAACCAAGACCGAAAGATACAATCAACGTCCGTATTAACATAATCAAAACCATATTTTGAAATTAGAGCGTTACTTATTAGTATATACAATTCTTGAACAAATTGCAGAGAGCGGAGTTTTGACTAAAAAAAGGGGAATATGCTTAAAATACACGAAAATACGCATCTGAATAAGCGCTGAACTCTTTTTCAGCGCCTATTATTAAATTCAATGATAACCTGACATTAAAAACAAGGGGAGAAACAACTTTCCAGCTCTTCATCAGGTTCGGGTACAGGCTCAATTGCCTTCGACAATTGTACTAGCCCATAACCTATACCTAATAATGCAGCAGCTACCCCCCAACCTGCCAATATTCCAACGCCCACACCAGGAACACCCAGAGCAAATGATAAAGCAACTGCAATGACCGAAGTAATGGGAGAAGCAATGAGAAGAGGTACTGGATCTAAGTTACCTCTGGAAAACATAGAACCCAATACAAAACCGGTTAAAAAAGAATTATGATTTCGTTCCGCAGCAGCAAGAATTACAAGGTCAATAGCCACTGTACCTACAACGGCCATGACAAAAAGTCCAGCCCCGCCTCCATACATTAAACCTTTACCAATAATAAAGCTAAAATCAGAAATACCCTTTTGAATTGAACGCTCTATAGACATCATCATTTCTTATGAGAAAAAGGAGATGTATAATAGATCAAATAAAGACACAAATCAATACTCACAGTTCATTTTTTGGACTACAATTACATCTCTTTAAAGCCACCAATTGAATGCATTATTGTGGAAGAAAATCTGCCATTCCGAAAGAAACTCCCCAGTGCTGCTAGAAGCTCCCATATTTCTTTAGAAATGAGGCTTCTCGTACTGCCCTTTTACCCCAGATTATTATTTTTTTAACAAAATAATTATTATCCTCCCAGTAATTAGCGGAATGATCTTGCTTTTATTTCTGCAGAAGTATAAGCTTGGCCGGTTGGAGAGGTGGCCGAGTGGCTGAAGGCGCACGCCTGGAAAGTGTGTATACGGCAACGTATCGAGGGTTCGAATCCCTCTCTCTCCGCCAAATTAAAATCCCTGTCAAGACACAATGAATTATTAAATTCGCTTGTCAGAACAACCTGATTAAATTAGGGATAGTACCGATGAGAATGAAATTACAATTAGGTATAATAGGAATTTTATTATCAATTAATGTATTCGCTGATGGTTATTATCCTGAATCCACCTCACAAGACCAACCTTGGTCTATTACTGCCAGTGTTGGAAAAGGCAAGTATCATCACCAGATCTACTCCAAAGACGGGGAAGCGGCATTAGCTCGATTGGCATTGAGCAATGAAATGATGCTCAGTGGTGATATTGCATTAGGCTTGGAGTTGGGAGTCCAAAATGGAAGTCACATTCGTCTTAAGATTCCTTATGAAACATTAGCAGTTTTAGAATGGATCCCTGTTCAAACCACTCTCGGCCCCATGCTTGATTTATTGATTACCGCTAAAAGCGACCCACTGTTTGGAAGTGCATTTTTTGCTCAGCTCAAAGGAGGAGTTGCTTATAGAAAGTGGCGAATGAAACAAAAGTCAATAAATGACTTATCTCAAATAGCGGGTGAAGTCCAGGCTGGATTTGGTTATCCCATTACTGCTCTTGCCACTCTGAGTTTGTTATATCAGGGAGTTTTTAGTAATGAGCCTGGTTTAAAATTGAATACATATACCAAGACGGGACATGTATCTAATATTCCGACTTTACACGGTGTGTTATTAGGTTTTTCTGTTAATCTTTAAGTAAATACCCTAATTAAATTGATTACGCAACGAATCATTCTAAAGCCACAGTGTTGTGCATGCAGCTATATACGCAAGATAAGCAGTTTTTTATTTTTCCACTCTTCTTTCTTATAAAAGGCTATAATTTAAACAATTAGATACGTAGATACGTAGATACGTAGATACGTAGATACGTTCAATATTCTAACTTAAGTAATTAAGTACCGCTTCATACTTATTAAAATATCATGAATTTAAGGGAGTATCTTTATGAAAGAAAAACATTATGCCTATAAAGTAACTCTTGCCTCTTCTGGATTAGTTTGTACCCATTCTGAAATAGAAGAGGATAAGATGCTGGATTTATTAAAAGAAATTAAAAACGATCATTCTGAAGGAATCTTCTGGATTTTTAAGCAATTTGGAGATCAACCCAAAGAACCATTATGTATTATAGATTGCCCTCATAAGAGAATTTATTACCATTACTCCGGAGAAGTAGAAGAACTTAAAGACGCAATAGAAAAATTAAGTCATTAGTCAGGCTTAAGCCGATTCTTTAATAATCCGACGTTCTACGGAAAAACACAAGGCGGGCTGTAAATCCTAAGGGATCGTCCCCCCCCCACCCTTAGGGCTCCTCACATAATTTCTTGTGATAATTTAGAACTCGGGGACGACAACCACAATAATGAACACATAATCCCCTTGATGGCAATTATTAATACCATCAAACTATAGACAAATGACTGTTTTTTAGTAACCATTCAGCTCAATTTTTTACTAATAACAAAGAGGCAATAGAATGAAATTTAAATCCGCCAGAACAACAATTATAATAACTTCCCTAGTATTAAGTTTATTTCAGCTTTCTTATGCTGGTAAACCGGTAAAAGCAGAAGATAGTGATACTGCCATCCAAAATGCTATTTTAATCCATATTAATGAATACAGACAAAAACATGGTCTATCCCCGCTGAAAATGGATAACAAAATAGTTAAAGAGGCTAGAAATCATTCTCTTGATATGGCAAACCATCGTATGCCTTTTGGTCATAAATACTTTAATAGTCGTATCGATAGATTACATGCGCAAATCAAAAACTCAAATGCAGGTGCTGAAAACGTTGCCTATAACTACAAAGATGCACAGGATGTAGTCAATAATTGGGTGCGGAGTCCTGGCCACAAAAGAAATATTGAAGGAAATTATAATCTGACGGGGATTGGTATCGCCCGAGATAAAAAAGGAAAGATCTATTTTACGCAAATTTTCCTCAGAACAGGTAGTGGTGCTTATGCAGCAAGAAGACCATCGTTCCGCATTTTTAATAACTCATTTTTTAGAAAGAGTGCTTAAACTCATAATTAACGAATTCTTTGCAATATAACGTACCAAACAAGTGGAATTTACCATGTGAGTAGCCTATCATAGAATCATAGGCGGCAACATTGTTCAGCCAACATTCAAAACTTGGAAGCCAGATTGAGAGTGTGGTGCGCAAGCTTAGCTGAGACTAAGAAGCAAAAAGCACTCCGGAGGAATCCACTTAAAGAATTAGGACTGTACTCAATCTTTCTGTCTATATCGAATTGACAACCAGGGCGTATTTTATACGCCCTTTTTATTTGCGAAATATCCTCTTGTTTTTAAAAAAATCACCCTTGAACGAGTAGCAAATTATTCTAAATTACAATAGGATAGCTTATATAACTGGTAAAAGGATTTTCCCATGATGATTGCAACCCTCCAGGAAACTGGTCATGAAACTCGCGTAGCAATTACCCCCAATTCGGCCAAACAGTATATTAAATTGGGTTTTGAAGTTGCTATTGAAAAAAACTCAGGCGTTGCTTCAGGTTTTGCTGATAGAGAATATGAACAAGCAGGTGTTCAAGTTATAAGTGGTAAAAAAGCACTCCTGAAACAAACCAATATTCTTCTTTGTATCAATGAACCTGCCCCCAAAGATTTGGCAGGCTTACCAAAAAATGCCTTAATAATAGGCCATATAGATAATGAACCTAAAAGTCCCTTAATTGAATGGTGTAAAGAACAACAAATTAATTTATTTTCAATGAATCTTATTCCACGTATTAGTCGAGCTCAAAGCATGGATAGCTTATCTTCCCAAGCAAACCTGGCAGGTTATCGAGCGGTTTTAGAAGCAGTCAATAGATTCCATAGAGCAATTCCCATGATGATGACGGCAGCCGGTATGATTCAGCCAGCTAAAGTATTGGTGCTCGGTGCAGGAGTAGCTGGTCTACAGGCAATTGCAACCGCCAAACGTTTAGGGGCAGTAGTTTATGCATTTGATGTAAGACGTGCAGCAAAAGAACAGGTTGAAAGTTTAGGTGCTGAATTCATAGAGGTCAGCCAAGAGCAAGACAGTGAAACTAAAGGGGGATATGCGGCAGAAACCAGTGAAGAATACAAAAAATTACAAGCAGAGCTAATAGACCAATATGCAAAATTGGCAGATATAGTGATTTCTACCGCTTTAATTCCTGGCCGGAAAGCCCCCATATTACTGCATAAAAAAACAGTCAACCAGATGAAGCCCGGATCGGTAATAGTAGATTTAGCGACTTCACGCGGGGGAAATTGTGATCTGAGCGTTCTTGATGAAACCATTAAACATGATGAAATAACTATAATAGGATTAAGTAATATTGCTGGTCTGGTTCCTGCTACAGCAAGCGATCTTTACGCAAATAATCTGGTTCACTTGATCAATCTATTAGCAGCCAAACCTCCTGAAATCATATTTAATCCTGAAGATGAAATCATCCAACAGGCCCTTCTGTGTCATGAAGGTCATTACTTACCTTTTCAAGCTGCAAAGGAGTTAAAAAATGCATGATATTAATACATTAGGCAATCCTTATATCACCATACTGACCATTTTTGTACTGGCTTGTTTTGTAGGGTATTACGTGGTGTGGAAGGTCACACCGGCTCTTCATACCCCGTTAATGTCTGTAACCAATGCTATATCCAGTATTATTGTTTTGGGCGCTCTTATTGCTGCGGGTAATGAATTACTAGGTACTATTACCTGGTTAGGAGGACTAGCTATATTCATTACTTCTATTAACATTTTTGGTGGATTTGTTGTCACTCAACGCATGCTTCGCATGTATAAAAAATAATGTAAAGGATGGACCCGGTTATGAATTCAATTGTTCCACTATTTTATTTACTAGCAGCTATATGTTTTATATTAGCATTGAAAGGCTTAGCCAGTCCGGCAACGTCAAGAAGAGGCAATCTTCTTGGAATTTCAGGTATGATTCTCGCGGTTGGTTCTACCCTGATGATGCCCACCATGCATCATCATCTTATCTTGATTAGCTTAATAATAGCTGGCGGCATTATTGGAACTTTAATTGCCCTAAAGATTAATATGACCGCTATTCCCCAATTAGTTGCAGCCTTCCATTCCCTCGTTGGTATGGCAGCAGTACTGGTGGCGTTTTGTGCCTTTTTGTCCCCTGCTTCCTTTCACATCGGTTTTCCTGGTGATATAGCTAAAGCCAGTCTGGTTGAAATGAGTTTGGGATTAATTATTGGTGCTATTACTTTTTCAGGTTCCGTAATTGCTTTTTTAAAATTACAAGGACTGATGACGGGAATACCCATAAAGTTTCCGGGTCAGAACATGGTAAATCTGATTATAGCATTGTCCATGTTAGCGTTATTTCTTTTATTTTTAAACAATCAAACTTTATTAATCTTTAGTGTGTTAACAGCACTGGCTTTTCTAATTGGGGTTTTACTGATTATTCCTATAGGTGGAGCGGATATGCCAGTGGTCATATCCATCCTTAACTCATATTCGGGATGGGCTGCTGCAGGGATAGGCTTTACCTTAAGTAATCATCTATTGGTCATTACCGGTGCTTTAGTAGGTTCTAGTGGGGCCATTTTAAGTTACATCATGTGTGTGGGAATGAATCGCTCTATTTTTAATGTGATTTTTGGAGGTATCAACTCTTCTGGAACCACTACCCAAGCTAATGCAGGAGATGAGTCACGGACTATAAGACAGGCCAATGGAGAAGATGCTGCATTTCTTTTAAGCAATGCAAAAGATGTGATCATTGTTCCTGGTTATGGTATGGCAGTAGCTCATGCACAACACGCCGTCAAAGAATTAGTTAATGCTCTGGAAGCACGATCCATAAAAGTACGTTTTGCTATTCACCCAGTCGCAGGCCGAATGCCTGGACACATGAATGTGTTACTTGCAGAAGCAAACATTCCTTATGACCGAGTTTTTGAACAAAGTGAAATCAATCGAGATTTTGCAACCTGTGACGTGGCTTTTGTAATTGGTGCTAATGACATTACTAACCCCGCGGCAAAAACAGATCCTGGTTCACCCATTTACGGGATGCCTGTATTAGAAGTTGAAAAAGCAAAAACTGTTTTATTTGTTAAACGAAGCATGGCACCAGGCTATGCTGGAGTTGAAAACACTCTATTCTATCATGACAATACGTATATGCTTTTTGGAGATGCCAAAACCATGACTGAATCAATTTCAAAAGGCTTAGGAGAAATATAATTTCTCCTGGGAATACCTGTCAACGTAGAGATTTCTTTCTCTTGGTCTATTGTTTGTAAATTTGCCAAACCAACAAAATAAATGTATCTTGGTTCGTTAATTTTTCACTATGGAGAGTTTTATGTTACGAAAAATCGGCTTTACTTTACTGTGTGCAATAACATCTTTAAGTACCCCCTCTTACTCAATGATGAGCCATTCGCTTCAACAAGGTGTCACTCTTGAGTATGAGTTACCACCTCATGATCCTCAATTATTTGTAAACTATATGTTCTGGTCAATTGAAGCCAATTGTAAGATCACCTCGGAAGATGAGAATGTTGAATTATTTGCGGAAGCATTGGCTAAAAAAGGGAAAATAAATGACATTACTTTATCTGCAGGACAATCAATGCAAGCCAATGTGCAATCTGGCGGAAGTATAAAACTAAGTGCTGACTCTGGTGCCAAAGTTCAAATCACTAATCTTGGAAATCATTTAGTCCGTGCTACTTGTACTTCCTAATTATTAATAAACAGATAAATGAATAAATCCACTTTTCTGAGATCAAAATAAATCAAAAATCAATTTAGCCTCAAACATACTTATGTTTTGTAAGCGTTCACGGGCTATGTTTTTTTAAGATTAGGAAAGAACTGCCGTCATTGCGAAAAAAAGTGAAGCAACCCTGCACTGAATTCAAACGAAGCATCGTTCTGGGTTGCTTCGCTAAGGCTCGCAATGACGAAATTTACATTGAACATAGGCATTAAATCCCGCCACAATAATCCCTATCCCCATTATTAATTTATTAATGTTCTCTAGTAGAACAGAATTTAATTTTTGGATAACGCTCTTCTGCCATGGCTAAATTGACCTTGGTCGGTGCAAGATACATTAACGTATCACTACCATCTAAAGCTAAATAATCAAAAGCCTTAGTCCGAAATTCAGTCATCGCCTTTTCGTCCTCTGCATACACCCAACGAGCACAGGAGACACTCACCGTTTCATAAATGCAATCAACCTTATATTCATGTTTTAACCGATGCGCTACGACATCAAATTGCAACACACCAACTGCGCCTAAAATTAACTGATTACTGTTTAATGGTCTAAACACTTGCGTTGCACCTTCCTCAGAAAGCTCAATTAATCCCTTAAGTAACGCTTTACTCTTCAAAGGATCTCGCAAACGCACCAGACGGAATAATTCAGGGGCAAAATTAGGGATACCAGTAAATTTTAATTGCTCACCCTGAGTAAAAGTATCGCCTATGCGAATAGTACCGTGGTTATGTAAACCAATGATATCACCGGCTAAAGCTATTTCAGTATGCGATCGGTCACCCGCCATGAAGGTTAATGCATTAGCAATTTGCACCTCCTTGCCAATACGTAGGTGACTTAATTTCATTCCTTTTTTATAGGCTCCAGAACAGATGCGCAAAAACGCTATTCTGTCTCTATGCTTAGGATCCATATTCGCTTGAATTTTAAATACAAAACCACTAAATGCCTCTTCTTGAGGAAGAACTTTGCGTTCTTGGGTAGCACGAGGCTGAGGACCTGGAGCATATTGAACGAAATCATCTAACAGCTCTTTAATACCAAAATTATTTATAGCAGAACCAAAATAAACCGGGGTCATTTTACCCGCTAAATATTCTTCTAAATTAAATTCGTGTGAAGCCCCTTTTACAAGCTCAATTTCGTCACGTAATTCTTTTGCGCTATCGCCTAACAACTCATCTAACTGAGGATTATTCAAACCTTTAATCTGCAAGGCTTCTTGTTTTTGAGCATTTTTACCATGTTGATAAAGATACACTATATCTTCATAACGATGATAAATCCCTTTGAAACGTTTACCCATACCTACCGGCCAAGTAATGGGTGCGCACTGAATACCCAGTACAGATTCAACTTCGTCGAGTAAATCAATAGGCTCACGCCCTTCCCTATCCAGTTTATTGATAAAAGTCATAATAGGTGTATCTCGCAGACGACATACTTCCATCAATTTCACTGTTCTATCCTCTACTCCTTTGGCTACGTCTATGACCATTAGAGCCGAATCCACAGCAGTTAATGTGCGATAAGTATCTTCAGAGAAGTCTTCATGTCCTGGTGTATCCAGTAAATTCATCACATGCTGATTATGAACAAACTGCATTACTGAAGTGGTAATAGAAATCCCCCGCTCCTTTTCCATTTCCATCCAGTCAGAAGTGGCGTGCCGGTCTGCTTTACGGCCTTTAACCGTACCAGCTAATTGAATAGCTCCTCCAAATAAAAGTAATTTCTCGGTAACAGTGGTTTTTCCCGCATCAGGATGGGAAATAATGGCAAAAGTTCGTCTTTTATTAAAGTCTTGATAAAAATCAGACATAAGGCTCTCTAAATAGGATCGTTTGTATAATTAAGTGAATTCTAAGGGAAAAGAAAGAAAGTAACAATTTTTTCGTTATTTTGTTCTCATCCATCATCATTACGTCCCTTTAGATCCCGTTCCAAGCATAGGAAGCAGAGACAATCCATTGTTAGTCCATGGAGCTCATTCTAGTATAAGCCTATAGTAAATCGCCACATTCTATCCACTTCATCCTTCAATGTAGTCAACGTTCACCTAGAGTAGCCAAAGCTTTGTCCTTCAGAGTTGTCCGAATAGCTAATTGAAAAACGTCAGTAGCAAAACGTCTCTACTGTCTATACTTAAGCAAGTGAACAATCATCACCCAAAGGTTATGCATAGTTCTCAAATTAATAAATTTTGAAACATCTGCTTGAGGCAAATATGAGCACACCTAAAGAATATTTAGACATGAGTTATGAAGCTGCAGATGCATTGATAAGGAAAGATCCCGAAACATTAGATGACTTTATAAACCAGGAGCGGTTTAGCCATGAGCAGAAACAGAAGTTATGCCTGGTAGCAGTTCAAGTTGCTTGGCCGACAATTTACAAAGTGCCTGATGAACTAATGAATGATGACATTATAATAGCGTGCTTGGATAAATCATTTGATTATATAGAACAGTTAAGTCCAGAAAAAGTGACCCCTAAAATAATTATGGCAGTTAAGGATAGAGTCGAAGAGTTAGAGTATATCCCTCCCTATTTGCGAACACCGGAGGTTTGCCTCAGCGCGGTAAAAAAAAGATGGCAAAATATAGACACGGTCCCTAATGATCCAAGCTACAAAGCTGTTTACCTTGAGGGTGTGAACAAAAATTGGCGTGCTTTTTTTTACTTGCCAGTGGATCAACAGCGTGATGAGGAGGTTCTTGCAACTTTAAAGAATAAATGGCTTTCATTGGGGGTAAAATCATTTCCAGAACGATTTGATAGTCAGGAATTATGGCAATTAGCAATGGAATTAGATGCGAGTCTGTTCATAAAACTACCTGTTGAGGAGTGTTCACCCCAAATTTGCCTTGCTGCAGTGAAGAATAAGCCCTCTCTCATAAGGCAGGTGCCTAATCAATTTTTCTTGGAAGTCTGTATTGAGTGGGTTCGCAACGATAGTATGGCTCTTGCCAACGTTCCTAGTAATAGCAAAGGAAGAATCATCGAGGCAGTGACGCCAGAGAAAATTTTGTCCGCAGATTTTAGGTCGGCTGCGTTATTTCCTGAAACGAGCACCTACCAAAAAATTATCGCTCAAACTTTAGGGAATTGTGAGCATGTGGTAGTAACTAAACCAGATGCATTCGAGACTGATGGTGAAATTCGAGACTCTTATCTTGTATACGCCAATGCCGATAAGCGTTTAGGTAAAACAATAAATGTTGATTCGAATAATATTCGTTCTTGGTTGGCCAGGATGAAGGATAATCCAACAATTAATTTGGTTTTGCTGGCACATGATCCGTATTTTGATGGGGAAAGAAAAATAGGAGGACTTTATCAAATGGAGATTATTGAACTTTTAAAATCTTACCCCAACATAAGTCGGATTACCCTTCTTACTTGCAATTCTGCGAAATCTTTAGTGCTAGAGACTGAGAAAGGAATAAACCAAAGATTGATTGATAGAACATCTAAGATATCTTTGCCTTCCTGTGGATTGGTATTGATGTCATCTATCCCGAATAATGATAAATGCAAGGCTATCTTGGAAGAGATGAATTGTGATCATGCTTTTATTTGGGTTAAGGAAGGTGAGAGGCATTCGCTTTTATATCTCAATAAAGAAAATGGCATCAACAATCGATTCCAGAGGGAATTATCAGCTGAACAAGTCAGTAAACTTCATAAGTCACTGCATCCAAGTGGAAAAAAAATACCATTCCCTGAGTCCGAAGGGTATGTCTCTGAACGATATCTGAGGAGAGAGGGCAAAGGAGCCAAGCTGATGGATAAAAATGAGTTTGGCGCATTTCAAAGGGTTTTTTTCGCGGGGCAAAAATACAGTAAGAAGGATACTGAATATAAAATGAATAAGCAATTCTACAGTTTCTTTAATAACATCAAGATAGGTGAATCTGAATACCCCAAACTCAAAGCCAGTCTGCTAAAAGATATTATTGATTTGGTAAGGGCAGCAAAATTAGACAGAACTGTCTATATAAAGGGGTATAACTACGTATTACATGTTGACACCGTAGAGCGTCGATTTATTTCTGGCGTTAAAGTATCGGCCTATGAGAAGGAATACAAAGATAAAAACCTTCCTTTGTTTTTCAATAAGTCGAAAAGTAGCATCGATAGTGATGAGATGGAAAAAGAGATGGAGAAGATGGTTAGCCGTGTGGTTGATCAAACTGAGGATGAAGGCAAGCCAGAGAAAGAAGAGCTATCCCAAGTTAAATCCATAACCTATGAAGTCAAGCCTTGACGAACCAGACAGTGTTTTAAATTCATTCTGACCAATTAATTATATTCAAATCGCCACAATTAAAAATCTTTCTTATTTGAATGATTAAGCAATCAACATCAACATATAAAAGAACAATCTGAACTATAATTTAAGCTTAAGTGTCTTTATGAAATCCATTACATAAATTAAATGACTTAATTTAAAAATAAAAAGGAGTTTACCATGAGACATAAGTATCTTCTTCTTCCTGTATTACTGCCCCTTTGTGCCTTCAGCCAATCTAAGATAACTCCTGACACGATGATCTTTTCAGATAATCCTGTAAACAAAAATACAATAGTAAGATCTTTTTCCAATGAATTTGAACGACTCAATCAAGACAATCACTTTGAAGAAAGAGCTGACTACCCTACCCAAGTTATTCGCCTATCTGGTAGCTTGGAAAATCAACAATTAGACTGCGACCAGGTTAATAAACAAATCGATGAAACCATAGTACAAAATATCACTCCAGATAAATTCACCTACAACATGTACATTATATGCACCTATGATCCCGAAACCAACTTAGCGACCCAATTCACCATCCATAGTTATTTTGATCCCTTGGATGATAACGCAATCGACTTTTTGAAATCTTATCTCAGTGAATATAATGGCACCGATTTTTTAGGAACCAAATTAAAAATTGAACCAGCAAAAGGGATGATTATTTCTTTAAACATTATTGCTGGAGTCAAGAAAAATCCTAACGCTCCGCTTTTTATAGAGTACCGCAAGGATCGTAGTAATTTTTATTTTAAAAGTAACTATGAGATGAAAAATACATTGCTTGTTGATATATATCAAAATTTCTTTACCAATGATCCGGAAAAAATTCTCCCCTTCCTCAATAAATGGCTATATTCTTATGCAGACACGCTCTATAGAGCAGTACTTAGAGATTCAAATTATGTGGAATTACAGCCTGAACGAATCTTTCTGATGGATAACGGTAACGAGATATTTGTGTCTGAGTTGAAATACTATTTTGCCCATAATTGTACTAAACATAAGAACCAACGATGCTTAAAACAGGAATCATTATAAGAAGTAATCGTACGAAACGAAATACGGGGAAATGGGTAAATAATATTGCTAATCTATAGTGTGCTATATACTTTTCATTCCTGTATTTCATTTCACTACATGCATACTACTTTGTCATCACTGATAGAAGTTATGAAACTATCAATTCCAATCCCAAAGAGGGTTGCTCAAAATAGTTAACTACCATGTGCTCAGAGACTAATTCCAAACGAGCAGGGTTCCATTGAGGATTTTTATCTTTCTCCACTAATAATGCCCTCACTCCTTCATAAAAGTCATTATCCCTCATAAAATGCCCCACTAAATCGAAGTCCATATTCAAACACTCAGCCAAGGACAATCCCTTTGCCTTTTGAAGTTGCGAAAGCGTCACTTTAAGACTTAAAGGGGATTTTTGGCCCAAGGTATTATCAACCCCTTCGGCCCAAACTCCGTCACAACCTCGTAAAGCACTCCTGATCATTTCGACAGTCGGATGTGAAAAGCATACATCAATCATGGGCTTAATCTGACTTACTTCATTTTCAGCATAAGGTCTGGCATACGCATTTAAACACTGGTCTACACGAGCGTGGGCATCTTCTGACAAATCCATATGGATTAATTCATTGACCATATCCTGCATTTTTTCAGAAGAAATGATCTGTTTTACCAAGCCCGTTTTCATGGCATCCTGTGGGCCTAGTCTATTTCCCGTTAATCCCAGGTAAATCCCCAAAAAACCGGGGCATTGAGTTAATAAATGACTTGCTCCAATATCAGGGAAAAACCCGATGCTGGTCTCAGGCATAGCAAAAATAAAACGTTCACTGGCCACTGGATGGCTTCCATGCATGGAAACACCTACGCCTCCCCCCATAGTAATACCATCCATTAAAGAAATATAAGGCTTGCCAAATTGATGGATAAAATGATTTAACCGGTACTCATGCCAAAAAAATTGCATTTGCTCGGAATCATTACCACGTCTTGCATAGAGCCAACGTATATCTCCGCCAGCACAAAAAGCATTAGCGGGCGTGGCACGCAACACTACGGCATGAATCGTATTATCCTCTTTCCAGATTTCTAATTGCTTCTGCAATTCAATAATCATCGGTAAAGTAAGCGCATTTAATGCACCGGGTCTATTTAAAGTGATGACCCCTATTGAACCCTCATGACTAAAAAGTACTTCTTCACTCATGATTATATTCCTTTAAATTCTGGAGCACGTTTATTAAGAAATGCATCCACACCTTCCCTCTTATCTTCTGAAGCACATACCTTAGCAAAATGTACTGCTTCCAAATGCAATGCATCTGTTAAAGAGAGATCATAACCATAATCAATAACTTCCATCACGCCTGCTATGGCCAAAGGAGCCATGCCTAATATGCCTTTTAGTAGATTTTTACTGTGCTCTATTAAATGTTCCGGATCCACTACATCACTAACTAATCCCCAATTTAAAGCAAGATCTGCATTAATAAAACGGCCCGTTAAACATAAATCCAAAGCGCGTCCTTTACCAATCAAACGTGCTAATCGCTGCGTACCACCATACCCAGGAATAACACCTAATTTCACTTCAGGTTGGCCAAACATGGCTTTAGATGAAGCGATTCTGAGAGTTGCGGAAATGGCTAACTCGCATCCGCCTCCAAAAGCGAATCCATTCACTGCAGCAAGAGATGGTTTTCCCATGGTTTCCAAAAGACGGAATACTTCTTGTCCCTGACAAGCAAATTCATAGCCTGTTTGAGCAGTACATTCGGCAAGTCTGTTGATATCTGCACCAGCACAAAAGGCTTTACCATTACCCGTTATAATTAAAGCCTTAACTTTAGGATTTGTTTTTGCTGATCGAAACAATTCAGCTAAAGCCCCTAATAAATCGGTACTCAACGCATTTAGTTTTTCCGGTCTATTCAAGGTTAAAGTTAAAATACCGCTACTATCCAGTTCTTGTTCTATTAAATTCATTACTTAACTCCTGTTATGCAATAACGTATTCTTCATCCAAACTTGCTTTAGCAATAATTTCACGCATGATCTCATTAGTACCCTCAAGAATTTGGTGTACTCTTAAATCCCTGAATATTCTCTCTATCTGATAGTCACGTAAATATCCATAGCCCCCATGCAACTGCATGGCTTTATCACTAATTCGAAATGCTACATCAGTAGCCAGGCGTTTAGCCATGGCGCAATACATCGGTGCATTAATATCGTTATTATCCATTGCCCTTGCAGCTCTGTATACCATGAGCCGTGCTGCTTCATAATCAGTCAACATATCCGCAAAATAAAAGCGCAAGGCCTGCATTTTTGATAATGGCTTATCAAATTGCTTCCGCTCATGCATATACGCTTGCGTCAGGCGCAAACAAGCCAGTGCTCCTCCCAAGGAACAAGAAGCGATATTAACTCGGCCACCATTTAATGCGTTTAGTGCCAGCTTAAATCCCATTCCATCCTCACCCACACGATTAGCAACAGGAATTCGACAGTTCTCAAAATAAACCATGCACGTGGGTTGATTGCGCCATCCCAGTTTTCTTTCCAGTTTACCAAAACTTAAACCCGGGGTATCTTTTTCAATTAATAAGCAACTAATCCCCAGATGCGACTCATTTCCAGTCCGTACCATACACAAGTAGACATCACTGACGCTGCCTCCGGATATAAAGGCTTTGGCTCCATTGAGTACATAGTAATCACCATCTCGAACCGCTCTGCTCTTCAAGGAAGCAGCATCTGAACCAGCTCCTGGTTCGGTGAGACAATAACTGGAAAGTGCCTCCATAGAGGTGAGTTTAGGCCCCCAGTGCGCTCGTAATTCTTTACTTGCGTAACGATCAACCAAAGAGGTAACCATATTATGAATCGAAAGATAAGCACTGGTGGTAATGCAGCCGGTTGCTAACTGCTCAAATATTAAGGCAGAATCCAAACGAGTTAATTGGGCGCCACCAATATCCTCGCGCGCCATCATTCCAGCCATACCTAATTGCGCAGCCTCCCTCAGCACATCAACTGGAAAATGACAGTGCTCATCCCAGCTATCGGCCATTGGGGCTAATTTTTTTTGGGCAAAATCTGCTGCCATCTCCCGAAAAGCCAAATGTTCTTCTGTGAATTCAAAATCCATAACCATCCTTAGAACTATAAATTAGTAACCTAGCTATTAACTTCTCATCTTATCGCGATATTACTACGTTCTTCAATCGTAAAAGCCTGTTCAATAGCAACAAGTGAATATGAGCTTACCACTCAATAAAAACAAACAATCTCAGTTTACATGAGTGCTAATAAGTATAAATTATTAGGGCTGTTGACAATTGCTCCTTCAATGTCCCGAGACTTATTCGCTGGTTCCAGTTAAAATTCGTTGAAAAATAGAGATTATGTTTTGTGCGAGATTTCTGGATGCCACGAACAAGTCGCGGCACGAAGGGCTTTAAGAGATTGCTAAAACCACTAATTTAAAAAAACTGCGAAAGTTTGTTTATGACACGTTAAAAGATGATATTATTGCCAACTTTCAGCGCCTGTGAAAGAAGAACAAGAATAATCACATGGAAACTTTAGCGCAACCTACATTTATAAATAAAAATGCCCTGACTGTTTTAAAAGACTATTTCGGCTTTGATTCTTTTAGAGCACCTCAAGAAGATATAATAAATGATGTCATCTCAGGACTGGATGTGCTGGTCCTTATGCCCACAGGTGGCGGAAAATCACTTTGTTATCAAATACCCTCAATAGTCAGACCAGGGGTAGGGATAGTAGTATCCCCATTAATTGCATTAATGGAAGATCAAGTCGCAGCCCTGAAATTACAGGGTATTCGTGCGGCCTATTACAACTCATCACTAACCAGCGAGGAAGCCAGAAAGGTACTGGCACAGCTGCATAATGAGGAATTGGATTTACTCTATATCGCCCCAGAACGCCTCATTAGTGCTTCGTTTTTAGAACGCCTGGAAGAATGTCATATTGCCTTATTTGCAATAGATGAGGCTCATTGCGTTTCTCAATGGGGCCATGATTTCAGACCGGAGTATGCAGCTTTAGGTTTGTTAAAAACTCATTTTCCTTCAGTCCCCATCATTGCTTTAACCGCTACTGCCGATAAACAAACGCGCCAGGACATTGTGGTCAAATTAAATTATGAGCCCAAAAAATACGTCGCCTCATTTAACAGACCTAATATCCATTACAAAGTAGTTCCTAAAACCAACGCGGCAAAACAATTAAATCAATTTTTACAAGCTGAAGTCCAACAGTCTGGGATCATTTATTGTGGAACACGAAATAGTGTTGAACGTCTGGCAGAAAAATTACAAGATCTGGGCTTTAAAGCGCGAGCCTATCATGCCGGTCTTGCACATAGCGAGCGGCGCGAAGTACAAACCTTATTCCGCCATGATCGCATTGATATAGTTGTTGCTACTATTGCTTTTGGTATGGGTATAGACAAACCTAATGTGCGATTTGTTGTCCATCATGATTTACCTAAAAATATTGAAGGTTACTATCAAGAAACTGGCCGCGCCGGACGGGATGGATTGCCCGCGCAAGCTCTTCTTCTCTATGATGCCGCTGACAGTGCCAGATTACGATCCTGGATCATTAATACCCCTCTTGATGAACAAAGAAGAGTAGAAACCAATAAATTGAATCACATGTTGGCTTTTGCCGAAGCCACCCATTGTCGTCGCCAAATCCTCCTGCGCTATTTTGATGAGCCTTGTGATACGGAATGCCGATACTGTGATGTCTGTGATAATCCACCAGAAATGGCAGACGCAACAGAAGATGCTCAAAAATTACTTTCCTGTATTTACCGATTAAAACAGAGTTTCGGATTAACACATACCATTGAAGTACTCAGAGGAGCGCTTACTGATAAAATAAAGCAATTTGGTCATGATCGTTTAAGTACCTTTGGCATAGGAAAAGACAAGTCAGCCAATTATTGGAAACAACTGGCCTGGCAACTTATTCATAAAGATTACTGCATCCAGGACATCAGCCATTTCAATGTGTTAAAACTAAATCCTAAAGCGATACCTTTGTTAAAAGGTGAAGAGCAAATTTCCCTCACTATTCCCCATAATGATCTCAAAGGTACTAAAAAGAAAGTTAAAGAGAAAAACACTGTTAAGCCAAGTAATAGTCCATTATTTGAAGTCTTGCGCACTTTAAGACGACAACTGGCCGATGAAGAAAACAAACCTCCATTTATGATTTTTAGCGATGCAACCTTGCATGAAATGACGCAAACAAAACCTCAAAATACGGAACAGCTTCTGGCAGTCTCGGGAGTTGGCCAACACAAACTCACTCATTATGGAAACCATTTTCTTAAGGCATTAAAAGAATTTTGTGAAACTGAGTAAAGAAATAATGATGCATCAATTACCTCGATCTTTCTATGAACGTAATACGATTACCGTAGCTAAAGAGCTATTAGGGAAATACTTAGTCCATCATGACGGAAATCAGGAACGCATTGGGAAAATAGTGGAAGTCGAAGCCTATCTCGGACAGCATGATTTAGCATCTCATTCATCTAAAGGAAAAACGAAAAGAACGCAAGTCATGTTCGGACCAGCGGGCTTTGCCTATGTTTATTTAATTTATGGTATGTATTGTTGTACCAATGTAGTCACGGAATCAGAGGGAATTGGATCTGGTGTCTTACTGCGTGCTTTGGAACCCATTCAAAACATTCAGGAGCGAACCCAGGGGCCTGGATTATTATCCAGAGCCATGCAGATAGATAAGACAATGAATCAGCACGATCTGATTAGCGATACATTTTACATAGCAGAAATGGACAATCAACCCAGCTTTACTATAATCGAAAAACCAAGAATTGGCGTCCATTACGCTAAAGATTGGGCTGATCAGTTATTGCGCTTTTATATTAAAGGAAATCCCTTTGTTTCCAAGGTCTAAAATGCCAAAGGGCTATTTGTTACAACCAATCTTCACACGGACCTGATAATATTTGATTTTATTATCATCTATAAAGCCACGTGTTTCCAATACTTCAAACCAATCCAATTTACCATGCGACTTTGCCGCTTGCGTAATAGCATTGTCAATGGCTTGCTCTATACCCTCTTGAGACGTCCCGACCAATTCAATGATTTCATATACTTTGTCATTCATTCTGCTCTCCCTAAATTGATATGTTCCTGTGCTTTGGCAATGGCTTTGCGTATCGCTACAGCTTCTTCTGATTGCTCAGGTGCGAGGTTCAATAGACGTTGCCAATAATCAATTGCATCTTCATAAGCATGGCTCAGGAATGCATTCATAGCAAGCATCGCTAATGCATCTGGCTGTTTGGGGTTATTTTTCAATAAGGTATCAAAAATTTCTATAATTTCGGGGCTAAATTGCTGATTATTAACCTGCCATAAACTATGCGCGTAATTGACTGCAAACTGCTCCTCCTGAGGTTTAAGATGATATGCTTTAGCAAAGGCTTTGGAAGCGTTCTGGTTATCATTTTGACTGGTATATAATCGTCCCAAAAGATACCAGCCTTTAGCACTCTCAGGTCTGCCATCCAATTTTGCAGCAAGTTTATCAATTAACTCCTGAGGATTCTTAATGGACTTAAGCATTTGTTGTGCTAAAACCTGAGATTTATTATGGTGGATGTATTTCTGCCACTCCGCAAAGCTGCCCCAAAAAAAATACCCTGTTGATACCAGCGCAAAAATTATGGGTAGCAATAACAAACTGACCTTAAGGTTACGTCTTAAGGGATAGACAATTACAACACTTGCAATCAAGGTTATAACGACCAATATTCCAACTAACCACCATTCACTCATAGGAAATTCGCTTAAAACATGTTCGCCAAAAAATAACAAAGCCCAATAATAGAAATAAAAATGGGCCAAACCAGAGTAATAAGGTCACCGCTTTTACAGGGGGTTTAAAGAGAATAAAATCACCATAACGTGAGGTAAGATAATCGCTTATTTCCGTATCGGTTTTTCCTTCTTTTACTAATTGATAAACTTGTAATCGCAAATCCTTTGCCAATTCGGCGTTAGAATCGGCCAAATCCTGATTTTGACAAACCAAACAACGAAGATCTTTTAAGAGATGATTAAATTGTGCTTCTTTTTTAGCTGAATCTAAAGGATAAATGCTGTTTGCAAAAGTTAATGACGTAAACCATAAAATAATGAAACCAAAACCAATGAAGCGAACCGATCTCATGAATTTTGCTCCAATTTCTTCATCAAAGGCAAAATCTCTTTCAACCAGGCTTCCTGATTCATTATGCCTACATGACGATAGCGTATTATGCCTTTCTTATCGATAACAAAAGTCTCGGGTGCTCCGTACACACCTAAATCAATAGCCACTCTACCCTCGATATCCTGGGCAATCAATTTATACGGATTACCCCATTGCTCTAACCATTGCAATGCATCTACTGATTTATCTTTATAATTTAAACCATAGATGGGCACTCCTTCACGTGCCAATTGCAACATAAAAACTTGCTCTTCAACGCAAGCCTCACACCAACTGGCCCACACATTAAGTAACACCACCTGGTTTCGCAATTGAGTTGAGCTAAAAGAAGAGTCCGGTTTCTGTAATTGAGGCAAAGTAAAAACAGGTAATGATTTTCCAAGTTGAACCGAGGGCAAATTATGAGGATCCAAAGACAAACCTCGCCAAAGAAAAATGCTGAGCAGTAAAAAGAGAATAATGGGAATTATACGCCATCCAATTCTACTCATACTTTCAACTCCTGAGTACATGCTGCCACTGTTTTTCTTTTTTGATAATATCTTCTGTCGGTTAAGGCAACAAAACCGCCTGCCAAAATCAGGAAACCACCGGCCCAGATCCATCGCACAAAAGGTTTGTAATAAAGACGTACAGACCATGAATCATCTGCCAGAGGCTCCCCCAGAGCCACATAAATATCCCTAAACGGAGTGACATCTATGGCTGATTCAGTCATCGCCATTTGGCCAATTGTATAGAGCCTTTTTTCAGGATAAATAAGTTTCGTCTTTCCCTGATGACTTACTTTAAATTGAGTTTTTGTCCCTTGATAATTGGGACCAATTAAAGGCTCCTGGCTAATAAACTCAATAGTATATCCTGTCAGATCCAGTTTTTTCCCAGGAGCCAACTGCACATCGTCTTGCACGCCATAGGCCGTAGAAACTGCAATACCAATTACAGTAGCAGCAACACCGTAATGAGCTAAAACCATTCCCCAATAAGCTTGCCCAATATTCGCTAAACCTCGCTCATTTATTCTTTTATAAACTGCAGTACCTGTGCTTAGGATGACCCATATTGCCAGAACCAAACCGGTTAGAGCTGAATAATTAAATTCTTTGGCTGTGCAAAGTAATAAAATAATAGGAAGAAGCAGACTAAGCAGAGCAATACCATTGAGTTTTTTAAAAACAGCACGCCAACTATCACTATTCCATCTTAAATGAACTCCCACCCCCATTAATAACAACATAGGAATCATTAAAGGAACGAAAACTGCATTAAAATAAGGGGCGCCTACTGACAGTTTACCTAAACCTAAACCCTCGATTAATAGAGGGTATACTGTTCCCATCAAGACAGTAAGCATGATGACAACTAAAAATACATTATTCAATAATAAAGCACTCTCGCGAGAAAAAGGACTTGGACTGCTGCCTGTTTGTAACGTTTGCGCTCTAAACAAAAATAACAGTAACGAACCACCAATCACTAACAGCAAAAATCCCAGAATGTATAACCCACGCTGGGGATCAACAGCAAAAGCATGAACTGAAGTCAAAACTCCTGAGCGCACCAGAAAGGTTCCAATAAGACTTAAAGAAAACGCAGCAATAGCTAATAGCATAGTCCAGGCTTTAAATTGCTGACGCTGTTCTGTTACAGCCAGTGAATGGAGTAATGCAGTACCGACTAACCAGGGCATAAACGAAGCATTTTCCACGGGATCCCAGAACCACCAGCCCCCCCACCCCAGTTCTCTATAAGCCCACCAGCTTCCAAGGGTAATACCAGCAGTTAAACAACACCAGGCAGCCAGAGTCCAGGGTCTGGTCCATTTAGACCAGCTTGCTTCAACTTTTCCGGCCCATAATGCGGCAATGGCAAATGCAAAAGCTACAGAAAAGCCTACATAGCCCATGTACAGCATGGGTGGATGAAATAAAAATCCCGGATCTTGTAGTAAAGGATTCAGATCACGACCTTGAGTATTCAGCACTTGAAACTGACGTAAAAAAGGATTGGAGGTGGTCAATAGGAAAAGAATAAAACCGATGCTTAACCAACCAAGCACGACTAAAACACGGGTACGCATTTCTTTATCCAGGGTAGAACTAAGATAGCCGACCAGGATCATCCAAAAACTAAGAATGGCAACCCACAAAAGCATGGAGCCTTCATGGCCACCCCACACCGCACAAAGTTTATAAAACCAGGGTAACAACAAGCTAGAATTAGAGATTACATAAATTACAGTAAAATCATCTGTTAAAAAGCAAAGGGTTAAACAAATATAAGCCAATGCGACAAAGAAAAACTGCAAACCAACATATGTTTTAGCTGAATCCATCCAGTCTATACGCTTTTTTTGCAGGCCCACTAAGGGAATTGTAGCCAGCATTATGGAAACAACTAATGCCAGGATCAAAGAAAACAGCCCTATCTCAGCTATCATGGGTTCACCTTTTTAGCCAAAGCGGCTTTCACTTCCGGGGGCATATAATTGGCATCATGTTTCGCTAATACCTGAGATGCGCGGAATAAATGATTATCGACTAGCTGTCCCTCGGCTACTATCCCTTGACCTTCTCGAAATAAATCAGGAAGAATGCCCAGGTAAGTTACGGTAATCGTTTTTTCAAAATCGGTTATTTTAAATTGAACTTCTAAGCCTTGGGCAGCACGAATAATACTCTCTTTTTCAACCATACCTCCGACACGAATAGGATGATGAAGTGGCGCCTGTCCTGTAGCGACTTGAGTTGGAGTATAAAATAAGCTGATGTTTTGCCTTAAAGCATATAAGACCAGAGCTGAGGCTATAGCTAAAATCGACATAATAAAAAGTAGCATTAGCATCTTACGCTTTCGTACTGGTGTCATATGTTCTATCTCTTAAACCATCGTTGGAGTTTTTGCCGGGTCCGGGTCTTTTGCCATTTGATTCCTAAAAGATTCATTACCAAAACGACACACACCAAGCCATAAGCTGGCCAAACATAAATGGAATAGCCCCCCATAGCCAACCACTCAAAAAATTGATTCATTTAAGTTCTCCCTCGAACTGAATCTTGACCCAGGATTGTCTTCGTTCTCGAAGCAATACTTCATTACGCGCCTTTTCCAAAATAACCCACAAGCAATATAAGAAAAATCCCAGCAAGGTCAACAGTAAAGGATAGAGCATACTAGCATCGATTTTGGGCTTGGCAAAAACTGTTAAAGTAGCTCCTTGATGCAAGGTATTCCACCAATACACAGAATAATGAATAATGGGTAAATCGATTAACCCAACCAAGGTCAATATAGCTATTATTTTGTCGCCATCTTCTTTATTTTTCACCGCTTGATGGGTTGCCAAAATTGCGGTGTACAATAGTAAAAGGATTAATTCAGAAGTTAACCGGGCATCCCACACCCACCAGGCGCCCCACATAGGTTTACCCCAAATACTCCCCGTTACCAAAGCAAGAAAGGCCATGCACGCACCTACCTGAGCAACCAGACTGATTAACAATCCGGCAATTTTAATACGCCAGACTAAAAGCAATACGGCAAGAAATCCCATCCAGGCATAAAGAGCCATTGATAAAAAAGCACTGGGCACATGTACATAAATAATCCGATAAGCTTCACCCTGCTGGTAATCAGGCGGAGCAAATATCAAACCCCAGAGTATTCCAATAACCAAGGTCAATGATGCACTTGAGGCCAGCCAAGGGATCATTCGCCCAGATAATGCATAAAATATCTTGGGGGACGCCAATTGATATAAAAACTTCCACATAGGAAACAATAAAATCAGAAAAAGAACGGGATTTTATCACGCATCCAAGCTTTAGCAAAATATGTATTAATCCGCAATATTTCAAAGAAACAATCCTGGTGAAAACTCTCCCTGATTATATGAATTACAATGGCGAAAATTGTTACAATTAAGTTATAACGTTTGTATAATGAGCCTTTCAAATACTTAAGGAAATACAATGTCTAAATTTTTTGATATGAACACGCGTACATTGCACGTTGTTGCATCCTACGCAGGAGCAGTAAAACTATCCCAAACCATAGGAGAAAATGCTATTAAGGTTAAAGAATTCCATCCTGCCGACAATGAACTTCCTGATAATTCGATTAAATTAAGACGACAACATGCTGGTGTACTTGAGCAAGGATTCTTTTCTACTGATGATAGAGAACTTCATCATGGGACCTACGATCTGACCGATATCAGTAACGAGGATTTAGTAGGGATTGCAGATACAGTCGTCTACAGATAAATCTTGGGATTGAGAGGTAACTTCCCATAACTCCAGAAACCCAGTGGTCCCGAACGGATATATCCCCATGAATTTCGTAATGAAATAGATATAAATCATTTTGTTTATATTTTTCCTATGTACCGCCCATAAAGTCGCAGCACAAATGAGTCTATGTATGGTGGGGATATATCAGATCCTGGACGCTGCGAAGCATCTCCAAATGGAGTTATCGTCAATTCAGGACATCTCTCGCATTGCATTTAAGAGAACAGTCCCCATGAGTGATTAAGACTCTTCAGCTCGATCAATCAACATCTGTTGGCCATCATCTGCTTTTAACTGAATAAAAATAAGGATGGAAAGAACTGTGATAACACTCATGGCTATAAATGTCTGGTGAAATGCCGCTGTTGTTAAAATTGCCGGATGCTTCAAGTTGGATGAATAATAACGAAGTAAAATGGCTCCCAGAGCAACACCAAAGGTCTGTGCCAATACCTGGGTAGTACTCGTAATGCTGGTCGAGGCACTTAAGTCTTCCTGACTGATCTCGGCAAATGCCAGTGAGTTCATGGCGGTGAATTGAGCAGCAGTAAACAGACCAAAGACAAAAGTTAAACTTGCGATAGTATATACTGAAGTGTGACTATTAATGATTTGAAACGAGGCTAAAACTAATCCCATGAAGAAGGTATTGATTACCAGATATCGTTTATAACCTATCCTGCGCAAAATACGAAAAGCCAGCAATTTAGAAAAAATAATCCCAAAGGCTATTGGAACCAATAATAGTCCTGACAATTGCGCACTGAAACCAAGACCAACCTGTTGCAGTAAGGGCAATAAAAAAGGCACTCCACCAAAACCCAATCGCGTGAATAAATTACCGAATATTGAGATGCGGAACGTTCGAAAGCGAAATAATTTAGTATTTATTACTGGATGGGGATGATTTTTTGCATGAAAGAAATACATAACAAAGGTAAAAATGGCGACGCTCATCATTAATGCAGTTAAAGAGTCGCTAGCACCTGATTCACTTAATTGAGATAATGAAAAACAGAACAATGCCAGGCTGCCACCAAATAAAATAAAGCCCAGGAAGTCAAAAGGACGCGCTTTTCTAGGGGCAGTATCTTTTAAACCATAAACGGCAAGAACGATAGCCAAAATTCCTGCTGGAATATTGACCC
This sequence comes from uncultured Legionella sp., assembly GCA_964428035.1. Classification (GTDB taxonomy): domain Bacteria; phylum Pseudomonadota; class Gammaproteobacteria; order Legionellales; family Legionellaceae; genus Legionella. The sequence goes on from CAYRWO010000002.1 coordinate 246,761, forward strand.
AAAAAATCCATGGCCAGGATAATTGTTCTGTAATGATACCCCCTACAAATGGTCCCAACATCACAGCCAGAGAAACAACGATAATCACCGTGTTCATTGCTTCAACCAATTGGTGACGCTCAAAAGTACGCACTATTATCAAGCGGCCTAAAGAAATCATAAAGGCACCACCAATTCCCTGCAAGCTGCGCCCAATAACCAGATCCATTAAAGTATGGGCATAGCCACACCAAAATGAACTGATGGTAAACAGAATCAAGGCGCTGATATAAATACGTTTTGTACCGTATTTATCTGCTACCCAGCCGCTAATTGGAATGAACACTGCCAAACTCAATAAATAACTAATGAGCGCAATTTTCAAATCAACCGGGTTAACCTTAAAGTTATGGGCCATGGTTGGAATAGCGGTATTAATAATATTAGTATCCAGGACGTCCATGAATAATGCTAAGGAGACCGTAAACATAGTGACCCGTTTTGTGGATAGAATCATAACTCACAGATCTCTTCATCAATCCTGATCTTTCGAGAAGGCCTGTTTTTTATCCCATAATGTTCAAATTGACTCATGATAATGGTCATTATCTCATCCTAAAGATTTGTAAGGTGTCACTTTAGCAAGGTAGCCTGGTTGCTTGCAACCAGGTTTTCTCTCAACCATTATGACTACTGCTGAGTATAATTAAGTTCTTTCTCTGAAACTGAGACCTTCCGGTTGCAGGCTCCCTTGCTACTACGCTCGAGATGACGTTATGTTGGTAGTGCCTCATAAAAAAACGAAATGATCTTATTGTTCATTGACTGCAAAATATTTATTCGTAATACTGGGTAAGCACGAATCTAAATTGTTCACTATTGTAACTTTTTAAACCTAATTTATTAAACCAGGAGACTCTATGCTTACCAAGGATCACATGAAGCAAATCATTAAGGAATGTCGTGAGATAGGTGATAGCGGTCTTAAAAATGGAGTACATGCATCCATTCCTGATCTCAGTATCGATATAGTATCCCCCCCTCTTGATTTTCTAGGCGTTAGTGGCAATTCCGCCATTTTTATCAATAAAGCAACATTTAAACTTTTAGGATCCCTGCATACTAATTGGATCGTAGACCGAACCATTGCTTTAAAAATCACCTTGCTAAATCAAGCGCCTATTGAAGTAATAGGAGCCATTATTCATGAAACAGGACATGCATTTAATGTAGCAGCCGATATAGAAAACACTGAGGCTAATGCCTATATATTTGAAATCGAAGTCATGCGTCATTTATTGAAAACGAGTAGTTTACTTCCTTTTTATTGTTCCGAAGCGGACGTTCAATCCTATTTTAAGGCGCGTTTGCCTTATTATGTTCAAGGAGCCCATGGTAATGCTTATCTGACCACTTTAGTTGAAGAAATAAAAGCCTCTCCAAAAACAGAGTCCAAAGAAGCGGTACTACCAAAAATTGATTTGATCTCTCGAACGTTATATTTAAATAAAGAAGTTACTTTATTTTCTTCACGACTACCAAAAACCAAATCTTTTAAAGTAGGTTTTTCAGAGAGTGAGGAATTTACTAATAATCCTAATGAACTAAACGCTCCATTTGTTAGAAGTAAACTATGAATCATGGTGACTCATTGAGGTTCTGAACAAGAACCTCAAAATTTATAGTTTGATAGTTAATAATCCATCCTAATCAACATGAATAATCCGGATCACTCCTGCAATTGCATGAGGCAAAAAACCCACCGCCACAACTGACATAGCCAATAATAAAGCTAAATAACCACTAATGGGTAAACCTTGCATGGCAATGTTTAGAGTACCACTACCAAATATCAGTAAGGGCAAGGTTAAAGGTAACAGGATCAACGCCATTAAAGCACCTCTTTGGTTTACCCCAACCCCAAAAGCAGCTGCTAACGCACACAAAAAGAATAAAGCTGGAGTGCCACACAACAGACTAACTCCTAATACCCACGTCTCCCAGGGATTAAAAGAAAACAAAACAGCAATTAAAGGGCATAGAATTAATATCGGCAATAGGTTAAAAACCCAATGGGCAATTACTTTAGCGCTCACAATGAGATTTAATGATTGCCCAGATACTAACCATTGTTCAATCACTCCATGCTCATAGTCTTGTTGAAACAATCTCTCTGCCGAAAGTAAAATGGATAACAACATAGCCATCCAGATTAATCCTGGCGCTATAGTCCTCATTAATATGATTTCTGGTCTAAGAGTTAAGGGGAAAATAAACAGCAACATTAAAAAAAACAAACAGGAATTAACCAAATATCTAATTTGGCGTACTTGAATGAGTAGCTCACGTTTAAATTGTTTTACAAATAGTGAAAATCCGGAACTCACAAAAGAAACTCCTGATAATCAGACTTATTTATAGATAAATGTTGATGAGAAGTAAGTAATACAGCACCGCCTAATCTTCGATGTTGGTTCATTTTTTCCATAATGATTGAAAGAGAAAAATCATCCAAAGCAACTAAGGGCTCATCTAATAACCACAATTTGACATCGGACATCCACAGGCGTAACAACCCGACTTGCCGCCTTTGTCCTGCTGAAAGTAATCCGCAGGGGGAGTCAAGATGAGTTTCGAGTTTAAATATTGAGGCCAATTCTTCGATATTTTTATCAAAAGATTCATAATGAAGATCAAAAAAACAATTTTCTCTTAGACTTAAATAGGGGTTTATGCCTGTTTTATGCCCTATAAAACATAACTGACGTTGATAAGAAGCCAGGTTATTATCTATGGTTTGCCCATCAAATTGAATTCGTCCATGAGTCGGATGATATAACCCCGCAATTAATTTAAGTAAAGTGGTTTTCCCAGCACCATTTGCTCCGCGCAAATGCATTAATCCACCTGCAGGCAGATGAAAAGTAACCTCTTTTAATAAAGGCCGTTCCTGGTAATCAAAATCAAGTTCAATAACATCAAGCATAAGAAAGATCATTCACTTTAAAAGAGGAGACTAACTATAAATAAAAGACAAAACAAGTTTTTTAGATTCAATGTCATGGTTTGTCTTGCGAAGTCACTCCATGAACGCCATAATCTGTTTTATTTTTTATAAAGGGTAATAATGGAATTCTTAAGTCAATATGGGTTGTTCTTATTAAAAACGTTAACACTGGTGATTGCAATCCTCCTTCTGGTTGCCGGAATTTTTTCAATCAGCCGAAAACCCAAACCCAAACTGGAAATTTCTTCCCTTAATGAACAATATCAACATCTGATTTCTATGATGCAAAAAGAAATTCTGGGAACCAAGCCTGAGAAAAAGAAAAAAAATAAAGACAAAAAACCTACACTTTACGTAGTGGATTTTAACGGAGACATTAAAGCCTCCCAAGTCGAACAGCTACGAGATGAGATTTCAGCTATTCTCAGTATTGCCACACCCGAGGACGAAGTTTTAGTCAGACTGGATAGTCCTGGTGGAGCTGTTAATGGCTACGGCTTGGCAGCGGCACAATTACAACGGATTCGCGACAAGAATATCCCCTTAACCGTCAGTATTGATAAAGTGGCAGCCAGTGGAGGTTACTTAATGGCTTGCGTAGCAAATAATATCATCGCTGCTCCGTTTGCCATTATTGGTTCTATAGGTGTTGTTGCCCTGATTCCTAATTTTCACCGCTGGCTGAAAAAAAATAATATCGATATTGAATTATTAACTGCAGGGGAATACAAACGTACCTTAACTTTATTTGCAGAGAATACAGACAAAGGGAGGAAAAAATTCCAGGAAGATTTGGAAAAAATACACGCTGCATTTAGGGATTATGTTCTTACCAATCGTAGTCAACTCGATATGGATAAAGTATCTACCGGGGAACATTGGCTTGCCAAAGATGCCTTTGATCTTCGTTTGGTTGATAAATTGTCCACTAGTGATGAGTACCTTATAGGGAAAATGATAAACTATAACGCGTTCAAATTATCGATTCAGCCTAAAACGTCCATAGTCAATAAATTACTTAAACCGGCCATGCGTTTGATGCATCCATGGGCTTAATGAGCATCCCTTTGGGATGGTGTCTAGATAACTTATCATCCCAAAAAGTAAATAACGATATATAATATATATAATTACATTTTCAAAGGAATAGATTATGAGCGACTTCAAATCCAAGCTGCCCGATTTTAAAGAATTATCTTCAATGACCAGCAAATTATATAAGGGGATTAAAACGAGCGTAGAAGAGATAATTCGTGACTACAAGCAAAAAAGAGCAGAGGCAGAAATAAAAGAAAAAGCTGAAGAAGAAATGAAAAAAACTGCCGAAGCACCAGTCTCTACTCCTGCTGCTAAAACAAAAGTGACGCCTGAAAGTACCCCCGTAACACCACCTGTAGTGGAAACACCGGTCATACCTGTAGAACCTCCTGCTGCTCCAGAGGAAATAAAGGAAGAAGTTGATAAGGATTCTGATAAAAACAAATAGATTAGTTAGAACGGAGAGGCACACCGCGCTTAATTATAAGAAATTAAATTATTTTCTTATTTTTTAATAGAAGTGTGCCCCTGGATTGAACTAATGATCTGATTACATGATATAGATACAGCTTCTCCATTAACTCATAGATATGATAGGTACCTCATGGGTGCGGCTTAGGTAAATCTTCGGGTTCAGGATCCAGTACTGCTTTTTCCTCATTAAATTTTTTAATTTCTGCTTCAGTATCTATAGGTCCTATGTTATTTTTTAAAGTTTTTACTGCTTCAGCAGCCGTATCATTGGGATCAAACTTATCTTCCTCCGGTGTGATAACGTCTGCAGACTTTGAGGCAGATTTTTCTTTAATTAATTTATTTAATTGTACAGGATAGGTAGGTATATTCATGATAGCAAAATCCAAAATCACTCTAATTAGAGTATAGTACCATTTTATTTTCTTGTCTTAACCCATTTAGAAATGACTTAGAGAACCGATTAAATTCAGACTGTGTCTATTTATCTGTAATATGATATTTTAATGTTTTAGCTTTTATCCAGACATTTAAAATTTATGCCAAATAAAAATAATAGGACAAAATCAAAATATAATGCACCGTCTTTAATCCAACCTATATTAGTATTGTTAGGAATTCCTGTTTTTTTCTTTATAGATAGTCCCTGGCTAACCCCCCATTTTTTGTATGGACAAGACATCACCAATGCCATTATGGTTTTGGTTTACAGTTGGTTCTTGCTTACGGCTATAGGCAGGGTGTATTGGATAATGATATTAATGACCTTTTTTGGCTTATTTGCTGAATGTATCAGCTCATTGCTCCTTACCTTATACCAATACCGCTTTAAAAATATCCCTCTGTATATACCCTTAGGGCATGCCCTTATATATGCCACAGTAAACTATGTTTGCAGAGAGCCTTGGGTTTGGAGGAATCATCGAGCCATAGAAAAATGCTTAAGAAAATTTGCTTTTGTAACCGCGCTCACGTCGTTATTTATCTTAAATGATGTCGCTGGTTTTATTTGTTATATTATTTTCTTGATTATCTTACGTGACAGGAAAAAACCTCTATTTTACTTAAGTATGTTCGTTATGGTGTACTATATCGAACTTTTTGGTACTGTTTTTTCAACGTGGACCTGGTACGGAGTTCTTGGAAACCATCCTAACTACCCTCCAGTTGGCTACACTCCTTCAAGTATGGCAGGTCTATATCTTCTTATCGATCTGGTGAGCTATTCCGTGTATTTCTATGCCCAAAAGATAAAAAGGTATCTGTGGACAATAGGTCTAGGTTTGAAATCAAAATCCCTAAATGCTAGTGCTACTTTTTAATCAACATTGCAACATAGCATGAGATGCTGGCTTACTTAGTCTTTTGGGTTAGCAGAAATCCGTTCATACACCACTTTGACATACCAACAGATCCTGAAACTGCGAACATTATCGGAATTAAAAAATTAAATTTAATTCGTGTCAGTTCGAAAATCAGAACAATGGCTGTGATTGGCATTTTTTGGGCAGCCGCAAGAAAGGCTACTGCTCCAATAATTGCAAATGCACTCAACGAAGTTCCTGGCCATAATAAATTCCAAAGCCCACCAAGGACAACAGCTAGCAAAGCTCCGTTTGCAAGGGATGGTGTCAATAAGCCTCCCTGAGCTCCAGACCCCAGACTTGACCAGCAAATTAACATGCGTAACACCAGTAAGGTTAAGCTTAGCTCAACACCTACTACATAATCTAAATCATCAAACTCCATTTCTGCAGGACTTTTACCATTTCCTAAAAGAGAAGGGAAATAGATGGCCAAAAAACCGATTAGAGTAAAATTAATAAAGCAGACCAGAGGCATATGCCAATTATGATGAGAATGCATACGTGCTTTATTGGCCACCCAAATGAACCAATAAGCAACATAACCAAAAATTGGACCTACTACTATAGACCAAAGGACTAAGGGATAACTAATATTTAAATCAGGAATATAATAAAGCGGTTTATTGCCAAGACCAATCCAGGAAATTACCACGGCAATAGCGCAAGTAGCAAGTGCTGGAATAAGCACAGACCAACTAAAGGTACAAAGTAATACCTCCATGATAAACAGTGCCCCTCCCAACGGAACATTATATACTGCCGCCAAACCCGCCCCCGCCCCACAAGCCAACAATCTTGTTGCTTCATCAATGTTCAGTTTTAATTTCGATGCAAGCCAAAACGAAAATATGGAACCCACTTCTCTTGGAGCCACTTCACGACCTAAGGGTGATCCTAATGCGATAGTAACGATTTGTAATAATGCATGGATGATAGTTGCACCAAAAGGCATAATTTTGTGTGACTTCACTGCATCGGCGATGCTTACTAAAGGCTTGCCAAAGCGATAAAGAGCCCACCAGCCAAATCCTGCGATCAGACCACACAACATAAGCACTATTACTCTCCGTTCAGGAGATGAGGCCATAACCCCGGCTAGAAAACTTTCACTGCTGATAATTTCATTAAAGCTGTATCCATAAGCAATGTGCTGTATATAGTGGAGCAATAAAGCTAAAAGCATCGCAAAAAAACCTGAACCCATACCCACAAAAACTGTGGCGATAATGAGAGTGGGCAATGGAGTATCGTGCTGATCTTTTTGAGGGGTTGAACTCATTTTTATATTCCACTTGTCACTAAGTCAGCTATAAATTGTGTTTAAAATTCAAGGACCTTCACAAGCTCCCCATAAATTACCTCATTTAACTTGATATCCTAACGCTCGATTCTTTCCGGCCGAGTTAAACCATACTTTCGCATTTTCTCAACTAAAGTTGTCCTTCTCATATTGAGATAACTTGCGGCATGAGCAACTACCCAATCAGACTCATCTAAAGCCTGACTTATTAAGGCCAGTTCAGTTTTTACCAAGTGCTCTTTCAAATCAATGCCGTCAGTATTAGATACCTGATCCTGACTAATGATTTGTAACAACGTCTCTCTCTCTGCACCTGATGGATACACTTCCAGATAAGAGGGTTTATATTCCCCTTGAAACCGGCGGGGTAAGTCCTCTTTGCAAACAATTCCATTTGGGTAAAGAATAGATAATCTTTCAACCAAATTAGCTAACTCTCTGACATTACCAGGCCAACTGTACTGGCTTAACGCATCCATAGCATCGGGCATTAATCTTACTATAGGCCTATTCTCACCCTCAATTCGAGAAATTAGCTCATTAAACAAAAGGGGGATGTCAGTGCTTCTTTTTCTTAAAGGTGGCATTTCGATGGGAAATACATTAAGCCTATAGAATAAATCTTCTCTAAATTTACCTTCTTTTATTGCAACTTCTAAATTTCTATGGGTAGCAGCAATAATTCTGACATTCACATCGATGCTTTTATTAGAGCCCACTCTCTCAAAACAACGCTCTTGCAAAACTCTTAGCAACTTAACCTGCATTGCCAGAGGCATATCACCAATTTCATCTAGAAATAGGGTTCCATCGTTAGCTAACTCAAAACGTCCCTGTCTGGAAGTAATCGCTCCCGTAAATGCCCCTTTTTCATGGCCAAATAATTCACTCTCTAATAACTCACCGGGGATAGCTCCACAATTAATAGGTACAAAGGGCTTATTGGCCCGCGATGAGAGAGCATGGATATTGCGAGCTACCACTTCTTTACCGGTGCCCGACTCACCTAAAATTAAAACGGTGGCTTCAGTGTCTGCTACTTGCTCTATTAATTTACGTATCTGGCGCACACTGTCACTATTGCCAACCAAACTTCGAAACAAAGGAGTTTTATGGGTGCTTGCTGTAATGAATTTGACTGCTTCTTTTGCAATTTGGCATCGATGTAAGGCTTCAAGCATTTGAGCGTAACTAAAAGGGAAAGACAAACAAGCAACTACGTTGCGATCGGCGCATTGAGCAGTATTTAACTGCTCATCAATTACAAGAATAGGAACTTTAGAAAATTGCTTTACTAAGGAATCCAGCTCATCCAGGGTCTTTTCAAAAGAAAAATGTGCCCCAAGAATAATAACACTTGGATTTGAACTAATTATTTGCCAGGTAGCAAATTTGGTGACTTCAATAGATTCGCCAATAAAATCAAATATGGTGCGTAGTTTTTCGCAACGATCTTCGTTATCGTCAATGATAAAAATTCGCTCATTGCTACTCATAAACCCTTCCTTAAGGTTGAGTTGTTTGTCTTAAAGTATCGGACACTTTTCAAACAACTGTCAAATCCATGACGTTAAATTAACGCAACTGTCATAAAATAGATCACAAAAGATCTTCTATATTATTTTTTTGGACTCTGGCCTTTTCTACAAAGCTGATTAATAAACTTTCTTTGCTTCACTTCGTGTGCAAAGACGACAACATTCACCAATTTCTAAAAAGACCAAAATCAAGATTATTTTTAATAAGATTCATCATTAATACTTTGGAAATGATTAAATAAACTCTTAAAAAATTATCGATAACAAACTATCATTTTAAAGGCATTACATTGATTACCAAAACACAATTGCTGACTGCCTATTGTTTTGGTTGCACTAATTTGAGATTCCTTAACAAAATGTTTTGCTTGCATAAAACCCATCCGGCTACAAAAAGAATTAGCGGCTCTTAAACCACAACCATGATTCTGGTCGTAACACCAATCCACTCGATAATCATTATAGCGTGGAACTGCAAACCTTTTTTCCCGATAATGATAGGGTTTAGGTGGAGCATGTGACAGGCCGGTAGCGCAACCTATGGTCATAAAACCATTACAACGCCAACCAGTGCATCTTGCTCGGCTGTCCAGGTAATTGGTTAAACCAACATTATAGGCAATTACATTCTGACTGGAAAAATCATAACCCAGCATTTGACAATAGCGATTGGCTACTGCTTTACCACATTCTTTACCGTCAAAAGTGCAATAATCGAGTCGTTCACCCTGAAAGACAGGATGCCAGAAATTTCTATATGCTTTGTTATATTTATCAGAAGCATTTAGCTCACCGCTTAAAGCGCAGAGACAAAATATAAAGACCAGTAAGCTCCGAAAATTGATCATTATAACAATCCTTTAGCGTCAATTAGCACATGTTATCCCAAGAGAACCAATAGGCACAATAGTGATGATATATAGAAGTGTGATAAATCTCGACAGACGAATAAAAAGAGGTCTTATTGATCTGCTTTTAACTTTTTTATCGAGATCGGGATTAACTTAACGTGAGTTGTGGATAAGAATCGAAGAATATCCTTATCCTAGACTCACGTTAACTTAATGCAATGGTTCAGCCAGGAATTAAACAGGGTTATCACTGTCTATGAACAAATGCTCTAATTCAAAATGATTGGAGAGATATTGACCTAACGATTTAATCCCATATCGTTCTGTTGCATGATGTCCACAAGAATAATAGTGAATTCCTAATTCCTTAGCCTGATAATAAGTACGTTCTGAAACTTCCCCGCTTAGGTAAGCATCCACGCCTAATCTATCTGCATCTTCAATAAAATCCTGCGCAGCTCCACTACACCAGGCTATAGAGGTAAGCATTTTATTATTACCTGCGATATGCAGAGGTTTACGTCCGAGTATTTTTTCTAAAAATTCGGTAAACACCTGACTCTCCATGGGACGAGGTAATTTTCCAGACCAAAGCAGATTTTCAGTATGACCAGCTTGATGCATTTGGATTGATTCTAATAATAATAATTTAGCTAAACAGGCATTATTTCCAAGATCAAAATGACAATCCAAAGGCAAATGATAAGCGAATAAATTAATGTTATGACTTAACAACTTACCAATTCTTTGACGCTTCATCCCGGTGATAACAGGATCTTCACCACGCCAAAAATAACCATGATGGACTAAAAGCGCATCTGCCTTCCAGGTAACTGCCTGAGAAATTACTTCTTCTGAAGCAGTTACTGCAGTACAAATACGCTTAATTTTATCCTCGCCTTCAACCTGTAGGCCATTTGGCGCATAATCATTATATCGAGCACAATCCAAAAATTCGTGCAAAAAAATAGATAACTCGTTACGCGTAATCACCTTTCAGAAACTCGCTTGATATCCGCACCTAACAGAGATAATTTTTCCTCTATACGCTCATAACCTCTATCTACATGGTAAATTCGCTCAACAGCTGTTTCACCATCAGCAACCAGACCGGCGAGAATCAAACTTGCAGAGGCGCGTAAGTCGGTTGCCATCACAGGAGCGCCAGTTAATTTTTCAACTCCATTAATAATTGCGGTATTGCCATTGAGTTGAATTTGCGCCCCCATACGTTGTAATTCCTGTACGTGCATAAACCGATTTTCAAATATTGTTTCAATTATAGTAGAAGAGCCTTCAGCTACAGAGTTCATAGCCATAAATTGTGCTTGCATATCCGTTGCAAATGCAGGATAAGGTGCTGTAGCAATATTTACTGCCTGGGGACGCTTACCATGCATATTTAAACTGACCCAATCTTCCCCTATAGTTAATTCTGCGCCTGCTTCTTCAAATTTACATAATTGAGATAACAAGGTATCAGGTCGTACCCTTTTCACTGTCACATGACCTCGAGTTAGCGCTCCTGCTGCAAGATAAGTCCCTGCCTCAATACGGTCTGACATCACAGAATATGTTCCACCAGCAAGGGCTTCTACCCCTTCAACTTCAATAGTTGAGGTTCCAGCACCAGAAATTTTTGCGCCCATCTGGATCAGGAAATTGGCCAGATCTACTACTTCGGGCTCCCGGGCTGCATTTTTAATAATAGTAGTTCCTTCTGCAAGCACCGCCGCCATCAATATATTTTCCGTACCGGTAACCGTCACTGTATCAAACATCAAACGTTTGCCTTGTAAACGCCCCTTTTTACAACGCGCATTAATATAGCCATTTTTAACAGTGATGTCAGCACCCATTGCTTTTAGTGCTTTTAAATGCAAATCGACAGGTCGGGTCCCGATAGCACAACCACCAGGCAAAGAAACATCTGCCTTACCAAAACGAGCAAGCATAGGCCCCAATACCAAAATTGATGCACGCATGGTTTTAACTAAATCATAAGGTGCCACAAACTCATTAACCTGACTGGCATCGACCTGAACATTCATTTTTTCATCAACGATTAAATGAGCACCCAATTGGCCTAACAACTCCATCATTGTGGTAATATCTTTAAGATGAGGAACATTTGAAATTGTTACATGATCACTTGCAAGCAAGCTTGCAGCCATAATGGGTAAGGCCGCATTTTTCGCACCTGAAATAACCACCTCTCCATGTAATGCTTTACCACCATTTATCAATAATTTATCCACGTTGTTTCCCCCATTCCTCTTTTGTCCATGTCTTCATGCTTAAGGCATGAAGCATTCCGGTGGTAATAAAGTCTTTTAGTTGTGCATAGACCCACTGCTGTCTTGCAACCTTCGACTTATCCAGAAAGATGTCAGTTACTATGGTTAATTGATATTGATAACCATCACCCTCAACCTTTACATAATACACTTGATCAAGATCTTTAAATCTTTGTTCAATTTCTTCATTACTTAACATAAAGTTAGCTCACTAATTGAAATAAATACAATTTTTTTATAACTGCTATAGAAAAATAAAATGGGAGGGTAGTACCTCCATTCCAAAAGAGTATGCGATATTAATTTATATCATAGACACAAGCCTGCTTGCAGGCAGGCTTGTATTTCTTGCGGATGAGGATTTATTTACTTCTCAGGTTTTATATTCAAGCTGTTTCTAAAATACTTTTTACCCCACAAAATTCAGCCAATGATTGAGTCTCAGGTGATACTCCGATGACTTCAAAAATCTTATTATTTTGTTTGCACAATTTACTGGCCTCAATAAGCAATGCCAAACCCGCACTATCACAATGTGTCACATCGCTTAAGTCAAGACAAAACCTGTCGCTTGTATCTTCCATTAGAGCTTCATAGAGTTTCGCTCGAACAGATATCACCGATTTGAAAGTAAGGACAGGTCCCGGTTTAAATTTAATTAATTCCACTATTATGCGGCCTTTTTATTTTGCTTTTGTTGCATTTGTTTGATCACCTCATTAATACTCGAATGCTGCAATGCTTGAGCAAATTGTGACCTAAAACTTTGAAGTAAACTCACACCCTCGACACTTATATCATATATTTTCCAATGGCCATTCTTAGAAACCAAGCTATAACTCAGTGGAATATTTTGCCCTTCTGAACGGACAATGACGCTGTTTACACGCATAAATCGGCCGCTTAGTGAGCCTCTTAAAGGTAAAAATTGTATCGTTTCATCAGAGTACTGAGCCAGAGGACTGGAATAAGTACGAATCACCAAGCGAGTAAAGGCTTTGGAAAATTGCTCCCTTTCAGCGGGTGTTGCCTTATTCCATGCTTGTCTTCCTAAAACGGAACGTGACATTCCTGCTACATCAACATTGGGCAACAAATGCGTTTCTACTGCGCTATAAATAATGCCCGGGTTACTCTTTAAATTGCTCTTATTTGCCTTGAGTGTTGCAATAATTGCATTGGCAGCCCTTTCTAGCATAGGTACGGGAGATGATTGAGCGAGCATAGTTTGAGATAAAGACATACAAGCAACTAACAAGATTGTTTTAAGTACCTTCATGGTTCACCTATTTTTTAATATTAAATAATAATTGACCGATAAGATTCTCAAGAATAATAGCCTCCTGAGTTTTTGCAATCGCATCTCCTTCGCGCAAATAAGGATGATCTTTGCTGTCTTCATCTTCAAAACCTGGAACAATACTAATATAATTGGAACCAAGCAAGCCTTCGGTCAAAATTCGTGCAGAAGCATCCTCATAAGGAATCTTTTTGTCGCTTCTTAGAGTCATAGTAACTTTTGCATTTAGTTCTCCTGGTTGCAATTCAATACGACTCACTTCACCAATCCGAACTCCAGCTACTGTAACAGGCGCCCGCACCTTTAAGCCACCTATATCAGTAAAATCTGCTGTCACTTGATAGCCTTTATGGGACATGAAATCAGAAATATTACTGACTTTCATTACCATAACGAATAAAGCCAGTAGGCCTAGCAACATAAATATGCCTACACTTATGTCTACGTAACGTTGCTTATTCATTTACCAATCTCCAATCATCATTGCAGTCAACATAAAATCGAGCCCTAAAACAGCCAGCGATGAATATACTACAGTCTTAGTCGTCGCCTGACTAATGCCCTCCGCTGTAGGCACACACTCAAAACCCTGGAATACTGCAATCCAGGTTGCTACAAAAGCAAAAACTATACTCTTGATGATTCCACTTAATATATCTATACGAAAATTAACTGCTGCCTGCATATTAGACCAAAAACTTCCATCATCAACACCGAGCCAATGCACACCGATAAAATACCCACCATAAATAGCTACGGCTGAAAAAATTAACGCCAGAACAGGTAAAGAAATAAATCCGGCTATGAAGCGGGGATATATCACTCTGCCCAAAGGATCAACACCCATCATGTCCATGCTGGACAATTGTTCCGTCGCCTTCATCAAACCTATTTCTGCTGTTAAAGCCGAACCTGCACGCCCAGCAAACAACAGGGCGCTAACCACAGGCCCTAGCTCTCTGGCAATACTTAAAGCTAATAACTGACCTAGTTGACTGGCCGCTCCAAATTTTTGCAAGGTATTATAGCCTTGCAGACCAACTACCATACCAATAAATAAAGCGGAAACAACTATAATCAAACAGGATAACACACCAACAAAATAAAGTTGATGACGTAATAGCGGCCATAATCTGGGAATATCGGGCCGTCTCAACAGCATAGCAAATAAAAATAATCCTGAACTACCAATGCGTTGCAAAATATATGCACCACGATTGCCAAGACGCGCGATTGCCTCAAGCATCTAATAATTCCTCCGTATAGGGTTTTGCTGGATAATGAAAAGGCACTACCCCATCTGCTTCCCCATGCATAAATTGTTTCACTTGGGGTTCTGAGGATTCAATCAATTCAGCAGGAGTTCCCTGTCCTATAATTTTTCCACCAGCTATTAAGTAAATATAATCGGCAATAGAGCAAGTTTCTTCAACATCATGTGACACGATAATAGTTGTTGTATGCAGTAACTCATTCAAGCGCTTTATTAGACGAACCAAAACGCCCATAGAAATAGGATCTTGCCCAGTAAACGGCTCATCATACATCATTAGTTGCGGATCAAGTGCTATAGTTCGTGCTAAAGCGACTCGTCTGGACATCCCACCAGAAAGTTGATCGGGCATCAAATTTGCCGCACCCCGTAACCCAACCGCCTCAAGCTTCATTAGTACTATATCACGTAGCATGGAGGGATTTAATTCGGTATGTTCTCTCAAAGGAAAAGCAACGTTCTCAAATACCGAAAGATCGGTAAATAACGCACTACTTTGAAAAAGTAAACCCATATTACGTCTCGCCTCATAAAGAGCTTTGCGAGATAAATGGTGTATATTCTCACCCAGGACACGAATTTCACCAGAATCAGGCCTTAATTGAGCGCCAATCAATTGTAATAAAGTCGTTTTTCCAGAACCGCTAGGTCCCATAATGGCAGTAATTTTACCCCGTTTAACCACCATATCAATATCATTAAAAATGTAGCGGTCACCCCTTGTAAAGATCAGATTTTTAATTTCGACCCAATTTTCAGGCATGCTCTCATTTCCACTTTTAGTCAGAATTTAGAAGTATATACTGCTTCTCAAAAAAATGCGGTTTTTAATTGCATTTGAATAAAAAAAAATTGGGAAAATTGAAAAAAATAAGGTTACATCAATCAAAAACATTATGTTAGAATGAAAAATACGCAAAAAACAGATTAAATAAACTATGAATTTTTGCACACTTGGACTAGCAGTAATTGAAACTGAAGCACAAGCAGTCTTTGAATTAACCCAACGAATTGATGCCCGATTTGAAAAAGCATGTGAGTTATTACTGGCTTGTAAGGGACGTATTGTAGTGACTGGCATGGGGAAATCCGGTCATATTGCTAATAAATTAGCTGCAACATTTTCCAGTACAGGCAGTCCTGCTTTTTTTATGCATCCCGGAGAAGCAAGTCATGGTGATCTGGGAATGATCACACGCCAGGACACCGTCGTTGCAATTTCACACTCAGGAAATACTCATGAAATTGTTACCTTGCTCCCCTTGTTAAAACGGCTGGAAGTCCCACTTATTGCGCTTACAGGTAATGCTGAATCTACATTGGCGAAAACAGCCGATGTTAATTTAGACGTCAGTATCAAACAAGAAGCCTGTCCTCTTGGCCTTGCTCCAACAACCAGCACTACGGTTTCCCTGGTTATGGGAGATGCCTTGGCTATCGCGCTCTTGCAAGCCAGAGGTTTTAGCGCTGAAGATTTTGCCTTATCGCACCCCGGAGGCACTCTGGGCAAAAAACTCCTGCTTCGTATTGATGAATTATGTCATAAGGGAAGCCAACTTCCATTAACAAACCAGAATGCAACGATTAGTGAAGCTTTAATTGAAGTCACCGAGAAAAAATTGGGAATGACCTGCGTCATCGATAATCAGGGTTATTTACTCGGTGTTTATACCGATGGCGATGTACGCCGTACCTTAACTCGTCAATTTGACATTAATACGACTCAAATTAAAGAGGTAATGACACGCAATGCCCGAACTATTCACAAAGGGATGCTTGCTGCAGAAGCCTTGGCTATTATGCAAAAATACAGTATTACATCATTAGTAGTAATGGATGATGATAACAGACCCCACGCGGTGCTCCACTTACACGACTTATTAAGAGCTGGCGTTTTTTAACAAGAGAATAAAATGAACGAATTATTAGAAAAAGCAAAAAAAATCAAATGCCTTATCTGTGACGTGGATGGAGTGCTTACTGATGGCCTGCTTCATATTGATAACCAGGGTAATGAATTAAAATCTTTTAATGTGCAGGATGGCATGGGTTTAAAATTACTAATGGCTGCTGGCATTGAGGTTGCTGTGATTACTACAGCACGTAATGCAGTAGTGGATCATCGAATGCAACAATTAGGTATTACTTATTATTACAAAGGTCAGGTTGATAAACGCGATGCATACCAACAACTCAAAAAAACCTTAGGTTTCCAGGATGAGCAATTTGCCTATATAGGCGATGACTTACCTGACTTACCCATTATTCAACAAGTCGGATTTGGAGTTACAGTAGCCAATGGTGTGCGCCAGGTGAAAGAATTTGCTGATTGGCAAACAGAACAGACTGGTGGTCGTGGGGCAGTTCGTGAACTGTGCGACTTAATTCTAAATGCGCAGGATAAAGCGGATTTAGCCTTAGCAGGCTATTTAAAGCAATGAATACGGTAAAACAAGCAATCTGGTTGTTTTTCACCTTACTCATTCTTGCTGTTTCAGGATGGTATTATGTGAATTTGGAGGCTGTCTCCAGATTAGATAACGAGACTTTATCCTCTACCATTGATACCACCATTTCTCAGTTAACTGTGCGGCAATTCAATAGCGAGGGTTTGTTAACAAACCTGCTTACTACCCCTTTGATGCAACATATTCCCAAAGAAGACATCCATCTGCTCAAAACCCCTCACATTATCATTGCCCAAATGGATCAACCTTCATGGGAAATTCGTTCAAAGAAAGCAAAATCTTTTAACGGTGGTGAGAGAATCATTTTTATTAAACGAGTCGTTGTCCATCAAAATCCTGGAAATAAGACCCAAGAGAGCACTTTAAAGACCGAGGAAGTAACTTATTATCCTAAACTGAAAAAAGCGACAACGGATCTTTTTGTAACCTTTGAACAACCTGGTAATATAGTAGAATCAACCGGAATGAATGCTTATTTGGATGAGAAACGAGTCGAGTTACTCCATCAAGCCAGAGGAAGTTATGCCCCAGCTAAAGGTTAAACATGGCTTATTTTTGTTTTTTATGACGATTACAGCGGTTGGATTTGCCCTGCCCTCTGATAAAGAACAAGTAATTCATGTCACATCAGATTCAGCGGATTTAAATCAATTAAGTCATAAAGGTACTTATACAGGTAATGTTGAATTTACCCAAGGAACGACAAACCTTCACGCTACCAGCGCCATGACTCAAGGCAACATTAAAAATCAATTAACTTTAGCAGTGGCTAATGGCACTGACGGTAAACAAGCCCATTACTGGGAGCAAACTGATCCCAATAAACCCCCTTTTCATGCTTATGCGGATACTATTCGTTATTACCCTTTACGTCACTTAATAGAACTGATTGGCAATGCCCATGTTGAGCAGGGAGCCAATTCTTTATCCGCCGCTAAAATATCCTATGATACTCTTAAACAGCATGTAGTATCCCAAAGTGATGGAATAACAAGAACCACTATTATTCTCTATCCTGAGAAAAAACCATCATGAGTACATTAGAAGCCCTGAATCTAAAAAAATCATTCAAAACCCGAGCAGTAGTTAATGGAATTAGTATTCATCTCAGAAGAGGGGAGTGTGTGGGCTTGTTAGGTCCTAATGGAGCGGGTAAGACCACCTGTTTTTACATGATTGTAGGCTTGCAATCTTGTGATGAAGGACAAATTATCCTTAACGAGAAAGACATCACTCATGATGCCATGCATCAAAGAGCCCGATTAGGTATCAGTTATCTTCCTCAAGAGGCCTCGGTATTTCGCAAGCTCACTGTTGCAGAAAATATAATGGCTATTCTGGAACTAAGGCAGGATTTGAATGATCAGGCCAGAGAAGAAAAACTTGATCTTTTACTCCAGGAGTTTCATATCAGCCATCTCACAAAAAGCATGGGTATGGCCTTATCCGGGGGAGAAAGGAGACGCGTTGAAATTGCCCGAGCATTGGCTATAGAACCTTCTTTTATTTTGCTTGATGAACCTTTTGCCGGTGTAGATCCTATTTCTGTGATTGATATAAAAAAAATCATTCAACACTTATGTAGTAAAAACATAGGTGTTTTAATCACCGATCACAATGTTCGAGAAACTTTAGATATTTGTGAACGAGCCTATATAGTCAGTCAGGGAAAAATTTTATGCGAGGGAACTCCTGAACTTATTCTTGCCAATAAACAAGTTAGAGCGGTTTATCTCGGTGAGGATTTTACCTTATAAAATTTGCAATCAGGTTCTTCAGTTCATAAAACGTGATTCAATTAATAGACCGTTCAGCTTAGTAAATACAAGATTCAAGGTGAGTTCTCGCCTGTTATTTTAATCCATAAAATGCTATATTCGCTCTTTTTTTATTATAGCTGTAATATCCATGTTCGAAAGCATAGTTAAAGAATTAAAGAATGATTTTGCTCTGATTAAAATTTTATTAGCTAATAATTCAGAATCAGCAGAAAAAGTATTAACCAAAGCAGCGCAAGGTCTCAAAGATTTTATGGAGTACTCTGAGTATTCTATTTTCATTCAAAATTATGAAACACACCTGATTGAGTTAATTGATATGTTTGTAGAAGCCTCTATGGAAGTCTCTTTTGCAACGACCTATAAATTAATTGATGCTTATAGGGAAGCTCTGGTTGCCAATAATACGACCAAAGCAGCTCAGCTGTTGCAGCGACTAGAAGATAAAGTAACCTTTATGAACCAGTCTTATTTAGATGCTATGAAGAGCGATCGGAGCCAAACACCGGCATTCATTGATTTTAAGAGAGATATTTCCTATCTCCTCAGGCATTTAGAAAATTCTAAAAAGGAAGCTGTAATGCAACAAATATGTACTAATTTCGAAAAAGCAATGAATTTTAGAGAAACACAGCAGCAGTTTTTCTATCATCCCCACAAAAACTGCGCACAAATAAGCAATGATGAAGAAATGTATCCAGGATTAAGTAATAAATAGAGTCCTGATCAATAGCAAGTTCGTAAGCCCCCCCTACTTGCTATTGAATAATAGCAATTTTTAAATTTAATCCCTGTCCGATGCAGCTGTTATTACACTTTCAAATCATCCTATCATTCTGCTGTTATTACAGCTAAACGAATAATTAAATCAAACAGCAATTCAAAATTGGACTAATATGTTTAAATAGAGAACATTTTTCCAACTTTGTTTTTAATATCGTGAAGGAACACCATAAGAATGCTAAATACTAAATTTTACCAATTAGGAAAATTTATCTACAAGATGCGTTGGCCTATTATAATATTATGGGTACTTATTATTTTATCGTGTATTCCGTTCTTACCCCACATTATCACTCCATTTAAAACCACCGGATTTATTGATGAGAACTCATCCAGTGCCATTGCCGAAGAATATTTAGACAAAGAATTAGGTTATGACAATAAGAACAAATTCTTGATTATGTACCACAGTCCTAAACTTTTAGCTACTAATCCTCTTTATCTCAAAAAAATAAAGCGGTCGTTAGCTGATTTAGAAGTCTTTCCGCTGAAGCATGAAATTATTTTTCCAGACAAGAAAAAACAAATTTCCAAAGATAAGCATACGGCTTATGTCGTTGTTATCTTTAAAACCAATAAACCCATTCCAGATAAATTATTTGATCAGTTTAAAGCGTCTATAAAAACCCCATCCAACATGACCGTTCAGACAGGTGGGGAAGAATTTTTTATAGAAAGCGTTACAAAACAAACACAAACCGATCTGTATCGAGCAGACTTTATTGCTACTCCAGTAGCAATAATAACGATGATTTTAGTGTTTGGCTCAGTCGTAGCAGCCTTCCTACCTATTGCTTTAGGAGGAGGTTGCGCTTTAATAATCCTGACTGCGCTCTTTTTTTTAGGCCATTTATTCACCCTGTCAATTTTTACTCTGAATATTGCCCTATTGTTAGGTCTTTGTCTGAGCCTGGATTATTCCCTATTTATTATAAGCCGTTTTCGCGATGAACTGGATAACGGATTAAACACCCTCGAAGCGATAGCCGTCACTCAGGCGCATGCTGGAAAAGCCATTTTTTTTAGTGGTTTGGCTGTATTTGTAAGCCTGAGTGCTCTGTTTTTATTTCCAATTAACATTCTTTTTTCTGTTGCTGTTGGAGGGTTAATTGCAGTATTTGTTGCCATGCTGATAGCGATCATCTTGCTTCCGGCAATTCTTTCCGTTTTGGATAAAAAGATTAATTTATTATCCATAAGATCACTCAGAAAAGATAAAAAAAATCGCTCTAGTACCTGGCATTGGATCGCTGAAAAAGTAGTTAATCGCCCTCTCTTGTTCTTTTTTTCTGTTCTTACTTTTTTGTTACTTCTGGGATATCCATTTTTATCTGCTACATTTGGAATTTCCGACTATAAAATTTTTCCAGAAAAATCCGAAAATCGAAAATTTTATGACACTTATGCTGAAAAATTTAATATTAACGAATTAACCCCCATTATATTGGTCGTAAAATCAGAGTCTGGTTCTATTTTATCTAAAAAGAATCTTTATAAGTTATATGATATAGCTCAAAAATTGAAAAAAGATCCGCTCATTAAGAAAGTGGATAGTATAGTTACTACTGATTCTGATGTAACAAAAAAACAGTATTATACCCTGTACCACACCCGACAAAGTCTGGATAAGACTGATATTAAAATACTATTAAACACAACAACCCACAAGAAAGTAACGGTGATATCTGTTGTTAGTAAATACCCAATGCATTCACCCCAAACAGACGAATTAATCAATAAATTGCACAAAATTAAAATGCCCCAAGGGTTAAGTATGCAGATAACAGGTAAACCAGTGAGTAATAAAGAAGTGTTAGAAGGTATTTATCATATTCTTCCCTATGCCATTTTATGGATAATGGTATTCAGTTACCTCATCCTGCTTTTACTATTACGCTCGTTATTTTTGCCTTTTAAAGCAATCTTGATGAATTTATTAAGCCTCTCCGCCTGCTATGGTGCGCTGGTTTTAGTTTTTCAAGACGGCTACTTGTCTCATCTGCTTAATTTTCAACCTCAAGGACTACTGGATATCAGTTTATTGGTGATAATTTTTTGTGCTTTGTTTGGTTTTTCTATGGATTATGAGGTTTTTTTACTCTCCAGAATCAAAGAATCTTATGAAATGAGTGGTGACAACAGGAGTAGTATTATTTTTGGCATTGAAAAAAGCAGTCGTATTATTACCAGTGCAGCAATTATTGTGATCGTACTTTGCGGCTCATTTCTCGTAGCAGATGTGTTAATGGTGAAGGCTTTTGGTCTTGGTATTGCAGTGGCTATTTTCGTGGATGCATTCCTAATCCGTACCCTTTTAGTTCCAGCAACCATGTCACTTTTAGAGAGCTGGAACTGGTACTTACCCAAATGGTTGGATAAAATTTTACCTAAGCTTTAATTTACCTATTATTCAAATCGTCAAACAAACTGATTATTATTTTTCCACTAACTATTGCAGGGCAAGTGCATATTAAATGATGCACCCCGTATTTCAATTAAAACTCCTCGTCCCGCACTGGAAGAACTCATTTAATATTACCTTAATAGAAAGTGATTAAAATAAGTTCAAGTTTTATATCAGGATAAGCTCTGTGACTTCTAACATCAAACCAAATCAGGAAAAGGCGCAACTTATCGCGCTAGGCTATCCTTCTGAACTAGCCACCAACTACCTCAATTCCCGCTACAAAAAATCCTTACCAACACTTATTGAGGTTCATGCTTATCTCATCAGCCATTTTAGCCATGAAGAATTAATTAAAGTTGCGACTTACAACGGTGCTGTAAATATTCTATGTTCCATTAAAAACCACTATCATCTTTTGCACCAATGGGATTTTAGCAAAGACGACATTCTTGAAATCATTCGCAAAGATGGAGGGGCAAAAAACCTGGAAGCGGTCATAGCCAACTATGATGCGTTGATGGAATTGGGATATTCAAAGGTTAACATCCTCAAAATGGTGAGTCATAAAGGCGGTTCAAAAAACCTTGAAGCCGTTAAAGCTAACCACAATGCATTAATGGAGTTTGGCTTTAGCAAAGAAGATCTCATCAAAATGGTGAGCCATGGTGGCGGTTCAAAAAACCTTGAAGCCGTTAGAGCCAACCACGATGTTTTGATGAAGTTTGGCTTTAGTAAAGAGAATATTCTGAAAATGGTGAGCCATGGTGGCGGCTCTAAAAACCTTGCAGCCATTGAAGCCAACCGCGAGGTTTTGATGGAATTTGGTTTTGGAACAGAAGACCTCATCAAAATAGTGAGCCATAGTGGTGGCTCAAAAAACCTTGAAATAGTTAAAGCCAAACGCGAGGCTCTAATAGAATTTGGCTTTAGTAAAGAGGACATTCTTAAAATGGTAAGCCATGGTGGCGGCTCAAAAAACCTTGATTCTGTTATAACCAACTACGAGACTTTGATGGACTTTGGCTTTAACAAAGGGGCCATCCTCAAAATGGTGAGTCACCATGGCGGCTCAAAAAACCTTGCAGCCGTTAAAGCCAGTCGCGAAGCTTTGATGGAATTTGGTTTTAGCAAAGAGGACATCCTGAAAATGGTGAACCATGATGGCGGCTCAAAAAACCTTGCTGCTATTAATACCAATCGCGAGGTGCTGATGGAATTTGGTTTGAGTAAAGAGAACCTACTTAAAATGGTGAACCATGATGGCGGCTCAAAAAACCTTGAGGCAGTTAAAGCCAACCGCGAAGCTTTGATGGAATTTGGCTTTAACAACGAGGACATCCTGAAAATGGTCAGTCACGGTGGTGGCTCAAAAAACCTTGAAGCCGTTAAAGCCAGTCGCGAAGCTTTGATGGAATTTGGTTTGAGTAAAGAGGACATCCTGAAAATGGTCAGTCATCATGGTGGCTCAAAAAACCTTGAAGCCATTAAAACCAGTCGCGAGGCTTTGATGGAATTTGGCTTTAGCAAAGAGGACATCCTGAAAATGGTCAGTCATCATGGCGGCTCAAAAAACCTTGAAGCCGTTAAAGTCAACCGCGAGGCTTTGATGGGATTTGGCTTTAGTCAAGAGGACATTCTGAAAATGGTGAGTCATGATGGCGGCTCAAAAAACCTTGAAGCCGTTAAAGCAAACCGCGAGGCTTTGATGGAGTTTGGCTTTGGCAAAGAAGACCTCATTAGAATCCTCAATTGCCGTAGCGGAGGTTCAGGCAGACTTGCTATCGTATTAAAACACGCAGAACAATTGAAAGCACGGGGCTTTACTAATCAATTAATTATTGAAGCAATTCACCACCTGGGGAGAAGCAGCCTTCATCCTGAGGTGACAGTGGAAAACATTCATGTCCAGCTCACCCTTAGTAGGCAATTCAAGCGATTAAGAAAAGATTTTTTTCGCCATTTTGAAGCGGAGCGCATGCAGCAACTAGCCTGTTATCGTCACCCCGACAGTAATAAACCATTCAGTGCGATTCTTGATTTTTCGAAAACACACAGCCAGGGCTCTACCAGTCAGGCCTTCGCTCGCCTCTTTGCCCAATATATGAATAAGGCTTATGCCACACGCAAGGCCGAGGGAACACTTGAAATTGACGAGAATCACTTTAGAGTCGAAAATGATGCTCAGGTATCTATTAGTGCCTACGGTTCCTTTTATGAGTTTTTGGAAGGTGAAGATGTCGTCCTTCCTTTTTCAGCGAATATTGAAGAACTACCAGCATTGCCTTTGAGGTCACATTCAATACCGCCAACAGAACGCAGCTTTATCGACGAATGGCTTGAACAAGAACTTATGGAGACACCTCCATTGACCAGGCAGGATGAGGCTCCTGAAATAAACAATCTGGCGCGCCAATTGCAACAGGAGTTGGGGAGCTCTTCGCCATCCCAGCCCACTGTAATGAAGCGACGCAGACAGGCAACCACTGAGGATGCACAAGAGCCACGCCCTGCTAAAAGACAACGACGAGCCAATGCCACCACCCCACTCTCGTCTTGCTTACTGGACACTTTGCCCCAACCAACCCAATTTCAGGGCTTGAAATTTACCCTAGAACTGGAAGTTGGTTTAGCATTACAGCGGCGTCCCCAAAAAGAGCAACAAGACATGGGGATTGAACGGGTCACTAAATGCCGCGGAAAACCCTTATATACCGTAAAGTTAGCAGACCTTGAAAAGTATGGCAGGTTTTTAGCATGCTTCGGTAGAAAAGAAAACGCCCCACCCTTAACCGTACCCACTTCTGAAACACCGTTCCTGACAAGTCCCAGCCTACTTACCATACCTCTTAACCCCACCCTCCCTGAGCCTGAATGCACTGAACAAAGGCAAGGAAATCAAGACGAGGAAATTGATCATCTTGAAGAAGAGCTTTTTGCTGTTCCCGCTCCCTTATTACCTAATGAAGAAAAGGAAGTCGGAAGGCTGTCACAATTAATTCAACAAGAGCACCCAATAACCTTTTTTCAATCGGGTCCTAAGCGCCAACGAGTAGAGACATCATCAGCCCTTACATTAGAGGAGACCACCAAGTTAAAGACCTCAGGTTAAAGATATTCCACTTCAGAGCTACAACCCCAATGGAAGCCCTGTATTGACCCTGAGTTCTATACCCCTTTTTCGTATCACTTTTAACCCCTTGTCCTCTAAGTATCGTAGCTTTCCTACCCCCCCTTTAATGTTTACTTAATAAAAAATAATTAAAATAGGATTAAATTTTTATTTAGGATTAAACCAAATGACTAGTAACACCGAACCAAATCAGGAAAAGGCACAGCTTATTACGCTAGGTTATCCTTCTGAACTAGCCACTAAGTACATCAATTCTCGCTATAAAAAATCCTTAGCAACTCTTATTGAGGTTCATGTTGATCTCATCAGCCATTTTAGCCATGAAGAATTAATTAAAGTTGCGAGTCACCTCAGTGGTGTTAATAATCTATGTGCAATTAAAAACCACTATCATAATCTGAACCAATTGGATTTTAGCAAAGAGGAGATCATCAAAATGGTGAGCCATAGTGGTGGCTCAAAAAACCTTGAATCTGTTATAGCCAACCGTAATGTTTTGATGGAATTAGGCTTTAGCAAAGAGGACCTCATCAAAATGGTGAGCCATAGTGGTGGCTCAAAAAACCTTGAATCTGTTATAGCCAACCGTAATGTTTTGATGGAATTAGGCTTTAGCAAAGAGGACCTCATCAAAATGGTGAGCCATAGTGGTGGCTCAAAAAACCTTGAATCTGTTATAGC
>CAYRWO010000003.1:0-13850 GCA_964428035.1 uncultured Legionella sp.
TAACATGAATTGTTCTTATTTGGAGATCAGCATGGCTTTGGCGTATGGAAATTTTCATGAACTTAGTCACCAGTTACGTTTTTTATTATTTGAAATCGGCATAGGGTTGCCGCAAAGCAGCATTGATTATTTCATCACCAGGGCGCATAAAAATGCCTTGCATCGTCTACAGCACTCAGCACTTGCGGAAGGATTGATTACTTCACCCATTGCCAGCCATCATGTCCATGATTTTATCGATCAATTACAAATGACGTTAAAGCACTCGAATCCAGCAAGCCAATTTTATCAATGGAATAGTCTTCGTGATGAATTGGATGAATCAATTGCCAATGATGCGTTAGCCCAGGCTTATAAACAACGCTGGGACGCTCAAATTTGCAAAGAAGCGGATCCACATGACAGCCTTTGGTCATGGGTAAACAGTAAACATACAGCGCGTCAGAGCTTCCTGTTTCTCGAACAATGGGGATATCAAGGTCATCCCTATGCTCCAGGTTTTCGTGCCAAGGAGGGATTTACACGGCGAGAAGTTTTACAAAATTCACCTGAATTTCAAGCAAAAATCAGTCTCCATTGGTGTGCCTTAAGTAAAACTCAAATCAACATGAATCCTGATTCCCCTGATTTTAATACTTTGATGGCCCGTGAATTTCCAAATGAATTTAGGCTATGGCAAGAAAAATTAAAATTCAACCACATAAACCCACAAGAATATGTCCCTGTTCCTGTTCATCCCTGGCAATGGCGCAATAAATTACAAATCATGTGCAGTCAACTGACCGATAGCAAATCGCTTCTCTTATTACCCCATCACCAAACAGTAATGCCTTCTATGTCTTTTGATACGATGATGCCGGTAGATCATTCAAACACGCTGATTAAACTTGCTGTTTCCACTCCGAATCCGTCTAAAACTGACCAATCCGAAGAAGGGCAATACGGTGGTACGATATCGCACTGGATAAACTCTTTATTAATTCAATCAGACCACTATCAAAATACTTTATTTTTAGCCCAAGACGTGGCTGGACTTAGAGTAAATAGCCCGGCTATTCCTCAATATTGCCAAAAGGAATTATCAGTAAACCTTCTTCAACACCCAACCAGTCTAATAAACTCGGAACAAAAAATAGTACCTTTAATGAGCTTATTTGCTCATTCACCATTATCTAATAAACCATTACTCATTGAAATTATTCAGGAGAGTGGTTTAACTCCAATGAATTATTTCAGTCAATATTGCCATAAGGTTTTATTCGGGCAACTGCATTTATTATTGAAATACGGGGTCGCATTTGAAGCCAAGCCTCACAATACCTTAATCATTTTTACTGATAATAGTCCCCAAGGCTTAATTCTACAAAATCTTGAGAGCACTAAAATTGCTTATTCTGAGTTCTTTGAAAACAGTAAAAAACCTGATTTACCCGCCACCTCAAGCATAAAAACAACTAATATCGATGGATTAAGATCCCTCTTTATTCGTGGAACCCTGCAAGATAATCTAGGTCACTGGATAAATAGTTTAAAACAGGAGTATCCGCTAGATACTCAACAATTATGGCATATAGTATACGACGTGATGCAAACTGTATTAAATGAACTATCCAAAGAAATCCATCCCCATATTCTTTGCTGGCAAAAACATCAATTATTACATGATACATGGCAACATCAATGCTTATTCACCATGCGTTTGCAAGGTACCATCAATCAAGATATCTATAGAGCACAGCCTAACCCTCTGAAAGCTTCATACTAGGGACAAAAATGCGTCCTGCAGTGTTCAACATCAGATAGCTCGCTCAATAACGTGACAGCGGCAACGGTATTGTATAAACTAGCTCTACCACTGCCACTTGAAACATCCCGGATTATGGATGTAGCTTTTGGTGCAATATATTCCCTCAATAAGCTTTTAAACTGAGGGTAATTAAAATTATCGTATGACACATGATACTAAAACAC
Organism: uncultured Legionella sp.; assembly: GCA_964428035.1. Classification (GTDB taxonomy): domain Bacteria; phylum Pseudomonadota; class Gammaproteobacteria; order Legionellales; family Legionellaceae; genus Legionella. Next base: position 1,972 of record CAYRWO010000003.1, read on the forward strand.
ATACCCAATGCATTAACCTTGATTCGGTTGGGATTGATTGTCCCATTTTTGATGTATTTATATCATCATGAATACGCTTATGCATTTTATACCTTTATCATAGCCGGATTTACTGATGGGTTAGATGGCTGGTTGGCCAGACATTTTCATTGGCAAAGTACTTTTGGTTCTTTTGTCGACCCTATGGCTGATAAATTATTAGTTGCTTCCAGCTTCATCTCGTTAGCATTAATAGGATCATTGCCCTGGTGGCTGGTTATTCTTGTATTTCTTAGGGATTTAAGTATTTCTATTGGCGTATTGGTCTGGTATTGGTGTATCCAACGTAAATTGGATTTTGTACCCACTCTGTTAAGTAAGTTCAATACTACCTTCCAGCTGGTTCTGGTCACTTTATGCTTATTTGAATTAGCTTACTTTAAATTTCCGCATTATATAGTCAGCACTTTAATCTACCTGACCGCATTCACCACGGCCACCACTTATATCGATTACTTTTGGACTTGGGGCAGAAAAGCGTGGCCCTCAAAAGATCTATCCCAATGAACACTCAGTTGGCTTTAACAATAAAATTAAATGATGAAGCAACCCTTGCTGATTTTAACTGGGAAAACAATACCCTTTTGCAACAACAATTGCAGAGCATGCTCACCCTGAAAGAAGATAGATTACTGTATCTATGGGGGCCTAAGGGCAGTGGAAAATCACATTTATTGCAAGCATGCTGTCAAGCCGTCAATTTAATTCAATCGGCAATCTATCTGCCCTTAACCCTTCTTAAAGAATGGGGGCCGCAGACTATAGAGGGAATAGAAGACCAAACATTAATTTGTATTGATGATATCAATACTATAGCCAATGATTCGGCATGGGAAGAAGCTTTATTTCACTTGTATAACAGAATCAAGGACGAGGAAAAAAGTCTGTTAATTATCTCGGGAAATCAGCCGCCAGCAATGCTCGCAATTAATCTTGCCGATTTACGTTCCAGACTTGCCTGGGGATTAGTAATCCAATTGAATGAACTAAGTGATGAAGAGAAAATAAACACTTTAAAACTACATGCTTCTAAACGGGGATTTGATTTGCCTGAAAGCGTTGCTCAATTTTTACTAAACCGTTGTTCGCGAAACATGCATGATTTGCATCAATTGCTCAACCGATTGGATGATGCTTCTCTGGCAGCACATCGTAAAATTACCATTCCTTTTGTTAAGGACATCTTAAATATTTAGGAGGTCATGAGTATTTTTTGCTCCGTTTGACAATTTTATAGATGTGACTATAACTAAAGAAGTATCTGAAGGCGGTAGGTTTTTGCACTAACCTTCGTCACACGAACTTAAGGTACATGGTGAGGATGAGGACGTAAAAATGTTCCATGGAGAGAACGATGACTAAACTTAGAGTAGCCGCTATTAACTCATATTGGATAGACAAACAGCAAACAAATATTCCGAAACAATTAATTAAAAAACTATATCAGTTTCTAACCTCATACTACCATTTATCCAATCAAGAAGAATTCCATCGCCTGATTCTCCGACCGGAGGAAAATGGGGCGTTACTAATTCACTATGGTATAAATCAGGAAATAGCAGGATTTTCTCGTACCTTCAGGCAACAAATAATTGTTGGAAAAAAACAAGTGATTACTTACTCTGCCCTGATTTATCTAAATCCCCAGTATGAGGCATGCCCCACTGCAACCAGCACGGGACTGACTGAAGCAATAAAATATAAGCTCGCCCATCCTCAAGAGGAACTTATTTATGTAGCTTTTGCGGATAATCCATTAACCTATAAATTTCTCTATCATCTGAGCGACTCTATTTATCCCAAGCCCTCACAGAGAGTCCCCGATCAAATAATCACCGTTATTAGCGCATTAAAGAAGCAGAATGGACTTCTGTCAACCTGCAATCATCCCATGGTCATCAATTCATTGATGCTGCCAATCCAAAATAAATTTTCGGACCTGGAGGATAATGGGAGTGACTTAAATGAATTCTATCTATCAGCGAATCCAGATTATCTGCAAGGAAGTTCTTTATTAGTCTATATGCCGCTTCACTTGGTCAATATTAATTATGGTTTAAATTATGAAGATTCTAATTACATTGAAACAACACAACCTCTTCCGAATCCGGAGCTTCTGAATCAAGAGTATCAAGGACGAGGGAACTCTTTGCAGCTCTATCCTTAAGATGGAATGAGTAGATGTTATCACTGGTTTTTAATACTGGTACTGAACCATTAGAAACCGGTATCAGGTGTTCATTCTCTGCTTCATCAATACCCTCTATTTTATTTTGAAGTCTCTTCAAGCGATGGGTTAAATGAGCAGTGCTTATCACCTGCTCCTTTAAATTTTCCAGTTTTCCCTCTTCTTTATCCAGATTACTTTTACAACATAATTGCTCTATTTTATCTTCGTCTAATCCGAACCAACCACTCACCAATTTTTTGAGTCCTACTTGCTCAACATACCAATAAAGGGTAAATGCCGCGATCCCTACAATCACACTAAACAAAACAACAGGCCAAAAGGTTGGTAAAACTACAGGAATAAATAGACCAGCAATGAACATGGCAACCGACTGCCCAGCAAAAAAACCACTACCGAAAAAAAGTAGGCCTGCAGAACCTGAGGCAATGACTTTAACTACCTGCATTTTACGACTATTCAGCGCTCCTTCAAATTGTGAACTGGCTTCGACTAATGCCTGAAAACTTCTTTGCAGCATAATAATCGTTTTTTCTAATTGAGCTAATTCCTCTGCCGATAGTTCTGCAAGCTTATAGGTATTTATTTTCTTTCTTATGCGCTTGATTTCTTTCATTTGCGCCAAATAAACGTCTAATAATTTAGGAGCATCCCGCAAAGTTACACCTAAATTTTGAGATACCTGAACTAAATCAAAACCATAAAAAACTACTACCGATAAAATAGAAAAACTAAGCCCTGCAATAAGAATAATAATTGAAGGCAAAGATAAAACGGTTAACATGGTGGTGATACTGTCAAAACCCTCACAGGCAGCCACTAAAGTACCCGCAAGAGCTAATAGCCCAAATTTTAGCCATGCAGTCCAAGAGGTATTTTCTACCGTATTATTATCAGGTAACTCCTCACCCATAGAAGCCAATAAATCATGCAATAACTCTGCACGTAATGAAGCAAGGATAAAATCAGCTTTCTGCCTCGATCGTGCATCGATATGGGAAGGTAGGGTTATTTCATCGTGTAACCAGGAAATTAATTGGGTGGAATCAGCAGGTGAATGAAAAGACGCTAAACCACTTGAGTCCAGGGGGTATAAGCTTAAATATTTCGCAATCAAGTCCTGGGAACGTTTGCTTAATACTATCTTCACCTCCAAACCCATTTTTTACCTCAATACATCAGTTACTCATAATTTGCTCAATATACCACAAATAATGAGCATAGTTTAACCACTTTTATCAAATAACTTGTCCCTGAAAAGAAAATACCCTGGATAATTAACTTGTAGCAAGGTCATCTGTTGGCTGCAGGAACTTGCATAGATTACAACTCTTACCTCAGACAAGAAGAATAACTCCTCTAATGACTGGGAATATAAGTAGTAGAGTATTCAACCGCTTCTATTTTATTTTCATCTTTAACGGTATTGGTAGAGATATAGCGGCTCAACCGTGGGGAGAGTAACCACATACACACAGCAATAATCAGCGTCACAATACCTATCCAGGCAAACACATCCGTATAAATCAGCAGCGATTGAACTCCAGGTTGGATGTTGGTGGGAAGAGAGGTATAAGAAGCCACTGCGGCCCCTAGAAAACCAGCGATGGCCGAAGTTAAAAACCACATCCCCATTACAAATCCCGCAATTTGTGGTGGAACTAACTCAGCAACCATAGCCACCCCCAGAGCCGAAACGAGTAACTCACCAAGACTTTGAAATAAATAACTAAAGATTAACCACCATGAAGAAACCATCCCATTGCCTGTATAAAAATAACGGGCAAAGTAGAGCATTAAAAAACTCACAGCACACATGGTCATCCCTAAGGCAAATTTATACGGGATGGAGAATGAAATACCTTTCTTATTGAGCCTGCCGTAAAAATAAGCCAATACTGGACTCATCAAAACGATCCAGATTGGATTTAAAGCCTGAAAACTCTGGGCATCAATAGTGAGACCGAAAAAAGTGGGAATGACATTATTCACGGCGAATAAATTAATTGAAGTAGGCATCTGCTGATATAAGGTGAAGAAAACGATTGCCTCTAACATTAAAGCAAAAGCAACCAACATCCGTATGTAGGATGCTTTACACTCTTTTCGCATCAAATAAGCATAAATACAAACTACTATGAAAGTAATAGCCCATAACAGATTTTTAGCCAACATGACGTGTTGTAATAAATAGGCAGCCAATTCCGTGAAAATTAATACTCCAGCCAAAACAACCATCCAGTAAGGCAAAGTAATGATTCGTTTATCCGCCAGGGTGTTGATATGCGCAACATGTTGATGTTGAAACCAATAATTGGCTAGGCCGATAACCAAACCCACTGCACTAATGAAATAGGCATAAGAGTAACCATAACGGCTTGAAATGGCCGGTCCTACAAATAAAGCCACCATACTCCCTAAATTAATTGCCATGTAATACAAAGTAAATCCGCCATGCAAACGAGCATCGTGCTCTTCATAACATTTAGACAATAAATTTGAGGGGTTCGCTTTAAACAGCCCGTTACCAACACAAATCAATCCCAGGGCAAAAAAAACATGTTGCTTATCGGTAATCGCCAATGAAAGATAACCCACTGCTAATACAACAAGTCCAAGAATTATGGTACGTTTTGTACCAAGGATTCTGTCCCCAAGATAACCACCAATGACTACCATACCATAAACTAAGGCCGAATAAGCGCCGAAGGTATAATAGGATTCCACATCACTATACCCCAGGTAGCGAATAAAATAGAGAGTCAGAACTCCTTGCACCGTGTAAAAACCAAACCGCTCCCATAATTCCAACATAAAAATCATGTGAAATGCGCGCGGTTGCTCACGGAAGAGAGTCAGCATGAGTTTATTCCTTGGGGGGTAAATTTTTAAATTAAAGGAATTTTTTACTTTTTGCAATGAGCTTTTAAATATATTCAATGACGTTAAGGAGTCTCTTTCTCAATCTGAAAGTTCCTATCATCCTCAGTCTTAACCTCTTTTTTACTAGGAACTGGCTGAAAAAGAGGGGACACGCTATTCAAAACATCATCGCTCTCTAGAGCACGTTCTTGTGCGGATTGTAATTTCTCAACTGCAGTTTTTTTCCCCTTCAACCCAACCAAGACTTCTGCTGTTGAATTAAAGGTGTGCTCTTCGATGCTTTTTTCAGTATCAGACAACAATTCGTTCTTATCAGCACCCATCGCCTCGATTTTAGCGGCCTCTGTGTTGAGTCCCAAAGAGGAGGAATGTTGTTTTTCTTTAGTATCAATCAGAATGTTCTCATTCGCCAGGCTCTCACGGGTTAAAGGGGGCTCAATAACACTTTTAACTTTACTAATAAGCCAGTTCCCCAAAAGTTGGAATAGAGGTGCGGTGAGTCTGGCTAACAGATAGACACCACCTGCAATAGCAACTCCCGTTAATATTCCCAAACCTGCCATTGGAAAAAACAATGACAAAGCCAAACCAATAATAGTAAGAGCTGACAAACAAATTCCAACTCCTTTATCAACAACTTGCATTATGCCTACTTCGGCCATTTTTTGTTCTAGATGTAATTCTTTATTTTTTAACTTTTCCAACATGGAATGTTGTGTGGCATAACGCTCATGTAATAAGGCAATTTCTTGATGAATTTTTATCATCTCATCTTCTTCAGTCGCCTCTTTTAAACGTTTTTCCAAATCTTTTGCCTCTTGCTGGATCAAAAGCATTTCCCGTTCTTCTATATCTATAATTTTTTTTAATTTTTTATTTTCCTTGCCTAATTGATAGCGCTCATACAGAGTTCTAACCAATAAAAACACCCCAACTGAAAGGCCGATACCGGCACCCACAAAACCAATCACAGGTGCAGCACCAGGAACCGTCAATGCGATGATCGCAAGCGCTAACAAGATCCCGGAATACAACCATCGGGCATTATTATCGAGGGTAACTGGAACTTTCTCGTTTAACATGTAAGCGGCAAGGTAAATAATCGGTATACGGACAAAATCAAAAGCGGCCATCGCGACCGAACCAAAATGGAATGCATGCCCCATGGTTTGGCTGCCCGGAGTATCCTGTAAGCTGTCTTGTAAACTACTAATTCGATCGCCTATCCTGAAGATCGCATCGCCTGTATCATCTACGCCTTGTAAAAACCTGGATAGCCAGGGAATTCTTTTGGCGGCAGCACTTAATAAAGAATGTCGAGTTAAAGCGATTAACTTATAATTTACAGTTTTCTGCATCGCTCCCAATAATTCGAAAGCATGTTCATTTTTAAGTTTTGCAGTAATCTCATCCTGATTCGAGGCCATTTTTTGCTACTCAAAAAAAAGAGTGGTTATTACAAATATATCAATTAAATATTAAGAAAATATGATGTACCATTGCTTTCTTGCTAAGAAGCCCTATATTCAACTATATTTTCTAATATAAGTAATAAAAATAAGTGACCATGGTTAAAAAAGCTCTATATCTGGCAGGTGGTGGTGCACGAGGCGCATATCAGGCAGGCGTCTTAAAAGCAATTGGCCATATTTTACAAACAAAAACGCTCCCATTTGATATGGTGAGCGGTGTAAGTGTCGGCAGTATTAATGCAGCCATACTCGCCGAAAATGCTGATGATTTCCCTTCTGCCCTGGATAAGCTGGAATCTATATGGGGGGAAATTCATTGCCAACAAATTTATAAAGCAAGCAATTATGAATTAGGCAAATCAGTGATGCGAAATTTGAGCACCTTAATTATTAAGCAACGTCAATCAGGTCATTTGCTCGACACCTCTCCACTAAGACAGTTTATTGATGAAACTATTGATTTTTCACGCATTGAAGAGAATATAAACGCAGGACACCTGAATACTTTAGAAGTAATAAGTCTTTGTTACGAAACCCACCAAACTGTCTCTTTTTATAATCACAACCACGCTGAATTTCAAGATTGGAATTACCCGCGGCATGGTAGTCAACGGGCCAATATCCGTGCGGAACATATTTTAGCCTCCAGTGCTCTGCCTTTATTCTTCCCGACTATTACGGTGGATGGTTTTCATTATGGAGATGGCAGTATTGGATTGGTAGCTCCTTTGCGGGGAGCCATACGTTTTGAGGTTGATAAAATTCTAATTTTGGGAACACGCGAATTGCCAGAGTTTACTGACTCTGAAATGCTACGCAATGGCGAAGTTCCATTTGCCAACATTTTAGGCAACATGATGAATGGGTTATTTTTAGACAATCTTGATAGAGATATTGAAATGGTCAATCGCATGAACGAAATAGCTACTCTTCTTTCCATGTGGAAAAAACGCCGTTCTCCATGGCGCCCCATTTCTACACTCCATCTGCGCCCCAGTCGAGACATGGCATTTCTGGCTCAAAATCATTATAAAACAATGTCGGCTTTGCTAAGATATTTACTCAATATCCTTGGTGCTAAAAGTCATTCAGGGGATCTATTGAGCTTTTTACTGTTTGAAAAAGAATTTACTCGAGAACTTCTCGAACTGGGTTTTCAAGACACTATTGCCAATGCCAAAGCAGTCACTACTTTTTTTAGTTAATATTGCCGTAACAATTTCAATACAGGCACTGTTTCAGGCATCACTCCATTCCAGATGAAGAAAGCCTCGGCAGCTTGCTCAACCAACATCCCCATACCGTCAATCGCATAACACCCCCAGTGTTTAGCATAGTTAATAAAGGGAGTTGCTTCCTTTTGCTTATAAGCCAAATCATAGCAAACTGGTTTTTGGGACATCACGTCTCCAGGCAAAGAAATATTTTTGCCCTCCAAACTAGCAGAAGTAGCATTGATTATTAAATCAAAATCCCCAGATAAATTATCAAGTCCAGAGCATCTGATCTGCGGAAAAACACCTTGAAGCTCTGTGCCCTTTTCTATAGTTCGATTGGCAACGGTCAAGGTAGCGGGATTTGCTTCCAGTAAGGGATGAATAATCCCTCGCGCAGCTCCTCCAGCACCCAATATCAGAATATTTTTCCCCTGTAGCTCTATATAGTGAGTCAAATCACGAATTAATCCAATGCCATCAGTATTATCGGCATTCAATTGATTCTCTTGCAACCACAAAGTATTGGCAGCCCCCGCTAATCGACACCGAAAAGTACTCTTTTGAGCTATAGCAAAGGCTCTTTGTTTGAAGGGCAAAGTAACATTAAGCCCCTTGCCATCCTGGATAAAAAAATCAGATACTTGTTGTTCAAATCGGTGTTCATCGCCCTGGATTTTTTTATACGTTAATTCAATACTCATTTGACGGGCAAAATACTGATGAATCACAGGAGATAGACTATGTGTAATTGGATTACCGATCACGGCAAAATGTTTCAACATCGTATGCTCCTCTACTTCACAGGTTTAATAGCGTATCTTATTACCAATCCAATCCAGGCAACCAGTTTATCGATTAACGTTTATCTCAAATTAAAACCGGGTAATCAAGTTGTTTTGCTTATCAAGGATTTTAATCAATTTTTACAGAAGACAGGGCTATTTCATACTGATCATATTGCCCCTTTTATCCATCAGCATCCACTGCATATCACTTTATATCTGGCAACATATGAACAAAAACAGCTTGCGGAAATTATAAAGCGAACCCAGTGGTTAGCCAAACAACACCAACGAATACCTATATCAACCCATCAATTTCTAGCTAGCCCTAATGGTTATGTCATGTTATCAGTAAGGCGTACCCGGCGATTACAAGAATTAGGTAATCAAACGTTACTTTCTCTGGCTGGATTGCGCGATACAACGGCACTTATCCCGAAATGGGCCGCTGAAAATATGGAACGGCGTGCTCTCTTTACAAAATGGGGCAGTACCAGCGTAATGAATTTTTTCCAACCTCACTTTTCCCTTTTTGAGCCAGAATATCTAACCTCAAAACAACAGATTCGTTTATACCAAAGACTGCAGCAACTAATCGATCAATTTAGTAAAACTCATCAAGTAAAGGTTAACGCAATAGCGTACGCTATAGGGGTTGGTATTGCAGATAAACAAGGACAAATTGTGGAAGAATTAAATACCTTTGAATTAAATTGAGGACTGACAACAGCCCTCAAAATTGTCAAGTACAGGTGATTTTATTCCATCTAACCGGCTAAACTTTTAGAGACGACCTCTCTTAAATCTCGCGATAACTTCAGTTTTGCAAGTTGCTCCAGCTGTTGCTTCATCAAATCTTGCCGGGGCTTATCATAGCTCTGCCAACGAGTAAACGGTGTGGCCAGGCGTGCAGCAATTTGTGAATTCAATTTATCTACTTTTGCCAGCATCTCACCTAAAAATACATAACCACTTCCATCGATGGCATGAAAGTTACGTGGATTAGCGAGACAAAAAGCCCCGACAATGGCACGAACCTTATTAGGATTTTTGATATTAAATGCTGGATGCTGTAGTAATTGTTTCACATGATTTAAAGTACCAGGCAATTCAGAAGCTGCTTGGATTGCAAACCACTTATCAACCACTAACTCCTCTTTAGACCATTGCTGATAAAAATCTTGAATTGACCGCTCCCTGATCTCACTATTGGTACAATCAACCAACAAGTCAAAACTGGCGAGTTGATCAGTCATCGTCCTTCCAGCGGCAAATTGTTGCTTGCAGGTATCTAAAGTTGCAGCTTCGTTTGCCTTCATCATTAAACACAAACAGACGTTGCGTAACTCCCGATGCTCATAATCTTGATAGTTCTTAATACGACCCTCTTCCTGCCAGAGTTTGTTATACACTTGATCCAACTCTGAGAACAAATTTAAACCCAACTGCTCGCGAAAATAATCCCGCACCGCTTCAACACGCGTCACATCCACTAAATCCATGGTTGCTGCAACTTCTTCAAAGCCAGGAGGGGACAGCAATTCAGCACGCAAATCAGTGTCCAAAGACTCATCAAGTAAAACGTGCTTAAAAGCAGCAATGAGTGCTGCTGGAATTTGCCAATCATCAGAGGATGATTTCAAACAGTCAGTTAAACAGTTCAGCACTAAACGTTGAGCGGCATCCCATTTAGCATAGCCATCCGTTTCATAACGTAACAAAAATAATAAATCATCCTGGCTAAGCTCATCTTTGATACGAACAGGAGCGGAAAATTCTCGTAATACAGAAATAACCGGCTTTTCGCTTAACCCTTCAAAAACAAAGCGTTGCTCACTCTGTTTTAGCTCCAAAATATCCTTATCTAGAGGCATCATCTGACCTTTGGAATCAAGTAACGCAATGCGGATGGGGATATGGAATGGTTTTTTATCCTGGCCATCAGGAGTAACAGGACAGCTTTGTTGGAAAGTCAGTGTTAAACGACCTTGAGCATAGTCACTCTTAACCTGAACTACAGGAGTACCCGCCTGACTATACCAAAGTTTAAACTGGGTTAAATCAACCCCATTGGCATCCTCCATCGCGGCTACGAAATCATCTATAGTTACTGCTTGGCCATCATGACGCTCAAAATAGAGATCCATGCCGCGTCTAAACCCTTCCTTTCCAAGCAAGGTGTGTTGCATGCGAATAACTTCTGCACCTTTGCTATAAATGGTGGCAGTATAAAAATTATTAATCTCCTGATAGGATTCTGGCCTTACTGGGTGCGCCATAGCTCCAGAATCCTCCGGAAATTGCGAGCTGCGTAATCCATCCACATCGACGATCCGGAAGACATCCCGGGAATTCATATCGCGAGAAAACTCCTGATCACGAAATACAGTTAATCCTTCTTTCAGGCTTAATTGAAACCAATCGCGGCAGGTAACTCTGTTTCCGGTCCAGTTATGAAAGTACTCATGCGCCACCACACTCTCAACTCCAACGAAATCAGCATCAGTTGCCGTATCAGGTCGAGCAAGAATGTACTTGGAATTAAAAATGTTTAATCCTTTGTTTTCCATAGCGCCCATATTAAAATCACTAACAGCTACTATCATAAAAATATCTAAATCATATTCTCGACCATAAACCTCTTCATCCCACCGCATGGCCTTTTTCAATGACTCCATAGCATAAGAACATTTATCTTCATTGCCAGGTTCAACATAAATTCGCAAAGCCACAGTCCGTCCAGAGTAGGTAGTAAACTCATCACGGACACAGGCCAAATCACCTGCCACTAAAGCAAATAAATACGAAGGCTTTTTAAAAGGATCCTGCCAGACGACCCAGTGACGACCATCGGAGGTAGATCCTGAGTCGATTAAATTCCCATTAGATAAAAGGACCGGGTAGTGTTTTTTTTCAGCAGAAATCCGCGTGGTATAGGTTCCCAATACATCAGGCCTATCGAGAAAATAAGTAATTCGCCTAAAACCTTCTGCCTCGCATTGAGTACAAAATAAATGATTAGAGCGATAAAGTCCTGATAATTCAGTATTATCCTGAGGACGAATGCGGGTGACTATCTCCAGTGTCATGGCATCAGGACAGTTTTCTATAATCAGATCATCCTCTTCCAGTTTGTATGCTGAAGGCTCTAGTTTCAAGCCATTCATATGCACGCTAACCAGTTCTAACTCATCGCCATATAAATGCAAAGCCCCTTCATGCTGACGAATTAATTTAATTTTACTGCTAACCAAAGCGTGGTCATCATACAAGTCAAAACTTAAATCTACAGTATCTA
>CAYRWO010000003.1:13860-67504 GCA_964428035.1 uncultured Legionella sp.
AAGTAAATGGTAGTGTCTGGCATAATCGATGCATTCCTTAAAAAAACAATTAAATTTATTAAGTTAAATATAAATTAATTTTGTGAAGATACTATTTAGCTACTAGTTTAGCTACTATACTAAGAATAACAAATACAAAAAAAGAATCACGTTATATCCTTCTCAGGGATAAGTAAAAAGGGGATGGCACATGAATACACAAGATTTTTTAACCAGTTATACCAAACGCTTTGTGGATAACAAAGAAGAGGATCTGAGTTTGGATGAGTATCTGGAGTTATGTAAAACTGACCCTTCAGCTTATGCTAATCCAGCAGAACGTCTGTTAATGGCCATAGGCGAGCCTGAAATGATAGATACGCGTCATGACCCGGTTTTGTCGCGTATCTTTTCCAATAAAGTCATTCAGCACTACTCCGTATTTAAAGATTTTTATGGCATGGAAGAGCCCATTGAGCAAATCGTCGGCTTTTTAAAGCATGCCGCTCAGGGATTAGAAGAAACCAAACAAGTGCTTTATCTCCTGGGCCCCGTAGGTGGCGGTAAATCATCTGTTGCCGAGAAGTTAAAAGACTTAATGGAAAAAGTTCCTTTCTATGCCATCAAAGGATCCCCGGTATTTGAGTCCCCACTGTCTTTGTTTAACCCAGATGAAGACGGCGAGTTACTCCTGGAACGTTTTGGTATTCCTACTCGCTACTTACGTTATTTAATGTCGCCATGGGCAGTCAAACGATTACAGGAATTTAATGGTGATATCAGCAAATTCAGAGTAATCAAGGTCAAACCTTCTCGCTTAAAACAAATTGCTATTGCAAAAACTGAGCCTGGCGATGAAAACAATCAGGATATTTCTTCACTGGTAGGTAAGGTGGATATTCGTAAATTAGAAGAGTTTTCTCAAGATGATCCTGATGCCTATAGCTTTTCAGGTGGTCTATGCCGAGCCAACCGCGGTCTTTTAGAATTTGTTGAAATGTTTAAAGCCCCGATTAAGGTACTTCATCCATTACTAACCGCCACTCAAGAAGGCAATTATAATGCGACTGAAGGATTATCTGCCATCCCGTTTGAGGGAATCATTTTAGCCCACTCAAACGAGTCAGAATGGCAAACATTCCGAAACAATAAAAATAATGAAGCCTTTATTGACAGGATTAATATAGTAAAAGTTCCCTACTGTCTGCGCGTTTCCGAAGAGTTAAAAATTTATCAAAAATTGATCGATAACAGCTCTTTAGCTAAAGCTCATTGTGCACCAGGAACGCTCGATATGCTGGCGCAATTTTCTGTACTGACGCGTTTAAAAGAACCTCAAAACTCAAGTATTTATTCTAAAATGCGCGTTTACAATGGTGAAAGCTTAAAGGATACCGATCCTAAGGCTAAATCTTATCAGGAGTATCGGGATTTTGCTGGGGTTGATGAAGGGATGAGCGGAGTTTCAACTCGTTTTGCCTTTAAAATCCTCTCCAAAGTATTCAACTTTGATCACAGTGAAATCGCAGCTAATCCGGTTCATTTGATGTATGTTCTCGAACGACAGATTGAACAAGAGCAATTCCCTCAGGAATTACATGAAACGTACTTGGCTTTTATTAAAGAGTACTTATCAGCAAAATATGTTGAGTTTATTGGCAAAGAAATTCAAACCGCTTATTTGGAGTCCTATTCTGAATATGGACAAAATATTTTTGACCGCTACATCACTTATGCAGATTTCTGGATTCAGGATCAAGACTATCGTGATCCTGATACCGGTGAAATTTTTGATCGCGGTTTATTAAATCTGGAACTGGAAAAAATAGAAAAACCAGCCGGGATCTCTAATCCCAAAGACTTCCGAAACGAAGTCGTTAATTTTGTCTTACGTGCCAGAGCAAATAACAGAGGCAAAAATCCAGTTTGGAATAGCTATGAAAAACTAAAATCGGTTATTGAGAAAAAAATGTTTACTAATACCGAAGATTTATTACCTGTTATTTCTTTCAATGCGAAAGCATCTGAAGATGATAAGAAAAAACATGAAGAGTTTATCTCTCGGATGGTAGAAAAAGGCTACACACGCAAACAAGTTCGGTTACTTTGCGAATGGTACTTGCGGGTACGTAAATCGCAATAATGTTATTATAACCCATAATGCAAGGTGTTATGAAAAACAGTCAGGGTTGATGTCTCTTGTTTAAAAAGGATAACGATGGTGACTTTACCCAACCCTGACAATTATCTTACCTTGTCGCAAGGTGTGGAGCTAACAATTATGTCGCAATTAATAGATAGACGACAAAATGCAGGTAAAAAAAGTACGGTTAATCGCCAACGCTTTCTTCGCCGCTATAAAAATCAAATTAAACGCGCTGTCTCTGATGCAGTTGGTAAACGCAGTATTACCGAAATTGATCAGGGTGAGCAAATAACCATTCCAGCAAAAGACATCTCCGAACCGATGTTTCATCGTGGGCATGGGGGGCATATTGAGCGCATATTACCGGGAAATGATAACTTCATTACTGGCGACAGAATAAGAAGACCCGGTGGCGGTGGCGCAGGAGGAGATGGAGGTAGTGCCAGCGATAGTGGTGAAGGTGAAGACAATTTTGTTTTCGAACTATCACGAGAAGAATTTTTAGAGCTTTATTTCGAAGACCTGGAATTACCTGATTTGGTTAAAAAAGAATTAGCTCGTCTCAGTACTTATAAAACCGTCAGAGCAGGAGTATCCACCAGTGGTATTCCCAATAACATTAATGTTTTACGCTCAATGAAACAAGCTACGGGACGTCGAGTCGCATTAGCCTCACCTTACAAAAAACAACTAAAAGAAGCAGAAGATGAATTAACTCGCCTTCTGGAATACCCCGAAACGGATAAGGCTGTCGTTTTAAAATTGCAAACAGATATTGAATTTTTAAAGAAGAAAATTCAAACCGTACCTTTTATAGATACGATTGACCTGCGTTATAATCACCGAGTGCGCATTTCTGCCCCTTCGACACAGGCAGTGATGTTTTGTGTGATGGATGTATCCGGATCTATGGATGAGGCCAAAAAAGACATTGCAAAACGCTTTTTTATTTTGCTTTATATGTTTCTCACCAAGAACTATGAAAAAATTGAATTAGTTTTTATTCGTCATCATACCTCGGCTAAAGAAGTAAACGAGGAAGAATTTTTTTATTCCCGCGAAACTGGGGGTACTGTAGTTTCAAGCGCTCTGGAATTATTGAATGCGGTTATTGAAGCTCGCTACCCTCCCCAAGCATGGAATATTTATGTAGCACAGGCCTCAGATGGTGATAATTGGAATGCAGACTCCCCTTATTGTCAGGAGTTGCTCCAGGAAAAAATCATGCCTTTACTGCAATATTTCGCCTACATAGAAATTATGCCTCGTCATCATCAAAGCTTATGGGAAGTATATCAACAGATAAAAGAACACCATCCCAACTTTGCTATGGAAAACATTGATACAGTAGCCGATATTTATCCGGTATTTCGCGAATTATTTAAAAGGAAAACCGTATGAAAAAAAAGCCTTTATCAACTGGCGCAGAATGGACTTTTGAGTTAATACAAGCTTATGACCGCGAAATAGCTCGTATTGCCAAAAACTTTAATCTGGATACTTATCCCAATCAAATTGAAGTCATCACGGCAGAACAAATGATGGATGCTTATGCATCCGTCGGCATGCCTATTGGCTATCACCACTGGTCTTTTGGGAAACATTTCGTTGGCGTGGAAAAAAGTTATAAACGAGGCCAAATGGGGCTAGCCTATGAATTAGTTATTAATTCCGATCCCTGCATTTCCTATTTAATGGAAGAAAATACCATGGCCATGCAAGCGCTGGTTATAGCACATGCCTGTTATGGTCATAATTCTTTTTTTAAAAACAACTACTTATTTAAAATGTGGACTTCTGCAGATGCGATCATTGATTACTTGGTTTTTGCTAAAAAATATATCAGTGATTGCGAACAACGCCATGGTATCGATGAAGTTGAAGCAGTGCTTGATGCCTGTCACGCCTTAATGAATTATGGAGTGGATCGCTATAAGCATCCTACAGCTCTCTCCATCCAGGAAGAAAAAATAAGACAACAAAACCGGGAAAGTTATTTACAATCTCAAATCAATGAATTATGGCGAACCATACCCCATAGCAAACCGGAAGACGAGAACAAACAAAAGCGTCGTTTTCCAGAAGAACCGCAGGAGAATATTTTATATTTCATTGAAAAAAATGCGCCTCTGTTAGAGCCGTGGCAACGGGAAATTGTTCGTATAGTAAGAAAAATAGCTCAATATTTTTACCCTCAAGGTCAGACCAAGGTAATGAATGAAGGTTGGGCGTGTTTTTGGCATTATACTATCTTACATGCTTTATACGACGAAGGTTTGGTCACTGACGAATTTATGTTGGAAATCTTGCAAAATCATACTAATGTGATTATGCAAGTACCTTACAATAGCCCTTATTATAATGGAATTAATCCCTACACTTTGGGCTACCATATGATGCAAGACATCAAGCGAATTTGCGAAAATCCAACTGATGAAGATAAGAAATGGTTTCCCTATTTAGCTAATACCGATTGGTTAACTAGTCTGGATACTGCAATGCGTAATTATAAGGATGAGAGTTTCATTGCCCAATATCTATCACCAAAATTAATACGTGACTTAAAATTATTCCATATTATAGACGATGATCGTAGTCCAGAATTATACATTAATGCGATTCATGACGAATTTGGATACCAACAAATAAGAGAGGCGTTATCCAGGCAATATAATTTAGGTTATTTGGAGCCGGATATTCAGGTCTATTCAGTAGACTTACAAGGCGACCGCTCCCTCACCTTACGGTACACGCAACAAAATCGAGTGCCTTTAGGTGATACAACAGTCGATGTTTTGAAACATCTTCATACTTTATGGAAGTTTCCCGTCATCTTACAAGCTGTGGATACAGAAAATAAGGTTACGGCGGAATTTATTTGCCCGCCATTACCGGGTACTAAAGCGGGCGACAATGAATTGTAGGTACCAAAGAGTAGCCATTATATGAGTTGTATCTGATCACTGTTATCTTCATTATGATCTACAGTAATTACGTTTTGTGCAACATATAAATTATCTAATACATTTTGATAAAAATCTTTGGTGCTTTGTTTTTGTCCTGCCCGTGGAGTATCTAAAGCTTCCTGAGCTTTCGTTCTTATCTCTGCA
Organism: uncultured Legionella sp.; assembly: GCA_964428035.1. Classification (GTDB taxonomy): domain Bacteria; phylum Pseudomonadota; class Gammaproteobacteria; order Legionellales; family Legionellaceae; genus Legionella. The sequence continues at coordinate 19,096 of CAYRWO010000003.1, forward strand.
TATAATTTATATACATCTTTATCCTCAGAACGATTATATTCCTTAATCAATTCAACGATATCAGCAACTCGATGAGGTACTCTTATTGTTTCGCCTTCAAAATCGACTGTAACTCCCCCCTTAAAGATATCAAAACAAAAAAGATCAAAGCCACCCAATTGCCATTCTTCACTCCGAATCAGGTTGCTAATACTGCTGATGGCATTCTCATGACAGTTTTTTTTATCGGCAAAATAATTATCTATATTATGTTGCACATCAACAGAGATACGACTGGAAAAATACTCCTTAACTTGAGCCGATTGCGCACTAGCCCAAACTTTAAATGGAGTAACCAATTGGGCATTTTCCAGAAGTTGTGCTACGTCTTGAGGATCACCCGAGTTAACAATTAGGGGAAAAAATATTTTATTCGCTAAATTTTGCCCTAAATTCTCATTGTAATTTTGGTCGTTTTTCTCTGTTGCAAATTGGTTAGCCATCCATTTAATTAAAGAAAAAACGCGTGCCAAGGTAGCATTAAACTGATAAGTTTCAGGAAAAGCACATTGAGAGGAGCTTCGATCAACCTGCTTACATGAATTAATGAAGTCTTCTTTATCTGTTTGTAGCGCTATGGAATACAAAATATCACTAAAGAAATCAGAAGGCCCTCCTCTAATAAACTCAGGCCCCTTACAAGTAAAACAAATATCACTTAACTTCGTAATTAGGGCATCTAAACGGGACTCATTCCCTTTCTTTAGCAATTCCTCGGTAATAGCTTGAGCAAGTTCCTGCCTCTCTTCTTTAGAGATAGCTTCTACTCGCAAGTAAAAATTTATATCAAAAGCAGAAGATAAGACAAATTCAGCTTTATTATGTGTCTCTTTAAATTGTTGAATTGATGGCATAAATAACCCATATCGAGAAATAATGCCTCATTATAGATCAAAGAGGTTAAGATAGTATTAATAGCAACCATTATTAAAGCAAACGCAGAATAATGAACAACTTAAATAGTTCCCTTTTTCACTATTTAAATTGAAGGCAAGTAAGATCGTCTTCTATTTCTAATGGAATGGCTGGTTTTAATTTTACCTTATAATCCTCAGAAGAGCTTGTTTGTAGCGTACCAATTTTAGTTTCATCTTTATTGCGTTCCAGTTTAATCAAAAGAACACCGTCTTGCTTTACTGGAATAAAATCCTTTGCTCCATCAGCAATAATAAGCTGGATATGTAATGGTTCTTTCAGGGAGCATAACGACCCATAAACGCTGTCCAAGCAAATCTCAATACCAATTTTGCAGCCTAAAAAATCTTTAATCGGCTCATCGTATTGGCCTGATTTAAAATATACTCGTCGCAAATCCATAAAGTTTAAGAAACCTTCATCAGTATAGTCAAAATCATAACTTGAATGAGGATATCTTTTTTTGTACTTTTGCACTTGTCCATGATAGAAAAAATAAGCAGTATTGCGATAATAAGGATATGGATCTGACTTAGCGTTTTTATACCAACAAATCGTTCCGGGAACGAGAAGCATATCCGTGCCAATCGATAATTCCTTTAATTTATTTTTGAATTCATTTTTTTGTTGTTGGGTATAATATCTTTTATGACAAAATTGGGATAAATCCTTAAACAGATATTCAGGAGCCACAAATATTGCGGAAGGGGGTGATGGTAAAGGAGGTTCTAATGCACTATCTTTACTCAATGCTCGACTAAGAATTTTACTTTTTAGCCAAAACATACTGGATTTTTTGCGGTTATCATGGCCATTGTTACTCTCCTTATAGTGGTCCGATACCACCTCTCGCTGCAAGATTTTTTTAGCAAGAATAATCCGTTCCTCTAGAATTTTTAAGCGCACATCAAAAGAAGATGAATAAAAATGCTCATCCGGTTGAAAAGCAAATACCTTGATCAGATCGTGGGTTATCTTCATGGCTTATATCAGGGTACAGGCATTAGCACTAGTTACAGGAGGATACAAATCTTCACACATGGTTGTTACATTTATCAGTAAGGAATTCGCTGCCAATCCCAACTCATTTTTTTCAACAAAGGTACATAAATGATTATGCAGCAAAGCCTTTGAGGCCAGGTAATCATCATTAAGAACAGCTATTTCATCACGAATATTGTTCCTATTTACATCAGACACGATTTCCGGAACAACTGGCTGTTCCACAATATAGAGGAGTATTTTTTCAAAATGCTGTGGATCTCGCAATTTACTAAAGATTAAAGGAGATCGTTGATGCGTTAAAAATTGTGGATCCTTAAGAAGTTGATTAATAAGATTGAATAAGGGCTGGGCTTGCTCAGGTACTGAGTGAGTAAGCAATTTTTTACTCTTTATCATGTCGCTCATTTTTTTTCGTTTGGACAAATCTTCTTGCCACTCTTTTAATTTGGGTATTAAAGGATCATCAGAAAAAAACTTCTCTTTTTGAACTTGCATCTTTTTAACCAGATCAATTAACTCATCTAACAGCATCTCTTTTTTTAAATGTTTCAACAGGTTTTGGGCTGCAGATTTATTCCTGGCATTCTTATCGTGTATATAAGACTTAAGCCAAGAAGTGTACGATTTAATTACTGAGTTGTTCATGAGCATACTATGCAAATAAAAATACTCATTGTATAACTATCGACACCCCTGATCAATAAATAATTTTCAAGACGAAAATTAATACATGGTGCCACTGAGCTGCCATGAACCTGTAATGATTCAAAGCAGCATTAGGACATTACTCAGAAGCTAATTCAATTGCAAAAGCTAATGCTAATTTGGAAAAATTAGTCATATGCTCCAAGCTTAACAGATCCATAGTATCAGAGGAGCTATGAATATAAGGATTATGATCTTCAAAGTTAGATTCACAAGGGAAGGCAGCAGGAACTCCTTCCTCTGTCCAAGAAGCATGGTCACTGCAACCGTAGCCACAACGGGAATAATCAACCGGTACGTGAACATAAGTATCAATTAATTTTGCAACATAATTACTCAAACCTTTATCCGTATAATCCGTAAATACCCACATAGTAGGATCTTTAGGATCAACGCGATAACCGGTCATGTCAAACTGTATCGCTGCTTTAACCGGGATGGAATGGTCAACAAAATGTTGCACCACATATTGAGAACCCACTAAACCTCGCTCCTCAGCCGCATACCAAATGATATAAATGGGACGTTTAAAGGTTGTTTTAGAAGCCAATAAAACCCGAGCCGCTTCCATAACACTGGAAGAGCCACTGCCATCGTCACCAGCACCAGGCATACGACCATCAAGAGTATCCATATGAGCACCAAGCACTACAGCAGGAGCTTTAAGGTCTTTCCCAATAACCGTCACTAATGAAGGTTGCTTATACCATCCGGTGTTCACAAAAAATGTTGCTGTATCATCACGGCCGTACTCAATCGACATGGCTTCAAAGGTCGATTTCAACCAATTAGCGGCCTCAAGACCCGTATTTTTGGTTGCCGAGCGATTATGATAAGTCGTCAAATGAGTCAAAGTTTGCCAAATATTATCAGCTACAACTTCTTTCAATGCGACATTTACTTCTTCCTGATGTTTGATCTCGTACACTTCAGCGCTTAATTTGCCGGCTTTGAGCGATTTAGCACCACTTTTTTCAAGTATATTTTGTGCTGATTGTCTTTTTATCTGTAATGAAGGTCCTGATAATTTGTGACTTACATTCACAAAATGACCACACTTCACCTGATCGGCTAAAACAGTCAGATTATCTATCTCACTGGAAGGAACTTCTATAATTTTAAAGTGCTTATTCTCTGCCAAAATTTCATACGATGTAGTGATCCTGGAAACAAGGCACTGTGGTACCTGCAATTGTTCATGAACAGCAGGACTTGCTGCAAAAGTAGAATTACCAGCAAGTATTAGACCCGCAGTAATACAGGTCATCCATTGATGTAAATGCATTTCCTCTCCTAAGTTTTATTTGCCATCATTAACGATACTACATGATGAAGAAAATCATGCAAGTAAACTTTCCTGGAAAAAACAATTACAGACAATGTTCTATTTTTGCTCTTTTTGTTATTGATAATCATTTTCATTTAGGGTAAAGTTTTACTTCCAATGTCCGTGGGCAAATATACTACAATGAATACAAAAAACAAACCTATAAACCCCAAGAAAATTCCTTACTACCTGGCTATTTTACTCCTTACTGTAGGCGCCAGTTTGATTCTCGGCTTTTTAAGCTTTGGTGGAATGTATGCTCTATTGCCAGTTTTATCCGTAGCATTTGCCGCTTTTGGCCTATCTGTTGCTTATGAAGGGGAAATTTATTTACAGAATATTAAAGGGGCATTGAAGAAGTTATTTAAGACCAATTATCTTGAAAATTATATGGCCAAGGAATACCTCCTGGAGAATTTCCCAGAAGATACCGATGATCCTGATTGCCCCCAGTTTTTCAAAGATTACAAAAAGCAACTTAAATTATTAAGTGCCTTTGGGCATAAAGAATTAAATAAAGAAAGTAAACAAAGAAAAAAACAAGTAAAGAAAACTCTGGGCGACATGGAAAAATGGTTTGCTCTTCAATTATTTACCGCTAAAAATAAAACGACTGCGAACGAATCGATTTATGCCCAACAAGTACGTGGCTGGCTTGAACACCACGGACAACAAGAATGGCAGGAACGTATTGAGGGACGCCGTTCCAGGTTTAATATCGCAAAAGGTTTCAGTATTTTAGCAGGACTATTCATGGGTCTTGGGAGTACTTACCTTATTGTAGAAGCATTTAGTATTATCCCCTTTTTGGCGATCATTCCCTTCACGTTCTGGCCCATAATAATTGTACCCATGGCCTTAATTGCGGGAGCCGCTTATGGCATGCTGACCTTCAACGCCATTACAGACTTAATTAATAATAATACCGTAGTCAAATGGTACAACAGACTCCGGCATGACTTAAGTCAGGGGCTAACCCCTCGCAATGTCTTTATGGCAACAACTGCTGTTCTACTTGTCGGACTGGCAATCGCTTTAACTATTTGTACTGCCGGCACATGGTGGACAGTAGCCACCAATGCTCGTCCATTATTTGAATGGATGAAGAGAATTCCCAGTTTTGTTATGGGAGTCATTAATCCAGCCATTACCGGTTTATCCGCCATATTTTTTAATATTCAAAATACAGCTGAATCTTTGGATTTGGTAGACCAAGCAACCCAAAGTGAAGGAACTATCTTCCAAAGAATTTATAAATCCATAACTGATGGTTTTACTCATTTACGTGAAACCGAAAATTGGCTCCAAATAACAAACCCTTTCCGGCTTATTTTAAAATTGACCATCACCCCTCTGCGTCTATTACTCTTTTTGGGACACCTAATCAGTATTGCGGTCACTTCTGACCGCATGCCTGGAGTACCTCAAATTTTGGCTGCTCTGATAGCGATGATCAGTGAGGGTTTTGAAGACGCGCATTATTTCATAGGCCATGCTGACGATCATGATGGTCACGATCATCATCATGATTTTCAATCGCTATTGAAAGAACGCCTGGATGCAAATGCGGGTCACAATCACGATGGCGATATCCCTACCTGGGTTCTGAAAACTATTGCTTTACCTTTATACGCCTTAGCCACATTATGGGATTCCAGCGCCAGTAAATTAAACCGCTCTCAAGAAGGTCATAAGCAAACAGAAAAATCAATTCAGCAGAACCTTAATACGCCGCAACGACGGGTTCTTTCTTTCCAGGAAGCCTGGAATAAACAAAGAGGTATTAAAGATGAGGAGCATGTTGAATTATCGTCTACAGCAAAACACCCTTTGAAAGAATGGCAAATAGAGCATACTGTTTTTCTCATCGAAAAATATCAAACCAAGCATTTTGAGAACATCCACATTGCTCCGGAATTGGCTACAGAAAAAGTACGTGAATTAGATGTTTTGAAAAATAAAGTACGTACAGCAAATTCTCGTGAAGCATTAGCTGAAACATTGGTTCAAGCCAGAAACCAACCGGTTTATAATCAACATCGGTGGTTTGCTCAAGAAGATAAAACCAGTACTCAAATGTTTATTGAGGATTTGCCAGAGCGCGTCAATGTAATCAGATAATGGAATATCTATAGATTGGCCGCTAAGCAATTCATATTTTTTATATAATCACGTAATAGCCTGGGGAAATGAAGTGATCCCGGATTTCAGTCCTACGAACTTCCATCCAGGCTACTTTAGTATTTTTTTCTACCTAATTCTGTTTCATTAAGCGGGTCAGGACACTTCCTGGACCAATTTCGATAAACTCGGACTCCCCTTTATTTTTCAAATAGCTAATGGTTTCAGCCCATCGCACTGGGCTCGTCAATTGTTTTACCAAATATTCTTTCATGGTTTTTTGAATATAGGGTTGAGCCGTGACATTAGAGATTACTTCAGTATGCAGAGGCATCAATTCAAATGGGGCTATGAATTGTTCGAATTCATTAGCCATTGATTGCATGTATCTTGAATGAAAAGCACCACTCACTCTAAGTGGGACACACATTGAGGCCTCTTTTGCAAGGATGTCCTGAGCGTGATTAATATCATCCGCCACACCTGAAATAACAATTTGGTTACTTGAATTAAAATTCGCATAATCAATTGCATCTAATCCATGTTCCTGGAGTATGGATTTAATTCGTTCCAGCGGTAAACCGATTACTGCCAACATTCCACCGCCGCGTACCTGAGCCATAAGTTCGCCACGTTTTTTAACCAGCTTTAAACCCGTAATAAAATCAAAAGCACCCGCAGCAAATAAAGCAGTATACTCGCCCAGGCTATGCCCGATACAATATTGGAGCTTCAGATCATCCCTGTTTTTTGCTAAAAAAGTTAATCCTTCTACAACATACAAAGCAGGTTGAGTGTACTCGGTATTCCCTAATTGTTGTTTGGGATCATTAATACATAACTCTTCTATAGAGTATCCGAGTAGTTCATTTGCCTGTTTTACCTGTTGGGGAAATTGGCTGAACAAATCAACACCCATCCCTTTTACTTGAGAGCCTTGCCCTGGAAACATGTAAATGGTCATAAATGCCCTTTATTATGGCTAAATGAAATGTCCATAAAATTCTTTATTAAGGAATTATAGTATAAGCAAAAACTAGTCTGTTTCAATAAGGAGATTAACTCAGCATACTCTTCAATCCCGCTAAATGGGATTTGGCTAAAGTTTTAGATTTCTCTTCACAACGCTCACCACTTTTTCCAAACCACTCGATACTGTCTTGAGGTAGCTCTTCTAAAAATCGACTTGGCAGGCAGTCCTGAAGTTCTCCCGCCCGGCGTCGTTGTTTCGCCAGAGTAAAGCAGAGCCCTTTTTGTGCCCGGGTGACCCCTACATAGGCCAACCGCCTTTCTTCTTCAATCTGATCTTCATCAATACTTACTCTATGAGGCAATAACTCTTCTTCCATTCCCACCAAATAAACATAGGGAAACTCCAACCCCTTTGATGCATGCAATGTCATTAATTGAAGCGTTTCTGTATCCTGCTCATCTGATTGTTCTAAAATATCGATTAAGATTAATTTATTGACTACATCAGCCAATGTCTGTTCCGGTTTTTTAGCTAGCAAACGCCCTACCCATTCAAGTAATTCCCAGACATTATCCATCCTTTTTTGAGCCTTGGCAGGAGTATCACTCTGCTCATAAATATGGGCTTCATAACCACTGTCTTCGACCATTTGTCTTAAATGTTCCAATATCGAACCCGAAACTAAAGATTTTCTGATCTCATCAATCCATCTTTTAAAGGACAGCAAGGCCGCTCTTGGCTTATCAGCAAATAGCTCGGTTAATGCCATATGATCTGCGCCAGCATAAAGACTTATCCCTCTGGTTTGTACGTAACGTCCCAAAACGTCAAGACTTGCATCACCTATACCTCGTTTGGGTGTATTAATGACCCGCAGAAATGCCGCATCATCGGCTTCATTACACAATAATTTTAAATAGGCGAATACATCTTTAACCTCAGCCTTAGCGAACCATGATTGACCGCCACTGATACGGTAAGGAATACCATAATGTCTTAATACTTTTTCGAATATTCGCGATTGATGATTGCCTCTATATAAAATAGCGTAATCACCATAGTTTGTTCTGGCACGCATTTTATGACTGATTAAATCCGTCACCACATGTTCAGCTTCATCATTTTCATCTTTACAACTAATAGCGCGTAACAATTCACCATGGCCTAACTCACTCCATAATTTTTTCTCAAACAGATGTTGATTATGAGAGATTAAATGATTGGCAGCATGTAAAATTCTACTGGTCGATCGGTAATTTTGCTCCAGCTTTATCACTTTTAAGTGGGGATAATCTTTTTGTAATTGCCCTAAATTTTCGGGTTTAGCGCCTCTCCAAGCATAAATTGACTGATCATCATCACCTACCACAGTAAAATGCGCACGAACTCCAACCAGTTTTTTTACCAGGAGATACTGGCTGGTATTGGAATCCTGGTACTCGTCTACTAATAAATGACGAATTTTATTTTGCCAATATTCTAAAACCTCAGGATGTTCACTTAACAAGTTGACAGGAAGTCGAATCAGATCATCGAAGTCTACCGCATTATATGCTTTAAGTGCCTGTTGATAACGTGGGTAGATTAATGCTGCTTCTTCAAATAAAGGTGCATCAGGAGTACGATTCAGAACTAACTCAGGGGATAAGAAATCATTTTTCCAACGTGAAATTTGTTGCTGAATCTGTAAAATAAAATCGCGCTCATTAGCCTTATTAGTGGGAAGAAAACCACGTAAAACCTGTAAACAGTCTTCGCTATCAAAAATAGAAAATCCCTTCTTCAAATTACACAAAGCCACATCACGTTTTATCATACTTAAACCTAAAGTATGAAAAGTTGCCACTTTCAAACCTCTACGGCTGGCAGCAGGTAAAAATGCAGCAATACGCGCCCGCATTTCATTAGCTGCTTTGTTAGTAAACGTGACGGCACATACTGATTTGGCTGTATAACCACAAGTATTTATTAAATAGCCTATTTTTTGCGTTATGACTCGGGTTTTACCACTTCCAGCACCAGCAAGAACCAACAAAGGTCCATCTATATAATGTACTGCGGCCATTTGTTGGCTATTTAACATACTTGGTTCTCGTGCAAAAAAGAGACATTATCGCTCACGCTCTCTTTGCTCTGCAACTGTTAATTTATCGAGCGTTGTACATCAAACTCTTCTTCATTATCGGATTCAATAAATTCAGGTTGGTTTTCAATCTCATTGATCTCTTCGATACCGAACAGCACTTTATCTATTTTTTTAAATAGAGGAATAAGTATGCCTGGGTTTTTCATGATAGTTCCTTTGTTTTTTCTTTGGGAGGTTTTAAAAGGATAGTTGAAGAACTTTATTTCTCCAGTAAATAAGTGAAATAAATTTTAGAGAGTTCAAATCCAGAAATGTCCCTAATAGAAGAATATACATTCAAGGTGCTTACTCTTTTTTAAAGGTTTATGGATCTCAAAGACAAACAGCTATTTGTGGGTAAAATAAAAATCAGCCCCCTACATGGAACTTCAATTTTTTATTAAAAATAGCACCTCAGCTCAAATGGATTATTTTGATAGAGAAACAACATGATCCTTTCGCTTTGTTTAGCTAAAGTAAATGAAGCTGGGCTTTACAGCCCAGCCTATAGGAACATACTATTTTTTACTAGATTTATATATTATAAGAGGCATCATAAGAGTTATTTTCTTGCTCGTCATGTTCATGATTTTGACGCAAAGTAACTACTCCACTGCCAATTAAATCAACTGCATTGATTACCGGACTTGCAAGCGCAGCCAAAGCAAGACCAATTGCTGTCATGAAACTCATCGCTGAATTCCCCAGATCGTCCACTGCATCACTAGGTCTTAGCATGACTAATTCCACAAGGGACTTAATTGCATAACCCAAAGTGAGGGCGGCAAATTCTAATGCAATGGCTGTGAGAGTAATAGGCGCTGTGATCACCGTTGCCGATCTAAAAAATAAATCGGATTTAGATTGATAGGGCTGAAAAAAATTTCTTTTTATATCGCTTTCACTCGATAGAAAATTTAAAAATGCAGTGCCAGGAACACCACTATTTTTTAATAAAAATTCGTTTAGGTCTCTTAAAAAAACAGGGATACTCATAGGTTTGGCCTCAGTTATAAAGTTGGTTAATTATAAACCAAAATAATTAAGGAATTATTAATGATCACATTTTTTATTTAGACATAGGGTAATGCGATAAACATGAGAGCAAATAATCAGGTTGAACGTAAGCGAGATGCCATCCTCAGCACATCCTGACGCCTTATTAAGATTGCGATTTAACGCGGAGTAAACTCATCAAATACTGCAGCTCCTCCGTTAACAATATTGCTCACTGCATTATTAATTTCAGTACTGGTAGTTCCTGTTTGAGATGAAAAAAAGTTATTGGCCTGGTTTAAAGCATTGGGGACGGGTCTCCTGCTTTTTCCTAATTCATGTAACTGATATAAGGCAGCTCCAGTAAGAGCAAGAGAGGCAGTAAAACCTATTTTGGCGTTAAAAGCGTAAAGAGGCGCCAATATTAAATTTCCAAGACCCAACACAACGGCCGTCTTCTTCGTTTCTTCTGTACTTACTTCTTCTTTTGGCATATCAACTCCTTTGATATATTTCTACTACAGCCTAAGTGAGAGCAAATAAAATTGCAAGTAACGAAACATGCATACTAATAATCTAGAAGTCCACGGGTTCGTTTATGGTTTCTGTTACCTAGCTCAATCCTTACGCCTGAGCGATATCTCTTTGATGCATCATGCTGATTTAAAAAAGAAAGTTTTGACATCTTTACAGACTTGTCCGAATTATAACGTGTAATTGTTGCATTTCATGCATATCATAGAACCCCACTATAGGATAAATTAATAAACAGAGAGAATGCTATAAAGGAGACTTTCTTAAATGATTCAATCCATCTTACATTTATATAAGGCCTTCACAAATTCATGGAGGGGACTAAAAAACGCCTGGCGCTTTCAATGGGCTTTTAGAGTGGAGGTGGTTCTTTTTTTAATTGCCCTTCCTGGTGCCTTTTATTTAGGCAAAAATGCGATGGAATATATACTCTTGCTTAGTTCTGTTTTCTTACTTCTTATTATGGAGTTGATTAACTCAGCTATAGAAACAACCGTTAATCGCATTGGCTTGGAATATCATGAATTATCTGGTCTTGCCAAAGATTTAGCTTCATCAGCCATACTTCTGGCAATCCTTAACATGTTTATGACTTGGGGCATTATTTTGTTCCATCAGGTATGACCCGCACGTCATGCATAAGAGAAAATTAATTGCGAAACAAAAATAGCTTCAAAATAAGACTATACTTCGTGTACACTGCACTTTTTTAGATATTTTTCTGCGACTTTGCCTCCTTCCTGACAGTTTCGCAAAAAGTCTCATGAGTTTCCTAATGAAAGAATCTGATTCCTTACAGCGTTTTATTTTTGAACATGCCAATATTCGTGGTGAAATTGTTCACATTGAGAAGACTTATCAAACCATAATGAGTCAACATGATTATCCACCTATGGTTAAAAATTTACTGGGTGAAGCCATAGTTTCCTGTTTGCTACTGGCTAGCAGTATTAAATTTGAAGGTAGATTAAATTTACAGTTTCAAGGAGATGAACGTCTGCCCTTGTTATTAGTGCAATGTGATCACGAATTGAATATCAGAGCCTTTGCCAAATATGCTGAACATCTTGAAATTATTGATTACGCCACCGCATTCCTTCAAGGTCAGATGGTTCTTACGATTAGTCAAAACAATCAAACTCAGATCTACCAAAGTACGGTGCCTATTAAAGCGACATCCATGAGTGAAAATTTGATGACTTATTTTGCTCAATCAGAACAAATCGCCACGCGAGTCTGGCTTGCCGTTAATGACGAGATGGCGGCAGGCATGCTACTCCAATTGATGCCTGGACAAGATACCCTTCAAAGAGAACAGTTTTGGGAATATGCAGTGCAATTGGGGCAAACGGTTAGTGAAGAAGAGTTACTTACTTTAGATAATCAAACCCTGCTATATCGTCTTTATAATGAAACGGAAGTAAGAATATTTGAAAGTCGATCTACCCGTTTTCAATGCCGCTGTAATCCGGAAAAAATGAATCAGGTCGTTACTATTCTTGATGAAACAGAAGCCAAAGAATTATTAAAGGAACAAGGCGTCATCACGGTAAAGTGTGATTTTTGCAACCAAAAATACACTCTTGATCCAATAGATGTGACCATGCTGTTTCACAAGTAGACGTTTAATCGTCATTGGAGACGATGTTGAGTTACTGTAAGGTTAAATCCGGAGAAGATAAAATTCCCCCATCTACTTGACTAAATTGCAGGTACTCCCCACGCATCGCCTGTAATATTTGTTGCAAAGTGACGAATTGAGCACTTAATTGAAAATACAAGTCGGCCGTCTGGCTATCGTGCAGCTCGCCAACCGTCAAATAGGCGGCCTGTCCCATATCAGAAAAATAACTCAGGCTGACATGCCGTTGTTCCGCTATCCCTGGAAAAAGACCACAAAACAACAGACTTTTATCACCGACATCCCGTAACAATTCTACTTGCATCTGGCGAGGCTTACGCATGGATTCTAAAAAATCCAGAGCAATTACCGATTCAATAAGCTTTGGACCTTGAGAAAAGCGCATTAATAAAAAAACCAAATAACTTTCAGTATTTTCATTCAAAATAAGCCGGGTAGAGGCTTGTGCTTCGTTAACCAAAGCATGCCATTGGCTAATATCTGTGGGATGTAAAATTAGTTGTTTCATATATGCCCCCATTTTTATCCCTCACTATTAGTCTAGCAAAGCTTATACCAATTAAGATCTTTATTTTTAAATTAATTTTTAGATCTGGGGATATTTTATCAATTGGTACACTGTTAACCCATCAATATCCGTGATTATCTCATAAAGACTGACCTGGTTTCTGGAAGTAATTTTTAGCATTTTAACCAGGAAGTGAAAGGCACTGTCCTTAAATATGCAGATTAGTATGCCCATAACCCTCAGTCTAAGGGCAGGCTCCCAACCTGCAATTATTCTTAATTTAGTGGCAGTGAGTGACAGGGGCATTTTTAGATCGACTAAAGTTCAATTATTCACTTAATAGCCAATAGGATTTAGTCAGCAATTCGTGTATAATGTCGAATCTATGAACAAATGCCTAGCTTTTGCCTATAATAATTAAATCTCGCTATTCCCAACTAAAGGTTATTTATGATTGAACAGATTCGCAATATTGCCATTATCGCACACGTTGACCATGGTAAAACAACTCTGGTAGATAAATTGCTCCAGCAAACAGGTACTTTAAATGAAAGAGCGCCTACCGTGGAACGGATGATGGACTCCAATGCTCTTGAAAAAGAACGAGGGATCACCATTCTGGCCAAGAACACCTGCGTCTACTGGAAAGATCATCAAATTAACATTGTTGACACCCCGGGACATGCTGATTTTGGTGGAGAGGTTGAACGTATTCTATCGATGGTTGATAGTGTTCTTCTCTTAGTAGATGCCGTAGACGGCCCTATGCCTCAAACTCGCTTTGTGACTCAAAAAGCATTCGCTCGCGGTTTAAATCCCATCGTGGTCATCAATAAAATTGATAGACCAGGAGCCCGGCCGGATTGGGTGATGGATCAGGTATTTGATTTATTTGATAATTTAGGGGCTAATGACACCCAGCTCGATTTCCCTGTCGTTTATGCTTCAGCATTAAATGGCTATGCGAAACTGAATTTAGAAGATGAAGCTACGGATATGACCGCTTTACTGCAAACGATCATCGATAAAGTGCCTCCACCAGATGTGGATTCTAACGGCCCCTTCCAAATGCAAATCAGTTCTCTGGCTTATTCTTCTTATGTAGGTACTATAGGCATAGGCCGAGTCAGTCGTGGGCAAATTAAAGCAAAATCTGCAGTAAAAATTATTGATAAAGATGGCAATATCCGTACTGGCCGCTTATTACAATTATTAGGATTTAAAGGTCTGGAGCGTGTAGAGATTGATGAGGCTGGTGCAGGTAACATCATTGCGATTACCGGTATCGAGAACCTGAATATCTCTGATACCGTCTGTGACCCCGGTATGGTTGAAGGCCTGCCAGCACTGACTGTTGATGAGCCAACCATTAGCATGACTTTTCAGGTTAACGATTCACCCTTTGCAGGACAGGAAGGTAAATTTGTAACTTCTCGGAAAATTCGTGAGCGCTTGGATACTGAATTATTACACAACGTAGCTCTACGTGTAGAAGACAGCGAAGATCCAGACAAATTCCGAGTATCAGGACGTGGAGAGCTGCATTTATCTATTTTGATTGAAACCATGCGTCGCGAAGGCTATGAATTAGCTATTTGCAAGCCAGAAGTCATCATTAAAGAAGTCGATGGTGTAAAGCAGGAACCCTATGAGCGCCTGACGGTTGACGTTGAAGAAACGCATCAAGGTACCATCATGGAAAAATTAGGTGAGCGTCGAGGCGACATGCAAAATATGGTTCCAGACGGTAAGGGACGAGTTCGTTTGGATTATATTGTACCTACTCGCGGCTTAATCGGTTTCCATAATGAATTTTTATCGAGTACTTCGGGTACAGGCTTAATGTACCACGTTTATGATCATTACGGTCCTGCAATTAAAGGACGCATAGGCAAACGCGCTAATGGGGTATTGATCGCGAACTGCCAAGGGACTGCACGCGGATTTGCACTCTTTAATTTACAAGATCGTGGACGTTTGTTTCTAGAGCCACAATCAGTTTGCTATGAAGGAATGATAGTAGGTATTCATGCCCGTGATAATGACTTGGTGGTTAATGTCACTAAAGAAAAACAATTAACCAACATGCGTGCTTCTGGTACTGATGAAAACATTATTCTGACTCCAGCCATAAAATTGACTTTAGAGCAAGCACTGGAATTTATCGATGATGATGAGTTAGTAGAAGTAACTCCTCAATCTATTCGCTTGCGCAAGAAGGCATTAAAAGAGCATGATAGAAAAAAAGCATCACGAGCAGATAAAAGTGAAGACTAATACCTACCATGAAAGCCAAATTTAAGAGAGTCATCTTATATGCTCGGCAACATAGAGCCAACCAAGGGGTCAGCGAAAGCTTGCACCGCTTGGTGGATTTTTTAAAAACCCAATACATTCAGATCTACCAGGATATAGAGACATCCACTAGTTTTGATATGAATATACCGGTATTAGCTCTGGATGCAATGGGGGAAACAAATGATTTAATTATTGTTGTTGGTGGTGACGGCAGTTTACTCTCCGCGGCGCGAATGGCGATTAAAGTGAATACGCCAGTCATTGGAATTAACCGGGGACGTTTAGGTTTTCTTACTGATATTTTGCCCCAGGATATAGAAACGCATTTGAGCGCAGTTTTGGAAGGACGTTATGCAGAAGAGCAACGCTTCTTGCTGCAAACTCGAATTTTTGATGAAGAAAGGACCTATTTTGAAGGCGATGCCTTAAATGATGTCGTTTTAGGTCGAGGTAGTGAAACCCATTTAATTGAATTTGATGTCTATGTCAATCAGCAATTAGTGAGTCATTTTCGCTCGGATGGGATGATTTTATCAACGCCCACGGGTTCTACCGCTTATGCCTTATCTGCTGGCGGACCAATTATGCACCCACAGCTCAATGCTATCGTTTTAGTCCCCATGTTTTCTCATAGTTTAAGTTCAAGACCATTGGTAGTTGATGGGGAAGCTAACATTGAACTACATATCAGTCAGTTTAACGAGACTGAGTTACGCATTAGCTGTGACGGTCATGAATCAAGAATGGTGCGACCAGGACAAAAAGTATCCATTAAAAAAAATGGCACCCAGCTACGCTTGTTACATCCCCTTGATTACCATTATTATGATACATTACGTAGTAAACTTGGCTGGGAATCCAAACATCAGGGATAAATCATGCTCACAACCTTGTGCATTGAACATTTCGCCATTGTGAAACACCTGGAATTAGATTTTACGCAAGGCATGACTGCCTTTACCGGGGAAACAGGCGCCGGTAAATCAATTATGATCGATGCTCTAATGCTGGCATTAGGTGGTCGCGCCGATGCTTCGGTGATTCGTCCCGGTGAGGATAAATGTGATATAACTGCCGGATTTAGCTTTGATAAAGAATCTGAACCTGCTCAATGGTTAGCTGAACATGATATTCACTGTGATGAAGGGGAAATCTATTTAAGACGCATTATTTACGCAGAAGGACGCTCTAAATCGTATATTAATGGTCAACCTTTTCCCTTACAGAAAATAAAAGAGCTAAGCGAAAAATTAGTGCATATTCATGGGCAACATCAGCACCAAACACTCATGCAGCACCCTACTCACAGACAACAACTGGATCAATATGCCAATCACCTCAATTTACTGATGGATGTGGCAAAAGTATATAAACAATGCCAGTCCATCAAACAAGAAATGGATACCCTGCAAGATCAGGAACAACAAACCGATAGAATAAAATTATTGCAATTCCAAATTGAAGAATTAGCTGCACTTAATCTTCAAGAAGATGAAATTCGGGCCTTACATCAAGAACATCAAATGTTGCATCATGCCAAAGAGTATTTGGAACACAGTCAGCAAATTAATGAGCTTTTAAATGGAGATGAGCAACCGAATATTTGCTCTGCTCTAAATCATGTAATGCAATTAATTAGTCAACTACCTCAAGAACAAATTCAAATTAAAAATGCCTGCGAACTCATTAATGGAGCAATGATTCAATGTGAAGAAGCAATAACTGAAATGCAGCAATTTGCTGATCGTATCCAAATTGAACCTGAGCGCTTACATGAAGTAGAAGCACGAATGAGTGCCATCCACCATTTGGCACGCAAATATCACCTTGACAGCTCACTACTCCCGGCTCATGAACAAAAACTTCAATCAGAGTTAGCGAGTCTTCAAGATGCAGAATGCCGATTAGCCTACCTTGAATTACAACTGAGTCAACTTACTAAATCTTACGATGAAGCAGCTCTAAAGCTCAGAAAATCAAGACAAGCACATGCCTCCAAATTAGCGCAGGAAATAACATCCAGTATTCAACAGCTTGGAATGCCTAAAGGTTGGATAGAAATAGAGATAGCACCTCTTGAGAAAATGCAGGCCCATGGACTGGACAAAGTAGAATATAAAGTGTGCACCAATCCGGGCATGGAGCCAGACGCGCTGAATAAAATCGCCTCAGGCGGAGAGTTATCACGGATTGGTCTCGCCATACAAATGATTACAGCCCAAAGAGGCGCCACCCCCACTTTATTGTTTGACGAGGTCGATGTGGGCATAGGTGGCGCTACCGCAGCATTGGTAGGCCAAATGCTCCGTAAATTAGGCGATCGTCTGCAAGTATTCTGTGTCACGCATCAGCCGCAGGTAGCTGCTGCTGCACACAACCATTTTATGGTGGAAAAGCAAAGTGACAATAAACAAACGCTGACTCGCATTACCCAGCTCAACGCGGTAGAGAAAATCAATGAAATTGCACGTATGTTGGGTGGATTAACGGTGACCGAACAAACCCGTTCCCATGCCAAAGAACTGTTAGATCAGAGTAATGAATAGTTATTTAAGATAAAAATGTTATGAATCTGCTTGATTTTCATACCAATTAGAATTAAATTTAAAAAGATTTAAAAATAATTAATAAAAAAACAGCACAATTAATAAAATAATGCTACAATGGTTCGGTAACAATTTAGGAAATTAAAATGTCAGATAAAATACGCGGTACAGTAAAATGGTTTAATGAGTCCAAAGGTTTCGGTTTTTTAGAAAGTGGCGGTAAAGATTATTTTGTGCATTTCAGTGCAATCCAAAGCAGCGGTTTCAAAACTCTTGCTGAAGGTGCAACTGTAATGTTCAAAGCTAGCAACGGACAAAAAGGTCCTCAAGCTGAAGAAGTTGAAGTAGTCTAATCATTTTTTTCGCCCTATTCTTTTTAAGATAGCAATGTCTTACAATAAATAGGGCGTTTTTTTACCTGAAATTCCTTGTGGCAAACTAACGCTCCTCTCTTAATAACTAACATATATATATATGTATTGTTATGTTGAAATTTTAAAAGTAACCCTATCATTCATCAGCCTTGTGTATCTCTGGCTATACTCAATTGTAGTTTATCTAAAATAAATTAATGCTTAGCAAACTAAGCAAGAATAAGTACAATACTTTTAGTTTCAATAAAAAGGGAATTATATTATGAGTAAAAAAATTGCAGTGATCGTAGGAAGCTTACGCAAAGAGTCCTTGAATCGAAAAATGGCCAACGTACTTATCTCTCTTGCGCCCGACTCGATAAAACCAGAAATCATACCCATTAATGATTTGCCATTATACAGCGAGGATCTGGATGTCGAAGGGAAAATTCCTGCTGCCTGGACACAATTTAGGGAGCAGATAAAACCGTGCCAAGGCGTTTTGTTTGTTACTCCAGAGTATAATCGCTCAGTCCCTGGTGTCCTGAAGAATGCTATTGACGTAGGTTCTCGCCCTTATGGCCAAAGTGTATGGGAAAGAAAACCTGGAGCGATAATCAGTGTTTCGCCCAGCGCAATCGGAGGATTCGGAGCTAATCACCATTTAAGACAATGCATGGTATTTTTAGATGTACCCCTCCTGCAGCAACCCGAAGCCTATATAGGACACGCGGCAAATTTATTTAATGACAAAGGGGAGATTAGCAATGAAGACACGCGTACATTTTTAAGCAAATTTATCAATGCCTATGCAAAGTGGGTAGAGACCAACGCCCCATCTTAAGACGCATACGCAAAACCGTTACAAAACGACTCTGCAAAGTAAACCAGAACTTATAGGAAAAATTAAATCACAATAATAGGTCATCTATCTCATCAGAAGATAAAGAATTCTTGAAAAGATAGATGACAATATAAGATAACGAAAGATCGCCCTATTATCCCCAACTGATAAGCCAGTCATCTTTGCAACTATAAAATAGTACTATTATTTATTAAATACATTCTCTACAGGATGCAGTAAACAATGAAAACTTATGCAGTGAAAAATAAAGCTGATTTACAAGATATCTCAGCAGAGAATTTATTCATTTCTGAAAGTGGTTATGCCTACGACATTCATCAAATTGCGGAGTTTTTGTCGCCAATTTATATAATGCGTTAAAAAGTTATAAATTGTATCAGAATGCTATCCAATCCAAGCCAACAAAAAGTGAAAACATACTGCCTTTATCTTCAGATGAAAAAAAGGCGTCCTCATTGCTAGATTCATCTATGTGGAAAACCAAGAAAGACGATTCAGATTTAAATGAATCCAAAGACTCCAGCTCTTTTGAACCGAAGTGATAAATCAGTTTCCCATCTATATTAATCTATTGACCCCTTTTGTAGGACGCGGGATAGTTCGTGTTTCTTGGAGAAATAAGCCTAGGTCTCTCCAATATCTTCATTCCAAAGAGCCGGATTGCTGGCAATAAAATGCTGCATCATCGCAATGCACTCGTTATTTTGCAGTACTTCAATTTTAACGCCATGTGCTTTTAATAATTCCTCATCCCCCAGAAATGTTTGATTTTCTCCAATCACAACATGAGGAATTTTATAAAGTAAAATTGCGCCACTACACATAGAACAAGGCGAAAGGGTCGTATATAAAATGGATTGCTGATAAATCTCTTCCCTCTGTCGGCCTGCACGCTCCAATGCATCCATTTCAGCATGTAAAATGGCACTATTTTTTTGAATACGCTGGTTATGCCCCTGACCAATAATCACTCCTTGATGAACAAGGAGAGAACCAATTGGTATCCCGCCTTCCATTTTACTTTTGGTTGCCTGGGCAATGGCTCTTTGCATCAATTCTAAATGAGACATCATGTTCCTATCCCCTTGGTTTTGTAGGAGCTATTAGCAAGTATAGATGATGTGAAGCAAGCATTAAAATTAATGGCGAACTAAAAATCCACAGCAGTTTTATATTCGGGTTTTTGCGGATATATTATCAAGGATTTGGTTGACTATAGTACAGTTAGAGCCTTCTCTGCCCGTCTGATGCATTATCAGAGATAGATAGAATCCTTATTTGACCCCGGTAAACTTATAAATGGCCAATTCAAACCGATATTCACCTTGATAATGTTGTCGGCAATAATCATCAAACGCCTCGACAATAGCGGCATTAATCTTCCTGACACTCATCAAGGGCAGTTGATCATAAAAGTGAGCCATACCCCATACATAACGATTAAAAATATCCAATGAAGGCAAAACAATACTGGCCAAGATCCGCTCACAATGAAACTGAGTAAAGGGTAAATGAGCTACCTTTTGTGGTAGATTGGTAAAGTTATTATAACCAGGAGGAAGAGTGAAATGGGTTAATTCATTTAACTGTTTGGATTCTTTAACCATACTATATGCGCGAGAATAAGGTCCACCTTCACCTGTAGGACATAAGACAAGAAGAGTTCCTTTCTTTTTGAGCGCCGCGTAAATTTTGATAAAAGCGGCCACTATATCTTGAGACCACTGCAAACACCAAAACGAAAGGATATGGTCAAATTGCTCCGTAAAAGTCATAGTCATCACATCGCCGTGCTGCACTGAAAAATTGGGGTATTTCTTCTTATGGGTACTGGCCAGTTGTACCATATTATGGGATGTGTCTATCCCCAAAACTTGGCCATGAGGTAATCGGTTCAAGATCTTACAGGTAAATCCGCCATCACCGCATCCAATATCGAGTATGTTATCGCCAGGATTTAGTGCTAACTCATTGAGATAAGGTGCTGCAATTTTTGCTTGAATGTGTGAGCCAATAGCATAATCGTCTGCAGGCCATTCCCAATGAGGCATCAACAATCCCTTTAAATTTCTTTGATAATAACCAAATTTGTTAGTTAATTTATTCTTTACTCAAATGCGTTCTTCGTTCTTGCATCGTTTCAACACTATTGATCACTGTCTGGTGACAAATTTCCTTCATCACCGGAATTTCTTTTAATGGCGTTCCTTCGTGAATAGTATAAGCAATTAAAAAACTGTCTTGCCATACTTTCTCATTCTTGCGTGCTTTGGCTTTAGCCCAGAGAGCAACCCATAAAAAATGGAATTCCCATTTATTGCGGTTCAGTTCCATTTCTTCCACAAAAACAGCATCCATGGCATTTGCTAAACGACAAACTTTCACTCCATCAACAAAGCTACTGTTATGATTCACTATCTTATCAATGGTGGGGTTTTCAATATACCAAGACTCAGTGAACGATTTATTCTTAAGCCAGGATTTGGAGCGTTGTAATGATTCCTGAATCATTTCTTGAGTAAAAGGGCTGATTTGAACGCTTAGTTGATCGAAAAGATACTCTAAATCTAATTTATTGGGTCTCAAACGTATTCCTAACATTTCCTGAACTTCCAAAAAATGCAAGTAAGGGACATCACCACGTTCCACTGTCACCGCTAAAAAATGCTCCACCATTAACTCAAAATAACTAATGTCTACTTCTCGTAAAGTCACACTTTCTTCAAAAGCTTGTCGGTAATATTCAGCAACTTCAGCTGCAGGAATAGTTGGGGTTATCCATGCATCTTTTAAACCCAAATTATCTTTTAATAGCAAACCACAAAGCCTGTTTTTTCTGTTTTTACGTACATGAATAAAAATACCCTGAGAACCAGTTCCATCTACTTCTGTAGCCTTAATGGCCATTTTAGCAAGAGCCGGCTCAGGCTCAAATACAACGCCCTTTTTACGTTGGTTTTTTATCCATCGATCGAACATTCCATAATAAGATTCGGCATACCAGTATTTAATGACCTGTAAGCGAGATAACGAAATTGACGACAAAGTCACTTTATCCATCAATTGATCCAAAGTAGCCACTGCGACCTCTCTGACCTCTGCTTTAGGATGTAACAGAGTCAGGAGTGCAATATCTTGCCCCTCTTCGATACTGTACAAATCAAGAATTAAATCAGCAAAAAACTCAGGAGGCATCGCATAGCTTTGAGCAAAAAAATTCTCAGCTATATCAAAAATAGAAAGATCCGATAATTCCTGAATTAAATCTCTTATAGACTCTAAATGAGAAAATTGATCGACCTCATCTACAGTATCCTCTTCCTGGCTCGCCAATTCAAAATAAGCATCTTTCAGCTCTTGAGTTAATTCAACATGCACCTCATAAAAAGCATTCAAAACTGGTAACCAAAAACTTAACGTATGTTTGTTGGTATTAATAATTTCTGCCAAGCGATTCATCAATTGAATTAATGACTTAGCTGTTATCTTATTGTTAGCCTCTGTTGCAGCTTGCAGTTGAGCGACACAAATATCTAAACCAAAAATGCAAGCAGAATAGATTGGAGGGCCATCGTGGATTAACTCTTCATCTAAATCATTGATAAGCTCTATCAATTGAAAAGCAAATTCAGGGTGTTGGAAAAAAAGAGCATATAGTTGAGGGTCGGGATCATCATTTTGTTCAATTAACACTGCCATTTCGGCCACTAAGCGATTCAATTCTTCAGGATCATTCGTCATACTTTTTTAGATACCTGTCTTGGTTTCCTATTTTCATCTATGGCAACAAAAACAAAGATACCTTCAGTAACTTGATAACGCTCAACCTGGGTTGCTGGCAGCGCCCATACCTCTACACCTATAGTCATCGAGGTAGTGCCCTGTTTGATTAACTCTACGTGACAGCTGACTACATCACCGACGTGAACAGGCTTTAGAAAGGTCATGGAATTAATTGCAACTGTCGCAACTCGTCCTTGAGACAGTCGTTTTGCCAATACCCCTGCGGCCAGATCCATTTGGGAGACTATCCATCCCCCAAATATATCTCCATTTGCATTAGTGCTTACAGGCATTGCCAAAGTTTGAATTGTCAGCTCTCCTTTGGGCACTCTTATCATAATTAGCCACCTCGTTTAAGTTTGGACAAAGCATCAGCCATAGCCGTGTTAAAAACAGTTTTCTTAACAGGTTCAGCCTTTTTAGGCGACTCCGGTTTTTTCTTAACTTCTGTTTTTTTAACTTCAGATTGTTTTTTGGCGTGCTGGGGCTTAGCTGTTTTTTTCTGATCGGGTGAAGAAGCGTTTTCTTCTCCTAATTTCATACTCAGACCAATACGTTTTCGCTCTTTATCCACTTCAACAACTTTAACTTTGACAATGTCACCGGCTTTAACTACAGCACGTGGATCGGTGATGAAGCGATTGGTCATGGCTGAAATATGTACTAATCCATCTTGATGAACCCCAATGTCTACAAAAGCACCAAAATTAGTTACATTACTTACCACGCCTTCAAGGATCATTCCTTCATGCAAATGATTGATGTCCTCAACACCCTCTTTAAATTGTGCTGTTTTAAACTCAGGCCGCGGATCTCGTCCTGGCTTTTCCAATTCGCGCAAAACATCTCTGATCGTAGGTAAGCCAAAATGTTCATCAATATATTGATCGGCATTAACACTGTGGAGTATTTCTTTATTGCCTATAATTTGAGGAATATCTATTTTCTTATCTGCAACAATTTTTTCTACTAAGGGATAAGCTTCAGGATGAACACAAGATGCATCCAAAGGATTATCCCCATTCATAATGCGGAGAAAACCGGCAGCTTGTTGGAACGCTTTTTCCCCCATTCTACTGATATTTTTTAACTGATTCCTGTTCATAAAGGCACCGTGCTCATCTCGATATTGCACTATGTTCTTAGCCAGAGTCTCGTTAAGACCAGAAATACGAGCAAGTAAGGCAGCTGAAGCGGTATTAATATCAACCCCTACCGCATTTACGCAATCCTCAACTACGCCATCAAGGCTTCGAGCTAGCCGGGTTTGATTGACATCATGTTGATACTGACCTACTCCAATGGATTTGGCTTCTATTTTTACCAACTCTGCCAAAGGATCTTGTAACCTTCTGGCAATAGAAACGGCCCCTCTTAAGGTAACATCTAAATCAGGAAACTCATTGGCTGCTATTTCAGAGGCTGAATAAACAGATGCACCAGCTTCACTGACAATAATTTTGCTGAGCTGCAAATCAGGATACATTTTAATCATATCAGTAACCAGCCGCTCTGTTTCGCGTGAACCAGTACCGTTGCCTATACTGAGCAAGTTGACTTGATGTTTCACAGCAAGCTTCGCCAACTCGGAAATCGATTGATGCCATTCATTTTGCGGGGCGAAGGGAAAAATAACCGTGTAATCAAGCAATTTTCCGGTAGTATCAACCACCACAACTTTCACGCCAGTCCGAATTCCAGGATCAAGTCCTATTGTGATTTGTGGCCCTGCTGGAGCGGCCAGCAATAAATCACGCAAATTTCTGGAGAATACTTTAATGGCTTCTTCATCCGCCATTTCGCGTAAGCGAGTCAGTAACTCCAGCTCCAACTTAGTGAATAGTTTTACCTTCCAAGTCATACGGACGACATCCAATAACCAGCTATCCGCTTTTCTTTGCTGATCCTCAATTTTAAAATGAGCTGCAATCTTATTTTCGCCATAACTTAGATCTGTTTCTGGCAAAATAAGATTTACTTGCAGAATACTCTCTCGTCGCCCACGGAATAAAGCAAGTGCACGATGAGAAGGAATTTTTTTAATGGCTTCTAAGTAATCGAAATAATCCGAAAATTTGTTGACGGCTTCTTTTTTCTTACTGCTACCCACTGACTTCACTATAGCGTTTTGCCATAAATATTCACGCAATTCATTAATCAGATCAGCATCTTCAGCAAAATGCTCCATTAAGATGTGTCTGGCGCCTTCAAGAGCTGCTTTTGTATCGTCAATACCTGACTCAGTATTAATATATTTGGGTGCTTCTTCCTCTGGATCAAGAGTTGGATTGTTCCACAATGCAAGAGCCAAGGGCTCTAATCCTGCTTCAATCGCTATCTGTGCCTTAGTTCGTCGTTTAGGCCTGAAGGGCAAATATAAGTCTTCCAAGCGCGTTTTAGTATCTGCTGCCAGAATACTCTGCTCTAACTCAGGAGTTAATTTTTCTTGTTCCCGAATTGATTGTAAGACAACAGTACGTCTCTCATCCAGTTCACGTAAATAAATTAATCTCTCGGCAAGAAAACGTAACTGCACATCATCAAGACCTTCAGTTGCTTCTTTACGATAACGCGCAATAAAAGGAACTGTTGCTCCCTCATCCAGCATACGAATAGCAGTCTCTACCTGCGATACTTTGACCTTAAGTTCTTGTGCAATAATCGCAGCTGACGCCAACATCTCTTGAGCCATTCACATCCCCGTAAAACATGATAAAAAACCGCCACATTATATACTCATCGCAGTCCATATTGCGATATAAAATATGTCCAAACTGCAAACAACTATTCTAATAAATCCTGATTATACCGAATTTACGCTTTTCTAATACACCATACACTATCTTTAATCGCCCTCAAACCTCTTTGAAACAAGACATCATCAGGGTCTTGTGACCGCTCAGAAACTTTTAAGCACTTAATTTCCGAACACTGTTTTTTATATAAACTGGTTACTTCCTCATCAGAGACACTAAAGGGAGGGCCTTCTAATTCCTCTTGATTATAACTTAATGTTTTTAACAAGATGACTCCCTGCGGCTTAAGCCATTTGAGGCAGGTATCAACATACATTGGTCTTAGTTTAGCTGGAAGAGCAATTAAGGCTGCTCGGTCATAAATGGTATCAGCCGGTGCTATAAAAGAAGAGTCCAAAGCAAAAATATCGCCAACCCATAAACTAATAGAGTCCGTATAATAATGATGTACTTCGCCTCTTGTTTCTTTTCGGAACTGCAGTTGATGTTCCGTGGAAAACTGGATTACAGCCTCTTCACTCAGTTCGATGCCCACCACTTTAAATCCCTGTTGGGATAACCAAAGCATATCAAGACTTTTTCCACATAAAGGAACAAGAACAGTACTACCTGGCGCTCTATTCAAATCAGGCCAATAGCTAATTAAATCCTGATTAACTTCTTCCCTGTGAAAGGAGGTTCGCCCCTCACGCCACAGATCAGCCCAAAATTGTTGTCCCTTATTCACTCAACTGTCACCGATTTAGCAAGATTACGTGGCTGATCCACATCGGTTCCTTTAGCTACAGCAACATGATAAGCCAGTAGCTGCAGGGGAATAGTGTAGACTATAGGTGCAATCCATGTTCCACAAAATGGTACCTTAATTAATCGAGCCCCATTAGTCTCCCACATTTGTCCATCATCTACAAAAACAAATAACTGTCCACCTCGAGCACTCACTTCATGCAAGTTAGATTTTAATTTATCCAGAAGCTCATCATTGGGAGCCACGGCAATGACCGGCATGTCCTTATCGACTAAAGCTAAAGGACCATGCTTTAACTCACCTGCTGGATATGCTTCAGCATGAATATAAGAAATTTCCTTTAACTTTAAAGCACCCTCCAAGGCTACAGGGTATTGCACACCACGGCCCAGAAATAATGCATGAGCTTTGTTAACAAATAAAGCGGCCAAGGACTCAATTTCCCCATTCATCTGTAATACTCGCTCACAGCAAGCAGGCAGCTCTTGTAATTGCTTCAATACCTCTTGCGAACGCTCGTTGGGACAAAGAGCTGCGGCTAACATCAAAAATGCTGCAAGCTGGGTAGTAAATGCTTTGGTTGATGCCACACCTATCTCAACACCTGCCCGGGTCAAAAAGACACAGTCTGCTTCCCTGACCAAGGTACTGGTTGCCACATTACAAATAGCTAAACTAGCTAAATAATTCATGGATTTTGCTTTATACAAAGCAGCTAAAGTATCGGCTGTTTCACCTGATTGAGAAATAGTGATAAACAAAGTCCCATCGGGAACAACCACATCGCGATAACGATATTCACTGGCAATTTCAACCTGGGTCGGAAACCCGGCCAAAGATTCAAGCCAATATTTAGCAATCATACCGGCATGATAGCTGGTTCCACAGGCCACAATATGAATGTGCTTGACCAGAGGAAACACATGTGAGGCTCGTTCACCAAAACTGGCTTTCAGTACTTCAGGACTGTTAATACGCCCCTCTATGGTATCAGTTAACACCCGTGATTGTTCAAATATCTCTTTAAGCATAAAGTGCCTGTATGGGCCTTTACTGACAATTTCAGAGTCATTATTTAATGGATGCGGAATTCGCTCAACAGCAGTTCGGGAAGAGTCATAAACCTTTATCTCATGTGCCGTGATAGTAGCACTGTCACCCTCATCTAAATAAATAACCGATTGGGCAAATGATCTTAAAGCCAGAGCATCAGAAGCGATAAAGTTCTCACCTATACCAAGTCCCAGAACTAAAGGACTGCCTTTTCGTATTGCAACTAATTCCAACGGTCGTTGTTGATGAATGACCCCTAAGGCAAAAGCACCATGCATCTCGGCAGCTGCAGTCTGTACAGCCAGTAATAAATCCTCATGTTGCAGATAATGGTAGTGGATTAAATGAGCGGCTACTTCAGTATCCGTTTCAGAGGTGAATTGATAGCCACTTGATATGAGGCGCTGGCGTAAATGATCATGATTTTCAATAATACCATTATGAACCAGAGCAATCTGTCCATGAGATAAATGGGGATGAGCGTTTTGTTCTGAAGGTTTACCATGCGTCGCCCAACGAGTATGAGCAATCCCGGTATTTCCAGCAACAGCAGTTTCTTGCATCGCATCAGCCAGGTTCTGTACCTTCCCTTGCATTCTCACTCGCTTTAAACGGGAGTGATTATCAATTACAGCGATACCCGCTGAATCATAACCTCTATATTCCAGTCGTCGTAATCCTTCAAGCAAGATCTTGCTAATATCGCGTTCTGAAACAGCACCCATAATCCCACACATAATCACTCCTCATTAGCAACTACTCTGTCTCTGTAGATTCACTATCTATTTTCTTCAGGACAAAAACCAATCTCTTCGTTAACCTTGGTATTTTTATAAGTCCTGTTCTATTTAATAGTAGCTAAATCCAAAACAAAAAAAGGTTCTGATATCAATCTAACTCACATCACGTATATGAATTTCAAAAAACACACTATAGATGAAGTATATCAATAAAAAATAGGAATTATGCCATAAACCTTCCTAAATCACTAAAGCAAACGATTAAATTGCCTGAACAACGTAAAAAAACTATCCAGGCAATTCAACGGTTCATTAACTGGCCGGATCAGGGGCCTCGCAATTCACTGAATACCCATGATCTTTCATCGCGGAACAGATTTCAACCGCCAGATAATTATGCGCTCGAGTGGTTGGATGAATTTCATCCCAGAATAAATAATCTTGCGGAAGATCACACATATGATAATTACTCTCGCCAACCATAAACTGCGGGTCTTTATATTGCAATAATTGAGCATACTTTAATACGTAGTTGCTGGCAAACGGGGAGTGGGCTAAAGCACCAATCATAGGGAATTTCACATCAATACATGCCTCGGAAATGTTGGCAAATCCATATTGCTCAGGATTGTTTAATGCTTTTGCTAAGTATCGCTCTGTATCTATAAACAAGAAATCAGCTTTAGGATACAATTTTTGCCATTCATCAATACGCATTGCCAAACGTTGGTTATGCTGATCCACCGCATCATTTAATACCTGTCTGTCTGTTGTTTTCACAAATTTAGGTGTTTCGCCTAAACGGGGAATTCCCATAATGACAAAACGCCTAGCCCCTGCCTGCTCTAATTTCAAAACGGCAGCACTTAAATTTTCAATCACATTATCGACATAATTGCTCATAATCGTGGTGTTATAATTATCTTCAAACAGCAAAACATTTAAATAGTCATTACTACCAGAAAACACAAAATACACGGTTTCACTATCTAATTGAGTATGCTCCAATAAGTACCCTTGTACGGTAAAGCCAAGGCTTGGAGGAATCAATTTACCTACAATTAAAGTTTTAATCGTTCCTAAAGGATGACGAATTAAATTCCAAACCGTCAATTGGTAGTCATACGTCGCAGCCCAGCCTCCACCAAAAGCCTTATTGATGTAAACATCCTCATCACTCTTTTGTATGGCCCACATTTGGGCTAAATATTCATTCCATACCCGACCATTGGAAAATCTTGAGTTCCAATAAGGCTTACCAGGTAATATGGGTACCAATTTGATCTTGCTTACTAAATTAGCAATATACGGTGCCAATTCATTATCAAAAAAATTAGTGACCACGTTAATGCCTGCATCAAGAACCATTTGCGGAACATAATAATCATTCGCAAAATCAATCATTTTATTGAGCACGAACACTTTAAACGGAGCAACGATAAACGCAGGATTTTCTTCTTGCCGCAGACTTTTAAGCAGACGAGTAGTATTACCTGTATCCGAAAGACTATCACCAAAAACAACCATGGATTTTACTGAAGTAGAAGCAAAGCAGGATAAGGGTATCATCAGTAAAACAAGAGACAACCAACGGCACATCCGTTTGTAATCGATCATAATTCCTCCTTGAATTATTATTAAGCTAATAAAAAATCCATAGCTTGATCAATAATAATACGACTGCAGTTCCAGAATTGTCAATTTTCCCACCAAGATAAAAGCATAATCCACAGAACATGTATTTTTATATAGATGGTAGCCTCTTAGCTTTAGAAAGTCAGTTTGAGGCGATCTATGTCATTATGTTCCAGATGACGACGTTTCCCGTCCTGAATCGGTACAAATACATCGTCGGAGAGAATGCATTTAATTCATTCCTATTGATTAAATTGTGAGTAAATGGTAATTTTTACCAAATATTTTTGTTAATTTTAGGTAGTAAAGTGAAAGAAATAGTCATTGCCTCTTTTTATAAATTTGTTCCCTTAACCGATTTTGAAACCATGCGGGAGCCCATGCTTGCCAAAATGCGTGACATTAACATTAAAGGAACCATTATTTTAGCTGCAGAGGGTATTAACGGCGGTTTTGCAGGTAAACGTGAAGAAATGGAGCTTTTTTATCAGTATATGCGCGGTGATTCTCGTTTTGCGGATCTGAATTTTAAAGAAACTTTTGATGAACAAAATCCCTTTGACAAAGCGAAAGTAAAACTTCGGAAAGAGATCGTCACTATGGGTATCCAAAATGTAGACCCGACTAAATCAGTAGGCATCTATCTTAATCCGGATGAATGGCATGAGTTTATCAAAGATCCTGAGGTTATTCTGATTGATACTCGAAATGATTATGAATTTGAACTAGGTACTTTTAAAAACGCAATAAATCCCGATACAGAAAATTTCAGAGAGTTTCCTGAATACGTTGAAAAACATCTGCAAGATAAAAAAGACAAAAAAATTGCCATGTTTTGCACTGGCGGCATACGTTGTGAAAAATCAACCGCCTATTTAAAAGAGCAAGGCTTTGAAAAAGTTTATCACTTACAAGACGGGATCCTCAATTACATCGAATCCATACCAGAGGATGAGTCACTGTGGGAAGGGGCTTGTTTTGTTTTTGATGATCGAGTAGCAGTGAATCATCAATTAGAACGTGTTTATCCCCAATTACCTCAGGATTATAAAGACGAAAGGTTCCCGAAATAAAATACCCTTCGGCATCTGCTTATTAAAAACGTACTGTTTATTCTTAACGGTACGTTTTTGAACTATCCTATGACTTGTTCCTGAGCACCAAGATTGCCGTTATCTCAAGCGTAGCGAAAGATTCTGGACCAGAAGGGGTCGAAGAGTGAGATTCCTAAGAAAAACCAAAGAAAGTCCTCAAATATCTATACATCAGTTATAATAACTTTTTTTCTATAGTTCAGGTGTCTCATGGCTACCAAAAAACCTTCAGATTCAAGTATCGCGCTGAACAGAAAGGCCGGGTTTGATTATTTCATTGAAGAACAATTCGAAGCCGGACTTGTTCTAGAGGGATGGGAAGTGAAAAGCTTACGTGCAGGAAAAATCAATCTGTCTGATGCGCATGTGATTATCAAATATGGAGAAGCCTTTTTGTTAGGGGCACAAATCCAGCCCCTTCCTACAGCATCTACTCATGCCATTCCCGATCCGACTCGGACACGTAAATTGTTGCTGAATAGAAAAGAATTAAGTAGGCTTATTGGCAGTGTCGAACGACAGGGCTACACCATAGTACCACTCTCTTTATATTGGAAAAAAAATAAAATTAAAGTAAAAGTGGCTCTGGCAAAAGGTAAAAAAGAACATGATAAACGAGATACCATTAAAGATAGAGAATGGCAGAGAGATAAATCACGAATCATGAAAAAAAAATAATGAAACAGGGAGAGATTCAATGAACATAGATGAAGTAGTGCCTGATTTTGAATTTAACGCCACCAGTAACCTGACCGCCCATCTCAATGATTATAAAGGACAACCGGTAGTGCTCTATTTCTACCCCAAAGATGCGACACCAGGATGTACTACTGAAGGACAGGATTTCAGAGATGCTTATCCTCAATTCAAAGCCTTAAACGCCCAAATATTTGGCATTTCCCGAGACAGCTTAAAATCACATGAAAATTTTAAGGCCAAACAAAATTTCCCCTTTGAGCTAATCAGCGATAGCGAAGAGCATTTATGTCAATTATTCGACGTGATTAAAATGAAATCAATGTATGGAAAACAGGTTCGCGGGATTGAACGTAGTACTTTTTTACTTGATGCTCAAGGGGTCTTAAAACATGAATGGCGCAAAGTCAATGTCAAAGGACATGTAGAAGAAGTATTAGCTGCAGTGAACGAATTATCTTAACTAAAAGAATCACTTTTAGATAATACGGAGTCGGGCGAAACGCCCGGCTCATAATTTGTTATTGCCTGGCATTTACAACTGAGTGGCGCCCATACTGCTCTGTTGCCTGTCCTCTTGATCATGTTCCACCACACTCCCTTGACGAGCAATGGATTGTTGGGGGAACAGAGTAGGGACTTTACGTTGAGCATAAAGCATCAGTTTACTTTGCCCTGTGGTTGAATCCCTCTCCCGTAGAGCAAGAATAGTATGGGCAGCAACAGTGGGATCTTGATGGCTGGCCACGATGTCACGAATTTCCTGACCTTCATTTTCAGTAAGTAACCCAGCATCGCATAATTGAATCAGTGAACGAGCAACAGCCAAAGGAGCCTCTTCATGTTGTAGTACCGCATTAAAATTAGCCTGCGCTATAGCCCTGGACTCTGGTGTCTCTCCGGAAAAAAGTTCAGCATTCTTAAGTTCCCGAAAAGCATTTATTACGTCTCCCAGGTATTCCAGGCCGAGGGAAGCGCGTCTTTTGATTACCTCCCGATTCGGTTGGGCGTTTTCTCCGCTTAACAAACCAGCCTCATTAAGGGCAACAAGACAGGTGGCAACCGTCATAGGTGTAAACTGTCCCTCCACCAGGAGCGTTTCAAAATTAGCCTTTCCTGCGTCCCCAACCAATAAACCAGCTCCATTTAGTTCATAAAGACCCGCACGAATAGACCCCGCATTGGCATAATTTCCTGCAGCATGATAATACCCCTGCGCGACAGGATCAGGGAGATTCTGTCTCATAATAGCATTTTCGAAATAAGTAGTCAGAGGGCACGGGCCTTCTGCAGGAGTCACTGCAGCATCAAAATCAGGGTGATGTACTTCAGTTTCCCCAGCCCCCAGGGATAATGCACACCTCATGACTAAAGCAGATCGAGCGAATGTTCCAAGACAAGAAAGTAACCAGCGTTGAAAAAACCAGGTTTCGTTAAGAAAGATATTGCCGAGATTCCATGCGCTATTAACTTCATTAGTTGTGGTTTGATGTGCGTGCAATGCAGTTTCTAGCTGAGCTGGGAAAAACCACTTCATATACTCTGGCAAAGAATTGTAGTCTCGTATTAGCGTGGCAATACTGTTTTGGTGTAGTCTGGACAATCTTGGCACTTACTGGCTCCAAATTTTTATAGGGCCTGAAGAGTATCAATTCGTGTACAGAGATTCAAATAATTAGTGCATAGAGATTTTATGCCATGAAAATTAAGGTGGAAGATGATGGTTCTGTTCTTATTGAGTTCACAATCCTGTGATGTACTTTGGTACTTTATAGTGATCAATAAGCTAAAGCCGCTATTAAAATCAGAACAATCGTTTTCATAGAATAATTTATTAAATATTGTTACAATCAGTACGTTTCCCTTCCTAAAAAATCTATCTTTAACAAGAGTGAACTATGTTTAACCGCAATATTCAGCTAATCATTGTTATTGCAACCTGCGTACTGACATTGATATCCACAGATATTCTGTTGCCCAGTCTGCCGCAAATCGCCCACTACTTCGCTGTTCCTGCAAGCAATGTCAAAATGCTTATTTCTATTTTTATGGTTGGGCAATTTGCTACAGTACTTATTTGGGGAGTTATTGCGGATCAATTAGGCAGAAGAAAAACCTTGTTAATAGGCATGCTGATTTTCTTTATTGGCTCTGTTCTAAGTGTCATTGCGCCTTCGATTAATTTTCTTTTAGTCTGTCGTTTCATCCAGGGCGCTGGTGCAGTTGTTGTTCCAGTTGCAGGTTGGGCCTTGGTGCAAGATCTTTTTCCTAAAGATGAGGGCGCTCGTATTATGTCCTGGGTTGGAACTCTTACAGCCATTGTTCCGTTGTTCGCACCCGCAATTGGTGGAAAAATTGATGTTTTATATGGCTGGCATACTAATCTGTATTGTATTACCGTGTTTTCCGCGATCTTATGTGTAACCATGTTGTTTTCGCCAAAACCACCAGCCTCTTCTCTAAACGTGATAATCCCTACCTTTAAACAGCGACTGGACATCTATGGTCGTATTATGAAGAATAAAACGTTTGTCTCTTATATCGCTCTTTTTGGCTTATTAAACTGTGGGGAATGGTGTTTTCTCACCATGGCACCGTTTTATTATGCCCATAAACAGATTGCCGCCGATCAGATGGGACTTTTATTAATGCTTACCTCAATGGGCTTCGTCTTCGGTTCATTATTGGCATCTCACTTGTTCAAACGGATAGGAATTGATAAAACCATTAATACGGGCATTCAATTAGCTTTATTAAGCAGTTTGCTGCTTATTTTGGGCGAATACATGCAATGGAATGGGCATCAAATTTTTAATGCCCTTGATCTGGGTATCTACATACTTAGTTCGGCACTTCTTTGGGGTGGTACAACCTCCAGAGCCTTGCAATGTTTTGATGATTATAGGGGAGCTGCCTCTGCTATTCGCAGTCTTATCTTACTTTGTTTTGCTGCATTTGGAACCTATTCAGGCCGATTGGTAAGCCACGAAAACATTTATCACGTGGGTTTCTTTCTGTTTTTTATGGCCTTGTGTGCCTTGATTGTTTTTCACAATAAGGAGCTTAAAGCGGAACGTATTGAGGCCGATGCAGTCTTTTAATTATAGGTTATAAATGCCCTGATAAAGCACTTTTCATTAAAAAATATAGTTCTTGACGTAAGGCCATCTCCCTTAGCACAATGAAGGTAGATCTTGAGATTCAAGGGACCAGTAACCAGGTACTTTGAAAAATATCAAGGAAGCGCAGAGCCACTTGAATCTTAAGAAAGATTATTTTAGCTGACGGGGTGACCTATGGATACTAGCAAAACTGGACGTAAGCTGTTCGTGCTTGATACAAATATTTTAATGCATGATCCTACTGCTATCTATCATTTCGACGAACACGATATTTATTTACCCATGGTCGTTCTGGAAGAGTTAGATAGCCATAAAACAGGTACTTCAGAGGTTGCCCGCAACGTAAGGCAAACCAACAGGATGTTGGTAGAATTAATGAGTAATTCATCTCATGAACAAATAGTTTCCGGACTTCCTATACCCAGCTTCGTTAATTCCCACAAAGAAAACAGCAGTGGCCGATTGTTTTTTCAAACTGATGAATTCGATCAGGTGATTCCGTCCTCACTCCCAGGGCATAAAGTAGACAATACTATTCTTGCTACTGCTTTAGGACTACAAAAAAAATTCATGGGCAAAAAGCAAGTTGTCATCATTTCTAAAGATATTAACTTGCGTATAAAAGCAGGGATACTTGGAATTCCTGCGGAAGATTATTATAACGATCAAGTATTGGATGATGTTAATCTTCTTCATCGCGGATTACATGTATTGGATAACAATTTTTGGGATACTCATGCCCAGGATATGGGTTCATGGCAAGAGAGTGGTAAAACTTTTTATCGTGTTTCAGGACCATTAGTTCGACAATGGAATCCTAATGACTGCATTAGTACAGAAGATAATGAATTCCAGGCTTTAGTAAAAAAATTGGATGGGGACAATGCGGTCGTCCAAATCGTTCGTGATTACACCCAGTCAAAACATTCCGTCTGGGGGATTAACGCCAGAAATCGAGAACAGAACTTTTCTTTAAACCTGCTTCTTGACCCTGATATTGATTTCGTTACCTTACAAGGTTCAGCAGGAACAGGAAAAACTTTATTAACTATAGCGGCAGGTTTAACCCAGGTTCTGGATCAAAATCGGTACAGCGAAATTTTAATGACTCGCGTTACCATACCCGTGGGTGAAGATATTGGCTTCTTGCCGGGAACTGAAGAAGAAAAAATGACTCCCTGGATGGGAGCATTAATGGATAACCTGGAAGTCTTGCATGGCTCACAAGTAGGTGGAAGTTTTGGTCGTGGAGCCACGCAGGATCTATTACAAAACAAAATTAAAATTCGCTCATTAAACTTCATGCGTGGACGAACTTTTTTAAATCGCTACATCATTATTGATGAAGCGCAAAATCTAACCTCCAAACAAATTAAAACCCTGGTTACCCGGGCAGGGCCAGGAAGTAAAATCATTTGTCTGGGTGACATCAAACAAATAGATACCCCTTATTTGACTGAAACTACCTCGGGTTTAACTTTTGCAGTAGACCGATTTAAAAACTGGGAGCATAGTGCGCATATGACATTAACTCGCGGAGAACGATCAAGGCTTGCATTTTATGCTGCTGAGCATTTATAGTACGTGTTTTACGAGGATTAAAAATGACCGACCAAGCCATTACCTTTGATGACGTCCTACTTGTACCTTCATACAATCACCATGAGTCAAGAAGGATAGTTGAGACGACCAGCACTGATAGATTAAGCAAGCTAAGCTTAAGTCTTCCGGTAATCAGTTCCAATATGGATACCATCACTGAAAGTACGATGGCTAATTTCATGCACAGTAAAGGGGCCATGGGGGCTTTACACCGTTTTATGACCATTGAGGAAAATATTCAGGACTTTAAACGATGTAAAGGAAATGTTTTTGTATCCATAGGCTGTACTGATACTGAATTACAAAGAGCTGAGGCCTTACGTGATGCCGGAGCTGATTTTTTCTGTGTTGATGTCGCCCATGCCCATGCCAAGTACGTCGGTAAAACTTTAAAAAGCTTACGCCAAATACTTGGCGATCGGTGTATCATGGCTGGGAATGTGGCCACTTATGCCGGTGCAGATTATCTTGCTTCTTGTGGCGCCGATATTATTAAGGCGGGTATTGGTGGGGGGTCAGTCTGCAGCACGCGCATTAAAACCGGTTTTGGTGTGCCCATGCTCACCTGTATCCAGGATTGCTCGCGCGCGGATCGCTCTATTGTAGCAGATGGAGGAATTAAAACCTCTGGCGATATAGTGAAAGCCTTAGCTTTTGGAGCAGATTTTGTCATGATAGGTGGTATGTTAGCAGGTACTGCACCAACCCCCGGTGAAGTAATCCAAAAAGAAGATGGATCTAAAGTGAAACGTTATCGTGGTATGGCGTCCAGAGAAGCACAGGAAGCATTCCTCGGACAAATGCATGAATGGAAAACCGCTGAAGGGGTGGCCGCAGAAGTCCCATTTAAAGAAAACGCCGATGCAATCATTGCAGATATAATTGGCGGATTAAGATCAGGCCTGACGTATGCAGGTGCTGATACCATAAGTGAATTACAACGCAAATTAAATTACGTTGTAGTAACCCAGGCAGGACGTATTGAAAGCTTGCCGCATAAATTATTTGAACGCTAAAATTTTGTTTTTTGGTAACCTGGTTCCGAGCGATGTCCATCGCTCGGAGCAAACTGCAAGATACTTTACATCGGTGGACCACTCGGACCACTGTCAAGACTCTCAGTGGGTTCGGGAGTTTGATCTGTACTTGGTCCACTATCTTGAGGAAATTGATCATTCCCCGTTGATTGAAGCGACTCTTTTGGATCTGAAACCGTATCAGAAGATAAAGCGCTCATCTGAGGTGTAGGGCTTGATTGATTAGCCATAGGATCCGATTCCTGGAGCGAAGGATTTGCGGATTCCACCGGCGTAGTACCAGAAT
Source organism: uncultured Legionella sp. (assembly GCA_964428035.1). GTDB lineage: Bacteria > Pseudomonadota > Gammaproteobacteria > Legionellales > Legionellaceae > Legionella. Next base: position 56,600 of record CAYRWO010000003.1, read on the forward strand.
CATTGTTGACCGAAGCCTGGCTCTCAGGATCTGATTCCGTAAGGGTAGGGTTTGAGGACTCCTGAGGCGTAGGTGGAGTCGTTGTATCGCTTGGTGTATCCTGTGGTGTATCCTGCGTAGGACTTGGCGTATCCTGTGTAGGACTTGGCGTATCCTGTGTAGGACTTGGCGTATCCTGTGTAGGACTTGTCGTGGTCTGTGTAGGACTTGTCGTGGTCTGTGTAGGACTTGTCGTGGTTTGAGTAGTACTTGGCGTAGTCTGGGTAGTACTTGGCGTAGTCTGGGTAGTACTTGGTGTAGTCTGGGTAGGATCAGTATTACTCGGATCATTGGGGTTAGCATCCGACTTATCGCCTTTAAATCTAGCTACAATGCTATCGAAACCCTTCTGGATGGCCTTTCCTAATAAACTATTTAGCCCTCCATTTATATTGGCCACTGTATCAGACAGACTATCTACCAGCTTCATCAAATCTTCGGGCTTCTTGTCTTTATCGTTCTTTTTATTCGGGTCACCCTTACCCATGTTATTGGTTAATTGGTTGGCAATATTATTCCCAAGAGCGCTTGCTGCTCTTTTAAGAAGGCCGGGCTTTTTCGGAGCTGGTTTATCCTGAGGCGCGTTGGGCTCTGGAGTGGTTGGCTCTGGTGTAGTCGGTCCCGGGGTAGAACCTGTATCGGTAGGACTAGGAGTACTACTGGTGTCAGGGCCAGTATCTTCTGGAGGATTGCTAGACATGAAATATACCTCAAAAATCTTATTCTATTAATTTAAAGATAGCACATCATGAACCAACTTGATGGCTGGCTCCTGTGAAAATAGATGCTCTCTTTACCCTATACATAAAATAGTACAATAATAAAAATATAATAAAGTCATCATACCAAAATTTACCCTATAATGAGTTAAAGCAATCAGTAATTTACATTAATTTTGCAAACGAATACCCGGACTTAGTATCTGAATTTGTTTCGTATCACTATATTATGCATACTTAGGCATTGGACGGTCGATAAAAAGGTAAATCATGAATAATGACGATTTTCGCTATATGCGTCGTGGAAAACAACTGTCTGCTTTAACTCAAAAAGAAATGTCCCTTCTTGAACCTGTAGATCAACGTGGAAGAGGCTCTGAGCGGGCATTATTACTCCTCCATGGATTTTCTTCCTCCCCTGCAGTGTATCGCTGCCTTATTCCGCAAATAAAACATTATGACGCCATCGTATGCCCCGCCTTACAGGGACATGCTGAAAGCATAGAAGCATTCTCTCAATCCACAGCCAAGGATTGGCGTTTTACTGCTAACAAAACCTGTGAGATATTATTTAATGAATATAAAAAAGTCGATGTATTGGGCTTATCACTAGGTGGTTTATTGGCCTGTGAATTAAGCCAAAAATTTCCCCTAAATCACCTCTTTCTCTTAGCTCCCGCGCTCAAATTAAAGATGAATATCACCCTCATGTTAAAACTGGTTCAAACGCTTAGATGTTTGGGTTTTTATCAATTGCGAAATAATGCGGGTAACCTGGTAACTAACAAAAAGGCCGAAATTGCCTATCGAAAACTACCTCTTACTTCCATCAATGAAATGCTCACTTTATCCCATCAATATCAGTGGGTAGCACCAACTTGCCCAGTTGATCTCTTCTTGGGAGTACACGATGAGGTTGTTGCCTCAACAGAAGTAGAACAACTTTTTAGTCCACTTCCTAACGCAACCATCCATTGGTTAAAAAACTCTGCCCATATTCTACCGCTGGATAATGATTTTAAAGAAATTGTTCAATGTATTAATCAGGTCACGTCCAAACAATAAGTGTGGCTCGGTCTACATCTTTATTATAATTGTAGCCCGGGTGTAGACGTAGTCGTAACCCGGGATGATATGCCAACAAATCCCGGGTTACAGCTTTCGCTATCACCCAGTTCGATAAAGCTAATACCTATCGAACCCCGGTCAATTAATTCCTAGGGAAATTGCTTATTATAGCGAGTGAATTCTTGCAATTCATACAAACTCCATTCACGCATATTCAATACTGAACCATTAAAAGCCATGAAATCAGCACGCGTATCAGGAATATTATAATAGTAAATATCACTGGCATCGGTGGCCAGAGTACTCTGATGATTAACAGCAGAAATTTCAGCGACTGATTTATCATGTGTTTTTACAAAACTGCGCTGAGCACGTAAATATCGTCCTTTAAATCGCGCAGCCCCCCACAATTCCACTTCAAGTCGATTAACAATACCTGCTAATTGAATTTTTGCGGCTTTTTTAGCCACAACAGTTAAGTGATAACTTTTTACCCAATACAAACTGAGCCACCCTTCTCCATCTACATTAAGTTTAGAGAGAGTAACAAACCCGGTCAGCTGTACCTTAGGCTTTCCTTTTAAACGAATTTGCAAGTCATGACTGGTGATGCCGCTAATTTGAGTCAGCCCTCCACCTTCTACTTCCAACTTTTGCAAACCAATAGTTCCCCCTAATTGAGTTGTACCCTGATTGGCCAAATAGAGTTCCAGGAAACTGGTATGTAACTGGCTACCTTTAATTAGTCCAGCCCCTTTATAACTCAGGCGATTAAGAAATCGGCCTCGAATATCCGCATTTACAGCCCCATAACGCGGATAACCATTCCCTACTATTAAATAGAGAGTAGTTCCGCTTACTACAGTTTTCACTTGGGCTAAATCCCTGGGATCTCCGGTCAAAAGAATTTGTGGTTTTTTATACCCAGTATGTAAATGAATATTAACTCGTCCTTGAACATCAACTTGGGTGAATGAAGGAATTTGTCTGTATTGCTTGATACTTTTACCCGACTCTTCTATTGATGGAGGAGGCATTTTTTGCCCATGATGAGCACAACCCACTAAAAAAAAGACACTTAAAATCAATAAATAGTACCGCTTGAGCATGTTCTTCATTCCCGTATCAATAATCTCTCTACATTAGAGTAAGTTCTACCAATGTGCAACAACACAGTATACTTAAAACCAGGACTCCTTAGTAAAGTTAGAAAGAGTTACAATATTGGGACAAGAGTCCCGAGCTGGATGAGCAGATGCTTTACTAATTAATGAGCTTAAAGATTCATCAAGAGGGATGAATGAAGGTAATTGGATGAACATATCGACTAAGACCCCATTTTTGCACCCCAGATAAATTTTCTCTGCATTGTTTTGACCAAACGATGTGGCAATTAACTCACGTAAAGTAGTTAATCTTACGACATCACCTTTATTTTTAGTTAGATATTGCCCCAGAGCTGTTTGATCTGCTTCTGCTGTTAACCGCATTGCCAAGGTAAAATAATCATCCGTAGTTAACATCTGACAACTACCGTGCTTATTCCATTCATGGCGTTCCAGGCAACTTCCATAATGATAACTGGGCATGATTTTTCTTAGTTTCTCTGCTACAGCAGAATTTAAATCCAGAGGAGAATAATCACAATGATTAGGACGGGGATTTACTCCACAAAATCCATAACGTTGGCCGCAAGCATCCTGATTAGGCCACAAGCCATGCAAGGTTAAATGGCTGGCTTGATACGAATCCCGCGACAAATTCATGCATTCAGGTTTCCCTGCTTCATAACCATAGGTTTGACAAAATCCAGACTGGGAACTCAGGGCTAAAACATAAGAGTCCGCCATTCCAACATCAGAAGTACAGCGATTGGTATCGCGCTCATTATATTCTGTAACGCCACAATTAGCGCTAACCCAACGTAAGGTATTATGCTTATCAGGTAATTCTATCCGCAACCAATCTGGTGGGGTTTTGTTTATTTCTTTAAGGGGATAATGATAAGTCGGTTGTACCATTAAATTATCAGGATTAGATTTACTGTTTTTAGATAGATAAGCAGGGCACACTTGTGTCGCTTCAAAAGTACCACTGACTACATGAGAAGCATGAACATTGAAGGAACAGGCAAGCAAAAACAGGGTAATGGTTTTTATCATTGCGTCATCCTGACAAGTTTGATAAGAACCATTATACATAAGAGAAAAACGAAAGCCAGCACTTGAATTTTTAATTACTTTAGATAATAAGCCCTAATTTTAATACATCGCAATACACCCCACCTTATTGATAATTTTTTATACATATGATATGATTTAAACTCAGTCAGATACCGCGACCTATCTTCTCCCTAAAGGACTAATGGAGAACTGGACTCCCCTAGTTTTAATCATTAAACGGGTTCGTCGCTGAGGTAAAGACCTAATGAAGAACGGTGTATTCGTACATCATCAATCATTGACCTTTAGTTCAGCGAAGCTAGCTGTTTTTCCTAGTCTTCCTAACATCACCTAAATAATTAAGTCTTGATTAGCTTTTCAATGGTTCTGAATATGCATTAGCTTCTTCAAAATCAGAATAAACCTCCTCAATGTCGATTGAATTACATTATATATTATTAAGGAGGGTGTTATACCGCGTGAAACTATTGAGACTTTAATTCAAAAATCTACTAATGGAGATGCTCATGCTCAATTTGAGTTAGGGAGACGATATGCCAATGGGGACGGAGTTACCAAAGACGAGGTAGCTGCTGTGCAGCAATACCGGCTTGCCGCAGAGCAAGGCAATGCAGCAGCTCAAGGGAGTGCAGAAGCTCAAAGTTACCTGGGATTTATGCTTGTCAATGGTCTTGGGGTAATTAAAGACGAGACAGCAGCATTGGCACAGTTCCGGCTTGCCGCAACTCAAGGTGGCTGTAGCATTTACCCTTCTTAGTGCTGCAACTTTTGGTGTTGCAGGATTAGCGGTAGCCAGCATCGGCGTTGCACTTACCCTCTCAGGAATGGGTTTATTTACAACGGGGATCTATAAAAATAGACATGCAATCGAGGAACGTCCATTGGATTTGTCTTTTCAATAGTTATCTCAGCTTAATCTGAAAAGGAACATAAGAGCAGAAAATATCTACGGTGTTTCCGCTTTTGAGAAATCTGAGCGGATTCCAAACTACCCTCAGAATATAAACGGCTACTGAGATTAGAATCTTTGCTACCGTTAGGAACAGCGATGGAAGTCCATGATGGGATACAAAAGTGAATAATCAAGCCGCTTGCAGGAGATCGCATAAACTACAGATTTTACACGCCGCTGAAAATCGAAGTCGATGGTTCCTGCAGCAACTAAATGATATCCAGAAGACAAATTAAATAAAAAACGATGTTAAATAGCAGTTACTTCTTCAGCCTGTAAACCTTTGGCACCTTTGGTTACCAAAAACTCTACACGTTGACCTTCTACTAAAGATTTACGTCCTGCAGAGCTGATAATGGCACGAAAATGTACAAAAACATCATCTTGACCATTATCACGACTAATAAAACCATAACCTTTATCATCATTAAACCACTTCACGTGGCCAGTTTCTTTCACAGACATTGCAATATTTCCAAATAAAATTAAACACAACCCTGTAAGGGTTCTTCAAAATAAAAATTACTTTATTGGTCGCTATAAATTACGTAACCATGCTAAGGGATATTAACGAAAAACAAGATTTTAATTGAGAAGTCCTAACTTACAAGTATCTATAAGTATAATATAGAATGTTACAAATGGCGAGCAATGAGAACAATACATAGCAAAAATGTTCGATAGTTGAACCAACACTTAACTGACCAGAGTTATTACTATAATCTGCACTGAAGCGAATACAGGAAAGGGACCCTTAATCCTGTATTTTTGCTTCGGTTGATCCAGCTACATTGGAATAATACCCTCTTAATTATATGATAATACATCGACTCGTTGGAGGCTGAGCTACTTCAAGAGAATCTATAGGTGGATACAAGGGTTTACTGAAAAAATACCAAGCACGTTTTATATTTTCAAGTTTACGATCTTCTTCATAACTAGCAGTGGGTGAATAAAGTTCCTTAACCGTATCTGTCGCTTTATTGGCAACACAGACCACATCTTCAAATCCACCCAGAACATACGAGCCCAAATAAATGGTATTGCTCTTCTGTTGTTCCTTATCCAGCTCTAATCGAAGATCCCAAGGAAGAGTAGACATATAATCTTCCCAAATTTTATCTTGAACCATTATCGCCTCTGTCACCCCTTCAATGGATTTTAATTCGTGCTGGATGAGTTCATGATCTATAGTATAGGTAGTGTCATTGGGTGGCAAATTGACATAGATCGTACATAAACGTCCGTCTTTTGGATCGTTACGATTATCTCTAGTCGTAATAAGCGCCAAATGCCCAAAACCTTGTTCCTCCAATGCTTTGGGAAAGTAATATTGTTTTGGGGGTAATCCTTTAATTCGATAAACAGCAACAGGGTATCGATAATATTCCAATTGATTAATGCATGTTTGTTCCGTTTCCGTTAAATTTAAATTTAACGAAGGCCAATTTTTGGGAGAGGTTGCCAATATTAATACTTCGCCAGTCTCAGTGTGCATCTCGCCGTTTTGTTGATAATGAACCGTAACGTGATCTGGAGATCGTTCAATCTGGGTTACTTTGGTCCCTAAACGAACATCGAAGTCGCTGGCTATTTTCTCCATTAAAAGCTGAAAGCCACCATGTATTGCCAGTAGACCGGGCTGCCTAAATATGTTTTCGGCAATAAGTATCTCTGGAACAGTCATTTTGCCTAAATACTCTAACACGCAGTAGGTTGGGCAATGCGCTAAAGCGCCGTATCCAAAACCAGGCACCAGAGGTTTTACAAAAAGGGGCAAATGTTGCATATTCCTCAGCTCTGCATAGTGCTTAAATGGGGCGCATAACTCCTCCGGAAGTCCTGTTTTTTTTTGTTTTGCCTTTTTATACACATCATAATCGCTATTAAAAACGGTTATCTCTGTAATCAATTTTTTTATAAAGGCCATTTTTTCCGTAAGGTTCAACTTCTCGTATTCCTGCCTGAGTTCCACTGTTTCAGAAGCAATAGCAACCATATCTTCAAAATCAACATGATGTTCATTTAATGAATCAATTACCACACCATAATTGGCAGCGACCGCGCCGGCACCCCATTCTGTTTTAAGTTCAGGATAGTTAGGATCAGAATAAGTATGACACTTACCCCCAACTTCTAATTCCCGCTCGAAGAAAATAAATTCTATTTTTTTGTTTTGCTTCTCGGCTAATTGCCTCATTTCGCGAGCGGCAAATAAACCACTCGGTCCAGTACCTATACACAATACTCTGGATGGTAACGTTTTCATTAATAGTCCCTTCTGATTAATAATAAACTAGATTCTTCTCTGCAGATAACAAACCCAATAATGATTACACGGGGTATTTAACTAATAAATTATCGTACATTTAGGTTAAAATCTACTAAATATTCAATCAACTAGTTATAGCAAAGGGGCTGAAATAATATTCGGTAACAGCGAGTGTATTTCCTTAGCTAAAGATAAAAGAAGTAAATCCTTACCTTTTGCTGCTCCCAACTGAACAGAAATGGGAAGTTGTTGGTGAACCAAAGGCAGGGACATAGCCGGTAAACCAGCTTGATTAAACAGAGAAGTAAAAGGTGAAAACTCGGTATTTTTTTGTAAGTAACTGGAAAATTCTTCATCTGTTCTTAGTTGGCCTATTTGCAAAGGCAGCTGGGCCAAAGCAGGAGTAAGCACCACATCAGATTGATTGAGCAATTCATGTAAAGGGCGCAATAATTGATATAATCTATTTTTTGCGGCAATGAACTCATGTGCCAAAAGAGTCTGACCCCGTTGATAAAACGCCCAGGTAATTGGTTCTAACTCATCTTTTTTAGCCTTTCTACCTAATAGGTGTTGTTGCAGATTGATCACCTCACATGTATTAGCTGCAATTAGAGTTAGTGTGCTCTCTCCTATAGAATCAAGATCCAATACTAATTGTTTTTTATTGAGATGATGCCCTGCTTCTTCCAATAGTTCACTAGCTTTTTCTACTGCCTTAAGACATTGCGGATCAACAGCGACTGGTGCAAAAGCGCCTTCTAAACAAGTAATGGTTAACGATTTTTTGGTTGCTGGCGGTACCTTAGTTTGACTTTGATTCGTCAGCGCGTTAAATAAAGCAGCTGTATCTCGCACAGAGCGAGCAATCACAAAATTGGTGGCCATACCAGACCATAATTCGTCAACCCAAGGGCCAGTAGGTGTCAGGCCTGTTGTTGGTTTGAATCCGAATAACCCACAACAAGCCGCAGGAATACGAATAGAGCCACCCCCATCACTGGCGGTAGCTATAGGTGCAATTCCTGCAGCCACTGCAGCGGCTGAGCCTCCCGAAGATCCTCCCGCAGTTCTGCTGGGATCATAGGGATTACGACAAGGGCCAAATAAAACAGGTTCGGTAACGTAAGATAATCCTAGTTCAGGAGTATTGGTTTTGGCAAAAGGAACAAATCCTAAAGAAATAAGCTTGCTAATTAAATCACTTGACTCAGAGGCTATGTTACTGAAAAAAAAACGAGACCCTTCCGTGCTTCTTATCCCCTCTATAGCATGTCCTAAATCTTTAACTAATAAAGGAACTCCATAATAAGGCTCATTACCGTGCATTTTAGCCAGACATCGACGCGCAAACCCAGAGCAATCCATCACGATCGCATTGATGAAGGGATTGACCTCATCTATCCGTGCAAGAGCACATTCCAGTGCTTCTTCAGCACTTATTTGACGTCTTTTTATAAGACTGGCAAGTTCATGTACATCAAAACGTATGTATTCTTTTACTAACATTCATGCTCCTTAAAAAGCAAATCCTGTTATATAAAGGTAATTTATCTATTATAGATGGTTTCAATCCTATAAGTTAATATAGCCTTGCCTTTCTCATCATAATCCCCACCGAGAAAGGAAGTCTGATAAGCCTAGAAAGGATTAATTGGCGGTAAAATTTGCCGTTTTCGTTTTGATCGGACTTGAGCTCGCTTTACTGAATGAACAGCTCTCAGTAATTCATCACCACGCCATAAAGTTTTATCTTCACTACCATATAATACCTGGGAGAGCACATGTAATTGTTTTTTTAAATGCGCATCTCTAACCAGCCTGGTCAAATCAGTCAGATTCAACAAGGGTGCATCCGGCCAATGCAGCGCCGCCCATTTTAGTAAAGCATCACGTGCACTCTGAGGATTACCTTGTGAACAGGCTTTTTCTAATTCTTCTAAAGCTTTCTTGTATTGTCCCTTACCTAAATTTCTTGAGCGTCGCTGCCACCCCCATAATCCCAAGGTAGTGATCCAGGCAAGCGCAAAAAGGGCCGCTACTATCCAAGCCCAATGATTAGCAGTTTGAGAAGCGGATACTAAATCAGAAGGGGATTGCTTTGTTACACTACCCTTACTGGCTGCCGGTGAAATAACATTATTCACTACTCCTGAACTTGATGGAGTAATGTCCAGGCTTCGCGGAGCTAAAATTGCTGTTTCTTCTTTGCCGGTCTCTGTGTTAAACCAGGGAAGACGTACTTCAGGAATAGTCACTTTACCTGCTTTATTAAATAAATACGTTACTTTAATTTCTGTGCTACCAACCAATTCCCCTTGTTTTACTTGGTTATGATCAGCGCCTTTTTCAGGGTAAACACTAAATGCCTCAGTTTCTTTAAAATTAAGAGCCGGTAGTAATTGGGCAGGGATAGCAACGCCTTCCAAGGTAATTGTTCTTGTCAAAGTGCTTCCTTGACTAATATTTTGACTGGAGTTTTCATAGTGTTCGCTTAATCTAACCTGTTTGGCTGGTAACCATACTTTTCCTTTGTATTGATCAGGAATTGACTGCACTGTCAAATTGATAGGTTTATCTTTTGCCTGAACACGCTGAGGGTCAATATCATAAATCAGGGCAGTAAAGACAGGGGATGTTATTTTTAAAGAGCCGCTTTTTTGCGGAAAAATAGCATAGCTTTGCTCTTCAACCATGTAATTAGTATTATTTTGCACTTTTTGATAGCGTTTTTCTTCACCTAAGGGTATTAACAAAGCATCTTCGACTTGGGGCCCTTGATAATCTGCATTCAATAATTGTTTACTATTATACAGTCTAACGGTATATATAATTTGTTGATTAACATAAGGCTTTTTTTCATCAGCCTCTGCAGTCAAAATTACATCCTGCGATTGAGAGGAATCCATTTGTAAATCTTGGGTTTTGGAACCGGCCTCCACGTTGATGGTGATTGGTGTGCTTTGCTCCAAGCCAATTTTTATTGCAGGTATTGTTAAGATACCTGTCTTCTTTGCCCTTAAGGCAACGACCCACTGACTTGATGATTGGGCTTGTCCATTAATAATCGAATAATTAACATTTCTTTCTGTACCCAAAATAACAAAATCTTTTTGGAGAACAGTCAGATCAGGTACACCTCCATTCTGCGGATCCGCTTGAATTAAGGATAATTTAAATGCTTCCCCCATAGTAACCTGAGAGGGCTCAACCTGCACTTGAATTTCGGCTTGTGCCCATGAGCTAAATAAGCTTAAAATAAACCATATGATTAACTTTTTCATTGATACCACCCACGCTCTCTTCTTAAGTGATCACGTAAAAACTTCTCTCTCATCAATCCACCCGGATCATCCGGAATTAAGCGTAACCATTGTTCTTTTGCTTGTTGTTTCTCTTGATCCGCTTGGGATTGAACTTCCCCTTCTTTATTTTCCTTATCTTTTTTATTTTGATCTTGTTTTTGATCCTGCTGCTTCTTGTTAGCCTTGTTTTTATCTTGCTGATCTTTGCTTTGCTGATCTTTGCTTTGCTGATCTTTGTTTTGCTGATCTTTGCTTTGCTGATCTTTATTTTGCTGATCTTTATTTTGCTGATCTTTATTTTGCTGATCTTTGTTTTGCTGATCTTTGTTTTGCTGATCTTTGTTTTGCTGATCTTTGTTTTGCTGAT
>CAYRWO010000003.1:67604-184939 GCA_964428035.1 uncultured Legionella sp.
CTTTGTTTTGTTGATCTTTGTTCTGTTGATCTTTATTTTGTTTTTTTTCTTTATCTTTCTTTAATAGGTCCTTAATCAATTTACGATTATAAACGGCATCCTGATTATTGGGATTTAATGCTAAAGCTTTATCATAGGCTTTTATAGCCTGTTCATATTGACCCAAATGAGCCAATGCATTGCCCTGATTATAATAGCCTTCCTCATTGTTCAGATCTTTAAACAATTCCATAGCACGCTGATAATCTCCAGATTTGTAGGCAGCTGCTGCAGCCCAATCTTTGCGTTCAAAAGTGTCTTTAGCTTTAGCAAACTGCGCTTTATCCATCAAGGATTGTCCTTGTTGATCTGGTGTATACCACAAGTCCTGCCAACCCCATGCCAAAACCTGGGATGAGAGTAGGGAGATTAATAAAACGCTCAAACAACGTATCATACTGCCACCCTCTGCAACCAACCACGTTGAAATACGGGCAATAAAAAGAGTAATGCACCGATTAGAAACCACCGCCCCTCATCCCGCCAAAGAGGGATATCATCTTCCGCGCTAAGAGCAAATTGTTTGTTTTTACTCCCAGCATCTATCCATTGATCCAAATCGCTTGAATCTGGAGAATACTTTATTAATTGCCCGTCACCAGTATCAGCAAATTGCTGATACAATGGATTTAAATTTTTATCTGCTTTTACTGGCATAATTGAGGAAGTAATACCTGTCTGAGCTAATTTTTTTGCTGTTTCCATTGCTTGTGACGAAGGGGTATCTGCTGTTAAAACCAAAATTTGTCCCTGTTTATAACCTGCTTGCTGAATCAAGCGACTCGCTTCATTCAATGCAGCATCTAATTTATGCCCCCCTACGGGCATAATATCGGGTGTCAACGTAGATAATAGAGAAGAAATAGTTTGTCCATCATCTGTTAAAGGAGATACTACAAAAGGCTCTCCCGTAAATACGATTAATCCTATTTGCCCAACATCCTTACGCTCAAATAAATCATGTAATTTAAACTTGGCACGACTTAAACGGTTGGGGGTTAAATCGGAAATCATCATATTAGAGGACATATCTAATACCAAGACTCTTGGCAATATAGTTTTATAAGTTGGCATCGGTAATTTATACCAAGTAGGACCTGCCATACTTAAAATCATAAACAAAGAACTTAAAAATAAAAAGGATAAAGAAGTTACACGCTTACCTTGTCCTTTCTTTTGCAATAGATGTGCGAGCAAATGACTGTCACATACCTCACTCCACGCATGTAATTTGGGAGTTTGCCTCCATAAAACTACCGCAAGTCCTATTAAAGGAATGACGGCCATGAGCCACCATGGTCTTAAAAAATGAAATTCAGCCATCATGATTTGAACTCCTCCCGTCGCTGAAAATACGAGTTCATTTCCGATGCTAAATTAGCTTTTTCTACCATCCAATAAAAACATAAGAGTAAAGCAAAACCCACAAACCAGGGGTAATAGTCTTTTTGCGGACGAATCGTTGCTTGTTCTTGACTGGTTGTTTCCAGCTCATTAATCGTTTTATAGATCGCTTGTAATGTTTCTGTATCTGTGGCACGGAAATAACGACCACCGGTCATTTCAGCCATGTTTTTTAAGGTTTCTTCATCCAGATCTGCAGATGCATTGAGGATTAAAAAATCATTGGACAAGGCTCTGGGGTCAGCCTCAGAACCTAAGCCTATCGTATAAATTTTAATTCCATCGTCCTTGGCTAACTCTGCTGCTTTTAAAGGTGCCAGGACTCCCGAATTATTAGCTCCGTCAGTTAACAGAATAATAATGCGTCCTGTATTGGGTACATTTGCCAAGCGTTTAACAGCCAATCCAACCGCATCGCCTATAGATGTTGTTTTACCAGCAAGACCCGCTGTGGCGTCTTCAATACGCATTAAAACGCTGTGTCGATCGTAAGTTAATGGAGTTTGCAAATACGCGCGGGTTCCAAACAAGATCAACCCAATTCTATCTCCAATTCTATCCTGAACAAATTGTTCCGCAGCACGCTTAACGACGGTCAAACGACTTGTTGGTCGTCCATGCAACAACATATCATTTATTTCCATGCTTCCTGATAAATCAAGAGCCATCATAATATTATAACCTTCCCGAGCCACCGGCCTGGGTTCACCAACCCAGCGAGGCCCCGCTAAAGCAAAAACTAATAATAACCAAATCAACGCAGGAATTAACAGGAGCGATTGGGCTGAAATAGAGCGCCTCTCCTGTTCTACTATCCCTAACATCGCTTCAAAAAAAGGAACTTTTAAAGCAGTAGGAAGTTTTACCTTGGCGCGTGGTAATAAATACCAGAATATCAAAGGCAGGGGTAGTAACGTTAACACCCAGGGAGCGGCTAATTCGAACATGGTGCTCCTCTTTGTTTAATCCAACGCTGTGCTCGCGTGATCAGTGGTTTGAGATTCACTGTTTCGGACGTTTTAAACGGTGAGTCCAGGAGCATCGATTTCACTGGTTTAAAATCGATTCCCTTACTGGTTTGATTTAAAAACTCTACCCAGGTGTCACCATGCAGGCTGGCAACCTCAGATCTCGGGTAATATACGAGAGCCACTCGTCTCAACAATTCTGATATCCGGGCACTAGCCAATTGAGCATTACGATCTTTTTCATATTGTTCTTTATAACTACTAAGTAATTGAAGCGCTTGATTTTTTGCTAAAGCATTAGCATGTCTTTTATATGCAAGATAACTCAGAGTGATTATTAAAAACAAAATAAGGAGTATTACCAGATACCAGCCAGGGGCTAAGGGCCACCAACCGATGTGCTCTGGAAGATGAATGTCTTTTAATTGCGCTAATGCGTCTGCTTTAGCCACGTGTCCTCCTGGGGAAAGTCTGACGTACCAGTGGTGCTAAATCCGTATCGGACATGACTTGCACATACTGAATTTGCAAGCGTTTAAATTGCTCTTTTAATTGTTCTATTCTTTGTTGGCAATAAAGCTCATAAGCCGTACTCACCGCCTCCAGGCCAGTATCAAGGATTATTTCCTGTTGTCCATTAGTGATAGCATATTGCTGGGGTTTTGGTGGTGCAAGTTCCACGGGATCACAAATATGGTAAGCGAGGATGTCATTATGGGCGCGCAATCGATTTAAGTGTTTCTCGCACTCAATGTCCATAGAATAAAAATCACTAATTAATACTAAAACGCTCCCAGGTCTTATTACCCGTCGTAATCGCACCAAGGCATCGCTCAGCATTCTCGGCTTTTCTTCGCGTTGCTCATCAGACTGGGCGGTATAATGGCTCAGGGATGCCAGTAAAGGAAGCACACCAGATTCACGCCCTCTTGGTGTAAATTCACTGTGTTCAGTGGCTGAGAAAAAGAACCCGCCAATTCGATCGCCTTGCTTAATTACAGTCCAGGCTATTATGGAAGCTAATCGTGCTGCGATTACTGATTTAAATGCGATTTTAGTGCCAAAAATCATGGAAGGATTGAAGTCGGCGAGAATCACTACCGGACGCTCTCGTTCTTCTTGATAAATTTTGACATGAGGTCTTCCAGTGCGGGCAGTAACTCGCCATTCCATATGGCGAATTTCATCACCTGCCTGATAATTTCTAACCTCGGAAAAATCCATCCCTCGACCGCGTAATTTTGACAAATGAGTTCCAGAGCGTAAAGCCCTCATTTCAGGTTGATATTGAACTGATTGAGCATAACGTCTAAGACCTATCAATTCATTTAATTCTGCGGTAACACCATCAGTCATAAAAACCTCTAAGGAATAGCAACCAAACGCAATAACGCATCGATAAAATCATCGCTGCTTATTCCTTCAGCCTCGGCTTCAAAACTTAACAAGATTCTATGGCGCAATACATCATGAGCAATAGCATGAATGTCATCAGGGGTCACATAATCTCGACCAGCAAGCCAGGCATGTGCTTTAGAGCATCGATCCAAAGCTATAGTGGCCCGTGGACTGGCTCCAAAACGTAACCATCGACCTAACTCTTCACTGTAGACACCTGGATTACGTGTTGCAATCACCAGTTGCACCAGATAATTTTCTAAAGCGTCGCTGGTGTGTACTTGAAGTACTTGCTTTCGCGCTTCAAAAAGTGTTTTCTGGGATAATTTTGGTGTTTTTGTTTTTTTATCTATAGGGGTTCCCAATGCTTCTTTTCTTGCTAATGCTAAAATTTCATGCTCAACTTTGGCGTCAGGGTAACCAATCTTCACATACATTAAAAATCGATCTAATTGCGCTTCCGGTAAAGGATAGGTACCTTCTTGCTCAATGGGGTTTTGCGTTGCCATTACTAAAAATAACTCAGGCAAAGGATAAGTTTTACCCCCGATGGTCACTTGTCTTTCTGCCATTGCCTCAAGTAAAGCAGATTGTACTTTAGCTGGAGCCCGGTTAATTTCATCGGCCAGAATAAGATGATGAAATATAGGGCCTGGCTGAAATACAAACGAACCATTTTGTGGATGGTATACATCCGTACCAGTCAAATCACCCGGTAATAAGTCTGGTGTAAATTGAATCCTGTGGGAGTCTCCTTCAACCCCGTCCGACAACTCTTTAACCGCGCGAGTTTTTGCTAAACCAGGCGCACCCTCTACTAACAAGTGGCCGTCGGCAAGCAAGGCAATTAACAATCGGGAGATCAAGGCTTTTTGACCTAAAATCTGAGAATTAAGATGGCTACTTAGCTGCAACACTTGCTGTTGCACCGAAGCCAAGATTTTATCGTCTAACTGCTCCATTACATTCACCCTTTGAAAAAAATCTAATCCTAACGTGAATCGAGTCAGATGCCAAGCATAGCAATTATCTTATAGTCCCTTACTCGATATTATATAAAATCCCCTAAATGGATCTCAAGAGTTTAGCAATAAAACGTGGCTAAAAGATTTAACCGTTATATCCGAACTTCAACTCCAGAAAACGCAATCTCATGTTTGATAATCATTTTGTAATTCTAAAGGCATCATTTCCTGCACTCGCTCATACAAAGAAATAATCTCTTCACAAAAAACGTGCAGTTGCTGCTGATTTTCCCACAAATCGTAGTCAATCCCTTTATTAAATACTTGTTGGCGTGATAAGGTTTTTAAAAGGATCAGTTCCTGACTGGAAAAACCGAGATGACTATTTAATTCAACCAGCTCCATTAAATTTTTGTATTCCTTTATCGGCCTATGTTCATGTAAACAATAGGCCTTGAATGTAAGTTGAAATGCCACATACATCATCGAAGTAACAGGGGATAACTCATCAATAGCTTCTGTCCCTCTGATGATTCCGTTGGTTCTCTGTTGCAGTAAATAATCTGCAGAATAGGCATGTTGTGTCGCTATACTAAGCAATTCCAAAGGAGATAAGTAACGCTTGTCCATAGTGGAGTGTTTCCTATAACATACTCTTTTCATACTGGATGTATGGTAAAATGAACAGTAATTATATCCTTGAATTCTTTCCATGCACACCTTTATTAATACTCCTTGGCAAATAGGTTCTTTAACCCTCCCCCACCGACTGATTCAAGGTCCTTTG
This sequence comes from uncultured Legionella sp., assembly GCA_964428035.1. Taxonomy (GTDB): domain Bacteria; phylum Pseudomonadota; class Gammaproteobacteria; order Legionellales; family Legionellaceae; genus Legionella. Next base: position 73,166 of record CAYRWO010000003.1, read on the forward strand.
GCCGGTTACAGTTGCGCTCCATTCCGGGAGTTGTTTTATCAATTTGTCCCTCCTGCTTTTTGCGTCACCGAAATGAGTTCGGCGATCGACATACTCCACAAACATGCTCCTCAATCCCGTTACATTTATCGCGCCCCTATAGAAAAAATTCTGGCGTATCAAATTTCCGGCAATGACCTGCACATCATGGCGCAGGCAGCGCTGCTCTTACAGACCCAAGGCGCCGATTTAATTGATATCAATTGTGGTTGTCCAAAAACTAAAATTCGTAAAAAGGGAGCAGGAAGTGCCTTGTTGGATGAGCCGGAAAAATTAGTTGAGATCATTAAAAAAGTACGGGAAACAATCTCCATTCCCTTGACGATTAAAATTCGTATCCAAGGCAATAAAAACGATATAGTGCTGGCAAAAAAAATAGCAGAAGCAGGAGCAGATGCACTCATCGTTCACGGTCGACGCTGGATGGATGATTATGATATTGAGTGTGACTTAAAACAAATTGCCCAAATCAAACAAAACATCCATATTCCGGTGATTGCCAATGGCGATATCAGTAATTCGGTTACTCTTAAAAAAGCTTTGGATATCAGTAATTGCGATGCATTTATGATAGCCCGTGCTGGAAGTGGCCGTCCCTGGCTCTATCAGGAGCTGCTGCAACAACAACCAATAAAATTAAAGCAGTCTGAAAAAATAAAGCTTTTTCTCCAGCATCTCGCTGGTTTGGCTCAAATTGAAGATGAATTTAAAGCAGTGCTCCAGAGTAAGTCTCTGGTACGTTATTATTTCAAAAAACAGCTGGATGGACAGCAATTAGCTCAATTTTATAAACTTCGTTCTTTAGAAGCAATTAAACTTTATCTGCAACAAACTAATTTAACATCTCAATCCACCAATAATTCTCGACCCATGTTTTAATCAGCTTAATCATTGCACTAATGGCCTCGAATTTCGCGGATTATCCGTGGATATTTATCGTTGGTGGATATAGTTTTAGAACGTGGTAATCATCAGATAATTGGAATTGAAGTCAAAGCCTTAGTAACTGTGAACATGCGTGACTTTAAAGGACTAAAAAGGTTGCCTAATCCTTCAAAATTTTAATGGCCTCATTTTTTATTCTGTAATAAGGAAGATTACCTTTCCACAATGTATAGTTAAAGTTCATTGCTTGCCGGCTTTAATAAATAAGCCATTTGTGTCTCTTTTTTTCCTTTAATTTCAATTTTACCGCGTATCTCAAAAGAATATCTGTCTTTTAATTTTTGATATACCGCCTCAGAAACTTGAATCGCGCCTTGTTTTCCATGAGACTCCATACGGCTGGCAATATTGACTGTATCCCCCCATAAATCATAAGAGAATTTTTTTTGACCAATCACTCCGGCTACTACCGGACCACAATGAATCCCAATTCTTAACTGAATATCCTGATTATTTTTTTCATTAAATTGTTTCACCGTTTTCAGGGCATCCAATCCGAACTCAACCGCATTTTCCAGATGGCTTGGATCAGGTTCTGGTGCGCCCCCCGCAACCATGTATGCGTCGCCGATGGTTTTGATTTTTTCCAAGTGATGTTTTACAACTAATTTATCAAATTCTGAGAACAGCTGACTTAAAATATCGACCAACAGCTTTGGTGAAATATTGGACACCAAATGGGTGAATTTTACGATATCAATGAAGATGATGCTTACATCCTCCAGTGGATCGACAATTAATTCTTCTCCCTCTCTCAAACGCCTTACAATTGACTTGGGTAACATATTGAGCAACAAGCGTTCCGTTTGTTCTTCAGAAGCCTGGAGAGATGCCCTCATTTTATTAAATGATGTCGTAAGCTGCCCCATTTCATCTTCGCTGGTAATTGGAATATCCTCCCCCAATTGATGGGCTGCCAATAGTTTTGTTGCTTCTGCAAGAATAGAAATCGGTTGAACCAGCTGCATCGCGCCAAATATAGCCAATGAGACCGCTATAATTAATAAGGTAATAATCAGGATTGCCATCACCCAGGGAGCTAACAGACTAATCCAGCTGACTTGCTCTCTTGCTTGCTTCATCATGTATTGCTGATGTAAAACGATATCCGATAAAACGGCAGAGACTTCTCTTTCCAGAGGTATTGCCTGTTCTTGCAAAATGTTCTGGGCGATATTTAAGACGCCTGTTTCTGCTTGCTTTTGAACCTGAGTTGTCAGTTTTTGAAAAGCGCTAAACTCTAAGGCTAAAAAATGTTCTAATCTCTCTTTTTCTGAGCGAAACCAGGAGTTAAGTTCCGTTGCATTTTGGATGGTTTTATATGAACTATAAATGATCAAGCACTGCTTTAAATAGTCCTCAAATGCCAGTCGGTCAACTCGTCTACCAGTTAAGGTAAAATTTTGTAATGTATGCAAGCTTAATGCGACATTATCTTGCAGTTTATTTAATTTCCGGATTTGTTCAAAGCGCATAGACGATGTAGATTGCGCCTGTATCGCACTCGTTCCCAGAATGAGTCCAATCAAGTCAACATATACTGGATGAACGTTCAGATAAAGATCCTGGAACGCTTGATTATTCCCAAGAACATGTGCCACATCCCCCACGTACCACTGAATGTTATACAGTCTCACCAGTTTGGGTTTGGTTTTGTCAAGGAGCGCTAAATTATACTGATCATCAAATTTTTTACTCAGGTCATAGAGTTTATAATAGTTTGGCCATATTTGCTTGTTCCAGGCATCTTGATGTTGCTTTAGAAATGTCTTGTCAGCGACTGAAATCCACCCTCGAATAGAAGCCAAACTCTGTTCCAATCCAACCTCAAGGCCGGCAGCAGTTTGAAACATAGGCGCGTTTTTTTCGGACAGAATGAGTGCATAATTTTGTAACCAGAAAAAAGTAATCATTGCTGCAATTAAAATCAAAATAGCAGCAACAGTAATATTCAAAAAAGCATGTAAAAATTTTCCCTGTAGCGTTTTCCATCGCCCCAAAAGGATCAATCGCCCCAAAGTACGGGAGCGGGAGAATTGTTGCTCCATTTTTTTATCCATTTTGAGTTTGCTTAGGTAATAACCAGTCCGGATGCCCACGTGTTATACTCAGCAATTGGTTGATTTGCTGTTCAAGCACACCGGAGCGCTGGTAAATGTGAGATGGAAATTTCCATCCTGGATAATAGGATTGCATAACAGCCCCATTAGGGATGACTTGATGGTAAAGATAAAGTAATTGGGAGTTAATTAACGTAGCTAAATTATGTACGTCAGAAGTGGCAACACTTGATAAGCCATCTACTTCAATCTGAATGAAGGGGATATTTTTTAATTTGGCAATGGCACTTAGGGTTTTCATTATAGCCAGTAAGCGTTGGTAATTTTCTTTGGAAGTGACTCCCCTTATAAAGAGGGGATCCGGTGGAATCGGTTGTGGAACAGGTGAGTTTTCGATCAGTCCGGCCGCGATATAGATCCCTTGAGTCACTGCTTGGAACGCCTTTGAAGGAGAATATTCAAACCAGGACAAATCATCCATTTTTTCATTTAAATCAATTAACAAAAGCACCAGATCCGAGGGGCTGTTAGAACTAACTTGAGCGATTCGAAGTGGTTCGCTCTGATCTAATATGGGTTGTAACTCATAGAGAATTCGCAACAGGTGGTTAAGAACATCCCAGGACTTCTTCAGCGAATCTCCTTTTACCTCAAGTTCGTATGTCTCTCGCGTGTATTCAAATGCTAATACACGAACCTGATCATAAAGAGCATGGGATACCACTTCAATATCACGCAGTTGTGCATTACGGATAGACATTTTAGGATGCGCTTTTTTAGTTTGACCCATGGCCACTAAAAATTGTTCTACCAGTTGGTTCGCAGCGACTGCCTGGCGATAAAGATCCTCTAGATTGACCGGGGTGCTTGGTGTTGCCAATTCGGGTGGGAGCAGGCGTGTAAAACGAGCAGCCGCACTTTGAACTGGAAAAAATGCCCAGAGTCCAAGAAGCACAAATCCGCAAAAAAGATACACTCGTCGCATGTGTTTCACTCCCTGGTATTTATATTTATAGCTCCAGTCTAATACATAATGTTGTTAGCTTTAAAGCAGGAAATCAATATTCCCTTGGATCAAGGGAGTGCGTTATTGCTTAAAAATAGCGTTACCCTTTCCGGGTCTGGAGTTCGCATGCTCCTGGCGTAGCTACTGGCCGCTTATTATATCGCCATGTCTGGACTTGTTTGCATTGGTAAAGCCTGGAAATATCAGAAATGTAACAACTTAGAACGCCTACATCAAGCTCCTACCGCCATCCACTTTCAATGTCTGACCGGTGACAAACGGATTTTGAGCCAAGGCTACAACTGCCTGAGCGATATACTCTGGTTTGCCGTGAGTTTTTAGAGGCGTGTTGGCAATGATTTTCTCTTTTTCAGTCTCTTTCAATTCATTCGCATCCTCTGGCCAAATTGTTGCACCTGGAGCAACTGCATTAACTCTGACCTCTGGAGCAAATTCACGAGCCAGGCTTTCTGTTTGCATTTTTAAGGCGGCTTTACTTTGGCAATAGACTGAATATCCTTTGAGCGGTTTTTCGGCGTGGATGTCCGTTATATTAATAATAACTCCTTGCTGAGTCTTTAAGAGAGGATAAGCCGCGAGACTAAGTAAAAAGGGAGCTTTTACATTAGTATTGAAAAGAGCCTGCCAATCTTCCGGATTAGATGAATGATCCTCTGTACGAATAAAAACTGATGCATTATTGACTAATAAATCCAGACGACCAGCCCAGTCAATAATGGTAGCCATCATTTCCTCAGGGGCATCCGTTTCAGTGAGCTCTCTTGGTAGGACAAAGGCACTGTTTACCCGCAAGTTGTTCAAATGAACTGCAAGCGCGTGAGCGTCATTCAAGGCACTGTGACAATGAATCACTACCTTGTATCCTGTTTCATGCAGTTTTTTTACAATGGCAGCCCCAATGCGTCGCGCACCACCAGTTACCAAAGCCACCTTCGCTTCTTGTTTGTTTGCTTGATTCAAGGTATGTTCCCCATTTTAAAATCATTTAATCAATTATGAGTTTAATACAAACGCTGCATACACATCTGGTCGAACAGCAGGAAATGCCCTTCATGGAGTTCATGCAACTGGCACTCTATGCTCCTGGTGAAGGCTATTATAGTTCGGGCTTGCAAAAACTGGGTACGCAGGGAGACTTTATTACGGCCCCTGAATTAACCCCTTTGTTTGGCCAGGCCCTTGCTAACCAATGTCAACAAATACTGTCTACTCTAGAGTCGCCGGTTTTATTTGAGTTTGGTGCAGGTTCCGGCACCCTTTGTGTAGATATCCTAAATCACTTGGAACAACTCCATTGTTTGCCCGAATCTTATTACATTCTCGAAGTAAGTGCTAATCTGCGTCACCGTCAGCAGGAACTGATACAACAAAAAATACCTCATTTGGCGTCTAAAGTACAATGGCTGGAACGTTGGCCAGATACTCCTTTCAATGGGGTAGTTATCGCCAACGAGGTATTAGACGCCATGCCAGTGAACCGGTTTATGGTAACCGACAGTGGCATTATGGAAAGCTATATCACTTTGAATGAGCAAAATCAGTTGAGAGAAATTTTTAAACCCAGTCACAATCAACGCTTGCTGGCCTATATAAACCGCCATTTGTCTCAGCTCCCCAAACCTTATCTTTCAGAAGTGAATCTGTTTCTTGATGACTGGTTAGTAAACATTTATCGCATGTTACACCAGGGGGTAGTACTATTAATTGACTATGGATTCCCCCGACATGAGTACTATCACCCCGATCGTAACCAAGGGACTTTAATGTGCCATTACCAACATCATAGCCACCCGGAGCCTTTGTTGCACCCCGGTGAACAAGACATTACCGCTCATGTCGATTTTACTCATGTCGCAGAAGCAGGACACCAGGCAGGATTTCATATTGCAGGGTATACTAACCAAGCCTCTTTTTTGCTGGCTAACGGTTTGTTAAGCTTAGTCCATAACCTGGGCAATGAACGCGAACAGTTTCAGGCAAAACAGGCAATAAAACAATTAACCCAACCCAGTGAAATGGGTGAATTATTTAAGGTCATTGCCCTGACCCGCGATATAGAAATCGATTTGCACGGGTTTCAATTACACGATAAGCGAGTGAGTTTATAACGATGAAAAAATATCTGACCACTGTGGAATTACAAAAAGAGTCTATGAAATTTTCCGCAGGCCATACCACTATCTTCTCTGCAACAGAAAGAGAGCCACTCCATGGTCATATGTACGGTGTCTACCTGGCATTAACAACCTGGGTAGAGGAAAACGGTATGACCTTCGATTACCGGTACTATAAAGAGCGCATTCATAAATTATGTCGCCAATTAAATCAGACTTTTCTGATGCCTCAATTTTCACCCTTTTTAGAATATGGGGAAGACGAAGAGTATTATTATTTTACCTTTAATCATAAAAAAATCCCTTTCCTTAAAGAGGACGTCACCCTGATGCCTCTAACCAACATTACAGTTGAAGAATTATCACGCTGGTTTGTTAATGAACTTATTAAAGAACATGAAGAACTGGATAGACATCGTATCGAAAAAGTAGTCGTCAAAGTTTTTTCTGCCCCTGGCCAATCAGCAAGTCATGAATGGCATAGAAGTTAAATGGGCGAGGCGTACCAGATATGTATTCCCCATACCAGTCGGGATTATTTTGACTATGAGGCACCCGAACTAACTCCTTGCATCGGTGCCCGAGTATGGGTGCCATTTCGCAATCAAACACGCCTGGGAATAGTCATCAGTAAAGGGCGAACTCAACATACAGGAACATCATTAAAGAGCATCAGCGCCATCATCGATGAACAGCCTCTAATCACGGCTGATTTATTGGCCTTGTGCCTATGGATTGGCAACTATTATCAATCGCCCTTGTCTGAAGTCTTGCCTCTTGCTCTACCTAAAAAATACCGTTTGGGTCAAGCCTGTCAATTGCCTATGGGCGATTTTTATCAATTGAAAATGCCTGTGGAGGAAGCCAGAAAACTTATTCCAGCCCGCGCTCGCAAACAGCTGGAGCTTATTGATTTTTTAAATTTACACTCTGAGAAAGTTTCCAAACAAAAAGTGTCCCAAAACGGTTTTAATTCAAGCCAATTAATGGCCTTGCTTTCAGCCCAGATTATTTCTTTATCTCAACAGATCATTATTCCCGAAAGAGCTGACCTGGAACTCACCCCAGCACTGACTCTTAATCCTGAACAAGCAGTAGCCGTTACCGCAATAACTGAGCATTTACATCACTACCAAAGTTTTTTGTTACAAGGAGTCACTGGCAGTGGCAAGACGGAAGTTTATTTGCAAGTGATCGCTCAAGTTCTGGAGCGAGGAAAACAGGTATTGGTATTAGTGCCTGAAATTGGTTTAACGCCTCAATTATTATCCCGTTTTACGGCTCGCTTTAATCAACCCATTGCGGTGATTCATTCCAATTTAAATGAATCAGAAAGACAAATTGCCTGGCAATTAGCTAAAGAAAATCGGGTCAAAATGGTCATTGGTACTCGTTCCTCTATTTTTACCCCCATGCCTGACTTGGGGTTAATCATTATTGATGAAGAGCATGATGCTTCGTTAAAACAAATGGAAGGAGTGCGTTACTCTGCTCGAGATACCGCATTAATGCGCGCCCATCTTGCCAATATCCCAATCATTTTAGGCTCGGCAACGCCAAGCCTGGAGAGCGTGCATAATTGCAAACAAAATAAGCACACTCTATTACGACTAAACCATAAAGCCTTATCAACAACCCCTCTTCATTACCAGTTAATCGACTTACGCTCTCAGATAGTACAAAATGGCTTGGCAGCTCCAACCTTAAAAGTCATAGAAGAACACTTGCAAAAAAAGAATCAAGTATTGGTGTTTATTAACCGTCGTGGTTTTGCTCCAGTAATGCTCTGTCATCAATGTGGGTGGATGGCCGATTGTCGTGCCTGCGATAGTCATTTAACGTTACATAGACAACAGGGACAAATGATTTGCCATCATTGTGGCCTGACCCAAAGACCTCCAGTTTGCTGCCAAAACTGTAAAAGCACTGAATTAATTCCTGTTGGGGCGGGTACGCAACGTGTTCATGAGTTTTTAAGCGCTCAATTTCCTGATATCAATGTACTGCGTATAGACCGTGATAAAGTACGTAAAAAAAATTCTTTGGATGCCCATCTCGATAAAATAAACACGGGTGAGGCCCAACTCATTGTAGGCACGCAAATGTTGGCTAAAGGTCATCATTTTCCGCGCTTATCCTTAGTGGTGGTTCTTGACGCCGATGCCGGTTTATATAATCAGGACTTTAGGGCCATTGAACATTTGGGACAGCTGTTAACCCAGGTTTCAGGGCGGGCGGGACGGGCCGAACAGGCAGGTCAGGTTCTCATCCAGACCCATTTACCCAATCATCCTTTACTTAATTTATTAATTCAGCAAGGATATGATGAATTTGCCGATGCCTTACTGACCTCTCGCCAACAGGCAGAATTGCCACCATTTCATTTTTTGGCAGTGATTAGGGCTCAGGGGAAGACAATAGGACAGGTATTAAAATTTTTACATGCAACTAAAGATCAAATCCAGACTCACCCTCTTACGGTTATGGGTCCGGCGCCAGCTCCTATGCCTCGTAAAGCCAATCAACACCGTATGCAATTATTAATTAAATCACCTTCAAGAAAAGTGCTGAAAAGTACATTGACGCAATTGAGAGAGTGGTTAACAATAACCAAATTAAGTAACGGCGTTCGCTGGAATGTGGATGTTGATCCTATGGACCTATCATGACTGATCAAAAAATAACCGTACATCAAAAAACGTTTGCCATTGCCTGGGGGGATATGGACGCCCTGGGGCATGTAAATAATGCTCGTTATTTTGATTATTTTCAGGAGGCACGTATTGAATGGTTAAGAGAAGTTAACATTCACCTTACCGGGAATACCGGCCCTGTAGTCATTCATGTGGCTTGTACTTTTTTAAAACCAGTCATTTATCCCGCTACCGTAACCATCCGCAGTAATTTACACACCCTTGGCAATTCCAGCATGATCATGGATCATGATTTATATCAAGGTGAACTCTTGATGGCGCAAGGAAGCAGCAAAATTGTATGGGTGGATTACACCCAAAACAAATCAGTGTCCTTGCCAGAAAGCATCCGTAAACTTTTTGGATAGGTTACGGATGCAACCTGCTCCTCTCTTCTTTGCTTGTTAATTTACTGAGAAATTAGCAATACCAGACATCGTCTCTAGCGCTCATCACAGACAGTGAAGTACCCATGCCGGTAAGGGTTAGAACGGGCGCGAAACTCATAATCCCGGCAACGTTGCCCGTGATCATCGCTATATCGCTTTTGCAAACGAAAGACAAAGTCACCAAAATTCATATCCTGCTGCCACTCCTGAGCATCTCTTTGTTTTTGTTCCTCATCCATTTTATTTAAGAATTTACTGAGTTTACTGGTATATCCAGTACCCATAATACACAACGACACCAACAGGGCCGCTATTATTTTTCCGATCATATTGGACACCATAAAGACATTTGAGGCAATATTAAATCACGTATACCCATAAAAATCTATTCCTTCGCTGAGAAAGCAATGAAAAATTGCATTAACCTGCTACAGCATGATAAAAAAATGGTTGGGAAAATAGTCTATCATGCGAAATCAATGCCGAATCGAGAGTGCCAAATCGCCGCCCCCAGGTCAGTAACTTATCTATTTTTGTTCGTAATGCCCCAATGTTAACCACATGCCACGTGAGGGTACAATTTATTTCTAAAAGATATTCTTCAGCCTAACCTGATGTAAAGTCAAACGGATATCATCGGTTTTGCTCAACAGCCCATAGGTAGGCCCATCTATTTTACCCTGTGTTAATATTGTGTTAAGTATTGAGGCATACACTCCACCCTTGCACCCCACTTTAGAAGTTAATATGAAAATAGTTATAGCAGCATTACATCATCCAGAACGATATCTGAAACGCCCCGAATCATATTTTAGAATACAAGATGGTTATAGTTACCATCAGTATGCAGGGCTTGATAAAGTGGGGCTAAGCGATGCAAAACAAGACACCTCATCAATGGTCGAAGTATTCTTAAGCAAGGTAATTAACCAATTTGCTAAACATGAAGTAACAGAGGTAATTATTCTCACTGACTTTAATTTAGGGTATTCGGGAACTCTCTTTACCTCAATACCGGCTTTAAATACATTCATGAACTCCTTTCAAGACATTCATGGCCAGCAATTTAAAGCACAAAATAAGTGCACGATGAATTCAATTTCATCTCCTGCTGCCAGTTCTTCAGCTGCAAGTGCCGCACCGCCCTCTTACATTCCTGTTACTTTCTATTTTGAAGGGGCAAATGATACTCCTCCCCTCAAATTGGAAAAGGATCAGTGGACTAAAGATAGAATTAATGGGGAATTTGGGAATCCAGATCAACTGTATTTGGTGACCTATCTTTCTACGTTAAGAAAATCCTCTTCAGTTACGCCTAGCAAAAGTACAACTCCTTCCAGCTCTACTCGGCGATTACAATCATCAGTGTCACCACCTATTGGCAGACCAATCCCAAGCGCTTTATCTTTCAGTAGTGATGGCGCCAATAGCTCGGGGACTCCTTCTTTTTCAACCCATGAAGGCTCAGCTGTCCCCTCTTCATATCCTTCACACATCTCAGCATCTGCGTCGCCTTTGTCTCGGGTCGCCTCAGCTAATCTGGGGAGTATTTCTGTACCCTCAAATTCTTTTTCCTGTACCATTACTCCCATGGATAAAAATGATCGCGGATTTGACTATCCCAGGTCGGTAAGTCAATTTTTAGACAGCAGTAAAAGCCCATTACCCAATGTTGATGAAGAATTAAAAGTAATCAATCAGAGCGTACCAGACGAGTCGGGAAAAGAATTGCACCCCGAGAAAAATGGCCTTGGGGAAGAAACTATAGTGGCCTTTTCCCGAGTGCTGCAAATTAGCGATATAGCGGCAATCCCTGCTCCGCTTATTGCAACATCTAATCCATTTGGTGATTTGGTCGAGGAGCAAGAACGCCTCTCTCCTCCTCCGTCCCAACTACATCGCTTTAGTTTCATTGCAAAACCAGTTCCCACCCGACCTGTTTTGATAGTTGAGGTGAACGACAACAGTTCAATCTTATCGAGTCCGTAATTCGATTAAATTATCCTGATTTTTGCTAATCCATTTAAATGGGTTAGCAAATTGATTATTTTAATTTCAGCCTATTTTTGTTCCAGGATCTCTAGTTGCCTCCCAGAGAGGGATACGGACCCCAAATTAGCTAAAAATAATTTTTCATACAAGATGATGTAAAATCAACCACATATCATCGCTTTTCTCCTATAACACATCCGCACAGCCTATCTATTTACCCTGCGTTAATATTCGGTTAAGTATTGAGGCATATACTCAATCTTTGCACACCACTCAGAATAAATATGAAAATAGTTATCGCAGCGTTACATCATCCCGAACGGTATAGAAAACAACTTGAAAAGTTTAACAAAGATGAATATCGATTTTATGAGCATATGGAGCCTCCACTTAAGGATGCTAAAGACCGGGCCTTGTCTGATGTTCAAAACCTTTTAGTAAGGGGCCTTAACGATTTTGATAAAAATGTGGTAACCGAAGTTATTATTCTTACAGATTATAATTTAGGATTTTCGGGAACTCTCTTAAGTTCCATACCTCGTTTAAATGAATTTATTAACTCATTTCAAGACCGTCATGGCCAGCAACTTAAAGCACAAAATAAGTGCACGATGAATTTAAATTCATCGCCTGCTGCCAGTGCTTCAGCTGCCAGTGCAGCAGCACCCGTCTTCATTCCTGTTACCTTCTACTTTGATGGCAGTCTATTAGCGAAGACAGAGAGTTTAGAAGTGGCACAGTATACTCTACCCGAAATTAATGAACTGTATGGAAAGGCAGGACAGACATTCATACAATTTCTCGCTTCAATGAGACCTTCTTCGAGGACAGGCACACCCAACCGGAGTTCAACTCCTTCCAGTGCCAGTGGTCGATTAAAACCCTCAGCGTCCCCCCCAATCCCGAGCGCGATTTCTTTTAATACCGACCCTAAAAGTTCGGCTACTCCTCCCATTCCAAACTATGAAGGTTCAGTCAGGACCCCGTCTCATCCTTCGCTCCTCTCAGCATCTGCATCGCCTTTGTCTGGGGTAGCCTCAGGAAATAACTCTGTATCTTCACTTTCCTTTTTCTCTGTCTTAAGTCCCAGGGATGTAAATAATCCCTACTTTAACTATCCCAAGATGGAAAGTCAGCTTTTAGAACGCAGTAAAAGTACATTACCCCATGTCGATGAAGAATTGACAGTAATCAACCAGAGCATATCGGACGAGTCTCAAAAAGATGGTCTTGGGGAAGACACGATATTGGCCTTTTCACGAATGCTGCAAATTAGCGATAAGGCGGCAACTCTTTCTCCCGCTATTGTGAAAACAAATCAATCTGATGACTTGGGGGCGGAGCAAGAACGTGCCTCTCCTCCTCCATCACTATTACATCGATTAATGGCAAAACCGGTTCCCACTCGACCTGCTTTGAGTGTTGAAGTAAACGACAGTAGTTCTATCTCATCAAGGTCCAGTTAGGTAGCTTACTTTTTTGATAAACACTTTTTCAATAAATTGTTTATCAAAACTGGCTAACCCCATAGAGGTTTGGAGTCAGTTTCATGTTGGAGCCATGCTCTGAACTACCTATTGAGTACTATTTCCTATCATGCAAGTCCCAGACTCAGAGTTCGCATGGAAATTGAACCACTCTGAATCTCCTCGTACTCAAATCGTAATGAATCATTGTTATCTGAAGCCCCTAAAGTGTAGAGTAGTGGATAATAGTGATCTGTAGTAGGAACGCTCAACCTGCCTGCGGAGGTATAAAGTAAATCACCGATAAGTGGGATAAAGTCTCTTTGCACAATGCATTGCTTCACTTGTTCATCGAACTCAACTGCCCATGAATAGGGTTTAGCCTTTTGGTTGTCCCAAATGATTTCCTTAATGTTATGTACTATATTACCGCTGCCTACAATGAGTACGCCTTGATCTCGTAATGGTTTTAGCTGCGCACCTAATTCAAAGTGACACTCTGCAGTTATAGACATATCTATACTGAGCTCAATGATTGGTATATTCGCCTTAGGGTACATATGCTTAAATACAGACCAGGCGCCATGATCCAATCCCCAATGATCATCAAGAAGAACTCGTGTATTTTGAATGGATGCGCTGATATGTTCTGCCAAATTCGGATCCCCTGAGGCTTGATATTGAACCTCAAATACCTGTTGCGGAAGCGGGGGCGAGGGAAGAAAATCATGGATGAGCTTGGGGTGTGGTGTATGGCTAACCCAAGTCCTGGCTGTTAACCAATGCGCAGAAATACAAAGAATTGCTTTGGGTTTTGGAAGCTCACTTCCTAACCTCACCAATGTTTTGGTAAAGGGATTGTCTTCGATTGCATTCATCGGACTTCCATGTCCAATAAATAATAAGGGCATTCTAGATTGGGACATCCTGGCCTCCATTAAAGTACTGCAATCTAAACCGCTATAGGTGCTTTAATTGCAGGATGACATTGATAATTTACAAATTCAAAATCATCATAATTATATTCGAATAAAGATACAGGCTTTGATTTAATGTGTAAAGAAGGCAAGGGAAGAGGCTCTCTGGTTAACTGAGTTCTCGTTTGTTCCAAATGATTAAGATATAAATGGCAATCTCCCCCAGTCCAGACAAACTCACCCACATTAAGATTGCATTGCTGGGCCACCATATGGGTTAACAAAGAATAGGAAGCAATATTAAACGGCACACCTAGAAACACATCTGCAGAACGTTGATAGAGTTGACAAGAGAGCGTGTTATTCGCTACATAAAACTGAAATAAGGCATGACAGGGCATTAAGGCCATTTGATCTAACTCACCTACATTCCATGCACTTACAATTAAACGACGCGAATCAGGATTGCTTTTAATCTGCCGCACCACCTCAGCCAATTGATCTATAGTGCGCCCGTCAGCCGTTGGCCAACTACGCCATTGCCGACCATAAACTGGCCCCAAGTCACCTTTACTATCAGCCCATTCATCCCAAATAGTCACGCCATTTTCTTTTAAGTAAGCAATATTCGTATCACCGCGTAAAAACCATAATAATTCATGGACTATGCTGCGCATATGCAACTTCTTAGTCGTCAATAATGGAAAACCCTTATTCAAATCAAAACGCATTTGATAACCAAAAACAGACAAGGTTCCTGTACCTGTCCTATCGGTTTTTTCTGTTCCGTGCTGTAAAATATGCTCTAACAACTGTAAGTAAGTTTTCATTTATTAACCCACCATAACCAAAATCCTAATAATAGCATGGGTATAGATAAGATCTGCCCCATAGTCAACCAGCCAAAAGCAATAAAGCCTAATTGCGGATCCGGTTGACGAAAACACTCAGCAATCAAACGACACACCGCATAACCCATTAAAAATACGGCTGATACTCGTCCTGTAGGTCTCGGTTTGGAGGCATAACACCAAACCAGAATAAATAAACCGATGCCTTCCAACCCAAATTCATAAATCTGTGAAGGGTGACGAGGCTGATCATCCACATGGCTAAAAACCATTGCCCAGGGAACATCAGTCACTCTCCCCCATAGCTCCCCATTAATAAAATTACCAACCCGACCCGCAGCTAATCCCAAAGGAACCAAGGGGGCGATGAAATCACCGACTTCCCAGAATTTTTTGCCAAACCTTCGTGCAAATATCCATACAGCGATAATCACGCCTACTAACCCGCCATGGAAGGACATTCCTCCTTCCCAAATTTTAAATAATACCCACGGTTGATGAATCAATTCCTGGAAATTATAAAACAACATATAACCAATACGCCCCCCTAAGATTACCCCAAGGGCCGCATAAAAGATCAAATCACTAATCTGCTCGGTAGTCCAATTCAGCTTGTAATGTTTCATCCGCCAATAAGCCAATAACCAAGCACCAACAAAACCTATCAGATACATCAAACCATACCAATGAACTTTTACTGGCCCTAAAGAAAAGGCCACAGGATTTATATAGGGAAAAGTAAACATATGAATTCAAATTCCTTTTAAAAAAACATTTTAATTGCTGTCAAAAATAATATGGCAATAAAGCCATATTTTAATTGTTGTACAGGTAAGAGATAATTTAATTTAGTTCCGTAAGGGGCAATGAAACAACTGGGAATTGCCACCCAAAGCACCGCGGGCCAGTAGACATATCCAGTGGAATAAGGGATTGCAGCCATTTCATAGCGACCCGTTACCATAAAAACTACGGTACCTACGATTGCCACCGTAAAGGAACATAAATTAGATACTGCCGGGATTTTTCGTACGGCTACCCCACAGTAACCAAGATAAGGAATGATTAAAACACCCCCTCCTATCCCTAAAAGACCGGATTTTAATCCAATAAAATAACTAACTAACCCGTTCAACCAAGGTCTGGGAAATCGCACTGCACGTTCTATTCGCAAATCAGACAACATCTTAACTACCACAAACAATAAAAAAACTGCAAATATCATTTTCAACCAATAAGTGGATACGAATCCAGCAATTACAGCCCCTGAAACGGCACCTATAACTAATCCAGGCCATAATTTATTAAAAACCGACCAAAGAATTTCACCCATTTTATAATGAGCCCTTAAAGAGGCTTGTGCAGTAAAAATCATTACTGCTAATGAAGTACCTGTAGCAACATGCATTATTACATGTTCAGGAATGATTTGGTTCTGCTGAAAAATAAAAGCCAAACCCGGTACTACGATTATTCCGCCGCCAACACCCAAAATACCGGCCATTAATCCTGCAAAAATACCAATTAACGCATAAATATAGCCATGCAAAAGCAAATCCATGAACATTATGACTTTCCTGCCCGGATTAAGCCACCCAAACCTTCCTCTTCCAAGGCTTTTTGCAGATGAAAGCGTATTTCTGCCGGATGCTCATATTCAAGCACCTCAGCGAGAATCTTTCTGGCATTGGCTATAGCAAAATTGCGAATCACCCATTTCACGCGGGGCAGGCTGGATGAATTCATACTTAAGGTATCAAAACCCATTGCAATGAGCAAAATTACCGCTAAAGGATCACTGGCCATCTCGCCACAGATACTGACTTCAACTCCAGCCGCATGACCTCCCTCAACTACTTTAAGCAAAACGCGCAGCATGGCGGGATGTAGCGCATCATAAAGGCCTGCAACCCGGGCATTATTCCTGTCTACAGCTAATAGATACTGGGTCAAATCATTACTCCCTACAGAAATAAAATCGACCCGTTTCGCTATTTCACGAGCTAAATAGGCTGCTGCGGGCACTTCTATCATGACCCCTATTTTCGGTTTTTCTATACTGCATCCTTCCTCTAAAAGCTCTTCAAATGCTTGCTCAATTAAATAGGTTGCCTCTTCCACTTCACTTAGATTAGTCACCATGGGTAACATAATCCGTAAATTATTTAATTCTTCACTGGCACGCATCATGGCACGAACCTGCACCAGAAAGACATCAGGATGATCCAGGGTAACTCTGATTCCTCGCCATCCCAAATAAGGATTATCCTCTGCTATTGGAAAATAAGGCAAAATTTTATCGCCCCCAATATCTAAGGTTCGCATCGTAACAAAACGAGGGGCAAAAGCCTTAAGGGTCTGTCGATAAATAATGGTTTGTTCGTCTTCAGAGGGAAAACGATCGCGGCTCATGAAAGGAACTTCTGAACGATATAAGCCTACTCCCTCAGCACCCACGCTCATGGATAATCCGGCATCCATAGCCAAGCCAGTATTAACCTGCAAGGACACTCTGTAGCTGTCTGTAGTTTCTGCAGGTTTATCCCGCAAACTGACGAGGCTTTGATTTAGATCCTGTTCTTCTTGGGCTAATAATTTAAATTCGGTCAGTATCGTCCTGGAGGGGGAAATATACACATGACCATAATAACCATCAACAATTAACGCTCGTCGAGAAACGTATTCAACCTTTAAACCGCGTAAACCCATAACGGTAGGAACACCTAAAGCACGAGCTAAAATAGCGACATGGGAATTATTAGAGCCTTTAGCGGAAACCACCCCGGCCAATTGGCCTTCAGGAACTTCTGCAAGAGCTGCAGCAGTTACTTCTTCCCCGATTAGAATGGTTCTTTTAGGGTACGCAATTTCCTCACGTTGTGACCACTGTAACTCGGCTAAAACTCGTCTGCCCAAATCACGAAAATCACTGGCTCGTTCACGCAGATAATCATCTTCCATGCTTTCAAATTGCGATACGTGTTTTTTAATTACGGTCGCTAAAGCAGCTTGGGCACTGATTTGTTCTTCACGAATTACATGCTCTACTTCAGCGCCTAGACTGTCTTTATCAAGAATACGTAAATAGACGTCAAACAAAGCATGTTCTTCTTCAGCCACCGTTGCTTTCATGCGTCTGCTTAAACGGCGCATATCATCTCTGGCCGCTTCTAATGCTTCATAAAAAACTCTAATTTCATCATCCAGATCCTCTACTGGATTACGTGGAACCGCATCTATATCAGACAGAGGATATACAACCACCGCAGTCCCGATACCAATTCCAGGAACACTACCTATACCAGACAAAGCAGTCTGAGCCACTTCAACCTTGGCAACACCTAAAGGTTTAGGTTGCGTTAATTCAGCCAACTCTCCCGTTGCTTCTGCATGGGCAATAATCCCGCCAAGTTGAGCCGCTAAAGTGATTAAAAAAGATTCTTCAGCATCATCAAAACAGCGTTGTTCCACTTGCTGAACAATTAGAACACCGTATAGCTTTCTATGTTGAATAATGGGCACACCCAAAAAGGCATTCAGATGCTCTTCGCCCAATAAAGAATTATGATAAAAATCGGGATGAGATGGTGCGTTTTCCAGATTGATGGGTTCTTCCCTGCGCCCGATTAAACCGATAAGCCCGCTATCAAGGGCAATACGTACCCTGAATTCTGCCTGTTTATTTAAACCTTCAGTTGCAATTAGAACGTATTCAGCATTTTTGTTATCGATAAGGTAAACGGAGACGGCCTCGGCATTAATGGCTTTATTGATATGCTGCACCAAGATGCCAAGAGCCTCTGTTAAATGCTTGGCAGCGGTGACATCTTGAACTATTCGCTTCAGTACTTTTAGCATCTATGGCCTATGATTGCCTCTTTTTCGTTTCATGCCGTAGGGAGTACGACGGGTTTTTAATAAAGGTTCCAACTCCTTCAACGCTTGAATATACACTTGTCGTTTGAAAAAGATAACCCGTTCTTCTGGTTCATGAAAATCTATCCAACGCCAACTATCAAACTCGGGAGACTCACTTAAATCCAGTTTCACTTTTTGCTCACTGGAAATAAGCTTCAACAAATACCATTTTTGTTTCTGCCCTATGACCAAAGGCTCACTGCCATGACGTAAATATTGCTTAGGGAGTCTGTATTTTAGCCAGCGTTTGGTCGAACCCATCACTTCAACATCGCTTTTATCCAAACCTACCTCTTCATGCAGCTCTCTAAACATCGCTTGTAATGACGTTTCACCCGCAGCCAATCCACCCTGAGGGAATTGCCAGGCATCATGACCACTTCGTCTGCCCCAAAATACTCTATCCGACTCGTTGACAAGGATAATACCTACATTCAAACGATAACCGGCACGATCAATCACCATGATGTCACTGCTTAGACTAAACCGTTAATACCTTGATTTTTCCACAAAGTGCGAGACCTTGGCAATTAAATCTGAAAATATTATTGGAATTGGGGTTCTGGAGTGACATATTCGACGCAATTCTCACCATTTGGAGCGCGTAACTTACTTAAATAGAACATCAATCCATACATGTTTTGGCTGTAATTTAATGGTGGTGTTTGTACTAAAGTTATTGTGTTTAACGCTGCCTGGGCTTGAATCGTTTGAATCAAATGATTCACTTTTCCATTCGCCTCACCTAATAAAGCAAGCTTTAAACGTTCCATTTTATCTTGCATGCTTAAAGAAAATTGCGCCAATTCTGTGGTTAAGGTCACAAAATAATCTGAATTGATACTTACAGAGCCCCCCACCCACCAGGAATAATGGTAATAGCCGGCAAATAATTGATAAATCAAACTCACTATAAAAGGACGCCAATCGTTCCCTAACCACGTATTATCGGGAAACTCCGTAGTAGCTTTAATTAAATGGCCTCCGGTTTTATTCAACCATTCACAAATCACGGCCACCCCCCGTTGCATCATCTCTGCAAAAGAGTCTTTCGCTGCATTCACTTCATTATGTTGAATAGCCACTTTTTTTTGTATACCTACTGCTTTGTCATAACAAGCGGATAAGAAATCACTTAGCTCTTCATCGGGCTTGGGACCCGCTGCATAATAAGCGGTTAACTCTTCAATCTCGGGTAAATAGGTTTCATAAGAGTGAATTTGCACATGTTGATGGTGCAAAATAACATCATAAATGGCTCCGATGCCATAACAGGTTCTATATGCATTTAAAGCATGAGCAAGCTGATTCATAAAAACAACAGTATCTTCTTTGAGACCTTGAGTATAGGAAAAGATAAAAAAATCATCCTGAAGTTCTAGCCCCAAGCCACTGTTCAATATTGTTGAGGTGAGTTCTTCCAGAGAGTTAAAATTAATCGATAATAAGTGCCCATTAACTGCAGCTTCCATCGAGTGACCGGAAATGAAACTCATAACCTCCAACAGTTTTGCTTCATTTGACTTCGTAAAAAAATAGTCAACCATCTTTTGACGCATCACTGCTTGTGCAGCATGGTACTGTTCAAGCCGGAGATTCACTGGCTTTACCGTGGCATTAATTTCTTGTCTTAATTCAGCTACAGTTTTCAATGGAACTTTCTTCATTACGATCTCCTTATCCATCAAGTACGCCCTATTTCTATAGCCCAACTGCCATGATGTCAAGTAATGAAGCATCTTCTTCCATCAGTTTATATTTTTTCGCTATCCATCCCAAAGCATTATATAATCAGCATAAATACCCTAATCTAAAAACGCATGAAAAAACGCATTTTGATCATTAATACAGGCGGCACGATTAGTAGTGTCAAAACCGATCAGGGCTATGAGCCGGCCTCAGGCTATGTTCAATTAGCCTTGGCACAAATTCCAACCTTAAAACATCCGGACATGCCGGAATATGTGGTCAAAGAATATAAACCACTGCTTGACTCTTCGAATATGACGGTTAATGATTGGAATAGAATAGCCAGTGATATCGCTCATGAATACGCACATTTCGATGGTTTTGTTGTCTTTCATGGCACCGATACTATGGCCTATACTGCCTCAGCCCTGTCGTTTATGTTGGAACATTTAAGTAAACCAGTTATTGTTACCGGGTCTCAAATTCCTTTATCGGAGGTACGCAATGACGCCATAGATAATGTCATTACCTCTTTATGGCTCTGCGCACATCTGCCCATTCATGAGGTCTGTATCTACTTTAATCAACATTTATTACGGGGTAATCGAACACAAAAAATAAGTGCACAACAATTTAACGCCTTTGATTCGCCCAATTACCCTCATCTGGCTTCCATCGGTATCGATATAGAGCTGCATCAGTATCTCCTGCTAAAACCGTCAAAGCAAGAGTTTCATTTGCAGACCATTACCCCTCAATTCATTGCTAATTTCCGCTTATTTCCCGGTTTTGCTTCAGAGGTACTTTCTTATATTTTAAATCAACCTTTACGGGGATTAATTCTGGAAACTTATGGAGCGGGAAACGCCCAAAATAACGACCCACGTTTTTTAAAATTGATTAAGGATGCCTGTGACCGGGGAGTCATCATCGTTAACTGCACTCAATGCCAACAAGGTCGGGTAGAAATGAGTCAATATGCTACAGGACATACCTTAAAACAAGCAGGACTCATTAGTGGTCATGATATGACTCCGGAGGCAGCTCATTGTAAATTATTGTATTTATTAAGTAAAAATCTGGATATAGTTCAAATAAAGAAATTAATGGAAACCGATTTATGCGGGGAATTGCAAAATTAAATCTTTTTAACTGACCAATGTAAGGGACTGCTGACACTTTGTGTTTTTGTCACTTGCGAGCGGCGAAGCAACCCAGAGTTCGGTGCTCGACACTCTGGGTTGCTTCGCTTCGCTCGCAATGAGGAAGTTGAATAGCTAAGGGACTGAACGAATTAGTGTCAATCTTTTTTTGAAGATGTCCATCTTGGGGAGGTACCCGCTCTCAGAGCTTACCTCCCATTTTATTTACATTTCATTCACTACAGAGTTATCCTCTCCCAGAGCCTCTTTCTCGCCTACGTCAGGACTTTTAATGACCACCGCCTCACATTCAGTCATCTTTTCAATCGTATTTTCTGCTAAACTAAATTGCTGACCAAAACGACCTTCACTCGGATTAAATAGCTTGGTAGGTACTTTAACTGAGAAGAATCCACCAACTGATAAAAAGGGGAGCCCGAAGGCGGAGGTGTTTTTGGGCGTAATAATGTGGTTATTATCTGCTGAAAGATCTTTTAAAGCAGACATCGCCCTTTCTTTTCTATCCGAAAGCCCAAACTCTGGTTTTATTCTCTCACTTAAAGATTGAATCCTTTCAAACACAGCATCTTCTTTCCTTTTTCTAATTTCCAGATCACCTGAGCAAGGTTTAAAAATTTCTTCCCCAAAATAAAAAATGGCGTGATAATAAATAACATGCTCAGGCGTTTTACTGTAAGGATAGTTGATTAATCTTAATTTGACGGGGGCTTGTTTACCTTGTAGCTGACTTTCTACTTTTTCAATTTTTTCTAATTTTCCCTGCTTATTAAAAGCATCTAATTTGGTATAGAAGGCGTTGGTATGGAAAATTAAATTACTCATCATAACCAAAGTATCCCCAGAATCACGCGGTTTTCCATGTTCTTCTTGCGCATCCTGAATAAGAACTCGCGACACTTCTATCAGTTTACCGATTGCTTTTGAGTCTGTTTCATCATCCCCAGTAGCTTTAAACTCAACTATTATCTGCTTCTCTAATTCATCAAGAATACTTTTTTTCTGTAGTGATAATAATTGGTCATAAATCGAAGGCATTGTAGCCTGATAAGCTAATACAGCTTCTGTTTTATTTAACTGCTCTTTAATTAATTGTTTTAAAACCATTAGAAAAATTGTCATTGCTCTACTCCTTTATCTGCAATTTTTTTATCATATCAGTATTTACATCATTCATAACATTGGGGCAGACTGTTTAAATTGAGCACCTGTTATGTAATTAACCTAGGAAATCACAAATCTCATGAATTTACAAATTATTATTTTAGCTGCAGGCCAAGGTAAACGAATGTATTCCCATACCCCTAAAGTGCTTCACCAATTAGCTGGCAAGCCCATGCTGACTCGGGTAGTGGAAACCGCGCAGCAATTAAATCCTGATGCAATACATGTTATTTATGGTCATGGTGGGGAACAAATTAAAAACGCCCTCCCTGAGTTGCCAGTACATTGGGTACATCAGGCCGAGCAACTCGGTACGGGGCATGCAGTCATGCAAGCCCTGTCTCATCTTCCGCCCCAAGCAAAAGTACTGGTCCTATCGGCCGATGTGCCCCTTATTCAAGCAAAAACCCTCCGGGCTTTAATTGAATGCAGCAATGCATCATCTGACCATCAATCCGTATTGGCACTCCTGGTTGCGCACCTGGAAAACCCTAAGGGTCTGGGGCGTATTCTTAGAAACAACCAAGGTGAAATTTCTTCCATTGTAGAAGAAAAGGATGCAAGTGAGCAAGAAAAGAATATAAAAGAAATCTATACGGGCATTTGCTGCGCTCATGCTGCCGATTTAGATCTCTGGTTACCTCAATTAAGTAATAAAAACGCTCAGGGCGAGTATTATTTAACTGAAATAATCGCATTAGCAGTAAAAAATAAAACCCCCATTACCTCTTTAACGGTTGAAGACCCCTTGGAAGTGCAGGGAGTAAATAACCGTTTGCAATTACAACAGTTAGAGCGAGTATGGCAACAAAGAACAGCCGAGCACCTGCTTGAAAACGGGGTCATGCTGGCTGATGCTGGCCGCTTTGATCTGCGCGGTGAATTAATGTGTGGTAAAGATGTGTTCATTGATATCAATTGTGTCTTTGCCGGCAAGGTAACCCTCGGTGATGGCTGTATTATTGGCCCTAACTGCACTTTAACCAATGTCACTTTAGGGGCTGGCTGCGAGATTTATGCTAATAGCGTGCTGGAAGGCTGCCAAATCGCCGATAATTGCCATATTGGTCCTTTTGCCCGTTTACGAGCCGGAACCCAATTAGCTTCAAACTGTAAAATAGGAAATTTTGTAGAAACTAAAAAAGCCGTGTTTGGCGAAGAAAGTAAAGCCAGTCATCTTAGTTATTTAGGGGATGTTCATTTAGGCAAAAAAGTGAATGTCGGTGCAGGAACTATTACGTGTAATTACGATGGGGTCAATAAACACCAAACCATTATCGAAGACGGTGTGTTTATAGGCTCAGATACGCAGTTAGTTGCTCCGGTTACCGTAGGTGCCAACGCCACCATAGGTGCCGGCAGCACCATCCGCAGAGATGTTCCTGCCGATGAATTAACTCTGACCGAGTCAAAACAAAAAACACTGTTTGGCTGGAAAAGACCGGTAAAAAAAGCAACCGGGCAATAAGATAGGATGGGTTGATGTGTCGTCAGTTTTTCTAGATGTAGATTGACGGCTATGAACCAAGAGTCCATACCATCAAGACAGTAGAAAGTTGCGAAGCAATCCCATACGATTTTCAAACAAAACGCCGTTCTGGATTGCTTCGCTATGCTCGCAACGACGAGATTTTTTCTTGGCTTGAGGCTGTGGAACCAAGATTCCCAACCGGTGATTATTTTTAAATAAATGGATAAATATTGAACACTTACTGGCAATCTCTTATATTATTCCTTTGTAAATGCTTACAAAGCCAGAGAACCAGAGGAAGAGAAATCAGAGTCATCAGCAGTTTATATTGCCAAACATTGACGACTAAATTAATGATTTGCTCATAGGGATAAATACCACCAAATAATAAACTGTAGTCTACCAGACATAACAAAGAACTCGCACAAATATTGGCAATAAGGATACGTAAGGGACGAGGGAGTTTCCATTTCGAATGCTTTAAATAATGCAACAACATTGCATTACTGATAAACGTTACAAATAAAGAAAGCGAAGCTGCCGGAAGTCGTCTGGGTACAATATAATTATAAAAAGGATTTAAGTTAAAAAAAGATGGCGAAGGAAGTGCTACGATGCCCATTAAAAAGGCATCAAAAATAAATTGTGCACTGATTAAAACCAAAGCCAATTTCAAGTTGGCATGATATCCCCATAACTCACCAATAAGAGTACTGATAATCATCGTGATAGGAAAAAAAATACAACTGGCAGCTAACATACAGTCTTTACTAAAGGCTACCATACGATATTCACATGCGATACACATCAACATCACAGCCACAGCCAAGCAAATGAGATAATGATAAAGAGGAAAAATTCCATCTTCTGAAATGGCTTCTAATTCTTTATTTTTATTCTGTTTATTACTCAAGAGACTTCTTTCGAAATTCGCTGTAGTGAAAGGAACGCGAGGAGACCCGGAGCGCAGAGCCGGAGTGTACACCTCAGTACTGGGGGATTCGAGCACCGGATTGACGAAGCAATTCTCTATCGCAGTAGAGTTTCGAAAGAAGTCTAATAAAAAAGAGAGGTAACTCACCCCAATAATAAGTAATAGAAGAGATGCAATCATCAATGAATCGAAAAAAACTTGCTTGAAGCTATGAGCATGAGGGTCAGAAAACAAAAGAAAAAAATCCATACAAAAAAAACTTACCCCCCCCAATAAAGCCAAAAGCATACATTGCTTTGGGGATGACAATATTCTGTTTGATTTTGAACAAAACAAAATATGCGGCAAATAAAAACTTAGGGTAAAAGAGATTGTAGTCGCGAAAAACTTCTTGGGAATATCCTCAAAAATGATCTGATATACCGGATTATCGAGCATGTATTCCGCTGCAGGTAAATTAACCAGAACATAAATACCTATACAGAACGTATACAAAGTCATTAAAGAAATATTCAGCACATGTCTTTGCTTTTTAAAAGAACATTTTCTCAGCGTCAATAAATACAGCCCAGCAACTAATGGACAGAGTAAGCTACTCACCGCAAAGACCAATCCCTGCAGGATAATAATTTTAAATGATATATTAATTAATAAAATAAGGCAGGTAATCATACCCACCGTCACACATAAAAAGCGAGATGATGGCTGCAAGGACAAGGATTGATTCATGTTAAAACGAGTTTCCATTGTATAACAATTGATTTGCATAAAAAGAGCGACACAGGATACAGTGCTTTCAGCAATTTGATGAATAATCCAAGTAATAAACATACAAGGGAATGTTGACGATTCATCTTTAAAAAACCCTACGTGCTGGAGGACGTCGACAGATCAATTGTCGATAGCCCTGGCACGATCGGATTTTTTCGATCATTGCTTTTTTGTTGAGCTGATCAGGGCAGCAATATAACACCATCAACCTAGTGGAGGCAAGTGGGCAGAATTGGGATTAACTGTTCCGAATAGACACGATTAATACAGTCCAAGCCATACTGCTAAAAACCGATAAGACTAAAATTCCAAAAAGATAACATCCTTTTTCTATCAAGAGCCACCAATAAACAGCACGTTAAATTGCTGTTCACTGGCATTTTTTCTCAGAATAATCCTCTATAATTGTATTTGCAAGTATCGACGTACTACTTTGAACAGGAAGTACTGCTGACTTTCTTGTCGTAAACAAACTTTCCGGGTTGGTAGCATGGGAAGGAACGGACGATTTTTTTCTTGCTACTAATAATTCCTCAGGACGGATAATTGGAGTTACAGAAGCTCTCCTGCTTGAAATTAACTCTTCAGCGTTGATGACTGGTTTTAAAGATGCTCGTCGCTCCGAGATTAAGTCCCCGGAGGAGGCTAAGGGTACAGATTCAAGTTGTTTTGGAAGAGGCTCTAACTTTTTTTCTCCAAGCAAGGGCACATGTGGCCTATCGGCTAATTCTACTTCAAATGCTATATTATGTCGTTCAAACCATGCTTTTAAAGCATCAGCTAAAGCCCAAAAATCCTCTTTTTTGCTTAGCTTTAATGTGACCAGAGTGACTGACTCAGGCACTCCCCATTGATAATTGAGGGCTTTTGCCGTGAGTTCTGGTGTCCATGTAGCGGTTAGAACAGCAGTCTGAATCAATGTTTCCCCGCGGGATCTATAGAAGATATTCTTGATTAACTCTTTTACTGCGGTTGTAGTAGCAACTGCATTGATTTTACCTACGGAACCCATAATCTCGACAATGGTAATCGCTTCCTCACGCAAAGCCGGCCAGTGAGCCGCAACAATTTCATCTTTAACAAAATTGTCAACATCACGGAACATAGGAGGCAATACCCATGGTTTAATAGCATTAGTTGAGCGCTTAAAAAATCCTGGGGCGCTAAGCTGCTGTTCGCTCTCTAAATCGCTTCTTAATGTCTTGGTAGCAAACTTCAAAGCGGTAGAAAGAGGAATCAATGGTTTTTCCCCCTCCTCCAGTTTAAAGTCTTTGGGTATTCTATCTTTCAACCCGGCAAACAGTACATCCGCTATAAAACGACTAATCCGCTCATAAATATTCAAAGGATCCATATATACAGTAGCGTCTTTTGGTAAAACCAATGGCAAGGTCATATGTGCTGCCACATTAACATGTAACAATAGTAATAAGTGACGCATGACCCGGTAATATAAAAAAGGAGGCATCCCGACAGTGGCGTCGAGAAACGCATCCATTATCATGGTTGTAGCTTCGTAGCCTAAACCTAATGCCAACACCGATTCCTGCATCATTGCTTTATGTCGCTCACAACGTTCCGGGGTGGTCAATCGAGTAATATAACGACCTATAAAATAGACACTAAGTACGCGTGAAACAGGTGGTCCAACGTAAGGTATATAACTTATCCCTGCGGTTAATAGATCATTCCCTAATAAAACCAGTGGCTCTCTCCCCATGCCTTTTGCCTTACGCTTCACATTACAGTGTAATTCTGTGCACAATGAGGGGGGGCGGATGGTTTTATTTGAATTAAAAGCAGAAGGTCCCAATGAATCAAGCAGCAGTATTCGGGCTGAGGCCTGAGCTCCTTGGCGCCAGGTAATGGCTGTAACAGTATAATTTGCTAATGTTAAACCCATCAAAAAGACTGAATAGGCACTTAAGCCAGTCACATCTTCCTGATCATCATGAAAATAACCCTGAACCAGGTTATTCGCCGCATTAAGACTTACCAGTGGTAAAACATCCCACAGCAACACATCGGACATGCCGCTCACAATTTTACGGGCCTCAGGATTATTAACCAGCGTAGGAGCCGCCGTACGTAAAGCCCTGCCCTGATCAAGGAGTTCAAACACTGTATTGGCAGTATAAGTAAGTACCCCTACAATCGCCTTATTCCAAATCCATTTGGCACCGGCAGTTAATTTAGCGGTAATCTCATATCCTGCCGATTCTCCGTCAACATTCGATGTATCTTCCGTTTCGTTTTCGTCTGATGTAAACCAGCCCATGGTGCTCTCCTTGCAACAACAGAGATTTTATTTTATGAGTAAAAAAAAAGAAATACTAGTCTTTTAATTAAGCTTTTTGCGCCCAAACTGAAAAAATTCATTGTTCATTTTAGAACGTGAGGTGAAAAATCCGGTAAAAAAGTTAAAAAACTCAGCCGGCATCTTAAACCGCAAAAATAAAAGCATTTCAATGAGACGTAGCCTTGATGCAGCGCAGCGTAATCAAGGTTAAAAAACTTAATTCAAGAGTCTTTAAAACGCTTCCAAGAGGTGGGATTTTGTTAAAGATAAAACCTGAATAGAAAAAATGTGGATCACGGTTCCATCCATGTCACGCCCATGAAACCTTGATTACGCTGTGCTGCATCAAGGCTACTTTTGTTTGGGTTTTGAACTACCAAATTGGAGTATTACAAATTTTTATCTTTAAACTCACACAGATCCAGGATCACACAGGTACGACAATGAGGTTTACGCGCGGTACAGACATAACGACCATGAAGAATTAACCAATGATGAGCATCTTGCAGAAACTCTGGTTCAATATTTTTTAATAATCCTGATTCAACTGCGAAAGGAGTTTTCCCCTTAGCCAGGCCAGTTCGGTTGGCAACTCTGAATATATGAGTATCTACTGCCATGGTTGGTTGCCCAAAAGCGGTATTAAGTACGACGTTTGCTGTCTTTCGCCCCACTCCAGGTAACTCTTCCAAAGCCTCACGATTCTCAGGCACTTGGCCGTTATGTTGCGTCACTAGTATCTCGCACGTTTTAATGACATTCTGAGCTTTACTATTATATAAACCAATAGACTTAATGTACTCTTTTAATTGTTCCAAGCCTAAATTAATAATGGCTTGCGGTGTATTGGCTACTGGAAATAGCTTTGCCGTAGCTTTATTCACGCTGACATCAGTTGCTTGAGCCGACAGCAGCACTGCAATTAATAACTCGAATGGTGAATGATAGTTCAACTCGGTTGTCGGATGTGGATTTTGCTCACGAAAACGAGTAAAAATTTCATGCCGTTTTTGCTTGTTCATAAGATTTTTTTTGCTTTAACTCTGGCCAAGGCTTGTTGAATATAATCTTGTTTGGCTTGAGTATCTTGAGCATGATCGGCAGATTTCAACGACAATTGACGTTTTTCGCGATAATTTTGCTGCTTTTCGTGCTCATCTCGTAAAGATCGAGTTTGTTTTGCGTTAAAACGAGTACGAGCTAAATCAGGATTATATTCTGACGCAGGCAAAGTCACCATTTCAATGCAATCAACAGGACAGGGATCAACACACAAACCACACCCGGTACATTCATGAGCAATGACCGCATGCATTAACTTCCCACTGCCAATAATGGCATCCACAGGACATGCCTTAATGCATTTAGTACAACCAATACATTCGGCCTCACGGATAACAGCAACCGAAGGCAGGCGGGTCTTTTCCACAGCTTCCGCCAAATAAGGAGTTGCATCAACATGCAGTAACATCGCTAAAGCATTCACCGTAGCGATACCTCCTGGAGGGCATTTATTGATAGGCTCAACCCCTTGCGCCAAGGCTTCTGCGTAAGGCAGACAGCCAGGATAACCGCATTCTCCACACTGAGTTTGCGGCAACAGTGCATCTAACTCCTTAACTGACGCCATTACTTCACCTTCATACCTGGAAGTGCTCCTGCATCAGGTTGTAATAAATAAATTCCTTTTCCATCACCAGCCGCAAGCACCATACCTTCGGAAACTCCAAAACGCATGGTTCGCGGAGCCAGATTAGCCACCATAACCGTAAGCCGGCCAATCAACTCGTCTGGGGCATAAGCACTCTTGATTCCAGCAAAAACCTGTTTTTGACTATCACCTAAATCAAGGGTCAATCGCAATAATTTATCAGCACCTTCGACAGATTCTGCACCAACTATTTTTGCAATACGTAAATCAATTTTGGCAAAATCCTCTATACTAATCGTGTGATTATCCAGTTCTGGTTTATTATCTACGGCAGTAGTACTCATTAGAGATTCCTTGGTTTGTGCAAACATGGCGTCTATTTTTTCTTTTTCCACTCGGACCATTAAGGGCTGAAACACATCAATACTATGATTTAATAAAGGAGTATCGATAGAGTGCCACATTAAAGGCTCGCATTTTAAAAATTGTTCGGCTGCTTGAGCCATCATGGGTAACACTGGTTTTAAATAAGTGATTAAAATGCGGAACAAGTTAATTCCCATGGTACAAATAGCATGAACCTCAGCCAAACGCTCTGTTTCCTTAGCTAATACCCAAGGTTTGTTGGCATCAATGTATTGATTGACCTGATCCGCACAATCCATAATCTGGCGAATAGCACGCGCATAATCACGGGCCACAAAAGACTCAATAATGGACTCACGGACACTGATTAAATCAGCATACAGTTGTGGTTCACTTAAGGTATTGCTTAAACGATTATCAAAGCGTTTATTAATAAATCCAGCACATCGGCTGGCGATATTGACTACTTTACCCACGAGATCCGCATTGACCCGGTTAGTAAAATCATCAAAATTTAAATCCAAATCATCGACTCGTCCATTTAATTTGGCGGCAAAATAATAACGCAGGTATTCAGGATGTAAGTGAGCCAGATAAGTGCGTGCTTCCAGAAACGTCCCGCGCGACTTAGACATTTTTTGACCATCAACGGTTAAAAATCCATGAGTATATACAGCTGTTGGCATTCTATGACCACTGGCAGCAAGCATTGCTGGCCAAAACAAAGCATGAAAATAAACAATATCCTTGCCCACAAAATGGTATAACTCAGTTTTGGAATCTTTATTCCAAAACTCGGCAAAAGACACGTCATGCTCGTCGCAATATTTTTTAAAACTGGCCATGTAACCTATAGGAGCATCCAGCCAAACATAAAAATATTTATCTGTTGTTCCTGGGATCAGGAAGCCAAAGTAAGGCGCATCACGGGAAATATCCCATTGCTTAAGTCCTGCAGCAAACCATTCACTTAATTTATTCGTGACCTCACTTTGCAAATGACCATTGCTTGTCCACTTTTTCAATAATTCTTCATAACGAGGCAAATCAAAGAAATAGTGCTCCGAATCTTTTTCTATGGGCTTAGCACCAGAAATAGCGGATACGGCATCAATAAGATCAGTGGGAGAATACGTTGCGCCACAAACCTCACAATTATCCCCATATTGATCCAGGGCAGCACATTTAGGACAGGTGCCCTTAACGTAGCGATCAGGCAAAAACATTTGTTTTACGGGATCATAGGCCTGCCGGATCGTTCTTTTGATGATATCGCCGCCGGCTTGCAGTTGTTCATAGATTGTTGAAGCCAGAACTTGATTCTCTGGGGAATGGGTGGTGTGGTAACAATCATAATTAATGGCGAAGGCCTGAAAATCACGTTCATGACTTAACTTGATTTCAGCAATTAACGCCTCAGGAGTAATCCCCATTTGTTCCGCTTTAAGCATAATTGGAGTTCCATGGGAGTCATCGCCACATACACTGATGCATTGAATGCCCAACATTTTATGGGTACGCACCCAAATGTCCGTTTGAATATGCTCCACCAAATGCCCAAGATGTAAATGGCCATTAGCATAGGGCAGAGCGCTGGTTACCAGCATTTTACGTTCTGAAGCCATAAATATAGAATACTCACAAGATGAAACGGCTAATTATAACGCAAAGATAAAATAAATGCTGTAGTCCTATTTTCTTTTACTGTCTTCTATCTTGCAGCCTTATTAGCGTGCAGCGTAAGCCGGGCTACTACGTTCCACATTCTAGGATAACAGGTCCAGAAGTTTTATTGTCAATAATTTGCTAATATTCAAATTAACTCTCAATACAAGTGATATTTCATGACTCAAAATCCTCGTCTCATTATAGGCATCAGTGGTTCTTCAGGGATTATCTATGGCATAAGACTTCTGCAAGTCTTAAAGAAATTAGCCATAGAAACACATTTGGTAGTGAGTAAAGCGGCCCAATTAACCCGTACCTATGAAACCAATTTTAGCGCTGCAGAACTTAAAGCTCTGGCTGATGTGTATCATCCATGCATGGATATTGCTGCCAGTATTGCCAGTGGTTCTTTTAAAACCATGGGGATGATTGTAGCTCCTTGCTCCATGAATACTTTAGGTGAGATAGCCCATGGAATTAGTAGTACTCTTCTGACTCGTGCCGCAGACGTGGTGTTGAAAGAACGGAGAAAATTAGTGCTTCTCCCTCGGGAAACCCCTTTACATCTTGGCCATTTGAACAACATGGTAACCCTGACCCAAATGGGTGGCATCATTTATCCGCCTGTACCGGCTTTTTATAATAACCCCCAAAGCATAGAGGATTTAGTAGATGAGACCGTAGGAAGGATTCTGGATTTATTCGATCTGGAGAGTGGATTGGTAAAACGATGGGGAGAGAAATAAAAAACGCGGCCTAGGCCGCGTTTTGAGATACTTGCACAATGACTTAGTTCATTTGAGCCACTGGAGTAGTATTATCAAGTGCTTGGTCAACAACTGGAGTAGTATCTTGAGCAGGTCTCAATACAGTTGTATGAAGAGGAGCTTGGTCTTGTGCTTGTGTGAAAGCAGTCGGAACCTTACCACCTAGATTACTCATGGTACGAGCAGACTTATTCCCATCTTCTTCGCCAGTAAAAGTTGGTTGATTTGCAGAAGGTCCTTGTGGTCTAGATCTGCTAGCAAAGAAAGAACTGATAGCACTGATTGTGTTAACAACAGCAGCAGTAGCGTAAACAGCAACACTGGTTGCAGCAGCAGTAAGAGCAGCTACAGCACCGATTTGAGCAACCACATTAGCTCCAACTACACCAGCAATAGAAAGACCAGCGATAGTGAAGGTAGTAACAGCAGTTAAGGCAGCAGGCCATAAGAATACTGTTAAGGCAGCAGCACCAGCAAGTGCTAAAGAAGCCCAGAATGCAGTAGCGATTGCTTGTTTGTGGTTATAAACGAAGTTAGAAACAGCTCTTCCTACGTATTTAATACCATCAAGAACATTACCTAACAAACCACTGTTGGTTAATGCTGTAGTTGTTCCATCTTCATTAGTTGCGGTTTTAATTGCGCCAGTTCGAGCATTACGTTTGTAAGAACCTAACAATCCGTTAGTTAAACCACTGAAAACGTTCGATGGTAACAGAAAAGCAGCTGTTGCAAATTCTCTAAATGTCATTATTTTACTCCAAGGTTATAAATCGAGGCGGATTGTAGCAATCAATTTGGAAAATGTGAACCAAAAATGTTCAATATGTTGTAACAAAAGTGTAAATTTAACTCATTTATCTGTTAAAATGCGTTAACAAACAGGGCATTATATTTGTTCAAAAAAACAAATACTTATTATAATATTATACAGAGAAATTGCTCTTAGAAAAAAGCCCATTCCTATTCTTATACCACGGGCTTTTCATGAACATTTTTAAATCAATATTGTGTAGAATCATCGCGTTTGATTTTACAAGGCTTTTAGAATGTCAGAAGTTATTGATTTGTTATCCACGATAGACGATTCGCGCATTGCCAATAAAATAATATACCCATTACCCACTCTTTTATTTATTTCAATTTGTGCCATTTTTTGTGGAGCAAAGCTGGGATGATATCGCTGCTACCAATTTTGCAAAAACCAAACGACTCCTGCTCTGTCAGGTAAAGGCAAAATTACCCGAAGGTAAAAAGCGAAGCATACGTTCTTGATTAAAACACGTGAGCTGGGATCTGGGTTATCTCCTGAGTCTTTTATTGCTTTAAAAATGTTCATGAAAAGCCCGTGCAAAAACACCCCACACTATGGGGCGCTACTGTGTTGAATTGAAGATTGAATCGACGTCTTACTATTTTTCTCAGCAATGCGATCAATCAATCGATCGCGTAACTTCCTACGCAGATCCTCTACCGCCGGTTTTTCCTGGTCTTGTTCCGAGTTATTTTTAATCGATGAAAAAAAACCATCTCTTCTTGACCGAGGATTATCTATACTTTCTTGTCGTGCTTTTTTTCTGGGAGGAGGCTCACTAACATCTTGAGCCACACTAATTGGGATGATTACTAGTTCTTCATCGAAGGAGCGATTTCTAGTAGAAGTCGCCGTTTTCATTTGACGCACACGGTGAGCTACCAGTGTAGGCAAAGAACACTCTTCAGGTAACTGCTCTGGCATCTTACCTGTTAATATACATTCATTGTATAATCGCAATGCCCCTTCAGCAAAAGCATCAAAGATATCGCTTTTCTTATGAAGATGGGTCATTTGTGTGCAAAACGAGATTAAAAGTTCTGGATTTTGCGTGGAGCGGAAGAGTTCTAACAGTTTCTGGAGATCAACTTCAAGTTCATAGTCCAACTCGTTCCAAACTTTAGCTTCTATCTGATTAAACACGATAATCAGAGCTTGAATATTAACTGAAAAATTCTTCTCACTGTTTTTAGATGTAAAAATTCTAGTACCGCTCTTTAACTCACTTATGCTCCTTTGAATTTCCGCATTAAGAGCTAAACTATTTCTTATTGCTGGATTTTTAAAAAATACAAGAAAAGCGGCATTAGATAGAATAAATTCATCATTATTTACTTTATTATAAATAATCATCAAGCCAAAAATAAATTGTGCGAACTCTTTAAGCTCAATTGAATCATTTTCTCTGGCAGAAAATTTCGCATATAGTTTTTGAATCACTCCTAAGAGAATCACGGGGTTTTTCTCCAACTCCTTTTCAATGTAATAATTAAAGTGATCAAAAAGAGCGTTTAAAAAAAAACCAAAATTTTCCTGTTCGTCTTTTTTAATTTTAACTTGTAATAATTTTATAATTTCTAATGCCCACATAATAATCCAACCTGATAAAATTTGAGCCATTTTACCAGCGATAACTTAAGTAAATATTAAGAGAAGAAGCTACTCATTCCAAAACAGGATCAGAGTCTATGGCACTTACGTAGTAAAATTTACAAGTAGAATTTAAATGGTTAAATATTTAATTAACGGAACACACTATAAATTGATTATATTGAATATTTTCCTTAAGTAAGCACCATACAGATCAGGGTTAAATGACACTTATTTAACGTCCACTCAATAAGCGTGTTTTATTCGGCTCAAGCATCATTCCTTTTTGGTGTTGGCGATCACCGTTT
This sequence comes from uncultured Legionella sp., assembly GCA_964428035.1. Classification (GTDB taxonomy): domain Bacteria; phylum Pseudomonadota; class Gammaproteobacteria; order Legionellales; family Legionellaceae; genus Legionella. The sequence goes on from CAYRWO010000003.1 coordinate 108,229, forward strand.
GTAATTCTGCCTGGGGGCTAGAAGGGGTTCTGTGAAGCAACCCCTTCTTGGCTATAACTTATTTTGATTCCCCTCTTCCTCATTCTTTGGCATAGCGACAGCGGATTCTTTAGTTGGTTGAAAAAAGGTCTGAATGGGTACTTGAAGGGAAGCAGGTTCTTGAATTTTCTTTAAAACGGTGGTGGCTGGTAGTGCTGATAACGGAAGATTTTCGAGGACAATACTTTCTAATTTATCATAAAAAATTCATATTTTTCTTTAAATAGTCAGTGACAATTGGCCAATCTTCAATCATTTTGAGAATATTAATATGTGTAAAGTTATCTGGGTTTGTGTCATCGTGTAACTCATCTTGATGACTCAAGTATTCATTTATATCAAAAAAAATAGCGAATGATTTTCTTGCTTCTGGTGAAATGTTTAACTCGTCCAATTGCATGGAAATGCAACGTTCAAATGAGTTTATAAAAGAGTGGGTAATGGGTATATTTATTTTATTGCAATGCGCGAATCGTCTATCGTGGATAACAAATCAATAACTTCTGACATTCTAAAAGCCTTGTAAAATCAAACGCGATGATTCTACACAATATTGATTTAAAATGTTCATGAAAAGCCCGTGATCCTTGTACTCATCAACAGAATTGCAAGCATTATAAATCAAGAAAAAGACATTAGGTACGTCCCTGAAGTCGGAAGTAAGATATATTTCTGATCCATTATTATATAGGCGAAGAGAAGGTATTATAGGGAATACTTTTTTCAAGATTATTATCCGAGTCCGTCAAATCATAAGAGCATGTTGAAATATCCTGATCGTCGTCATTACTGGAATTGCTGGAGCTTACTTCATTATATTCCTCATCATACTCTTCTGTGTACGAATCATTGCCTTGTAGATGAGCATGAAGATAATGGTAAGTACCCCCGATTAAGGTATTACTTTGCTGCTGTTCTTCCCCATATAACTCCCGTAGATGCTTGCCAATAGTAGTTAATTGTCTCATTGCCAGGACTCCGGCAGTGATTGCGCCAAAAGAGACTCCGGTCATAATGGCTGCGAGTGTGAACGCAGCAAGAGGTAAATGCAGGGTGGTCAAAAAAACTAATGGGGTCACGCCTAAAAATGTTAACGTAGCACAGGTAACTAAAACCGACGGGAAAAATAAACAGGTGGCTGCAATAATAACTCCTATACTTATTGAGACACCCAAAAGAATCCCCAAAGAGACTCGATTTCTTTTATACCATTCTTTTATCAAACGCCACATGTACTCGCTCCAGGTCAAAAACAGATGAATAATATCACTTTATAATGATTAAATAGGAGCACTATTCCGATATGAGGTAGGATCGTCTATCTTGGCTCCAGCAAAACCTTGTTTTCTGAACGTACAACTATCACAGGTACCACAAGCCTCTCCGGCATCATTTGCCTGATAACAGGATACCGTCAAACCGTAATTAACCCCTAATCCAATACCTAATTCAATTGTCTCTACTTTACTTAAATATTGTAAGGGGGCATGAACAGTAAATGAGTCCCCCTCAACACCTGCCTTAGTTGCTAAATTAGCCAAGGCCTGGAACGCCTGGATAAACTCAGGTCGACAATCAGGATAATGAGAATAATCGACAGAACTTACTCCAATAAAGAGATCTCTGGCACCAATGGATTCAGCTAATCCAAGTGCCATTGATAAAAAAATTGTATTTCGAGCCGGCACATAGGTAACAGGAATGTCGTCGCTTTTCTGAAAATTAGGAACTTCCAGCGTTTTATCAGTCAAAGCGGAACCGCCAAACAAAGCAACATCCAGGTTGACGATGCGATGCTCCACTTCCATATGACGGGCAATTCGTGTTGCAGCCAGTAATTCCGCAGAATGTCTCTGACCATAAGAAAAACTCAGGGCATAGCAAGCATAACCCTGTGATTTGGCAAGTGCCAAACAGGTAGTTGAATCCAATCCACCGGAGAGTAACACGACTGCCTTCTTCATTTGATACACCTCAAAAACTTTGAGCATTGCTTGCTCATAAAAAATCCTGTTAAAATGCAGGGCAATTATGCCACAATTTGGAATGTCATGACGACTAATCTTTATCCAGTAATTCTTGCCGGAGGTTCCGGTACCCGTTTATGGCCATTATCTCGCCAAAATTTTCCTAAGCAGTTTTTAGCATTGAATGGTAAACAGTCCCTTCTCCAACAAACCATGCAAAGGACAAAAAGATTGCAGAGTAATCAAACCCTGATCGTAAGTAATGATGCGCATTATTTTCTTTGTCAGGAGCAATTGCAGGATTTTAATACTCCAACAACTTATTTATTAGAACCCTGCGCTCGCAATACCGCTCCAGCAATTGCCTGTGCTGCCCGTCATTTAATTCAGACAGCGGGTAGCGATGCAGTAATGCTGGTCTTACCCTCAGATCATTGGATAGCCGATGATGATGCCTGGAAAGAAGCCATGATCGCCGGAGCACACTTTGCAGCAGAAAACAAAGCCATTGTCACCTTTGGTATTAAACCAGACAGCCCGAAAACTGGATATGGTTATATAGAGGCAGGTTCGACCTTAACTAATAAAGTAAAATCCGTATTAAGTTTCAGAGAAAAACCAGGCGCAGAAGCGGCTGCGGAGTTTATAGCCCATGGCAATTATTTCTGGAATAGCGGAATGTTTGTATGTTCTGCTGAGGTTTATCTTGATGAATTACAAAAATATGAACCCGACATTCATCACTTTAGTGAACAAGCCCTGACTCAAGCTTATCATCATCATGATTTTTTACGTCTTGATTTGGATTGTTTCTCTCAATGTAAAGATAAGTCTATTGACTATGCCATCATGGAAAAAACAAATAGAGCAGTGGTGATACCTGTCTCCATGCAATGGAGCGATTTGGGTTGCTGGACAGCAGTGGCTGATGCGAATCAACCCGATGAGCATGGCAACACCATCACCGGAAAGGTAATAGCCCAAGACAGCCATAATTGTTTAATTAATAGCGAACATATTTTAGTTACTACCGTAGGCATCCATGATCAAATAATAGTGGCTACCAGCGATGCCATTTTAGTTGCGGATAAACGTTATTCACAGCAGGTTAAAGAGTTAGTCAACTCCTTACGCAAAGATCACCATCAATTAACCCAGGATCACCAGCGTGTATCCCGTCCCTGGGGATATTATGAAATTTTAGCCGAAGGTCCTGCGTTTAAAGTAAAACGTCTGATGGTTAAACCTGGAGCTAAATTATCCCTTCAAATGCACCAATATCGTGCAGAACATTGGGTTGTAGTGGGAGGTGAAGCAGAGGTAGTTAATGATACCCAAAATTTCCGTTTATCTATGAATCAATCCACCTATATTCCGCAAAACACCCGTCATCGTTTAAGTAATCCAGGAGACGAACCGCTCTATGTCATAGAGGTGCAGAGTGGTACCTACTTAGGTGAAGATGACATTAAGCGTTTTGATGATATTTATTCAAGAAGAGGAATTGAGCCCGCAGCGCTATGATTGCAAGACAGGGGGCTTTTATAGCCCCTGATCTTATGCTGGAGAATGGTGAGGCATACAGGAAGTCACTGCCGTTTTAATTGCTGTAAATCCACTGACGATGGCATATCCCATGCCTTCTAAAATTGCTAAAAAGCCACCTTGTTTGTAACCATATATTTTAAAGTAAAGATCAACTTTCTCTCTATCGAGATGCTCATCAAAAAGGGTCATATTTTCTCTGGTTTGTTCGGCATCACTAATATATTCATCTTCTACACTATCATCAATAAAATCACGTAATTGCTGTGAACTGGTTAATGGGGCCAAGGTCGCTATCATCTCCTTAATAGCCGGATGATTCTTAATCTCAACATGTTTAGTCGGTTCCGAACTCACCTCACCTAATGCCCAAACACAACTTTTTGATAAATTTTCCAGTGCACTGGTGTATTCTGCATAAGCGTGCTGTCTTCGACCCAGCTGATAGGTTCCATATGCAAAGCCCGCGGTAGCGACTAAAGTAAAAGGTAAAATATATGATAAGCAAAGGGCTGCAGTTCCCAAGGCAAAACCCGCAGTCATTTTTATATCGATCGTCTGCAAATTTTTTAATTTATCCCTCACTGATTGCGCACAGGCAGTCACTAATTGGGTATGTTGGACATCATCGGGATTAAACTTAACGTTTTTTGTTTGGTAGTCTACTAGAGTTAGCTCATGTTCCACTAGGCTATTTGAGGGTCTTGAAAAAAAGGCTGGCATTATTACTCTCTCTTATTAAGGAAGCTCCATGAATCGGAAATTTGATGTATCCATTTAATTTAATAAAAACTGAATTGATGCCGGGCATCATGAGATGTAAAGATACTCCACAAATCAAGTCAAATCAGCCTCTTTTTATGCAAACTTTAGTATCAATAACGTAAATCTACAAATATCCAGCTTGTTTTCAAAATAAGTATTATGTTATAAAAAAGAACATATTTGCTTTTTTTACTATCATATATAGATACGACTGATGAAAAAAAACGAATCGTTGTGAAAAAGATTGTTTATGAGAACCTTCTTGTATCGGAGTAAACATCCTTTTGGACAAACAGATTTTTTCAGAAGTTCTATGTGAGTCACCAAGAACTCCAAAATATAGAGGTGTTGTTATGGCAACAAGCAGCTTAATTGTTCAATCCTACCTTAAAACGTTTACTGATGGTAAGACGAATAAGTTGCGCTATAAGCAAAAAGTTAAAGAGCTTCTAAAATATAATCAAGAACACGAAGGAAACGGTTTCCTTGGTCCGCTTGATTATTACCTTTCTATAATAGAAAGAATTGATCCCGTTCAGTTCCCCTACATGAACGAAGAACAAAAGGATGAGACTTTACGTAATTTGCGGGTTACTTTTTTGCTTTTATTGACCCAAAAGCAATATGAGATAAATTATCAAAAAACTGAAAATTCAAAGACTTATACTAGCCAGATCAGCAAATGTCATCAATTGATTGATGCTCTGCAATACGGAAAAGTATGCAAAGAGAAAAAAATTAAACCCTCTCCAGACCAAGGATACGCGACTGAAGGAAATCCAGTTAAGTATCTGGCTATTTTCTTTGGCCAATGGTTTGCGGAAAAGATGGTTGATTTTATGGATCGCAAAACCAAAACCATAAAAGATCATATGGGATCGTTTAATGAAAAACGTCTCTATTGGGTCTGGGGCGGCGGACTGATAAAAACGTTTCTGGAATTGATCCCCCCCGATTTTTGGAACGTGGATCAGGGCAAACAAACTATTAGAATGCCAGATCCTTATACAGGGACTCTTAGTTGGTCCTTATACTATTTTCGCTTCGCCCTTAATTTTAGCCTATTGCTGAAACACACCATTGAAGGTCCGTGGATGACCAGTGATGCAGAAAAAAGTACTCCTTGGCAAAAGCGCTTTCTAACTCAATGGGATCAAAGAAAATTTTCTTTACTCAACGATTTTATATGGGCAACAGGAAATGCACTTTGTTTTTTTTGGCTTTATGGCCCAGGAGCGATGGGAGCATGGGGAGATGCTTTAACTTTAGCCCTTTTAGTTTTTGATATCAGCTTGGCTGTTTGGGAATTTGCAGAGGAACAAACGAAATACAATAAAGAAATGCTGGATTATGAGAATAATATCACGCTATTGGAGTTACAGCTTGAAGAAGCCAAAAAAGTCGCTGAAACAGCGGAAGAATATACTTTAGAAATTAGAAAATATCAAAGCCAATTAGATGCATTGGAGAAATCCCAAGAGCAATACCTGGTCCAAGAACCAACAGAAAACACTGAAGAAATACAGACTTATGAGAATAATATTAAGATATTGAAACTGCAGCTTGCAGAAAAAGCAGCTGAAGCAGAGGCTCGAAAAATCAGAGAATATCAGACCCAATTAAATGCATTAAAAAGAGCTCAGAAACACTGTCAGAGGGAATGGGAACATAAAAAAAGAATTTTAACAGTTAATGTCTCTTATGCTGTTGGTTTGATGCTGGCTTTTTTCTTGCTAGCAGCCCCCTTCCTACCAGCCTTAGCTGCTGCAGGACCTGCAGGAGCAGTTCTTTGCTTTGCTTTAACGGTGATTTGTAACGCCATCAAGGGGGGTATGGAAATTCATAAGACCAAACAAGCAGTTAAAGAAACAAAAGAGGACATCAAAAGTAAAATTGCTGAGTTCAAAAGCTTAATAAAAGAAAATCCTGACATGGATGACAACGAAAAGAAACTCCTCTTTTTGGAAATCAAAAAATTGATGGCAGAATCAGAATATCAACAGAAAATGGTGAATTTGCAAACCGCACATCTTATTCGTTCCATCATATTTGAAACACTCGTTCCTGCTATTATTTTGGTAAATTTAGTCTTTTTACCAATGGGGCCAGCATTTTGGGGAGTTCTTGCTGCCGTCATTGGGTTGGCATTTCTCACTAATTTCATTATTGATAAGGTGTTTACCCCTGAAAAAGAGGCACTCAAACCATTTAATGCCAAGGAATATGAGACATTTTGTCATAGTCCAGAACAGTGGGTTGAAAAAGCCTCGAAAACACAAACCTTTTTTAGGTCGAGCGAGAAACAATCCATCACTCAGGAACCTCAACAAGATGAAAGTGAAGACGATATTGATCTGTCATTCTTGAATAATGGGCTAAGTGGATAGTCATTCATGTGTAATTGCTCCCTTGATTTAATAAGCAACTCATCGGAGCAAAATTTGTGTCATTCCCGCGTAGGCGGGATCCATGCCTCAAAGTAGCACCTCAACTTGCTTGCTTAATAACACCTTGTTGCTCAGGGTGAATTAAAAAAGTCTATAAAGTGATTAAATAATGTCAGGATTCCTCAGCGCGGATTGTCCTCGAGACGTAGAGTGGGTATCTAATTAAAAAATATGGCGCTCCATGAGGGTTAACCAACTGACAAATTGAGATCATTTTTACTTAGTAGCCATGAGCTCTATAATCTTTCTCTACAAAATTATTAAAACTAATTTGCGATTACATTGCTTTTGCTATGCAACTGTTGAATTTTCCTGCACTATTCATTGGGAGAATTGCTAGAAAAAGTGTATAATTGCTCTTTTTGTTACACAATTAGTGGTCAGCCATGAATCTTGAAAAGTTATATGATGTCATTGTAGTAGGTGGAGGACATGCGGGTACTGAAGCAGCTCTTGCCGCAGCTCGTATGGGGGTGCATACCTTATTACTCACGCATAATATGGACTTGCTTGGTCAAATGTCCTGTAATCCAGCCATTGGCGGTATCGGTAAAGGCCATTTGGTTAAGGAAATTGATGCCTTGGATGGGGCGATGGCTAAAGCAGCTGATCTGGCAGGGATACAATTTCGCATTCTTAATGCTTCAAAAGGGCCCGCTGTACGCGCGACCCGCGCTCAAGCAGATAGAGTACTCTATCGTCAAGCCATTAGAGCCCAATTACAAGCTCAGGCCAATCTTGATATTTTTCAACAGGCGGTAGATGACTTACTCATTGAAAATGGGCAAGTTGCTGGCGTTGTAACCCAAATGGGCTTTACATTAAGAGCCAAGGCCGTGGTTCTCACTGTCGGTACTTTTCTTGGTGGTAAAATTCATGTCGGTATGAATCAATTTTCCGGGGGGCGAGCCGGCGATCCACCCTCTATTGCTCTTGCGAACAGCTTACGCGATCTAGAGTTACCGGTTGGTCGTTTAAAGACGGGAACCCCTCCACGTATTGACCGACGTAGTCTGGATTTCAGTCAAATGACTATTCAACCAGGCGACATGCCCCTGCCTGTGTTTTCCTACATGGGTACAGTCAATGATCATCCCCAACAAGTGCCTTGTCACATTACTCATACCACCGAAGCGACTCATGAAATTATTCGTAATAACCTGCATCAATCGCCAATGTATGCTGGTGTAATCGAAGGGGTAGGTCCACGTTATTGCCCCTCCATAGAAGACAAAGTAGTTCGTTTTGCTGATAAGTTATCCCATCAAATCTTTGTCGAGCCTGAGGGCTTAACTACTGAAGAAATTTACCCTAATGGCATTTCTACAAGTCTGCCCTTTGATGTACAAGTGCAATTTGTCCGTACCATCAAAGGTTTTGAAAACGCTCATATTACCAGACCAGGGTATGCCATAGAATACGATTATTTTGACCCACGAGGACTTACCTCATTTTTACAAACCAAAGCCATCCCCAATTTATTTTTTGCCGGACAAATCAATGGCACCACAGGTTATGAAGAAGCTGCAGCGCAAGGGATCATTGCGGGAATGAACGCGGCCTTACAAGTACAAGAAAAAGATTTATGGTGTCCACGTCGCGATGAAGCATACATTGGTGTGCTTATTGATGATTTAATTACCTGTGGAACCCAGGAACCTTATAGAATGTTTACTTCTCGCGCTGAGTATCGGTTGTTATTACGAGAAGACAATGCCGATCTGCGATTAACTACTAAAGGACGAGAGTTAGGTTTGGTAGGGGATGAGCGATGGCATATGTTTTCAACCAAACGCGATGCGATAGAAACGACCCAAACTCTCCTGCACAATACCTGGGTTCGCGTCGGTCATAATGAGGCATTCAAAGAGGTTCTTGCTAATCCTATGTTGCATGATAATCGCGCTTCAGAATTTTTAAAACGTCCCGAAATTAACTACCAACATTTATTGATGCTCAGTGATCTGGGTTTGCCTGAATTGCCTCTTGATGTTACGGAGCAGGTAGAAATTCAAAATAAATATGCTGGTTATATAGACCGGCAACAGCAAGACATTGAGAAATTGCGCAAATATGAACATACTCTGTTGTCTGAAAATCTAGATTACTCCCAAGTTACTGGCTTATCCAGCGAGGTCATGCAAAAACTAACTAAAATAAAACCAACGACTTTGGCTCAGGCAGGTCGCATTTCAGGAGTAACACCTGCCGCTTTGTCTCTGCTGTTAGTCCATTTAAAAAAAAATCGGCTTAGCGCATGAACGATGAACTAAACGTTAAATTGCTATTAGAGCAAGGACTAAAACAATTTTCATTGAGTTCGCTTTGCGACCCTCTGTTGAACTATTTACTCTTACTCAATAAATGGAATGCAGCTTATAATCTCACCGCGGTTCGCCACCTGGATGCTATGGTCAGCAAACACATACTGGACAGCTTGGCTATCGCACAATGGATCAAAGGCACTCGAATTCTGGATGTAGGGACAGGGGCTGGATTACCAGGTATCCCCCTGGCTATTGCCAAACCAGAAACTCAGTTTGTTTTATTAGATAGTAATGGCAAAAAAATTCGCTTTCTTAATGAGGTAAAGCGCCAACTTGATTTAAAAAACCTGGAAATTGTACAATTTCGAGTCGAAAACTACCACCCAGCCCAAGGTTTTGATACAGTAATAAGTCGAGCATTTAGCAGTCTCGAACAAATGATTCATTGGACCCAGCATCTTATTGCCAAAGATGGAATGTGGTTAGCAATGAAAGGGCGTTATCCTGATACTGAATTGAATATGATTCATCAACCATATCGAGTAGAAAGTTATACTGTTGAAGGTGTTGAGGGTGAGCGCTGCTGTGTCCTGATCGATAACCCAACTAAGGAATAATTATGGCGAAAGTCATAGCCATTGCCAATCAAAAAGGGGGGGTGGGTAAAACCACTACTGCCATTAATTTAGCTGCATCACTTGCAGCAAATCGTCAACAGGTACTCCTGATCGATTTAGATCCCCAAGGCAATGCAACGATGGGTAGCGGCGTTGATAAAAATCAATTGGTCCATACCACTAACGATGTGCTTCTTCATGATTGTCTTGCCGAACAGGCTAGTCTCTCCACCACCTGTGGGTATGATTTAATCCCAGGCAATAGCGACTTAACGGTTGCTGAAGTCAGTTTGATGGAACGTAATCATCGCGAAACTTTTTTATATAAAGCGTTACAACCATTACACAATAACTATGACTTTATTCTTATTGATTGCCCCCCGGCATTAAATACCTTAACTATTAACGCTTTTGTTGCTGCTGATTCAGTACTAATTCCCATGCAATGTGAATATTATGCTTTGGAAGGCTTGGCTGCCCTGTTATCCACCATCGAACAAGTGAAATCTTCAGTGAATCCACGTTTAAGTATTGAAGGGGTTCTGCGTACCATGTACGATGCCCGAAACCGGCTATGTGCTGATGTATCCAAACAATTATTAGAACATTTCCCTGCAAAAGTCTATCGAACGGTTATACCACGTAATGTCAGACTGGCAGAAGCGCCAAGCCATGGATTACCGGCTTTGCATTATGATAAAACATCACCCGGTGCCGCAGCTTATATGGTGCTGGCTTCCGAAGTAATCAGTAAACAAACTGTAGCAGGCTAATTTGGGGTAATTATGACAGTAAAACGCAGTGGTTTGGGACGTAATTTATCCGCCTTATTGAGTCAATCTGGCAGCACCTTGTTAAATGATAAACCTCAGACAGAACCTCTTAAATTAGCCCTTAATTGTTTACAGCCGGGGAAGTATCAACCCCGTGGTGAAATGGAGGAGGCTCCTTTAAATGAACTGGCCCAATCCATTAAAAAACAAGGTTTATTACAACCCCTTCTGGTAAGGGAGCTAAATAGTGGCCGCTATGAAATCATTGCTGGTGAACGGCGCTGGCGGGCCAGTCAAATCGCAGGCCTCACCGAAGTCCCGGTACTAGTAAAACAAGTTGATGATGAAACAGCGATGGCTATGGCCTTGGTTGAAAATTTGCAACGAGAAGATTTAAATGCCATGGATCAAGCACGCGCCATGCACCGTCTCACCAGTGAATTTGCCCTCACCCATCAACAAGTTGCCGATCTTTTGTGTAAATCAAGAACCGCCGTGAGCAATTTTTTACGCTTACTCTCCTTGGCACCCGCGGTGAAAAAACTTCTGGAGCATGGTGATTTAGATATGGGACATGCCCGCGCACTACTGATGCTGGAAGAGGAACAACAAAGCCAGATAGCCTTGTTAATCATTGCCAAGAATTTGTCAGTTCGTGAAACTGAAAAATTAGTGGAGCGAGTAAAAGCCGGTAGGTTGGAGGAATCGCCTCGTGAAGAGCCAACGCCTCTCTATCAAGATAAATTAAGCACCTTAGCGCAACAACTGCAGACCAAAGTAAAATTAAAACCTGGAAAAGCGGGCAAAGGATCGCTTGTCATTCATTATGAAAACAGTAATACCTTGCAGAAGATTATTGACCAACTCATGAATTAATCAGGCTATTCCGAACGTCAGCGGAAGATCTCTGATACTGGAAATGACCACCAGTTCAGATAGATTAAATCGTGCTCAGGAGCATATTGATGGCCAATAGGAAACTATTTGCTAATTGCCTTTTATTGATTTTTATTTTTTTAGCCATACCGTCTCTGCCATCCCTTTTAGCACAAAGAAAAAAAGCCTCTCTTTTGCAAGTAGGTATTCGCCCTATTCCGCAAACAGTCCAAATGGCGTTAAACGCAATCCCTAGGGGAATTGTGTTTAACAAATGACCTCGTCAATTTTTATAGGTATTGTCGGCTCTATTTAAATAATGTGGTAGTCCCTATCATGATATTTGGGATAAGATAGGTTATTAATACGATTACAAAAATGCTACCCATGAATACACAACCCTTACATCCCGGGGAAATTTTATTAAAAAAATTTTTAGAGCCTATTAACCTCACTCAAAAACAGTTTGCTGATCATTTAGGATGGACTTACGCCCGACTTAATGAAATTGTTAATACACGTCGCGGAGTTACTGCAGACTCAGCGTTAGCTTTTTCTGAAGCATTAGGTACAGAACCCGAATTTTGGTTAAATCTACAGCGTGATTGGGATTTATGGCGAGCCAGGCAAACTCACTTAATTGTTAACCCCTTGCCCCAGCTAACAAAATAAACAAATATGATGTTGTTGATGCATACCGTGTATCGGTATATGATATACGCCCCACAAGTATCCCTTATTTTTAGTACAAAGAAGTACCCTACATGGAGCTGGAAATAAAGATCGATAAATCCTGAATCAGGAAAAGTAATAGAGGTACACGGTTGAACAATATTTCACAATTAAAAGAACATGATTTTTTTGGTAATCACATCGCTTACCGCACCAGTGATCAATGGGGTGAAATTGTGGTTATTGATAGAGGACATCTTAAAGTATTAAATTTTGATCCTGTTTATGATCAAACGTGCATTTATATTAAATATCCGCATATCCCCGTACATGAATACATCCGAGTAATGCTATTGGTGCTTGCCTTTATTAACCCTCGTCATATCACCATTTTAGGACTAGGTGGAGGCAGTCTGCTTCACTCGCTCCATTATCTTTTACCGGAGTGCAGCCTTCTATGCGTTGAATTACGTCAAAAGGTTTATGATGTCGCGATTAATTTTTTCCAATTGCCGGTAAGAAAAAATATTAAAGTAATGATAACCGATGCCAAATCAGCCATAAAATACCAAGAAAGCGAGAGTACTCAGGTATTATTTGCTGATATATATCTCAGTTATGGCATGGACTCGTTCCAAATTCAAAAACAGTTTATTGAGGAATGTTATCGTGTATTAGAGGATACTGGATGGTTGGTGGTTAATTATCATGAACTTCCTGAAAGTAATTCAGCCTTTATGCAATGTTTGCATCAATATTTTGTTGAAATTCTTTTTTGTGGCACCGTAAGCGGAAATTATATTTTATTTGCCAGTAAGTCACCCATTAAAGAATTGAGCACAAGCTGTTATCAAACGGCTATTCTTGAATTAGAAACAAAGCTTAATATAAAACTACTCCGCTTATTTAAGCGCTTTGAACAATTTAAACCTGAGTAAATGGCAGTATTACATGATGCTCATATCGAATAGTCGTTTGATTCCTCCTGCGGCTCTTCTCCGCCACTCATTGTCTGTATTTTATCTTTGTACACTTTGGTCATTTGATCCAAGGCCTTTTCGAGGATTTGCTGATCTTTGGTATGCCCCATCTTGTCTGTAGTTAAATCTTTAAGATCTTTTAACAGTCGGGTTAAAACGTTACTTTCTTTAAAACAGGTGTTGTAGCATGAGTTTCTACTAAAACGACCGAAATAGCCCAGTTCCTCTTTTGGATTAAAGAATGTTGGATCGGTACTAATCGCTTCGGCATCAAATTTCATCGGCGATTCATCACCCAATACCATTAAAGCAGTGAAAACGAATCGTATGGCTTCTCTATCCTTTCCTTCAAGTACAAGAGGATTCTCCTTGGTTGGTGCTTTTTCCATACTGGCCAATAATTGAATTGCCATAGCAAAAGAATAGATTATTTTATTATCCCTGGCATTCTTATCTGTTTTAGCATCCCCTCCAGGAAAGTGGATGGCAGTCAATTCAATGCCTTCCCCTTCAGTTTTATGGCCCTTTGGTGAGGTTTTTTTGGAACGCTCTTCAAGAAAAGAACCAATTTCAACTCCGTATTGATTTTTGATTGTATGTGGGCGACACGTTCCTTCTGTTACTCTTTCCACCATTTGATAAGTAGGCCCTTTTTCGTTGCCTATCTTAACCCCAGCCTTTGTTGTCGTATCCTCTTCCGACAAAGGAATACTAAACAGAGTATCTTTTTGCGCGAGCGGGACCTCTGCTCCAATTTCACTGGTAAAAGAAGAAAAAACCTGGATACCATGCTTGCCCAGCATTGCCGTTTCCACGGTGTTGATCAGGCCATCCTGAGCAATCGAATGATTTTTATCGGGATCCCCTCGTAAGATTTTCTGCGTAGGCAATAAGCTGTTTGCCAACTCATCGTCTATTTGACTTAAAGCACGCAGTAACTTTTGTCGGTGTTGTGCAACACTTGGACTTGAAGGCTTTTCGGGTAATTCGCTTAGGAATTCTTCTATATCTCTTTTCTTACCTTGCAAATACACGATAAGCTTTGCGCAGTTTTCATCCAAATCATGGACTTTTTGATTTAATGCTTTGGCAGAGCTTTGGGCTGATGCTCCGAATGCCCCATTTAGCCAGATGAAATTATTATTGCTGAATGATCGTACCTGTGCTCTTATTGATTTTAGGGAGTCCAGTTCGGCAGCTAATTCATGTAACACCTTCACTTGCTGCTCTTTTTTTTGCATCCAGGCTTGCTTTTCATGCACAGCCAATGCTTCAGGAGCAACTTTTTTATTGCTGATGGCCTCCAGATAGATTAATTCCTCATATCTTTGTTCTAATGCATTGACTGCATTAATTAAAATCCCTTTAGTTCTATGAATAGAAGAAACAACTTCTTTTCTTTTAATCTTTCCCTCCGCCTCAATTATCTTAATTGCCTCTTGAAAGGACTGAGGACTTGTAGGATCAACGTGCTTTATCGCCTCAATTGCCAATTCCAAGACGCTTATTTTGGGGCCACGGTTTTCATTTTTAATTTCATTTTCCAGTCTTGATTCCAGTTGTTTTTGCGCTTCTAAAAGGTTCTGTTCAGCAAAGGTAGTAATTAATAATGACTTAGGAGTTTTCTCAATAAACTCTGCGAGCGTTATATTATCTGGTGATTCTACCCATCTCTCAAAAGTTCTGCGACTAACTATGATAGTACCTTCATCTCCCTGATTAGCATCTGCCCACTGATGCGCTTTCGCATTACTCTCTTGAACGTCCTTGGGGACAGGTTTTTTAAGTATCAAGTCATTGATAATAAGAAAACTTATTTTGTCTCTACTAGATTGTCTATACCATTGTTCTGCTTCACGTGACCCCTTGTTCCCCCAATAAAACCCATCTTTACCATAAGCCTTTGATTCACTTAAATCCTCTGTCGAATTTAAATCAAGACGAGGACAGCGGTCGAAATTTTTTGTTTTACAGGCTCGGCGAGACCCCATAAATCGCACTACTTTCTTATCAGCCTCAACCCGGGTAAAGATGAGTTTGGTATTGGGCAACTTTTCAATGTTACTAAGAATACGAGATGGGCTTTTTACAGGATTGGAGAATGTATCTGGGATGACCACCCCTAAGGTGCTGGCAAATGCCGCTTCTCTAATACATCCTTTAGCTTTGTCTAACATGGAACTTTTAGCATGTAAGTCTGATATAGCAGGAAATCCCTGTTGATTTGCCACGCGAATGGCTAATTTTCTTATTTGCGAGACTTCCCGGCAAATTCCCCCATCCACAGCAACGACATCATTACCAGGAGGCGCATCCATTCCCGTATCAACCTTCTGCAAAAATGCCGCGGCTTTTTCTATCGCTTGTTGTGCTGCAACAGATTTTCCACTGGCAGAAGGTCCGCCTACAATCACGACGGGGCGTTGCGCCCATTTATCGCCCATATAATGGGTCGTGGATGCACGTAGTACCGCATCCATGTATTCTTGACTGTTGCGCTCTTCTTTCAAAGCTTTTTGATAAAGTTCCGCACCTTCTTTCCCTAACAGTTCATTGAGTTTTATGGTGGCTTTTTCAGGATTGTCCTTTCTGGGATCTCCTGAATCAGGGATGGTAAAGCTATCTAATTCTTTACTTAAACAATAATGGATAAACCGTTCACGAAAATAATTGGGATTATCTTCTGTTACCGGATCTAACCCTTGAGCTTTGTTATATTCATTTATCTTATCCAGATGTCGTTTTTTATATTTATCGATCCCGTCATACAATTTCTTCAGAGGATCACTGCCAAGTCGGTCACTAACAAACTGATGATTAAGAGCAGGTTCCTGTTTGTAGCAGCCTACTTGCTCAAACAAGCCTTTCTCCTGAGCCTCATCATAGGGTTTGTCCTTGAGAATTTTTGAATTTTTGCCTTTTGGAGCCTTATCTGCTTTTTTCTCAGCTGCGACAGCATCAACAGAACAGGCTGCCATCATCGCATCCCCCAGTTCTTTATGGGCCTGCATCGCACTGGCCTTACTTTGATGCAAATTGCTTAGAGTGGGCTCTTCAAATTGATTGCTATTAAAAATACCCTCAATAGGTGTTCTAACCTGCGCTTTAGCGCTTGCCCCTTGATCCACGAGACTAATCAGGGTAGCAGCCCGTTGTAATCCTGATTGATTAAAAGCTTGGTCAAGCCTCGCTTTCAGTTGTTTGGCAATTCTAGGGGTTATCCTATTGTTGCTGGCACACATCTTCAAAGCGGTCTTTAGGTGACGCTCTTCTTCGGTGAGTGAGAATACCGATTTTTTTAAAAGCAAGGTATCTAAAACGGCTACTCTTCCGTTAATGGATTGGGCACGCTCATTAGCGCTCTTGCATCCACCAATAGACGCTTTTTCTAGAAATACGGAAAGTGACTGCACCAGTTTTGCATAATCTTTATCCAAATGCAGGTTGTGAGCGACTAAATTTTTAAGGGACACTGTGGCATCAGCAACAAGATCTCCTTCTGTTGCCACTGTAGGTACTTGCTTCCATTCATTCTTAATTTGTTCAATCTTTTCTATTGCCTTTCTTCCTTCTGCTGAAGCAGCAAAGAAACGCCCTTCAGAATTTTGCACATAGCGCTTATACAGATTGATAACATCGTCGATTGTTTTTTTTTGTTGAGGAGTAGAAGCCGCATACAGGGTATGGAGTAACGCAATTTCACTCATTAAAGTCGCTTCTTTGACTAATGGTTTTTGAAATTTGCCATAGCCTAATGCACTACCAAAACCATTGATGGGAATATTTTGTACAAAGCAAAGTACTGAAGGATCTTTGTTTAAGGCATTAGCATTATAGCGATGTGCCCCTTCAATAATTTGCCGGGCACCTTGCGTCTGTTTGTTCCTACCCTGCGCATCATCAAGCCTATGATAAAGAGAGGTGTATAAATTGTATACAAATGCGGGCTGAGGTGGCGCAACAGCTCCTGCGCCCAATTGATATTCCGTTGCGATGTTTTGCAGTTTATTCCTGACGTCATAAATATGATTTTTTTCAGATTCACCCTCCAGCTTCGCATCCAGTGAAGTCACACGTATTTGGGTTCGCGGGTGAGTGTGGGCGAGAATGTGACCTGATTCATTGTATTGGTGGGTTATCATCGTACGAGTAGCGGTATGGTTTTTCCCCCACCCTCTATCGTGTGCTGTCACTTCTGATCCTTCGATCCAGGTTGCTAAACCTGATGCTCTATCTGTATGTAACAAATCATTGGCTGTAGCGGTAGTTTCTTCAGCTAACTCCTTGAGTGGCTGATTAAAGGATTCCTCAGTCAGGAGAACACCTGTACTTCTTAAAATTTCATTTCGTAAAATCTTATGCGCTGCAGGAGTTATTGCTTTTCGCGCCAAATCCAGCTCATGATTTAATACGTTAAGATCAATTTTATTATTCTTGTATGCTTTTTTTAACGCAGCCGCATATGCCTCCATGACCAGTGCGTTCACCTGAAGCATTGCAGCACTATGTGCCCTTTGCAATTGCTCCCCTTTATTATCAAAGTCATCGACTGCTTTTTCATATACGCGGGTAGCTAAAGATAAATGAAAATGGAATTCTTGTTGCAGTGCAATAATGCTGCCTTTAGGTGTCTTTTTTAAGGCTTTAGGGATGGCTTGGAAATTAGCATCTACTTTTTTCAAGGCATCTAACAATTGGGTGTCAAATTTCTGTTGTAATGTCTGTAATTCCTCTTGCTCATTGATGTCTAAACTAACCGTCGTTTTCCGATCTACCAACGATCGCCACTGGTCCTCAGCAATCTTGGGAAGCAGCATATTATTGATGTTCTGCCAATCTTCTTCTGTCAATGAAACATCAATTAAAACACGCCCCTGAGGATCTATGGCTAAAGTATTAATCTGATCGTTAGCCTGTCTCACTGCCTTATCTTTCAAATACTTCAAATAAATGGCTTGATGCGTTGCAGGTAAACTAGATATCAACATGATGTTATAAAACTCTTTATGCCCACATATTTAACATTATAGACGGTTATTATTATGGGACTATTAAAGAAGAAATGGATTATGAGCGCCGATTCCAAGGCAAAAAAGTTGACACTTGTCTATTTTTGATTTTGGAAACCTTAGGGTAGGGGTGTGTACTTTGGCGCACAATGTGCGTATAATTACACACTAAGATCAAATGCAGACCATTCTAGCGAGTTAAAAGACAATGCACCAAAAAGTAAAAGAAGTTCGTTTCTCTCATACTTTTTTTCATGCAACAGCGCAATCCAATATTCCTTCTATTCTTAAAAGTGGCTTATTGATATCGCATCGTGGAACAAATCCCTTAGGCTTAGATTACGATATTGATTATAATAAGATATATAGTGCAGAAGAAGTTGAACAACACAATAAACCAGCATCTATTCATCTTACTGAAGATTATGGAAATGCAAAAGAGTTCCAACAAATAATTCAACAAAGTCACGGTCAACCCGCTGTTATTCTTAAAGTCACTATAGATTCTACTAAGGACACTTTAAAGCCTGATAGTGAAGATGATAAAGCGTACATTTGTCTTAACAACATAGACAGTGAACGTATATCTGTTGTGAATGACAGTGATACACGTGAAGACCCCACTGAAGATGAGGAAGTTTTGGAGAACTGCGGTCCTGCTTTGCGTATTTAATAAGCTGAACATTTATCTCTGCTGCTTGCTTATTCGATTGAATCTGCAAACTCAGCGTGATTTGTATTCACATTTTCTACTTCCACACACTAAAACTGATCCCCAGAAACTAATTAATCATTCTTGAGCTAGAATTATAATATAGGGAAAGATTAAAACTAATTAAGTTTCCTCTTTAATTGGGGATTATTTAGCTTCCAATAAGGACATTAATATAAGCACCATTAGAGAGTTTACACCTGTAATTAGAGCGCGGAGGTTGTCGTGTTAATCCAACCGGTTCAACCTGTGATGGTAACTATCAAAATTGGTGAAAATAAGTATGATTGCCAAATGATAAGTTTATCTGAAGCTGAGTTAGAATTAAGCAGCTCTGATTATTTAGAGAAGGAAAGCCAGGTCTTATTTTTTGCTAAATATTTCCGGGGTAATGCGACCATCCGGGAAATTAATTTTACTCAATTCTGTTTTACTTACAAAATGGAAATAGAGAGGATTCAATTTCAGCCGGGTTTAATTATTAATACCCGGCTGTAAAATAATTTATAACCAATATACAAATAGAAATAAGAACAGCCAGACCACATCAACAAAATGCCAATACCATGCCACACCTTCAAATGCAAAATGCCGTTCTGGAGTAAAATGACCGCGTTTACAACGAATTAAAATAACGATCAGCATGATGGTTCCAAGGGTAACGTGCAATCCATGAAAGCCAGTGAGCATAAAAAATGTGGTGCCATATATGCCCGCAGCAAGCGTTAAATTCATCTCGGTATACGCTTCATGATATTCATAAGCTTGTAAGGTCAAGAACAATAAACCCAATGCAATAGTTAAAGACATACCAACTAATAATTGCGTGCGTTTATTTAACTTTAAAGCCCAATGCGCCCAAGTGATGGTGACTCCTGAGGTTAATAAAATCAGGGTATTTATTGCAGCTAATCCCCAAGCCCCCATGGCTTCATGGGCCCCTGAGAAAACCTGATTATCAGGATTATCTAATAAAGGCCATGCCGCTTTAAAATCTGGCCATAAAGTGATATGAGTCATGGGATGAATTTCGCCGCCTAAAAGGGGTATCGCCCAAAATCGACTAAAAAACAAGGCACCAAAAAAAGCTCCGAAAAAACAGACTTCGGAGAAAATAAACCAACACATTCCCCAACGAAATGATTTATCGACTTGTAGATCATAAAGACCTTTACCGTTTTCATATATAACCTGGCCAAACCAGCCAAACATCATACTGATAAGAATACAAAGACCTAAAGTAAAGACATAAGGACCATACCAATCATTATGAAGCCAGGAAGCGGCTCCTACTAACGTAGTGGTCAATCCCAATGATCCAACCAAAGGCCAATGACTAGGCTTGGGGACATAATAAGTACCTTGCGCTCCCATTGTGTTTTCATCTCCTGTGTCAATAATACATTCAACTCGTGCTGATTTTAATTGATTACTCTACTGGTCACATCAAATAAGGTATAAGACAAGGTTACGGTCTTTACGTTTGCAGGCAAAGCCGTATCCAAGTGAAATAATAAAGGCATATTCATTGCTTCATGCCCATTTAATGTTTGTTGAGTAAAACAAAAACACTCAGTTTTTTTTAAATACTTGGCTGCAATTCCAGGTGTCACACTGGGAATTGCTTGAACAGTCATGCGATGATCTGTCTTATTCTCGGCATAAAAGGCCAATTTAACGATTTCACCCGGATGTACTTTGATTTTTTTAGTTTTTGGATAAAAAGCCCAAGGTACTCCACTATTGTTCGTCGCAACAAACTCAACCAAAACTTCCCGCTCGGTAGCAATTGTTACTTTGCTTGCGTCATAAGCAATTGCTTCAGGATTCGTTTTACCATTAATCCCTAAAGTCTTACACAAGCTATTGTAGATAGGAACTAAAGCAAAGCCGAAAGCAAACATTCCCAATACAATAAGTGACAATATAATCAGTAATTTCTGCTGTTTTTTCTCAAGACTCATCAACTTCCGCCTTTAATCAATCACAGGTGGCGTTGTAAAGGTATGATAAGGTGGTGGGGACGGTAAGGTCCATTCCAGACCATGAGATCCTTCCCAAACCCTATCAGTTACCACGTCTTTATTGGTTCCTCTTTTTCTCACGGTTGCTATTACATTATATAAAAACAAGAGTTGTGAAAAGCCGAAGATAAAGGCACCAATGGAGATCATTACGTTAAAATTGGTAAATTGTAAGGCATAGTCAGGAATTCTTCGCGGCATTCCAGCAAGACCTAAAAAATGCATGGGGAAAAACGTAATATTTACGGAAATAACGGATAACCAAAAATGCCATTTAGCTACGGCTTCGTTGTACATATGTCCAGTCCATTTAGGCAACCAGTAATAGGTGGCAGCCATTAGGGAAAATATAACCCCGGGAACGAGTACGTAATGGAAATGGCCAACCACAAAATAACTGTCTTGATATTGGTAATCAGCAGGAACCAGAGCCAACATCAAACCGGTAAAACCACCAATGGTAAATAAAAAAACAAAGGCTACAGCAAATAACATCGGGGTTTCAAAGGTCATCGCACCTTTGAACATGGTACTTACCCAGTTAAATACTTTAATCCCGGTAGGTACGGCAATCAACATCGTGGTGTACATGAAAAACAACTCAGCGCCTAACGGCACCCCCGTGGTAAACATATGATGTACCCATACAACAAACGACAAGATAGCAATACTAACAGTCGCATAAACCATAAAATGATAACCAAATAAGGGTTTGCGGCTAAAAGTAGGAATAATTTCTGAAATAACTCCGAATGCTGGCAGAACTAAAACATATACTTCTGGATGTCCGAAGAACCAAAATATATGCTGGAACAATATTGGGTCGCCCCCCCCGGCCGCATTAAAGAAGCTGGTACCAAAATGTCTGTCAGCTAACATCATGGTTACTGCACCTGCCAGTACAGGCATAATCGCAATAAGTAAGAATGCGGTAATAAGCCAAGTCCATACGAACATGGGCATTTTCATTAAAGTCATACCAGGAGCTCTTAAATTGAGTATGGTCGCAATAATATTAATGGAACCCATAATGGATGAAAGTCCCATCATATGGATGGAAAAAATCATAAAGTCAGTGCTTGGTGGAGCGTAGGTTGTTGACAGTGGTGCATACATAGTCCACCCAAAGTTAGGGCCTCCACCGGCATGAAACATCGTCGAAAACAACAAGCAAAATGCAAAAGGTAAAATCCAGAAGCTCCAGTTGTTTAAGCGTGGCAAAGCCATATCGGGCGCACCTATCATCATCGGTATTTGCCAATTGGCCATCCCGGTAAATGCGGGCATAACAACCCCAAAGAGCATCACAAGTCCATGCATGGTAGTCATTTGATTAAAGAAGTTAGGATCTATAAAGCGATGGCCTGGTTGAAATAACTCAACTCGGATGACTAAGGCCATAGCTCCAGCGACGAAGAAACTGATCATTGCTAACCATAAGTAAAGGCTTCCGATGTCTTTATGGTTCGTTGTAAATAACCAGCGCTTTACAAATCCCCAAAAACCCTTACCTTGTTCCGGACCATGATCATCATGGGACTCATCTGTATGTGATAATGCGTGACTCATTGGAAACCTCCAGCTTGAACTTTATTAACCATGGTAGGTTGTTGATTAGTACTTTGTCTCAGTGCGGCAACTTCCTCAGGTTGAATCTCATCTTCCGTATTATTGCCCCAGGCATTACGTTCGTAAGTCGCAATTGCTGCAATTTCTTCGTCTGTTAACTGATCTTTATAGGCTTGCATTGCCGATCCCGGGATACCATTCAGGATCAGATCGATATGACGGGAAACGGGCTTACCCACAGCGATAGAACTGCCTCTAAGCGCAGGATACATTGGTGGAAGACCCATACCATCTTCCTTATGACAGGCAAGACACAATTGTTCGTATTTTTGTTTACCTAAACTCATTAACTCAGAGAGGGTCATTGTTTTTTGAACAGCGGGCTGAGTTTCCATTTTCCCGGTTTGCTCATCTGTTTTAGCTTGATGAGCAACCCATTGCTCAAACTCATCTTGACTTACAGCCTCTACCACTATAGGCATAAATCCATGATTAATCCCACAAAGCTCAGCACATTGGCCTCTGTATACACCTGGTTTTTCAATTTTTGCCCATGCTTCATACATGAATCCTGGAATTGCATCACGTTTAATGCCTAATTCCGGCACCCACCAGGAATGAACCACATCATTAGAAGTCACCAGAAGACGAATTTTTTTATTAACGGGTAAAACCAAAGGCTTATCTACTTCCAGTAAATACCATAGCCCTTTTTCCTGCTTATTCTGAATTTGCTCATAAGGGGTCGATAAATTACTAAAAAAACTGATTCCCTGATCCAGATATTGATATTGCCATCGCCATTGGTGGCCCACTATCTTAACGGTTACTTCAGATTGATTGCTATCATCCATGCGAATCAATACTCTGGTCGCAGGAACGGCTAACCCAACAAGAATTAAAAATGGAATGATGGACCAGACTATTTCTAATCGAGGATTATCGTGAAATGTTGCCGGTGTATATCCTTTGGATTTTCTATGATGTATGAGGGAATAAATCATCACCCCAAATACAACAACGCCAATAATCACGCATATGACCATGGCAACCATATGCAGATAATAGATATCCTTACTTAAAGGGGTTACCCCTTTATACATATTTAATTGCCAGTAATCCGCAGCGGCCAGCACTGATGGCGTGGCAAACAAAGCACAAAGGATTACCACTAATCTACAGATCTTTAACCTGTTTAACATCCCAATCCCTCTTCTCTTCAAGTAGTCAGGTCAGCCTGACTCATGTTTAATCGATTGAATAATTTAATATTTACCACAAGGAGTAATTTCCTTCAGTTTTAGACTTATTTACTATGTACTTAATGGCCTCAATGATTTCATTAGTAGTACATTTATCACAGCCTCCATTTTTTGGATGGTCTTTTCCCTTAATCGTATTTTCGATCAAGACATCCATATTTTTGGCAATTAAAGGCTTCCATACCGCTTTATCACCAATCTTGGGCGCGCCAGATTTGCCCTCATTATGGCAAACGGCACAATTTTCATTATAAATATTAATGCCACTGGCAGGATATTTTGCTGCACCTTCAGCGGACAGGTCTTTCCATTGAGAACGAGTCAAGGATTCGTTAAGAATGTAATCTACCGCAGAAATGATATCGTTATCAGAACAAGTGACACAGGCTCCTTTTATTGGCATGGAATTGAAACCATGAATCACATGCCGATAGAGTCCAGTTAAACCACTGCTTTTGAGACGCATATACCAGTTTGCCGGATCGCCAATAATTGGAGCACTCATTTCACCATTTTGATGGCAAATAACGCAGACCTTAGTATAAACCTGTTTGCCGCGAGACAACGAAGGAGCCTTATTTGAAGGTTCAATTGCTAATGGATCTGGAGTGGTTACTGTCTTGATGTAGGTTGCAATAGCAAGCAGATCAGCATCATTTAAATGACTTAAACTGTCGCGATTCACTTCAGCCATGGGCCCAGCTACGGGTCCAGCATTATTAAGTAACTCATTTTTTTTGAATACATTAGCTATTTGCTCATGAGTTGCGGGCTCCAGGCCGAATTTGGTGATATTAGGTGCCCAGTACCCATCAACAAAGGCTCCTGTTAAATAATATTGGGTTTTTGGCCCCCCAAACACATTGAGTGGCGTGTGACACATACTGCAATGTCCTAATCCGTCGACTATATATTTTCCACGATTCCATTCCGGGGATTGATCTGCCTCATATTTTATTTCGGTATTTTCAGGGAAGAAAAATAAGAAATTCCATCCCCATAGACTAAATCGGGCGCCAGGTACCCCAAAAGGGAAGGGCAAGGATTTATTTTTTAATTTTACAGGAGGAATACTCATAAAATAGGCATATAAAGCGCGCGCATCGTCATCAGTAATTTTAGAAAAATAGATATATGGAAATACTGGGAAATAATTTCTTCCTTGGGGATCCCGCCCCTTTTTAAGTGCCCTAATAAAATCCTCTTCCGTCCAATTACCTATTCCAGTCTCTTTATCCGGGGTGATGTTAGGACTATAAAATGTTCCAAAGGGAGTCGCTAGCGGCAATCCTCCGGCATAAGCAGGAGTGCCACTTTTCAGATCAGTATGACAGGCAATACAGTCACCCATCTTCGCCAAATACTCTCCGCGTTGAATCAATTCGGGTTGTATACCATTTACAGCAGCCGTAGGAGGGTAGGTTGGAGTTACAGGAACCGTATGAGGATCTTTTGGAGAATTGGTATTGACGGCCGGTTCTACGGGCTGAGTACTCACGTTTTCAGCATATAAAGATTGACTAATAACACTTAGCATTGCCAAAGCGACGGTGACAATCAACTTTTTTCTTAACAAAGAGCCCACGCTCCCTCCTATTTGTTCTTATTTTTTACGTTTCTCTTGAGGAGACAGAATAATTGTCGCATTTTATACTCCACTATAGATAAGTTGCAATGTTATTCAAGGTTTTACTGATAAATATACTCTTTTAGTAATCGGCTTTATCCAAGGTTACTGGCTACGAAAAATTATCCTAACAGATTAAAATCATCGCTGATATAATGCGCCTCTTCATCCATTAAGGGAACTAACCAGGGCGTTCAAACCTGCAGTCGAATTAACCAAGTTACAGAAAGAAAATAGACTTGTAACCCTTGTTGAGGGTAAAAAAATACTATTGATTTGGCATAAGGAACAGGTGTATGCCGTTGAGTCTCAATGTCCTCATTTAAAATTACCTTTAACGAAGGGAAAAATCACTGACGATGGCTCCATAATATGTCCCTTTCATAAGAGTGAATTTGATTTAACCAATGGAGAAAGTAAGTGCTGGTCTCCATGGCCACCTGTAGTGGGTAACCTGTTAGGTAAAATTAGCAAGGAAAAAAACCTTAAAGTATACCCTACACAAATTGAAAACGGACAAATTTTTGTCGAATTAAATTAATATCATTTATTCTGAATGCCTGTCTGTTTATCAGGCGTTTTTGCATCAATCAAAATTTATCGACATCCCGCGTAGGCGGGATCCATGCCTCAAAGTAGCACCTCACCTTGCTTGCTTAATGGATACCCTACGCGTGGATGACACCAAATTGCTCAGAGTGAATTCAAAAAAGTCTACAAAATGATTAAATAAATGTCACGACTCCTCTGATGTCCGCAGGATCCCGCTGGCTTGGCACAGAACGATGCTTCTGCTAAGAGATCGGAGTGAAGTGATAAACATTCTCTGAATGCTGCGTATAAAGTGCACCACATCACCACATAGAGCAATAAACACACTATTTGCGATAATAAATTACACGCCTGTAAAAAATATGGTATCATTCACGCTCGGCTCATTACGATTTGTTTATTTATGTTTATTTACTTTAATGGACTAATTTTGGGTTTATCCTTGATAATGGCTTTAGGCCCCCAAAACATCTTCCTTATTAAACAAGGTGCCAGAAGAAATCATGCGGCCTTATCTGCAGCCATCTGTTTCATTTGTGACATTATTTTAGTGGGTACCAGCGTGATCGGATTGCGTGAACTCCTGTTAAGTCATCCTGGACTGCAAATCTGGATGATTATGTTAGGCTCTGCTTTTCTTTTTTATTATGCGATAAAAACGCTATGGAGTGCTTTTTCCAAGAGTAAATCCGAAACGCTCCCCTCACAACAACCTCACAATAGAGTTCAGATTATTCTTTTTGCCTTGGGTTTTAGTTTACTGAATCCACATGCCATCATTGATACTCTGGTTATTATCGGCAGTGGCAGCAGTCAGTTTCCCGATCATGAAGTTGCTTTTTTATCAGGCGTCATTACTGCAAGCCTACTCTGGTTCAGCTCTTTATTTTTTACTACCCGTTACTTTGCCGATATTTTATCTCAAGCTATAGTATGGAAAGGTATTGAACTATTCAGTGGATTATTAATGTTTTTTATTGGTATTAAACTCGCATTAAGCAGTATTTAATTAGCAGATACTGAATCAAAGAATACTGTATTGAATGTAAGAAAATTTATAACTTAAAAATAGAAAGGGCCAATCAGTGTGTCGCCAATTGACCCAGTGGAATGACACATAGCAAGTCCAACCTCGCAAAGTCAATATCTCATAATCCACCGGTCAGTGTCAACATTTTTACCATGTTTACGTATGCCTTATTTACTAAAATCTCATTGTTGTTCCAATTTTCTTCGGTTACACTGTTTTTTTTATGATGTTTTAGGCAATTATGTTTTACGGGGATACGATACAAGACACCAGGCAAATGTTTTTTACCAGTTGGGATAAATACCAACATAAAAAACCACTATTGCCTTTGGAAAATGAAATTGTACAAGTGATACTAGCCCATCCCGAGTATCATAAGGTCATTGAAAATACAAATAAATTTCAACAGCATACCTATTATCCTGAATTGGGTGAAACCAACCCTTTTTTGCATATGGGGCTGCATCTTGCAGTGAGAGAACAAGTAGCAACAGACCGTCCAGTTGGTATTAGTTCTGTTTATAAAAATTTAGTGAAAAAATATACTGACCCATTGATTGTTGAACATTTAATCATGGATCAATTGGCTGAATGCTTATGGCTTTCCCAAAAAAATAATTTACCTCCTGATGAACAGCACTATTTGAATACTTTAGCTGCTTTATGTAACCCGTAGCCTCTCATTAAGTTCAATGGCAAATGCAAGAGGGCGTGGCTCAAAGGGAGAAGTCAGGCTAAGCATCAATATTGGGTCAATGGACCCAACCTACATCAACTAATAATAGTCAAACCAAGCCTTAGCATCCCGGGTTACACTTCGTTGCACCCAGGCTACTATGCTGATCCGTGCCGCAATACATCATTCTTCACATGTTTTAAATACCTTCACTAAACCGATTGCTATTTTAACTGGGTATCTTGATAATTATCAGTTAAGATAAGTAATTTAATCGAGCTTGTAAGTTATTTATGACCAATCAGGAAAAAACCACCCATTTTGGCTTTGAATCCGTAGCCTGGGATGAGAAAGAAAAAAAAGTAGCAGAAGTTTTTCATTCTGTTGCTAAAAGCTATGATTTAATGAATGATTTAATGTCTCTCGGTGTCCACCATCTTTGGAAACGATTTACTATTGAACTAAGCCAAGTTCGTTCAGGACAATCAGTTCTTGATTTAGCTGGGGGAAGTGGTGATTTGACTCGATTATTATCTAAAAGAGTTGGTGATACAGGCCAAGTTATTCTTGCTGATATTAACGCGGCCATGCTCAATGTAGGTCGAGACCGTTTGCTTGATGAAGGGCTCTACAAAAACATCAGTTTTGTGCAGGGAAATGCTCAATATCTACCCTTTGCTGATAACAGTTTTCATTGCATCACTATAGGTTTTGGTCTAAGAAATGTAACAGATAAAGAAGAAGCACTACGATCGATGTATCGGGTATGTAAACCCGGAGGCAAACTAATGGTTCTTGAATTTTCGACCCCCACATTTCCCGGTTTAAAACCGATTTATGACTGGTATTCATTTAATATTTTACCTAAAGTAGGAAAATTATTTGCACAAGACGAGGCCAGTTATCAATATCTCGCAGAATCTATACGTATGCATCCTAATCAGCCTGCCTTACAGGAAATGATTGAACGCTCGGGATTTGAAGATTGTCACTATCATAATTTAAGTGGAGGCATCGTTGCTTTGCACATTGCCTACAAATATTGAGTTGATTATGTTAAAAAAATATTCTTTAAAAGCACTACAAAAAGCAATTAACCAGGCTATGAGCCTGGATGAGCAGATGCCCAACAAACTACAAACACTAAACGGCAAAGTGCTTGAAATGATTATTACTCCTTTAAATGTCAATTTTTTTATCCAATTTAAAGAGAGTGAAATGCTCTTACTTGATCGTTACGACAGTCATCCTGATACCATTATCCATAGTAATCCTATAGGCTTAATAAGGCTGAGCTTATTACCCGCATCTAAGGCCCGCTCTTTATTTAACGATAAAGTTCGTATGTCAGGTGACATCGAATTAGGACAAAACGTTAAAAAATTATTTGATGAGATGGATATCGATTGGGAAGGACACCTGGCTCATTTCACTGGCGATGTAGTGGCGCATCAAATCGGAACTCTAGTGCGTAAAGGAATAGAATTTAAAAAACAGTTTAACCAGAACATGCGTCAAAATGTCACTGAGTATCTCCAGGAAGAGTTGCGTGTTTTTCCATCACGTAATGAGTTGGAGGACTTTTATAACGATGTAGATGAGCTATCCTTAAACGTTGAACGATTGCAGGCTCATGTGAATCAATTGCTGAGTGCTCATGAAACGAATTAAACTGTTACGCTTCATTCCTATTCGCTTTATTCTTATAAAGTATGGCCTCAACAGTGCGATGCTGTTTCTAAAAATACGCTCCCCTTTACGGTTGTTAAACTCTCTCAATCCACGGAATTGGGTTCAAAAAAAAACAAGAGCCTCTAATGAGGCGCCCTCTTTGTCTTTGAACGATTTTAAACCTCTCTTCAGTGAACTTAGCAAAACATTTGCGAACCAAGATCTTCATCCTGAAACTATAGTGCAGGAATTTAATAGTTTAAAAAATAAAATATCGCCTATTATCAGCAAAAAAAACGGGGTAATCATTGAACAATATAATGAACCATCCCCCTTTCAACCAGAAGCACCAATTGATATATCTCTGAAAACTGAAGAATTAGGGCAGCACATTAAAAAGTTCTGGAGTGAACTTAATATTGCCCAGTTTTCTGGCGAGAACGGTATTCATCAAATAGATTCGCTAGTGAACCGGGGGATAGAACTCAAGAAACATTTTACTGAGTCCAAACACCACAATATAGCGACCTATCTTGAAGAAGGGTTGCGTGTTTTTCCCTCACGAAATGAGCGAAACGATTTTTTTAATAAGATAGATGATTTATCATTAAGCGTTGAGCGATTGCAAGCTCATGTTAATCAACTAATGAGCGCTCATGAAACCAATTAGACAACTAGTACGCCTTATCCATATCAACTATATCCTGGCTAGCAATGGACTGGATAATGTGGTCGTTTCATTAAGAGTATTCGCCCCCATCCGATTTATAGTCTATTTAAATCCATGGAACTGGTTCCGCAAGGTACCATTAACCCGTGGAGAGGCGCTACGCAAATCCTTAGAAGAGCTGGGTCCAATATTTATTAAATTTGGCCAAGCCCTATCAACCAGACCTGATATTTTACCAGAAGACATTGCATTAGAATTAAGCAAATTACAGGATAAGGTCCCCTCTTTCCCCAGCGCTTTAGCCATGTCACTTATTGAAAGAGCCTACGGACAATCCCCTTACGATATTTTTGCGCAGTTTGATCCTGTTGCTTTAGCCTCAGCCTCCATGGCTCAAGTTCATGCAGCCACATTAAAAACAGGCGAAGATGTCGTAGTTAAAATACTCAGACCGAATATGCGCCGGATTATTGAACAAGACTTAAGTATTATGTATACCATTGCCAGATTGGCTGACCGGTATTGGCCTGAAGGCAAGCGCTTAAAACCTATAGAGATAGTAACCGAATTTGAACATACCTTACTGGATGAGCTTGATTTATTAAGAGAAGCAGCCAATGCAGCACAATTGCGCCGTAACTTTAATCACTCTCCCTTATTGTATATTCCCGAAATATACTGGGATTATTCACGTAAAAATATAATGGTTATGGAGCGTATTCATGGCATACCTGTCTCTGATGTCAGACAGTTACATGAGCATGGGATTAATATTAAAAAACTGGCGGAGCGTGGGGTCGAAATCTTTTTTACCCAAGTGTTTCGCGATTGTTTTTTTCATGCCGACATGCATCCAGGCAACATATTTGTATCTTATAAACATCCTCAGGAACCCCAATATATTTGCATCGATTTTGGTATTATCGGTACATTGAATGACAATGACAAACGGTATCTGGCAGAAAACCTCCTGGCCTTTTTTAACCGTGACTATCGACGTGTTGCCCAGCTCCATGTTGAAAGTGGCTGGGTAGCGCGAGATACACGTGTTGAGGAGTTTGAGAGCGCCATCCGCACGGTATGTGAACCCATATTTGAAAAACCTTTAAAAGATATTTCCTTTGCTCAAGTGGTGCTGCGCCTTTTTCAAGTAGCGCGACGCTTCCATATGATAGTTCAACCCCAGCTGATTTTATTACAAAAAACCTTGTTAGCGATAGAAGGTTTAGGCCGTCAGCTTTATCCTGAATTGGATTTGTGGGCAACTGCCAAACCCTATTTAGAAAAATGGGTAAGTCAGCAAATAGGGCCAAAGGCTTTTTTACAGCAGTTAAAACTGAATTTACCTTTTATAGCCGAGCAACTGCCTCATTTGCCCAAACTGGTCTTTGATGTCCTGGAGCTGAAAAAGGAACAATTGATATTAAATAAAGAAGTGGTTCTCTCAGATACCAATAGTAAACCTCAGGTGCTCCAATGGACGAGTATCGCTATAGGTGTATTTGCCTCCCTCTTATCCATTGGCATCATTAATTACTTCCATCTGTTAAACTACAAAAACCTCACTCCCGTAGCCTTAGCCGGGGCGGGGTTAGCAGGTATTTTTGCACTCATTAACCGTAAAGAAAGGAGTTAACATGGGATTAAGTGGCATCAGTCCATTATCTTTAGTACTCATACTAGCCATTATTATCGCTCTTTTTGGTACCTCCAAATTAAAAACTTTAGGTACGGACCTGGGTGAAGCGATAAAAAACTTCCGCCGTGCTATGAGTGATGATCGGGTCAATGACTCAAAATATGATGATCATAAACCATCATGAGTGGTGGGGAATTATTGCTGATATTTATCGTGGCTTTGATTGTCTTTGGACCATCAAAATTGCCCATGCTTGCAACCCATCTTGGCTTATTGCTGCGCAAACTCAATCAAATAAAAGAGCAAATCGCTTTATTCTGGCAACAACAACTCAATGAACAGCAATTAAAAGAAAATCAATACAAAGCGGAACAAGGGGATAAAGAATATAAAACAAACCCTTCTCAAACTGGGGATTAATTGTAAAATAACACCAGCTCGTCCCTACGTTTATTACCCTTAAGCTAAACGGATTGATCCTTCTGTCATTGCGAGCTTGCGAAGCAACCCAAGGTTTGCATCTCAGACCCCTGGGTTGCTTCGCAAGCTCGCAATGACGGTAATTTTATATGTGGTTAATTACTAATACTGGGTTAATTTTAAGTTAATAGCCTGGCTCAAAACTAATTGAGGCACGAAGATCACACCGTTTTAAAACCGGCAATCAATACTTTATTTCGTTGCTTCATGGTGATCCCAAGAAAACAAACCATTACAGCCCCCAAGCAGGCACAGGCAGGAATCAAGATCAGTGCTGACTGATATGCGGCCAGACTGTACTGTTTTATACCGTTGTCGAGAGCACCAGTCCAAAACATATCAATAAGCCTCCCTATAGCGGTATGAAAAAACGATCCGCCAAGCATATTGATGCAATTAAGAAAAGCAATGGTAACCCCCAAGTAGTGTGCTTGCACCAGGTTAGCCCCAGCAGCAAAGATAATCACCTGATAACAGCACATGACACCAATACTAAAAAACAAACAAGCGAGATACCACCAATGGTAATTTTTACACAGCAGTAATGCTACAAAAGCGATAGCCATACCAAAACCACATAAAGCAATGACAGCATAATTGCCGAGTTTCTTACTGCAAAAAGCTAATAATGGACCTCCACAGAGCATGCCAAAAAAAACAAAGGAAATAAGTTGAGCAGCACTCCCCTTACTTATCGAGTACGCTTTCATCAAATAAGGAATACCCCACACATCGCTAAACCCTTCTAAAGATCCAACCATTAAAAGATTGGCCAATGCCAGCAACCAAATGGCAGGGGAAGAAAGAAGCACTTTAAAGTGAGCCATTTTGAATGACCCAGAGCCTACTTCGTTCTCCCTTTTACTCTGGTTGGATCGCAAAAAAAGGAAAGCACCATAGCCAATGAGCATGGAAACCAGAGCCAGAGTTAAGGCAACCTGTTGCCAATCATAGTGCTCAATGAATAAACTAATAGGCTTCCCGCCAAATATTGCTCCAAGCAAACCGACGGTGAAAGATAGCCCTATCATTTTGGGGTATTGTTGAGCAGAAAACCATTCCGAGACCACTTTTGATACCCCCAAAAAACCCACAGCCGATCCAGCTCCGACCAAAAATCGGCTGAAACATGCTAAATACCAATTATTGGAATAGGTAAATAATAAAGTAGCAATTCCACAAAGTACCGCAAACGCAAAGACGATATATTTTGCTCCGAAACGATCGAGAAGCATGGCCACCGGTATTTGCATACTGGCGTATCCATAATAATAAAACGCAGCGATTAAGCCAAACTGACTGCTGCTAATAGAAAACTGCGTCATCATTTGTTGCATCATTAAACCAGGCCACAAACGTAAGATAAATTGATAGGTAAAAAATAATAAAGGGAAAGCCCACATCACATAGGGGAAGTACTTATTTTTTGGGGTCAACATACACCGCCTCATCAGAAAAAATGTAACATTCTAATGGCAAGAAAAATTCAGATATTTTCAATGCCCGCTGAAACCTCTCTCCCTAGAGAGGTACGGATAATCAAAAACAGGCTGACCGCTCTAGGGTAAAGTGGGCAAGAGAATAATAATCGCGCTGATAGTTTGAGCTGATAAACGAGTGCAACATAATAAGCGGCTTGTAGAAGAATCTACAGGCAAAAAGTTGCTTATTATATGACTGCATTTATTTATCATTATTAAAAAGGAATGTAGTTTTATTTTAATCTTTACAAATTAACAAACTGCGCATTTGTTTGTCAATAGCAAATCACCAAGTTCACCTTACTTTTTTAACTTCCAGCAAAATCAGACCGAGTTAAGAACCCTGAGATATCGTCAGTTTTATAAATATTAACAATCCGTCGCGTAGCATGGGTTCCCCAAAAAATTTGGGTTTTGATGAAAATAGCCCGCGCTAATACGGGCTACAATGTCCAAAAACTGATGCGTTCAAGAAACTAAACACCGCCTTCCAAGCGCATTTTTAACAAAAAGAGGATCGCTTTTTTCTTAGCATCAGGCAGATCATTTGATTCTATTAAATTCAGGCAATAGTCAATGAAACTGCCTAATCTTTCTTGACTAGTTTGTTCCAGCTCATTGTCTGCACGTATATTTTTATAGTTATTTTCTAACTCCATTGCAATCTGCTCCAGAGTTTGTTGATCCGGCTTTTGAACTGTGTCTAACCCTGCCTGTTTACCGGCAACTGCAATTTTTTCCTTAAATACATTTAACTCATCTTCGGTTACTCTAGAAACACTATCTGTAGAGTTTGAAACAGCCCTGGCTTTATTATCATTATTGTCTTGGTCTTTTTCCCAGTTCTCTCTATCGCCCTGGAAGGCAAGAACGGTCATCAACACTCTAAAATCAATGTTTTTCCGTTCAAATAACGCTCTGTTGGTAATAGTAATATTCCAATCATTTTTTAACCTGAAAAATGAACGATGCATTTTCGCCATTTCCCGATCGGTTACAGGATCGTAGATGGTAAAGGTTGTTCCCCAAAAGTTCATCGTGGCTCTGGCCAGTTTAGTCGAGGCATCGCTACCGTAAATATCGAATGTGGGGAAAAAAGTAAATATTTTTTCTTCAGCAAAACCTAAGAAACGCTCCTCCCGATCATAGATGTCAAAGTGGGCAGTAAAGGAAAAAAACTTGGAACGGGCGGTGGCCATTTTATTGTCAAATGGATCGAAAAACTCATACGTTAATAAAAAACTGAAAAATTTTCGATATAAGGTACCTAATTTTCGAGTTTTTGTTTCAATGTCGAAACTTGTGGTTAAGCTTATCCAGTGTTCGGTAACTTGAAACTCATCCGGAATGTCATTATTGGAATATGCAGTATTGGAGTTAATAAAGATCAGTAGGGAGAATAAAGTAGCAATTAATTTTTTCATAGTACTTCCATTTTAAAAGTGAATATACCCGTATTCCTACGGCTTTCGTGCTCATAGACACCATTACGGTTCAGACCATCCAATCTGCTCTGCATCACTAGTATTGAGCTAGATAGACACGTAATTCTAAAGTACTATTCTTAAGGTAATATTAAATTTAATTCTGTTGGTTTATGCATTTATAGGTATTTGCCCATTCAAGAAAAACGGGCTAGTCTATAAATAGTAAAAGGCTCTTGAAAGCGAAGTATTTACTGGCTGTTTTAGAATATGGTTGCACGACCAGTTGACTGAGAAAAAGGAAATTGTATGTTAATAGCAGCTATTATTTTATTCATTATTGCAGCACTGTTCGGTTTAATCATTTTAACCGGCCTATTACAAGATAGACCCAGTCATAAAAAGGTGGTCTTTTTACATGGAATTATTGCCGCGAGCGCATTATTACTGGTTATAGTTTATATGTTTTTGAACGCAGCGGTTTCTCCTCTTCTGATTACCAGTTTGATACTGTTTCTCCTTGCCGCTTTGGGCGGCTTAACTCTTTTTATTATTGATATGAGAGGGGGAGTCATCCCCAAGCTGTTAGCTGTTTTGCACCCCCTAATCGCTCTTGCTGGCTTAGTATCTTTGGTTATATATGTATTACCGTAGAAAAATCTTGGATACATTGTTGTTACATCATCTAACGTAATGACGCCATATCAATAACGAATCGATATTTAACATCACCTTTTTGCAAACGTTGCAATGCGGTATTGACCTCGTCAATATCAATTAATTCAATGTCGGCAGTAATCTTATGTTTAGCACAAAAATCTAACATCTCTTGAGTTTCTTTAATCCCGCCAATTAGCGAACCATTGACACTTAAGCGTTTAAAAATTACTGGAAACATCGAAATTTCCATGGGTTCAGCAGGTAAGCCAACCTGGGTTATCGTCCCATCATGTTTTAAAAGATTTAAATAAGGATTTAAATCATGTTTGGCTGAAACAGTATCGAGAATAAAATCATATTGATTGGTTAAAGCTTCCATTGCCTTAGCATCTGTAGAGAGTACTACATCGGTAGCGCCTAATTGCTTGGCTGCATTTATTTTATTTGCAGAGGTCGTAAAAACAGTAACATGTGCCCCAAAAGCATGAGCCAGTTTCACGGCCATATGTCCAAGTCCCCCTAGACCAACAATACCCACTTTGCTTCCTTTGCCTA
The DNA here is from genome assembly GCA_964428035.1 of uncultured Legionella sp. Lineage (GTDB taxonomy): Bacteria > Pseudomonadota > Gammaproteobacteria > Legionellales > Legionellaceae > Legionella. Next base: position 144,218 of record CAYRWO010000003.1, read on the forward strand.
CCTTGGCTCGTTTTAGTGGTGAATAAGTAGTAATTCCAGCACAAAGCAAGGGAGCAGCAGCAGATGGATCTAATTGTTTATCAATTTTTAATACAAAATCCTGAGTTACCACTATATGTTTCGAAAAGCCGCCATATGTCATGCCGCCTAAATTCTTATCTGCACTATTATAGGTTTGGGTCATCCCTGGTTCACAAAACTGTTCTTCACTGCTGGTACAGCTAGAGCATTGGCCACAGGAATCAACCATACAGCCCACCCCAACCAAATCACCTGGCGAAAATCGTTCAACTTTGGCGCCTACGGCAGAAACTTTGCCAATAATTTCATGCCCAGGTACCATAGGGTACTGTCCAAATCCCCAATCATTGTGGATTTGATGTAAGTCGGAATGGCAAATACCACAAAACAAGATATCAATAGCAACATCTTCTGCTCCCACCTGACGACGCTCAAAGGTAAAAGGTTGTAACGATGCGCCAGCTTTGTGAGCTGCATACCCCAGTGTTTCTGTCATCATCTATCCTTAATTTATATTAAAATAATTAATAATATTAGAGTTCATGGTAGCCTAAAAAAAGAATATTTAAAATAAAACAACGGAGTTGAGGTTCCTAACAATCAATAAAAAATACTGTATTATTAACTCCAAATGGGGCGATCAACAAGGGGTCGCATGTTAAAGATCACCAATAATATATTCATTCCACTGGACGAGATTGAATTGATCCCAATTCGAGCGCAAGGAGCAGGGGGACAACACGTAAATAAAGTGTCTACTGCGGTTCATCTTCGCTTTAATATTGAGCAATCGACATTACCTGTGGAGTATAAAACCAGGTTATTACAACTAAACGATTACCGAATTTCTTCGAACGGGATTATTATCATCAAAGCCCAGCGCTATAGAAGTCAGGAGAATAATCGAAACGACGCCTTGCAACGTCTCGCTGAACTCATTAAAAGAGTAAGTGTTGTACCGGTCAAACGAAGGAAAACCAAACCATCCAAATCATCGGTGAACAAAAGACTGGATAGCAAAACCCAGCGCGGCCATTTAAAAAAACTCCGCCAGACGCCTGATTGAGATTCAGTCATTATGCCTCTAGTTTTATTTGAAAACATCTTTTAATAATGATGTACTAAGTACAGTTTTTAAAAAGCATATGAAAAACACTAAATTAAGACAAAAACAATTTTCGGAGGGTCTATTTCGTGTTATGGATCAACGCGCCACATTTATGGATCGCTTTTGCCGCCACCTTTTTTCTCGTGGTGTTTCATTACCTCAGCCCATGGTTTGCTAATCGTTTACCTGGAAATGGCCGTGCATTTGTCTCTTTTGCAGGCGGTGTGGCAGTCGCCTATGTATTTTTAGATATGTTACCTAACCTGGTAGAATATAATAAACCTATAGGCGAGTTTTTGATTAAAAATCAATCGCTTACGCCATTTGCTGAATTGTTAATTTATATTTTTTCTTTATTTGGGTTTCTTATTTATTACGGCTTTGATTTATTGGCTGAACGTTATCGTGATCAAGGACATGATGATTGGTTAGTTTACAGTTTGCATCTAGCCATGTTTTGTCTTTACAACTTCTTAATCACGTATACGATGTCATTACGAGCGATCTCCAGCATCACCGCCACAATCCTGTTTACTTTAGCAATGGCCTTACATTTTGTATTAACGGATAGGAAATTTTGTCGTTTCTACCAAGTACAATTCAGCCATATAGGACGCTTTTTATTGATCAGTGCTTTATTAATAGGTTGGTTATGCTCGGTCATTTTTGATCCGGTTAATGTTCTGATTGCAGCATTAATGATTTCTTTTTTAGCAGGATCTGTTTTATTGAATGTTTTTCGCGAAGAATTGCCCGCAGCAGGCTTAACAAGCTACTGTTGGTTTGCTTTTGGTGCGGTATTGATTACTTTTATTTTATCATTAAGAACGTGGGTTCTGGTGATAAGTTCTGTCTGACTTTGCGATCATGGATATACTGAACGCACCATTGCCGAACCTTAATCTCCGAAACGATTTGTTGGCTGATGACAATACGGCGCCTTGCGATGTTTTATATAATATTCCTGGTGGTACTCTTCAGCAGGCCACCAAGGTTGTACTTCCAGTAAACGAGTCACAACCTGATATCCTTTATTTTTTAGCTCTTGAATTAAAGATTCAGCTTCTTGTTTCTGCTCTTGATTAAAATAAAACACAGCGCTTTGATATTGTTGTCCTAAATCCGGTCCTTGTCCTGTCCGTTGAGTTGGATCATGAATTTCAAAAAACCGTTTTAAAACCGTGTGGTAATCCGTTTTATCTCGGTCGTAAATTACCCGAACTGCTTCGTAATGGCCGGTATTTCCACTGCACACCTGCTCATAGCCGGGATCTACTGTATGTCCCCCAGTGTATCCTGATTCCACACTGAGGACCCCTGGAATCTGCCGTAAAAAATGTTCTACCCCCCAAAAGCAGCCACCAGCTACAATCGCTTCTTCCGTATCTAAAACATGATTATCGGCTACAAAATCGAGAGAAGCCGAATTCACACAATGGCGCAAATTTTTATGCGTAAACGATTCGCCAGTAAATACATGTCCTAAATGAGCATCGCAACGTGCACAAAGTATTTCAGTGCGCTGACCATCCGGATCCGGCTCTCTTTTTACCGCATGAACAATGTCATCATCAAAACTAGGCCATCCACAACCTGAACTAAATTGACTGGAACCGCGAAACAAAGCCAATCCACAGCGCCGGCATAAGTAAGTACCTTGAGTCATGACGGTATTATAGGCTCCCGTATTGGGATACTCTGTGGCTTTATCACAAACCACCCTTCTTGTAGCAGGAGTTAGACTGGCTGTTTTATCAAGATAGTCGCTCACTTTTTTGCTCCCTATAAAGATCTTGGGCTGCAAGGATGTCGAGATTGGATTTAAAAATTAAATTAATGAAAGTTGGCTCCAGACCAACCTTCATTTTAAATCTGCCTTTCCTTAACATCTTGCTTACTTTGCTTCGCAAATTTTATCTGCCATGTAACCAATCGCACCTGCATAATAGATAGAATTATTATAGCGCAAAATCATTTTATAATTTGGAAAAGCTAAAAATGTAGGGCCTCCCAAAGGCTTGACTACACTGGCTTGTAGATTCTGATAAGGTAAGGGCTCGCCACTTTCAGTACGTACACCTAATGCATCCCACTCCCTTACAGGTTTGATAATATTTTTACCTTCCATCTTCATATCAAATTTGGCAGGAAGCTTCACTTGGATTGCCCAAGGCTCCCCTGTTTGCCAACCGTTTTGCTTCATATAATTTGCTATAGAAGCAAATACATCCGGTTTACTTTTCCAAATGTCTTTACGACCATCGCCATCGTAATCAACAGCGTATCTCACCCAGCTTGAAGGTAAAAATTGAGGCTGACCAGAAGCTCCTGCCCATTCCCCCTTGAAGTCTTGCAGACTGACATGGCCTTCTTTAAGAATACGTAAAGCAAGAAACAATTCTTTACGGAAGAAGTCCTTGCGTTTGGAGTCATATGCTAACGTAGCTAATGCTTTAATTACCGGAAAACTTCCCATGTAGGTTCCGTAACTTGTTTCCATGCCCCAAAAAGACACAATAAAACAAGGATTAACACCATACTGTTGGGCAATATCTTCCAGCACCTGTCTGTTCTTTTTATATTCTTTACGCCCTATAGCAATTCGGTAATTATCAGCTCTCGTAGTACGATACTTCAAAAAAGTTAATCGATGCTCAGGTTGAGAGTGCATAAATCCTTTAATTTGTCGACTTGGCTCATGAATTCCAGCGAAGGCCTCATCAAATAAACTGGGTGGAATACCTTGTTGTAACGCCTCTTCTCTAACTCCTGCAACCCATTGATTCCAGTTTTGGTTGGCAAAAGCAACGTGTTGTACCAGTATAAACGCTATTATAGCGAGCCCCCACTTCTTCATAGCTCTCCCCTGTTTTTTATTTTTATCCAGCAATATCTCATGTCGGCTCATTTCTATTTCTCTTTAATTTTACAATTACTCTTTAAAATAATAACTGAATTTCTAGTCCTTTAGAATGTACAGAGTCTTTATACGAATTACCAGCATTGGAAGCATCAAGAACCAATTCGGTTATTCTATCTGAGTTCTTCTTTTAATATTTCTTTAATAATTATGCCTTATAATTGTCCAAATTTTATTACCCAATTAAATCATGACGAAATCCAGATCCCATATGCTATCAGCGCTGCATTCCCGCCAATTAGATACATCTGATTTTATATTACTTTCCACACGTCTCATTGAACACTCAACAAAGGACAGCCTATCCAATAAAACGTTACTCAGTAAAGTACGCCAACAATACCTGCAACAAAATTATGAAGGGGCTATTGAAACAATTTTTGAATTATGTGCACTGGAAGAAAATAGAAGTACTCTGGGACAAGATGTCACGGAGCTAACCTCAATAAAATCACGGTTACACGATGAACCAACAAACAATGAAAGTAGACGCTTTTATGAGACATTGTATGCCCTAAAACTCGAAGAACAGAATAAGAAAACCATTAATTATTCTATGTTCCAGGAGTTCTCGAATTTATTGAACGAGTTGAGAGAAAAACCCCATCAATTAATCAATGATTTCGATGGTGCGCTAAGTGTCATTACTTCCATTTGCGCACTTAATGACAATATTGAAATGGAATTAAAAAAGCAATCGCCAAAATATGGAGTAAAAGATAGAGAGCGTAATGAAGATGAAGTGAGGGTCCGCTCAAGTAATCCGGGTATCATGAAGCCATCATCTCCCAATTTCGCTGATAATTTAATTCCTTCAAGAACAGTAAAAATGATAGGTTTAGATCCCAGTATCGAAAAAGGCTATTCAAGGAATAATCCTACGATACCATTTGTTACCTCTATATCAGGAACTACCTTCACCCTGGTAGCATTACTGGAAAAATATATTCAAAAACATCACGATGATAGGGAACTTGGGATTAAAGTTAATCGCATTGTTAATCTGTTCATTTCAACCTACATTATCAAGGGATATCACAGCTATTTAGAGATAGTAGATGTCTTGAAAGAACCAGCCATCCAATCCATTTTTGCAAGAAATAACATTCAACTTGATTATGGAATCATTGACGTACCAGATGAATTTAGTAAAGCGCAGGATTATGCTCTTGGTCTCTCGCTGAAAGCAAAATTGCATGAAAGCATAGAAAAAATTGAACCTCACAAGCCTTCGAATATAAAAGGAGCAATTCATCATCCGGTAATTAAAAAACACCAAAGTGAAGAACAAGTTAAAGCGTTGCAAGAGCAAAAAAGCAAGGAACAAGCCAAAGCGTTGCAAGAACAAAAAAGCAAAGAACAAGCTAAAGCATTGGAAGAGCAACAATGCAAAGAACAAGCCAAAGCGTTGGAAGACCAACTGATTAAAGATCAATATACTAAACTTCAGAAAGAAGCAAAAATTAACGAAATATTGATACCCATTAATAGGGCATTAGATGATCTGACTCACCGGATAGAGGAAGTTAATCAACATCAATTCAGAAATGCCTATGACGTAGCTTTAATTTTAGTAGATGAATTAACAGCAGCTCGCAATTGTTATAGAGATAATATGGTTCGCGCGGATCTATTCTCAGATGAACTCTTTAAAAATACCTGTAGAATTGCAATAAATACAGCAAGGCCTGTATTAGAAGATGCTTTAGGTTGGGGAGACTATCTCACTAATCTTTTGAAAGCTCTTGCAAACACAGTCATTAAAGTGGTTACTCTATGCCATAGAACTAATTTTTTCACGCCGGTGAAATCTGACTTGGAACATGCAGTGGAAATTGCAGAACGAGATTTACAGATAAACAATGCAGCATGCCACTCCTAGCTACTTGAACAGCCCGTATTCAGAATACGGGCCATTTAGAGACAATAGAATTAAAGAGCTTTCATAAATTCCGTTAAGTCGGATTTTTCCTCTTTAGTCAACTGTAATTGCAGCACCAGATTAAAGAACTCTACTGTATCCGCCAGGGTTAATAGGCGACCATCATGCAAATAAGGTGGAGAGTCTTTTATTCCCCGTAATGGGAAGGTTTTGATTGGACCATCACCTACAGCCTTCATGCCATTAATCATTTGAGGGGCATAAAATTTTTCAGTTTGTAAGTTATGCATGCTGTTATCTGTATAATAAGGCGGTGTATGGCAACTAGCACATTTTCCTTTGCCAAAAAACAACTCCTGGCCGCGAAGCTCAGCTGGGGTAGCCTTAGCAGGATCTAATTTTCCCTCCCAATTCAATTTGGGTGCTGGTGGGAAGTCCAGAATTTCCTGAAATTCAGCCATGAAATGCACTTGGCTTCCTCGTTCAAGAATATTAACTCCTTTCTTGGTAGCAATTACGGGATCACCATCAAAATATGCAGCTCTTTGCTCAAACTCGGTAAAATCTTCCACTGTTTTCAAAGCACGTTGAGAACCAAACAACCGCTGGATATTGAGTCCACGTAAAGTAGGGGTATTGATCCTGTGCCGAAACTCTTGTGGCCGAATGTCACCTACCAGATGAGTTGCCTTGTTAGTATGACCATTAGCATGGCAATCAAAACAGGTAACGCCACGACTTGGTTTTACAGTACGTCTATCTTCGGTTTGGTTAAATTGTTGCTGAGGAAAAGGGGTGACCAGAAGTCTCAAGCCTTCCAGTTGCTTGGGATTCAATATCCCGTTAAATAATTCATAATAATTTTCAATCGTAACTAATTTTCCTTGAGACACATCACCCAGATCCGGTCTGGTTGTTAAAAAAATGGGAGCAGGAAAAGGCGGCAAAAAATGGTCTGGAATATCAAAGTCCAAATCAAAGCGAGTTAAATCTCTGTTCTCCTGCTTATTGATCTCATCAATTGCAAACTTGGGAAATAACATACCCCCTTCTGGATGATTAGGATGAGGCAACGGGAAAAACCCCTGGGGAAATAGTTTTTTTGTTTTAATTTCATCAGGACTCATGGTTCCAAGCTGCTCCCATGTCACCCCTTGAGGTAACTTAACCCTCACGCCTTCCTGAATTGGTTTACCGTTTGACATAGTTGCCGTTGTTGAAGGATTGTTACTCAAATCATACCGTTGTTGTAACAGATCCTGGTGTTTCTTATTAATCGCATCTTTCGCAGCGCTCATGCGTTGCAAAATAGTTTGAAAAGTTTCATTAATGACTACCGGCATATAGCTTGATGGAAGGGGGTTCTCAGAAGACGAAGAAGAAGAAGAAGAAGAAGAAGAAGAAGGGACAACAGATTCAGCATAACCATAAGAAAAAGTACTGCAGGTTAATACCGCCAGTACCAAGGTTTTTTTTAACATAGTAAATTCCATTTATCATGATGACACCAATTTCATCATCATAAAATACTTATAAATTCAATGCAATAAGCCAACTCCTGAATTCAACAGACTTAAAAATCACGTGATTAACTGTTGAGATGAGCTAAAATTGAAATTTCCGTTCCTATTACACTACCCTGGAACAAGCCCCTATTTTATCCAAGTACCAGAAATTATTTTTTTATTTTTTCCTTAATATTTCCTTAATATTTTTTTTATACAGTTAATGAAGGAGCCATATTAACAAGGACTACTATGAATGGAAGACTTTACTATCGCTCAGATACAAGACCCCCACAACAAATCTTTAAGGAAGGTTTTTCTCCTCGAATAAGCGGGTATGAGGAGGACTGGTGGAAAGAGGCTATTAAAAGCAGGGGATATACCAACGATTATGGTATTAATAATCAATCTATTGATGGTGATCCCAGTGTTTGTGTCTGCATGACAACGAAACTCGAAAGTGCGCCCATTTTTCCATTAAATACTGAAACATCCTATATCTATGCTCTTGCATTACCTGAAGCCACTAAAATTGAGTATTTGGGCAGGGGCAATGGTGAAGTAAAACTATCCAGAACCGCTGACACACCAAGTAACTTTGAAAACATCATTTTGGATTTTCATAGCTTTCAAGCCAAGCAAACAGGGAATATCTGCGGATTTTTTGATCATCAAATGGAAAATCTTGGCGCCTATGCGGGATGGCCTTTATATGCTTATGAAGCATTAGCATACAAAGTTCCTCCGCAATCGATTATATGCGCGATACAATGCGTACGAGAGACCTCTGATAACCCACTGGAAATTTCTTGTGAGATTTCAGATCTAACTAAATTTTCTGAAGATAAAAAATTTATTTTGGAAGGGGATATTATAGAAAATTTAAATTTCTCTAATGCCCATACCTTAAGAATAGGGCAAAAGAACGAATCAAGATGGGAAGAAATAGACTATAGCTTGCTCAAAAGACAAGCCCTGAAAGAAATAGAGCGAGTAAAAGAGCAGGGCTCAACCAATACACCCAATATTTATTATGGCCTGGGTGGAAAAACCTTTTAAACTGAAAAAATTACTCACTCCGTAAGGAAACCATTGGCTCTAATTTTGCAGCACGACGGGCTGGATAAAAACCAAAGAAAATTCCGGTTGCTGCCGACACTAAGAAACCCGCTACTGGAGGAAGCCAATAAATAGAAAAAGTCCAATCACTAAAATAAGCCACGATCCAGGTGAAAATTAATCCTAAAATCACCCCAAGAATACCGCCTAATAAAGAAAGCATCACCGACTCAACAAGAAACAAAGCTTGAATTTCGCTGTTTTTAGCACCGACGGCTTTTCTTATTCCAATTTCTTTTTTGCGCTCACTGACCGAAACCAACATCACATTCATCACCCCGATCCCGCCAACCAGTAGAGAAATGCCACCAATAACCGCTAATAATAACGTGAAAATACGTCCCTGACTTTCCATGCTGGCTATAATTTGTTTCGCACTGCGTGGGAAGGTACTCAGCTTGGGAGCTTGAGAACTAATGATTTGCTTTACTTCTTCTATGACCTCATCAATGGGACTGTCGGGTTTAAGCAGGATCACCGCATTATTAATTTTGGCATCCTTACTCACCAATGAGATGCCCGCCAAAGGGATTATAGCCGCTTGATTGATGTCCTCATTAAAAAAGCCATTTTCTTTCCATTGATTGGCCACTCCAATAATAGTATATAAAGATTGACCTATACGTAATTGTTTCCCAATAGGATCATCCAGACTGATTTCTTTTATTTGCCGTGCTAATCCATCACCAATGACACAGAAATGTTCAAAAGATTCTAAAAACGAAACAAAATGTCCTTGTGATAAAGTAATATGAACAATACTCGCCAAATTCTCATCTGCCCCGATAACCACTCCTTGCATCAATTTGCCATTAAAACTTAGTGGTTGATAAGCCGTGCTATAAGGAGCAATTTTTTGGATAAAGGGAATTCGTTCTGGCAACTGCTGCCATTGATTTACCGATAATGAATCATCTCCGCTACGTGATTTACTGGGGTTTTTTTCATAAACAGCCACCGCGAGTAAATCGGTACCCAAAGCTTTGAATTGCTCTAAAGCTTTTTCGGTAGCCAACTGGCCACAACTGATTAGTGCAACTACAGCAGCAGTCCCTACCAGGATACCTAAAACCGCCAGAAAAGAACGCATTTTGGAGGAGGTTAAATTGACCAGGGCCTGCTGACAATGATTAACAAACTTCATTACTCAGATTCCCCAATAACAACGCCATCAGCAAGAGTAATTCGTCGTTTACATTGTGCAGCTACATGCTCATCATGAGTAACCATGATAATGGTACGGCCTTCTTGGTGTAAGGCTAAAAACAAACTCATCACCTCTGTTCCTGTCTTGGAATCCAGCGCCCCAGTAGGTTCATCAGCTAAAATCACCTGTGGTTCAGTAACCAATGCCCTGGCGATCGCTACCCGTTGCTGCTGACCACCTGATAGTTGGGTCGGGCGGTGATGCGCATACTGGCGCATGCCTACATGTTCGAGTGCCCTTAATACTTTTTCTTTAATCTCACCAGCATTGACTCCTCTGTAGGTAAGAGGTAGTCCTACATTCTGAAGCGCAGTGAAGCGAGGTAATAAATTAAATTGCTGAAAAACAAAGCCTATGCTCTGATTGCGTAAAAAAGCAGACTCATCATCGGTTAGACCGGCTACATTTTTATTTTTTAGGGTATAAGTGCCCGAATCAGCTTTATCTAATAAGCCAATAATATTCATTAAAGTAGATTTCCCGGAACCGGAAGCACCGACAATAGCCAGCAGATCGCCTTCATTCACGGTCAAAGAAACCTCTTTTAATACAGTAGTACTGATTCCTTCAAGAGAATAAGTCTTTACCAGATCAGTGAGCTGAATCAATGGAGCTTTAATCATAAACGACCACATCCCCTATTTTCAGACCAGTCTCCACAACTACCGAATCAGCTTGTGCAGCACCCGTCGTGATAATCCGTTTTTCAAGGGAACCTTGGGCTAACTGAAGGGTAACCATACTGTTGCCCTTTTCTCGTTTTACTGCCGCAATAGGGATTAATAATTGATTATTGCTTTCTACATTTAATTCAATTGCAGCACTCATACCCACCTTTATCCAGGGTTGTTGCTCGGCAGTTAATGATTTGACTTCGACTACTGCTGTAAACGAAGGCAAACCACCATTGTTGGTATTAGAGGCCTGGGCGTTCACTGCAACTAAAGTTCCTTTTAATTGATGCTTACCAAAAGCAACGCCACTAATAGTCGCTTTCATTCCAGGACGGATTTTATCAATATCTATTTCAGGAACATCAATCTCGACGCTAATGCCATTTAAATTACCTACTATAGCCAATACTTGTCCTGACTTCACCGAGGAACCTACAGTAATTCGTGTTGCTTTATCTTCACCCGATTTCGGTGGGTAAAGCATCACCCCATCACTCGGGGCTTTCAGACGAATGATATTATGATTAGAGGTTAAAATTTTCCGCACTTTGTCAAAATCAGATAGACTTAAAGCAGATAAATTCTGAGAATTATTTTCATCCATCTTTTCCAGCATTTCGGTAAGTTTACGGGTGGCTTGCATTAGGGTAACCCGCGCGGTATCGATACTGGATTTTTCGCTTAAATAATTATTTTTAGATAACAGCCCTGAATGCCATAAATCCTGGGTACCGGCAAATTTAGCTTTTGCAATGGTATAACTGTCTTTAGCCTTCAAATAATCAGTCAACGTATCATTGTATTGTTTTTGCAATTCATTAGAGTTCAAGGTTAAAACGACATCTCCTTTTTTAACCATTTGTCCGTAATGAAAATCCATTGACTCAACTACTGCCTCCATGGGGCTGGTCAGAGTGTTTTCATGCAAAGGCTGAATAGTCCCCGTAAAATGCAAGGTTTTATGCAGGGGTCTTGGTTTTACCTCATAGGTATTCAACGTAGCGGTTTTCTGCTTGTCATGATGACCACAGGAAATAAGACTCAGGACTAAAATTGCCGCCACAATTGTTTTTAAATAACTATTCATCCGCCATACCTTAATTTGATTTGCCAGTAATCCAGCGTAGTTCCTAGAATCCGTTGAAGGGCTGATAACTGGTTAAGATACGCAATCTTCGCACCGATTAATCCTGATTGCGCTTGAATCAACTGATTCTGAGTATTATTAACATCCAGAGCACTTGAAATACCTGCCTGTAATTTTTTCTTTTCCAACGCATACGATTGCTCAGCCAATTTCACTTGTTTTTGCGCCAATTCATAGCGTTTGGCCAGACTTTGGATCGTATTAATTGTATTAGTAATGTTAGTAATTAAAGCTCTTTTGGCAGCGATCAGATTAATTCTATCTTTTTCTAATCTCACTTTGGCATTAATTAATTGACTGCGCCGATTTAAATCATTCAAAGGAACAGTTAAGGTCAACCGTGCGGATTGATTTACATTATGACCATTGTAGAGTCCCCGCAAACCACTGTTAAGTCCTGTCACATCATTTACCGTCCCACTTTGGACGCTTCCGGCCGCATCCAATTGCCACAACTGTTGATTTTTTGCGACTTTGTAGGCACGCTCGTCGGCACGTAATCCCATTTTCTGGGCTAAATATAAGGTATTATGCTCTAAAGCTATTTCAATAGATTGATGCAGATCTGGAACGATGATTTTCTCTAAGGTCACATCACTAGGAACTGATAAATGCATCTCCGGATCAAGGCCTATTGTTTGCAGCAAATCCTGAGAGGCAGTATTAAAGTCATTTTCGGCCTGTTCCACCATCAGACTTAACGATTCAATTTGGTAGGACTGCTGAATATTGCCTGTAGGTTCCAATTGTCCTGCATCTATTTTTTTTTCATTAATCTCGTATGATTTTTTAGCTTCTTTTAATTGCAAGCGCTGATTTTGCAAATTATTACCACTGAGAATCAGCGAACGATAAGCGATAATGACCTGGGTAATCTGATCCACAACGGATTGCTGTAAATTTAATTTATTCAACCACTCACTATCAATGGCGTTCAACAGGCCTGTTTCATTTACTGACGAACCAAAGCCCCGTAACAACGGTTGAGTCACGGTAAAATTTAACTGAGGATTATAGCCATTGTAAATGGCTACATTATTATCTACAGACAACGAAGCCTGAGTACCTAATTTAGTTTTTAATTTAAGCTCCGGGCTGCCCACGAAGGTCTTACTTGTATCACTACCAATTCCATTAAAGGTATTTTTTTGTACTACTCCTGATGCGCCCAAAGCATATTGCAGTTCAAATTCATTATAAGCCAAACGTAATTGATACCGTTGAATAATCCGATCTAATTCTGCGTTTTGGATATTAGGGTTATAACGTAACGCTAACAGGATCGCTTCTCGGATGCTTAAATGCTGGATGACTTTACGACGGGAGGCGGGAGAGGTAGGTAATTCTATCCAGTGCTTTAACACATACTCGGGGTTGGCAATGGCCTCCCGCAGACGAACTCCAGACTCTTCAACCTGCTGCGCTTGTGCGGCAGGATCGTCTACCCAACTGTACAGATTTTTATGTTCAGACGATTTATTTGCTGACCAAGCATTAAATCCAAGGAGACTTAACAACAGGAACACCTGTAATAACCATCTGTTTTTCTCTAAAAAATTCACTGATGTCATCGCCCGTTGTTCATTAAAAAATTTATTTTCTTCGCAGGTCATCTATAAGCACCATCGGGTTGTTCCATCAATTCATTCCCAATCCTGGCACTGAAAATCTTTGTTTATCCTGCAAGCGCAACGCAGTCAATGGACCACCCCAAAGACACCCTGTATCTATTGCATGGATTTTAGGATCAGGACTTTTACCCTTTAAGGCCGCCCAATGCCCAAAAACAATATCGACCTCAATTTCTTTACGTCGAGGCACTGCATACCAAGGATAAAGATTAGCAGGCGCCTTATCAATAGTACCCTTATAACCCAGATCCAATCTGCCCTGTCCATCACAAAACCGCATCCGGGTAAAATAATTGGTAATGGCTCTTAGTCTATCCAGTCCCGTTAACTCATCAGACCAAATATCAGGTTTATTACCGTACATGTGAGTTAAAAATTCTTGATAACCGTCTCCTGACAGTACCATTTCTAATTCTTGAGCCAAACATTTGGCTTGCGACAAATCCCACATAGGTGCTATCCCTGCATGACTCATCACTACCTTTAGCTCAGGTGAGTAATAAAGAATAAACTGCTTTCTAAGCCAATGTCCTAAACGTTCTCCATCAGGCGCCCTAAGGACGATTTGAATCGTATCATCATGCCCTTTCCACGGTCTTTTACCAAATAAAGATCCCAATAGATGTAAATCATGGTTACCCAGGGTAACCATTGGCGCAATAGGCAAAGCACTAACAAAGCGCAAGACAGCTAATGACTCCGGACCGCGATTCACCAAATCACCAACAAACCACAAGCGATCTGTTTTCTCATCAAAATCAATCACATGAAGCAATCGCTGTAAAGGCTCATAACATCCTTGTACATCCCCTATGGCATAATCAGACACCGCGCTTTACCCCGGGGGTTAAAAAGGATACTTCGCCTTCCATATTCTGCCATCCTGTAGCAGATAACTTTTGCAATGGCGTCACAATCAGGACATTTTGTTGCTGGGTAAATTGGCTGGGATATTGCGCCCTATGTACTAAATCTGTCGCAGATAGAGTCTCTACTTTACCTGTGTTCAATTGTACGACTTTTACTGATTCAGGTAAGGCAACAGCATATTCTGAAAATACAATCCCTGTTTGCATTTGTTGGTTATGCGCCTGTTCAAAACGAGTCATCATAGAGCCATCAGGACCTCGACGATGGAGACCTAAAGATAAAAAGCCATTTTGGACCGCTTGCCAGTTCTTATATTCTGGATGCTCGCGCACAAATAATTGAAACATTTCCTGGCACATCAACATACCACCCGGAACCATGAATAAAGGCGCTTTATTAATCATAATTCGGCCTTCACCTAAAACCTTAACCATCCACTGAATGAATTCCACCCCCATAGCCTGTTCTTTTTCGGCCAAGGTCTCAGGAACACCACCTGAAAAAGTACCCGCCCTACCATAACGTCCAGCACGATTTCCAGTACCCTTGCCCATAAATTCCATAATGTAACGTTGAAGGGCTATGGCATCGGCACGAATTAAAATCGCCCCTAAAGTACCTGCAGAACGTTGATCTTCATTGAGTAAAGCCAACCAAACTGCTAATACTTGCGGGTTAGAGGCAATCCAAGCAAAGCCACTAGCCGGCATCAAGGCTCTGGCAATCAATAAATTTAAGCGGCGACGAAACTCAACATCCGATTCTTTCTGAAACTCATAACTATAATAACTACCGGTACTATTCAAACTTTCCAGCAATGGATTCCATTGTTTTAATAATTGACCATTGCTATCAAATAAATTAATTCGATAATCAACAAATAATTTACCTATCCCCTGCAAAATTGCCGCTGAATAAAGAGCATATTGCCATTGTTTTTGTTCTTCAGATATGGAATCAGACGACTCCTGAACCATAAACTCCTGAAACAAACTTAACGCGGCTTCGGTACGATTGAGAGCATGGTCTACCAATCCACCGGCCTGTGAATAATAACTATTGGTTGTTTCAGGCAGACTTTGGCAATAATTGACCAGATTTTCAATTAGAACCGCACACAAACTCTCATAGCGAGATGGCTCTAAACAAGTCAGTTCTTTCATTTTCTGCAATAGTGCTTGCCTTTTATCTTCAGCTAAAAACTGAGGAGCAGCGACATGACGCACTAAATCTTTTAATGATTTAGTGTGTGCCGACAAGGGACTTTTTCGTTGACGATGAAACAAGACAACCTCCACATTCAGTTATTATTTAATTTTACACTAATTGGAAATAAATTTCGCTAGTTGGACATATTCAGCGACCGAAATTTGTTCTGGTCTTTTGCCACCATCTATTCCCAACTCAGTTAACTGAGCAAAAGATATCATTCCTTTTAAATTATTAGTGAGTGTTTTACGCCGCATTGCAAAAGCGCTCGCCACTAATCGCTCCAATTGTTCTACTGCCACTTTTTCGAAAGGAGACGTTTGAAAAGGAATCAGACGCACTACCGCGGATTCTACTTTAGGTTGAGGATCAAAAGCTTCGGGGGGCACATCAAATAAATGTTCTACCTCACAATGATATTGTAGCATGACACTTAATCGTCCATAGGCCTTGGAGCCAGGTGCTGCCGCCATACGATCGACAACTTCTTTTTGCAGCATAAAGTACATATCTTTTATACATGGGGTGAATCGCAATAAATGAATAAGTATGGGAGTAGAAATATTGTAGGGCAAATTACCCACCACTCTTAAATCAGAACCAAATTGACTGTAGTCTATGGTTAATGCATCAGCTGGAATTAACTGCAGTTTACCCTGGGTTATGGGTAACTGAGTTAAATATTGTTGTAAATCCGTATCAATTTCAACAGCAATCAAATGATTCAGTTTACGTAATAAAGGTTGAGTTAATGCCCCCAAACCAGGGCCTATTTCCAACACATTATCTTTTGACTGAGGATTAATAGCACGCAAAATCTCATCTATAACATGCCGGTTTTGTAAAAAATTCTGACCAAACCGTTTACGTGGGCTGTGCCTCACTTTTATCACCTGCAAAAAATCAAAAATGAATTATAACGTGCTTGAGGAAGTTATACTAATTACTTCATATCTAAATTGGGCTTCATTGCCAAGGATTGATAGTCTGGATAGGAGCAATTAAAAAGCTACCCTTAATAGGTAGCCGTAGTAATCAATTGCTCACAGTATACGCACCAATAACTATAAATCGCTATTTATAGAACCATGCCTCCATTATGAACTGCTGGAATAGCTTCTCTTAATGCACTGTCATCAAAGTCTTTAATTATCGTAGCAATAATGCTGGTATATTCCTTACTCTGGGGCATTTTTCTAGCGAGAGAGTCCAAATCCTCTTTGAGTGCTGGCCAAATCTTCTCAAAGTTACTTGCTGTCATCGTATTGATAGTCTCCTTTAATTGTCTTGCCAGAGGAACTTGGGGTACATCTGTTGATTTGGCACCAAAAAAGCCACGAACCAAATTACGACCATCTGCTATAGCAGTCCAGATTTTATCTCCTGTCTCAGTAGCAGTAAAGCTGCCTCGAGCATTGATGTATCCGTTGAGCCTTAAGGTTGCTACACTTTGAAACGAAATTAACTCTTGTTCATCGATATTTTCTGAGACAGGAATAGAAGAATGGCTTGATTCGGCAGTTGATTCTATTTCTATAGATGCTTCAGGATTTTGTTCTATTCCAATTGATATTTTAGAATTTTGTTCTGTCCCTATTGATACTTCAGGATTGAGCTCTGTTTCTATTGATGCTTCAGTATTGTGGTCTGTTTCTATAATGCTGGTAGGAACCATTTGGGCGGTTAGGACTTCATTAAATGCTTGGTTTTGCATGACGGTATTACTTTCAATAAAGCTCATGGTCATGTGCGCAACTGCTGCGTGCTCCCATTGTCGGGGAGTCGTTTTGCCAAGGATGCTGTTATATCCAATATAGGAAATATCATGAATAATCGTTTCTCCAGGCTCACCATCATGGCCATGTCTAAAACGTACCTTATACTTGGGGCTTTCATTTGGGGGTAATTTTTTGATCTCATCCAGACGGGTCCAAATAAACGCATTTATGAGGTTGCTGCTGGATGGACGGCTGGTTATTGCTTCATATATGGGACTGGTAGGTTCTGTAAGTCCTGTAACAAATACATCGTTTAGTTTGTCTAAAATCAGGGCTACATTATCTACTGAGTCATAAATATTCAAGTGCTGATCCGAAGGAAGAAGTTGTTGCATTGCTGTGTGAATTTTATCCATGCTTATAGGGGCATGTGCCATGATATCTATACCATCTTCTGTGCGTACATAATCAATAAATTTCACTGCAGGGAGATAAGCCGTTTTCATCATGTTATCGAACTCGGCATAGGATATAATTTTTTTATCGATTAAATGTTTTAGGCGGATCAAAGAGGAGCAGGGCTGTACTTCAAGCGTTAATTTTTGGCCAGGACGTAAATTGCCAAGTAAATAATTACTTAATAAAGATTTATCATGATTCGATATTAAAATAGTTCTTCGTTGATCAGGAAAATTGTTCCGTAACTCATCTAAAGTTATCAGGGATAAAATATCATTGCTGCCTCTATCCGCTACCATATCCCCAAAACAGCGTAAATGTATCCCCTCAGGAACATTTGCCTCTGCAAATCCCTTTTTTACTATTTCTCTGAATTGATCACATTGTTTCTTAGTTAATTGGCTAAATTTCTGTACTGAATCAACCTCATAGATTTTTATCAATTCATTATATTGCTCTTGATCTATATTGATGATTCCCGCTTCGTACAAATATCTTATTAATACAACAGCATTGCCGTGCGTATCTCCTATAGAAAACGAAGTATTAGGCTTAGGTTTGGTATAGGATCCAGGAAGGGTTAATAGTTTGGACACATCCTGAGAAATAAGATTTTTGGTTTTTTTAGGCATTAGTTGTCTCTTTGTAAAATTGAATAAGAACACATGACATTTTTAAATTATAGTATAAATGTACCAATGTGAGCTGTTTTAGATCATTTAATCCATAGCAGACATATTACTTAGTGTTTATTAAGGGAACATTAAAATTGGGACATTGGAGATAATCCAGACGCTAAGTAATTCTAAATCCGAGGGAAACCCGAAAAATTTTACTCCTTAAACGAAAGATACTTAAAGTCGATTCTTTCCGATAAGTAGCTCCGTTTGAAGAATAATATAGCGAATAATTCGCTGCGCTCTGTCTTTTTCAACACGAGCAGGATCATAGATTAGGCCTAAACAATCTCCCTGCTCTGTACTGCGAATCATTAAATTCAACTGCTCTGGACATTGGTAATTCCAAAAAGGAAAATGCGTCAAATGCGTTACACTCATTTCCAGTATGGATTCTGCCGACTCAAACAATCCCTCATTTGGTAGAAGTTGGTAATAATTAAATATAAAATCAGGCTGCTTATAACCACTGGCGATCAAATCATGGTGGCTTAAAGGCCGCTGAATTTTTTTTATCGTTTCCAAAATAGAAAATTGAGTCACTTTAGCTAACTCGATAAAACCAGTTGAACCGGTTGCTACTAATAAAGGAACATTGTCTGCAAAATAACCAATCGTATCGGCTTCGGGCAGCAGGGAACGATTGGATTTAACAATACTCAGGTAGACTGAATCAAAATTATATTCTATAGCGATTGCCTGACTGAATAATTGCAAGTACATCGCATAGGGGGTAATTTGATGGCGGTGACAGAGCTCATACAGGTTCTTTACTTGCCCTACATTTATCTTTTCATAACATAACGCTCCAAAAGAGCCGTTATTTTGAGCTGTCTCTGGCAAGAGATGAGCGGCATAAGCTGAAATTTTTTGATAATAATCGCTATTCATTCTTTGTGTTTGTGAATAACATTTTTCCTCTTCGTTATATAGCGATAAGTATTCTTCATTATCATTTTGGCTGATTATTTTTTCTTTTCTTAAATGCTGATAATAGCGGGCTTCTAATTGTTGCATAAAGTACTCCGCAGATAAACCGTCCATAATTAAATGATGAATTTTCACCACGAATAAATCTGACTCATTTTTTGTCTTTATAATCCAGCAGCGTAATAACGGGGCTTTATCTGTAGCTATTGGTGTGCCTAATACTTCATTAATCGCATCAAAAAGGTGTTCTGTTTCAATTATCGAGATGAGACTATTTTTTTTATGTGAAAGTACATAATTCAAACAATCATTTTGCATCACAAAATGAGTCCGTAATGCTGCTAGTTCATCAATAGAGGATGAAAGCGCTTGTTGCAAAACATCCACGCAGTATTGACTATTCAAAAGTTTAAACAAAGGAATGCTATAGGGGCTTTCATCAGGACATTTTTTTAATAACTCCCAAAGATTTTGTTGTAATATTGAAGCAGGTCGCTGAGCAATCACATATTCATCAGGACTGGAGATCGTAGTTATCAATGGTTGAATGGTTTTCATTTTCCACTGATCTAAAAGAAACTGGGCGTGCTCTTCACTGATTTTATCGGCGCGATATTTCAATGATAAGCGCAACCCTTCCTCTGTTTGCAGTACTTTAAATGAGAGTAATCTAGGCTCGTCTCCCCATAGAGAGGATTGCACATTCCAGCAACTTGTTTGGGTAGCAGTCAGAGAGTCATTAGCAAAAATATATTTATTAATATTTTGAAAATCAAAAGATATTTGAGGTAACAACTCACACGTTTTTAATAATTGAATTCTAAAGTATTGATGTTCAACAAGTTCCATTAATTGTTTTTGTAATGCTTTTAAATAAAGAAGAGGGTCTATGGAGTCAACCTGCTCAAGGCAAACAATAACATCATTGGATACGTCTCCAAATACATGGGTAAATTCACCGTTCTCTCTTCCTGAGAAAAATACAACCAGGCCCTGTCTTCTTCGATTAAATGCATTTTGAAGTGTATGAGAAAGCGTCATTAATAAGAAATTACTCAAGGTAAGTTGATTTTCCCCTAACAATTTTTTGTTCTTTTCAATTAAATCCATTGAAATGACACAGTTAATTACTACTGCTTCCCGAGGAAGCCCCGTATCACAAGCCAATGGAGCATCTACAGGGATGGTGCTTAATAACGGTTGCCATCGATCGCTTAATAATGGCACTTGATTGTGAACGTGATTCTCTCGTTGCCAGATGATGTACTCCTGATAGGATTTAGCTAAAACAGGCTGGGTCCCGTTTGCATAATGGGTAACCACTTCATGGAGAAACTGATTGGCAGATAGTCCATCGGCGATTAAATGATGTAAAACAGTTAACCATAAATACTCGTTTTCTTTTTCTTTAATCAAGAGACAACGAGCAAGTGGGCCTTTTTTTAGATTGAAAGGTTTTCTGAAAAACAAATTGACTTCATCTTCATGAAGCGCGTCGCTATAACTCACTTCAATTTGCGGCTGCTCCACATGATTAATACTGACCTGCGTCAACACCTCATCGAATTGAAAGAAAAACACATCATGACGTGCAGCAACAGATAGAATAGTATCTTTAAAACGCTCATTAGAGATAGTTCCTATGAGACGTATCTGCATGGGTATGTAATAGGCCTTAGGATCTTGGGTGGTCTGTAAATAATTCCATATCTCCTGCTGTTGTAATGAGATTGGAAGTTGCTTTATATATTGTGTTGTCGCTAATGGAAGAGACTTAATCGGTACTATTTTATTATTTAAATAGTCCGTAAGTTGTTCAGCACAGGCATGTTGAAAAATATCTTTGGATGTGACTTTTGCATCAGGACAGGTTCTATTGATTGAGTAAGCAAGCTGATTTGCCATAATGGAATCCATACCCATTTCAAACCAGTTTTGGCGTGTGTTTAAAAGAGTGGGGTCGACTTTTAATACCTTTTGGGCAAGTTGATTGATGCATTCCTTAGTAAGAGAGATATGAGTTGTCAGAGGCTCATTTACAGTGGTGGCTAATGAGTTGGCGGGAGAACGATTCGACTGAGTCAAACGCTCAAGATTAAGATCAGCACAAATGATTTCCTCAGGACTGGGTACTATTTGCAGTGGAATAAAGGTATTTTTTTTCTCAATCGCATGGATGCCTTGTGATGCTAATGACTCGGTGATTAACAATTCACTTTGCTTAAACAGGCCAGTGTTTTTTATTGGACCATAATTAATCACTAGTGAAGGGAGTTTTTGTTCTATTCGACTTCTATTTAATGCATTGAGAAAACCATTAGCTGCAGCATAAAGTGCCTGCCCCTGATTACCCAACACGGATGCAAGAGAAGAAATTAAAATAAAATCCTCCAGGTTCATTGTTTTGGAAACCTGATGAAGATTCCAGGCCCCTAGAGCCTTTCCTTTGAGTAGGTTATCCACTTCTTCCAAACCAGTGTCTAACCAGAGCTTATCGTTTAGTTCTCCGGCAGCGTGGATAATGCTGGTGATGGGCGGAAAAGATTGACTTAACTCGTCAAAAAGTGCCTGTGTCTCAGTATAACTACTTAAATCACATGAACGGTAAACCAGTTTTTTTTCATCCCCGAGCAGATTTTTAATGTGGTTATTCCAAGGTTTTGGATTGTTGTTACGCCCCACACTGATGATTGTTTTAACGTCATTTTTTAAAAGTTGTTCAATAAAATATTGTCCTAAATCACCCGTTCCTCCAGTAATAAGATACACCTTGTTTGATAGCGTTTTTTTCCTGGGGGCAGCATTTTTTTGTGGTTCGAAACGGTCTATAGCTTCAGTTAAGACCTGCTGTTCATCAACACGCAGGCGCGTTTCTTTAAATAGGTGCGGGTTTGCGACTGTTTGCCACAATAAAGGATTTTTTATGTCTTTCGCATCAATGATAGTTAAATGCCATTCAGGTTGTTCTTTATGAATGGATTTCAATGCTGCAATTACGGTTTGTCCAACTACTGAATCAGTATGAGTCACATAAATAAAATGTTTCTCATTCGCCTCAGATAATACATAGTGACTCAAACGATAGAAACAGGTAAGTTCGCGGATAAGATTCTCGGTTTCGGTCTGACAAAAATAAACGATAACCTCATGCTGGGTAATTAAAGGTAACGTTTCTTCAGTTAAAATTAAGGGAAGCATGATACTGGTTTCGGGTTGGAGCAATGATTCAATATATTGAGACCACTTATTGGTAGTTGAATCGGAAGAAATTAACAGGGTCTTTAATTTTTTAGTGGGTTGAACAGTTGGTAAGGTTGAAGCGTTAAACCAGGCGGTTTGATAGAGCATTTGCGCCCATTCTTCTCGTAAAGGCAGATTTTTTTTGATTTTCAGCCAATATTCTCTCCCCTGGAACGGATAATAAGGCAACTGGACAGGCGTGAATGCCTTTTGTTTATATAAAAGGTGCCAATTGAAATTCCAACCCGATAGATAAAACTGCCCGGTTGTATTTAAAAGATCAGTGAAGCCTTGTTCTGTATCAAGTATTGAGGGAATGCTGATAAAGTCATGGCACAAGAGCGCCAGGTGGCTTAGAACAGGTGACGGCCCAATTTCCTGTATCAGGCTAATTTTTTGTTCTACAAGTGTTTCAACACCGGCTAAAAACGCTACAGGATTGAGGATATGTTGGCACCAATAGGCAGCATTATAGGTATGTTCCATTGCTACTTTACCGGTTACATTACTGATAATCGGTAAAGCAGGTGCATGGTAAACAATGGTGTTTGCTTTTAAATAGAATGCCTCAATCATCGGTTGCATCATTGGGGAGTGGAAAGCATGTGATACAGGCAACTTTTTATAATGAATGTGGTGTTCTCTACAAAATAGCTCCACCGCATCGATGGACTGATCAGGACCGGACAACACAGTCTGTTCGGGGCCATTATGTGCGGCAATGGACACATCGGGAATATTCTCCTGAATCAGGTCAATCCCTTCAACACCAGCACTAATAGCAATCATCCCACCATTGCCAGGTAACGCTGCCATCAGTTGAGCGCGAGCACAAACCAGCATCAACGCATCAGGTAAAGACATGACCCCTGCAAGAGTTGCTGCAACATACTCGCCAAGACTATGCCCCAATAACGCTGTAGGTTTAATACCTAGTTCCAACCACCAACGTGCCAATACATACTCAAAAACGAAAAGGGCTGGTTGGGCATATAAGGTATCATTAATATCAATATTATCAGGAGTATCGATTAATATCGTTTTTAACGAATAAGACAAATAATTATCCGCAACCGCACAACAGTCATCAATAAATTGGGTAAATAGCATGGAATGAGAATATAAATCTCTGGCCATATTATTTTTTAACGACCCTTGGCCAGTAAATAACCATGCTATCTGATGATTTCCATGTATTAGACCTTTTTGTGGACGCTGGTGGAGTTCCTGGAGCCATTGTCCTTTATTATTCGCTACAATAAAACATCGATAAGGGAAATGATTCCGGCCGGTTTGTAATTGATAACACATGGCTACAAATTCCAGGGTAGATATCTTTTTTCCAAATTGTTTGTAAAGTTGCAGGTACTCATCCAGTGTTCTCTCGTCTTTAGCACTGAGAGTCCACAAACAAGGAGGTTCCTTTTCCAATGAGATGGAACAATCTTGCTTCGGTGCCATGCCTAAAATCAAATGCGCATTAGTCCCACTAAAACCAAAAGAACTTACTCCGGCATAGAGCGACTCTTCGGAGGTAACAGCAACCGCTGTCGTGGGAACAATCATATTCTCCTGAGGATGAATTTTCGAATTTAATTTTTTAAAATGAAGGTGGGCAGGAATTGTTTGATGATAGAGGGATAATGTCGTTTTGATTAGTCCTGCAATACCTGAGGCTGCTTCAAGATGGCCGATTCTTGTTTTCAAGGAAGTGATGTAAAGAGGCGCGTTTCGTCCTTCTCCGTAAACCTGACGAATTCCCTCCCATTCAATAGGATCGCCCAAGGGGGTTCCTGTTCCGTGAGCTTCTATATGACTTACTTGCCCTGCAGTGATGCGAGCAGTTTTCAACGCAGCCTGCATTACTTTGATTTGCGCATTAAGATTAGGGGCAGTCATTCCGTTACTTGCCCCATCCTGATTTACGGCACTACCGTGAATTACTGCATAAATTTTATTTCCATCTCGCAATGCATCATCCAGACGTTTCAAAACGATCATGCCGCAACCCTCGCCACGAACATAACCATCGGCGTCTTCATCAAAGGTATGACAATGATTAGTCGGGGAAAGCATTCCACTTTTAGAAAAAATAATATTATTTTCAGGAGATAAAATGAGATTGACACCCCCTGCAATAGCCAGATCGCATTCGTATTCATGCAATGCTCTGGCGGCTTGATGGACTGCAACAAGTGAGGACGAGCAAGCTGTATCAATTGCCATACAAGGACCTTGTGTTCCCAGATAATAGGCCAGCCGTCCTGCAGCGGTTGAAAAACTCGTTCCTGTTGCCTGATAAGTACCCAACTCCTCCAGGGAGGTATTTTTTTGAATCAACGTATCATAATCATGCGTACTAATTCCCAGGTAAATTCCAGTATTACTGTGTTTTAAGCTTGAAGGAGCAATATTAGCATCCTCCAATGCATGCCAAGAGGCCTCAAGACTTAGACGTTGTTGCGGGTCAAGATATTCAGCTTCCCGAGGAGAAATATTGAAAAATAGAGCATCGAATTTTTTAATATCATTTAAAAACCCACCCGCTGTTGCATAAGTTTTCCCTTCTTGTTGCTGATTTTCACTAAAATAAAGCCGATTATCCCAGCGTTCCATTGGTATAGAACTAATGGCATCATTTGAGGTAAGTAAGTACTGCCAAAACTCCTCTATATCGTTTACATCTTGCTGCGATACACCTGGAAAACGGGCATCCATTCCAATAATGGCAATTGGGGTATAAACGATAGAATGGGGATTAATGTGGGTTACGCTCTCTTGATTAGTTAAACCTATAACCAACTCCTGGATGTTTGGATATTGCCAAACAAGCCATGGTTCCAATGTTTTGTTGGTATATTGTTCTAATTCATGAAGGAACTGGGCTTGGGCAACAGAGTCCAGGTTATAATCTAAAAATGGACGAGTACTTTCAATGTCACTAATCTCAATAGCGCAATATTGCGCGATCCAGCTTCTTATCCAATCTTCCAATGACCTGATTGGCATAGAAGAGGTGTTAATAGCCTCAGGGGTAGCGCTCAATAAACGCGCCAATACTCTCAATTGGTTTTCTTGATAATTTTTTTTACACATGCTCCGTTGAATTTTACCACTGCTTGTCTTGGAAATATGGCGAGGTGGGATTAGAATAATGTCATAAGGAATAATATCGGCTTCATCAAAGACCACCTTTTTTATTCCTTGTAACATTTCTTCATAAACTACAGGCTTTAAATGCTTTTTGGCCTCAGCAACGATAACTATTTTTTCTTCATTATTGATTTCAAGAGCAAATGCAGCCGCACTATTTTTGATAAGTTGGGCATGTGATTCATAAGTTATGCGTTCTATATCCTGAGGATAAATATTACGTCCATTGATAATAATCAAATCCTTCAGGCGCCCACAAATTATAAGATGATTTTCTTCATCGAGAACACCCAGATCTCCTGTGCGTAAAAAAGGCCCCTCACCAGTATCGCTAATATAGTTTTCAAAAATTTCTTTTGTTTTATTCTGATTCTGGTAATAACCAGCAGCTACAGATTCTCCTTTTACCCATATTTCGCCTATTTGCTTATTAGGCAATCTTTTATATGTTTCAGGACATACGATACAAATATGGTAATGAGATTCATTAATAATACCACAGCGTACTAAATCGATTACTTCCTCATTATCCTTTGTAAATACCAGTTTTCCTTCGCATAAGGCATTTTTAGATACCGCGATAACGCGTTCTTCAGAACTAATATCACTAGTAATTGAAATGGCCAAGGTTGTTTCTGCCATACCATAAGCGGGCTTCATGGTTTTTGGTTTCAGGCCAAAGCAGGCTAATTTTTTTTCAAAGTTATCAATAGTGCTGCTTTTAATGGGTTCAGCCCCATTAATTAAATGACATATACTGGATAAATCGAGATTGGATTGGTCGTTTACAGAGTTTAATGCAAGTTCATATGAAAAATTGGGGGCCATAGTGAAGGTAGCTCTATGGTCACTCATTGCCTCTAACCAGAAATATGGTTTTTTCAAAAAAGTTAAAGGTGCCATGAATATTACTGTACTGCCATGATAGAGAGGCAACAAAGTGCAGCCGATTAAACCCATATCATGAAAAATAGGCAACCAGGATACAGCCACTTTTATATTTTCTTCACCCAGAGTTTGTGCCATTAAATGTACATTCGCAACAATATTTTTATGTCTGACGACAACCCCTTTAGGAGCTCCGGTAGATCCAGAGGTATACTGCAAAAAGGCGATATCTTGACCAAGAACTGGAGTGGGGATAAAAGGTGCAGTCCTTTTTACCAGAACGTCGGTACAGATAATTTCTGCCTGTTCGGGAAAAGCAAAATGATTATGATCACAATGTGCTTTAATGGCACTTTGAGTGAGAATTACATCGATTTTGGAGTCATCAATAATCCCTAATAATCGCTCAAGATGCCTTGTTTTTCGAGGAGGATAAGCTGTAACAGCTATTTTACCCGCGAGCAAAGTAGCAAGAAAAGCAACAACGTAATCCAGTCCTGAATCAAACAGCAGTAAAATAGGGCTATTGCTTTTTGTACTTTGGATTATAATGGCCACTTCGGTCATCTTGCTGCATAACTGTTCATAAGTGAGATGTTCGGAGGTTTGGTAATCGCCTTTAAGAAATTTTAGCGCTATTTTATCTGGTGTTTTTTGGGCATTTTTAAAAATGGTAGTGATTAATAATTCGTTGGGATCGAAGTTCATTTCCACCTCTCATCAAAACATCCAAAAGGAAATATATTCGCATCCATGACCAAAATATATACAGCCCTTATAAGGTTAGACCACTGCAGAGAGTAAATCAATTAGTGGATTCTGATGCACCTAAAATCATGATGATTAAAAACATCGATAAAATGGATGGTCTGCTAATGCCAGAATTTCTTTATCTCCACGACTGTCTCCATAAACATAAACTTCAGTATTGTGGTTAATCCAGGGCTGTACCTTTTTTGCTTTCTCCAAGCCATAACAACTGGCTCCAGACAGATATCCTGTGAACTGATGGTTATTTCCCACCTCAAATACGGTACATACCACGGCGTCAAAGCCATAAAATTCCGCCCAGGATTTTATATAAATATCGTACGCAGACGTAGCTAAAATGCAATAATGGCCCTCTTTTTGATGTTTTTTAAATTTGTGAATGGCTTCATCCTTAAGCAGATGAGGTATTTGGGTGTGG
Source organism: uncultured Legionella sp. (assembly GCA_964428035.1). GTDB lineage: Bacteria > Pseudomonadota > Gammaproteobacteria > Legionellales > Legionellaceae > Legionella. The sequence goes on from CAYRWO010000003.1 coordinate 171,765, forward strand.
GCAAACAAATCACCCAAAGAGAGTATTGCCTTGCTTGATTTATTTTTAAAAAAAAGCCAGCCAATGAAATTATTTAGACTATCTACCGTTATTAATCTGCAGGAAAAAACAATTAAGACAGGGAATAAAAGTGGCATTAGAAGGATAAATTGCCAAGGAAATACAAAACGTAAAAAAGGTAGCGTGGTCGATTTTTTAGTGAACGTCCCATCAAAATCAAAAATTGCGACTATATTCCCTTTATCCTGAGTTTTTTGTTTTCTTAAGCTCATAAATAACCTCAAACTACTTTCTTGTAGCTAAAAATTCCAAGTCTCTTTTACCGATAAGTAAATTTAGATAGCCTAGAGCTGATTTTGCATGATAAGCATAGTGAGGAATTCTTCTCGGATGTTGCATCGCTTTTAACAAACAAAAATAGAACCAAAAACACCATTTCAAAATGACGATATTCATTGCATGATGCAATTCTTCCGGGGCCATATAATAAGGACCTTGAAAAGCAATAACTTTATCTGGATTTATTGTAAAAGCCCCTGCATTTTCCTCGATACACCAGGCTAATAAAGTATCCAGATAATCTGCACGATGATCAAAATCACAAGCAGCTTCCCAATCAATAATCCAAAAATCTTTATTTTTGTTCCAAAGTACGTTTTTAGGCTTTAAATCATTATGACACACTGAATCCAAAGACAAAGCGTTGATTGATTGCTCTAAATCGTCCTGAGTATCCAGGATGAATCGGGTTATTTTTTTTATTTGTTCAAAAAAAGTAAGGTATTTCAGAAACCAGTCCAACTTTGCCCAGTAGGGGTTTTCCACAAGCAGATGTGCTGCATGGATGTAATGAGCGTTTTTTTGTTTAGAAAAATCCCGATCGTAGCTTATGGTCCCATGATGCATTTGAAACAGCTTCTGACTGATTTGGCCAATCATTCCATTATCAATAGCCAGATTTTCTATAACAGTACCGTCCACATAAGGAAATAGCATATAAGCGAAATTTTTATGCTCTACGAAAACACCGGATTTCCCTTCTAATGCGGGAACTACATTCCCAAATCGTTGTTGCTCTCTACAGATACCTTCAACAAAAGATAACGAGGTTTTGATCTCATTTTGAGTGGCTTTATAGGCTCGTTCATATTCGATCAATTCTATTTTTTTAAGCAAATATAAGCTTGTTGCTGATTGTACTTGATACGCCTCATTGACATCTCCTCCTGGCATATAGGTTATTTTCTTTGGAAGAAGGTCCAGGGAGTAATGTTCTTCAATTAAAATCAGCTCATCTCTTGTTAACATAATATCACTACGCTCAAAGGTACGTATCTAATTATGGTTTAAAATCGATCAATTATCAAAAAGCCACCTGATGAAAGAAGCTTACTGAAAGCATTTATAAAAAGGATAATCAGCATAGTTAAGTAATTCCAAATCTTGATGGCTGTCGCCATAGGCATACAGAATGTATTCATTACGATTCGCATATAATTCTTTAAACCGTTTTAGTTTTTCAGAACCAATACAATAATTGTGCAACATCTGACCGGTGCTTTGATGGTGAACAGGATCAAACTCCAGTTCGGTACAGATGAGTTGCTTAATCTCGTATTCTTCCGCCCAGGGTTTAAGATAAATATCCCATCCCCCGCTTACAACAATGCAGGTATGCCCCTGCTGCTGATGGAAATGTAAACGCTCAATGGCCTCTTTGCGCAATTTTTTAATTAATACCTGCCGAAGAAAAACAGCCGCTTGCTGTTCTAACTCCTGTTTTGTTATTCCCTTTAAAAATAAATGATCTAAATAATCAGCATTACCGACTGGCTTGCCCAGTAAACTGTTGTTGTAATAACGGGATAACAGCCCTCCAACCAACCTAGGCACGCCAACTAATTGTTTTAGAAATAACAGGCGACTGGGCGCACCTATAGTCAAGGTTCCATCAAAATCAAATACAGCAATAATCTGTTCGTCCATAATGACTCATTAAAAAGGCAACTCAAGATAAGGATTAATTATCGTAATTAACTCACGAAATAATAATTTAATTTGTTGTAAATCCTTCTCCGTCTTCGCTTCAAAGCGCAAGGTTAGCCAAGGGCCTGTATTTGAAGGCCTGATTAAGCCCCAGGCATTAGCGAAACTCACTCTTAACCCGTCAATACAGGTGATCGTCCCCCCCAGGAATTGGGGCGCCTGCTCCAACAATTGCCTCATAAAAGCTTCTTTTTTGTGCTCGGAAATAGGAATTTTTAATTCACTGGTATTGATGGATTCGGGGAATTGCTTGAAGTAAGTGTGAGCATCATTTATCTGTTCACATAGCATTTCCAAAGTGCGTGCCGCAGCATAAATACCGTCATCATAATCAAGCCAGCGATCTTTAAAATAAAAATGCCCGCAAAATTCACCGCCGAGAATTGCCTCATGTTCTGACATGCTTGACATAATATTGGCCATCCCTGTTTTAGTCATTACCGGGATACCCTCATGAGCTAGAATATAGTCATTTAAATGCTGCGTACATTTCACATCAAATACAATGGCGGAATTGTTTTGTTTGTTAAGTGCTACAGCCGCAAAAGCAAGGAGCAGGCGATCGGAAGGAATAATACAGCCCTTATTGTCAACAACGCCCAATCGATCCCCGTCACCATCAAATGCCACACCCAGGTCGGCTTTATGCTCCTGAACAACGCAACATAAATCGTATAAATTATCTTCAATCGCAGGATCAGGATGATGATTGTTAAAAGTTTCCTGCACCTCACAATACAAAGGGATAACCTCACAACCCAGAGCGGTTAATAATGCGGGTACCACATTACCTGCAACCGCATTACCACAATCGACCACAACACGCAGTTTTTTAGACAGTGACAGATCGGTTTTAATAGCCTGGATATATTGATTCACTATCTGTTCCGAGGGATAGTGAACATGGACTTCCTCAATTTTTTCATTGATTCTGAATTGATTTTGAATAATTCTATCGTGCAATGATTTCAGCAGGGCACTATGATAATTTTTTCCAGCAAGACTGATCTTTAATCCATTATAATCAATGGGATTATGGCTGGCAGTTACCATTAAACCTGAGGGACAGTGAAGAAAGCGCATGGCAAAATGAAGTACCGGGGTGGGTAAACAACCAATATCAATGACGTGAATTCCGCTTAAGAGTAAGCCTTGGGTCAATGCTTCCGTAAACGCTTTGCTGCTTCCCCGGCTGTCTCGGCAAACCAGTATCATTTTTAGGGTATCCATGTCCTGTAACTCACTACCAATGGCGAGGCCAAGGGTGTAATAAGTATCTCTATTCAGCTCCTCACCAATAATCCCACGCACATCGTATTCTTTGAATAGTGCCAATAATGGTGTTACCAAGCTTAACTCACTCATATTTATCTCCTGGCAAGTCAATCACTATGTCACGGCACTTTATTTGCGGGTTTGCAATTATTTGTTGCAGAGTCATAACATATTGTTTACAAAAAAGCCGTATGGTCTCCTCTTCATATAAATCGTGGCGGTATTTAATATAGCCGCTTAACACATGGGTGTAGTTAAATTTAAGCGATAACTTACGCGGATTAGATCCCCAAAGTGGTAAATCCGATTGTCCCTTGGAAAATGGTTGTATGGTAAAACCCGTATCAATCCTTGGTAAGGAAAGATGCTGAAAATCAAAAGAAACATCGGGAAGCGGTAAACCTAACTCCGCTATTTGCTCTGGTTGAAAATATTGATAATCAAGAGAATTGGCCAGATCATCCTGTAATTGTTTTACCGTCGTGATAAACGGCACATCGGGTGAACAACTAATGATTAAAGGTAATTCATTAGCAACATTACCAACAGTTGTTCTGTATTGTTCTAATTCTCGCCCCGAACAAAGCATGGTGATAAATGCATGTTCCGTCTGCGAAAAACGAGCCAGCAATAATCCGTAAGCCGCAAGCAACAGATTGACCAGGGTAAGTTGGTTTTCCTGAGCCAACTCCTGCAGTTTTTTGAGATCTTCAGGTAAAATTTCAACAAGTTCCCTGGAACCTACAGTTAAAGCTTTTTTGGGTATGGACTTGTCCGTTGGCAATTGAGGAGGCGTGTAATTTTGCAATTTATTCTGCCAAAATGCGCTGTATTTTTGACAGGAACCATTTACAAAGCTGGCTAATTGCCAATCAATAAAGGCTTGGTAGGGAACTGCGTCTTCACTCAGTTCTACTGTGGTCCTTTTTAAATTTAGAGCATAATAATGAAGAATATCTTGTAAAATAATCAAGCTGCTTGCACCATCAGCCAACAAATGACTCAGGCTTAATGTCCAAATATGCTGTTCATCAGAACATTTAATTAAACAACTTTCTAACAGTCCTGCTTTTGTGACATCGAACTGGTGCTGGCTTACCTCCTCTAATACTTGACTTATTCTTGCCTTCTGTTGGCTGACCGCCACATGGCCAAGATCGAGACATTGAAGTTTAAAATGGACTTCATCATGGCAAAACTGGAAGGTTGTATTCAAATAGGTATGAAAACTGCAACGCAACATGGCATGTCGTTTAATAACGCGTTGAATACTTTTTTCTAAAGCATCGACATCAAGTGAACCCACCAGTTCCAGGAAGCTGGTAATCCGATAAGCCGGATTATCAGGTTGTTCTTGTATGTGCCTCCAGATTCTTATCTGTTGCACCGAGAGCTGCAGTAAGTGGTTGGGTTGATATGTATGATTTGCAATAGGTAACTCTGGATCTCCTTCTATCTGCTCCAAAGATTGTTTCATCATTTCATTAAGTAGCTTAATCAACTCATGAATGGAATGATTTTCAAGTAATAAGGTTTGCGCACTCAGATTGGCAACCGGTAATTTACTTTTTAGTTTATGTAACAGTTCAATAGCTATCAAAGAGTCCATTCCAAGGGCTAATAAGGTAGTATTCATTGCTAACGGTTCTTTTTCTTTTAAGCGCAAGACTGCTTTAATATCCTTTACAACCATTTCGGTCAAAAAATCAACACGTTCCTGTTCGCTGAAATTTTTTAATTTAATCAAGGTATTGTCATGGGGGCATTGAGGATTAGTTGATTCTGTACTTGAGCCAGATTGAATGACCTCAGCCAAAAAGTTCTTAAGGAAGGGCGGTAACTGAACTAATCTTTCTTGTGATATACAGTTTGGCATCAAACAAAGCTGAGGAGATGGGGATGCCATCATCACTTTAAAGGCCGCCATTCCTTCTTTTTCACCAATATTTTTAATACCGTAAGTTAACCAGGATTGGGTTAAATCACGCGTCATTCCTAACTGTTGCCAAGGCCCAAAATTAATACTTAATGCGGCAAGCCCTAATTGTTGGCGATAATGAGCCAGTCCATCAAGAAAAGCATTAGCTGCCGCATAATTTGCTTGACCAGGTGAGCCCAGTAAAGCACTTATAGATGAGAATAAGACAAAATAATCTGCATCAATGGCCAACTCGATACTTAACTGATGCAAATTCCAGGTGCCTTGTAGCTTAGCCTGAAATACCGCTTCAAATTGCTCCCAGGTCAAATTTTGCCAAAGCCCATCGCTTAAAATGCCTGCGGTATGAAAAATACCTTTAATCGCTGGCAGTGAATTTTGCACACGAGATAAAGCCACACGCAATTGTTCCATGTCAGCGACATCAGCCTGCAGGTAACTGAGGGTTTGATTACCCCTATCGAGAGCCTTTAATTGCTCCTCAAGTTCAGCAGTCATGGGACGTCGGCCTAAGAGAACAATATGCTTCACTCCTTGTTTAACAAGCCATTTACATAAAGTCACACCAATCCCACCCAAACCACCCGTGACAAGATAGGTAGAGTCGCCTCTCAATTCAGTATGAGCTGATGGGTGACTGAGGTTGGCAGGGGTCAGATGTGGTGCATAGAGCACATTTTTAGAAGATACAATCAGGGGTTCCTCGCTGCGTTTTGCAAGAAGCGAAACAAGCTGTGCAGCCACCTCTTCAACTGGTGCGTCAGCCTCAAAATCAATATGCTGATAATCAAGTTCGGAGTATTCAAGTGCCAAGGTTTTACTCATGCCAATTAATGGTGTGTATACGGGTATTGATGTTTGGGTAAAGCCTGAGGTCGCTCTGGTGACTGTCCTAAGTTTGGTTGTATATCCTTTATGCATCAGCGCCTGGGTTAAATATAATAACCCCGCACAGGTCGCGCTGAGATATTGAGTAAGCGCTTCAGTAATTACCGTATCCGGAACAAAATCAGTATCTGTCATTCCCCACAGGTAAAGAATACCAGCGGGATTTGGCAGATTGGATAACAAACGCAGAAAGTGCTCTGGTTGGCGTGGATTGAGGGTTACTATCGAGGGAGTTGCCTTATAGCTGCTACCAGGTATTACCATAACGCTTTCCGGCAAATACTCTGACAGAGCATGAGCAATCCTGTGGTTCTCTGTATTCTGATTAATAAAAATCAACCAGGTTCCAGTAAGTTGTTCTATTGAACCATCACCTGTCCGAGTTAATTTTTTCCACTGCGTTTGATAGAGTGCCTGGCTAATAAATGCATCTAACACGGCCGCTTCTTGATGATGAGGATCCGTTGCTAACCAGTATGATTGATGTTGAAAAGGATAGACAGGCAATGTTTTTGTGTAGTGTTCTATTTGAAACGGCGCATCAAAGGCTTTCCAATTAATATCGACACCATGACTATAAATTTGTGTTATTGAATCAGAAAGTGTTTCCCAATCCGATCCGCTTTTTTTCAATGAAGCTAACCAAAGTGCCTGCATGGGTTCTGGATGTTGTGCCATAGCGAAACTTAACAGGATGGGTTGTGGTCCAGCTTCAATGAAGATCTGGTATTTTTCTTTAAATAATTGGTTGATTCCCGCATGAAACTGTACCGTTGCCAGCACATGATTAACCCAATAGGAACCCGTGACGCAGGACATCGCCTTACCGCTAACATTAGAAATAAATAATATCTTTGCGGGCTTATACTGTATGGTTTCCGCAATATCGCTAAATTCCTGCAACATGGGACGCATCAGTTCAGAATGAAAGCCGTGAGATACCGCAAGTTTAGTCGTTTTCACCCCGCGTAATTGACACCTGCTCTCTAATTGCCTGATAAGCTTTGTTTCACCAGAAAACACAATCTGACTTGGGCTGTTAATGGCTGCAATATTTAAAATAGAAGGTGATGATTCTTTTTTTACCTCCTCCAATAATTCATAAGCCTGCTCACTATTCACCCTTACTGCAAGCATGCTCCCCTCCTGTTGGGCCTGCATGAGTCTGCCTCGCCAGGTAATGAGTTTTAAACCATCTTCCAAGCTCATCATGTCTGCAATGGTTGCGGCCACATATTCACCTACACTGTGACCGATTACTGCAGAAGGTTTAATTCCCCAACTTATCCATAATTTAGCCATAGCATATTGCAAAACAAACAAAGCGGGCTGATTATACTGAGTCTGATGCAACAAATGACTCTTTTCTGAATTAAACATCACTTCAGCCAGCGAAACGGGTAAAAAGTCAGCTAATAAACGACAGCAGTGATCTACCTCCGCTTTAAACAAGGGGTGCGTGCTGTAAAGCTCTATGCCCATACCGGTATATTGCGCCCCCTGACCCGTGAATAAGAAGGCGCATTTTTCGGGATTAATCTGGATTGGCTCATCCTCTATGGGATAAGCTTTTAACTGTTCACTTAAGTCTTCGAGTGTTCTTGCACTCACTATCAGTCGATGGGCCAAGGCGCTTCGGCCTACATTCAGGGTATGGCATAAATTTGCTAATTCAGGTGTCTCTTGCTGGATAAGCTTTAATATATTATTCCGCTGGGTTTTTAATGAAGTTCGAGTATGTCCTGATAAAGTCAATAGATGCAATGGCCTATTGTTCGCCACAGGATGGGGCTCTGTTTCATCAGATTGCGCTTCCGCCAAAATTAAATGAGCATTCGTGCCGGTAAAACCAAATGAACTGACTCCTGCATAGCGAGTGGTCTGTAATGCACTCGTTTCCCATAATTGCAATTGAGTTGGAACTTGGGCAGGAATACTGTCCAGATTAATTAATGGATTAATGGTTTTAAAATGTACGTTGGCAAGGATTTGCCTGTGTTGCAGCATCAATATGGTTTTTATCAACCCTGCCATGCCCGCAGCGGCCTCTAAATGACCAAGATTGCTTTTTACCGAACCAACGTACAAAGGCTTTTGTCTTGTACCTGTTGCAAATACTTCTTGAAGGGCATTAAATTCAATAGGGTCACCCAAACGAGTACCTGTGCCATGTGCTTCAATATAACTAATCGCATCAGCAGGCAAATCAGCCAGATTAAGGGCTTTTTTTATTAATTCCTTTTGTGCCTGAGGGCTAGGTGCGGTGAGGCCATTGCTGTGACCGTCACTGTTCACTACGACACTTTGGATAATAGCCAGAATTTTATCCCCGTCACGTTGAGCATCTGTTAAACGTTTTAGAATTAAAACACCACAGCCTTCGCTGCGCACATAGCCATCAGCATTGGCATCAAATACCTGACATTTACCGCTAGGTGATAACATACCTGCTTGTGAGAAACTGATGCTTATACTCGGTTCCAGAATACTATTTACCCCTCCGGCAATTGCTAAATGACACATCTGGGCTTGCAGCTCCTGGCAGGCATTAAAAACGGCAACCAGTGATGAAGAACAAGCCGTATCCACGGCTTGAGTTGGCCCATGACTACCGAGAAAATAAGCAATTCGCCCTGCAGCAGCACTATGAGCATTGCCAAGTCCGTAATAAGCATCCGCGTTTTGATAGACTGCATCCATTGCCAAACGGCTGTAATCATCAGAAGAAATGCCTACAAATACCCCGCTATCGCTGTTATTAAGTGATGAAGGAGCAATACTGGCATGCTCAAGCGCCTCCCAGGTCAGCTCAAGCAAAAGTCGATGTTGGGGATCCATGGCCTCGGCTTCGCGTGGGCTAATGTTAAAAAGCGCCGCGTCAAATTGATCAATATTATCGATGAAACCACCTCTGGAACTTACCATTTTACCTGGCGTGTTCGAAGCGGGATCATAATAGAGATCTGCATCCCAACGGTCATGAGGGATTTGTTTGATCCCCTCTTTGCCTTCCTGCAGAAAATGCCATAATTGTTCCGGTGTATTAATCCCGCCAGGAAAACGACAACTCATACCGATAATAGCAATAGGCTCCATCTGTTGCTTTTCTTCCTGGGGTTGCACAGGAATGGTTTCCTGATGTAAAAATTGATTGGGGGAAAGGTAATGAGCTAGTTGCTCTATTGTTGAATAAGACCACAATAAGCTTGGGTTTATATCACGCTGCAGGTATTTTTCAAGCGCTGCGCAAAACTGCATGGCAAGACTTGAATCAACCCCATAGTAAGCAAAATTAGCATGGGAATCAATCTGTTGTGGGCTGAGACTCAATCGGTTTGCAAACCATTGTTTCATCCAGCTCTGCACCTCATTGGGTTCTGCATCTACTTGCTGTTTTGGTGCCTGCTTGCTCACTTTTTGCCATTGAGCAATGATAGTTAATTCATTATTTAGTAGCGCATCGCGGCAGGTACTACGCTGTATTTTGCCACTTGAAGTTTTTGGTAAAGTAGCTTGAGGGATTAAAATAATTTTAGCAGGTAAGATAGCCAAATCTTCTGCGCAATGCTGCAAAATAGCCGTAAAAATTGTATCAAACTCTTTAGCTCTGCGATGAACTTCCTGGACAATAACCAACTCTGGCTCATGTTCTATTTCCATGATAAAAGCACTGGCACCATGTTGGATTAAAGCGGTGTGGCTACCAGACACTGTATGCTCAATATCCTGGGGGTAAATATTCTGGCCACGAATAATAATCAGATCCTTTAAACGCCCAGTAATAAACAACTGATCGTTCGCATCCAGGAAACCCAGATCACCCGTGCGCAAAAATCGTTTATCACTGTGAGGTAATTTTAGACCGAAGATCTGCTCACTGGCCTCAGGATTATTCCAATAACCCTGTGTAATGCTGGGACCAGAAATAACCACCTCACCCACTTCAAAGGGATCTAAAATCTGGTGGGTTTGGGGATTAATTATTTTTACTTCGTGTTCTGAGGTGGTGTAACCACAACCCACTATATTCAGGATGCTCTTCGCGGTTTTATCCGCTATAATCTTGTGTGATTCCAACAGGAGTTGTTTATCAACATCTAAAATCACCGTGTGATCACCGGGTTTTTTGCCAGAGACCATTAAGGTCGTTTCTGCCATACCATAAGCAGGATAACAATTCTCTGCACGAAACCCACAAGGAGCGAATGCTTCACTGAATTGGCGCAGAGTATTTGCATTAACCGGTTCTGAACCATTTAAAGCAATAATCCAGGAACTCAGATCCAACTGTTTTTTTTCTTCTTCTGTTATGGTGTTGACGCACATTTCATAAGCAAAATTGGGTGCAGGGGAAATCTGTACCCTATAATCACTAATGGTTTTTAACCAGAAAAAAGGGTTTTTTAAAAAAGTAGTAGGCGCCATCAGGATACTATGCATATTTTGAATCAAGGGATATAATATAGCGCCAATCAATCCCATATCATGAAAAGGAGGCAACCAGGAACAGAGCGTTTTGGGATACCTCTCGTCGAGAAGCTTTTCAACTAAAATGTTATTAGCAATAATGTTACCGTGACTAACCATCACCCCTTTTGGTGTACCCGTTGACCCGGAGGTATATTGTAAAAAAGCCAGCCTATCGGAAGTGATCAGAGGAAATTGAACGGGTTCTATTGGTAAGGCCTCATCAACAAGTAATAGGTGTACGTTATCTAATGGATATTGGCGAGCAATTGCTGCTGTTGTGATAACAACTTCTGCTTTTGAGTCATTAATAACGGCTAATAATCGTTTGGTATGACGGTTACTGCGAGGAGGATAAGCAGGTACGGCAACAACCCCAGCCATTAAACACCCCAAAAAAGCCACAATGTAGTCTAAACCAGGCGCCAGCAACAGAATGGCTCGAGATGTTCCTTGTGTGATGGTTAATAAACGAGAAGCTGATTCTATTACCCTTTGTAATAGCTCTTGATTTGTTACGTTAGCTGGCTCTTTGTTTTCAGCTAGAAAAGTGTAAATGGTATGATGAGGAAAGCGTTCTGCATTATTATTTAAAATGCTAATTAATGTTTCTGAAGTATCCGAAGTATCTTTAGATTTCATTGAGACTCCTTAACAGACTGAAGTCCGCTTCCTTTATCTTTCCATAGATAAAAAAATGAGAGGCCCTTTGCCAAGGGGGGTCACTTCCCTTAGCCTTCCTTAGACAAAATCAATACAAGCACTAATATATTACTGTAGCAGCAGTATTAATAAAAATCAAGATGAACAAAGCATAGACAATTATTAATTTTTTCTCCCTGTTGATGAATTATTAAATAGCGTCCTGAATGGAAACATATCCTCCAAAAACTCTTGAACATTACTCCTGATTTTCGATGTTGCTAATAAGGGGGCAGCAGAGTTATTTTTAAAATTTATCTAGCATAAATTTCCAATCATGGTGTAAAATTAAAACACAATTAACCTGGATGAACTTCCAATCAGCATCATCCATTTACAATGCACATTTAGGAAAAAAATAATGGCTTATAGAAAAATGCTTAAATCAAAAATTCATCGTGCTTGTGTCACTCAAGCTGATTTAGAGTATGAGGGAAGTATCACTATTTCTCCTGAGCTTCTTAAAGCCGCTAATATATTACCTTACGAAGCAGTGAATATTTGGAATGTCACTGCAGGTACCCGTTTTGAAACCTATACTATTACGGGTGAAAAAGGCTCAACTGATATCTGCGTTAATGGAGCAGCTGCCCATTTAGTCACCCCAGGAGATCTGATAATTATTGCATCGTTCACTCAAGTTTTAGAAGAAGAATGCTCTACTCTAATCCCTACTGTAGTTTTTGTGGATCAATTCAATCGTTTAAAAGAAATTAGACCAGAGCGAGTTGGCGTTAAAAATAGAATGACTTGTGCCGTTTAATCTGTTTTATTCTTAATCATCATTTTAATGGTCTGGGTGGATTCTTTTATTCCTTATTTGATAGTACAACAGGACTTACGTAAACTCTTAAGATTGCGTCATTCCTGAATGGAGATAAATTTTGAATTGTTTCGTTTATGACTCAAATCTTAGCTCATGTTAACTCATTTACTTGAATTACGTCGTCGTGCGCTCTATATCCTCTATTGTTTTAGTGCCTTTTTCTTAATATTTTTTTTCATGGCAGGTGACCTTTTTCATGCTGTGATGAGTCCTTTGTTGTCTGCACTTCCTGGTCAAAGTGAATTAATCGCCACCCAAATTACCTCACCTATAGTAACCCCACTTAAACTTGCTGCTGATGCCGCATTATTATTCAGTGCCCCATTTGCTTTATTTCACCTGTGGCGTTTTATCAGTCCAGGGCTCCATAAAAATGAACAAGAACAATTTCGTGGCGCAATCCTCATCAGTGTGCTGCTTTTTATTTCAGGATTGGCATTTTGTTTTTACCTGATTCTTCCTTTTATGTTCCAGTTTTTTACCCATGCATTGCCTAAAGACGTGCATTTCATGCCGGATATGGCTTATGCCCTGGATTTCATTACTCGAATGTTGCTGTTATTTGGTTTTTGCTTTCAAATACCTCTAATAACCCTGATTTTAGTGCGGGTAAAAATCATTAACGTAATGACTCTAAAAAAAATAAGGCCTTATATTATAGTTGGAGCTTTTATCATCGGAATGTTATTAACCCCTCCAGATGTGTTTTCCCAGATCATGCTTGCCCTGCCTTTATGTTTGCTTTATGAGTTAGGTATTATTTTGGCTCTTTATTTCGCTTAACCCTAAACAATTACCCCTCGCCCCCCTTAGAAGCCTATAGTGGAATCTGATTTCTTGCGATCGTGATTTAGATCTCTGATAATGATCCGCTTAGTACATGGAAATCATACCCTAATTCAAGGATTGAATAATGAACAAATTTTCTCTAAAAAAAACATTGTTACTACTTTGCTCTGCTTTATTGCTAATCCAAATACCAGTGAGTCATGCGTGCACAAGGGTGGTCTATTCAGGAGGGGATGATCTTAT
>CAYRWO010000004.1:0-137318 GCA_964428035.1 uncultured Legionella sp.
TCTGCGAGCTAGAAAATGACCTTCATTAGGCTGATATCCGACTACTTGTTTGATAATTTCTTTAAGGCCATCAATTCCATCCCCTGATTTGGCTGACAGATATACAGCCAGATCTTTAACTTGAGGTAGATATCCTAACGTATCAATTTTATTGAATACACTAATAATCGGAATTTCTTTTGGCAATACAGAGCGCAGTTCATCTGTGATGAATTGGTGTTCTTCTGGATCATTTACATCGACTACCAATAACACACAATCGGCTTGCTTTAATTCTTGCCACGCTCGTTTTATACCCTCTTTCTCCACTAAGTCATCACTATCGCGAAGTCCGGCTGTATCAATGATATGAAGAGGTATATCGTCAAGTAAGATATGCTCGCGCATGACATCTCGGGTAGTACCTGCAACCTCAGTTACTATAGCGACATCCTTACCGGCCAAACAATTAATTAAGGTTGATTTACCAGCATTTGGTCTTCCAGCAATGACTAAAGATAATCCTTCACGCAAAATTACCCCCTGATTTGCTTCGCCGCGAATTATTTCCAAATTATCTAAAATAGATTGGAGTGACCGAGCTACTTTACCGTCATTTAAGAAATCAATTTCTTCTTCAGGGAAATCAATTGCCGCTTCGACATATAAGCGCAAATATATAAGTTCTTCATTTAACTGATTAATTTTTTTTGAAAAATCACCTTGTAACGTTCGAAAAGCCATACGAGCAGCAGTTTGGGAGCTGGCCTGAATTAAATCGGCTATGGCCTCGGCCTGTGTTAAATCTATTTTGTCATTAAGAAATGCTCGTTCTGAAAATTCACCTGGTCTGGCTAACCGAGCCCCTAATACAACCGATTCTTTAGTCAGCATATCAAGAACCACTGGGGAACCATGCGCTTGAATTTCAATCACATCTTCACCTGTAAAGGAATTTGGTGCTTTAAAAAAAAGCATTAACCCTTGATCAACCAACTCGTTATCAGATTTATAAAAAGAGCAATAAGTAGCAAAGCGGGGTTGAAGTGTTTTATTACCATTCAGTTGAAGGGCAATAGAATAAGCTTTAGGGCCTGATAATCGGATGATGCCTACCCCACCTCGTCCTGGTGGGGTAGCTATGGCTACTATCGTATCTTCTGACATTTTATTTTGCAGTAGCTGGAATTTTCTTGGTGGTTTTTTCATCCGAATATTTGCGGGTGATATACCATTGTTGCAATATAGACAAGGTGTTATTCACTATCCAATACAATACCAGACCTGATGGGAAATTCCAAAATAATCCGGTAAATAATATAGGTAAAAACATCATTACTTTTGCCTGCATGGGATCCGGTGGCGCAGGATTTAATTTCTGTTGAATGAGCATCGTTGCTCCCATGATAAGAGGAAGCACATGATAAGGATCTGGGGATGCCAAGTCCTTAATCCAGAATATAAAGGGAGCCTGTCTCAATTCAACACTTTCTAACAACACCCAATATAAAGCAATAAACACTGGAATTTGAATCACTATAGGTAAGCAGCCACCTAAGGGATTAACTTTTTCCTGCTTATAAAGTTCCATGGTTGCCTGACTGATCTTAGCTTTATCATCACCATAACGTTCACGTAATGCTTGCAATTTAGGTTGCAGCTTACGCATTCCAGCCATTGACTTATAGCTTGTAGCGGATAATCGATAAAATGCCAGTTTGATCAGTACGGTAACTAGAACAATAGACCAGCCCCAGTTACCAACAAAACCATAAATAGCCTTCATTAATGAAAACAATAATGAAGAGACAAACCATAAAATTCCATAATCCACAGTTAAATCTAAAGAAGGCGCTATACTTTTCAATACACTGGTAATTTCTGGACCTATGTAAAGTTTTGAACCCACTTCTTTTTGTTCGCCTGGTTTAATAGCAATTGGCTGACTTACTGCACCAATAGTGTAGTCCCCATTAGCAGCACGCGTATAAAATTTATTATCACTGTTGGAATTGGGAATCCATGCACTTAAAAAGTAGTGTTGTTGCATCGCTATCCAGCCGCCTTTTGCATCAACATCCAAATTGGTTTTGCTCATATCACTAAAACTGACTTTTTGGTAACGGTGTTTGCCAGGATTTGAAAACGAGGCACCGGTATAGGAGCCGACGTGAAATATTGATGACTTATCTTCTTTAGGAGAACTCCGTAATAATTGTGTATTTAAATAGCCTTTCCACTCCTGAGCACTATTATTGACAATTTTATAATTTACATCGATCGAATAACTGCCTTTCGTAAAGATAAATTCTTTTTTAACGACTAATCCATCTTCATTTTTACCCTCAAGCGTTACTATTAACTGATTTTGATCGGGATTTAATTGGTACTCTTGTTGTTTTGTGGTAAATCCAAAATCAAGAGACTGAACCGTTTGCCCAGAAGATACAAAGATACTGCTATTAGCTACATAACGCTCACTAGGCTGATTTTGCAAAAGAGGAAAGGGCTTATTTTTATCTTCTACGCTAAGAGGATAATCGAGCAATAACCCTGAAACAATATCGCCTTGTTTTAAGTCAATATTAACATCCAAAACATCCGTTTTAACCTGAATTAATCGTGAGGGAGTAGTTGAGTTATTTACAGGTTGATCGGTAGAAGGGGCTGAATCTATTTGTTTTGTATCAACAGGAGCGACTTGCGGTAACAAATGTCCATCAATGTTTACCGAATTGTTTGCTTCTTCTTTTACAGGTGGTTTAGCAGGATAATCAATTTGCCAAGTGTTCCAAAGTGATAAACCAACTAGCGCAAGCGCCATATATAATATAATACGTCTTATATCCATCAAAGCTTCTCATCGTTAGGGAGTACGGGATCATAACCACCACGCGACCACGGATGGCAACGTAATAATCTTTTACAGGCCATCCATATCCCTTTGACTATGCCATATTGCTTAATAGCACTAATAGCATACTGTGAACAACTAGGGTAAAAGCGACAGCATGGTTTAATCAAAGGGCTAATCAAATATTGATATAATTTTATTGGCAAGCATACTACTTGTTGTATCAGGATGTTAATTTTTCCCATGTTTCGCTCAACTTGGTATGGATACCTGAACTCGTTTGTTTCGCTACACCTTGCCTGGCCAAAAAAATCACATCTACTGCTGGTAATCGCGTCTGGCGAAAACTTTCTCTTAGCAGTCGTTTAATACGATTTCTGTCATGGGCTTTAGCTATCATTTTTTTTGATAACGCCAGCCCTAGACGGGCATAACCTAGATTATTTTCTCGGTAAAGAATAATAAATTCTCTAGTTACAACTTTTTTTGCTTGCTCAAACACATGGTCATAATCGATTTTTTTCAATAATCGTTGTGTTTTTTTAAAAGCAAACACTAGGCTGATAAACGCTTACGGCCTTTAGCGCGACGACGTTTAATCACTAATCTGCCAGATCGTGTGGCCATACGTTCACGAAAACCATGATCGCGTTTGCGTTTTAGATTACTTGGTTGAAAGGTGCGTTTCATGATGAACCTGCTTATATATTTATGAGGCTGGCAATGATAGATAACTTTTGTGGCACTGTCAATTTAGATAGTTGATTATTTTTTGATTAATTTCCCCTTTTTTAATTTTTGCTAATAATTATTAATTTATTAAATTATTTATCTTGTGTTTATTATAAGCTTTGATTTATCTGTTGATAACTGTAATTATAAATTAAATATCAATAGGTTATGTTAAATTTATATTGTATAAAACTATTGTATTTTTCTTCCTTAGGCTGTGTGTAACTGAAGAACCTTTTTTTATTATTCATTTTATACACCTATATATAGGGTATTAAGCATCCTCTTATTCACACCTTTTTATTGATCCAATGTTTATTGGGCTGTGAATTTTTGTAAATAGGCATTCATATGTTCTGTCCAAGATCATTTAAATTTTAAAGAGAGAAAAAGTTAGTGAACTTTATGTTCAGTAATTCTGTTTACTTTTTTTAGTTTCGTGAGGATTAATAATATTAAAGATATATATATTTTTTAAACTTACTTTTATTATTAAGTAAGCTCCTACCTGTTAATAATGTTTTTTTAGTGAATAATTTCATATATTTACTTTAATATTTAGGTTGTTTATAAGTGTCCTTATAGCTTGTTGTCTATTTGTTTATATTCGTATATTTATATTGAGACAGGTGGTTATATCCATCTTATCCCATGCTTTATTGCCTATTTATCCATAACTAACTTTATCCTTCATGTTTTTATTATGAGCATTATTGGTGTGGAATTTAGAGTAATGCTTTAAGGAACTTCCGATTATTCTTTAATTTTTTTTTGTGGATAACTTTGCCTTTTGTTCCAGGCTGGGTATAATCCACCCATTAATACATTTATTAATATACATTCTGTTTTATTTTATAAGTTTTATATCAATTTTTTGATCCTTAAATTTATTCTGTTTAATTATCTTGCTGTGTAGGTACTTTCAGTGGCAATATTTATAGCCGTGGATAATTAGTTTTAACATTCTTTTTACCACCCTTATTTAGTGAGGAGTTATGTTGTGTCAACAACTGTTTGGCAAAAATGTTTAGGTTTATTGCAAGATGAATACTCTGCTCAGCAATTCAATACTTGGTTGCGTCCTTTGCAAGCTCATACGGATGAGCAGCGATTAGTTTTGCTTGCCCCAAATCGCTTTGTTGTCGATTGGGTTAAAAAACATTTTTTTACACGTATTGAAGAATTAATTAATCAGTTCTGTGGTGACGATATTAAATCTGTTTCCATTGAAATAGGTAGCAAGGCTATTGAACCAACTGTATCCTCAGTTGATGCTTCGGTTTCTGCTCCTGAAGCTGCAGGAACTAAAGCCGCCTCTAAAAAAGCCGTGGATTATAAAAGCAGTCACTTGAATAAAAAATTCGTATTCGACAGTTTTGTTGAAGGGAATTCTAACCAATTAGCTCGTGCTGCATCGATGCAAGTAGCAGAACGTCCAGGTGATGCCTATAATCCTTTATTCATCTATGGTGGTGTAGGCCTAGGCAAAACCCACCTAATGCATGCAATTGGTAATAATATACTCAAAAACAATCCTGAGGCTAAAGTACTGTATTTGCATTCAGAGCGTTTTGTTGCTGATATGGTGAAGGCCTTACAAACGAATTCCATTAATGAATTTAAGCGTTTTTATCGTTCTTTGAATGCATTACTTATTGATGATATACAGTTTTTTGCCGGTAAGGACCGATCTCAAGAAGAGTTTTTTCATACGTTTAATGCTTTATTAGAAGGTCAACAGCAAATTATTTTGACCAGTGATCGCTATCCCAAAGAAATTGAGGGCATGGAAGAACGCCTAAAGTCTCGTTTTGGTTGGGGATTAACTGTTGCTGTAGAACCTCCTGAATTGGAGACTCGAGTTGCTATTTTAATTAGCAAGGCAGAACAGTCTAATATCGAATTGCCTTATGAAGTCGCTTTTTTTATTGCCAAACGCATCCGTTCTAATGTGAGGGAACTTGAGGGCGCTTTGCGTCGGGTCATTGCGAATGCTCATTTTACTGGTAAACCAATTACTATTGAATTTGTTCATGAAGCTTTACGTGATCTTCTCGCTTTGCAAGATAAATTAGTCACCATAGAGAACATTCAAAAAACGGTTGCTGAGTATTACAAAGTAAAAGTGGCTGACTTACTTTCTAAACGGCGTAGTCGTTCTATTGCAAGACCTCGACAAATGGCTATGGCTTTAAGTAAAGAATTAACCAATCATAGTTTACCTGAAATTGGCGATCATTTTGGTGGTCGAGATCACACTACCGTTATTCATGCCTGTAGAAAAGTTAAGGAATTGGTACAGGATGATAGTGATTTTGCCGAAGATTATAAAAATTTAATGAGAATTTTATCTTCCTGATAAGGAGTTTATCGTGTTTGAGTTTGCTATAAAGAAGGAAGATCTCCTGACTCCTTTACTTACAGTTGCCGGAGCTGTCGATAAAAAGCAATCCTTGGCGATATTATCTCATTTTTTATTGAAGTTGTCTGATGGCTTATTGTTTATTACGGCTACTGATTTGGAAATAGAAATTTCTGCCCAAGTTGTTTGTCAGTCAGATAATTCTGCAGGAACTATTACTGTCCCAGCAAAAAAATTTATCGATATCATTCGTTCACTCGATGAGAATGCTACTCCGAGTATTGTGTTTGATAATGGCATCTTAACCATAAAGCAGGGGCGAAGCTCTTTTAAATTAACTACTTTACCTGCTGAAAATTATCCCTCCAGTGAGGATGAGTGTAATGATGTCGAATTAACTATTCCACGCCTGGTGTTATTGCAATTATTGCAGTCTACTCATTTTGCGATGTCCCAACAGGATGTACGGGTTTTTCTTAATGGTTTATTTCTTGAGTTTGAGCCTAATTTAATTTCTGCTGTTGCTACTGATGGGCACAGAATGGCTATTAGTCGATACTCTTGCTCTAACGTTAGTCATAGCAAGCTATTGCTTCCCAAAAAGGGGGTTCAGGAGTTGTTACGGTTATTAAATTGTATCAATGATGAACAGGTCTTACTTGCTGCTGGAAAATCACATGTGAAATTAATTGCGAGCCAGTTTGTTTTCTTGTCTAAATTAATTGAAGCGCGTTTTCCCCCTTATACTAAAGCGATACCCAAAGAGCAGGATAAACATATTATTATTGATTGTGCTGCCTTGAAACGATCTTTATCTCGTATTGTCATCTTGGCTCATGAAAAATCCAAGGCAGTCATGCTTCATCTACAGCCGGGTCAATTAACTTTGATTGCGCATAATAATGAGCAGGAAGAGGCTGTAGAAACGTTAGTTGCTGATACTCAGGGCGATGAGTTAAAAATTGGATTAAATGCAACCTATTTGCTTGATGTTCTCACTCATTTAGGAGAAGGTCAGATACGCTTATCTATGTCGAATACCGATAGCAGTATTTTAATTGAATCATTACAAAATGATTATTATCAATATATTATTATGCCTATGAAAATATGATTTTAACGGCTTTAAAAATTCATCATTTGCGTAATATTTCTGCCGCTCATCTATTACTTAATTCCAGATTCACTTTTATAACGGGGCCTAATGGTAGTGGAAAAACCTCTATTCTTGAAGCCCTTTATTTGTTAAGTTGTGGACACTCTTTTCGTTCTCGAGAAATTTCACCGATTATAACTCACGGACAGACGACGCTCACTGTATTTGCCCGGGCTGAAAATCAAAATACTATTAGTATTCAAAAATCATGTTCTGAACCTACTCAAATTAAATTAAATAACCAGTTTTGCACCTCTACGAGCCAACTTGCTTATTCATTACCTTGCCAGGTTTTTTATTCTGACATATTCCAGATTATCGATGCAGGTCCCTCAGTACGACGCAGTGTTCTGGATTGGGGATTGTTTCACGTGAAACCTAATTACCTCACTTTATGGAAAGAATATAAAAAAGTGTTAAAGCATCGTAATGCCTTACTTAAAAAACATGCTCCCTATGCGCACTTTATTCCTTGGGATCAACAATTAAGTCACCTCGCGAATCAACTTGACGAATTGCGACAAGACTATTTTGAGTTATGGAAAGCAAGGTTTTATGAGGTTCTTCAACAATTAACAGATAGTCCTTGCAGTATTCATTATTTTAAAGGTTGGGATAAAAAACAAACCGGAAAATCATTAGAACTTATTCTTGCTGAGCATTTTAACGGTGATAACCAAAAGCTATATACACAGTACGGAGCACATCAAGCAGATATCTTAATAGAAAGTAATGATGTTAAGGCAAGACAGGTATTATCGCGAGGACAACAAAAAATTATTTTGATTGCCTTAAAATTAGCCCAGGGAGAGTTACTTGACCATCAATGCTTATATCTCTTTGATGATTTGGCTTCCGAATTGGATGATACACACCAAAAGAAAGTACTTAATTATCTTGCCAGTAAACACGGACAATATGTTATAACAGCAGTCAACGAAATGGACACAATAGCCGGATTAACTAAAGAACAGTTCTATTCTTACTCCATTAATGATGGATTGGTAGTTAGCAACATCTCCGAATAATGTTTCACGTGAAACAAATCTTGGATATTAGGCCATTGATCGCTAGTGAGAGATCTCATGGTCAAGCACCCGAGGGATCGTCAGTGTTATAGAGCTAATATAAATAAAATGAGTAGCATGGAGTGTACATGAGGCATTAGCTTAGAGCTAATTTCCCCTCGCGTGTACAATCAGGGATTTCGGTGTCCTGAACAATGTATTTCCCGGATTACGATGCGTTAACCCAGGCAACAAAATTAACTTAATGGTAGTTTCCTTAGTGCTTTTACGAATTAAATCAGTTATTACACCTAGATTATTCCTCTTGTTCAGGATAAGTAGAGTACTGAAACTGACAGTATATCTCTCGATGCACCCAAAATGACGAGTATGGGTACTCATCGTTTGAATTGCTTAAATGTGAAACTTCTTGATAATTGATTGCTTACGTAAATCATAGCGAAAAAAATTCTTTTTTAGATATATCAACTCGAGCGTTAGCGAGAGCTTAGGTATTCAGCTAAAGTGTTTCAACGCTCTCGCCAACGGACGAGTTGAAGTAAAGAGCAAACAGAAAGCTGATCTATTTGGGTTAAATAAGATGATCCAAACAGGTAGGAGCAAAGTTCCCCAGGAAGATATAAACCCTCAACAAATGATGCTATAATGAGGGCATTTGAAATGCCACAATATGGTAAATGAGGTCCCTAATGAGCGTTGACGCCAGTTATGATTCAAATAATATTAAAGTCCTAAAGGGTTTAGATGCAGTAAGAAAAAGACCAGGTATGTATATAGGTGATACGGATGATGGAACAGGACTTCATCATATGGTATTTGAAGTAGTTGATAACTCTATTGATGAAGCCTTGGCTGGTCACTGTAAAGAAATATTTGTCACTATTCATCCCGATGAATCCATCACCGTTAAAGATGATGGTCGAGGAATTCCAGTTGATATTCATAAAGAAGAAGGCCGCTCTGCAGCAGAAGTAATTCTGACTATCTTGCATGCTGGAGGTAAATTTGATGATAACTCTTATAAAGTATCTGGTGGTCTTCATGGCGTAGGTGTATCCGTAGTTAATGCTTTATCTGAAGAATTGCATTTAATAGTACGTCGTCATGGAAAAGTACATGAGCAACATTATCGACATGGTGTACCCGACGCGCCTATAGCAGAAACGGGAGATGCAACAAATACCGGTACTCAAATTTGGTTTAAACCAAGTGCTGAAACGTTCACTAACATTGAGTTTCATTACGATATATTGGCCAAACGCCTACGAGAATTATCTTATCTTAATTCCGGGGTGTGCATTCATTTATACGATGAGCGTACACAACGTCAGGACACCTTTCATTATGAAGGGGGAATAAAAGCGTTTGTAGAACATTTAAATAAAAACAAGACCCCGATTATCCCTATTGTATTTTCAATGAATGCAGAAAAGGATGGTATTGTGGTAGAGCTGTCCATGCAGTGGAATGATTCGTATCAGGAAACACTCTTTTGTTTTACCAATAACATTCCGCAACGTGATGGCGGAACTCATATGGCAGGTTTCAGGGCAGCATTGACCAGGACCTTGAATAATTATATCGAAAATGAAGGTTATGCCAAGAAAGCCAAAGTATCACCTACAGGAGATGATGCCCGTGAAGGTTTAACTGCAGTTCTTTCGGTTAAAGTACCTGATCCCAAATTTTCCTCTCAAACAAAAGACAAGCTGGTTTCTTCTGAGGTAAAATCAGCCGTTGAGTCCAGTGTAGCAGAAAAATTTAATGATTTTCTAATGGAAAATCCCGCCGCTGCAAAAGCGATTGTTGCCAAAATCATTGATGCTGCAAGAGCAAGAGAGGCTGCTCGACGTGCTCGAGAGATGACTCGAAGAAAAGGTGCTCTCGATATAGCTGGTTTGCCAGGAAAATTGGCAGATTGCCAGGAAAAAGATCCTGCATTATCCGAGTTGTATTTAGTTGAGGGTGATTCGGCAGGCGGTTCAGCAAAACAAGGACGCGACCGAAAATTCCAGGCTATTTTACCGCTCAAGGGTAAGATATTAAATGTTGAAAAAGCGCGATTTGATAAAATGCTTGCCTCTCAAGAAGTGGCTACTCTTATCACTGCTTTAGGTTGTGGTATTGGTCCTGACGAATATGATCCGGATAAAGTACGTTATCATCGCATCATCATTATGACCGACGCGGATGTTGACGGTTCACATATTAGAACTTTGTTATTAACATTTTTCTACAGACAGACCCCTGAGTTGGTAGAAAGAGGGTATATTTATATTGCTCAACCTCCTCTTTATAAAGTCAAACGTGGAAAACAAGAGCAATATGTTAAAGATGATGAAGCGTTATTTGATTATTTAACCCAGAGCGCTTTAGATGGTGCTGCGTTTTATCCTGCCCAGGGCGCCCCTGCAATAACGGCTATGGCCTTAGAAGAATTAGTGCAGCAATTTAGACGAGTTGAAAAAATTATAAAACGTTACAAACGAAGATATCCCACAGATATTTTAAAGCGTGTTGCATATCTTCCTGTATTACAGAATGATGATTTTAATCAAGAAGAAAAAATTGCTAACTGGTGTAAGCAGTTACATTTAAGTCTGCAACAAGTGGGCAGCAAAACTGAGCAATATAAAGTTGAGGTGCAAGAACTTCCTGACAGTAATTTATTCATTCCACGAATAATAATCACTCAACATGGAATGGATAACAACATTCCAATGAATGCAGAGTTTTTCTATTCTAAGGACTATAAAGAAATGGTTGGTTTAGGTTCTAAATTAGCAAGTCTTGTAGAAGAAGGCGCACAAATCAAACGTGCAGAGAAATGCATGCCAGTGGAAAACTTTGAGCAAGCTTTAGATTGGTTAATGGATGAAGCTAAAAAAGGACAAACCATTCAGCGTTATAAAGGTCTGGGAGAAATGAACCCTGCGCAACTATGGGAGACTACAATGGATCCCGCGGTAAGGCGAATGCTGCAAGTGAATATAGAAGATGCTGTTGCTGCTGATGCCATATTTACCACTTTAATGGGTGATAACGTAGAGCCCAGGAGAGACTTTATCGAATCTAATGCATTAGATGCTGAAAATATAGATATATAAGACCTATTGAAAAATGCAGCCCGCTATTTAGAATAGTGGGCTTTCTTTCGTCTGATATTGAACGTCATTTAAACCACTACATGTTCATCGTAAATTGAGCTGGGGGAAAATTAGAGTTCAGATTTTTTTCTCTTTCATCAATATGATCCTCTTTACACTCCAGACACATCCCACAAAGACATTTAGTTGTTCGACAAACAACTAATGGC
Organism: uncultured Legionella sp.; assembly: GCA_964428035.1. GTDB lineage: Bacteria > Pseudomonadota > Gammaproteobacteria > Legionellales > Legionellaceae > Legionella. The sequence continues at coordinate 11,428 of CAYRWO010000004.1, forward strand.
GTAGTTCCTCCTGCTACTGCACCTAAAGTGGTACTCAGAAAACAAGGAACAGGAACAAAACAAGACACCAGCACTCCGCCAATCACACCGAATACAAAGCAACAGCCTGTAGCCATCTTTTCGTCATCAGTAATACAATGAAAATTTTTGCTTCGGGATGGAGCAGTCCATTCCTGTAGATCAGCTTTCTTTTCTCTAAGGATCATTCTATGGTCGCTTATTTCTTTTATCTCTTTCTCACGACTTTGCTGCTCATTTAAATAGTTGGCATATAAATTAAGAAACTGTGGGAAAGAACCCTTAAACTCCTGGTTACAGATCTTTATATGTACCTGTGGTAATTTAAAAATTACCTCATAGACTGACGAATTAGTCAGTAGTAAGTTAGCAAGAGAACGAGCATCAAGGAAAAGCACAATTTGCTGCATTATATCTCTTGGGACAGAGCCAAAGTCTCCCATATCGAGCTTTCTTTCTTGATTGGTTTTATTTTTTTTAAAAAACACAAAGACACCTTCAAAATTAATTAAATGGAGTTAGGAAATCACCTTGGAGTATCTTAATAAGGAGATAGTCAAAATCTTTATGATACCAAAAAGAACTATATTAATCCAATTTAAATAATAATATGACTGGTTGATTGCCTGTTGTTCTTTATAAGTGCGTTTATTCCAGTAACAACTTTTCACAGGACATATGGCACATTTTATCCGGGAGGTTAAATATATTACTTAGCTTAATAATTTCTTAAGCTATATATATAATATAATTCGAAAAGCGTGTATTTAATATACTAACTGAAAGGAATGTGAATGACAAAAATTCTGGTTTTTACCGATTTTGATGGTACCGTAACTCATAGAGAGGGAGCTGGCACTGTTTTTAGTGAGTTTTATCAATCATTATTGGATATTGATGAATCGCTGAAAGGTAAAGGTTATAAAGATGCTCCGATGAAAGAGGACCTTCAATCTTTATTTGAACAGAAATTTGGAGAATATAAGGAAGACGTTACGTTCACAAAGCCAGATGCTGATATGCTGATGAGTGCAGATGCCGCTGCCTTTTTTCGCGAAGCATTGAGCAATCCTGAGGTGAAAATCCATATTGTTACCAGAAACCGCAGAGACTACATTATTGCTCTATTTAAATATCAGGGGTTTTCTCAGCAAGAAATTGAAAATATAACTATTATGGACTCTGGAGTTAAATATAACGACGTAAAGGCTGAGCTTAAACGCCACAGGGATAAAGCGGATTTTGTATATGTCCTTGATGACAATTTAGGTGACTACACCGTCATGAAAAACGCGGTAACAGATAATCACTATGCTGAAATGCAAATTTGCGGTGGACAAAATCGACCTGGAGAATTCACATGGAAAGACTATCAAAAAGAGCTGCAACAGTTTTTTAAGCCCCTCCAAGTAACTTCAAAAGAAACATCTGCTTTGGCACAAATACAGTCTTCTGGAATAGCGCTCTCTTTAATACAGCAGCGTAAAGAAGAACTGCAACCCGAAGAAGATCGACGCAAAGAAGAATTGCAGCGTTTAGTAGAAAAAACAATGGATAAAGTAAATAATGTTTTGCGGACACTTGAAGAGAATATTGGTGCAGTCGATCAGCACCATTTTCCCCAAGCTGTTCAAAAAGCAAATTATTTATTAACTATGTTGCGATCTGCTGCAGCGGAATATAATTCAGACCTGTTATCTGGTATGAATCGAAGAGATGCGGGTATCGAATTTAAAAATAAATGCGAAGCAGCTATAGACGATGTCAAGTCTGTATTGAACAGAGATTTAAGTTGGGGTGACTATCTCACCAATCTTTTGAAAAAAATAGCTAATGTGGTTATTAGAGTGTTCACTGCAAATCCCAATGCTTTATTTACCCCTGTTCGCTCTGCATCATTAGATTTTGTTGAAGACTTTGCGGAGCGTTTAGAAATGGGTGATACACCATTTCAAACAAATAGTCTCGTTCATTAAAAACCCATGCAAACTCAGATTATTATGATTACCTAATATCAAACAATCTCCGTTTGCAATTCTATTCTTTGTATTACCGGGATTTCTTATCGACAGCTATTTTTAAAAAAAGAGTTTATTGGCAGTAGATTACTATGAGAAAAGATGTATATTTAAGAAAATGACTGTTATTAAAAGTGCTGCGTCCTTGCAGCGAGTACGTCCATTGTACTGGTCCCTTATTTAACATCCTGTCAGAGATAATCCCTCTCATCCTTTGTATTGTAAGTATATACGTTTCGTTAAGAGAGTCATTGCGTGGAGTGAGGACAGATGTGTAAGAGATTTCTCAAAGAATGGAGGGTTTTTTCTTCCATCGGCGAGGAAAAGGTTCCTCATAAGAAAAACACTCCAGAATTATCAAGATAGGCAGGAAGGTAAATGATGCATTGAACATTTCGGCCATAGTCGTCAAACTAAGCAAAAAATAACCCTCGTTGCGCTCAGCAACGAGGGTTATTTTTTGCAGATTACTTGACAAGATCACTCTTGCCTTGATGGAACAGAGCTTTGCTTATCTCCATCTTCCCTTAGTTTGACGTTGATGAGTGTTCAGCCAGGTATCTACCTTATTTGCTTACTGGTTGTTGTTGAGTAATGCAATGAATGCCACCACCACCGGCAAACACATCCAGAGCATCAATTTGCATGATTTGATAGCCAGGAAATAATTGAGTAAACAGTTGATAGGCTGCTTTGTCATAAGATTCATAACCAAATGCAGGCATCACAATACCCTTATTGGCCAGATAAAAATTAATATAGGATAAAGTGAGCCTTTCCTCCTCAAGATAGGTGGCTGGAGGTTGTTCCACCGTAAACACCTCCAGGGTACGTCCTTTGGCATCTTTGGCAGACTTAAGGATTTCAAAATTTTCTTGTAACCTAAGATAATTGGGATCTTGCTGGTCTGTAGTAATAAGACATAATACTTTCCCTGGGGCAATAAAACAGGCAATCTCATCAATGTGGCCGTCAGTTTCATCGCCCAATAAGCCTTGATTTAGCCAAATAATATGTTCTCCGCCTAAATAATCATAAAGGTATTGTTCAATCACTTGTTGCGAGAGATGGGGATTGCGGTTGGTATTGAGCAAACATTCTCGGCTCGTTAAAATAGTCCCTTCTCCATCAACATGGAAGGAACCTCCCTCCATGACTAAAGGAGCGTGAAAATAATGAGCCTGGCTTAGTTTCAGGACGGCGGAAGCAATTTGATTGTCTAAAGCATAGTCGGGATAATTTCCACCCCAGGCATTATGAATCCAATCTACCCCTGCCAGTTGTTGCTCTTGATTCAATAAAAAAGTAGGACCCGTATCACGGGTCCAGGAATCATTGATAGGAAGAGTGATCAGCTCAATATTCTTTCCACAATATTGTTTGGCCGATTCCTCATCTCCAGGATTAACTAATAAGGTAACTGGTTCAAATTGAGCTATGGCTTGAGCAACGCGAGCATAGGCTATCCGCGCTCTTTCCAAACCTATTTTAGACCAGGTGGAAGGATGGCAAGGCCAAGCCATCCAGCATCGTTCATGAGGATGCCACTCTGCTGGCATGAAAAATCCTGCTTGTTTTGGTGTATTCATCATTACGGTCTATGTCCATCAAGATAGGTTAATTGAGAAAAAATACTTCTTAATTCATTGAGATAGGAAAGCATGGTTTCTTTAGGTAATTCAGTTTGAATTAATTGTTTTTCATAAGATTGAATTAATTTTTTGGTATCAAAATGGGCAAAATTCAATACATTAGTTACTGTATCTCCACTCACTAAATCATTAATTTCAAACTCCCCATCGTCAGAAAGTTTTACGTCTAAAGAATTAGTATCACCAAATAAATTATGCAAATTACCCAAGATCTCCTGGTACGCGCCAACCAGGAAAAAGCCTATTGAATAGGGATTATTCATATCATAAGGAGGTAGCATTAACGTAGACGTCACACAGGAACTTCCTGGGTATAGCTTAATTGTGCCATCCGAATCACAGGTTAAATCCTGCAAAATACTGTGCATGGTTGGCGGTTCAGTTAATTGTGAAATAGGGGCTACGGGGAAAATTTGCCCTATAGCCCAGGCATCAGGAATAGATTGGAAAAAAGAGATATTACAGAAGATCTTGGCTGCCATGCTTTCATTAATCATTAACAACAAGGATTGTTCAGTAGGATTTTCCTCATCCAATCTCTCTTTTAATTCCATACAGATATTAGTATAAAATGCTTCAACCTTAGCTTTTTCTTGTAAACTTATCACGCCATGTTTAAATAAAGAGTGAGCTTCATTAAGAGAATGTTCGGCATAATTGTATATTTCTGTTGGTGAACTGTCTGTGATCGCCTGATAGGTATCATAGATGTCTTGAATTACATGAGAATCTTCTTTTTCAATATCGGGAAGTACGGGCGCTTTATCAATTATTTCGATATCAGTAATATTGGATATCAATACGGCATGATGTGCGGTCAATGCTCTGCCTGATTCGGAGATCAGATTGGGCTCAGGTACTTCTGCATCCTGGCATAAATGCTTCAAGGCTAACAAAATATGAGTTGCGTATTCGCTGAGGCTGTAGTTCATGGAGCAGCCTTTATTAGAGCGAGTGCCCTCATAATCAACGCTAAGGCCACCACCAACGTCAATGGTGTCTATGGGTGCATTCAGCTGACGTAGTTCAACGTAATAACGTGATACTTCCTGCATGCAGTGACGAATATCGTGGATGTTGGCTATTTGTGAACCTAAATGACAATGCATTAACTGAAGGCAATCAAGCATGTCATTGGCCTTTAATTGATCGACCAACTCTAATACTTGTTTTGCATTTAAACCGAATTTGGATTTAACACCACCGGTGTTTTCCCATTTACCCGCGCTTTTACTTACTAAGCGGATGCGGACGCCCAGAGTAGGTTTTACCTGTAAGCGTGCCGATTCATTTAAAATGATATCAAGTTCTGACTTCTTTTCAATAACAATAAAAACAGTATGTCCCATTTGTTGGGCTATTAAAGCGGTGCGGATATAACTGCTGTCTTTGTAACCATTACACACGATGGTGCTGTGCTTGTCGCCCAGCATACCAATTACGGCCATGAGCTCTGGTTTACTGCCGGCCTCAAGACCGATACTGTTCTCAGGTGATTTCAGTAACTCCCTGACAACACTTTGCTCCTGGTTTACTTTAATAGGATAAACCAGCTTATAGCTGCCCGTATAATCTGTTTCTTCTCGGGCATGGGTAAAGGCCTGATAAATCCGGTGGACTCGGTCATGCAATATGTCACTGCAGCGAATTAAAAGGGGTAAGTGCAGGCCCGCCCTATGTGCTGCATCGACAATAGCCTGTAACTCAACCCCTTTTTTTCCTGGTTTCCTGCTTATTTCTATATTTCCCTTAGGATTGATGCTGAAATATCCCTCGCCCCAATTCTCAATGTTATACAAATTCTCATCGGCTAGTTCTTTGCTGTTCATTCTATAAAGTTCCAAAAGGGGGTCAACGAGACCGGATTAATTCGTGATAAGTCTCAGGTTCACGTTGTTGGGCAAATGGGAATAATCGTCCCCATAAGGCGCGTTGGTCAAAATCCAATTCCGTTACCAATACTGCGGGTTCATTGCGGGGCGCTTGAGCTAAAATTTCACCCATGGGTGTGCTAATAAAACTACTGCCATAAAAGTGTAAATCATCTTCACAACCAATTCGATTTACCGCGATGATAAAGGTGTTGCTCATAATACCCTGAGCTACCATTACTTTTTGCCACATCGGTTGGCTATCAAACCCAGGCGCTGTTGGCTCGCCACCTATAGCGGTGGGGTAAACTAAAATTTCAGCTCCTTTTAATCCATAAATTCGGGAGAGTTCCGGGAACCATTGGTCATAACAGGTAGGTAGACCCAATTGATGCCCGGCTATGGAGTGAACAGGGTAATCAGAGTCTCCAGGTTTAAAGTAGAAGTCTTCGTGGTATTTCTCGCCACTGGGAATATGTTGTTTTCGGGTTATAGCAATTAATTCGCCTTGGGTATTGAATGCCACAGCAGTGTTATAGCCTGCCTTTTCAAAAAGGGATGCGGTAATACAGACGTTATTTTCTTTTGCCATTGTTCCAACAAATTGGGCTGTTGGCCCAGAGTGGATGTCTTCCATATAGGGTCGGCCATCTACATCTGATCGGGTGCAAAAATAAGGGCTTAGGGTTAGTTCTTGCAAACAAACAAGTTGTGCCCCCTGTTGGGCTGCAGAACTTATTCCCGCGGCCAAATTATCTTGATGTTCTTTTGCATTTTCATACCATTGTTGTTGAACCAGTGCCACCGTTAACTTGTTTTGCTTCATTAGCGTTCCCATTTAAATTGCTTGAAGATGATCCTCACTTAAGTTCAGCAGGGTGATGCCGAACTACTCCACTTTTTTAGTATACTGAAGTGTAGACTAAAAATACGGCTATATTATCAAAAAAAACTCGTATTGTACCAGTATTAATTTCAATTAACTTAAAATAGGTTTAGAGTGTTTTTTGCGCTAAATGGTAAAAAAACAGAATGGTTTAGGAATTATTCTTGTTATCTTCATTGTTCTTAGCCGTATTCTGCATTTTAGCATATATTGGATTCCTGATGAGAGAAGTTGTCCTTACCTGGGGTTGTTGACAATAGATCTCTTGATGTCTCCCGACTTGTTATCGGGATCCTGTTAGAACTCTTTGTGGATAAGATAGCTGTGCTTCATTACTGGATGCCGCGAACAAGTCGCGGCAGGTAGGTTTTTACAGATAAATTGTCAATAAATCCTAAGCAAGGGCACAAAGTATAGCTATTAACCTTTGAATAAACCACAGCAGGATGAAAGCCAGGATTCCTGTTCTTCATCAGAATCAGATTCAGATTCTGATTCATAACCGGAACCACTACGCAGGGTGACTGCAGGCAATTCTTTTCTTGCTCTCAATTGGGAGTTAAACAACAGATTGGGATTGCTTGTATTTGGTATTACTTCAACGGGTTTTGCTGTTTGGACAGCTATTTCCTGTTTTTCTTCTTCTTTCGCTGCCATAACAGAAGCAATCAGTCTAAATGGGTTTTGCTTATCGCAGGCGCTGGAACACATCATTTCAAGATGGCGGCTTATGTCATGACGAGTTGTGGGATCTAATTGGGCCAGCTTTCCACCAATAGCTTGCTCATGTCCCTTCACTAATGAAGAGCACAGTGAAGAAAACTCAAGGCACAAATCAATATTAAATTCAGGGCTGGAAAAAAAATCCTCTGGTTTATCGCGTAATAGAAATCGATTTATATCTCGATAGAGGGTAAAAGCAGCAGCTATTTTTGTCGCAAGTTCACTATTGTTGAACGTGTTATTAATATGACGCGATAACTGACTGTGGCTTTTTGCAGGAGTGGTCAGCGCCAGTCTTTCTGCAATGGCAGTCTCGTTCTTCTCTAATATTTTTAGGGCCAAGCTCTTAAAAGGAGTAAACAACTCATCATCCGTAAGTAACTCATAAGGGCTTTCATGGGCGGGATCTAATAAACCAAGTACCCGTTTTTTTACTTCATGGGCTTGAGCAATCACGGTGTGGAAGGACTGTTCTTCAGATTCACTTTTTGACAGCTCGTCGGATTCACTCTTTAACTGTATTTCGGATTCACTTTTGGACAGATCTTCTGATTCACTTTTTAACTGTACCTCTGACTCATTTTTTGACTGGTCCTCTGACTCAGCTCTTAACTGTATTTCTGATTCACTTTTTGAATTGTCATCTGTTTCTATTCTTAATGAATTAATTGCAAGGCCAAAATGGTCCAGCTCCTCTTGTGGGCAGGCCAACATCATGCGTGAGGCTAAATCTTGCATCTCTTTGGGAGATAATTTGTTTAATTCCATGAGGTGCTCTGCTAATGCATCACTGGTACCCAGATCCTGATATGGATTTTCCAATTGTTTTATTTGTTCGATGGTGAAGGTCATTTAAATCTCCTTATAAGCTCAGCAGCAGCTGATATTGAATTGATATTAGGTTGTTCAATATTGTAGCGAGAACTATATTAACGGATTCAAATTACCCTGTCATGAAATTATACTAAAGTTTTTCCAGCAGATGTCGAATAAGTAGTTAGATGCCCGTGTTTGCCTTAAAAAATTACAATAACAACAAGGAGTAGGCAATGTCTAAGAATCATTTATTACAAGACCCCTTCTTAAATGAACTGCGCAAAGAAAAAGTACCTGTATCTGTTTTTTTAGTTAATGGTATTAAATTACATGGCGTAGTCGATTCCTTTGATCAATATGTGGTGATGTTAAAAAATTCCATTACTCAAATGGTATATAAGCATGCCATATCTACGGTTGTTCCTTCTCGTCTGGTGAAAATTCCTATGGATGAAGCAGCAACTGGTGAGGATGCTGGAACTGTGGCAGACTAAGCTACTTTCTTTTTTGGGGAATTGGATAGTGTTTGAACGTCCGCAGGGTGGTGAGCGAGCTATATTGGTGCAATTAGCAGTACCAGGCATTGATGCTGAAGAGGCATTGGCTGAATTTAAAGAGCTGGCCCTTTCAGCAAATGCAGAGGTACTGGACTGTGTTTTAGGGACTCGCGCTACTCCTGATGCCAAATATTATCTGGGTAAAGGTAAAGCAGAAGAAATTGGCCAATTGGTCAAAGCGCTGGATGCGGAATTGGTTTTGGTTAATCATGAATTATCTCCATCTCAAGAGCGCAATCTGGAACGATTGTTTGAATGTCGTGTCGTTGATCGCAGTGGTTTGATCTTGGATATTTTTGCTCAGAGAGCGCGTACCTTTGAAGGAAAACTCCAGGTTGAACTGGCTCAGTTACAACATTTATCCACAAGACTTATTCGTGGTTGGACTCATTTGGAGCGCCAAAAAGGAGGTATCGGTTTGCGTGGTCCAGGGGAAACTCAATTAGAAACAGATCGACGCTTATTACGTGAACGGATCCGATCCATTAACAAACGATTGGAAAAAGTACGTTGTAGTCGGGAGCAAAATCGTCAGTCTCGACGTAAAGCTGACTTGTCTACTGTTTCCTTGGTGGGATATACCAATGCAGGAAAATCAACCTTATTTAACGCTCTGACTGGTGAGAGTATCTATGTTGCCAATCAATTGTTTGCAACTTTGGATCCCACTATGCGTAAATTGGATTTACCCGGATCCTCTGCGGTAATTTTAGCCGACACGGTGGGATTCATTCGTGACTTACCGCATCATTTAGTGGAGGCGTTTCGTGCGACGTTAGAAGAAACGCAACAAGCGGATTTATTACTGCATGTCATTGACATCTCTGATCCTCATTGGCGAGATACGGTCTTTGCCGTACAAAAAGTATTGGATGAATTAGGGGTTAATGATATTCCGGTCATTCAGGTTTTTAATAAAATCGATTTACAGGAAGGCTGGCAGCCAAAGATTGATTATACTGAGGATTTTTGCAAAGTATGGATCTCAGCGGCATCGGGTTTAGGTCTGGATCTTTTAAAAGAAGCAATTGCTACCCAGCTGCATGGAATAGTCCTTATTGAAGATATCGTGGTGAAGCCCACCCAGGCCAAACTACGTGCTCAATTATATCAATTAGGTTCCGTATTAAATGAATCTATCAGTGAAGAAGGCGATTGGGTGCTAAAGATTAGAATTACTAACGCACAAAAACAGCGTTTGTTCGCCTGATGAAGGGATCATTTATCCTATATTAGGGCCGTTGGCCATTGATTTTTGGATTGAACAAGATATCTGTTCCTTAAAATGGATTTCTGGATGCCGCGCACAGTTGCGGCATGTAGTCCCTCCAAAAATAAATGTTCGACAACCCTGATTACTTGCCGAACGGAATTATTTATTATGGATAATGGATATGCAAGATAACAATAAAAGAACAATCACTTTATCGCTAGGTGCTCTGGGCATTGTGTATGGCGATCTGGGAACCAGTCCTCTGTATGCTCTTCACCAGGTTTTAACCCGGGTCGATAATACTCCTTTCCATGTATATGGCGTTTTATCATTAGTTTTGTGGTCGCTTATTTTAGTCATTTCAACGGGATACGTGATTGTTTTTTTACGTGCGGATAATGCAGGAGAGGGTGGGATATTAGCTTTATTGTATTTACTGAAACGACAAAGCAAAAAATTTCCACGCTCTCTTTTTTTAATGGGGGTAATTGGTGCGGGCTTGCTTCTTGGTGATGGGATGATAACCCCGGCCATCTCTGTTATCAGTGCCATTGAAGGTCTAAACGTTATTTCGCCTGATTTTTCTTACCTGATTATGCCTGCATCATTCGCCATTCTGTTAATTCTGTTTCTTTGTCAGCGTTTTGGCACCACTATAATTAGTTTTTTTTTCGGTCCCATTCTTCTGTGTTGGTTCATTATTATTGCCATTCTGGGCATTATAGCCATTGTACAAAACCCAATGGTTTTAAAAGCGGTTAATCCCTATTACGCCCTTATGTTTCTTTCTGAGGGCGGCTGGCATGCTTATTTCCTTTTAGGCGGTGTTTTTTTAGTGATTACTGGTGCTGAGGCAATGTATGCGGATTTAGGTCACTTTGGCAAAAAACCAATTCGGATAGGATGGTTTGGCGTGGTCCTTCCTGCTCTATTGCTCAATTACTTTGGACAAGGTGCTAATTTACTAAGTCATCCTGAAGCCATTGCAAACGTATTCTATTCTCTTGCCCCTTCATGGTTTTTTTATCCCTTAATAATTATAGCGACTCTGGCGACTATCATTGCTTCACAGGCAGTAATTTCAGCGAGTTTTTCTTTGACCAGACAAGCAATTTCACTAGATATTTGTCCTCGTTTATCGATAGTCCACACTTCTAAAGAAGAAACAGGACAAGTCTATGTTCCTATGGTAAATCTTTTTCTTGCGCTGGGAACTCTTTTATTGGTAGTGGTGTTTAAAAGCTCCAATGCACTGGCGGCGGCTTATGGAATGGCCGTTAATCTGCTCATGCTCATTGTTGCCCTATTAGTTCTTTGTGTGGCACGTCAATTATGGAAATGGTCGTATAGTAAAATTGGGTTGATTTTTTTTCCATTGATATTGATTGATTTGGTTTTCCTCGGTGCAAATATTCCGAAAATTTATAATGGTGCCTGGATCCCGTTAGCGTTCGCTGTGGTCATTAGCATTCTGATGATCACTTGGCAAAAAGGGATGGAGCTGGTTCATTCCTATTTTTACAAGAATAAAATGTCTCTTTCTGAAATTGTCAAACAATTAGATCGTTCCAAATTAAATTGCATTGAGGATTTAACGGTGATTTTTGTAACTGATCCTTATGACAACAGCGGAGGCAGTTTCTTTAATTATGTTAAATTAAACCACATCCTGCCTAAATCAACCTTGATCGTAAAGGTTATTGTTGAAGATTTCCCTTATATTCCAGAAAAGAACCGTTATAAATTAGAGTCCCTGACTGAAGGTTATTATCATTTGAGTTTACATTATGGCTTTATGCAGACCATCCATGTCCCGCGAACCTTGGAGGCAGGGATAAAAAACAAAATATTTCCCTTTTCCCTGGATGTGAGCAAGTCTACTTTTTTGGTCGAAATTATCCATATTTCTCGTGGCAAGAAAAAGTACCCCCAATTATTGAATTGGCAAAAAAGATTATTCAGCTTTTTGCTCCGCAATTCGATACGGGATATTGAATTTTTTCAATTACCGCGAAATCAAACGATTTCTATTGGCCGTTACTTGTAACGAGAATGATACAGCGGGGTTGTTGCCCTGTTCATGAGCGTCCGGTCAGCACCGTGGCAACATAGTATGGTCACAATTAAGCTCAGATGATAATAATTTGATAACCAATGAAACACGATTTATGGGCTATCAGCCCAGACTGGGAAAAGGTTTTAAGCCCGTTCTTGGAAATTCCGTCTCCTTCGGAGAGCCTGTTGAACATAAATTATTGATCTTAAGTGCTATAATTTTATTAACAACTTCAAAAGTTAAACACAATAATTTTATGGAGTTACCATGATTAAACCTCAAAAACCAAAAAATGAAACGCAGAGATTACAGGCTCTTCGTAATTTGAATATTCTCGATACTCAATCTGAAGAACGGTTTGATTGCATCACACGTGTTGCTCAGAATTTATTTCATGTACCGATTGCTTCGGTTTCTTTTGTTGATAAAGAGCGAGAATGGTTTAAGTCCAAATACGGTTTGCAGTTTGAGGAAACACCAAGAGAAATCTCTTTTGGCGCTCATGTCATTCTCACTGAGGAAATCATGATTGTTAAGGATACCTTGAATGATATCCGCTTTAAAGATAATCCTTTAGTCCTGGGTAATCCTGAAATTCGATTTTATTTAGGTTGTCCTTTAAAGATTAAAGGAGAGTTTAATATAGGAACCTTCTGCTTAATTGACTATAAAGCACAACAATTCAGTGATGCCGATTTGGATATCGTTAAAGATTTAGCGGCAACTGTTGAGGCAGAGTTTAATGCTCATCTCTCCACTATTGATGAGCTTACTAAATTATCCAACCGACAAGGCCTGCTCCCGCTAGGAAAACAAATAATCAAACGCTGTAATCAACAGGATAGAAATCTCTTACTACTCTATTTTGACATCAAAAACCTTAAGTTTATTAATGATCATTATGGACATGATGAAGGAGACAAGGTTATAAAAATATTTGCTCAGCAACTATTTAAAAATTTTCGTCGTCGTTCTGATGCGGTTGCCCGCTTGGGAGGCGATAAGTTTTGTGTTTTATGCCCCGGAATGTTCAAAGAGCACCTCCCCAATGTGATGAAAAGGCTTCAAAATAAATTAGCCTCTGTGCAAACGAATTATCCAATTGAGTTCAGCATGGGAGCACTTGCCTATGATCGTTCGCATCATTCTATTAATTCCCTTGTTGAAGAAGCTTACGAAAAGGTATATGAAGACAAAAGACATTATCATTAATTAGAGTGTACAAGGACGCTTGGCACCGGCCAGATTTATGATACCTGGTTTTTTTGTTGGCCGTTTTCTTCAATTACCCGATCCAGCGTTTCTGCGGTTTGTCCACCATATAAAGTTTTGACCAGTTGTCCTTCTGGATTAAAGATAAAGGTTACTGGTACCCCGGTAATATCGCCAAGGTGTAAATCATTGGCAGGATCTTTTAGTAGATTGGGATAACGGATGCTATACCTTTTGATGAGGTTTTTTTGTTCGAATAAAGGTAATGCGTCGAAGTTTACAGCGAATAAGGCTATCTGATCCTTTTCATGATTTTGATAAAAGCGATTGAACTCAGGGATTTCATCAATACAGGTTTGACACCAACCGGCCCAATAATTAATTAACACCCATTTTCCTTTGAGAGATGAAAAGGGGGTGCTTTGGCCATGGGTATCTTTAAATAAAACGTTCGTCTGACTAAAGGAAGCTGAAGCCATAAAAATAAGGGTTGATAGCAGGAATTTTATTATCGTTCTCATAGTCACCTCTTGGATATGCAGGTTTATTTTAGCATATCTTATTCATATCGTGAGCTTTATTATGTCCAATAAGCATCACATGTCATGCAGGCTACCCATAGGAAAGGAGGGATTTTTGAACTATGCTATTAATTATAAATGGCACAAGAGATGTGTATGAAAGCAATTGAGGTTGGGCGATTAATTGATGGCAGGTTAATGCGTGAAGGTGCAGGGGTTAAATTACATCGTTATATAGGCGCCGACAGGACCAATGAATTTGAACCGATTTTACTCTTCGATTATTTTGATAGTAGTGATTCATTAGACTACATGGGTGGTTTTCCTCCTCATCCTCATCGTGGTTTTGAGACAGTTACCTATCTGTTGCATGGGATTATTACTCATGAAGACAATCAAGGACACAAAGGAGTCATTAGAAATGGGGATGTTCAATGGATGACTGCTGGAAAAGGAATTATCCATTCAGAAATGCCTTCTGCATCCAGTGGTCGGTTACAGGGACTGCAAATGTGGTTGAATTTACCCGCTGTAAAAAAAATGGATGAGCCGCGTTATCAGGAAATATTAAGTGCACAATTGCCGCGTGAGATTAAAGATTCTGGTGCTGTAGTCAAAGTAATTGCAGGCAGAACCGATCAAGGGACAAGATCACCCATAACGGATATTGCAACGAAACCTTTATTTTTGGACATTCGCTTGCCAGCAGGAGCCTTTATTCAGCAGCATATCCTCAGGGATTATCAGGCGATATTATTTGTTATTTCTGGCGAAGTAAAGGTTGGTCAACAAAAAATTAAGCAAGAGGTATTAGCAGGACTTACCTCTGGTGATCTACTAACCGTAACGAGTGAGCAGGAGAGTCACTGTTTATTGATTGCTGCTGCGAAACTACATGAACCCATTGCTCGTTATGGCCCTTTTGTAATGAATACACAAACAGAGGTAATGCAAGCTCTGGACGATTTTCGTAATGGCCGATTTTAGTTCATAAATGGATGATTTCCAGCCGCACTACCCCGTATCCGCTTCATACGGCTACAGGATAGGATAACTGAATGGTCTATGAATGAAGCCATAATCCTATTAACGACTCCATTGTTTTACGTGCTGTGCGTAAGGATTCAGAATCAGAACTCGCAGGGCTATGCAAATCATCACAATGAGCCGCTCCTTCAATCAGGTAATAATCCAGCTTTCCATTACTGGCATTCCCATTTTTTCCGCAAGAGACAAAAGGGACCAGGGATCGTTTTCTCCATTGGTGAACAGAATATTGGAAACCAACTCATCCATTAGGGGATAATAGAAGGTATCATTGAGTGAGGTGGTGTTTGCCGGTTCAGTGGTACCAAATAAACGCTGACATACTTGACGATGATAGGCCAAATTAATTAGAGAAGATCGTGTCGATTGAGAGCGATCAGGATTAGCATTCTGCCAATAACCGTATTCAGTGCACGATTGATAATACCATTGCCTCATGCCTATTTTCTTATAGTCAGCAGGTTCTTCACTCATGGCTCCTTGAGCAGTTAATTCTACAGCAGATACTCCCATGGATTGATATAAGTCTTTCGCAAATTGGGCATAACCTTCTAAAGGTGTTGGATTAGCGGATAAAGAGGAACAAAAGGCGTCTCTCATTCCATATTGAACAGCAGCGGCTCCTGTATCCGCAATGAGATATAAGAAATCCACTGGATCATGAACGGCGGACGCTTCAAATAAGGCCTTCATTTGGTTTAATTTGTTCTGATCGTTCAAGGTTGCTTCTACTGCATCGATCACGTGACGTATGTGCTCAGCACATTGAGGCCCAGCGACCTTAGTGACATGAGTATCGTATTCAAAAAAATCTTCTTTGGCCATAACGGGCGCTGAAGAAGCTAATGAACCTGCAACTAAATAAGGAAATTTCAATCGATAATAAGCGGATAGGGAACCGGGATAAGAACCACCAAAAGCTATCCATTTTCCGGTCCAATTCTGTTCCTTGGTTAACTGGCGTTGAAAATAAGCCAAGTCATCCAATGCTTCTTCTGTGGTTAAATAGCCTAAGTTTTGAGTTGAAAAAGAATCCAGAGGGATGCTTTCACCGTAATATCGATGCTCCAGGGCAACCAGTTTGGCGTGGTATTTTTTTGCATAATTCCTGATAGCCCCGTTGAGGGCTCTTTTGGTGCAGCTTGATTCGCCGCAGATATAAAAAAACACGGGGTCATTTTTAGTTTTGCTGAAGGTCTCATCAATGTAGTAACGTTGGGTGAACGTTCCTGTTAACGGGTTATTATGGTCTATTCGCTGAGTAAATTGAAACTGATGAATGTTTCTGGCAGCAAGCAAAGGTTGTGCTTGTTCTTGTTGTCTTTGCAGGTAAAGAGCTACAGGACCTGCAAAGGCTGTCGATAGAAAGGTTAGCAAAGTAATGCCAAGCGATATTATTTTGGGTACCGTCATCATATAACTCATCCTTGATTTGGTTATGGGTTTCTTGACGCAATCAGTTCATAATATTGCTTATTAAGTGATTAGGGAAGAAGAGGCAAAAGGTGAACAAATAAAATAGAGTGCACTCGAAATAGTTTTTTTAAAACCAATAGCCCCTCCCGTTTTTGGGGGAAAAAATTGCATTATGATCTTTTTTGTGACATTATGGTGAGCATTGTGCGAATAAATAGGTGTCTCAATGTTTAAAAAGAGCATATTTTTTTCTTTGGTTTTCGTTTCACCCTCTCTTTTAGCTGCGCATGCAGTTGACTTATACCAAGCCCCTTTAGACAGTTTAAATCAATTTCATTTGGGACAGGCTCCCAAAAAAGCGGCGCGTGCAATGGGTACTTCTGCCGCAGAAAATAACGCCTTGCAACAAGTAAATCAAACCCAGGAAGATAATAAGACCATTATTCGTTATCAACAGTTGTATAAAGGTATCCCGGTAGTTGGTGCGCAAATTATGATTACCAAGGGAATAAATCAAGGTATTAATGCTCAAAGTAATGTTCTGGTTAATGGGCATTTGTTGGATGACATTCAAATCAATACCCAGCCAACCCTTAAAGCGCAACAAGCAATTGATTTAGCTAAAAAATCCTATTTCAGTATGAATCCTGTGGCAGAAACACAGCAAGAGACGAGTGAATTACAAATTCGACCAGGTCAGGATGAAGAATTAAGCCTGGTTTATTTGGTTTCATTTAAAAGCGTTCAGGGAGACAATAAACCCGTATGGCCTTTCTTCGTCATTGATGCCCAAACCGGTGCTGTAGTACAACAATGGAATAATATTAAAACGTATTCAGATCATGGCCCGGGTGGCAATGAAAAAGTGCATCAATACTGGTATGGAAAAGACGGACTCCCTGCTCTTGATGTGACTCAAAACGGCAGCCAGTGTGTGATGGATAACCCCAAAGTCAAGTTGGTGAATGTGGGTTCAAGCTGGGATTGGAGCAATCTCAAGGTGACACCCTTTCAATATCCGTGTAATAACAACGTCGCAGAAAACGTAAATGGAGCTTTTTCTCCCAGCAACGATGCCTATTACTTTGGCCATACTATTGTCGATATGTATCGAGACTGGTATGGGTTAAATGCCTTACAACAAGCTAATGGTTCACCCATGAAGCTGGTAATGCGAGTTCATTTTGGTCAAAGTTATGATAATGCCTTCTGGGATGGCCAATCCATGTCTTTTGGCGATGGCGATGAGTTTTATCCTCTGGTCTCTCTGGATGTAGCGGGTCATGAGGTTACTCATGGATTTACTGAACAGCACTCGGGTCTGGAATATCATGATCAATCCGGTGCCCTTAATGAGTCGATGTCCGATATGGCGGGTCAGGCTTCTCGGGCTTATCTGTTGGAGAAAACTCCTTTACTGTATGGTAAAGCATACTTACAACCTGATGAGGTGACCTGGGGCATAGGCGAGACCATTGTTCGTGATTCCTTTGGTAAAGCCTTGCGCTTTATGGACTTTCCTTCATCTGATGGGAGCTCAGCAGACTGCCTGGATAAACAATTAGCCCAGAGCCATGGTGGCTACTGTGCCATTAGTTATGATGAATTAGTGGCTTTTGCGAATTCAAAAATCTCTAATCCTCAGGACAGACAAAGCTTCATAGTACATACGGCTAGTGGTGTATTTAATAAAGCATTTTATTTGCTGTCTAAAAGCATAGGTATTAAAACGGCTTATCATGTAATGATTATTGCCAACACTAAATACTGGACTCCGGGTACTGATTTTAAATCAGGTGCCTGTGGGGTGATTTACGCCGCTAAGGACTTAACTGTAGATACCAATCTGGTCAAAAATGTTTTTGGTCAAGTGGGCGTAGATACTTCAAGCTGTTCTGTCTAAGCGAAAATAAAGCTGTTTTCA
Source organism: uncultured Legionella sp. (assembly GCA_964428035.1). Taxonomy (GTDB): domain Bacteria; phylum Pseudomonadota; class Gammaproteobacteria; order Legionellales; family Legionellaceae; genus Legionella. The sequence goes on from CAYRWO010000004.1 coordinate 29,358, forward strand.
GGCAAACACATAGTGCCAATAGAGCAGCTTTTTCTATATAAAAATGAAGAGATCTTTTTTTGTATTCACTTGATTCACTAAGGATTTTTTTTACTCTAAATGATGTTTGCCGAACAAAAAAACTAGTATATACTGTTTTGAGCCTCTAGCGCTCTCCTGGATTTTGGCGGTTTGAGAATCTGCGAGAAAGAATTCTTACGGACAGTTTAGCTAGTATTGAAATTTAATTTAGTATTGGGAATAGAATGACCATTTTTTTAATTACTCTTGGCATACTAATATTGAGTTTATTCTGCGTTGCTGTGATGGTTTTAAAACTTTCTCGACAATCTTCCGAACCTTTGTCTTCTACCCAATGTATTAAATTAATTGTGAGTGGCATCATCGCTTTTATTGCCGATACTTTAGGGGTTGGCAGTTTCGCAGTTAATGTGGCTTTGGCCAAATTGATGGGTACTTTTCGTGATGATGAGTTACCCGCAGTAAATAATGGGGCACAAGTAATACCTGGTACTATAGAGTCTTTATTTTTTATGCATTTGGTTGATGTCGATTTAACGACCCTTTTAACCCTGGTTGCTGGAACGTGTGTCGGTGGCTTGTTGGGGGGATTTGTAGTAAGCCAGCTTAGTAAACAAGCAATTCGTCTGGCGATGATTTGTTCCTTTGCATTAATTATTGTTCTTTTAATATCTCATCAATTTCGTTTATTACCCGTAGGCGGCGATTTGACGGAGCTTCATTCCTGGAGGCTAGTCATTGGTTTTTTTGCATTGGTGATTTGTGGCGCGTTAACCTCTGTCGGTGTGGGTTTGTTTGTGATGGTTCAGGGTGTGTTGTTTTTGATGAATGTTTCGCCTGTAGTAGCTTTTCCCATCATGACTACAGCCGGAGCAATGCAGCAACCACTAACTACTCTGGTTTTTTTACAGCAGAATAAAATTCCCTTAAAGAAAACACTGATCTTAAGTCTTTCCGGCTGCTTGGGTGTGCTGATTACCATTCCAGTATTTACCCAGTTAACCATCACCTGGTTACACTTACTTTTATTGTTTATATTAATTTATAATTTACTTGCTATTGGTCATACGTATTTAAAGGCACGTCCTAGGAGGGAACATATTCGGACGTCTGGAGGGCTTGCAGCGACTGAATAAAGGTCAAATTTTGAAACATTAGTCAAGGATAGACTTATGAAAAAATTGATATGTATGGTATTAGGGCTATTGTTTTCCGTTTTTTGTTTTGCAGCAAACAAGCGTTTTGACACCATGGTTATTTTTGGTGACAGCTTGTCTGATACCGGTAATTTATATCGTTATATGTGGTATAAATTTCCTGTTTCTCCGCCTTACTTTCAAGGCCGTTTTTCAAATGGTATTCTATGGATTGAGCAACTATACAACTCTTATTATCCTCAAGATTATTCAGATGGGTTCCAAAATTATGCGGTGGGAGGGGCTGGCGCTGTTTTATCTTACAAACAGAATCTGCCCTTTACCCTCGCGATTGAATTAAATGATTATCTTTACTGGAATACCTATGGCAAGAAAGAGTCCAGTTTATATACTATTTGGATAGGGGCTAACAATTACTTAAATGGGCCAACGAATGTAGAGGATATTACCGATTCCGTAGTTAATGCCATTGGCGGTACGGTCGAACGCCTAATCCGTTATGGTGGAAATAAATTCTTTATTCCCAATATACCCGATCTTGGACGACTGCCGCAGGCCGCGGACACTCATCTTCAGCCTTTATTGACTGAATTGACCTTAATCCACAATCATAAATTAGCCGCAAAAGTTAAGGCCTTGAGGTTAGAATATCCCGATGCAACTTTTGTTTATTTTGATTTGTATTCCTTTTTTAATAGCGCAATCGATCATGCTCAGGATTATGGTTTTTCAAATGTGGTCGATCCCTGTTACATGGGGAGTTATTCTGGATGGTTGCATCAATATAAGCCTGATGATCAATCCTTATTTAGCTTTCTAAAAAAGCAAGATCCCCAGTTTGATTTAACCCGATGGGACATGATTAAAAATAATCCTGTGCTAAGAGAGGCTGCAGCTGCCAGTTACATTTATCAATTATTACCCTTGAAAAATAAGGCAGAGCCGCTTAATTGTGATGGTTATGTATTTTGGGATCATGTTCATCCCACTACCCAGGTTCATTATTATATCGCGCAAAAAGCACGTGAAGCATTGGATGCCGCTGGTTTGGAAGCCTTTACGATGATGTAAGCGAGCCTCAATCATTTATTTCTCTAAGGCCTGTGGTATCAGGCTTTAGACATCTATAGTATAATCAGCCCAATTTTTATAACAGTGAATGCTATGGAAGAACCAGTCAGTAAATCACAGAAGAAAAGAGAGGCCGATTCCTTGCAGAAAATTGGCGTGGCATTTATTGATCTCAGTTTAACCAAGCTGGATTCTTTGCCTCTAACCGATAATTTGCGAAAGGCGATTATCGATGCCAAAGCGATTAAAAGTCATGGTGCAAAAAGACGTCAGGCTCAATTAATTGGGAAGCTGATGCGGGCTGCTGATTATGAAGCAATCCTTGCCGCCTATGAACAAATCCTGGAAGAAGATAGTGCCGTCACCGCAGGTTTTCATGAAGTGGAACTCTGGCGCGATAAGCTAATTCAAGATGGAAAGGATGCTTTGACTGAGTTTATTGATATCTATCAACCAGAAGATGTACAGCAATTAAGACAGTTGATTAAAAAAGCAGCGGATGATCGGCTAAAAGAAAAAAACTCAGGTGCCGCAAAAGCGCTTTTTCGTTATTTAAGGTCCACTATAAAATGAATTATTCACTGTTTATAAGCTGTCCTAAAGGCTTGGAATATTTACTGGAAGAAGAGGTTAAGGCTCTGGGTTTGATCGTGACCCGTGTGAGTCCTCAAGGAGTTTATGGGGAGGCCAGTTTATTGGTGATCTATCAGCTTTGTCTGTGGTCGAGAATTGCCAACCGGGTTCAATTGATTTTATTTAGTGGTCATACCGCCAATGAGCAGGCCTTGCATCAATTATGTACAGAATTCCATTGGCAGACCGTTTTTACTCATGACAAAACTATAGCCATTGAATTTCATGGCGCCTCTGAGCAAATACGCAATACGATGTATGGTGCCCAGGTAGTGAAAGATGGAATAGTGGATCATTTTCGCAGACTTAATGGTTCACGGCCTTCTGTTGATAAAGAAAACCCCCAAATTCGTATTCATGCTCACTTAAAGAATGACATTCTAACCGTTAGTTTCGATGTGACTGGATATAGTTTGCATCAAAGGGGTTATCGGAGCAGAGCGGGGATGGCACCCTTGAAGGAAAACGTTGCTGCAGCTCTACTAGTACGCGCTAAATGGCCTGAATTGGCCGCTAAAGGGTATAGCTTACAGGATCCGTTTTGTGGTTCAGGTACATTGGTTATTGAAGCAGCTATGATGGCCGCTCATATTGCTCCAGGTTTATTGCGTCACGATCAATCGTTGCAATATTGGGCGCAGCATCAGAGTTCTTTGTGGGAAAAATTACGTGCTCAAGCCTTACAACAAGTCAAACCGCTTTCGGTAAAACTATTGGGAACGGATGCAGACAGTAAAGCAATATCCATGGCACACGCCAATGCCGAGCGTGCGGGGGTGTTACCCTTGGTGACATTTGATATGGTGTCTGTGAAAGAGATTAAACCTTTAGTGAATAAAGGGTTGTTGGTATGTAATCCTCCTTATGGTGAACGATTGGGGGACGCTACCGGGCTTGTCCCGGTTTATCAACAGCTGGGGATTGCCTTGCATAGCCATTATCAAGGTTGGCAAGCCGCCGTCTTGACTTCCAATCCTGTGCTGGCCAAGGCCATAGGACTTCGTGCAGGAAAACAATATACTTTGTATAACGGCCTTTTGGAGTGTAAATTATATTGCTTCACTATTTCAGTTGAAAATGAATTAAAAGGGGCTATGGGGAGTACTCTATCCTCCAATGCGCAAATGCTGTTTAATCGATTGGAAAAAAATCACCACCATTTACAGAAGTGGGCGAAAAAAAATCATATTTCCTGTTATCGAGTTTATGATGCTGATTTACCGGAATATGCTTATGCTATTGATCTATATAACGATTATGCGGTGTTACAAGAATATGCTGCTCCATCCAGTATACCTGCCCATAAGGCTGAGAAGCGTAGCCTGGAAGTGATGCAAGTTGTTCCCAGGGCGTTAGGGATAACTACGGATAAATTAGTGGTTAAGCAACGTAAACAACAAAAAGGCACCGAGCAATATCAAAAAATGGCTCAATCGCACCATACGATGATCGTTTCTGAAGGTCAGGTCAAATTAAAAGTGAATTTATATGATTATTTAGATACAGGCCTATTTTTAGACCATCGTCCTTTGCGTCTGCGTTTTGCCCAATTAAAACCCGGGACTCGATTTCTCAATTGTTTTTGTTATACAGCAAGTGCCAGTGTACACGCTGCTTTAGCTGGGGCGATTACTACCAACGTGGATCTTTCTAATACCTATCTGCGTTGGGCAGAAGATAATTTCAGATTAAATCATATTGCTTTAGCCAAGCATCAATTTATACAGTTTGACTGTCGTGAATGGATGAAAATAACCCGAGACAGATTTGATGTGATTTTTTTAGATCCTCCCAGTTTTTCTAATTCAAAACGCATGACAGATACTTTGGATATTCAAAGAGATCATGTTGCGTTAGTGAATTCTGCCATGCGCTTGCTAAACCCGGATGGCGTTTTGTATTTTTCTACCAATTTTCGCCAATTTAAAATGGATCCTCAGCTGGAAGAGAAATATGCGGTAGTTGATATAAGCAGTCAGACCATAGATCAGGATTTTAAACGCAATCATAAAATTCATCATTGCTTTAAAATGATGATGCCCCAATTTGCAGGTGAGTAATTATCGCTGTACCGCTCGAGATTTATGAATAAAGTAGAGAATGGTAAGCGTTTAGCCATGGCGCCAATTTAAGGAAAATTGTTGCCTGGATGGAGCAACGCGTAATCCCGGATCAAGGCTGGAATCAGGTTTCGATCCCGAGTTACGCCTTCACCTAGGCTACATCTTATATCGTTAAAGTGGACGCCATTCAAGAGTATATATTGATGCTTCCTTGAAAAATCTGATCTGGGTTGCTTCACTTTGTTCGCAATGACGACTTTTTATCTGGTTCTCAAAGAATGATATATTACTGTGAACTCTTGCAGAGAATATTAGAGTCGAGTCAATACCTTCTAATCTGCCTCTTAAATTATTGTTGACCCTTATTCCAGTTAGATTTTTTTGCTTTCTGCATTCATTTGAACAATAAGCGTGGTACTTTACATCCCTGGCGCTTCACCACCATAACCAACAAGTCCATAACCGCCCATTCCATAACCGCCTAGGCCTTGGCCGCCCAAACCATAACCTAAGTAATCTACCCGTTTAGAGTATAAATCGTCGGTTCCTGAATAAACGTACGTCTTACTATAGTTCTGGCCATAGTAGGTTTTCGCGGTGCAACCAGCCAAAAAAATAACCGATAATAGCATCAATACAGTGATAATTGTTTTTTTCATAAACACATCCTTGCATGTCAATGTACTGTAATTATACTACAAGACTTTTAAGAAAGCAGAAAATAGATTGTTTTTCTTTCAACAACCGACTTCAGATCAATTAGTTCAAAAATAATTAGCACTAAAATAGTTACTTTGTCCCTTTATTATGACAAGGACTTAATCATTAAAGCCATCAACGGTCTGGAAAAAAACAGTGAGGATGAGAAAAGTGATGCGTTGGAGCTTATTGATACGGCCTGGAAATTCGACATAAAAAGGTCATTTCCTCCTTATTATCAGAAATATATCTTTCTGATTCAGGGGAGAGTACTGATTTACATTCGGAGGCGTTTTATAACGTACTATACAATAATATCAAGCCAACAGATCCACAAAATATCAGTATATTGATGTCGATGGCCTGTAGCTATGTCTTTATCAAAGATATGAGACTACTGCCTTGAACGGGTCGTAGTAAAATCATTAACTTAATGACAGTGAGCTATGAGTGGGATTCCCGATGACTCTTACAGAAAACCCCATCAAATAATCATTCGCAAAAGAATACGAAAAGCTCTATTCAGTCTTAACCTCTTCAACACCAGCACCATAAATCTGTTCTTTTAAAGACTTCATGTATCCGGCCTTGAAAAAAAGCTCTGCGGTCAGGAAGAGCGGTGCGATAAGCGCCTGGGATAAATTAGTCATAAAGGCTGGTTTTTTTCCTTCTACAAAATGACCATAAAGCTGCAGGCCCCATCCCAAGATAAAAGTAATGATAAATGCCCATATCCCTAATTTTGTAGGTCCATGATGGCTAAACAAACTGGAAAGCCATAATAAAATGAGCAAAATTGGGGTCAGAGCCAAGGCAAGCTGCCAATTCAGACGATAATAATAAATCAATACACCTAGAGTAACCAGGCAGGCAAGGCTGACTTCAAAAACTCCAGGCATAATTATTTTAATAAAGCCTAACAAAATCATTAAAGAGAGGATAATGATGGGCACACCCGCAAGGTGGGTATGACGAGTTATTACTCTTTGATGATACGTGGCGTACGTTTGAGCCTGCTCCACAAATGATTGCATTTTTAACGTCCCCGAATATTAATCCTTTGGAAAACATAGCACATTATAGGGATAACTAGCAAAAAAAAGGATCTTAGATTTGACTGGGGTAAATAGGAGCGGGCAAGAACTAATTTGGCCATTAGAAAGTATACTTACTAACAATGTACAAAACATTCCCATTTTTTGAGTTACCCGGGATATAAGCAGCGCCTATGGATATTTTTTTAAAAAACACGGAAGCCCATGGAACAGCGCCTGGAAAGGGAATGTTGTGATTAATATCAACACGTGAAGTCACTAATACTGAATAACCTATTCCTGCTTTGAGGTCTTTAGTCATGCTGAACATTTTTGAGTAGGCATATCCGACAGCGGGTTCTACATGACTATGGGAATCAAGAAAAGCAATGGCGTAAAGAGCATGCCAGTTGCCTTTTTCATCAAAGAGGCTTTTACCAAGTCCTCCCCCCCAGGCATTTTCATTATAGGATTTAATTTTTTCCCGCGAGTAAATATATCTGTTGTGCCATGCATAACCAGATATATAAAGATCGGTATCTCCTTCACTCCATACCTGATGAAGGCGTTGGCAAATGGGTTTAAACAAGGACAACCAATGACTACATGTATTGGGAGCTTCCGCAGTAAAACCATTCAAGGAAATACATAATAATAAACTGGTAATTAATTTTTTCATTCAAATTTTAACCTTTCCGGGGTTTCTACTGGCAGTCTTTTAGTGCTAGAGTTTAATCATGAAGGGTTTCAGTTAGACGGATGTTAACCAAATTTTTTATTTTAAATAACTAATGAAACGCACTGAATAAAAGTCACAAACCTAAAGAGCATACTATCATGGACTTGTTTCGCAAAAAAGATGTTACTAGGTCATTAGATAATGAATCCCATTTAGCACAATGCCTGACTGCCTTGGACCTGACTTTCATGGGGGTGGGAGCTATCATTGGTGCCGGTATTTTCATTCTTACCGGAATAGTTGCCGCAACTTATGCAGGACCAGCGGTAATATTTTCTTATGTAGTCGCCGGAATTGCCTGTGCTTTTGCAGCATTATCCTATGCTGAACTTGCCGCTGCTGTCGGGGGATGCGGTAGTGCCTATGGCTATGCGTACGCCGGATTTGGCGAGTTAATTGCCTGGATAGTAGGTTGGGACCTGATATTGGAATATTCCATTGCTGTTTCAGCGGTTTCTGTTGGATGGAGTGGCTATGCCAATGATTTTCTGTTGTCCATGAAAATAAATATACCGAAACTTTTTTTGCATGGCCCATTAGATGGCGGCCTTTTGAATTTATTAGCATTTTTCATTATATCAGCCTTGACTGGATTATTGATTGCAGGCGTTAAATCCAGTACGCGCTTTAATAACCTCATGGTGATAACCAAACTGCTGGTGATTTTTATTTTCATCGCTATTGCCTCTACAGAGGTTCGCGCTGAGAATTGGTCGTCTTTTATGCCTTTTGGGTGGATGGGAGTGATGAAGGGGGCTTCGTTAATATTTTTTGCCTATATTGGATTTGATGCCGTTTCCACTGCAGCAGAGGAGGCAATTAATCCACAGCGCGATTTACCTAGAGGAATCATTGGTTCATTAATTATTTGTACGATTTTATATATCACGGTTTCCGCCTTGTTAACCGCCATAGCATACTACCCCACGTTGAATGTTGCATCCCCCATCAGTCATTCTCTTTTAGTGTTGGGTTATAGGGTGGCCGCGGGCTTGATTGGTGTTGGAGCCATAGCAGGACTGACTACAGTGATGCTGGTATTATTTTATGGCTTAACCCGAGTGTTTTTAGCAATGGCTCGAGATGGCCTGTTACCCAAAGTATTTTCTAAAACCAATGAACGCACCAAAACCCCAGTGAGAATCATTTTACTCTGTGGTTTTTTGATGGCCTCATTATCTGCAGTGGTTCCTATCAACGACTTAGCGGAATTAGTTAATATAGGCACTCTTTTTGCCTTTATCGTCGTGTGTACAGGGGTTTTATATTTACGACGGACCCGACCTGAGATGCACCGCCCATTTAAAACACCTGGAATGCCTTATGTTCCCATTTTAGGCATCATCAGCTGTTTCTATTTAATCATTAATTTACCCTGGATCACGATGCTACGTTTTGTGATCTGGATGACTGTTGGTTTAATTATTTATTTCGTTTATAGCAAAAACAATAGTGTTTTGGAAAAAGCTCCTGAGTGTATTGCCAAAAAATAATTTTTATTCAATTTCTGATGCATCGTGAGTATTAATTATTAATTTAATTAAAAAACAGAATTATTGCCGCCGCAACCATTGCTGCTGCCGGAATAGTGAGTACCCAGGAAAGGAAGATTTTCCTTAAAATGTGCCAATGAGCCCCATCAAGGCCACTGAATAAACCCACCCCGGCAATGGCTCCAGTGACCGTATGGGTTGTTGAAACAGGTATCCCGCACTCCGTTGCAACAAAAATAGTAAGCGCTGCCCCCGTTTCCGCTGCACAACCTTTTAATGTATTCAACTTGGTTATTTTAATTCCCAAAGTCTTGACGATGCGCCAGCCCCCAGCCAAGGTGCCCAGACTGATCACCGCATGACAAGAGATAACCACCCAAAAAGGAACGTAAAACTCGCCATCGATCCATGAGGCGGAAAAAAGCAGGACGGCAATGATCCCCATGGTTTTTTGCGCATCATTACCACCGTGGGTTAGGCTAAGTAACGCTGAAGAGGTTAGCTGCAAACCTTTAAACAGCTTATTCAGATGCTCCTCACTATAGTGTTTAAGCAATTTACTTAACACAAAAGTGAACAGTAAGCCGATCAGTAGTCCTATAGTCGGTGATAGAACAATACCGACAGCGACTTTGACAAAGCCTGCTAGTTTAAGAGAGGAAAAACCTCCTTTGGCTATGGCGGATCCCGCCAGGCCTCCAATCAAGGCATGAGAAGAACTTGAGGGTAATCCATAGTACCAGGTAACCAAATTCCAGAATATGGCACCTATCAGAGCGGCCAGGATTAATTGAGCATCGACAAGACTCGTGTCAATAAGGCCGTTGCCAATGGTTTTGGCCACCATTAAATTAAAAATAAGAAAGGCAATAAAATTAAAAAAAGCGGCCCATAATACGGCTTGTCTGGGCGTTAAAACCCCGGTAGTTACGATAGTCGCAATGGAGTTGGCCGCGTCATGGAATCCATTGATGAATTCAAAAACGAAGGCTATGAATATAACAAAAAGGATAAACAGGGTATTTGTGTCCAACTTTAACCTTCCTGGTTATAAATAATAACTACTCTGGGTCATTAATTTTGATACCATATTCATTAATTGTTTTATGGGGTAGGGAAGCTCTAGCGCTCCAGCATCTACGGCTAAGATCGCATGGTGCTCTTCATCTTCTTGCATCCTTTCAAGAATGGCTTTGGTTTTTTTATCATCAATCGGTAGGGTTTGTAAATGACGTTGTAAATGAGCGGTAACTTGTCGTTCTGTTTCAGCAACAAATCCCAGACTGATTTTGTCTCCTGCCAAACCGGCAAGGGCCCCCAATATAAGTGATCCGCTATACCAGATAGGGTTTAGCAGACTAGGTTTACTGCCTAATTCAGCCAAGCGCTCTTCGCACCAGGCCAGGTGATCTGTTTCTTCGGCTGCCGCTTGGGCCATTTGTTGTTTAATGTGGGTTAGCTGTGCTGTTAATGCTTGACCTTGATAGAGTGCTTGAGCACACACTTCCCCAGCATGATTCACTCTCATTAATCCGGCAATGTGTTTCTTAGCTGATGAAGACAGTGAATGCTCTGCAATTTCATGAGCTGGTGAGTGACGCACCGGTATGCGTTGTGCAGGTGGAAGCAGAGTGCGAAGAGCGCTATCAACTTGGGTTATTAAAGTATCAAGGAAGCTTATTGTTCGCATAGTTATACTGTAAAGAGATTCAGGAATCTATGTTAACTGGATTAATGCCGAGTTTGAAGTCATCAATAAAGTTAATTTGCTCTCGATTCTGAAAGACTATCCCTATAAACTGAATTAAATCAGTCAGATAGCAGGAATTTGATGAAGAATAAAAAAAAATTTTTAATTTATGGTTCATACGGTTATACCGGGAATTTAATTGCTGAATTGAGCCTTAAACAAGGACTTCAACCGGTATTAGGCGGTCGAAATAAAGAGAAATTAGCGCAACAGGCTAATGCTTTAAATCTGGATTATCGCGTATTTGATGTGAATCATTTGGAGCAAGCCAAGAGTACGCTCAAGGAATTTATCGCGGTTATCCATTGTGCAGGGCCATTTTGGCATACCTATAAAAATATGGCACAAGCTTGTCTTGCTACCCATACTCACTATTTGGATATTACTGGTGAAGTCATGGTGATTGAACAATTAATGGCACTAAATGAGCAGGCAAAATCTGCGGGGGTGATGTTATTACCCGGTGCTGGATTTGATGTAGTCCCCAGTGACTGTCTGGCCGCTTATTTGAAAAGCAGGTTACCCGATGCCAGTGAATTAATCCTTGCTATAGGGGCACTAAACAATGCAAAAAGTTCTGGATCGGGCATTTCGCGAGGAACAGCCAGAACAATGATGGAAGGCATTGCTACTGGAGCGATGATCCGGGATACAGGTATTTTAAAAAAGGTTCCATTAAGCTGGAAAACACGTACTTTTGACTTTGGCAGCCCAAATTCCTTGCTTTGTACTACCGTATCATGGGGAGATTTAGCTTCAGCCTGGTGGAGTACGGGTATTCCTCATATTGAAACTTATATGGCGCTACCTAAAAAAATGAGTCGCTTGAATAAATTGATTAATCCTGTGAAAGGACTATTTAATTGGTCGCCAGTAAAACGATATATGGAATATAAAATCAATCAATTACCTGCTGGACCGACTCTTAAGGAAAGGCAAAATTCGATGGCTAAAATATATGGTGAAATAACGAATGAGGCGGGGGGAAAAATAGCCGCATTAATGACCACGCCGAATGGATATGAGTTTACAGCCTTATCTGCTTTAACGATCATCCATAAAATTATAGCGGGCAATGCCCCGGCCGGTTTTCAAACCCCATCTACTGCCTATACTCAGGATCTGGCTCTGGAAATTCCTGGTGTTACCCGCATTGATGTAGGAGGCTGCCGGTAAATGAGTTCTCTTAGTGCTTCTTGATAATCAGCCCAGGATTTTACTCATGCGCAGAAGACTTAGATTTAGCCATAACCAGGAAATCCAATCAGATAGCAATGCAGACGCTGTAATTATCAGAAATTGCCTTGCGAGGAGGGTATAATCTGGAGGTCAGCGCTATCTTCAAGTTCTGCCCTGGGTTCTTCATGAGGTTCTGGCCTGAGATCGTGTGCGGCTTTTTTATAGTCTGCAAAAGATTTTTTAGAGTTTTCTCCAGGAAGGGCTAATGGATCAGATGTCTCTTCGAGAGCAGGCTGTAGTTTTTTTATCATCTCGGGATCTATTTTCTCAATAGTGGTGTTGTTAATCGCTTGGGTTAGCGTGTCTCTAATCGCCTTTATCCCGGAAGTCAAAAACTGGGTTAAAGGCCTTAGACCACAGCTATTTTTAATCAGCATACCAAGGCCCTCAAGCAAGGTGGCACCCACCACAGCTGCTATTTTCAAAGGATTATAGCCAGGATCTCCTATTAATTCATTGGCACGTGCACCAAAAGCCTCCAGGACAGATCCAACCCCATATAAACCATATCCCACATACCCCATACTCCCTACAAGGCGAACTGCTTCTTTGGCTAAGGAAAGGGTACTATGAATCAGGCCGACCATTATTGCATTGGTGACAGTCTGTTGAACCTGATAGTTACGCCCCTGGTCGGCTAATACTTTTCCTAACATGTGGGTTAATTCAGAGGAGCTATTGCTTAGGATTAACTCTTTGAGATTTTGCTCCAGTTTGTCCAGAACGAGCTCATATTTTTGGTCTGTAGATTGGGTTCCATGATTGATGAGATAATTGACTTCTTTACGTATTTGTTGCGTGCGCTCGAATTGACTTCTCTTGTCAGCAAAATTAAGCTCTCCTTTTTCTCGTTCATATTGAAAAGTAACACGATACACTTGTTGTTCAAGCAAGGATAATTTATTCATTTGTTCGGCGTGTTCTTTTACCGAATCAGGGAGCAGATCTGGGAATATTTGCTGCATGCTAAGACAAGGTTCCAAATAATTATAGCCATGAGGGACACCCAAAGTGATTCCTTGTGGAGAATTCTTGGCTCCATAACGGCTTAGACTTTTAAATAACCCAGGATCGGCTTTTGCCATCGCTTCCAGTTCTGTTATCACCTGTTCTTTTGAACTTTCGCTATCTTCAGGAAAACGTGGATCTTTAAGATTTTTTTCAAACAAATAATTAAAGGATTTAGGGTAGGCAATTTTAAACAATTCACGCTCTAATTGATTGACAAAAAAATCTGAATTTTTAACATAATATTCGTTATGTTTATTTAAAGTTCTTTCCGTTCTGGGAGCCGGTATGCCATCATTTAGTTTGACCACTAAACCTGATTTGAGATAGGTAATGCGGTTTTGGTGATGCTCGCTAAATAATTTCAGTAATTCCTTGGCATTAGGATTTGGAGGCAAATCCTCAGAGGGCCGTTTAAGGCCCTTATCATCGAGGTAGGAATCACTGTAAGCGATTTGCGGTATCTTATCTTCGGCAAATTCTGTACCATTTTGGGTTAAAAATTGATGTAAGGCATACCAAGCTAATTGGGGTCCACTTTCCATCCCTTTACCTTTAATTTTGGTGGTATCAGAGTGATTTCCATACAGTGGTAACAGAGACACTTTAGTTTTTTGGGGATCAGCGACGATGATACGGGTCATATCCTGAGGTTTAAAATCCCGTCGTCGTTCATCTTTTTGTAACACGGCCGTATAATTGGTTACCATCGCCGGGATGACTCTGCTCCCCGTAACGCTTTTATCAGTCAGGCCTGCTACGGGATCCATCAGGAACAGATTTAGGTCAAGCTGCCTTAAGCGGGCTAATAGTGTTCTATCCTCTTCACTTAGATCCCCTTGGTCCCCCTGATTCTCTCTCTTTTCTAAATCATTTTTCTGGCTTTGTAATAAGTTAGCAATACGAATACAGGTTACTGATCCGCGACTAAATCCAGTCAAATTAATACTGTTTTTTTCATCCGGCTGAGTTTTTAGCCAATCGAGAATTCTTCGGGCTCCCTCTTCAGCCTTGGGCTGCACTTGACGACCCAGCCAATCAGGACCGTCTAAAATGGTATGTTCACTAACACAGGCTTTAGAAAATTGCGATATTATATTATGCGTTTTTTCATGATTTTCGCCAGTACCATAAGCAAATAATGTGAAATTCGCCATCTTATTGTCTCTTGATACGCTGTTTATAATTAAAGTGTAGCAAAGTTACCTTACCTATTTATTAACACCCTAAATTGACTCAATATTTCAGACACTCAATGGCACGTAATATGTACTATAATTTAGGTGAAAATCAAAAATGGAGATGCTCATGTCCTCGAAGCATGAAAAGGGGAATCCAGAGAATATTGATGTGATTCATCAACACTATATGGACATTATTAATGCCGTTCCTGATATAGTTTATTGGGTGGATGTCAATTGTAATTTAACAGGATGTAATAACAATTTTGTTACTTTATTAGGGATGCAAAAGTTACGCGATTTTAAGGGAACTCCTTATGAACAAATGAAGAAATTTGGTCATTGGCCTGAAAAACGCATTGAGTCGTTTAAATTGGATGACATGAAAGTAATTTTCTCTGGCGAAGCGCGTCATCATGTGGAGGAACTTCCTGTCGTTGATGAGCATGGGAATACGCTGTATTTTAGATCCAATCGAGTACCCATGTATGATGAAAATAGAAATGTAATCGGCATGGTGGTGATATTAACTGATGTGAGCGCCATTAAAAAATTGGAAAAGCGTCTTGCACCAGAACCCCAAGAGAAGAGAAAAAACGAAGATTTACTTAAGGATGGACGATTGCCGAACATCTTGATGATAGAAGATAATTTGATTGCTCAAAATGTTGAAAAGGCGCTTTTAACGGGCTTAAATTGCCATGTTGATATAGCTGAGTCGGGTGATAAGGCATTAAAGTTATTTGATCCTGGAAAATATGATTTGGTTTTGATGGATATTGGCCTTGAGGATACTTCGGGTTATGTGGTGGCGAAACAATTGCGCAATATGGAAAAAGATACTCTGCATCATGTTCCTATTATTGCATTAACAGGATATCAAGCAGATGTCGTCAAATATGATTGTGAACAATATTTCATGGAAGGGGCGATAACGAAACCATTAACCAGCGAGCAGGCAGAGCAGATTATTAAACATTATGTATATAATCAGGATGTTCCTGTTGATGGATTGAAGAGTATATAATCATCAGGTTTATTGAGGTTCGATTGTTTACCAGTAACTAACAGAGTCTCTTGTTAAGAGAAGCTAGTGAAGTCCCATTTTAGTTTCAGCCCCACCGATTATGCAGTACTAAGGTTTAAAGCCACGTTACCCTCACAATACATACGACAGAGAATAATGAGTAACTTATTGATTGAGAAAAGGAGCTTATGAATTTGACAGTCTCTGAAATTACCTTTATTTTTGAAATCAGTTTTTAACGTAAAGGATTTAAATCATGAATGCAATTTATACCACGACAGCCAGAACTCATGGGGGACGGAATGGACATGTGGAAACGATAGATGGATTGTTAAAGCTGGATTTGGCAATGCCTGAAGAATTGGGTGGGCAAGGTGGGGCCATCAATCCTGAACAATTATTTGCATCAGGTTATGCCGCCTGTTTTGAAAGCGCTCTTCGTCATGTTGCCCGATTAAAAAAAATTCCTTTGAAAGACGCATCAATGACAGCAACAGTTTCGTTATATCCCACTCCCGAACAAGGGTTTAAATTGGGTGTTGAATTACATGCTCATCTTGAAGGGTTGAATCAGGCTGATGCAGAAGCATTAGCTGCCAAAGCCCATGAAGTCTGTCCTTATTCTAATGCAGTTCGCGGCAACATAGAGGTACAATTAAAAGTAACAGCAAAGTAATAGTCCAAGCGGTCATCTTGAGACAGACGATACTAATGTTAAGGTTCATACGTGTAGGTCGGACTGTGATCCGACCTACACCTGTGATTATTGATGAGGGTAGAGGAAAATCCTTACTCTGGTGGCAAGATGCATATAGCCTTTTTATCTGTAAAATTAGCGCTCAATAATAGCAGCTACACCCATGCCTCCTGCGGTGCATATACTGAGCAAAATACGGCCTTTACCCTTATTCGCCAACATTTTAGCAGCAGAACCTACCAGACGTCCGCCTGTTGCAGCAAAGGGATGACCCAAGGCAAGACTTCCTCCTTTGACATTCATTTTTTGGGGATCAATGCTCCCTAAAGGTTGATCACGGCCTAGAGTATTCTGACAATAATCCGCTGATTCCCAGGCTTTCAAAGTACAAAGTACCTGGCCTGCGAAGGCTTCATGAATTTCATAGTAATCGAAATCCTGGAGACTTAGTTTATTTCTTGCTAACAAACGACTTACTGCAAGAGTAGGCGCCATCAACAATCCTGCTCCGTGCACATAATCGACAGCCGCGACTTCACAATCAACAAAGTAAGCCAGAACTTCCAATTCATTATCCTTGGCCCATTCTGGAGAGCCCAATAGTACTAACGAAGCCCCATCGGTTAAGGGAGTCGAATTACCTGCAGTGAGGCTGCCTTTTTCGGAGTGATCAAAGGCAGTTTTTAATCCAGACAACTTTTGTAAACTGGCGTCTTTGCGAGTAATAGTATCGCGCTTTAAATTATCCATGGGTACAATTAAGTCTTCATAAAATCCCTCATCATAAGCCTGGGTTGCATTCTGATGAGATTTGAGAGCTAATTCATCCTGAGCCAATCTGCTAATTTGCCATTCCTTCACCATTAACTCGCAATGTTCCCCCATAGATAAGCCAGTACGTGGTTCGCGCACCTCTGGCAATAGGGGCCTTAACATACTTAAACGGAATTTTTTGAGAATAGCGAGGCGCTCTTTAAAACCTTTTGCTTGTTTGTATTGGATTAAAAAATGAGTCAATCTCCTTTGACCAATTAAAGGGATGTCTGAATTAGTATCAGTACCCCCACCTATACCGGCTCCAATCTGTCCACTCGCAATTTTTAATGCAATAAGATTGACCGCCTCCAAACCGGTACCACAGGCACGCTGAATGGTTAGGCCCGGAGTTTCTGGCGATAATTCACTTCCCAATACCGCTTCGCGGGCGAGATTCCAGTCAAAGGGGTGATTCATTACGGCACCTGCAATCAGCTCCCCTAATAATTTACCTTGGAGGTTTGTTTTATTTATTAAACCAGTCAGGGCTATACCCAACAAATCTTGATTCGACTTACCCAGAAATTGGGTTTGTGATTTTACAAAGGGGGTTCGAGAACTGGATAGGATAGCCACTTTTTTTCCGAAGCTCATGTTAACTCCTTTAACGAATGATTATTAATCTTAACTCAGTGGTTGAATCGTGGTGATAAGGCGAATAGATTAAATTATAAAGTTTATTATTTAATCAAAAAAGGAGCCATTTTGCTTATTGAGTTAAATAATGTCTTTAATTCTTAGTGTAGTCTATTTAAGGGAGGTAGACGTGAAGTATGGGCTATCGTCTTGTTTTCTTTCGTAAGCCGGATCGAAGCTTCGAACAGCTGGGTTGCTTCGCTACGCTCGCAATGACGGGTTGTTGTTCCGAAGCTATATCTATTCATTTGCTGATGGTTCCATGTTCTGCAGTCATATCCAATTTCAGAAGCATTGATTTAGCGTCATTGCTAATGTTTATGTTCGCAGTCATATCCATTTTCTCAGAAGCATTTGATTTAACGTCATTGCGAGCGTAGCGAAGCAACCCAGGGTTCAAGGTAAGACAATCAAATTAGAGCAATGTATTATTTAGAGCAATGTATTATAAAGATCGAACCATCCTGGATTTAATTGTTCAATGAGAGCTAATTTCTTTTTTCTAGATCCACCTTTAATTTGTTTTTCGCGCTCAATAGCGATGATTATGCTCTCACATCGCTCGTAGTAAACGAGTTGAGTACAATGGTATTGCTTTGTAAACCCAGATTGGTTTCCATATTTATGTTGATAAACACGGTTTATCAAATTGCTGGTAACACCTGTATAGAGCGTGCCATTGCGCTTATTGGTCATAATATAAACTGCGGGTTGACGTTCATTCATATTTGAATGCCTCTTAGTTGGATTGCGTTGTATGCGGCCACTTCCTAGGTCGTACATTATTCTAAATATTTAAAGGCAATGGTAAACAGGTAGATCGGCGATCCAAACTGTTGGGTTGCTTTGCTATGCTCGCAATGACGTTAAAGCATGCTTCTGACGAATGGGTATGGCTTCGGATATGAGACCGTCATTGCGAGTGAAGCGAAGCAACCCAGAGGTTCAAGGAAGGAGCCATATTTCTAAATAATTTAATTGTTCGTTTGCTGTCTGCAGATCGAACAGGGTCGTCTATCTCGTAGAGACCCTCAATGGTCATTTCTAACTTTAAATACAGGGCCTCATTCGCTATAATCTATTTTTGTGGAAAATAGCATCAAGCTTTTGTAAAATAAGGACATTCAATGTATACCCTTTATTCGTTTGGCACGCCTAATGGCATAAAACCCACTATTTTGCTGGAAGAGTTAAAGCAACCTTATACAATTAAGATGATAGATATCTCTAAGGGCGAGCAATTTAATCCTGATTTTTCAAATATTTCTCCAAATAATAAAATACCGGCCTTGTATGACCAATCCAATGATTTTTATTTATTTGAAAGTGTCGCGATTTTACAATATTTGGCAGAAAAGCATGGCCAGTTTTTGCCTAAGTCATTGAAAGATAAATACCATATATTACAGTGGTGCTACTTCCAGGCGGCACATATAGGCCCGATGTTTGGTCAGTTCGGTCATTTTCACCGTTTCGCAGAAGAAAAAATTCCCTATGCAATAAAGCGATATGCTGACGAATGTACTCGTTTAATGGGGGTAATGGAACACCAACTGGTCGAATTTCCCTATATGGGTGGCTTAGATTATTCTATTGCTGATATGGCTATTTGGCCCTGGGTTTACTGTTTTCAATTTTTTTATCAGGAATCCATTGATCCAAAGCAGTTTCCCAGTTTAATTAAATGGTACCAGCATATTAGCGAACGCCCCGCGGTTAAAGCCTCTTTAGCAGCTTATGGCCGCTCTTGAGAGTCAGAATATTGTCTGTAAAAAAAATCATGTACCTCTACTAAGAAAGGGGGTTGTCTTGCGGGTTTGTCCACTAAATTTCCATTGTGATTCTTTTTGCTTATTACTCTATAACAGCCTAAGCTTAACTATACAATATGTCTCAAGAATTTTGTAATGATTCTATGTTAGATAAAAAAGGTAAGAGGGAGCAAAAAATACACTTAAACCAGGGAATAAATGGTGATGGCCTAAGTACTTATCAATTAGAGCGTGAATTAATAAGTCGTCTCATTGATTATAGTCGCGAGGCTGCATCGGTGCGTTCATTTAGCTCTCATGCCCTAACTCTTCTTAACAAGCATCCTGCATTAAAAGGTAAAGTTACAGGGGTTTGGCGATACGATTCAGAGCGAATCAGTGTGATTGCCCCTGATGATTTAAATGGTGAGATTCAAAAGGAGCTTCAAAGAGCGAACAAGCATACAAAGAAATGGCAGTCTTTAAAAATCAGTTATGCTTCTCTTCGACATTCTTCAATAGAAAAGGTAACAAACCGCATCGATGTTACTCTTGAAAAAGCACACAATAATTTATTTTATTTTAGTATCTGGAGTGAATTATCTAAAGCTGAATTTAAGTTATTGATTCCTTTTTTAAAGGATTTTTTTGGAATTTTTAATGTTTGCCTATTGAATCTATTGAATAAAAAACGGGTAAAGCTGTTAAACACTATTCTTGAAAAAGCTGTTGATTCTGTAGAAATCACTAACGAGGAAGCCGTGATTCAATATGTCAATCCTGCCTTTGAACGGATTACTGGCTATGAGGATTCTGAAGCAATTAATAAGACGGTTGCTTCTTTGTTACGCTCACCAAAAGAGGATGAGCACTTGTTTGAACGTATTAAACAAGAGCTGGACGCCGGAAACACTTGGCGTGGGCGAATAAACTCCAGAAAAAAAGATGGCAGTGATTGGATTGCTCAAACAGTGATTGTACCCATAATTGATGATGAGTCAGGTAGAATTGCGCAACATATCGCCATAAAACAAGATATTACAGAGCAGGTGAATTATCTCAATCAGTTAAAAATTAGCGAAGAACGTTATCGAAATCTGATGAATGCTGCTTCTGATGCGATTTTCATTCATAATTTAAACGGTTTATTTTTAGAAAGCAATACTGCAGCCTGTAAATCTTTAGGCTATTCTGCCGAAGAGTTGCGTCGTTGTCATGTTTGGGACATAGAAGTTGGAGCCTCTCAGGAAGCCTTAAGTCATGTTTGGCTGGCTCTGGAGAATGGACCGATTACTTGGGAGGGACGACATCGTAGAAAAGATGGAACTACATTTCCCGTTGATGTTCGTCTGGGTATATTTAATGTCACGGGGGAAAAATTAGTATTGGCCATAGTCAGAGACATTTCTGCTCAAAAACATTCTGAGGTTACTATTAAACAATTGACTCGGGCTTTAGAGCAAAGTCCAATATTAGTTTTGATAACCGATAAAGCTGGAACAATTGAATATGCCAATGCAAAAGTTATGGAACAAACCGGTTATTCACCTGAAGAAATTTTGGGACAAAATCCACGCATTTTACAGTCAGGTCAAACATCACCAGAAACTTATAAACTCATGTGGAATCATCTTTCGCGCGGGGATGAATGGCGAGGTGAGTTACTTAATAAAAATAAAAATGGGGAGTTTTTTTGGGTATCGGCTATTATTTCCCCATTACGTGATGAAAACGAAATAACGCATTATTTAGCGGTCATGGAAGATATATCTCAGAAAAAAAGCTATGAAGAAATGCTCAAGCATCATGCCACTTATGATAATTTAACCAATTTGCCCAATCGACTATATGGATACAACCGATTAGAGCATGCGATTGCAAAAGCACAGGTCACCGGGAAAAAATTAGCGGTTTTATTTTTAGATTTGGATGAGTTTAAGCAGATTAATGACTCGCTGGGGCATGCTGTAGGGGACTTATTATTAAAAGCTTTATCCGATCGTTATTTATCGATTATAAGACAGACCGACACGATTGCCCGCTTAGGGGGTGATGAGTTTATGATGATTTTAGAAAATTTAAATCATGTGAGTGATGCTGAACTTGTTGCGAAAAAATGTCTTGAGGTATGTTCCCGACCCTTTGTGATTGAATCTCAGGAGCTTCTGGTGTCCTCAAGTATTGGAATTGCCATTTTTCCTGAGCACGGAAAAGATGCTAAAACATTAATGCGTAATGCGGATACGGCGATGTATCAAAGTAAGATGAACAATAAAAACATCTGGACGGTATTTATTAGCACTATGGCTGAAGTGGCTTCTAACCGTATTCGTATTAAGACTGAATTACACCAGGCAATAACCCGCAATGAATTATATCTTTGCTATCAACCCATTATTGATATTAAGAATCATACTTTGTTTGCTGCTGAGGCATTACTGCGCTGGAAAAGTCCCACTTTAGGTAATGTTTTACCCGATCAGATTATACCTATAGCCGAAGAAACTGGTTTAATTATTGATTTAGGTTATTGGGTGCTGCAAAAAGTTTGTAATCAAGTTAAAGAATGGCAAGTAGCGACCGGTAATAGTTTAAAAGTTGCGGTAAATATTTCTACTCTGCAATTAAGACAAAAGGATTTTGTTAACAGAGTAAAATTGATTTTAAAGGAAACCGATCTTTCCTCAGACTCATTAATTTTTGAAATTACCGAATCTGCTTTTATTGATGATTCAAAATTTATTCTATCTCAATTAACTCAGCTAAATGCCATAGGTATTCATTGTTCTCTGGCTGATTTTGGTATGAGTTATTCGTCGTTACATTCCTGGCATGCCTATCCTTTTAAGAGTTTAAAAATTGATCGCACATTTATTCAGGGAGTCAATACTAATAATAGTGACTTAAGCCTGGTCAATAGTATTATTGCCATGTCTCGAAATTTAAAATTAACCGTTGTGGCTGAGGGCATAGAAACAGCAGAGCAATTAAACTTAATGCGCGCGATGAATTGTGATATGGTGCAAGGATGGTATTTCTCAGCCGCATTGAGTAGTGATCAGTTTTTGTCCTATTTAAATAATGAGTTGAAGCATCTGTAAAGGGTGCGTTATCAGATCCTGTAAAATCCAACCCTTGATTCTTAGTTTCAGCAATTAGCTTCAGCCAATTGCTACGCAATAATTCGATTTATAGTTATACTTCGCAACTATTTTAATAAAAGGATAACGGTAATGTACTCTTTAGATTGGCCACGAGTTTATGGTAAACCGGAATCTACAGCAAATTTCAAGTTGGTCCCTGAAGATTTTCAGGTCAATGAGTATTTTGATGGGCAGTTCAGTGGTGAAGGGGAACATATTGTTCTCAAAATTGAAAAAAGAGGATTAACCACAGAGGAAGTCGTTAAATCTTTGGCTCGATTGGTTAATAAGCCGGTAAAGTTAATCAGTTACGCTGGTTTAAAAGACCGTCAGGCACTGACTACTCAATGGCTTAGTATCCATGCCCCTGGAGAGGAAATTGAAGGGATAAATACTCTGGAAGGATCAGGCTGGAGAGTCCTGGAATGCACACGCCATCATAAAAAATTAAGACCGGGGTTTTTAACTGGCAATCATTTTGTGATGAAATTGCGAGAGGTTTCTAATCCGGAAGATTTGGTTAGGCGCATAGAGCAAATTAAAGTCACAGGCGTTCCTAATTATTTTGGCGAACAACGTTTCGGTCGTGAGGCTGGTAACCTGATAAAAGCTGAAGAACTATTGGTTCAGGGACGGAAAGTGAAGGATCGATTTTTAAAGGGTATGTACTGCTCTGCAGCACGTTCATGGCTTTATAATTTAATTTTAGCAAAACGAGTTAAAGAATTAACCTGGAACACCCCCCTTGTCGGTGACGTCATGCAACTCAATGGATCCAATAGCATTTTTGTCATTGATGAAGTGGATGATGAGATAGCCCGTCGGATTAGCGAGAAGGACATTTCCCCAGCAAGTCCTTTACCTGGAAAGAAAAAAAATATGGTAAAAGGCACCGCTTTACAGATAATTGATACAGTGTATGCCGATTGGCTTCCGTGGTTGGCTGGCATGGAAAAGCAAGGATTAGAGGAGGCCTGGCGAGCGAATATTCTTCATATTGAGAGTTTCGAATACACCATTGAGAATCAGATGGCCGAATTATCCTTTACCCTGCCCGCAGGTTCTTATGCTACTGTCGTATTACGCGAACTGGTGCTTTATTAACTGTTTATACATCAATATAAAACTAACAGCACATGACGATGAAATTTGAGGCTAATCATATTTGCTCTATCTCAGTCTATAATTAACATAATGCTTAATTAGACACATGGATGTTTCATTTATTATGGGTAGTATTATGGCCAATGAGAGCAAAGAATTGACCAAGAATGAACAACTTATTGAGGATGAAGTGGGTAAACTAGGATTACAAACAGCCTGGAGAGTTGCTTCATTTTTGAAAACCAAAATTGGTGAATCTATAGTGGCTGTTGTTATTGAAACAATAACGAAAAAGAAGATAGAACTAGAGTCTATGTTCCGGGAAATGACAAAGACGGCAGAAGTACAAATGTCTTCTTTAGCGAGCCTCTGGGAAGACGAAGAGACAAAACAAGCCGATATGAAGAGGGAGATGTTCTCTCTGCCCCCTATTGTTCCACCACCTCCTCTTGTGAAACCTAAGGATATGGAAACTACTATTGGAACGCAAATCCAGGATTTGAATGAAGAGTTAGATGAGGTGAATGAGGAGATTAAAGAAAAGACGGAACTATATGAAGATTATAATAAAAACATAAAAGAAGTAGGTAAATTCGTTAAAACAGTAGATCTTAGCGATAAAACTAAGGCCTTAGCTTCAGTGGAGGGTGAACTTTCGCGTCTTGAAGGCACGAAGGAGGAGAGAAATAAAGAAGCTGATGCAATAGGTAAATTGCTCAATGAGGGACGAGTTGATGAAGCCAGGACAAGGATCAACGCTGTAAATGCCAAAAATTTACAAGTAGGCACATTAAAAGACATGCTGTCTGTCGTCAAGGGTGATAAAGTGATGTACAACAAGGATGGGATGCAGGTTAAGACATTTGAAGAGGCTGATTTTGTCGTACCTAAAGATAAAAAAATAGTTAAAGAAATAGTTAACGAAAGAGAAGAATATTATCTTTTGGATAAAGATGATCAATTATCTGATAAGAATAGAGAAGCGGCAAAAACAGCTTTTGAACAAGCAGAACCAGAAATGTCTAGTGTTAGCAATCTTATTGATGCTAACAGGAATTCAGAGATGAGTGGATTGAATCAAGAGGTGGCACGTATTAGTGCAAAAATAAAAGGGTTGCAGGCTTCTTCAGCACAACAATCCCGCCCGTCAATGCTGACCCAGATGCCAAATAGTAATTCGGTTAATTCTATTGCGGATGCATCTTTTTCTGGTTTGGCGCCCTTGACGCAAGTGCCTCAAAAAGAGGATGAAGATCAAGATACAGATACCCCCCATCTTTAGGAAGCAACCCATAGCTCATGTTTAATCACTCAGATTTTTAGCATGAAAACGCAAATGATCCTCAATAAAGGTGGCAATGAAATAGTAATTATGATCATATTTCTCATGCATGCGCAGATTTAAGGGGACATTCACTTGCATGCAAGCTGCCTCAAATAAATCTGGTTTTAATTGATCCACAAGATAAGGGTCCGCATTGCCTTGATCAATAAGAATTTCTCCATGAGGCCATGGATGTGCCCTCATTAAGTGGCAGGCATCGTATTGTTGCCAGGTTCGCTGATTCTCACCCAAATAACTTTGAAAGGCATTTCTTCCCCAAGAAGCTTGAGTTGGGGCGCAAAGGGGGGCAAAAGCTGAAAGGCTGCGAAATAGTTGATGATTTCGCAGACCGATGGTTAAGGCGCCATGGCCGCCCATTGAATGACCAAAAATGCCACAACGTCTTTTATCTACTGGGAAATTTTCAGCAATGATATGAGGCAATTCGCTACTGATATAAGAGTACATACGATAATGATCAACCCAGGGCATTTCAGTGGCATCGACGTAAAAACTTGCAGCCTCACCAACATATTCCTCCTCTATAGCTCCAACCATCTTTAAGCCACGAGGACTGGTATCCGGAGCAACAATGGCTATGCCAAGCTCCGCAGCAATGCGTTGTGCTCCTGCTTTGGTAATAAAGTTTTGTTCAGAACAGGTTAGTCCTGAGAGCCAATAGAGTACGGGAACTATTCTTTGTTCCGCAGCAGGGGGAAGATAGATCGCAAAACGCATGTCATTTTGAATTTCATCAGACCAATGAGTATAAACACTTTGTATGCCATCAAAACATTGATGTGCTTCGATTAATTGATAGGTCATAGTTCTGCTCCGTTTTCATAAATCCTATGGTGAAATTTTTAAAAGGTAAGTACCGTACGGATTGATTCGCCACGATGCATCAACTCAAAGGCATCATTGATTTTTTCTACTGGCATTACATGGGTAATCAGGTCATTGATGTTAATACGTCCTTCCATATACCAATCAACAATTTTAGGCACATCACTTCGTCCTCGTGCACCACCAAATGCTGAACCCTGCCAAACACGTCCGGTAACCAATTGAAAGGGACGCGTTGCGATTTCATGACCCGCTGGGGCGACACCCACAATAGTCGATACGCCCCATCCCTTATGACAGGCCTCTAAGGCTTGCCGCATCAGTTGCACATTTCCAACACATTCAAAAGTATAATCTGCTCCGCCGTGCGTCAGTTCAATCAAATGAGCGACTAAATCACCTTCTACTTCTTCGGGATTAACAAAATCAGTCATACCCATCTGGATTGCAAGTTCTTTACGGGCAGGATTAATATCAACGCCAATAATCTGGGCTGCATTAACCATTCGTGCTCCTTGAATCACATTAAGTCCAACGCCCCCTAAGCCAAAGACGATCACGCGACTGCCGGTTTCTACTTTAGCCGTAAAAAGAACAGCGCCAAGGCCTGTTGTTACCCCACAACCGATATAACATACTGTGTCAAAGGGGGCGTCTCTGCGGATTTTTGCCAAGGCAATTTCTGGTAAAACAGTATAGTTGGCAAAGGTTGATGTACCCATATAGTGATGAATGGTATGGCCATTGAAATGGAAACGGGACGTTCCATCAGGCATTAAGCCTCGACCCTGGGTGGAGCGTATAGCCTGACACAAATTAGTTTTGCGCGACAAACAATATTCACATTGATGACATTCAGGAGTATAGAGCGGAATGACATGGTCTCCAGGTTTTAAACTGGTGACCCCTTTCCCCACCTCAACAACTATTCCCGCTCCCTCATGACCAAGAATTGCGGGAAAAAGCCCTTCAGGGTCTTTTCCTGAAAGAGTATAGGCGTCTGTGTGACAGACACCTGTAGCTTTGATTTCTACAAGGACTTCGCCGTCACGAGGCCCATCCAAATCGACAGTTTCTATAACCAGTGGTTTGCCCACTTCAAAAGCTACGGCTGCCTTTACTTTCATTAACATATCCCTTGTTTCATATTACCTGGTTAAAATGTGCTGATCCTGATGTTATGGAAGGATCAGAGTATTTGCCGATCCTTCACTTAGGTGCATATTAATAATAGCTTACTATCGTATTCTGGCACTCTCTACATCACAACAAGATTCAGTAGTTGAATTAATGCTGTCAAAAACGGTAGCTGCAGCACGGGTAACTATGTGCAGAGGATTAAAAATAAGAGCCATTACTGCAGAGAATAAAGCAATCGTTCCCATACCTACAGAGACCAGGGTTTCAGCTGCGGCAAGTTTGAAGGTATTGCAGGTTGCGCGTCTTAAATCAGAATTTGGTGCTACTAAGGCAAGAACCAAGGCACAAGGAGCCAATATAATAGAAACTGCTAAATTAACAATAGCCTTAATTAAAAAGCCCAAGGTATTAAAAGCAAGCCAGAGGGGTTTTTCAATAGGGCGAATAGCTAAAGACGCCATGTCACGTATGGACCGGATTGGATCGAAATAACTTGCTTGTGGAATGGGTACAGCATTAGCGTATTCTCTTCGCAAGGAATGATAACCATCCCACTTGTTATTTATATTTGAAAAAAAACCAGGCATTTAGTGCTCCACTATTTAAATTTTGAGCATAGTAAGAAAAAGTCGGGAATTTGTAAATAACAATTATTTATTTAATCAATTGATTGAATAAATGGGTGAGTTAATCAAATTATATTGACTGATAGGGCTCTTTTAGGGTGAATAACGGGAATAATCCAAAAATATTAGAAGCCTTTCCATGCTCCTTGAAAAGGCCTCTATAACGAGATGGATCAACTTTGAGCACGCAGCTCTCTTATAAAGTTTGTTGCTAACCGCAATCCTTCAGATAATTTGTTATGGATTTCCGGCTGCATGTTTTGGTCTTGGGCTTCCAATTCATTATTTAAATCAAGAACCAGATCTTCAAGCAGACGAATTTTTTCTTCCTTAGCGATGTCTCGATGATAAATTTCTAAAACCTCAGCATCCCTGTTCATAATCAACACCTTGGATTTATAGTTAATTAATTAAATTATACATCAAAGTGGTGTTTTATGCTTGGGATCAGGACGGCGGTTAATTAGTTGACAAATTAACTTTATATACTACAGTAGTAATAGAAATAGTATCTTTTTGTATCCCGGTGCACCTGTTTGATTAACTTTTAATTACCAATATTCCAAATATAATGGTGGAAAATTTCTTAGAGAAGTGTTGGTTTGGTAATGGCTGCAATAGATACGTTTATTCCGCATCAGAATCCATAATGAACAGGCATGCACTCGGGACAATAATTTTTCTAGGACTTATGGTTAAAGAACCACACAAAGGAGAGGAAATGACAGAAAACAAAAGAAAATTAAAGTAAGCTTGAGTAAACTATGAGGATGACTGGTTTGATAAACCGGTATTTTTTATTTTTCTACAAGGATGAAATCATGAAAAAAATATTCTTAGCCATTTCTTTTTTAATGTTAGGTACTTCATTTGCATTCGCCGTTGGCGTAACGGATATGAATTCCAAATGGATTTGTACCACTAACGCGAGCAGTAGCGATGTTGCCACGGATAAGACCGCTGATGACCAAATGGCAAATACTCCGGGCGCTGCTGCAAGCTCTTTTGCTTTTGCCGAAAAAAATTGTCGCGATTGCACTAAAATTACTTGTGAAGTTAAAGAGTAATTCTAAAAGGCCAAGTCTACTTGTTTAAATTACTCCGCTTGATGTGGAGTAATTTAAACTTTATTTAGAATTAAATAAAATAATCAGTTGGAGTGCTTTACTTCTTCTTGTGCGGTTCATCTTTTGTTAGCTCACTTTTTAGAATCCCTTTTCTATTAATGACAATCATTTGATGTAACCGTAAAATCGTATACATTGGCTCCCTTTCGGTCGATTATATGGTAAGAGATGGATATTCCTTTCGAGACGTAGTCTTTTAATGCATTGTTATTGCAAACAAGGTGAATCAACTTGGGTTTAATGAGAAAGGAAAAAATATTGATGCTGATATCGGATTTATCTTTATTAATTAAGCGATAAACATAAGTGACTCGATTTTTATTATTAAAATAAACTGCTTCTATTTCGGTCTCATCGTCTATTTTAACAGGTAAACTTTTATTAATCAGCTTCACTTCCTGGGTGATCTTATAGGCTACATTATTACGGTGCAGTAGCTGATTGATTATATGAAAAACCCCCAACAGAAGGAATAAAGACCCTAAAATTACCGCAATTTTAGCTAAGACTGGCCAGAGTTTGTGCTTGGTATACTGATTACTACTATTCCAAATCGCAATAGAGATAAAGGGAAAGTAGATAAAAGGGAAGATTAAATACAGGTAAAAAAGCCATTCTATATGTGGAATTAAGGAAATCTTTAAATAATATTTATCAAAGATCATTCCTATCAGTCCATAAATTATCGCGGGGAGGACACCAAATAACCAATAGGTAAAAACTAATGGAATAGTACCTTTTAGTAAATTTAATTTCATATAGTCTATCCAATTATTCAGCCATTAGAGGAGTAACATACCATCAAAATGGATCCTGAATGAAATAGAATTGTTCCGCATTAAAGTCCCGATGTTATCCTTGTGATAGTTGCGGTTGGCTGCTGCTCGTTATCGAATGAACCACGGCATCAGGTTTACCGTATACACTTGATGAGACCTGCAGCGCGACTACTAATAGAGAGAGTATAATAAATATTCGTACCAGGAAGTAAATCTGAGCCTTTTTCACTCCATGGATTGCCATTATTTTTATCTGTCTTATTTTGTTCGGTGTATCACTGCCGATTAATTTTCTATGAGGATGTATAAGCCCACCATTGGTTTTAAATAAGAACATCTCATCGTCTCGAAAATAGGTTGCCCCATAATCCACGAGTAATTGCTCTCCCTTATAAATGTCCTTAGTAGCCAGGTACACAATCACCTCGATACCATTGAGACAATAATTACTTGATTTTATATTCGCTTCAAAAACAGATGTTCGAGAAGAGGTAATATGTTTTGGGGCATGATTAATAAATCGCGTTATATTGCCATGTTGGCACGCATCAAGCCTCATCATGAGGCAGTCTTGCTGCGGTACAAATGAGAAGTGGGACTGAGGGAAATCATGTGTTTTTATCCCCGTATAAAAAGAAATAATATCTCCTTTTTTAATGTGTTCTCTACTATATACCCCAAAGCCAATTTCAGCATTGATGTAACGTATTTCGTAACGACTAAAATCGCAGGGTTTTTTTAATAACGCGCTCAGTTTTTCATCGCTTATATATAAAGCATCGCCATCGACAGAAGAAGGAAGATCCTTAATCGTAAACTGGTCCTTAATTATAATGGCTTCTGAAAATACGAATTTAAAACCCAGCAAATGGCTGGTCATTGCATCCAATTGTTGGATAGAGATGGTTTCTTGAGCTGCTTTGCGTCTATTAATTGAAAAATGAATGCCATCAGCTTGTGGCGTTGTTTGAAAAAGCGTCGATGGATTTATTCGGAAAATACAATCAAGCGGTTTATCTGCTTTTATAAGTCTTGAGTAAACATAAATGCCTGAATAGAGGAGTTCCTCTATATTATTGTACTCATAGTGAAATATTTGATGGTGTCCTGGAGTATAGGGTTCATTAAAGAGTGGGTGAGTAAACGCTGGGTCATTGATTAATTGGCTAAGGCCAATTTCGCGGTTATCAGCAAAATGGCAACGACCCGTATTGATGTTAATAGTCACCTGGCTATTTGGAGAATTCGGATTTTTATTTGAAAGCGTGATATTAACCAAGTTTCCTTCCCATTATTGCCCTCGCAGAATTAGCGATTAAACCTTTGTACCGACAGCGCTATCTGCTTTATTGAGCAGCGCTCAGTCCAGGGTTCTGCACAAAAGCCAACCCCAGTTTGATAAAATGAACCCTATGCTCCAGGTTAATGATTCCGAGAGTTACATTAAACCTGGGCTATTTCTCAAGCATGATCTTCTAGTAAATCATGGGTTGCTTTTTGATAAGTGTTCTCCAAATTATCCTGGATTACAATTGCCAGGTTATTAATAGATTGGATGGATTCTGCTTTTTTTAAAATCCCTGTTTTAAATATCCAGTCTTTGGGGAGTTTAAGTGTTGTACCCAATTCTGTGAGCGATTGTTCTGTTTGGGGTGATTTTTGAATGCTATAAGATTGCATAACAAATACTTCTCCATTTGCATCGATCAGCTCATAAACAGGTTTCCCAGCTTCATAGAGCCAATTGATTTGACGTTTTACTGCGTGTTGGTGATAAGGGAAACTGGATTTCATTAACTCTGTCCACTTAATATGGAGTTCTCCTGCTTTTCGCATGGCAAGTCCATTAATTGTTTTAATGGTAGGGTTAACCAAATTAGAATGATTAAATCCGTCGATAACCCAATAACGTGGGCCATTTAAATGGACGAAAGAAAAACCCGTCTCTTGTTTGACTTGAGCAACAGTTAACTTATCCCACAGGTTTTCGGGGCAATCATTTAATCCCAGAGTATTGTAGATGGCATAACTGGTAATTTTTTTGGATAAAATAATTTCACAGTATCGTTCTCCTCGCATGTGGTCTGGATCTGCGCCTTGGGCGATGGTTGAAAAGATCGACAACAATAAGAAGAGAGGAGTTATTTTTTTTTTGCAGGATGCTCCAGGAAAAATTATAAACTGAAGTAGTCTGAATAAAATAGTGGCATCAATTCGCATTGTTACTCCCTGTAAGCAAGATGCATTAAGTAATTTGTAAACACTTACCTTAAGGGTGATTACCGCAAAATGCAACAGAGTATATCTGGAATCCTGAAACAGAAACCTGTTGTATTTCTGGGTAGCGCTTCAAATGATAGAGAATTTAGTTCTTAATAAAGCCTTAATTAAATTTGTATACAATATGGTCAGTTTTGTTTCGTATTGATGAAACAGTCCTACCTTTAATATGGTTCACCGAGTCATTAACTCCTTTAGGAAGAATTATGTCGAAATATATTAATTTATCAATTTTTCTTATAATTGGTTTTGTGTGTTCTCAGGGGCATGCGCAAAAGACTATTAGTCTGAGTCCCAATGAAACCAAGCTTCTTACCAATAATACCCTATGGAAGGTCAATGCCACATGTACTATTCAGGGATCTCCCCAAACTCATAGTAAAATCAGGATTAGTGTTTTAAAGAATACAGGGACAATTAATGGTAAAAACGTTGCCACAGGACAAGCAACCATGGTCACCGTACAAAATAACAGCAGCATATCCGTTAGTGCCGAGTCAGGTGCACAAATTAATTTAATTAATTTAGGGACTGAAGGATTACAAGCGGTTTGTAATACCTGATTCTCCTTTGGCAAATGAAAGCTCGCGAGCCACGAGGAATAGCGGAGATCGATATCGCCTACGAGCAATCTCTCTTTTTTAGGATGAATAATTGCTGATCGGCAATGGCATCATGTAAAAAATACCGTATATTATCTACTTTAGTAATCAGGTCTCAAATACCATCCATCAGAGAACGCGAATGTGTTTTGAAATGCGTTTGTGGGGAGTTTGTACCTGGAGTCATCTTGTAACGGACAGGGAAACGCACGCTATGAAAACGATTGATTTACGAAGTGATACGGTGACAAAACCCACCAAGGCCATGTTGGATGCCATGCTGAATGCCGAAGTAGGGGATGATGTGTATGGCGAAGATCCTACCGTGAACAGGTTACAGGCGATGATTGCTGAGCGGGCCGGTAAGGAGGCTGCTTTATTTGTTCCTAGCGGAACGCAGTCGAATTTGCTTGGAATCATGTCTCATTGTGAACGAGGGGATGAATATATTGTCGGGCAAAAAGCGCACACTTATTTATGGGAAGGTGGGGGCGCTGCCGTTTTAGGCAGTATCCAGCCTCAGCCCCTGGACTTCGAAGCAGACGGCAGTTTATGTTTAGACAAAGTGGATATGGCTATTAAACCCATTGATGATCATTATGCCCGGACGCGGTTGCTCTGTCTTGAAAATACCATCGGTGGCAAAGTATTGCCTCTTTCTTATCTGAATGAGGTGCGCCTCTTCTGCCAGTCCCGCGGACTATCCAGTCATCTTGATGGTGCAAGAGTATTCAATGCTGCGGTCAAACTCAATACCGAACTGCATACTATCAGTCAAAATTTTGATTCAATCTCTATTTGCTTATCCAAAGGTTTAGGTGCACCTATAGGTTCGGTATTGTGTGGAACAAAAGAATTCATTAAAGCCGCCAGGCGTTGGCGGAAAGTTCTTGGTGGGGGGATGCGTCAGGCGGGAATTATGGCTGCGGCCGGAATTTTTGCCTTGGAACAGAACGTTTATCGATTACAAGAAGATCATGAGCATGCTCAGGCACTTGCATCTGGTTTATCTGAAGTTGCAGAAATTGAAGTGGATCAAGAAGCATTGCAAACCAATATAGTCTTTATTAAAGCACCAAATCATTATGTGGGATTACAGGGGTATTTACAGCAACAAGGGATTACGTTCCCTAAGCACCCTAATAAAGCGAACGTAATAAGGCTGGCAACTCATCTTGATATCTCCACCATGGATATTAATCGTACCATCCAGGAAGTAAAAAAATATTATCGTCAACAGATAGTGACATGTAGCAAAGCGGAATACAGGAATGCATTGGCCCCTTGTGATTCACTTCAGAAGTGAGCTAATCAATGAGGATGGAATTCAAAGACCTACGTGAGCAACTTCTTCAATTTAAAACTGCGGATTCAGTGGGTAGAACTGCTATTTTGAAAGATACGGCACACACGATAAAAAATTTACCCAAGCAGATTCAGGATAAAGAATGCGCAGGAGATGCCTATAAGAAAATGTCTTATGCGGCAACTCTTATTAATTATGCTGATGCTTTGCAACGTATGGAAAATCAAGATTATTTTGATATTCTAATAGAGTTCAAAATGGTTTCTCTCTTTGAGGAATCTCGTTTTACCCTGCTAAACAACTATTTTGAATTTCATCCTGTTAAACCTCAAATGCGGCTGAAAAAAACAATAAGCGAAATCCCCGTAACAATATGGCAGCTTTTTCGCATAGCGCAAAAGGCACAATTAGAATTAAAAGGTACTTCAGGCCAATATAATTTAGAGGAGCTTGATATTTTAAATATACCTTCGGATCAATTGTACCCACTACCAATACAAATGATGGCGCGATATGAAAATGAATCTGTTGATAGAGTAAGTGCTAGCCACACAGGGAAATACCGCTTTGCAAAGAGATTTGGAATGTATCTCCTCCCAGGTGGTGGCATGGTGGAAATTAATTTAAAGAAGACCCGAAAGAATCTACTCCATAAAATGCTGGACGAGCATTTGGAAGAAGAGCATGCCAATCTCTGGATTAAAGCAAGGGAGTATTATAATGAAGTACCCCGTCACCAATTTCTAGCGGTGATTAGCCAATGTATTGCTCATCACTCAAAAGTAGAGACCATTTTAGAAAATCCCAATATCAGCGTCCAGATAGACATGTTCCTTAAAACCGGAAAAACAAACGCTGCCATTATGGCTGATCTCATGGGGATGATGACGCAATTAAAACTAAGTTCTGATCCAAAGAAAAAAGAGAATCAGCAACAGCTTATTAAAGGATTGAAGGCCACGATGCAAGTAGAACCCTTTAAGCTAACCACTTTATATGAAAAGGCCTATAAGTTTATAAAATCTCATACCATAAGTCTGAAAATCGAACAGTTTGGCGATACTCGGGCTGTGGGTGGGAAACAAATTTCTAATTGTTTTCTAATGACTGGAGAGTCATTAGAAAGTTGGTTCAACGCTAAATTTCCGGGCTATGGTTGTGTGTTTGGAGATGATCTTGCCGACTGTCATGTTGAGCATCTTACACTGCTGCAAGCCCTGGCCCAGTTTCGTGCCGTAAAGTATTCTCATATTTTGATTGTATTGGCTCATCAAATAGTAAGTTTTGCACAGAACACATTTCAATTGGATGCGGTCTGGGATATTAAAGAATTTCAGGATGCGCGTGAGGCACTTCTCAGGGAAGCTTATGAAGTTTCAAGGTTGTAAACCGAGACTGAGCCAAGCTCATTGCCAGAGCACAGGAAAAACGGCGTAAAAATAGGTACTTCTATTGATATATAGGGTTAATAAAGTGTAATTTAGATGGAATAATAGAGCAGAATAACGGGATCTTAAATATCGATAATCAAGGAGATAAAAGCATGGTTCAAGCTATTCCAGAAGGGTTTCACAGTGTTACCCCAACCTTTACGTTTAAAGACAGTCAGAAAGCGATTGAATTTTATAAAAAAGCGTTTAATGCAAAACTAATTGATCTTTTTCCTGCTATGAACGGTAAAGGCATCATGCACGCAACACTCAAGATTGGTAATTCGATTATTATGATGGGCGATGAAATGGATAGTGAGAATTGTCCTAAAAGTGCTGAAACTAGCGGAGCATCTCCTATAGGTCTCTTTGTTTATGTTTCCGATGTAGATTCAGCGTTCAATCAGGCCGTAGACGCTGGAGGCCAAGTGACTATGCCCGTAACGGATATGTTTTGGGGCGACAGAGTCGGTCAAATTAATGATCCTTTTGGTTATTCCTGGATGATTGCCACCCACACCATAGACCTGACAGATGACCAAATAAAGAAAAAGGCAGAGGATTTTTTTGCATCAATGGCAAAAAAATAAGGTCTTTAACCCCTGTTAGCGCAACGTATTACGGTAATAATGAGTCCTTGAACTGTTCTTCGCTGCGCTACGGCTCCATCTAAGAGAGAACTGTGACTGCCGAGACATTGGTTTTTTTACCAGGAGTTTTATCAGATGATAAGCTATGGTCTTATCAAATAAGCCATCTGAGCGATCTGGTTGCTTGTCGCGTAATCCCTCTGGTAACTAGAAATAGCACGTCAGATTTGCTTCAAATGGTTTTAAGCCAGATTGAAGGTAATTTTTTTTTAGCGGGACATTCAATGGGCGGATGGCTAGCTCTGGAGCTTGCCAGCAAAGTTCCTGATCGTATTTTAAAATTGTGTTTGTTAAATACCTCTGCCCAACCTGATTCTGTAGAGAAGCGTCAAAACAGAATTCAAATGATTCAGGCAGTCGAACATGGAGCCTTTCCAACAGTAGCAGCAGCGATAGCCGATCGTTATGTTTATTCTAGGAAAGTAAAAAAGGATGTATTATCCATGTTTTTAAATGTTGGAGCGCGCGCTTTTCTCAATCAACAACAGGCCTTATTAACTCGCCGGGAATGCAATTCGATTCTCCCTCAATTGACTATGCCTACTTTAGTCATTCATGCACGACAAGATAACAATTTTTCTTTGGCGGTCCACCAGGAGTTAGTGGATAAAATTCCTCATGCAAAATTAGCTGTTATTGAGGACTGTGGACATATGTGCCCTATGGAGTCACCCCAGGCCGTAACCGCCTTATTACGATTTTGGCTTAATTATTTTTAATGTACTTATGCCGCACTGCATCATCCTAATTCACAATCCTTCCTGGTTTGCTGATGCTTTATGATGATCCATAAGGTTCAATTTCACTGTTCTGTGAAGACGTATTTTCTTGAGGACTATCTGAAATAGTGTAATGTTTCTTAACAAAATCATCTATGCCGTGTTCTATGAGATTTATACGAGGATGCTGGGGATCCGTTGATGTGAGTTTTCTTATTGCTTGTACTAGTAAAGGAGCAAAAGAATCTGCTTCCTGGGGATTAATTTCCTGTTTTTGGGTTGCATGAATCAATTGCAACAGAAAAGTTAATATCTCTAGCTGAGTGGATGTAAATTTAGAAAAACTAAATAAGTAAGAGGCTTCTTGCATTTGATGATGAATTAATTGACGTAATTTCTCAATATCAGGATATATTGGACTTTGGGTCTCTTCCTGAAGAGATCCAGGCGCTACCATTCTATTAGAATTGACTTCTCTATCTGATTTTATTGTATAAGTTTTTTCATTTTCTATAAATTGATTTTCTATTCTAATCATTTTAGAAAAAGTTTCTAAACGGTTTGCAAACTGTTCATTCATTTGGGTGCTATGATTCATCGCATAGATTAGATTCGTCGGCCACTGAAGTCCTGCTAAACGAGCGTATTGAGCAACATCTGACTCGATGCTCTCCATGGATTGGATGTGTTCAGCAATTGCTTCTATTTCTTGAAAATCGTGCTCATTAAATTGACCATTTTGTGCAATGAGTCTATTTAATACATTCAATAAACGCTCTGTGGAACCAAGAGGGAGATTTAAAAAATAACGGCTGTTAATATAGACTTCGATTATATTTAATAAAACACTGAATTTCTTTGCATGTCGAAGTAAAGGCGTTATTTCTATTGATTCATGCAGTTGATCAATCTGTCTAAACAATTGTTCTCTTTTTTGGTAATTTTTTACGTCAATTTGTAAAATGGTTGCAGGATAGATCAAATCAGTATCATTCAAAATAATTTCTGATTTTTTATATAATTTTTGAGTCTTATCGGACTGTTTTCCCAAATTAGCCAAACTTATAAAATCTTCTTTCGTGCACTGTTCCAGTTTTTTTTCGGGTTTGGGGTGAGATAATTTATAAAGGTCATATAAATACTTATCAATTTTTAGCGTTTCATTCTGGTTATTTTGAAAATAAACAAATTTTTCATTAAGTGGTGTACTGCTGTTATAAGTATGTAATTGCGTGTGGTTAAGGACGGTTCTTAACCCGCGCAGGACTGGGAATGAGATCCGTTCCAGATAGGTGTCCGGTGAAGTCTCTTTGCTTAAAAAGGCCTTATGCAACAACATATCAAAAGTTCCAAGGCTGTAA
The DNA here is from genome assembly GCA_964428035.1 of uncultured Legionella sp. Classification (GTDB taxonomy): domain Bacteria; phylum Pseudomonadota; class Gammaproteobacteria; order Legionellales; family Legionellaceae; genus Legionella. The sequence continues at coordinate 66,810 of CAYRWO010000004.1, forward strand.
AGTTTTTCTCGATTACTCACATAGACAAATCCTTTTCTGGCGGTTATTCTCAGAGGTTTTTCTGTAAATAAGGCAAACATTTGTGCAGCGATTGAAGGGAATTCTGCTGTCTCTGACCCTGCCTGACATATGATTAGCGATATGGATACTTTAGTTATATTTTTTTTTAAAATATCTGATTCAAGCCAAGCAGTTAATTCATCAATTGGAAATGAGATAGCGGTACAATTACTTGTCACGGATGAGGAAAGAAAGTGTGCGCTTTGATACGCGGAGTGGGCTAAAATTTCAACGCTCAGTGCTCCCTCCTTTAATGCTTCCTCTATGTATTCATCTAAAGAATCATAAGATGCTGTAGTAATGACAGGCATTCCTTGATCATTGGTATAAAGATACTCTCGTTCTTGAATGATTTTAAGAACACCGTCCTCATCTCTACGGGCAATAAGTAACACATCACCAAGTCTAAGTCTTAAGGGACCAGCACGATCATCGGAAAAATAAAGTACAATACGACGGGCCATCAGTTTAACCTCAGCTTTTTATTACTTGGTCAATAGTGAATAAATGTTTGGGGGGCTTTCTGCAGTCTTGAATAGTAGGCATGAATGGTTTTAATTTATGAACATCATGCTTAAATTATAACCCAAGAAAATTAAGCTAATATTAAGCAAAGATTGTGCAGCAGGGGAGCTTCTGACAGGAGCACTGTGCCTTTTTTCTGGGGCGCCCTCATTTCGTTTATGATCTGATGCATCCCCACGAGGCATCCATAAAATCAGTTCGGGAGGACGTTTTTGCTTTGTATTGAGAAGTTAAGATATTTGGTTTTATTCTATATTTAGTTATACTGAACTTTCGGCATATTAAGAGACCAGGAGATAATATGAATATATTAGATGGTGATATAGCTGATTTTAAGATGGTTATAAAACGAAATGATGAGTCTGAAAACGATTATACTCTGGAATGTATCAATGACCTTGAGGATGATGAAAGTAATACAGATGCTATTAAGTCCTATTTTTTAGTCACTAGAAAATCAACGCAAATTAAAAGGAGATACGATGCAGGGCCTGGAAATCTTTGGTTAAATCACTTTGAGGAGGATTTAAAAAAAGGAGTGTTTCATTCCTGATTTAACCCTTTTGGTTCACCTCTAGCCCTCATCAGTCAAATTAAATGCTTCTTGAATGTTTTCCAGTTGTTCTTCAACTACATTCAATTTTTCAAAGCTGGCAATATGAAACAATGCCTGCCCTGAATGAACCAGTGGTAACATATTTTCCCCAATAATAATTCCAGAAATAGGGGACTTTAATTTGTATTCTTCAGTACTGGTGGGGTTAGCAATAACGGCAATAATCTGTCCTTTACTGACCCGACTTCCTGCTTTTTTAATGTGTCTTAAAATGCCACTGATAGGAGCTCTTAGCCAGTAACTGTTTCTCGCAATAGTGGGGGTGAATTTGGTTATTCCATATTTACCTGGTTTAATCATTTGCAGTGCCACCATCACACTCAAAATACCATTGATCCCTGTTCTAATGGATAATTCATCAAAGCGTAAAGACTCCCCCCCTTCATAGACTAAAAAAGGAATGCCCTGCTCATTGGCGTATTCTCGCATGGAACCATCTCTAAAGGTGGAATGCAGGATCACCGGAACATTAAAAGCAAGGGCCAAATCTTCGATACCTGGCATATCAAGGTTTGCCCTAATCTGGGGGAAGTTAAAGCGATGATTGGAGCCCGTGTGCAAATCAATAGCGTGAGTCGATTGAGATAAAATTTGTTTGCTGAGAATGTTTGCAAGAATGGATGCGAGGGAGCCTTTAGCACTGCCCGGGAAAGAGCGATTCAAATCTCTTCGGTCCATTAGGTAGCGTTCCTGATACAAAAAACCGTAGACATTAACAATTGGTATAGCAATGATACTTCCTTTAATATGCTTTAACCCCTTTTTTCTAAGAAAACGGCGAATGATTTCAACACCATTTATTTCATCACCGTGAATGGCCGCAGTAAGGCATAACGAAGGTCCATCTTCCAGGCCATTAATCACGTGTATGGGGAGACTCACAGGAGTCCAGTCATATAGTTTGGGCATGGGTAACAAAATCGTTTTGCGTTCTCCGGGTCTGATGTTCTCATCCCCAATTACAATGCATTCCTTGCTCATCATTCTTGCCCCTGCTAACGATTGCATTAATTACCTATTATTGATGTTGGATTATCTTTACTGCAATAGCAAGCTGCGCGCTAATCCTCAAATTTAATATTGATAACTAAATGGGGTCATCAAATCCTTTGATAATACTCTTTATTAATGATTCAACAGACATCATTTTAGTAAAATAATTTCGGATCCAGGCACTCCAGGCAGAATGAACAAACATCATTTTAGCCAGACGACGAGAGTCATTTTGTGCTTTCTCCACTCTTGTTTTTCGTCGTTTTTCAAACAAATCCAAAGCATGCGGAATAAATTCTGTACCGGTTCTGGAAAGAATATCATTCAATACGGCAGCCGATTCCAAGGCCATAGATGCACCTACTCCTGCAGTAGGTAAAAATGCTGCTGCTGAATCGCCAAGTAATACAACCCGTCCCTTATGCCAGGTTGTGGTTCTCTGATCATTTAACGACCAAAAGAAAGTGGGTTGATCATCCATTGGAAGATCATTTAAAAAATCAGGGCGTTGCAGAAAAATATTGGCAAATTTTTTTTCAATAAATTCTTTTCTACTTCTGCCCTGGAGTGCTTGCTCAGGAGTGGGAGCATTAACCGCAGCAATAATTCCCACTTTTCCTTTGACTGGATATGCCCCCAAAAAAGTACCATTCCCCCAAAATTCCTGGACTGTATTTTCCGGTACGTTATGGTGTTCAGACCACCACACCCACCCACCCCACCCAGTATTAAAGTACTGATATTCACCTGGGGTTAAAATAAGATTTCTGATATGCGAGTGAAGGCCATCAGCACCGATGACCAGATCAAAGATGGCTTTAGTCTGGTCATTAAACAGTACTTCCACCTCAAGTTCGCTTTGCATCAGTGCTTCTACTTGCGTATTGAAGCGAATCTCAAGGTCCCCGCAGGTTTGATGAATGAGATTTAATAATTCATATCGAGTAATGAGCTGGTAAGCACCATAGCGCTCTACAATAGGTGAAAAAGAAAATTGTTTGAGAAGTTGAACGTGATCCGTATAAGCTTCATACAGGTTACCAGCAGCAGAGACATCAAGATATTGGCTATAACAATTGAGTGCGCGTAATACATTGGCACCAGTTGGAAATAAACCAAGCATATAACCAACACTATCAAAAGATCCTGTTTTTTCAATAACGGTTGGATTTAAACCTCTTTGTTTTAATAATGAAGCCAGACTCAATCCCGCAATACCTGCTCCAACAATTAATATCCTCATGATGATTTCCTTCGTCCATTCGCCAAATATTTTGTACTATGGTGGGGCCAGATACTTCCTAATATGCATGAAATCTTTTAAGCATACAAATTGGCGTAAATTATTAGTAATGATGGAGCTGGCAATGTTTGGGCAGGGTGTGTAATCCATATGACGTTACTTCTTCATACGGACTACATTTGATATTTTACCAGCTCCAGAGAGAGGCTGAAATTTCCTGAGCTGGTTGAACAGGGCATTCGAGTTGTTCTTTGAGTAACACATAGTCTTGCATTCTCACCCCACGTAAACAGGTAAGCGCTGCTAAATCATGATTGGCATGAACTGCGTGACGGCGACATGCAGCATCCTCCTGACTCCATTCCCAGTTTCTTCCTCCTTCGATGGCATAATCGATCCCGAGCTTATTATCCATTTCTTCATCCCATACTTGCTCTTCATCAGTGACACAATTTTGGATGTTGAGGATTCTGCTGAATTCTTGCTTATCAAATTGGGGCAATGGGTAGAATGGCTCCTCTATGTTGCAATAATGCTGACGCACATGAGCGGGTAGATCCCGTTGGATCATTCCGATGACCGTACACCAATAATTTTTAAACTGTTCAGATGTCCATGCACCAATGTTTTTACAATAGGTTTGGAGGGCGTCAATTATTGGTTCAAAATCAAAGTGTTTTTCGGTATAGCTTTGACCTTTGTACTCATAAGTAACCCCGCCTTTTTCCTCAAACTCTGCGTATTGGGTCAGCAATTGCTTTCTTAGCTCTTCTCCTTCTGCATCCTGGGGAAGACAATTAATCATCATCTGACCCATGTAACGAACATCCAAGGTCCATAAGACGAGTTCAAAAGCAGTAATGTTGGAAAATTTGCGTCCTGACGGGTCAATAACAGAGCCACGTTCCAATAATAATTCAGGGTAGATACTGAGTATCTTTTCTGCCATATACTGATTACCTGAGGCTACATATCCCAACAGTAATCCTACTTGGTACCTGGACTGAAAGAAGCCATTAAAATTTTTATTCACCAGAGCAGTATTTCTTAGTTCCGGGGAGTTATCCTTGAAAAAAGGGGCAAATTTATAACGGAGTACATCATCAGAAATGTCTTCAAGTTGTCTATGCGTGTTGTCTACCATAAGTGGATCTCAATATTAAGTGATTGCCAATTATACAGTATGGTTCTTTTATAATACACTGTTATTTTATCTGTCTCTGATCTTCGTTGAAGTTAACTCCAGACTTGTATGTTATTTCTGCCTTCATTTTTAGCTTTATATAGAGCCTTATCTGCGTATTCAATGGATTGCTCAACAGAAATATCTGATTCAATTGATGCAATGCCGAAGGATGCAGTGATCTTGACGACTTGGTTTTTATTAACATTGATTTTCAATTCAGAGATTCCCTTGCGTAACCGTTCAACCATTTCAAAAGTAAGTTTTGTGTCGGCATTTAGAAAACAAATCAAAAACTCCTCCCCCCCGATGCGAAAAAATTTGTCGTAAGGCCGTATATTCTCAATAATAAAGTGGGATATTTTTGCCAAGACACAATCACCTGCAGGATGTCCATATTGATCATTAATCGTTTTAAAATGATCCAGATCCAGCATCACTATGCTGCAAGCTTGAACATTTCGGTTCACTAATGCTTGCTGTTCTCGTAACACCGGTAAAAGGCTAATTCGATTGATAGCTCCAGTAAGTGCATCACGATTGTATATTAATTCTCCCATTTCTCGTTGTAATACAGCAGTTTCCAAACGCATCCTGTCCAGGATGTTAGCAAAGTTATCATAATCGTAAGGCGATATTGTGCCACCATTATTGGTTGTAACCAATAATTGGGCAGTTAGTTTATGCAAGAGTGAATGTTCACGACCTATAGCAATAAAGCTAGGGTTTTTGCGGATTTTTTTGGGAGAAGTTTCATAATACCATTGACCAAATCGACATTCTTTATGTGCCTCGGGAGCAATATCATGCCGATCAGCAGGCAGCCTGCAAATAAGAGAGCGAATAATGGAATTGTACCATTGTTGGTGATTATAAAGAGCCTGTTCCAGATGAAGTGAAATTTCTTGTAATTCTTCGCGATTAAGAGAGTTAATTTGCATTTATCCGTCCATTAACAATGATCCAAAGACATACTATAAAGTGAATTGGTCGTATAAATATAGAAAAAAAGAAATAATTTTTAGTTAGCAGGATGACGTTATTTTTTGTCTAAGGTAGCTCACTCTGACAAGTGATTCGATCTGCACCTTTGAATACGAGAATATCATTAGCACTCCCCAGGAAACAATCACATTTAAGATCACAAACTCACCGAAGAAATTAAAATATATCCTTAGTGGAAATATTTTGACCTGTGTGGCTTGGCGTTGTATGATAAGCGGCTAGCCTTAAATAGCACATGATGATTGAATTAAAATCATTTCTGTTGGAGTTTTCATATGAGATCACTAAAATTTGATAAATTGCTGCCGAAAGTGTTTGCCTCTTCGGTATTGCACGATATAACTTCAAAAAATAATTTATTATTCAAGAAGTTCGATCCCACTTATGTGATGCTTAAACCACATGAAGTTACAGAGAAGATAGAACAACTGACAGCGACACTCCCCACCGGGCCAGATTTGCTTTATCGAGGCAGTGAAGGTACCAACGAAATTATTGATGCAATGCAATCAAATTTCTTGGGAAAGCTTTTTAAACACAATTCAAAAGCAGCTTCTTTCGATATCGCGGGATATATTCGTGATAATGACAGCAAGTTCTTTCTTTCATTTTCACCTTGCAAAGAAACAGTTAAGCCCTATGCAGCAGGTTTATCTGTTATTCCATGTAAAGGTTATATAATGGTTACCGGGCTTCCCAAAGTATATACCATCCCTCATAAATTGTTACATCTAAACAGAGGGATGTTTGAGCGATATGATGAAGCTTACATGAAAAAAAGAGATCAGGATGATCCTAGGACCTATCAAAGCATTATAAAGATGACCGAAAATAATAATGAAGTGACTGCGGTTCTTGGTGCCTCAGAACAGGATGATTGGAGACCTGTAGTTGCAAATGATGTTCAGAGGGTCATAGAGGTCTGCGGTCCTGGTCGCATATGCTCAAAGTTCATGTCTTCAAATGAAGTGGCCTACGTAAGAGAATGGGAAAATCCCGGGTTTTTTAAAAGGATCTATGCTCTTGAGGCGGTCTTTTATGGTGGACCAGGCCATTTTAAAGATTTTGAAATGATGAACGAAAAAGCTCGTGATATGAGATTAATGAATCAAGATGAACGTTTAATAACTTTAGAAGATGTTCAAGTGGTAATACGGGAATTAGATGAATTGAATGAGCTTTATGATACCACGGAAACCCAGCGAATAACGTCGGTACCCAAAAACATTGCTCTTGGGGATAAAAATACCCTTCTTGAATTTATGATTGAAAAGATTAAAGCAGGGGAGTCTTTAACAGAAAAACAAGAGCTGAGACGTTTTGATATGTAGTAATTAGCATTAACTAAACTTAGAGGTTCAGGTAGAGTTTAAAGCACCAACAGATTGTTGGTGCAATTATTTAATGCACTTATTTAATCTGTCTATGAACGAAGTACTATAATGTAAAGCAAGGACTATGGATTAAGGAAACTAATATGTATGGCAAGTTATTCAGAAAAATACCTCATTCAAATTTTTCCTCCGTCTGGGAGGTACATGCTGCCCATAAACCCAATATGTTCTTAGGCGCTTTTTCTGGTGGAAGTTGGCGTCACGAAAGCATGGCTAAGACATTGGAATATATAACGGACGAAAGTAAACATAGCAAATTGCAAAAGCAGGCAGAAGAGAACTTAAATAATTGGGCACAGAAAAAAATAGATCCTCCCTTGAGGGTTGAGGTGAGCTACAAAGATTGGGGGGTGGCCACCCTGGAAGCAACTAAAACATTTGGAACATCTTATTCAGTACTTAATATGGCAAATTCGTTATTTCCTGGGGGTGCTGCATTAGAGGGTGGAAGTGCTCAGGAAGAAAATATGTGGCATCGAAGTTCATGCGCACGTTCATTGTTAGACAGGACTGTTTATTTAAATAAAGAATCGAACCTCTTCGAATATCGTGATTCGGCCAGAGCATTACTCGAGGCGGCGTCAAAAATGACAGAAGACGAACTTCATAGCTTAAGTGAAATTCGAGGTGAATCGATTACGGAAGCCTATAAAGTTTTGTTTTGTCCAGAACCTCGGGTATGTTTCAGAGGGGCAGAAGTTTTGGTTGCCCCTGATATCGATGATACAGGCACTCGTAATCAGTTGATCGCAGACAGTATGATGAGTTATCCCATTCTTCCCAATGCAGATATTTATCCCTTTTATGAGTTAAGATCAGCTGCACCAGAACTTTCCTCAAAACCTAATACTTGGAATGATCAAGATCTATTGAAATTATATGAAACGGATTTGAGGCAACGGATAGGGGCTCAATTAGATACACTAATTCTTGCAGGAAAACGCCATGTTATACTTGGAGCGTGGGGTTGTGGCGCTTTCAAAAATGATCCTGAGCGTATAGCAAAGATATATCATGAAGAAATTGAAAAAAGAGCTAATTACTTTCAACATATCCTCTTCCCGATAATACAAACCGATTATAATTCAGATAATTTTGGGATATTTAATAAATACCTTAATGGCTTAAAGCTTGCAAACACAGACTCAGTCGAGCCTAACTTTAAGTATTAGAATCTATTCTGAGGTAGCCCGGTTTGTTTGCAACCGGGATTAATAACCTTTTGCGAAGTACCGCGTTTATTCTTCCTTACAAAAAATCTGGTTTGTATCGAAGACAAATCATTGCGTGGGCGAATGAAAACCTTGATTACGCTGCGCGCTGCATCAAGGCTACGCTTGCTTAACTTTTTTACCCAGTATTTTTTTCCATGTTCATTTACTCCATCCAATTGAAATACATCTTTTGCCAAATCAATGCCTAATAACGTAATATTCTTCATTGGATTTTCCTTCCGATAAGGTTTGGTAGACCTTACCATTGTGGCTCATCTTGGAGAACGGTAAAAGGGAGGATGAGTCCATATCATTGCTTGCTAGCCATTAAGGATATATTGTCTTAATTTTTAGAGGATGATGTGTCATTCAAATAAATTTTTCTAATAATGACACTTATAAAAGCAAGAAGGGGAGTGGCTAACGCCAAACCCAAGAGGCCTGCTAACAAGAACATGAACAGTTGCATAAAAACAATTAAGGCTGGAGGCATTGAGATTGATTTTTTTTGAATTATGGGGGTAATGAGATAGCTCTCAATGATTTGGATCACTAAATATAAGAGAATAATGTACACCGCAAATATAGGACTCTTAAGTAAAGCTAATAATATGGCAGGAATAGCTGAAATAATAGGACCAATATTAGGAATAAATGAAAGAAGCGCTGCAAAAAGTGCAAGTGTAAATGCAAGCGGCATTTCCATGAACCATAGCCCGGCCCATGTCAGCAAGCCAATAATGAACATGGACAGAGCTTTGCCAGCTAACCAGTATTGTAATGTCAGTGTGGTGTCATTCAAAATTTGTTTTACTTTTTCTTGTCTTTTTTTTGGAAATAAATTTACAAGCCCATTTACGTAAACCTTTGGTTGATAAGCTAAGGAGACGCCAAAAAATAAGATAATAAAAGTATTTCCTATATAACCAAACGTGCTGTTAAAAATACTTCCTAATTTAGAAGGAATATTTTGCATATTAATTAATGTATTGGTTAACGTTATTTCGTGCGCAGTATTAGTATGAGGAGCTACATTAATAAATGATAAAATGTCATTATTTAATTTTCCCCACGCGTTGGGTAACTCCGTATAGATTTGAAACACTTGTTTACTTATTTCAGGGGCAAGGAATAAGCTTATGGCTGTGAATAGTAAAATTGTAGAAATCAAGCCCAGGGTTATTGCTATACCTTGAGGTAATCCGCTGTATTTATTAATGAAGTTTCCTAACGATCGTACAATAATAGCTAATAAAATTCCGGCAAATGCTAACAGAAAAATATCAATTGTATACCACACCACCAGAATCAAGATAATGGTAGCTAATAAGAGATAAAGGTGAGGCACTATTTGGTTATTAATTTCTTCTTTAGGCATATACTTTTCCTTAAGCTCAGCTATCTCTAATATACGCAACTATTGTTAATAGAATATTTATGATTACGTAAGTAAAGTGTAGTACCATATCTATTATTGTTTTTAATTGTAGCTGCAATGAGTTTGGCTGGGGTTAATTTCAGGAATTTAATTTATTCGGGGAAGGCCCAAATCTTTCATGCTAATAATCAAGCAGGTTTTTGAGGCTCTATTAAAAGGTTTGTATCTTTAGTAACAACATTTGATTGTTTTGCCTGTTTTTTAATGTCATTCATATCGCTGTCTAGCCTTCCCTCTGCTTGAGTGGCTATGGTTTTTGATTCTTCATTTATAGATTGAGGCTTATTGGGTATTTCCTGTTTGATATCATTTTGTGACAATGAATGATCAGGCTCAGTGATTATTTTTATTTCAGTTCCAGGAATATGAATACCTGCATCTTGAAATGCTCTTTTTAACAAGCGAATGGCTGATGATTTAACTTTTTGCCAATTATATCGGCTTCCATCTAGCCAGAAATAAATGCATAAAACAACATTACCAGAAATTAAACCATTCACTAAAACTAATGGCTCTGGCACTTGCAAAATAGCAGTATGATTTTTAAGTGTACTTAAAGCGAGTTCTTGGGCCTCAGAAATAGAGGAGATACTGGAAATTTCAATTAAAAATGTTTCCCGACGATTGGGGTTACTTGTAAAGTTATAAATAGTACTTTGGTATACCACCGCATTGGGAATTTGTACCTCCTGACCGTCTTGAGTCATTAACAAAGTTGCTCTTATGGTTAACCCTTGAACATAACCCGTGACTCCAGCAACCTCAATTAAATCATTATTTTTGAATGGATTTTGAATACTCAATAACACACTAGCTAAAAGGTTCTCCGTAATATTTTTAAAAGCAATACCTAAGATAATACCTAATACACCAGTGCCTCCAAGAATAGTCAATGCAATAGTTGTTAACCCTAAAATTTTCAGTATGAAATAGATTCCAATGAGAAAACAAAAAAAGGCAACTCCACGAGATATTACCCGTGATAGAAGGGGATGAAGTTCTCGAGAATTTAAGTATGCGCGACTTACTGTAGTTGCAATTAATGAAATAATCCAGAAAACCAGTAGAATTAAAGAAGATAAAATAAGTATCGGTATGCTTCTTAAGAAAATTTGCCACTGTTCTTTGAATCCATTACTTATTAGAGTATGTACATCCGATATGGAAGAAGTGGTTATCTCCATTTGATTAACAACAGCCACAACATCTTGGGTCTTTTTTGCTAATGATTCAGCCCATATTTTATGTTCGTTCGTTTTAGTTTTACCTTTTATAAATACCACCCCATTTTTTACTTCTACCTTTGGATTTTCATACCAAGTAGTTGCATTGAGTATCTTTTCAATGCGATCGCTTATTTCATTATCTCGAGCAATGGGCTTGACATCTACTTTATTAGATACTTCGGTTATTGGGGCGGTGGGAAGAGATGGGGATTCATTTGATTTAACATTTTCTCCCCATGCAGTGGTAGTAAAGATTATCCAAAGAAAACCAATTAAGATAGATGTTACTTTATTTTTTCTGAACTTTAGGCTTTTTAGCAGCATGAAAGATAATATTCTTATAGTTCCTATTTTCATTATGTGGATGATGTTACCATTGCTTTTGGATAGTTTACAATTTAAAAAATGCCCAGAGTAACTAGCAGATGCCTTATTTAAAATAAGGTTAGAAGAGATATGGGGAAGTTTGACAATAGCTGTTTCCGGCGATTCCGTGCAGTTTTCAACCTGCTTGTGAAGAAAGCAATGCTTCTCCTCTGCATCAGCACATGATTTAGGATAGCCCTGCAGAGAGCACATGCATAACCTCTATTTTACAGGAAAGCCAGTGCGCAGTTTTAAAAATGAATTGGTTACCATGACGGAAAAAAACTTTAGTGGTGATGACTTACCTCCCTACCCGATGCAACATCAGCTTACAAAAGAGTTAAGAAGCAGTGCAAATAAATCAGGTCGTTTGGAATGTGCAGGCCTATGGAGTGGGCAAGGCAATCAATTAAGCCGTTCACTTTCTGTTGAGCACTTGATGACTACACTTGAAAAGAAACTGTTTCTGTTCTTTCTCAATTTAAATATTATTAAGATAAATACTTGACTATGACGTTGCGTCATAGCCTAACCTTGGAAACAAGGAGGAAAAAACGATGAAACAATGGTATGCGAAAGAGCTAAGTCAACTGACGCAGGTATCGGTGCGTACGTTACACCACTATGACAAAATTGGTTTACTTCGACCTACGCTTCGCCAAAGTAATGGTTATCGTTTGTACTCTGAAAAGGATTTGTTAAAGTTGCAACAAATTATCGCGCTTAAGTTTTTTGGCTTTGAGTTGTCTCAAATCAAATTATTGCTTGCCAAACAGGATGGTATCATTGAGAACTTCGCTATTCAGTCCAGGTTTTTGCAAGAAAAAGCAGAGACGCTTCTGGAAGCGAGTACGATATTGCAGCGCATAACTAATGATTGTAGCAATAAAAAATCCATTCCTTGGGAACAAATTATACAGTTAATAGAGGTATATCATATGACGCAACAACTCGAACATTCTTGGGTTAAAGAAATATTCACGCCTGATGAATTAAAACAGTATGCAGAGTTTGAAAAAGAAATGAAAGCATCTGGTGAAAAAGCGGTTTTTAAAAAAAATTGGCAGCAATTGGCGGATGAATTAAAAGATAATCTTAAAAACGATCCTTATTCCAAAGCAGGTATTGATTTAGGCAGGAAATACATGGATTGGGTTAATGGAATATACGGTAAAAAATATGCCCACCTTAGAACCAAAAAATGGGAGCAAGGGTTTGGAGAAGGAAAAGGTCTTGATGAGATTGGTTTAACGCCCGAACTGATGTCCTGGATAGAAAAAGCTACGGATGCTTATTGGAGAGACCGAATTTATGGGGTTCTCAATAAAGTTGGGACGATGCCTTCTTCTACTGCTCTAAAGCTTTGGAATGAAATACTTGATGATATGTACGGTAATGAAGAAGATCGAAAAATTGCAATTTATGAAATGGCGTTGAAGGATGATAAAGTAAGTGATGCAGCCAAAGCTTGGCTAAGAGGTCTATCTAAATCGTAAGATCTAAATCTATGGCGTAACTTGATAGCTTTGCAACTTATGCCATAGATTTTTAATACGTCAGTTATAATTTTAGATGAAATGGGACTAAAGTCGCGCACTACGTTGTGGCGATACATTCGTAATTAATGATTTTTTATAACTATCAACCCTATTATGCATCGCTAATGAGGACTCCGGTTGATAGTTATAGATTTTCATAACTTGTAGAAAATAAACAGTGGAATATTATCGTATTGGGATTATACCCTATGCAAGTTAATATAACACCTGTGGGTTCATTAGAATTTCCAGCTGTAAATCTTTGTGCATAACACGAAGACCACCTCTTTGGGTGCAAATTGGCATCATAGCTGATAAAACATCATTGGCAGTTTTTGGCTGAGCGGCATTGTTATAACTATAATTGCATTCAGGTGCTTGTGAGCTCGGAGGAACTAACATTTTTTCTGCAAAAACCTGAGTTGTAATTATTAGAAGAAACGATACAAAAATATATTTTGAGTTAGTCTCATTTGGAACTTTCCTTGTCGAATATTTCAATATGATTCAATTATAGGCAATATTTTAATTGCCTGCATTTGCTATGCATAGCTTGAGGATAATTAAAAACTATGTTCGTTAGTCTAATCTTCAAGTAATGCATCAGCAAGTGTAGCCCGTATTAGACGAAGTCGTAATACGGGTTTTTCTTCAAATCCCTCAACTCCCTTTAATCCATCCCATTTTGATTTATCGATGAATACTTGAATAATACTATTCAGCTGGTCTTGAATATAACCTGACTGAAATGAATATAATCCATGTAAGTTTGTAAATCCAATTCGTTTCTTATACGATTTTTCCAAAATCTGTTCTGCGGTGGTAGCGAATCTAGTCCCGTATTACGACTTCGTCTAATACGGGCTACGCTAGCTATTTGGTTGTATAGTAAAAATGTATTGTATTCTTGATTAATTGTTCCGACAGACTTGGGAAAGAGCATGTGGTTTTTATTTTTACGTAAGGCGTACCCCAAAGTGTACCCCAGAAATTTTAGGAAATTTGATTTTTACTACGAGCTTGATGGGAGTGGCTCCCTGGGACGGGCTCGAACCGCCGACCTAATGATTAACAGTCATCCGCTCTACCGACTGAGCTACCAGGGAATGAGGCGGAATCTTAAAACGATTCCGCGTGATCGTCAAGTATTTAGTAATAATTTTTTTTCTAGCTGCAAAAACGTTGTAATCTGTTGAGTGCATCTTTTAATGTATCGATGCCTGTAGCAAAGGATATACGGATACATCCCTCGTTACCGAATGCCGATCCAGGAACTAGAGCAACGCCTACTTCGCTTAGCAGTTTATCTGAAAATTCGATGTCATTGGCGTAACCTCGTTTTTCAATGATGGCTTGTACGCAGGGGAAAATATAGAAGGTACCATCTGCAGGAATGACTTCAATGTCCGATATGCCCAGTAGTCGGTCTACGACATAGTCATGTCTGTTGTGGAAGGCACTAACCATTTCCATCACGCTTTCCTGGCTGCTTTGTAATGCCGCAACTGCCGCTCTTTGAGCAATAGAGCAAGGATTTGAGGTGGATTGCGATTGGATGGTTTTCATTGCATTCATCAAAGGTGCTGGGCCTGCAGCATAGCCTATCCGCCAGCCGGTCATGGAATATGCTTTGGAAACACCATTTAAAACGATGGTCCGATCATATAACTCTGGGCAGGCGTTAAGAATATTAGCGAAGGGTTGGCTCCAGAGAATGTGTTCATACATATCGTCTGTAGCGATGAGAATTTTAGGGTGTTTTAGTAATACAGCACCCAGAGCTTTTAATTCCTCAAGTGTGTAGGCGATTCCTGATGGATTAGATGGACTATTCAGGAAGAGCATTTTGGTTTTAGGAGTAATGGCGTCCTCTAATTGCTGGGCGCTAATTTTATAACGTTGCGCGGGTGTGGTGTTAATGATTACTGGGACACCATCTGCTAACAAGACCATGTCGGGATAAGAAACCCAGTAAGGGGCAGGAATAATGACTTCATCGCCGGCATCAAGAAACGCCTGGCATAAATTATAACAACTTTGTTTGCCGCCTACCGAGACTAAAATTTGGTTCAGTTGGTAATCCAGGCCATTATCTTTTTTAAATTTGTTTTGAATGGCTTCTTTTAGTTCCGGTATGCCATCAACAGCAGTGTATTTGGTATAACCTGCTTCAATAGCGGATATGGCTGCCAGTTTAATGTGTTGTGGCGTGTCAAAATCAGGCTCACCCACCCCTAAATTAATAACATCAAGCCCTTGAGCCCGCATTTGAGTGGCTTTTGCCGCTACAGCCAAGGTGGGGGAGGGTTTTACTTTTTGTACACGCTTCGCCAATGCGATATCCATCTGTTACTCCTGTGATTTATAAGTGTCATGGCTTATAATATAAATTATGAAAGATTTATTTAAAATTTACTCCAACTACCAACCTGCCGGTGATCAGCCTACTGCAATAGCCTCATTAATTGATGGCTTGGAATCAGGTTTGGCTAAACAAACCCTCTTAGGCGTTACCGGCTCAGGTAAAACGTTTACTATTGCCCATGTCATTCAGGCGATGAAACGTCCTACCTTGATTATGGCGCCCAACAAAACACTTGCCGCGCAATTGTATGGCGAATTTAAAGCCTATTTTCCTGATAATGCCGTAGAGTATTTCGTCTCCTACTACGATTATTATCAGCCTGAAGCCTATGTACCTTCTTCAGATACCTTTATAGAAAAAGATTCGTCCATCAATGAGCATATAGAGCAGATGCGTTTATCGGCGACTAAGGCCCTGATTGAGCGCAAAGACGCGATTATTGTTGCAACGGTTTCTGCTATTTATGGTTTGGGCGATCCCGATTCCTACCTGCGTATGGTATTACATCTTTCCCGTGGAGAACAATGCGGGCAACGTAAAATATTAAAACGTCTTGCCGAAATGCAATACACGCGCAGTAATCTGACTTTGGAACGAGGCCAGTTTCGCGTGCATGGGGATGTTGTAGATATTTTTCCGGCTGATTCGGAACAAGAAGCCATCCGAATTGAATTGTTCGATGAAGAAATAGAAAATATTGCCCGTTTTGATCCGTTAACAGGAGAAATTCTGCAGCGTCTGCCAAGGGTTACGGTGTTCCCCAAAACCCATTACGTCACCCCGCGTGAGCGAATCCTGGAAACTGTAGACTGGGTGAAAGAAGAGTTACAGGAGCGGTTGGCTGAGTTTAATGCGCAAAATAAATTAGTAGAAGCACAGCGTCTGGAGCAGCGGACTTACTTTGATATTGAGATGATGCTGGAGCTTGGTTATTGCTCGGGCATTGAAAATTATTCGCGTTACTTATCTGGACGTGGGCCAGGAGAGGCTCCGCCGACTTTATTTGATTATTTGCCACCTGAAGCTTTACTGATTATTGATGAATCGCATGTGACGGTGCCGCAAATTGGTGGCATGTATAAAGGAGACCGTTCGCGTAAAGAGACTTTGGTGAACTATGGCTTCAGGCTTCCTTCTGCTTTAGATAATCGGCCTCTAAGGTTTGAGGAGTTTGAAGCCCGCTCACCGCAAACTATCTATATCTCCGCAACCCCCGGAGCTTATGAGCAAGCCAACGCGGATAATGTGGCCGAGCAAGTGGTCCGTCCTACGGGCTTAATTGATCCTGAAGTGGAAATCAGGCCAGTCAGAACTCAGGTTGATGACTTAATGTCAGAAATTAATGTGGTGATTAGGGAGGGAGGACGCATCCTGGTTACCACTTTAACCAAACGCATGGCAGAAGATTTAACTGATTACCTGACGGAACATAAGATTAAAGTCCGCTATTTGCATTCGGATATAGATACGGTTGAGCGAGTGGAAATTATTCGTGATTTACGTCTGGGGGAATTTGACGTCCTGGTAGGAATTAATTTATTACGTGAGGGTTTAGACATGCCAGAGGTTGCTCTGGTGGCTATTCTTGATGCCGATAAGGAAGGCTTTTTGCGTTCCGATCGGTCTTTAATTCAAACCATCGGACGTGCGGCACGTAACGTGAAGGGACGTGCTATCCTATACGCAGATAAAATGACTGGCTCCATGAAAAGAGCTTTGGATGAAACCGACAGAAGACGTGAAAAACAGAAAGCCTTTAATTTGGAACACGGCATCACTCCTTTGGGTATCAATAAATCGATAGCTGATATCATGGAAGGAACTTATATTGGTAAACGGAAAACCATGGTGGCTGAAAAAACACCTGAATACATGCATTGGTCCGCACAAGAATTAGTGAAGCACATTAATACTCTGGAAAAACAAATGTACCTGCATGCAAAAAATATGGAATTTGAGGCGGCGGCTAAAGTGCGGGATGAGTATCTTTTATTGAAGGAACAATTGATCAAGATATAACCCGACAGACATCGATTTTGAACCCTGAGGTTCAAGTGGGGGGCGGATGAATCGGTTCAGGCTTCCCACTACTGGGTGGTCTTGCTCAACGCCGATTTCAGGGTGCTCCCCCTGGCTGTGAGTGTTGGTTCGAAAATCACTCGCCATCGGGTTAGTTAAATTATAGCATTGTCTTGTACCGTTAAGCTAGATGATTATTATTTAATTTCATTGACTTATTTTCTGCCATATAAAATCATGCAATCTCTTTTCCATAGACTATACTCAAGTTAATTGTCGCATTTCATTTGTTTTTGAATGTAATTGGAAATGTAAGGGGAAGTTAGTTGCTTTATACAAAAATTAACTTATGAGTTAATGCTGTAGTGTAACTGGGTCTCGATTAATGAATATCACCAATAAAATTATACCTAGTGCAATTATTTTAAAACATCATGTTAATCGATATACCTTTTTAGGATTAGCCATTTCTCTGGGAAGTATTCTTATTGCCAGTTTAATCGTTTCCTATCAATTAACCGGTTATGTGAGTCTGGAGGGTTTTGTTGCTGCTCAAATGACCAATCCAGCAATCTGGATTTTAGACTTAACTCCATTTATGTTTGTTTATTGGGGGCAGGCTTTTTGTGAAGGCCTTGTTAATCAGGCGCAATCCATTCTAAGTCATAAAACGGAAGAGTTTATAACGATTAGTAATGATCTGGAATCCAAACTGAAGTTTGAAACCCATCATGATGCCCTAACCAAATTGGCAAATGGTCGACTGTTAAGTGCACTGATTAATCAAGCCATTGAGCAATTAGGGACGGAAGGAGAATTAGCCTTAATTACGATAAAAATAAATGACTTTCAGAATATCAGGTCTAACTTTGGTACCTTTAATGCAAACAGTCTCTTAAAACAATTTGCGGATAAATTAAAATCTATATTGAACGAGCCTTACTTGTTGACGGCTTCTATGGGGATTAGCCGTGTGGCGCACTTAAACAATGAGGAGTTTGCTATCTTATTAACCCGGCTTAAGGAAGATTTTAATGCAGAAGAATTTTTATCAACCCTGCATCAGCTGATCACTTCTTCTTTTCAGATCGATGATATCAAGATCAATGTGAATACCACGTGTGGAATGGCTATTTATCCCATGCATGGAAATGAAGAAGGGATCTTGTTAAATCATGCCAGCATAGCTCTCGATCATGCAAAAAAACAGGGTATGCCTTATCTGCTTTATCATTTTGAGATGGAAGAGGATTTTACCAACAATCGCATGATGATCCACGAATTGAAGCGTGCTATAGAAAATGATGAACTCGACATTTATTTTCAACCCATTGTGGCATTATCTACTGGAAAAATTGTTGGTGCTGAGTCTCTTGTTCGTTTTGAGCACCCTCAATTTGGCTTATTAAACGCAGAAAAATTCCTCCCTGTCATTGAAGGGACGGTTTTAATGTCTGAGTTAACTGCATTTCTGTTAAAGAGAGTAATAAAACAATTAGGGTCTTGGCATAGTGCGGGTTACCCCATTTTCGCTTCGGTGAGTTTATCGAATCAAGATGCGACCGATAGAGAATTGCCTGCCTTCATTGGAAAGTTGCTTGAGGATTATGAGATTGTTCCGAAATTTTTAAAACTGGAATTGACCGAGAAAGCATGTCTTACGAATCAATCCATCACCAGAGAAGTACTTGAGCAGCTATCCAACATCGGGGTTAAATTATCGATAGCTGATTATTGTAGTGGGTATTCGCCTTTTATTTATTTACTCAATTTCCCTATTGACGACATCAAAATTGAAAAGTCATATGTTTTGAATATGGCTAAAGATGCCAAGAGCGCCAAGATAGTGGAGGTTATTATTAAAATGATGAACACCTTAGGAATAGACACTATCGCAAATGGCATTAGCGATGAAATTATTTTGGAGCGTTTAAAAAAATTAGGCTGTAGTTATGGTCAAGGCCTTTATTTTTCACGAGCAGTTGAAGCAAGTCAATTTGTGACTCTATTGGGCAAAAGTAAGCTGGCTGAATAAATTATTAACCGGGACCCATAAGAGTCCCGTTGGCTGATTTGCTGGTTAAAATTTGTCTGGATTCGCGTGCTCCCAAGCTTCTTTAAGCCTTTCCGGAAGCTTGTTTTCCAAATAATCTCCTGGCTCACAGTAATCATAAAGCTTATCTAAGGTTTTAACTTGCCCCACAGCAATTCGGCGCATGATATGAGCCGGGGTTAAATCGCAGGGATTGTTTAATCCTAATGCACCCACCATTTCTAGAAAACTCTTCATGGTATTTTTATGGAAATTAGCAATCCGATATTTTTTCTCTTCGACGACTAAACCGTATTGCAGACGTTTGCTTTGAGTGGCCACTCCGGTAGGACAGGTATTGGCATTACACTGTTTGGATTGCACACAACCCGCAGCCATCATCATTGCCCTTGCCGAATTGCACATGTCTGCACCCAAGGCAATATTGGTGACTAAATCAAAACCGTTAGTTACTTTCCCGCTGCAAATAACTCTTATCTTATCGCGTACATTAATGCCTACCAAAGCATTGTGAACAAAGACCAATCCTGGTTCTAAAGGGGTACCAATATAATTAGTGTATTCTTCCGGTGCGGCACCAGTTCCACCTTCAGCACCATCTACAGTAATAAAATCAGGCAGAATATTAGTTTTCAACATGGCTTTGCAAATAGCGAAAAACTCATCTCTTCGGCCAACACACAATTTAAATCCTATGGGTTTTCCTTCAGAAAGATCGCGTAATTTTTTTACAAAGTAAAGTAAACCCACAGGAGTATCAAAAGTGGAATGAGCAATAGGTGATAATACGTCTTTACCCATGGGAACTTTTCGTACTCGTGCGATTTCTTCGGTTAATTTTGCCGCGGGTAAAATACCACCATGTGAAGGTTTGGCCCCTTGGGATAATTTAATTTCTATCATTTTTACTTCTTCACGAGTAGCTTCAATTCTGAATTCATTCTCATCAAAATGACCGTCCTTATCGCGACAGCCAAAATAGGCAGTACCCAGTTGGAAAATGATATCCCCTCCTTGTAAATGATAAGGACTAAGACCACCTTCTCCCGTATTGTGAGCAAAGCCGCCAATCTTTGCCCCTTTATTTAAGGCCATAATGGCATTGGGGGATAAAGAACCAAAACTCATTGCGGAAATATTTAATCGGGACGCTTTATAGGGTTTTTTGCAATCAGGTCCCCCTACCATAATTTGATGATCTACTTCAGAGGCATGTTTGGGTACCAGGGAGTGAAGGGCGAAGGTATAACCAACGCTTAAAATATCACGCTCGGTTCCATAAGGGATCGTATCACGCTCATTTTTGGCGCGTTGATATATTAGCGAGCGGCTTTCGCGATTGAATGGGAGTTCGTTTTCATCAGTAGCAATAAAGTACTGTTGAATTTCCGGACGAAGAAATTCCATAACATAGCGAAAATGACCCAACACAGGAAAATTACGCAAGATGGAGTGTTTTCTTTGCAGCAGGTCGTAAATCCCTAAAATCGCTATGGGAATAAGAAAAAAGATAAACCAGATTACGTTATGAAGCATAATAAAGATGGCTAGCAGTACTAGCAGAATGGTTGCGAATCCAAGATACCATTGGCGTCTCATCAATAATTCCTTTTTTTAAATTATATATAAAGTGGTTGACGTTGAATCACGGTACTAATCAGTTTGCGGAATAGTATCTCCTTCCCCGCCCACCGTTTTATTAATTTTATTCTCTAATGAGGTAATGAATTGGGTGACTTGAAAACGCTGATGCTCTTGATCATTTTTACAGATGATTAATTCATGGCTGATATCCAGGGCGGCCAGTAAAAGTATTTTATAGTCATCAAGTTTTTTCGACTTACTCTTATTCAGATGCATTTGCTCACTAAGCTTTTGGGCTGCGAGTAATAAATTGGCTTCCTCACCCTCTGGACATTTGATTTCATAGGTTTTATTTAATATTTTAACTTTACAGGATTTGATATCAGTCATTATTATCCTTCGCATTAGCACGGTGCTATGCAAATAGTAGCAATTTTGGCTGATGGCAGCAAATAGTGGAATTTTATTTTTATAAATATTTATAGTCTAACTGACCAAGGTGAACACTCGCTTTAAATCGGTTATCATTGGTTACTTTTATATATGAGTTGATTATGTCCGAAGAAAATAACCGATTGCATTTGCCAGAGTATGATGGCTTTATTGAATCTATTGGCGTTTTGGCCTTAGATCTATCAGGTAGTGAATTGCATGGGATAATGTGTGGTTTTCTTTGTGCGGGTGCAGATAATCAGGGCGAAACCTATTTACGTGCTTTGTTAAATAATAAAAAAGATGATGCCAGTCGTTCTGCTTTTTTGGCTATGTTCGCCGTTTTTTCTATAAGTCAGCAGCAAATTTCTAATTTCGATTTTGAATTTGAAATGTTACTTCCAGATGAAAATGAATCTTTAATTGAACGCGCTCGGGCATTTAGTGAATGGTGCGAGGGATTTACCCAAGGTCTGTCTATGGCGGGTGTCGATGTGGATCAATTTTATGATGAAGAAAGTCAGGAAGCCTTCCAGCATCTTATTGAATTTGCCGAGCTTGATACTGATTCTTTAGATGTAGATGAAGAAGATGAAAAGGCCTTGATGGAAGTAAGCGAATATGCTCGTATGGCAGTTATTCGTTTACATGGCGATCTGGTCATGAATGAACGAGAGCGTGGCGGTTCGGAAATGACTCATTGAATGATAAGTTGTATGGACTTTTCCCACAGGTAAGCCTGAAAGGCTAATATTTTAAGGATGTTTTACATGATTACTCAAAAAGAATATCAGATGAGACGCAATAAATTAGCTGAACAGTTACCCGCAGACAGTGTGGCGATTATTCCGGCAGCTCAAGAATTATTACGAAATGGAGATAGCCATTATCGTTTTCGTCAGGATAGTAATTTTTATTATTTAACTGGTTTTAATGAGCCTGATGCATTATTAGTCCTTACTTCTGGTAAAGAGTCCCAAAGCATCTTGTTTAATCGACCACATAATCCTGCTGAGGAGCAATGGACAGGGAAACGATTAGGACAAGAGGGGGCGCTCAGGGAATTAAGCATGAACGCTGCTTTTCCTGTAGCAAGTATTGCAGAGGAATTACCAAATTTATTAGCGGGAAAAGCCGTAGTTTATTATGCCCTTGGCCGTAATCCGCAGTTAGAAAAAAAAATAAGACACGCTATAAATACCTTAAAGGCTCAAGTGAGACGGGGAGTTAAAGCTCCGGCAGCTTTATATGATCTGGAGCCCCTATTGGGCGAAATGCGGTTGTTTAAAAGCGATGCCGAGATTGATTTAATGCGCCAGGCTGCCCGGATTTCTGTTAATGCCCATAAACGCGCCATGCAGATTTGTCAGAAGATGGAATATGAGTATCAATTAGAAGCAGAGCTTGTATATGAATTCAGTCGTCAGGGCTGTCGCAGTACCGCTTATGATTCTATAGTGGGTGGTGGAGAAAATGCGTGTATTCTTCATTACACCGAGAATAATCAACCTTTACGGCCCGGTGATTTGGTGCTGATTGATGCTGGTGGTGAATTTGGCAATTATGCGGCTGATATTACCAGGACTTTTCCTGTCAATGGTCGATTTAGCTCTGAGCAAAAAAGCATTTATGAACTGGTTCTGAAAGCACAAAAAGCAGGAATTGCCGCGATTAAACCAGGTATTGCCTGGAATAGCATCCAACAAATAATGATCCGAATCTTAACCACCGGTTTAGGTGAATTGGGTATTTTAAGAGGTAGCGTTGATGAGCTCATTACCCATGAGGCTTATAAACCCTTTTATATGCATAATTCCGGACATTGGTTAGGCCTGGATGTTCATGATTCCGGAAGTTACCGAGTCAATGATCAATGGCGTCCCTTGGAGCCAGGCATGGTATTAACTGTGGAACCAGGCTTGTACATCAGTTCAGGTATGCACGGGGTTGATAAACGGTGGTGGGGCATTGGGGTGCGTATAGAAGATGATATTTTAGTGACCCAAACGGCACATGAGGTATTAACTGCAGCCTTGCCCGTTGAGGTTGATGACATAGAGGCATTAATGCGTGGCTAAACAACAGGTTGATATACTAATCATTGGCGGTGGTTTAACCGGCGCTACCTTAATGCTTGCTTTGCAGGGTTTGGGGTTCAATACTTTATTGGTTGAGGCAAAACCTTTTAGTGATAAGGTAAATCCTGATTTTGATGCGCGATCGTTGGCATTATCGCCTGCAACCAAACGTATTTTAAATATGTTGGGGGTATGGGATATTCTTAACGAATATGCTACAGCCATTGATATGATACATGTATCTGATCAGCATCGTTTTGGCGTATCGCGTTTACGGGGGGATGCAGATAATCCTCTGGGTTATGTGGTTGAAATGCAATATATCAATCTGGCATTGCATCAATTATTGCCCAAAGATCACTTAATGGCGCCCGCCACGTTAACTTCATTGGATCTGGTTACTAAAACAGCGACGGTGGGTACTGAGACCGGCGAGGTGCAGATTGCTGCTCAACTAATAGTTGCTGCTGATGGTGCTGAATCGGTGGTGCGTCGTTTTTGTGATTTACCTGCTAAAAGCAAGAGTTACAATCAACAGGCTATAGTGGCTAACGTGGGTTTGATGAAATCGCATGAACATCGTGCCTATGAGCGTTTTACCTCCCATGGACCTCTGGCACTTTTGCCCATGAAGAATAATCGCATGTCGTTAGTCTGGGCTATGTCTCCTGAAAAGGCAGAGCAACTGATGGCATTGAATGATGCTGCGTTTCTTAAGGAATTACAACAGGCTTTTGGTTATCGATTGGGTCGGTTAGTCAAAATAGGAAAACGTTACTCCTACCCATTGAAACAGGTACTGATGCCCCAACAAATGAAATGGCCCGTTGTTTTTGTAGGAAATGCTGCACATACCCTACATCCCGTTGCTGGGCAGGGCTTTAACCTGGGACTACGAGATGCGGCAACTTTGGCACAATGCATCAGCAAACAGGGTTTAAATGAAGAGATGTTGCAGCAGTATTTACAATTAAGACGTCATGATCAGCAAGTAATTACTCGTTTCACTGATGGTTTAATTCAAGTATTTACCAGTCGGTTGCCTGGAATGGGTTTGGTGCGAAATATGAGTTTGATTGCGATCGACAATATACCCGCTTTAAAAAACTGTCTGGCGCGCTATGCGCGAGGCTTTGGTGGTTTTACCCCAGATTTGGTCTGTGAAATAGCCTTGAATACTGCAGGAGACCCGGAGATAAAATGAGCCAACATTTTGATGTGCTAATAGTGGGTGGTGGAATTGTGGGGTTAACTGCCGCCTTAGCCATGGCCCAGCGCAATTATACCGTTGCAGTAATTGATGCCGGAGCATTAAAGGTAAACAACTCTGGAGTTGATTCGCGAGTTTATGCTATTAACAAAGCATCTCAAACCTTATTGCTTGAGCTGCGTGTATGGCAACATTTGGATTCCTCTCGAGTGTCTCCCTATAATAAGATGCATGTTTGGGATGGAGTTAATGGAGCATCTATAGACTTTGATTCAAGGTCTATTGCAGCACCGAATTTAGGTGCGATCATCGAAGAGTCGGTATTAAAACAGGCGCTTTTGCAGCAAATTTTGGCAGAATCAACGATTAGTCTATTTCCTCATTGTTCGGTAAATGAGGTGCACAGCTCAGCATTTGGTGTGAAAATTAGCAGTCAAAATGATGTTTGGAGCGGACAGTTATTAATGATTGCTGATGGCGCCAACTCCCCCACTCGCCAAAAACTAAACGTGGAATTAACCTCCTGGCCTTATCATCAACAAGCCTTGGTTGCGACCGTCAAAACAGAAAAGCCCCATCAACATACGGCCTCCCAAGTATTTAATCCTGATGGTCCGTTAGCTTTTTTACCATTGTCCGATCCCCATCAATGTTCTATTGTCTGGTCCACTGATCCAGAACGAGCGCAAAGATTAATGGATCTTGATGAAGAAGAGTTTAATAAGGAGCTAACTCACGCCTTCGCAGAACATTTAGGTCAGGTTACTGTAATGAGTACTCGCCATCAGTTTCCTTTGCAAATGAGACATGTAAAACACTATACGGGTAATCGTTGGTTACTTCTTGGCGATGCAGCTCACACCATTCATCCCCTGGCCGGCTTGGGACTGAATGTGGGTTTGGCCGATGTTCGTTGCTGGTTGCAGCTCTTGGATGCTTCAAATGGTGTATTACCATCAAGAAAGACATTGAGTGTTTACCAGCGAGAACGCAAATCCGCTGTCTGGCAAATTATTTTATTGATGGAAGGCTTTAAACTTCTATTTGGTTATTCATGGACTCCAATCGCTACTCTTCGTGGTCTGGGCCTACGTATTTGCAATGGAATTACGCCCCTTAAGCGGTTATTTATTCAACATGCTTCCGGTTGAATAATGCAATTTATTCGCGTGCGAAATGTTGGCGACTGAAGGCAACTTTCTCTGCCGTTGATTCTTTAGGATGATCTTTAAAATGGGCCTCTATGGCTCGATATCTTTTTAACCCACCCTCTCTGTTAGCTATTTGAATATTCAAGCCGGGACGAGCATTAAGCTCCAGCATTAAAGGTCCTTGATCTTTATCGAGGACAATGTCTACTCCAAGATAACCTAAACCCGTTAAATCATAACAACTTGACGCAATTTCAAGAATTTCATTCCAATAAGGCACTTCTATACCTACGATTTGATTTAAGGTATCAGGGTGATAATCAATAATATCATTATGAAAGACTCCCCCCAGTGTTTTCCCGGTCGCCAGGTCAACTCCTACACCTATTGCTCCCTGATGCAAATTGGCTTTACCACCAGATAATCGAGTAGGCAGTCTAACCATGGCCATTGCCGGGTAGCCTAATAAGGAGATAATACGAATATCAGGAATGCCTTCATAACTTACTTCTGCGAATATAGGGTCAACAACAACTCGTTTTTCGATGATGGCATAATCCGAGGAGCCACCAAGGCTATAGGCACCAGATAATAAGCAGGACAAGTGATAACTCAGTTCCTGAACAGTGGTTAATTTGCCATTAATTTGTCGGTAACGGCCATAGACCTTATCTTTAAAAACTAAAATGCCATCACCACCTGAACCGCGGGCGGGTTTGACTACAAAATCATTATAAGGGGCGAAACGTTCCTCAATGGTTTTGATTTGTTGCTCTGTTTCTATAATGTCATATAAAGGAGGTACTGCAATTCCTGCCTTTAATGCAAGTTTCTTGGTTTTCAGTTTATCATCGACCAAAGGAAATAATTTTCTGGGGTTGTAACGGAGCACAAAATCGGTATTCCGTTGATTAATACTTAAAACTCCATGATTTTTTAAGCGCCGGAAAAGACTGATCATGGAATATCTCTCGCAAGTGCTTTAAATCGTTTTAATTCAAATAATCGATATCCCCGATATTGTCCAAACCATAAAATCAGAGCCAAAAGAATTAAAAGAAGTTCCGGGAAGGCAAAAATCAGGTATTGAAGCGGTTCATAACTCATCGCCCAGTAAGATATCACCGCAGCAAACAGACTCCCGATGCCCGACTTTATAGCTTCCGAGGCGCCACGCTCGTCCCAGGTAATACACATGCGCTCTATCGTCATGGTTAAGATAACCATAGGGAATAGGGCAACGGACATGCCTGCATCAAGAGCCAGATTTTGGCTGACGACACTGATAAAAATCATCAACAGGATAACAACGGTTAAAATGGCTGCAAGCCTTGGCACCAGCAGTAATTTCAATTGATCCAGATAAAAGCGGGCTAATAAGCCAAACGATACGATAATAACGAACAGGCAAATACCCCAAATCACATGGGTTTCTCTAAACGCTAAAGCGATTAATACGGGCATAAAGGTACCGAAGGTTTTAATCCCTATAAAATTACGCAGGATTAAAATGATGAATGCACCGATAGGCACCGTTAATAAAATTTTATAGGTTGCCTGGACATTTACCGGGAGTTGAAGGAGCGAGAAACGGAGGAGTTGGGAATCGGATTCCAATCCTCTGGATTTTGCAACGCTTAAGGCATTGATAGGGGTGGGTGATACGGTCAACGAGAACTGAGATTTAGATCCCCCTGTCACATTAAATAAAGCCTCATTGCCGTATTGCCAAATAAGAAACTCTTTCGGTAAGCCGGCACCTCCTGTGCGTGGATTAATGTAAATCCAGTTCTTGCCATTAAAAACGGCCAGAAACGATTTTAAATCGGCTTTGCTTTTCTGGTTTAGATAAATGCCCTTAACTGGCATGGCAAAAATTTTAGCTTGATTAAGAATCAAAATAGTTGCTTTAATAATGCCTTCATCATTGAATTCATTTCCAACTAAAAGTTTGGCGTTTCCATCTTTTTTGGTGAGTTCTTTCACTGTACTTTGGGCAAATGTTTGAATGTCAGCTGAAGATTGCCTTACCTGACTGGTAATCGTTTCCACTGCGGACTTTTGACTTTCATCAAGGGTTTGTGATTTAACTACCGAAGGTTTGGGCAAAGTTGATTCATCGCTTTCTGTTTGGCGAAAAATCGCTCTATAGTATAACGACTGCGGGCCATGGCTACGCCTGATTGACCAAACTGTTTCTCGGTTATAACCGTTTAAGTTCGTGGTAACACCATAGCTTCTGGATACAAAGTATTCATCAAGAATGGCAAAATGAGGTGGCAAATAGGGAATAGTAAAACTTGCTTTAATAGGCGTGTTGTTATCAGCAATAAAGCGTAAATTGGACTCTACCATCCAGCTGTTTATTGTTTCAGCATCCGTTAAAGGGACATCTAAAGCGAAATGTCTGTATACAAAAAGGCTTGAACCTACAAGAAGCAGGGTAATGATTAGGCCATAAACATGACGTTGGTTATTTTTCATTATTTCTTAGGGCTCGCAGATTTTACAGTAAAAGTAAGCGCCGGATCGACTGCTCCATTAAAATCAATAATGGCATCTCTCCCTAATAGTAATGGATATAAGAAGCGTTTGCGGTTGGTTAAATTAACTTGAATCGCTCTGACCTTATCACCTAATTTGATATTAAGCAGTACAACCGGACGTTTCATAGGTTTTGATTTTAACAATCCCGGATTGGCCTCACTGGCTCGCACTTTAATTTTTACTTTGCCTATATATTCGCTTTCAAAAACCCGATCCCCTTCTTTACTCGGGACGGTAAAGCGTAAATACGGGACGCCTTTGACCTCAATCTCAGTAATATTTATCGCGTTTAAAGAAGCTGATTTCGCGCCGGTATCCAATTTTGCTGACAAAGTCAGATTTTTATCAACCAAGGTTACTTTCTCAACATAACCATAAATTTGGGGTTCACTTTTTGCCATAAGGGTTCCTGTCAATAGTGACATAAAAATAAAGAGAGCAATTATCGATCTCATTTAATCCTCTTACCTGAGTTATAGATTTTGGTGCAATATCGTAGCAGGTTTGGGCCTTAAGTCACAGTCTGTGAGTGATTTTAGTGAAATATATTTTAGAAATTTATTATATTTTTCTTAGTTTACTGTGATAAAATTGAAGATTGCTGGATTCATTTGTATTTTTTTAATCCAGGATGAAAATTTTATTGACATCAATGGCAATAATCCATACAATGGCGAGCAATCTTAGCTGATGGCCTAAAGTGCAAGCATGTCTCTTGAGAGTGATGATAATCAAGCTTTAAAGCCCATAGATTTAGTCTTCATTCTAGCAATTGCTGGCCGTATCGACGCGCAAATCCGTATCCTCTCCAAACAACTCGATAAAGATCGTTCTATCTATTACGCTTACACTGTTTTTGATTCCCTAAGCTGCACCTCCAGTATGTTCAAATATACTATGGATGTATTTTTTTCAAACAAATCTAATGATGAAGTGCATGACCTGATGATGTCACCTGTTGGCATTATTGGAATTACCTTAGAGACTCTGTTTTTAGTTGGTTTTTCTACTTTGGCTGTTAAATTTGATAAGGAAACAGAAGATAACTATAAAAAGTGGATAGCTACAGCCTGGCCTTACTTTCGCGATGTGATGAAAGGTTTAAAAAATGCCTATAAAGGGTGGCGTAGTACCGTAGTAGCTGTCAATTTACTTGGCGGAATAGATATTAATTACCTCATCGCTCCCGTTGGGCTTATTCTGGGGATTTTTGCCGCAGCAAACCGTTTTTGGTTGCGTCGCATGGTAGAATTACGCAAAGCGATGATGGATGCCAATGCCCTGCTAAGGAAGGAAGTAAAAAGATTATTGTCATTAACCCACGATGAAAGGAAATTTTATCTTCGTCAGATTAAGTATCAATCAGATGAGACACGTATTCTTGCTTTTTTATCAGTAGGGTTAGGTGGTTTTATTGATGGTTTATATCTCTATTTTGGGGTCTTGAGCCTGGCTTTATTATCCCCTCCGCTGCTTGTTTTCATGGTGGTTATGTGCACTGTCTACACCACGGCTTGTATTATTACCAGGGTTTATGAAGAATATGATTATCAAGTCAGGTTGGAGTTCACTCAGACTAAATGTAAAATAGAGCTTATTGCCAAAGAAGCAGAAACTACTTACGCAAAATTACTTTTGTTGCAGAAAAAGAACAATAAAAGTGATGCTGACCTCATCCAGATTAAACTGTTAAAAGCAGATCTTCATGTGTTACTTACCAAGTTCGATAAACAACGTAGCATATTGAGTCAGAAATTAACCCATACTTACTTTTCTGCTACCTTACTAGGATTAAAACACGGATTATACACTTATGGTGCGCTTGCCAGTGTTTTATTTTTAGCGGGTTCCATATTAACCCTGAGTGGTATTGCGTTCCCTCCGGCCTTATTAGTTATCTGTGCCTCTCTTGGTCTGGCCTTTATAATCGGTTTTATAGTGAATTCCTTAGTAAAGAATTATCAGCATTCACATAGAGAAAATCTTGAGGGTAAGCAGCCTTATCATCAATTAACCGATTTGAGAGACAAAATAAAACTAAATCTGGAAATTGATGAGCTACCTGAAAAAAGGTTGTTTCGCCAGGCACTGGATGATGGGATAACGGTCAATGCCTCGCTCCACTCCAATGTTCCCGAAAGAGCTGAGGCAATGCGCTCTCTATTTTCCGGCTTTGGCAAAGGACAAAAAATTATTAGCTTTTTTGGAAGTTGTTTCCAGGTAGCCAATGAGCAAGGACATTACCACGATACCGAGATGATGCACGTGGTCTCTTTGTTCAGCGCGCTTGTATGCGGCACTACTTTGGGACTCAGGGCTTTAGCTCGTGGTTTTTCCCGTCCGCCCTGGTGGCAGGATGCCAACCCGGATTCGGAACAGGCTACACCGCAACCAGGAATACCAGCAGATTGTTCAGACACGAAATCAGCAATTTTGGATGCGGCGGAAGATAAGAAAGTGACGCCGATACCACTAAATACTGATAGGTCTGATTATCTAGCAACGGATATTAAACTGGAACGGATTAAAATTCAGGGGATTGAAAAGAAAATATCACCCCTCAAAGTGTCAAGGGAATCAATCCAACAATTTAAATCCCGGAATGATTCCCCTCCTCGTTTGGATTCCATTAGTTCAATTTATGGTTTTTTTACAAACAAACCTAAAACAACAAGACCCTTCCATCGCTCTGAAAGCGATGCATCTTTAATCTCTCATGACATTATTCCTGACTATACAATTCAGGATTTAAGGTAGGATCATTATACATTTTAAATTGATGATATATTCTAAAGGTACGATTTTTAGCGTGTATTTCATCAAGTAATTGCCTTAAACAAAGACTTAATTGTTCGAGTTGTTGATGTATGGTTTCTAATTTACAAGCACAGGTTTGTCTATGCTCCTCAGTCACATCCTGGCGTTTTGTTTGTAAGGCCATGTGATAGGATTTAAGTGATAAAATAGAAAGTCTGTCGATTATCATTCCTGGCGATTCGGAGTTTACTGGACATTGGCCCGGTTTTTCCGGCTGCAATGTATTGAACAGCCACTCATCCATGGCTTCCATGCGATTGTTTCTAAGTTGATTACATTTATCTATTTCACGTTTAGCCTGGTAAACAAACTCATAACCCATGTCATCGCGACGAGCACGATCTTCCGCATGCCATAATTGAAAATTAAACGCATGATTCTCTTCCACCAATTGGTAAAATTCTTTATGTTGGAATTTAATTCCCAAGGATTTCCATTGGATAATGCATTGTTGATGAAGAGCAGTAATCATTGAAGGATTGATTAAGTGTTGCATGTTGGATCCGACAGAATAATAAGGTGTCTAGTTTAACTCAAGTTAGACCCTCGAATCTACGTCACACAAAGAGAAGAATCACATATAAGAGACCTGGGTCAGGAACAAACCGGGACATTGCTACAGATTACTAAAATAGCGATTATAAATTTTTAAATAAGTTCCATCTGCTTCCATATCCAGCAAAGCTTTATTGATTTTTTGAATCAGGGGGGCATTATTGTTGAGGGCCATTATCCCATATCCTTCCCCCATGGGAATTTTACTTCCTACCAGTTTAAACTGTTGCAGTGCATTGTTAACCATGTACTTCGCTACACTGTCATTAACGTAGATAAGATCCACTTCGTGATTTGCCAAAGCAGAAACTAAATCAGTAATTATTTTATATTTTATGATTTCATTATCGGTTCCATAATGCGATTGGACAATGACGTCGTATAAAGTCCCGGTTATAACCCCTATTTTATGATTTTTAATCTCTGCCAAGGTATGGATAGGGTTTTCTTTTAAGGCGAGAAATTGGCCATTACTGGCTAAATAAGGGAGGCTGAATATAAAAGGGCCTGAGATTTGAGTTGGAATTGGGACGGGAATAAAAGACACATCAATGAGACCTTGTTGCAGCGAATTACCATGTTCATCTATCGTAGTCGATACATAATTACACTCAATTTGGAGGCGTTGACAAATATTATCCATCAGATCAATGGTAAATCCAAAATAATGATTCCCATCACCAGCTAAAGACGAAAAAGGGGGAGCAAAATTTAAAATGCCGACCTTGAGGGAATTGCCATAGACGAAGATGTTGCTAATAAACAGGATGATGAAAACTAAAGCTTTCATGCGTTAAGTCCCTTTTCGAGTGTACTTAAACTGTAGGGGGGAAGCGCTTTTTTGTCAAATTAACGGTTAATGCACGATGTTGTTCACCATTTTTTTGCCAGCCATCGGTCTAATGCATTGGCAAACGCAGTTTTCTCTTTAATACTTAAGGCCGCAGGGCCTCCAACACGTTCCCCTGTGGAGCGTAATTGTTCATTTATATCTCGGAAATTTAAACGTTGTTTGATGTTGTTTTCAGTATAGAGCTCTCCCCTGGGATTAATGGCTAATCCTTGTTTTGCAACGACATCTGCTGCTAAGGGTATATCTGCGGTGATTACCAAGTCATGTGCTTCCAGGTGGCTCACAATATAATGATCGGCGGAATCGAAGCCTTTTTCCACCCGCACGGAACGAATAAACGGGGAGTTTGGATAAGTCAGCGAAGAATTAGCCACTAAGGTAAGATGGGTTTTGGTGCGTATGGCTGCACGAAATAAAATCTCTTTAATCATCTTGGGACAAGCGTCAGCATCTACCCAGATATGCATTTCTTTGGATCCTTTTTGAATGTTCATTTTAATTTGCAATGATACCACTAAGGGGCTGCAAAAAAGAAAGTCATTCTGCATGTTCAAATGCTTTAATTCGCGGTATATTAATTTTTAGATAAAAGTACCTTGTCATAACATCTTGAGATTGACCTGCAATAACAGGTTTGAACTCTAATTCGGCAATAATTCGCAGTATATTTTAACCACCGAATTCAGGTTGAACCAAGTCTATTGATTTCGGGTTTAAAGGACGTCGTAATGAAGCAGTTAGTTGCCATCATAAAAACACAAATACACCAGATAAATAATTTGCAATTAAGCGAATGGCTATTAGGTCATCTGAACGAAGAGGCAAATAATTTAACAGAGCTTTTTACCAAGCAATTCCCTGCACAGCCCAATCATGTTTCAAGAATGTCCTCCTTTATTAGTCAATGTTCACCTTATTTATCGTTGCTATCCATCGTTTATATTTACGCACCAGCACCGTTGCGAGACGAGTTGGTTGATACGCTTTTAGTTTCCCCGGAATTAATTTTTGAAGACAAACCAATAGATGATGCACCAATGAACCGGGAACTAACGGAACGATTGACCGCTTATCGGGGTGCCTGGCCAATTATTGTCGCTCTTTTGAAACAGGGGGGGTATGATTTAATTCAAATACTCAATAATGCAGAGGAACACACATTAACCTCATTTGCTTCATTAATTAAAGAGAGTGATTTAGCTATTTTGGTTGACACTTTTTTAGCTAAAAACAGCAACGACCTGGAGTTGATTGATCGCAATCGCTTAATTCATTTTTTACGTCAACCCGATTTAACGAGTTGGTTTACTAAATTTTTTGAGTCACTGGTTTATCAGGCAAGTAATGTAATGTCTCTGAAGTTATTAATCGAGACGTTTACTCCATGTGATAATGAACTTAGTAAGTTGGCCGCGATAAGAGCATTGCTTGCGGATTACCCTTGTTCCATCGATTTAGCAACCCTACAGGGGGTCATTTATTTTTATTCCTCAAAATTAGAAAGCGAGCCGTTCTCCTCGTTGGGGGGGGCCTTCATTTCGCTGTTGTATGATCTGATGAAACGTGGTGACTTAACCACACAAAGCGAATGGGTAGTCAGTTTAAATCAAAAGTGTGTGTCTTTAATTATTGAGCAATGTTTGCAGGGGATGAACGGCTCGGACGTAACTTTACAGCAAATCTGTAAGAAGTTATTGTTTTTATTGGGCTCAAAAACAGTGGTACCTGATCCACAATATCGTGATTTGATTAAGACACGTTTGGAACAACCTGATTTTTGTTTATTTCATACCCATGAATTATTTGAATTAGCCAAAGAAATCCTGGCAGAGGCCGATGCTGCTCCAGAAAATACTTGGTGTGGGTTGTGGATTGAGCTGTTACTGACCTCCCCTCGTTTTGTGGCCGCATGTACAACCCAAGTGTTAAAAAAATTGAGCGATAGATATCTTGCTCTCATTACGATGCATGATCAGGAGGAGGTTCAAACAGAGTTCAGGAGTGAACGTTTGCTGCATGCTTTATGGATGCGGCTGGAGGAATTATGCGAACAGCAAAGGGCGAGTGACATAGAGGTTGTGGAAAGAGCTTTAAGGGTCCTTTATCTGTATTATGGTCAAACGGTTCCCAATTTAAGGACGGATTTATTACTGCGCACGGTAGATTATGTTTATCGCCCTGTGATGGAAGATCTAACGGAATTATATAAGGAACGCAGTGTATTACTTTCTTGGTTTAAACAATACGCCCCTCAGCATCCATTGGCGCAAGCAGAATTGCCACCAAAAAAAGAAGTAACCTTGTACTGCCCGAAGGGGCAAAAAATTGGTTTTCTCGGTGAATCGAATCAGGCAATGGCTTTTATTGAGGGCGAGGTAGTTTCATTAAGCAGCACCGGTTGGGTACAGGTCAATGAGCCACTATATGATGAACATGGTTCCATCATGGGTCATTTAACAGAATCCGGTCAAGTAAGAAGTGCTGATGTACTGGAAAAAAATATAAGTTCTCTACTATTGAAAATGGTGCCTGAAAAAGAGTTAGAGCAATCTCCAACTGGGGTGGGGTTGTTAATACAGAATATGTTGTTTGAAGATACTCTGAATGAACTTTATGGCAATGAGCCTGTTTTAATGGACAGTTCAAAGCGTCTTTGGTTAGAGCACCGAATTATTACGGCGGTCAGGGATGCAGAATATTCGATCGCATCAACAACCTTTAGCTCTCTGGTTGAACATCATCGCGATGAGACTTTATTTTCTTTGCTGGCGATGATGAAACATAAGAATAATGCTCGTTTTTTATTTCATGCGATTTTGAATGATGATAAAAAGCGTGAGGCCCTGTTTAGAGGGTATTTTGAATCAGATATCCACGTATTTTTGGCGCATCATGATGCGGTTGCTTGTTTGGCAGATTTTATGGTTCATTATCACGATAAACCTTGGCTTGCTGATGGTTTATGGTGTTTTGCTTCTTATGGAAAAAAACATACAAAAGACACGTTACTTAGTGACGCTTTGGCTCAACTTTTTAAGAACGCCGCGGATGAGGAGCAGCAATGTGCTTTAGGTGATAGGGTACTGAAGAGCCTCATTGGATCAGAGGAAACTGCCAGAGTAGTGTTGCATGAGTTTCTTCAGGATCAAACTCAGATGCCGGTGCAGCAGTTAAAAAGCCCTGAAATAAATAAAATAACCCAATATTTTTACCGGCAACACGTGGTAGTTGCGCTTCACACATTAAATAAAACCCCTCATTGGCAAAATAGTTCGCTATATAAACTGGTATTGCACATTTTAGAA
The DNA here is from genome assembly GCA_964428035.1 of uncultured Legionella sp. Lineage (GTDB taxonomy): Bacteria > Pseudomonadota > Gammaproteobacteria > Legionellales > Legionellaceae > Legionella. The sequence continues at coordinate 102,580 of CAYRWO010000004.1, forward strand.
ACCCAACCCGAGCAGATTTTCCCATCTAAAGAATTAAATCACACTGCTGAGATATTCTGGGAAAATAATGAGTTAAATGTTTTTTCGTGCTTTATAAGTCGACATTTAAGTAAGAAACGTTCCTTGGATAGTGATTGTTCTATAGGGCATCGAGTGCTGAGCGAATTAATTTTTAGAGGCGCAAGTGCAGGGCAGATTTCTTTGTTTTATCGCCAGAAAGTATTTAACCCGGTAATAGCCCAGATGTCGTTCCCTCGTTCTTTTTTAGAGCGACTGGTTGATAAGTTTTGGATTCCCGAAGGAGTAAAAGAACGATTCGCTGATACGGTGTTACGAATAAAAGCCTGGTTTGATGATCAAAGTCCATTACAAAAAGAATTAGGAAGTCATCCTGTCCTGGTGGATTGGCGACATCTGATCACTCAAACCTGGAACGAAATTAATAAAAAGAAACTGCCGGTTATTTGTGCGTACTTACTGAATTATTCAGGTCCGAAAAAACCATTATCTTGCTTATTACGCGATTTTGTTAATACGTTCGAAAAGAACACTGATTATCTTTATCCCGTGGTGAAATTATTACAACAATTTCCTCAACGTGACGTTTCTGCAGTGATTTTTGATGTTTTAGAAGTGATGATTATAAAAAATCCCCTGCTCCTGGATGAGACTATTTTGCACCATATGGCGCATTACCATGCTAAAAAAAACCTGAATCAGGAAATAAACTCTCCTCAGGCTGAGTTAAATTTATTGATTTATTTTGGTCAACGCAAACAATACTCCGTGGTTCAGAGAGGATGTGACGAGTTAGCAAAAAATTGTGAAGACCCCCAATTGAAAAAACGACTTTTAAAAGGATCCCTTGAGGCTGAGGTCGAAACTGAATTAAGCGCCAGTTTGGGCCATTTTTATTTTAGTTTAGTTAAGCTATTGAAAAGGTTATGGCACTACGGAATGAATGCAAAAAAAAATTCCACCGGGATTGTATGCTTTTGCGATGATGTTTTGCCCCGTCCTATAATAAAGCGTGCACCAGATGAAGTAAAAACACCTGTTTTAAGCGGGAAAGTAAGCACCACTTATTTGGAGTTTAACGAGAAACAAAAACAGTTAATCAGACTTTTAGCTACAATTAAGCATAGCCCTGCTCCTGCATCATTAATTACCAGACCGTCACAAATAAGTCAAAGCTTGTTCCATGGAAAAGGACGTGTACAAGAAACAGTTGTTGCTCACGAGCAAGCTGTGGTACATATATAATTTTGGAGAGAATGATGAGAGTTTTAGTTTCGATTTGCTTTTTACTGATGTCTTCTTGGGTATTGGCGGAATCTACTTTACCGGCAGGGTGTCGACCCGTTGCCGTGCAAGGGGAGTCAGTGACTTTGAAATCCCAGAAAAGTAAATTGGTATTTATTCATAATCTCACCAATACTGACCTGTGGATTACGCATCCCGTGGCTGAACCTAGTGCCAGCGCCGGCTGGACCAGTAGATTGCAGGCGGGTAATTGGTCCGCACTGGCAGTGGATAAACCCCCTTTTGTTTTAAATTGCATTGAGTCAAGACCGGGACATGAGCAGCAGATACCTTGTGAAGGAGCTATAGCAGTGTGTCAATGGTCTGGTGTGAAGATTCCAGGTAATGAGCAAGGTACCTTTTGGGCGGCGGAAGATAAATCTTTAGATGCCTTAACGGCAGCTATTGGTGCTCGTGGATTTGTATTGCCTGCTGCGAAGTAGTAAGTTTTTCTGATTGAGGCTCTCTGCGAGCTGACATGCCCTTTTTCCATCGTTCCGTGGTTTGTTCACGGGATAGGGAAGGGTAGATAGAGGTAAAATGATAAAAAGGTCACACGCTTTAATATTTATCAGTCTACAGGTCTTTCTTGCTACTGAACTGGATAAGTGGTAGAACAGACTAAAAGTGACAATGTTAAGCGTTAATGATGATAATAAAATATATAATGGTGGAAGGTGAGTAAAAAATCAAAAGATCCCTTTTATAAACGGGAAAGTGAAAAGTACGCAGATCCTATTCCTAGCCGTGAATTCATAATGGAAGTTCTGAATGAGTACGGTAGGCCTATGTCGCGCAATCAATTATTTGATAAATTGAATTTGGACGAGGAAAGCCGGCAGGAATCCTTAGGCTTCAGATTAAAAGCGATGTTGCGTGATGGTCAAATCATGCAAGACAGACGTGGGCGTTTTTGTTTGCTGCAAAAAATAAATCTACTGAGAGGTACCGTGCAAGGTCATCCTGATGGGTTTGGCTTTTTTATTCCCGATGAGGGTGGGGATGATATGGTGCTGTCTGCTAAAGAGATGCGGACAGTCATGCATGGTGACGTCGTGTTAGCCTATCAGGCTGGAGTGGATAGACGCGGCAGACCTGAAGGTAAAATTCATGAGGTTCTGGAGCATGCGAATGCAACAGTCGTCGGGCGTTTCTTTACCGATCATGGGGTGAATTTTGTATTACCTGATAGCAAACGACTGACTCAGGATATTTCTATTCCACAAGAATTTGCTGGAAGTGCTAAAAATGGTCAAATGGTTTTGGTCGAGTTAATTGCATATCCGAGTAAACGTGCCCAGGCTATAGGTAAGATTATTCATATCTTGGGTGAGCACATGGCGCCTGGTATGGAAATTCAAGTTGCAATCCATGCTCATGGTCTCCCCTTTGAGTGGCCTGATGATGTAAGCGCTGAAGTAGCCAAAATTCCGCAACAAATAAGTGAAAAGGAATTCAGGGGGCGTACTGATTTGCGTACTCTTCCTTTTGTTACTATTGACGGTGAAGACGCCAAAGATTTTGATGATGCAGTTTATTGCTATAAGAAACCTAAAGGTGGTTTTCAATTATATGTCGCTATAGCTGATGTCAGTAATTACGTACCTAAAGACTCTGCTTTGGATAAAGAAGCGGCAAGACGTGGAAATTCAGTTTATTTTCCGGGAAAAGTCGTTCCTATGTTGCCGGAGGCTTTGTCTAATGGATTGTGTTCGCTCAACCCTCATGTAGATAGGCTATGCATGGTCGCTGAAATGGCGATTAGTGCAGACGGAAAAATAGCGCGTTCCCGTTTCTATCGCGCTGTGATCCACTCTCACGCCCGCTTAACCTATACGCAAGTGGGTTTATGGCTTGAGGAAGGGCGTAGTGACGAAAAGCATCAACCCTTATGGCCTATGCTTCAATCACTTTATGATTTGTATCACGTTTTGCTGGCGACGCGTAAGACTCGTGGTGCAATGGATTTTGAGACTACTGAAACCCGCATCGAATTTGATGAGCATAAAAAAATCAAGTGCATCGTGCCTGTGATTCGGAATGATGCTCATAAAATAATTGAAGAATGTATGCTCGCCGCCAATGTGGCTACGGCACGATTTTTAGAAAAAGCCGAAATTCCTACCTTGTATCGCGTCCATGCAGCCCCGGAAGAAGATAAAATTACTGCATTAAGACAGTTTTTAGGTGAATTGGGATTGCAGTTAAGTGGCGGCAGAAAACCTGGTCCTAAAGATTTTCAACGCACGATGAATATGATAGGTGATCGGCCTGAAAAACATCTTATTGAAACAGTGATGTTACGTTCTTTGAAACAGGCACAATATGTGGAAGCCAACGAAGGGCATTTTGGTTTGGCTTATTCTGCCTATACTCATTTTACTTCGCCGATTAGACGTTTTCCCGATTTATTAATTCATCGAGCCATTGGCCATTTATTAGATAAACATCCAGTGGATAAGTTTAGCTATACCCACGAGGACATGAGCCGGTTGGGCAAACATTCCTCTATGACCGAACGCCGGGCTGATGAAGCGACGCGAGAAGTTGTGGCGTGGCTCAAGTGCGAATACATGCAGGATAAATTAGGGCAAGTATTTAAAGGTAGAATTTCGGCGGTTACCAGTTTTGGTATTTTTGTAGAATTAGATGATATTTATGTTGAAGGTTTAGTGCACGTCACTTCATTAAAAAATGATTACTACAATTATGATTCGGTAAAACATCGATTGGTTGGTGCTCGAGGCGGACAGGTATATGGCTTGGGCGATCCCATGACCGTATTAGTTGCTCGAGTTGATTTAGATGAACGCAAAATAGATTTTGAGCCTGCAGAGGAAGAAGTTAGCAATGAGTGAGCAGTTAGTGTATGGGGTGCATGCGGTTTTTGCTTTATTGACCAATCCCCATCGGATTATAAATAAGCTCTTTGTCAGTCAGGATAGAATGGATAAAAGGCTACAAGAAGTATTAGATAAAGCAGAACAAGCCCAGATCAGTATTGAAAAATTAAGTACTCAGAAAATGAATCAGCGTTTCGCTGATTTTGCCCATCAAGGGGTAGTTGCCAGTGCTACTTCATTGCCCGATTATGGTGAAGCCGATCTTATTACTTTATTAGATTCCAGTAAAAAGCCAGGCTTGATTCTTATTCTTGATGGCGTTACCGATCCCCATAATTTAGGGGCGTGTTTGCGCTCAGCAGATGCAACTGGCGTCGATTTTGTGATGATCCCTAAAGATAAAAGTGCCAGTATTACTCCGGTAGTAAGCAAGGTAGCTTGTGGGGCTGCTGAATCAGTGCCCTTGGTTAGGGTAACTAATCTTGTTCGAGCGATGGAAATTTTAAAAGAGCAAGGTGTTTGGATTTATGGTGCTGCTGGTGAGGCAGAACAATCTCTCTACCAAGTAGATTGCTCAGGAACTATAGCCATAGCTATGGGAGCTGAAGGGGAGGGGTTGAGGCGCTTGACTCGTGAACACTGTGATGGCTTGTTCTCTTTACCCATGCTGGGCTCTGTGGAAAGCCTGAATGTGTCTGTAGCCACTGGAGTCTCTTTGTATGAAGTGATTAGACAAAGAGGGAGTTCGCATGAGTGAATTAAAAATTAAAGCAGCCCAAGCGGCAATGGCTTATATTGAAGATGATATGGTGATAGGGGTTGGCACTGGCTCTACGGTTAATTTTTTTATTAAAGAATTGGCTGCCATCAAGCATCGAATTGATGCCTGTGTTGCCAGCTCTAAAGCAACTGAAGCCTTGCTACGTGAGGCGGGTATTCCTGTAATTGACTTGAATTCAGTAAACGATTTACCGGTTTATATTGACGGTGCAGATGAAGTGAATGAGCTTGGTGAAATGATTAAAGGGGGCGGCGGCGCTCTTACTCGTGAGAAAATTGTCGCAAACGTGGCAAAACAGTTTATTTGTATTGTCGATGCATCAAAAATGGTGACCCAGCTAGGGACATTCCCTGTAGCCGTAGAGGTCATACCTATGGCGCGCAGCTTCGTGGCAAGACAATTAGTGAAATTAGGTGGTGATCCCGAATATAGAGAAGGGTTCGTCACTGATAATGGTAATATTATTCTGGACGTTTATAATTTACCACTTAATACGCCACAAACACTGGAAGACCGTATTAAAGTAATTACTGGAGTAGTGGATAACGGATTGTTTGCCCATCGTCTGGCAGATAAGATTCTGGTTGCCTCTGCTGATGGTGTCCGTCTTTTGAAATAAAGACTCATTAAGGTTGTTTAATACAATGGATATGCATAAGGTTTTTGTAAATCGCATTATAAATATGAGAAAGATTAAGCTGATTGGTTTGGATATGGACCATACCTTAATTCGTTATAACTCAGAAAATTTTGAATCCCTGGTTTATGAATTAATCAAAGAACGATTAGTCGAAATAAAAAATTATCCCGTCGTGCTAAAAAAATTAAAATTTAATTTTCATGATGCCATTCGTGGTTTAGTCATTGATTGCAATAATGGAAATATTTTAAAGCTCAGTCGATATGGGGCAATAAGACAAAGTTATCACGGTACAAAACAGATCGGTTTTAGTGAGCAGCAGGAAATTTACCGAAGTATTTATGTCGACTTAGGTGATCCTAATTACATGCCCATAGATACTTCTTTTTCTATCGCATTTTGTGTTTTATATGGTCAGTTGGTTGATTTAAAAGATGAGTTGCCTGCTCATGAAATGCCTAATTATCAAAGCATCGCTAAAGACGTACAATATTGTGTGGATAAAGTGCATTCCGATGGCAGTCTAAAAAGTATCATCAGCAAAGATTTAAAAAAATACGTCCTTAAAGAAAAGGCCGTGGTCGAGGGATTGAAGCATTTTATTCGTCACGGTAAAAAGATCTTTATCCTGACCAATTCAGAATATTCTTATACCAAACTTTTGCTGGATTATGCGATTACTCCTTTTTTAAATAAAGACGAGACTTGGCAAGATTTGTTTGAGTATGTGATTACCTTAGCCAATAAGCCCCGATTTTTTTATGATAATCTGCGTTTTTTATCGGTAAATCCAGATAATGGAACCATGACCAATGTTGAAGGAACATTAGTGCCTGGTGTTTATCAAGGTGGTAATGCGAAAAAATTTACCGAAAATCTAAATATTAGAGGTGATGAGATTCTCTATATCGGGGATCACATCTATGGTGATATTTTACGCTTGAAAAAAGATTGTAACTGGCGAACTGCATTGGTGGTGGATGAGTTGGGTGAAGAGATTGCAGCGCAGCTAAAGGCTTTACCTATAGAGAAAAAAATTGTTGAGGCAATGAGTATTAAAAAAACACTCGAGCAAAAATATGTCAATCTTTGTACGCAGAGTATTGATGAAAGTTCAGCGCAGTATGACAAAGAGATTCATGAATTACAGTTACACATTTCAACGGTAGATTTACAGATTTCCAAACTATTGAAAGAGCAAAGTGCTTTTTATAACCCTAAATGGGAACGAGTATTTCGTGCAGGTGCTGAAGAAAGTTATTTTGCCTATCAGGTAGATCGATTTGCATGTATTTATATGGAAAAGCTATCTGATCTATTAGAACACTCTCCCATTACCTATTTTCGGGCGAATAGGCGCTTATTAGCTCACGATATAGAAGTATAATTTGGGATGGAGGTTGGGTTTGGTGTCTATTAGAAGGAACCTCATCAATTCCTTATTCATAACTCACGTTAACTTAATGACAGTGAGACTAGGTTAGAGTTATCCCCCACAAGACTCGCCCCAATAGAAGGCACGCTGAATTAAAAAAAAGCATAAATTTAATATCATTCTGACTCATTAAAAAAGATGTAAAAATTAAATTTATTTAATGTGCTTTCTTAAGTTTTTCTTAAGGTTTCCCCTTTATACTTTTGTCGTAAGTAACAGGGAGTTGTGATGCGAGTATTAATTGTCGAGGATAATGCTTTTAATGCATTTTGTTTACGCCGTTTATTAGAATCAGTGGTGACATCAGTATCAGTATCGATAGTCAATAACAGTCAAGCTGCTGTATCCCATATTAATGGTAATCTGCCTGATATGGTGGTAGTTGATGGTGATTTGGGTGCAATCGATGAACTGCATTGTAATGGACCTGAACTTGTAAATATCTTATTGCGAAGACATCCTTATTTGCCAATTATCGCTTGGTCTGATTCAGAGTCAATGCGTGATGCTTTTGCCGTAGTTTTTAATCAATATAATAAACCCCTCAATGAATACAACACTTGGACCAAAGTAATTGGTATTGAGCGAATATGTAAGACATGGGCTTATTATTTCGGTGCGTTTATGGGGGGGCAGAATCCCGCATTTACCGACCAGAAGTCCACCGCGGGTTATTATTAATAATTTGGTAAGGGTTCACGGGGATGTTATTTTTTAAGATTAAGTGAAAAACTGCCGTCATTGCGAACAAAGTGAAGCAACCCAGTACAGATTTCTAACGAGGCATCGTTCTGGGTTGCTTCGCTAAGGCTCGCAATGACGAAATTTACATATCCTCGTGAACGCTTGCTTAATTTGATATCTGTCCTGGAAATTATCTCCAGGACTTGTGAGTCGATAGTTTTATTATCAGACTCTGTTTGCCTGCTTAATGAGCCGCATCCCAATTCGCTCCTACACCAATAGAAACAACTAAAGGTACTGATAATTTTACGGTTTGTTCCATTAGATTACGAATAACACTTTTAGAAGATTCTACTGCTTCCTGGTGTACTTCAAAAACCAGTTCATCATGTACTTGCATGATCATATTCACTGGGGGAGTGTCTTGAGAGCGTTGCCAATCAGCAATTGCGAGCATGCTTTTTTTGATTATATCTGCGGCAGTGCCTTGCATTGGAGCATTAATTGCCATTCGTTCTGCAGCTTTTTGTCTCATGATGTTACGAATATTAATTTCCGGCAAATAGAGCCTTCGACCAAATAACGTTTCTACATAACCTGATTGATGAGCTTGTTTCCGAGTGCGCTCCATGTAGTCAAGTACTCCGGGATAACGATGGAAATAGGTATCAATATAATATTGCGCGTCTTGGCGTTCCACACCTATCTGCTTGGCCAAGCCAAAAGCTGACATGCCATATATTAATCCAAAATTAACTGCTTTAGCCCTTCTTCGTTGTTCATGGGTGACTTCATCAAGTGGCGTTTGAAAAATTTCACTGGCTGTTGCAGTATGAATATCCCAGCTATTGGCAAAAGCTTTTAATAAGTTTTCATCTTGTGATAAATGAGCCATGATGCGTAGCTCAATTTGGGAGTAATCCGCTGCCAGGATTACGTGCTCCGGAGGAGCGATAAATGCCGTACGGATTAATCTGCCTTCTTCACTGCGGATAGGGATATTTTGTAAATTGGGTTCGCTGGAAGAAAGGCGCCCCGTTGCGGCTATTGCCTGATTATAAGAAGTATGTACTCGATGTGTCCTGGGATTTATTTTTTTGGGCAAAGCATCAATATAGGTGGATACCAGTTTAGTTAAACTACGGTATTCAAGAATAACGGCAGCAAGTCTATAGTCAAAAGCCAACTCCTGTAATACGGACTCTGCTGTAGAGGGTTGTCCAGTTGGTGTTTTGGCTATCACTGGGAGTTTCTGCACGTCAAACAAAATTTCTTGCAATTGTTTAGGTGAATTGGGATTAAACGGTTTACCTGCCAGTTGTATGGCCTCCTCCTCTAATGCGTGGATGCGTTCTTTTAAACGATCACCATGTTTTTGAAGGGTGATTGGATCAATTAATACCCCGAGTCGCTCCATGTCAGCAAGAACGGTGATAAGCGGCATTTCTATATCGCTAAAAACCTGTTGCAAAGGCGCATCCATCATAGGAAATAATTGGTGATGCAATTGCAACGTTATTTCAGCTTTTTCAGCAGCATAAACTCCTGCTTTGTCGACTGGTACTTGGTCGAAACGTAATTGTTTTGCTCCTTTTCCTGCGATATCTTCCAGGCTAAGGGTTTTATATCCTAAATATTTTAACGCCAGGCTATCGATATCATGACGACTGGCACTGCTATTTAAGACATATGATTCCAACATGGTATCGTATTTAATCCCTGCCAGAGTGATGCCATAATTTTTAAAAAGAGCATAATCGTATTTTATATTGTGCCCTATTTTTTCTATAGCCGGATTTTCTAAAATAGGTTTTAAGGCTGTTAAAACTTCCTCACTATTAAGTTGAGAGCTTCCATCCGTATGGAGGAGCGGGATGTACACCGCTTTTTCTTTTTCAATAGCCAGAGAAATACCCACAAGCTCAGCTACCATGACGTCGAGATGAGTGGTTTCGGTTTCAATACAAAATGCGTTGCAGCTCTCCAGTTTATTGAGCCAATGGTTTAATTGTTCGTTGATAGTGATCAACTCATAAGATATTTGTGGTCTATTGGTATCCGTTGTAGGCGCTGTTTGGGTTTCTTCTTGTCCTAAAAGCTCCTTAAGCCAGTTTTTGAATTCCAGTTCACGTACCAACTCAATGAGTTGTTGCTTGTCTACCGGTTTGGGAGTTAATTCATGCAGGTTTAAAGGAAGGTCCAAATCAATTTTAATAGTAACGAGCTTTTTCGATAAAGGTAATTGGGGAATACTGGCGCGAAGAGACTCGCCAATTTTGCCACCAATAGCATGAGCATGCTGCATTAAATTATCCAGGGTTTGATATTCATTCAGCCATTTAACTGCGGTTTTAGGCCCGCATTTAGCCACGCCTGGTATGTTATCTACGGTATCGCCTATAAGGGTCAGATAATCAATGATTTGTTCTGGAGCGACGCCAAACTTTTCTTTAACCCCGGCAACATCCATAAGGTAATTGCTCATGGTATTAATAAGGGTGACATGTTCATTGACTAATTGGGCCATATCTTTATCGCCTGTTGAGATAACAACCGGCAGACCTTGTTCTGTTGCTTGTTGTGCCAAGGTCCCTATAACGTCATCTGCTTCAACCCCTTCGACAATCAGTATGGGTAACCCCATGGCTTGCAACAACTGGATTAAAGGTTGGAATTGGGAACTGAGCTCCGGGGGCATGGGGGCTCTATGGGCTTTATATTCAGGATACCACTCATCTCTAAAGGTTTTGCCCTTTGCATCAAAAACTACGGCCAGGTCTTCTGGTTGATAATCTTTAATGAGTTTTTTAATCATATTGGCAACCCCATAAACTGCTCCAGTGGGTTGTCCTTTAGAGTTGGTTAGGGGAGGCAGCGCATGAAATGCACGAAAAAAATAGGAAGAGCCATCAATTAAAACCACAGGTGCTTTCACCATCATTCGACCTCTTGTTGAGCAATTTGTTTCTGCAATAAAGCAACTTGCTCAGTGAGCGTTTTAATATTTTTTCGCATTAAAGGAATTCGATTAACAGACAGTTCATGTTTGATGGCTAAGTCTTTTGGTCTTGCCGGATTGCCTAAGTAAACTGTTCCTTCTTTTAAAAGTTTATTAGGTGGCACTCCAGTACGTGCTCCCAACACGACATTGTTCTCTATACGCACATGGTCACTGACTCCGACATTAGCCGCAAAAATTACGTTATTGCCGGTCTTGGTGCTTCCTGCTATGCCTGTAAAACCACAAAGGATATTATGTTTTCCTAATTTGACTGAATGAGCTACCTGAACCAAATTATCAATTTTAGTTCCTTCACCAATTACCGTGGCTCCCATTGTTGCGCGATCTATGGCTGTATTGGCGCCTACTTCAACATTATCCTCAATGATTACATGTCCCAGATGAGGTACTTTGAGGTGTTGGCCCTCTACAAAAGTATAACCAAAGCCATCAGAACCAATTACTGTAGAAGCATGAATAGTGACTCCAGATCCAATCTGACAATTATCATAAATGGTTACATGAGGATAAATTGTTGCATGTTCTCCTATGGTCACATCATGGCCAATATGAATATGACCTTTGAGGACACTATGATTCCCTATAATGCTTCCTGACTCAATAACAACATAGGGGCCTATGGACACATGCTCACCTAATTGAACTGCCTCGCCAATCACAGCGGTAGGGTGGATACCTGCGTGGATTTTTTTGGGAGGATGAAAATGATTGAGGAGTTTAATAAATGCTTTAAAAGGGTGCGCGACCTGAATCAGGTTTTTTTCAGAATGGGTTATTTTAGAGCTTACTAAAATAGCACTTGCTCCAGAAGCCTCGGCCAATTTTATATTATCTTCCCCTTCGGCAAAAACCAGAGAACCCGGGATAATGTCATCAATAGGTGCTAATGAAGAAATTTTTATTGAGGCATCACCTACTACTGTTCCTTGAACCAGGTTTGCAATATCACATAGTGAAATATTCATTCATTGACCCTTTAATTCTGCAAAATAGACCGATTATATACCCCTTACACGCCATTTTCGAGATAATAAGAACAAGAAGTGAGAATCTGTAATTATTTATTGTTAAAGCCCAGCTTTTTGGCGTTTTTCTTTACTTGATTGAAGCAAAAAAAACAAAAAAATCCCTGCTGTAGGAACTCCAGAAAAGACCTGTGAATCTCAGATCTTTTTTTTTCAGGAGCACTTAATTCCATAGAAAAATAAAATTAAATAGGGTATAAAAACAGATAATTAAAGGTTTTTTATGGTTTCATAGACTAATGTAATCGGGTTGTCTCATTTTAAGATCAAAAGGATGGAATATGTTTAAAAAAATAGGAGTCACTTTACTGAGCATGTTCTTTAGCATGAGTGTATATTCCATAGATACTATTTTTGATGAAAATTTACCTTTGATTTGGTCGTCAATTATTACTATAAGTGGCGGGCCGGCTTGGGCTAGCCCAGGAAAGGATCAATATCTATATCCTAACGTACCGCCCTTTCTTAATCCTAACTTACCTCCCCTTGTTGTTGAGCATTTTGTCTATAATTCAAAGACGGATATTTTGGCTACGGGTGAGCTTTTTTTTGGATTACAACGTATTGTTGCTCCAGGAATCTTAGGTGAGTTGGGTATCGGTCTGGCTGGTGCTACGGATGCTAAAGTCACCGGTGTGGTTGATATTAATGGCATTGTCGCCGCCAATGCCTTTGATTATCAGGTTAATCATGGTCGTGCAGAAATTAAGGGTAGGCTGATAGGCATTAATATTCAGCCCGTACAACCCTATATTAGCGGAAGTTTTGGAGCAGGATTTAACCATTCTCATGCTTACGTGCCCACTACAATAGACCCCATCCTCTTCCCCGCATTCTGGTTTGCATCCAGTACGAATATCGCTTTCTCCTATACTCTTGGAGCAGGTATTCAGACCCGGCTTACTCCTCATTGGCAAGTAGGCATTGGCTATGAGTTTGCTGATTGGGGCAAAAGTTTTCTTGGCGCTGATCCCACTATTCTGCTCAATGGACCAGGACTTACTCATCTGTATACTAATGAATTACTGCTGAGTTTAAGTTATTTATTTAACTGACTGTTTCCGGTTGCTTAACCGGAAACAGTCAGTTAAATAATGTGAATATTGGATAAGGAATTGAAAGAGGCCTTATCCCTGTTAAATAATAAACTGTCAATCAGGGTGAGAGCGTATCAGGCACCAACACTGATGCTCTGGATGACCGATTCCACTTCTTTTGTTATTTTTTCAGAATTGGTTTGAGGGGTAAATAATCGCCATCGTCCTGTTGCCAAATTAACCATACCTACTGTTAATATGGCCAGGATTGCACTCGCCACATCCGCAAGAAACTGTTTCCAGCCGCGGTGTTCTTCTAAAACCGTCAGCGCCGTCTCAATTGCAATAAGACAATTATTTTTAAAATCCTCTATTCTGATTTGTTGAGGTTTATTTGAAGTTAAGATGCACTCTTCTTCCTCAAGAAATTTGGTATGGAGGGCTCTTGCGAATTGTGCCGCATTGACGTAGTTCTCATGGTGTCTCTCCACCTTCTCTTCCAACACACGGGCCATGCGTTCAATAGTGAGCAGATGTTGGGAAAAATTGATTTGTTCCAGTACCACTAATACTTCTCGTTGGGAAAGAGTAGCGCGTTCTGCTTCCCTACGGATCTCTTCATTTTTATATTGCAAGGCTCTTTTAATATCCGGATGCTGATGATCCGTATGGCCTAAAAATAGTGCAGCTTGAGTCAGGTCAGGTCTGTTCCTGACGGTGTTTTCGAGCTGACTTACCAATATTCGTTGTTGTCTTTCAATATCTTGACTATTTTTACCCCTATTAGGGGGTACAACAAAGGAGTCAATTTGTTGTACAAAAATCCTTATCACCTCTTTCGCTCTATTAAGTTTCAAACGTTGCTGTTCAGCGAGCTCACGGATTCTCATCTCATTAATTTGCTGTTCCGCAGCAAAGTTAATTCTCTCTAATTTATCGGAATAGGCACGAGTAATTCTAGGATGTCGATGAGAAAAGCCTAGAATTCGTTCTGCTTGTTGCAAATCAGGCTGATCCATTACTATATTTTCGAGTTCCGCTTTTAAAGCAGCTTGTTGATCCTCAATTTTTTTTGTGGTGATAGCGTCATAAAATAACACCGGGATTAATTGGATTCTTTGTCTGTAGGATTCCACTATTTTTTCAGCCTGCTCCAGCTTATAAATTTTAATGTGCTGTTCTGCAGTCAATTGAATTTCCTGAAGTTTACTGGAAAGTTCTCTTACTAACTGAGTATCTGAACCCAGAATGATTTTTGCTTGTCGTAAATCAGCCTGATCTATTAGATTATGAAGTATGTCGCCTAATGCGATGCGTCGGGCTTCAACCTCTTTTGGGGTTGTCATGTGACTAAAATCTACCCGGAATTCTCTAATTTGTTGTACATAGGCCGCCATGACTTCTTGAGCATGTTCCATTTCAGCTGCTTCTTTCAGGGTAATTAATTCCTGTTCAGAAGGAGCGCCGGGTGGTTGGGGCATGGTAAAAAACCAGTTTCTGAATTCATTGGTCTCAAGGTTTATTTCTTTGGCAAATTGCGCATAAGAAACCTTAAAAAGAGTATTGATTTTGGGAGCAATCAAAAAGAATAAGGTTTTTGCCAACTCGGGATTAAGATCGCTTATTTTTTTAATTCCGACAAATAATTCCCGAGGGTTCCTGCAGGATAAATTATCCAGAAGTCTTTTTAAGAACGCTTTATTAACTACTGAAGCATCGCATTGGGTAATTGGCTCTACTAAGTGAGCTGGCACAGAGCCATAGGTGATTAAATGGGCTACGGAGTAAGCTAAAAGCAGCTCTGGTCTAATAACTGACTTTAGCATCGTCTCGGTAAATATATTTGCATAAATCAAAGAGCGTAAGCCAGCATTGCGGGTTGGATATCTCTCCTTGCTTTGTAATAAATGATGGATTAAACCTAATTCAATCTCTTTTTCTGCACGTTCCATCGTATCGGCTAGCTGGGTTTGTTTATGTTGAATGGCGGTATCATAAACCAGTTTAAAAAACGCCGGTTCTGAAAATACGCCATGCAGTGATTGACCTTTTTTTGCAGATAAAGCTAAGTCCGTTAAAATGCTGCCCATGCTCTGATGGTCGGTACTTTGCTCTAAAATTACTTTGATAAATGCCAGGTTAGGGAATTTAGTTATAGCCCATTTAATAAACTGTCGTTGATCACCACCAGCATTGATAATTTCAATCAGCATTTTTTCTTGTTTCACGGCTGGTATAGAATTCAGAAGCAGCTGAAGATAAGGCATTTGTTGATGTAATTTGATACATGCAGCAATTTTTTGTGGGGTTAATACGAACCCCTTTTTTTGCATTTCAATGAGCATATTCAGCAATGTTGGATTTGCAAAAACATATTTCCCATGAGCTGTAGGACAATGAAGCAAGGCTCGCGTTACTGCGTGTTCGTTTTTATCGAGACTGTAGGTACTAAAACGGCATTTTCTCTTTTTCATCTCGTCCAAGCTGTAAGGCTCTTCGAGTCTGTTATTCCAGGGATTAACTAAAACAAACTGATAGTCAGGATGCTTAGGAATAATATGTTTTATTCTTAGGGCATGACGCTCGTGTATCACTCCAGATGCGTCGGCATCGCCATATCGGATACTGATATATACGGGGAGTCTGGGGTTAATGGTTTTTAATTTGATTATCTCTTCAACATTTGTAGTGTCATAAGCATCAATGTCGGTGAGTCGACCAACAAAACGGGTGGGGCTGCCACTATATCGGTCATCTAAATTATGAGCGATAATACTGGCGTTGGTAGCAGCCTTGTCCCAGTCTGAAACGAAATAATAAGCGCTAAGGCGTTCCAGGATTTTTACAGCAAGTGAGTTGGTCTGAACGCCATCTACTGCCTGGTCAATTATTTTCAAATTTTCTTTGCTTATTTTAAACACATCTTCATTAGTAATTGGGTCAAAAAAATATTCATATTTACTCCCTTTAGTTTTTTGCTCAAGACCAACACTTTGAGCGTGATGCTTAATTCGGACAATGACCCCATCATCAGTTTCTGTAAATTGAGATTTGACTTTGTTTCGTCCTTTCTTGTCCAGGTGAAAGATACAATCCAAAGCAGCCAACAGATAGCAATCCCCTGTTGTACCTTGCATTAAAGTGATTATTTCATTATCATTTGGAAACAAAGGGGTCATATTGTTACCTTTTGCTCAATTAGGTTTAAATGCAGGCATTATACCAAAAAATTATTAGGGTTACCTTAAATGAGTAATCTTCCTATGGGGGCTATGCTTAATCCATGCCATGGGGATGGTGTTTTTTCGAATAAAAGCCCGTATTGTTATTTTGGGCTGAGTACGATCTAAATGCGGTCATCATACCGATATAATTATTATAGTTACCTTAAGAGTTATGAGCAGCGATCAATTCTTGTGGATGCTATACTTAACTCAAGGTTGGGTTGGCACCGTTGACGAATAAATAGCTTGGCATAAGGAGATATTGATGCACAGAGCACCTCATATTCTCATTGTTGAAGATACAATGATTGCTCAGGTTGTTCTTAAAACACAGATGATAAAACAAGGCTGTACCGTTGATACTGCATCAGACGGGGTATCCGCATTAAATCTGGCACTTTTGACTCATTACGATATTATTTTAATGGATATAGGCCTTGGTGATGGACCGGATGGTTTTGAAGTCGCTGTTCAAATAAAAAGACAAAGCAAGATTAATCGCACTACCCCTATTATGGCTGTTACGTCACATGGAGAACCGGAGTATTACCATAAAGCCGCTGCTGCGGGCATGGAAGGCTATTTTTATAAGCCGTTTAAGCCTGATGATGCTAAAATAATAGTAGATTTCCTAAAGAATTGGCAACAACTGCATATTTAACGTATTGGATAAGGAATCCCTTATAATACACATTTAATAAGTCTCTTAAGAGACGATTTAATGTGCATCTCAAGGGATACAATTTTAGAGTGCCAGCATTTGAAAAGATCTCAATGGAGTCTTTTTCAGGCTGATTTTATTGCGCCGCACGTAAAATCGCATTCTTCTTTATCCTCGTTATCCTGGAGAGTTTCTTCTTTTTCGATAAGATTCTTATTCTCTAAAGATCTCAGATGGTCGACCCATGGTATATAGGTCTCTCTATCTTGTTCTTTCAGATTTAACAAGTAATTCTTTAAGGGGCCCTCAGTACATATATGATTAACAAATTTTCGCCACTCAGCGTGCAATCTCTCGCGTTGTTGTTGTTGTTTTAATGCTCCATTAGCCAAAGAAAAAAAAGTGGGGAGTTGCTTGATGCATTTATCCTCAGGCTTAGCACAAATTATTTCATGATTTATTTCAGACAGTAAGTTTTTTAAGGCTATATTGTGCTCTTTGAGTTGCAGACTATTATCCGAATTTACTTTAAGGAGATTCAATTGGTGTGATAATTTGTGGATAACCGCTTGGGTTTGCCCAGCAATATTCGTCAAGCTAATCATTTGTTTGTTAATCTCGCTTACTAATTGCTTCGCCGTATTTTGGCGAGCGCAGAGAAGACGATTTTCTATCCTATCCATCATCTCTTTTAGTTGTTCTTCAGTACCACTGCAAGTAATGCGGATAAAACCATTCTTGGGATCCATGCCAAAATAGGCTCCTGGTGCTACCATCAGCGAGTCTTGAAATAACAAAGAATAAGCCAGATCTTCACTTGTCTGTATCTTGTCGGTTTTATCCTGACCTAATGCTCTTTTTGCCTCTGGGGGAATTGCCTCACCCAATAAATCACTCAAATCACAAAGGACATAAAAACTGCCCTCTATTTTGTAAGCAGGGTCAGGCATGGAGGCCCCCATCGCCTTGGTTCTTTGATAGACGTACTCTACTTTCGGTTGATAATAATCTTGTAACTCTCTTTTTTGATCGTCATCAAAACTCTCCATCGTTTTGGCATACATTAATTGTGCTGTACGAGGTGCATGTCCTGTGGCTTTAATATTTTTATTACGAAACAGGGTCATTAACTCGGGATCAAAAGCCATCATCATGCCCCAGCGCTCACCGGCCATGGATAGTGCTTTCGTTGCCGAACGTAAAATGATAATTCGTTTCGTAAGTTCAGGAGCTATTTCTAATAAAGAGGGTACTTTTGAGCAAGTCCAGCACATTTCAGCATAAGCCTCATCCATTACTATTTTTAAATCAGGATATTTGCCCAGTACGTTTGCAATTTTTTTCAATTCATCTTCAGGAATTATCGTTCCCAGGGGATTGCTCGGATTACATAAAAGGACTACTTTAGGAAGATTGTTATCCTGCTGGGCAAGGGTGTAGGCAGATTTAATACTCGCTTCCAGGGCTGCTGCGGTCAACTGATATCCAGGTTCCTTCATGACATCAATGGGATGTAGTTGGTGTCGATTATTGGCTGCATAAAGAGAATAGTGAGGAAACGGGGTGATTACTCTATAGAGTGGCATGTCTTGATATAACTCATTGAAGGTTTCGAAGATGGTGTTTAGGGCCCCCGCTCCTCCCGCTGTAAATAAAATATTATCGGCAGTAACCGGTGCTTTATACCAATCAGACATGGCTTTTGCCATGATAGTGCGAGGAAGTGTATCGCTAATTCCTTTTCCATAGTCGATTGCTAAAGGTTCTGTTATGCTTCCTTTCTTGCTTCGTTCTTTTTTGAGTAAGGCTTGAAAAGCTTGCCAAAAGGCGATAAGCATCTCCACGGTGTGGATGTTCACGGGGAAAGTTGGTTTACCCATTCCAGCAAAAATAAAGGGTTTGGCCCGTGCTGAGGTACTGGCTTCTTCGTTTAATTTATCAGCCCAGTCATTGAGGAGCATGATTGGATCTCTATCGTCACCTGATTGATTGTCTGGAGTTCGCATTCTTTAATCTCGTGTTAAATGAACAAATTATATAACATGTGCTAATATTTTAATTAATTATAACTAACTTATAAACCGTAATGGCCAAAAATTATAACAAAATAACCTTAACGCTAGATGAAGTAGGAAGTTTTTTAGCAAAATTCACGGAAAATAGTGAGCATGTTTATTGGATAAGCAGTCCTGATTTTAAAAAAATCCAATATATTAGTCCTTCTTATGAACGAATCTGGGGGCGCCCCCGAGAAGAGCTTTATAAAAATCCGGAAATTTGGATTACCTTTTTGCATCCTGATGATGCAATCGATCATCATCCTATACATGAAATGGCGAACAAAATTATTCAATTGGGTGATAAAGCAAGATACTCTGAGCAATATCGGATTATTCGCCCTAATGGTGAGATTCGATGGATAATGGATAATGGTTTCCCCATTTATAATGATAAGGGGGCGTGTTTCGGGGTTACTGGAATAGCAATTGATGTGACGGAGCAAAAAAAACAGGAAGAAGAACTTCGGATAGCAAAAGTTATAGCTGAAAAAGCCAGTCAGGCAAAAGATGAATTTATTCAAAATATGAGCCATGATATTCGCACCCCATTAATTGGTATTATTGGGATGGCGGCACTTCTGGAGCAAGAAGTACAAAAAGCGCAAGAAAAAGACTATGCCCAAATGATTCAGATGAGTGGCGAACAATTATTGGGATTATTTAACAGTATTCTTGATATAGTCTCCACGAGCAGTTCTAAGGAACAAGTCATTGATGCTCAATCGTTTGATCTGCATGAACTTCTTAAAGGTATTTGTGAGTTAGAATTACCAACGATTAAGGTAAAAAAACTGGAATTATATCTTACGGTTGATTCCTCTGTACCCCAATGGATTATCACCGACTCAATCAAATTACATCGTATCATCTTAAATCTATTATCTAATGCCATCAAATTTACCAAAGAAGGCGCTATAAAAATAAATATTGGAGCTACCCCTCTGAAAGAAAAGGAGGGTATAGAGCTGGAGGTGAGGATTTCCGATAGCGGTATCGGGATTCCTGAAGAGGATCAGGATATGATCTTTGATCGTTTCTATCGAGTCACTCCTTCTTCTAAGGGCCTGTATAAAGGGCATGGAGTTGGACTCCATATTGTTCAAAAATATGTTGAATTACTTAACGGAACCATTTCTTTTGAAAGTGATCAGAATAAGGGCACTCAATTCTCTATAAAAATACCCGTATTAATCGATTCTGCCAGAGTCAGATTACAACCTGACTCTGGATTGGTACCCCTTTCTTCTAAACTGAAACTTGAAGAGCATTGGATTAATGCCCCCACTACAATTCAAGCAGAACACTCCGTTTCGCCTCTGATACTTTTAGTCGAAGACAATGCTATTGCTTTAAGGATGGTTGAATCTATAGCCAAACAAGCAAATTGTCGTTATATGTCAGCTTATTCAGGGGAAGACGCGTTGGATTTAATCCAGTCTCACCAGTTTGATTTAATTCTGTCGGACATAGGATTACCGGGTATTTCAGGCGGCGAATTGACTATGGCCATCAGAGCATATGAGCAAAAGGAAAAAAAAAAGCCGGTGCCTATTGTCGGATTAACAGCTCATGCTATTGACGCGGTAAAAAAAGAATGCCTGGCGGTGGGGATGAGTAAAGTAATGATTAAGCCCATTAAATTAAATACCTTACAAAATCTTATCTGTGAATTTGTTTCATCAAAAACTCAGCCAGATTCCCACCTGTCTCCTTATCTGGGACCAAATTTACCGGCCTCTGAAGACGAATTATTTAAACTGGATTCTTATTCTCTTCTGGATGAAAAAAATGGAATGATTAACCTGGGCGACTTTGCAACCTTAAAAGAACTGCTTCAATTGATGATTAATGAGGCACTTCCTCAAGATTTAAAAGCAATGGATCAGGCATACGCACATAAAAATTGGACTCAAGTAGAACAGTTGGCTAAAAAAATGAAGACAGAAGCTTTATATTGCGGTGCCATTCGCTTAAAATTTGCCTGCCAATACCTTGAACTTTGTTATAAGGAAGAGTCTTCCCCATTGGTAGATGCTTTGTATAAGCAATTTTCCACTATTGTAACCCAAACAATTTTAGTTATTTTGGAATGGCTTGCTAATAACCCCTAGAGCTGTTGAAGAATTCAATAATACAATGAGTTACCCTGTTAATAGAATCTAATATGTTCCTTGTTGAAACTCAATTTCTCAAGAACAGGGTTCTTGGTTTTTAATAGTTCCTTAATGTTAACAGGCTATAATAGCGCAACCAAAGCTGCTTATTGAGATACAATGGCCAAAATACTTTCTTATGACGATTATTATTCAGAACAAATGAATTTTATTGATCGCTATATCCGCTCGGCCCATATTCCTGCTGACCAAAGGCGATTGAGGCGCTTGGAAGAGCAGCAAAGGAAACAGGCTATTTATTTTCTTGATGATTTTCTTGATATTGAAGAAGGTAAAGAGCTGGATACCACACGTATTGGCTATGCTCCTTTAAAGAATGTCGCTTATGCACCGGAACAACTTATTTTAGCCCCTTTAGCAGAAGATATTCGTCCACAAAATCGTCGCCTAAGTCGTTATAGACTTGTTTATGGTCCTGTTGATTTTTATTTGGGGCACCAACTGAAAGACCCGACTGAAATCCCGGTCATTACTGCTTGTGCTCCTAATTTAATGGGGTCGTCTGCGAGTGATTTGGAAGAATTTTCTACTTGGAATGGCCGTAAAAGAATGCTCAAAATTAAAAAATACGATGATGAGTGTAAAAAACTGGCTGACTTTATCGTGGGTACGGTAAAGCAACAAGGAAAAAGTCGCTTAATCATGCCTGCTTTCGGCGTGGGAGTTTATATCAGACAACTTGATGAGCCTTCTAAACAAGTAGCCAAAGAAAAAATGTATAAGGCCTTTGCTGAGGCCGCGTTAAAGCATCAAATTCAAATAGATTGGATCGTCTGGGCCCAAGATTTTGCCCCCGAAGAAGACGCTAACACTTTAGCCAGTTATTCGCCCAATAACCCGTTCATGAAACCGATTATTCATGCCGATATGATGTCCTATGCCAAGGATCTTGTTGAGGAACAAGAAGACATTGTCCTTCTTAACCCGGGTAGTGACCGCACTGTAGGTGGTGCATATACCCATAAAAATCCTACTACCCTTGAAGAGCAAATAGCACAACAGTCTGATTTAGTCTTATTACATTCGCAATTAAATTCAGGTCTGGTTACGCGATTTGATGAGCAATTTCGCCAACGAAAAGAAATACGGCAAAGAAGTAACGACACTCCGTTTACCTATACTCCCCATGTAGATGGCTCATTAAAAACAGTTGCGAATCATATTAGGCAGGTATTAAATCTCAGAGAAAGACCCTGGATTATTTCAGCGGATGAGAATTACAGAATTTCTTTTAAACGCAGAACCAACGCCCATGCTTTTGTTGAATTATTACATGCCCATGGAGTGGATGGACGCCGGGGAAAGAAAAAAGCGCAATTTGATGATGGTTATCATGTGGTATATTTAACCTCAGCTCAATACCGCATAGTAACGGAACAAATATTGGTTTCCCAAGCACCCAATCAGGTTACTCCTGCACCGTCTTCCTTGAGTTTTTTCCCGCCACAACGCAGAACCAGTTGTTTAAGTAATCAACACTTGCTGGAAATTCAAGGATTAATTGATCGTTTGCAGGGAGAAAGAAGAAGTTTTTGGTCACTTAATTTAGATAGAAAAAAAACTAAGATTGACGCACTGACCATGTTGGCAAATCAATCATTTCATTATACTGACCTACATCAACTCGTTACCGACGTCCTTAATCGATATCCTGATGCAAATAAAGGAATTTTTAGTAATCGGACTGGTGAATTTCTCATGGCGTTAAGAAATAACGCTTCTGACAATCAAAGTGACTGTTGCTTATAAAAAATCAGCTCCCCAAAATCGGTTATTTAAACGTAGCTCGGTTGCTTGCAACCGGGGGGCCAATTTGCGTGTACCAACAGATCCCGGCTGCAAGCAGCCAGTCACACAGCTTCCCGGATTACGGCTTTGCCGAATCCGGGCTACTTTTTACTACACCCGCCTACACTATCAGAAATAATGGGCTTCATAATCCCAGATCAATCAACAGTGCTTTTTGAACATGCATTCGATTTTCACTTTGAGCGAATATAATGGATGCAGGATTATCCGGTAATGACATAGAAACTTCTTTGCCCCGTTCCATCGGCATACAATGCATGAACACCGCTCCAGATTTTGCTTGCTCCATTAAGGCTTCATTGACTTGGAATCCGGCAAAATGATGCTCGTTTTCTTGTGGTTCAAACCCCATACTGGTCCAAACATCCGTATAAATGGCATCCGCATGGTGTACTGCTGCTTCAGGAGTAGGATAAGAGTGAATCATTTCACCAAACATGAGTTTACTCTGAGTCAGTATCTCATTCTTGGGTTGATGATCTATCGGACAGCAAAAGTTGATTTTTATCCCGACCAAAGGAGCCATGAGTAACAGACTATGCAATACATTATTGCCATCGCCCACATAAGTAAGTGTTAACCCGCGGAGATCGTCAAAACGTTCTTGTAAGGAAAGTAAATCTGCAAGTACCTGACAAGGATGATATAAGGCAGACAACCCATTAATAATGGGGACTTTGGCAAATTGAGCCATTTCGATCAAGGCGTTATCATCATGGGTTCTGAGCATGACGTAATCGCAATACCCATTGAGTACCCTGATTAAATCACGGGGTTCTTCTTGTTTACGGGTAGTACTCACACTTTCTATGGCGGTTCCCCCAAGATTTTCCATGGCTAAAGTGAAACTTAATCGCGTTCGAAAGGAGGGTTTTTCAAAAATCATCGCCAGATTTTTTCCTGCCAATGCCTGATGATAGGCAGCGGGATTTTGTTTTATCCTGCTGGCCAAATGGAGCAGACGTAGCAGATCATGACTTTCTAATTCCGTTCCTGTTAATAGATGTTTGATCGTGCCCGAGTCTTTTATTGGTGGTTGCTGCTGCAGAGGCATGGGGTCATGGCGAGCGTCACTAAGACCTGAATTAGTGATTGTCCTTGCTGGTAATAAGGACTCGGACTTATCAAGGACCTCAGTCAGCGTACATCCTTTTTCAAGAGCGGCTGCCACCATTTGACCCACTTGATGATGTGCATCTCTGAAAGGAACACCTTTTAAAATCAAAGTTTCCAGTGTTGCTGTTGCATCCAGATATCCGGAGTTAGCTCTTTTCTCCATCAGTTCCGTATTAAAGTGCAGGCTTTCTAAAAAAGGGGAAAGAATGGTCAGGCAGGAGGTAACTGTTTTCACCGAGTCGAATAACCCTTCCTTATCTTCCTGCATGTCCTTATTATAGGCCAGTGGCAGACCTTTCATTACGGTTAAAATACCCAATAAATGCCCAAATACTCTGCCCGACTTTCCTCTGATCAGTTCTAAAATATCCGGATTTTTTTTGTTGGGCATTAAGGATGAACCGGTTGCAAACGCATCATCCAAAGTAATAAAACCAAACTCCTGGGTAGCCCAGAGGATCAAATCTTCACATAGGCGAGATAAGTGCACCATGATAATAGACGTAGCACTGCAAAACTCCATGATAAAATCGCGATCACTGACTGCATCCAGAGTATTATTTATAATCCCGTCAAATCCTAATGTTTGTGCTACCCATTCTCGATCCAATGGCAAACTGCTTCCGGCCAGAGCTCCGGCGCCTAAAGGAGAAAAATTCATTCGTTTTTTCAGATCTTGCAGACGGGTAATATCTCTGCTAAACATCGCAAGATAAGCATCAAAGACCCAGCCTAAATAAATAGGCTGTGCCTGTTGTAGATGCGTGTATCCTGGCATTTTATCTTGTGCATGTCGGTAGGACAGTTTTTGGAGCACATCCGTCACCGTATATAGCTGAGCCATAATGTTTGAAGCGGCATCTCGTGTATAAAGACGTAGGTCCAGGGCAACCTGATCGTTTCTACTTCGACCAGTATGTAGTTTTTTGCCAGTTTCGCCAATTTTATCAATCAGCAAATGCTCAATAAACATATGAATGTCTTCATAAGCTTCATCCAGAACATGCTTGCCTTCTTGTAATTCCAGTTTAATCTCCGCCAATGCAGCACTAATTTCCTGAGCTTCCTCAGTGGAGATAATTCCCTGGCGTGCCAGCATGGTTGCATGAACCTGACTGCCCTGGATATCATAAGCATAAAGGACATGATCAAAAACGAGTGATGCATTGAATTCAATGGTCAGTGGATCCAGCGGTTTTTTAAATCGCCCGCCCCATGTTTTATTACTCATAAGAGCCTCCCAGATGAACCATGCCATACACTTTTGCTGACAGAGAAAACAAATTAATAAAGCCTTCTGCGTCTTGCTGGTTGTACACACTGTCTTCTTCAAAAGTAGCCAGGGCCGGTTGATGGAGACTAAAAGGTGAGTGCATACCACAGGAAATAATATTTCCTTTAAATAATTTTAGGTTTACGGTGCCGGTGATGTGCTTTTGCGTCACATTGATCAAAGCATCCAAAGCTTCTTTTGTCTGAGTAAACCAACGTCCTTCATAAACAAGATTGGCATAAGTCGATTGCATCGATTGCTTCAGATGTAAGGTTGATTTATCCAGACACAGGCTTTCTAACATTTGGTGTGCTTTATACAGGACTGCCGCTGCGGGCGCTTCATAGATGCCCCTTATCTTCATGCCGACTAATCGATTTTCGATAATGTCCGCAACCCCTATACCATGTTCTCCCGCTATTGCATTAAGCGTATTAAGTAATAACACGGGATCCATCGGGTTATTATTTAAAGACACAGGTATCCCTTGTTTGAATCCCAGACTGATTATTTCTGGCGTATTGGGGGTGTGCTCAATAGTCTTGGTCATTAGCAATAAATCATCAGGTTTTTCCTGGGCCGGATCTTCTAACACTCCACCTTCATGCGAGATATACCAGATATTATGATCTCTGGAGTAGGGGGATTTGGGCGTGACGGGCACCTCTATACCATGAGATTTGGCATAATCAATGGCTTGCTGTCTTGATTTGATCTCCCAGCTTCTCCATGGGGCAATAATTTGAAGATGGGGAGCGAGGGCTTTAATGGTGTATTCAAATCGCACCTGATCATTGCCTTTCCCGGTAGCGCCATGAGCTATGGCATCGGCTTGCTCAAGCGCTGCTATTTCAGTTAGTTTCTGGGCAATAAGGGGGCGCGAGATAGTGCCTAAAATATACTGGTCTTCGTATAAGGCACCTGATTTGAGCAAGGGCCAGAGATAATCGGTAACAAATTCTTTCTGGACATCGCAGACATAAGCTTTGCTGGCACCGCTTTTCATTGCCTTTTGTTTGATGGCCACTAAATCTTCTTGTTGGCCTAAATCACAAATTACAGCAATGATTTCAACATTTGGATAATGTTCTTTAAGCCATGGGATCATCACCGACGTGTCTAGTCCACCTGAATAAGCTAAAACAATGTTCTTAATTTTGGGGTTCATAATCTGCTCCTGATAATTTTTGTTTTAAATAATGAATAGGGTTAGCGACCTCGGCAGGGGTTAGGTCAGCAATTAAGGCCCCACCTTTAAGTACTACCAATCGGTCAGCAATCCTAGTGAGAAAAGTTAAATCGTGGGAAGCGATTACCATGGTAACGCCCATGGCTTTTACCGATTGAAGTAAGACAATAATTTCCTCTATCATTGCGGAGTCCAAACCCGAGGTAGGTTCATCACAAAGTAATAAAGAAGGATGCATCATTAAACTACGTGCCAGGGCAACACGCTGCTTTTGTCCCCCAGATAACTGATGCGGTAAGCACTGTGCCTTGTCAGCTATTCCCAGTGCAGTTAACAGGCTCAGAGCCTGTTCCTGGATGTCCTCCAGGCTGTCTGGTAAACCATCAGTAGAGTTACGGTGTGCCGAGAGGTTCTTTTTATTCATTGTTTTAAGATGTAATCTCGGCGCATAAGTCAGATTTTTTAGTACCGTCATATGAGGAAAAAGTTGAAAGTCTTGAAACATAAACCCGCTTTTTCCCGTTACCTCAATAATTCCTGAGCTTAAACTTTCCAGTTGCTGGATGCACCTTAGCAGAGTGGATTTTCCGCTACCGGAAGGTCCGGCAAGACCCAGTATGGTATTAGGTTCAAGGTCTAAATTGATGTTATTCAAAACAGGAAGTAAACCAAAGTATTTTGATGCGCTAGCAATATGTAACATCAGAACCCCCTTTTGCGATTCGTTTACCTAAATGCTCAATCAGTAAAACCAGGGCATAGTAATAACCACCCGCAATGCAGAGCGGCAAAAAATAGGTAAATTGCTCTGCTGCAATGGATTGGGCTTTGCGCATTAAGTCCATTCCACCAATAGTGGATATCAATGCGGTTTCTTTTGCCAAAGCAATGGTTTCATTAACCAAGGCTGGTAGAATGTTTTTGATTACCTGGGGTAAAATAATATCTTTCCATAAATAAAAACCGGGTATCTGTAAGGTACTGGCTGCTTCAAACTGACCTTTGGGTAATTGTTCAATTCCTGCCCTGATTATTTCTGCAATATAGGCGGAGCTATTAAGGCCAAAGGTCAGCACTCCTGCCAGCAGGATGTCGGGGCGTACTCCGGTGAGGCCTGGCAGTGAGAAGTAAATAAAGCTTAATTGCAAAATAACGGGGGTGCCTCTCATGATGGAAATAAAGCGATTAATAATTCCCTGAGCCATACCCTGATGTCGCACTATGGCCAGAGTTGCCCCAAGCAACAATCCCATTAAGAGGCCACCAACAAGGAGCTTTAGAGTTAAAACAATGCCATTCCCTATGAGCAGAATATTTTGCATTAATTCTTCCATTGGGCGTCTCCTAACCATTGCTGCTGCAGTTTGTGAATGACACCTGAATCGTGTAATTTCTTTAATGCCTGGTTGACTTGTAACGTCAAGGGGGAGTTTTTATGCAAGGCAACGCCATAGCCATCTTCTGATTGAGCTATCAATGCGTAAGCTAATCCGGGGTTTTTCTTGCTAAAGACAAGTCCTTGAGCCCCATCCAGGATTACCGCCTCTACGTGTCCCGCTTTGAGTGCTTCTATGGCTTGATTATTGTTATTCATACTAATAAGCTCAGCGGTAGGGACATGTTTTTTGGTCCATAGTTCCATGGTGGTTCCCAGTTGACAGGCTAATTTTTTGTTAGCAAGCTCCTTTGCTGAACTGAAGGGTTGTTCTTTCTTAAATACAACAGCCATACTTTCAAAATAATAAGGAGAGCTAAAATCAAAATTAATTTTGCGTTCGGGAGTAATGGTTATAGTGGAGATGGCCATATCATCTTGGCCAAAAGAAACAGCAGGTAAAATACTACTAAATTGCATGTTATCAAAAACAACTTCTTTTCCCATTTCTATGGCAATCAGTTTGGCCAAGTCAATATCAAATCCTTTAAGTTCTCCATGCTCCATGTATTCAAAAGGTGGATATTCTGCCGAGGTAGCAAAATGGAGGGTGTTGGCAGGCTCATCCTGGTTACAACCTGATAAAACTAAAGTTGATACAACTAACAAAGCTACAGAAATAAAGTTCATAGTAAATATATATCCAGATTATATCCATTTATCCAATTTAACCAGTTGGGTGGATTTTGTCAACAGCTAATGGAATTAATTTCATTTTTCATGACTGTGTATTCATCTTGTAAACGCAATAACGGAGTAGAACATGTGGTTCCTTGCGGTAAATTTTCTCTTGAACCCATTAGTTCTGCTAAAATTATTTAAATAAATAGGCTGCTCTTGTTCTGCAAAAAGCGAACTAAGGGAGCATATTGCTTTATGGCTATTCCATGGATACAATTTCATTGAAATGGTTTTGAATTCAATATTATTTGGAGTATTTATGTCACGGGATGCTGTACTTGATGGATATATAATGAATATTATCCAGAATCATAAGATTGCAGAGCAAGTCGAACTACAACACCATTTAAAGGCAAGAGGCTATGAAGTTCCTCAAGCCACTTTATCGCGTCGATTAAAGAAATTAAAGATTGCCAAAGTGTCCGGTATATATAAGGTGGTCGATTTTGCCACCTCAAATTTACCGTTAGTACTCAGTATCCATGTGTCGGATTATGGCCTCATTGTTTTGCATACTGAACCGGGTAACGCTAACAGTCTTGGCTATTTTATCGATCAAAAATACGTGAATTACCATTCATTTGATGAAAAAGATCCGGGAATTCTGGGGACCATAGCGGGTGATGATACCTTGTTGCTGATCATTAAAGGGAAGGATTATTTGGAAAAAGTAGTACAGCTTTTACAGGAAGAATTTCCTTATTTGAATATAGCCTAAGCCGCGTTTCCCATCGTGAAAGGTTAACTGAATCACAGCAGAGGCAAAAATGAACGCCTATCAAAAGCAAAAAAAATCAAAGCGACTGCGCTTTTGTTTACGGCAATCACAATCCCCCACCTATTATAATTTATGTCGTTATCTCCACGAGCAAGGATGGGAGCACACTCGCTTTAATTGGTTCGCTCATTTCAGTGAACAAAACTTCCAATTTGACCTGCCGGCTGCGGAATGTTTGGAATTTAAAAATTTAATGGCGCAATTGGTTGCCCCATTCCGTCCGCAGGTCATGCCGGTTACCTATTGTATTAATGATCAAACCTGGCCTTTAATTTTGAATCAGATAGCGGATGAGTACTACAAGCAAGGAAATCAACTGGCAGATCAGATAGATGACTTGGCATGGATATTAAAACCAGCCTTATTGAACAATGGCCAACATATTAAGATCTTTCATCAATTAAGCCAGTTAGAACAACATTATCTTAGCAGCAATCGTTTGGGGGGGGAGCATGTGTTACAGCGTTATCTCATTCATCCACATTTGCTCAAAGGGCCAGAGAAAGGGCATAAATACAGTATTCGAATGTTTGTGGTACTCACCAATTATGCCGGTGCTTATCTTTATCCCCAAGGATATTTTAATGTAGGGCTTCATCCCTATCAAATCAATAACTTTGGCGATCTTCGAGCGCATTTAACTAATGAGCATTTAAACGAAGATGAATTTAATGTGGTTCAAATTCGCACGCAACAATATGATTTATTTAAACCTTTTTATCCACAAATCAAGTCGATTGTCTCTGCTACGGTGAGCGGTTTGCGAAAATTATACCCCAAGGCGTTCATTACGCAAAAACAGCAAACCCTGGCACTTTTTGGTTTTGATTTTATGGTGGATAGTGAGATGCACCTCTGGTTACTGGAAGCCAACCATGCTCCTTGTTTTCCAACAAGCGATGAACATCCTTTGCAAAATAACTTATATTATGATTTTTGGCAGGCATTCATTGCCAGTTTTGTCGCCCCCATTGCAAGACAACAACCCGTGGATACTATTGAATATCAATTATTTGAAACAGTTGGAGATCCTTCTATCGAAGTTGCCAGGTAATAAATTCCTCTAAGTTACGTTGAAGGGATTGATGTAAAATATGATGCTGAACGTTAAAGGGATATAAATTTAAAAGACAAGTACCTATTGGCAACTACATTGTTGATTTTATTTGTATTCAAAATGTGGGAGCGCGTAAGAACAAACATGAAACATTGTGTCATTAACATGGTTTCTTTTTTTTTCCTGCTATAATAGAAACCTTTTCACGGTAATAGAATTAAAATGAGTCCTTCTTTTTTGTCTGGATTATTAACAGGGTGCTTTGTTGGTATTGTGGGACAATATGGTATCCAACAGTTTCTCAGTTACAAAGAGCAGTCAACGCAACATCATGAGAATAAAAAAATGGATTGGAATAAATTGTTTGATGAGCACCCTCTATTTATGGTTAATATTAAAGCGGATGTATCCAATCCCGAACATCAAAATATAAGAGAATTTTTTGTTGTAGAACAAAATGCCTTATTGAATTCGTTAATACCCCGTTTGAGATATGATTTAACTGAAGATAATATCGCTGTGGTGAATAAACTGGAAGAGTTAGGCTATATCGAAAGATTAAAAAACAATTGTCTTCTTTATAAAATGCGTGACGATTTCATTAATCAATTAAAATCTATTAATTGATTTAAAAGAGAGTATACGAGGGGGTAAACCACATCCATGTGGTTTGATCTCATCCATAAGATCCTTGAAAAGTCCTTTTAAGACATCCTTTGTCATTCCTCGCTTTATAAGCATAGCAAAATAAAAAAAAATCCCCTCATGAAAATTGCGCAATTCTTTGTAAGAGATCTCTCAATTTTTTATCACTGGATTTATAATTGAAGCAGATAGGATCAGAAATCATAGCTTCCAAAAGATGAATGTCTAACCTCATGATATAATGGGCATTTAAAAGATTCATCAAGGTAATAAAATGGCAGAAGAAAAATTTGAAGTAGCTAAAACCCAAGAGCATCAAAATGAAGAGCCTAATTGGTTTTATCAAATTCCTAAAGAGGTTATCAGTTTAATTAACTCACATATTCCTTTTGAATCAGAAAGTAACGACACTTCAGTACAAAATAAAAAGCGTAGACGTTTTTCTCTGGAGAGCATAGATCAGTCAGACCTTAAACGAGTTCATTCTCTGGAAGCTGAAAATAGTGACACCTCAGACCAGGAAACCAGAAGGATAACGTCGCAAACCAACTTTCCCTGGCCGCAAATCGATTTCATTCAATAACCAGGAACTACCATTTTGCTCTCAAATTAATAGAATTAATTGATGCAGGAAAACAAGACAATGCCCAGGAATTGTTAAAAAAGTTCCCTGCCCTGGCAATGGAAAAAGTTCATGTAACTGATGACGTGGGACGTACTTTTAACTGTTCCCCCTTCCAATACGCCTTATGGATTCTGGATGTGAATGGCACTTGCAATATGATGCTCGATTGCCTTCCTCAAAATGAGGAAGGTGAGGTGATAAGGAAAAACTTGTATTTACAAGCCCAATCAGTGAAAGCAAACGGTCTGGAGTATGAATTTAAAGGAAAACATTATAAAGAAAAGCACTTTAATTTTGAATCAATTGAGACTGAGGTTAATGATTTGCTTAAAAATTCTGAGGAATGGTCTCTCGAAGAATTAAAACTTTTCTGGTCCAATATTGTTGGACAAGCGCAATTACTGATATCTATGCATATGCTGATTTCGTTTACAAAAGAAGGCTTTTTTTACATGAAAGAGTCAACCGAACGTGTGGAGGAGGTTGGCCTTAAGGAGGATTTTGTAATTACTTCCATTCAATTGTTGCTGGAAAATTACCAGCAGTGTATCCGCAAAGTGAATACTCGCAAAGAGACAGAGAAGGAGGCATTGTCCATAGAGCAGCAGTCAGCGATAGGGGATGACCTATTAGCCCTGCAGTCCTTTGAATCAGTAAGATTAAAAATTAATTTATCCGGGCTTTTTCAGAGGTTATCGACTTCTTTTTTTATTGAGGATGCTGTTCTTGCTACTCCTCATTTGGGTCGGGCCGGGGTATAGATTGAATAACTCAGACTTTTAAAGTCTGAGTTATATACTTAACGCAAAGTATATTGAAAATCTCTCTTTGATGTTGGTAACCAGGCAGGAAAAATCACTGCAGCATGGCTGGATTAAATGGCTGTCCATTCACAATAAACTGTTCATTTTCTAACTTGATAATCACCACATAGTCATTGCCTTCAACTTTTAAAAGTCCTTTGCTGACCAAAGACTGCAAGATTTTATCCGTTTGGTTTTGGGCCTCGACATTGAAATTTGCTGCTGTTGGCCTGATTGCAATTCCGCTTGTTCTGGCAGATTCTGATGGGGCGGCTTGAACTGCTTTTTCTGCTTGCTTTTTGAGTTCGGCTTCAATTGATGCCACCATTAACTGTTTCACTACCGTAACGGTAGCTTTAAATTGTCCCTCGCCATACGTCTTTTGAAGTAACTTGCCTGGGTCACTACTCTCGTTTTGGGGGAGTACTATTTTTAGATGACCTGTAATTTTGCCTTCGGGAAAATTAAATGTCATTTCGGATAGTTCTAATTCGGTTCCTTTGGAAAGAAGCTTTGGTAATTCTGCTAACACCTTCATCATGATTAGACTGGAGTCTGCGTTGTTTTGAAGCATGTTCGATTCGAGTTGATTGATTTTGGCCATAGTCATTGGGTCCAGATTTTTAACCCTCAATTTTAAACTGTTTGGGCCATAGATTTTCTCTTCAACAAGTAGTTTTTTCAGAGAGATATCGCAATTAAAATTCAGTCCCCCTTCTGTGATATCCGAGCCTAACATCAAGTTAAATGATTCCAGGTCAAAGGTTTTTTTACCCTCTGTACTCATGGTTACCGTAGGAATAGACAAATCAGTTTGACCTAACCATAATCCATCTTGGGCACGGGTAAACTGAAAATTATGAATCACTTCATCCAGTTTAAAAACTTTATTATTAGCAGAGCCATTCAATCCATGTAGGATAAAATAACCATCTAATTTCTTCACATTTGCGGAAATACCAAACACTGCCTTTACACCCAGCCATTCAAATTGAAAATCATCAGCCCCAACCTTGGCTTTAAAAGTAAAAGACGGGAGGGTATAGGTGAAAAGAGTTTTATTAAAATAATTTACCAGTACATGATAGTGGGTTTGAGGTTGGGTAGTAGCCTCACCCATCCCAAAGCGTATGCCATAATCCGTGAATACAATAGGGCCATGATTGATAGTCAGGGGAAATCCCATGTCAAAATCTACAGCCGGCTCCATTTGAGAGGCTCCATTTTCGCCCAGGGTGGCTTGCTCAGGTATATGCATTTTAATTGTCAATATAGCTCGAGAGGAAAACCAGCCACGTTGATATTTGTCCAGATGTACGTTCAGCACAGAAGTTTTAGGGAGCGCGTTTACGTTTTTATTGAGAGTGCGCTCTACAATAAAACCCATACCATAATAAGCGATAAGGGTCAGCACCAGAAAAGATATAAGTAACACAATTCCTTTTTTCATGAGTACTCTAATTGAAGTTCATGGTTATGGTGTAGTCTAAAAAGCGTATTTTGTAAAATTTGACAGGGTTGTAGACATTATTTTTAGGCGAACAGCAACGCGTTGAACGAGAGATCTCCTGAAGAGCGCGCAGTACTACTCTCTTATTAAATCTCTCGAAATGACGTATCTCTCTCTGAATATATTCCAAACTATATATATTCCAAACTATGAGTGAGTCAGCTCTAAACGTTGTTCTGCTTCCTCAACGGCTACGATTGATTCTGAGCGTGCGAGCGTGAAGAACGAGTTTCGTTGTCCGCAAGTCCCCGCCCAAATTACCGTATTAGCAATAATTTTTAACAGGTTACTTAGATATTCTCCCCAGAGTAAGTCGTTTTCCAATATGGGTTTTGCATCTTCTATGAGTACTGTACATGCTGCTTTAAATGCGTTACT
Source organism: uncultured Legionella sp. (assembly GCA_964428035.1). GTDB lineage: Bacteria > Pseudomonadota > Gammaproteobacteria > Legionellales > Legionellaceae > Legionella. Next base: position 136,767 of record CAYRWO010000004.1, read on the forward strand.
TGCCTGAGAAATAATGACACCCGGCTCACTTAGAGCAGAGTGATATTCTTGGCGTGCATTGTTCAACTCTCTTAATAAATCGGTTGCTTTATTAAAGGCTTTTTGAGAATGATGTTGATCAACAAGACTTATCCTCTGGTGAAGTGTTCCGAGTACCTCATCAATTCGCGACAACGTTGTTGTTCTAAATTGTTGATGCCATAATGTTCCTTCACTCTGTCGGCGTTTTATTTCTTCCGAGAGAGAGGATGGTCTATCTTCCTGCATATGGAGCATCATTACTTCTTCGTTTTCACTCTGAGTTGTTTTTTTCTCGAGTTCAAGTCGTTGTGCTTCTTCCTCAAGTTTGTTTTGTTGTGTTTCTTCCTCGAGCCTGAGTCGCTGTGCCTCTTCTTCAAGTTTGCGGCGCTGTGCCTCTTCTTCAAGTTTGCAGCGCTGTGCCTCTTCTTCAAGTTTGCGGCGTTGTGCCTCTTCTTCAAGTTTGCGGCGTTGTGCCTCCTCTTCGAGTTTGCGGCGTTGTGCCTCTTCTTCGAGTTTGCGGCGTTGTGCCTC
>CAYRWO010000004.1:137418-164111 GCA_964428035.1 uncultured Legionella sp.
TCTTCGAGTTTGCGGCGTTGTGCCTCTTCTTCGAGTTTGCGGCGTTGTGCCTCCTCTTCGAGTTTGCGGCGTTGTGCCTCTTCCTCGAGTTTGCGGCGCTGTGCCTCTTCTTCGAGTTTGCGGCGTTGTTCCTCTTCCTCAAGCTTACAGCGTAGTATCTCTTCGTCTTGAGGTTTTACATCGTCTTCTTGTACCAGTCTTTCTTCGGGGGCCTGTTGTTCGTTCTTAGCGGCAAATCTTTTTACAAGGGTTACCTGTCCATCTAAAGATGCTTTTTCGATTGCATAGGTTATCGCTTCTGCATCCGGTTTATTAGCTGTTTGTAAGCTACAAAGATAGTCAACAATTCCCCACTCTTTGCCTTCACCTGCTCTGCGCAGCGCATTATTTATTGCATCTTGACTGGGTTTGTTATCTGTTTCCATAGCACATAAGGTTTCTACCAATCCTTGTTCACCACAAAATGCAGCCTTCCTAAGTGTGAGGGCTATGGCATTTGCATCCGGTCTATTTTCGGCTTGCATCGCGCACAAAAAATCTGCTCTTTTCCAGTTCGCTCCATCAGCAGTTTTTATCAGGATCTTACTTACCGCTGCTTGACTGGGTTTAATCTCTGTTTGTAAACCGCAAAGGTACTCGATCACTGAATTGGTCATGGAAGATGTGGCTTTTTGTAGCGCCAGATCTACTGCTTCCTGATTGGGTTTGTTATCGGTTTCCATAGTGCAAAGAGTTTCTACCAGATGTTTTTTCCCAAAGTAGGTCGCTTTCTCAAGAACATAGGCTATGACATTGGCATCCGGTTTATTTTTCGTTTCCATCGCACATAAATTCTCTACTGTGCCCCAGCGTCCAGCATCAACCGCTTTTGTGAGGGCTTTACTTATTGCATCCTGGCTCGGTTTATTCTCTGTTGTTAACTGGCAAAGATAGTCCACAATGGTCCAATCAGAGTACATCCCTTCACTTGTTTTCTGGAGGGCAGTATGCACTGCTTCTTGATTGGGTTTGTTCTGCGTTTCCAGTGTACATAAAGAGGTTACCAGCTCTTTTTTCCCAGAGCGGGCGGCTGCTGTAAGAGTATATGCTATAGCTTTTGCATCCGGTTGATTCTCCGTTGTCATGGCACATAAACGCGCTACTGTGCTCCAGTGTCCAGTATCCACTGCTTTTGTAAGGGCATTACTTATTGCATCCTGACTCGGTTTATTTTCTGTTTCTAACTGGCAAAGATAGTCCACAATGGTCCAATCAGAGTAATCCCCTTCACTTGTTTTTTTGAGCGCAGTTTGTATTGCTTCTTGATTAGGTTTGTTCTGCGTTTCCAGTGTACATAAAGTGGTTACCAGATCTTTTTTCCCAAAGCGGGCCGCTGCTGTAAGAGTATATGCTATAGCTTTGGCATCCGGTTGATTCTCTGTTGTCATGGCACATAAACGCGCTGCTGTGCCCCAGTGTCCAGTATCCGCCGCTTTTGTAAGGGCATTACTGACCGCATCCTGATTTGGTTTATTTTCTGTTTCTAACTGGCAAAGATAGTCCACAATGGTCCAATCAGAGTAATCCCCTTCAATTGTTTTTTTGAGCGCAGTTTGTATTGCCTCTTGATTAGGTTTGTTCTCTGTCTCCATAGTGCATAAAGCCATTACCAGCTCTTGTTTCCTCCAGCTGGCCGCTACGGCAAGAGTATGAGCTATGGCTTGAGCATCCGGTTTATTCTCTGCTTTCATTGTGGATAAGCGCGACACTGTCTGCCAGCTATGTTTTTCCGTAGCTAGTCTAAGAGCGAAACTAACTGTTTCTTGACTCGGTTTATTGGCTGTTTCCAAGCTGCAAAGGGATTCCACTATCGTCCATTCCGGGTATATACTTTCACTTGCCCTTTTTAGGGCCATATTTACTGCTTCCTGATTGGGTTTATTATCTGTTTCCATAGCACATAAAGTGGATACTAACTCTTTTTTTCCGAGGCGGGCTGCTGCGATAAGAGTATGAGCTATGGCTTGAGCATCCGGTTTATTCTCTGCTTTCATTGTGGATAAGCGCGACACTGTCTGCCAGCTATATTTTTCTGTAGCTTTTCTAAGAGCGAAACTAACTGCTTCTTGACTCGGTTTATTTGCTGTTTCCAAGCTGCAAAGGTATTCCACCATGGTCCATTCCGGGTACATCCCTTCACTTGCCCTTTTTAGGGCCATACTTACTGCTTCCTGATTGGGTTTATTATCTGTTTCCATAGCACATAAAGTGGTCACTAACTCTTTTTTTCCGAAGTGGGCAGCTGCGATAAGAGTATGAGTGATAGATTGTGCATCCGGTTTATTCTCTTCATTCATCGCGCATAAACGTGCTACTGTGTACCAATCAGATTTATCTACAGCGTTGGTAAGAACAGCACTCACTGTTTTTTGATTTGGCTTACTATCTATTTTCAAGGTGCAAAAATATTCCACAATTATCCATTCTGGCCTTGTTGTTGTACTTGCTTTTTGGAGCGCGGTGTTTACTGCTTCTTGATTGGGTTTGTTTCCTGTGTTCAGAGTACATAACGTCTTTATCAGCTCCAACTGCCCCCAGAATGCTGCTTGGTTTAATACATAAGCTATGGTTTCCTTGCTTGGAGGGGTTTCAGAGGCGGCACACAAATCGTTCACTTTTGTCCAATTTCTATCGGAAACATGTTTTCGCACTAACTCATCGACTATAGCTTCATTTGATAATGACATTTATGACTTATCCTTTTAGGGGCGATTAAAGCGATAAAGTATACATTGTGCGCGCTTATTGATCAATCGATTTGTACGGGCTTAACTTAACGTCTCTGTTGTCAAAAGAGGAAACCCAGCTCAGGAGCCTGGCCACGAACCCGTTTTATGGAATTAGCCTAAATAGTGCCTATACTTTTCTATATGAACACACGTTGTCCATTATTGGGTGCCAATTAATGACTACTTATCAATTATTAAAAAAGGCTATAAAAAAGGAGGATTTGGCTGAATTTAAAAGACTAAGTGTCCATGCAGATGAAGAAACACTCCTAATGACCGATAAAAATGGGAATAATCTGGCACATCTTGCTGTAATGTACAATCAAAAAGGGATTTTGCAAGAAATCATTCGTATCGCTCAGGACTCAGATTTTTCAATTCTAAACCATACTAATGATAATGCATTCACCCCTCTGGAGTGTTGTTATTTATATTCAGCGCCTGAATTAATACCATTACTCCAAGGCAAATCCTCACTTAGCTCTTCTGGTAGTGTGGTGATCACCCAACAATACGAGCGGCTGAGCAAACTGCCTCCAAGTGGTTTTCGCAGAGAAGGCCTTGGAAAAATTATATTATTAGTTAGCGCCCTAAATGATATCAAGGCATTGGAGATACTTCTTTCTATCACCAACGATCAAGAAAAATTGCTTCATTATCAAACTAAGGAGGGTTGGTCAGGATTACATTTTGCCGCATATAATGACCAGATTGAGGTAATTAAATTTTTTTTGCACCGTGATTCTTTTGGTCAGGAGAAAGCAAGAGATAATGATAGGAATAGTCCCTTAATAATCGCTTCAGGTCGGGGCAATTCGGATATTGTGGCTTACCTGATTGAAAAAGGATGGAATGTTAATCAAAAAAATGGTCAGTTGGAAAATTCAGCTCTTTCTGCTGCACAACATGGCCAATTAAATACCCTTATATTATTAGATGAGAAAGGCGCTGAACTGCTGGCTGTAAATAAAAAAGGAGAGAACGCTGCAATGTTGGCGGCAATCCACGGCCATGAAGCAGTCTTTATTTTTTTGATGAAACAAGGAGTACCTGTAGATATAAAAGATCAGCAAGGTAAAACCGTTTTTCACCGTGCTTTGGAGCATTCCCACCTTAATATTGCAGACTTGCTGGTTGGTTATGCGACTGCTGAAGAAAAAAATGACGCCTTGTTGGCAGCAATAGAAAGAAGAGACTTAGTTGTCGTGAAATGGTTAGTAGAACATGGCGCATCTCTTTCTGTAGTGAATAAATCCAAGATGACACCTATGTTATTGGCCGTGAATGATGGCAGCATGGAACTCATCGATTTTTTTCTCAGTTTAAAGGATCCTCCAGTTCATGATAGGGATAACGAGGGTGATAATGCTTTGTTTGTTGCCATAAAAAATCGTAATCTGCCGGTCGTAAAACGTTTGTTAAAGAGTGGTTATTTTTCCCTTGAAGATAAAAACGGCAAAGTTCAGACTCCTTTATTAGTTGCTGCTGAGGTAAACTCGGCTGATTTAGTTGCTTTTTTTCATCACAAGGGTGGTGCTCTGGAGTCTCAAGATGAAGAGGGAAACACAGCACTTCATTTGCTTTTGATTAAAGGTTATTGGGGAACGGCTATCGAATACCTGCTGGAACAATGTCCTGCTTTGTTGATGAAAAAAAATAATAAAGGTGAAACACCCCTGCATACCGCCATTATTTACAAACAAAACGATAAGGTAGAACAATTAATACACTTTATCTCAAGCCTGAGAAAAAAAGAAGAATTTCTTGAAGCAAAAGATAAACAAGGCAACACCCCTTTATTAACAGCGGTTATTGGCCAAAATATAGAAACAATTCCTAAACTCCTTAGTGCAGGTGCTGATATTTTAGCTAAAAATGAAAAAAATGATTCGGTGATTACTCTTACATATTTGAATACGTTCCCTGCAGAAATTCAGAACCAGTTTTTTAGTGCTTATCAAATTGATTATAAGGAGTATTTAGCCAGGCGAAATCTCTATTTTATTTTCGGTGGTGAAAAATTAAACTCCGTTCTTAAGTTTCCCGAAGCCAATGTAAAATTCGGCTCAGGTTTATTGGATGAAGGAGTTCAGCGACTTAATCATTATTTACAGGAATTTCTTCAAGAGAAACGCCCAGAGCTGTCCCCTCAATTTCAGTTATTAGTTGAAACAATGTATAAAGTCAGCTCTGATAAAAAACCAGAAGAACTATTACGCCAGGTAGAAACAGATGGGATTGCCTTTCAGGCAACGGGTTTTATTGGCCATGGCATTCTTGCTACACTCAGAAATATGCCTGGCGGGAGTATGAAACTCTCACTGGCTGAACGAGGTGCAAGGGTAGGAAATGCGCCGTTATTGGATACTGACAGTAAAAAATTTGCATCGGTCAGGTCAATCTTTATCCCTGCAGAAAAACGCATGGAAATTATTGAAATGATCCATCGAGCAAAAAATGAATCGCAGGCAATTGCAGTTGATCTCTTGTTTACCAAAATCCCTGAACTCGTAGGTAATCCTTATCAGTTTTCCTCTATTTATCAGAAAAAATTTATGGATATTTGTTTTTACAGCAATCCAAAAACCGGCTTCTATGAGCAATTTATAGATATTCTTGGTGCAGACCAGGGCAAGATTTTTTACAAAGAGTTTGAGCTCTTTATCAGGGAAAAAGAATTAATCAAATATGAAGAGTTTTGGCAAAAAGGGCACCCTCAAAATAGTTTACTAGATAATCCCATCATTAGGGCAGCACGAGATCTTATTGAGAAAAGGCAAGCAGGGCTTGTAAATGAAGCGCGTGAAGATTCAAATTTCAGAAAAGAATAAACTGGCAGGCTATATTTTGAGGCATTATCAGGTTTTATTTATTGGACCTAATCCCTCTCCAGGAAGGGGATTAGGTCCATATACTAATAAACTGAAATGCTTTGTCTTTGTGGTGCTTCCAAGGGGTCCATTCCCGCGATATTGAGTGTTGTTTCGTCCTGTTCCTTCAACAGTGCTCCTGTTCTAAATAAATGTTCCCGCTGATAAAACATGTCCGTCTTGGAAGTTTTTTGTTTCGGCTCTTTTTCAGTTCGTCCTGATTTTATGTTCTTTTCCCCAGATGAAGAGCCTTGTTCCTTGCCTTTTTTCTGACTTACTGTTTTAGGGCCATATAATTCTTGCTGTATTTTTTCCAGTTCCTCTAATTTGGTTACCATAGATTTCATTGTTTTCAATAATATTTTGTTCTTTCTGTTCTCTTTACTTAAGGAGAATATCTGGGTTACTGCTTCTAATTTTTCTATTTCAGTTATTAATAATCTTTTGCCTCGCCCATTAAAGTTCTGATTCTCGTAATCATTTCTTAAAATAGTAACTATCTTTTCACAGGGGGTAAAATTTTTAAAAAGCTTATCTTGTAACCGACAGGTTGCTCTGGCCTCCGCAGCAGGAGATATTTTCTTGCCTGTTCGCTGACATTTCTCTTTCCATTTTTCAAGTTCTGTTTTAAATTTCAGTTCTTGCTCTATATTTTTAGACAAGAAATGCGCACCATTTGCTAAAAAATCAAATTTTTTTAATTGGTCATGAAGCTCAAATCCCTTATCTTGATAATAGGCGAAGGTTAATTTCTGTTTAGTCAATTTAGACATGTACAACTCCAAAAAATATAAATATAAGGAAGGAAAGATATCTTTCTTAATGATTTAAATTTTATCATCAAGGCCTATATTAAGCTAATATTAATTTACTTGAAGTAATCAAATATTAAACATTATTTGATTTTGTATTTCTCTATTCTCATTTAATGTTTCGAAGAGTTGCATTTATTTTTAGTTTAATGAATAACTTTTGTCATAATCCTATTGAATGTTGAGTAAAATATGACATTATGTGAGGTTTTTTGCCATCGGTGATAATATGACTAGTACTAAAATTGATTCTTCACTTGCTCCAGTTCTTTCCCAAGACGTTATTAATAAAATAGAAGCGCTTTTAGGGCATGAGCTGATCATTGCTGATAAATGTTATTCTATAAAAGAATGGTTAGGTAATTCTAAGCTACCAGTCTCCTTATATGCTGGATTTCAAGCAGCGGCCATTGCCTCGCGTATGGCAGATTCATTATTTTTTCTGGAACACCTAAATAAATATTTAGGGTTCCTAAAAATATATGCTGAATGTGCTAATAAAATAGTACCTCTCACTGAGTTAGAGCTTCAGGAAGATATAAACCTTGCCGAAAAAAACAATAGGATCAATCAGGCTTATGCCGAGCAAGCACTGTATGATGCCTGCTATATTCTTGAAATTGTCTGGAAAGAATGTATTACCGAGAAGAGCAGTTTTCAAATTAATATACCCATATCATTCATATCTGGTGGCGCTTCAGGTTTTGAGAGTACCGCAAAAGAGAGCAAGGACCTGGAAAAAGAAATAGCTAGTGATTTGATAGCTATTAATACCACAAAAGAGAAGAAACTTCGGGCTAAACAATTAAAGTCGCAATCTGAACACCTGCAGACATCTCAACAGGCGTCCCCTCAGGATTTAATGATCATCACCGTAAATAAGGCAAATCAATTTTTTAGAAGAGTGCTTCTTGACCTGGTTGGCGTCGAAGGAATTAAACAAGTGGTACAAAAAAAAGAAGTGTTTCTACAAACCATAAAAAAATGGGAAGAAGATCAAGAAGTAACTCCTCCTCCTCTCTGGAGTCAAGAACAAAGAGCATTAGTAGCCCGGATGCAAAAAACTGGAGCTATCTTATGCCAGTGGTTTGAAAACCACAAAGAGCTACTGGCTAGTTCATTCGAAGAGCAGTCTATTGAGTCACCTGATGCGACAACGGTTGGATCATCAAATCGGATATTGCCATTGTTATCTCCGCGTTACACCAAAGAGAACTCTATTATACCAAAACAAGATGAAGCCAGTTCATCAAATCGGGTGTTGCCTCTGCTCTCCCCACGTTACGCTGGAGAGAAGTTTACTCAACCAACACACCATGAGGCATTAACGCGCGCGCCCTCTTCTACGACACCGTCTCTTACTCGCTCTATATCACACTCCCTGTTTTCTCTATTTACCACTAAAAAAACAGGAAGTACCTCCAAACAAAAATCAATCAGTCTTCCAGACCACTTTATTAAATTAGAGGATGCAAAAAAATTAGAAGCAGTAACTGCACCACCGACAGGTCGGGAGATCCAAATATATAACCAAACCATTGAATGTCTTGGGGATCTTAAGTCCGAGGACAAGAGATTGAAAAATTTACAAAAGGATATAGTGAATACTCTGTCTCTCTCTTCTGTCCAAAAAGCTGAGTCTTCCAATACCTTTGCTTTTAAGTAGGCATGATTTACTGCTGTGATTTTGGTTTTACTTTGGAATAACATCAAACAAACATACTCCTGATCGTTCAAATAAAAAAGGCCTCACGAGGAGGCCTTTTTTATTAAGTTATCTCGGTTAAAACCCCACTTGCATATTCTGAGCAATATCATGCTCGATCTCTTCAAACTGCGATTGTACTCGCGATAGTTTTTTAGCTGATTCTGTTTCAGGTGTACTAAAGAAACTACCCAAGTAACCCTGTTTTGATGCAGCAGCTACTACGAGAGCCGGTATGACTGTCAATGTGGCTATAACACCCAGTATTCCTCTAAAGATAGGATGAATGGAGGGCCATAAATCCCGGTGTTGTTTAAATTCAACCGCAGCGGCAGCCATACTTTCTTTACAGATCGCTTTAAAACTGGCGAATGTTTCAGGTGTAGGATTAGTAAAAAAGTCTTCACCTACATCACTCAAAATTTGATACACATCTTCTGCAGCATCAGTTACATCTGCATAGACAGGATCAGCCGATTCTTTAACCTGTAACACGTTGCATATTTTTTCAAATTCTTTTAGAAATCCTTCATATTGCGCCGCTTGAACACGAAGGTCTATTGAGGTCGCAGGTTGAGCGTTTAATAGCTCTTCTATAAGCTGTTTTTGTTCAAAATCATCATTGTCAGCTATCTTATGAGCTTGCTGAAGCTGTTGTTCCAACTGCCTGATTCGTTCTTCACTATGAGATAATTGAAGCCTTAAATCATCAGCTTCTTCTTCATAAAGGGTACTTACCGTCTGCAGGGTTTCTCCCAAGTCATGTTGCAACCGTTCTCTTTCAACCTGAGCTTCTTTCAGAGTATCTTCCACTTGTTGTTGTTTTATTAATTGCTCCTGGTGTAACTCAGTGGCTAATTGCAGTTGGGCTTGCAACTCTTTAATTGTTTTTTCACGAGTACTTTCCAGTTGGGATAACTGGAGCTTTAACCGCTCAATTTCCATTACCAGAATTTGCTGTTCTTCTTGATAAAGATGCGTTACAGCCTTAAGGTTTTCGTCTAATTGATGCTGTAATTGTATTTTCTCAGCATCAAGTTCAACAGTCATCTCCTGGAGGATATTTTTCGTCTCTTTGACTTGTTTTCTTAATTCTTGCTGATGCTCTTTAGTCAGGCGCTTAAGTTGTTTTTCCAACCTACTGATGGTTTGTTCGCTAGAACTGGCTAGCGAGGATAACTGAGCTTTTAGTTCGGCAATTTCTTTTTCAAGCTCCTGCTTTTGCTCACGATGGATCCCGGTAACCTCTATAAGTTTTTGTGCTAATTTATACCGCAGCTGATCCTTCTCAAGATCAAATTGAGCACGAGTTTCCTTAAGGGCTAGTTCTGCCAAGTGCTTTTGCTGTTCTATAGCGTTAATTTTGTTAAAGACTAAAACTTCATTTTGCACTATTGATGGGGGAGTAATCGTTAATGGGAACGTTGGTTTATCTTGTCCCTCTGCCACTAGAAGAGGTGTTGATGCCCCCATGCCCAATATTAACGTTCCTCCTGTTGGATCGAATTGCAATGATTGATCCATCAGCATGATCGTATTTCCTAAAGGAACCTTGGGGCAGAGGCTGCTCGCAACAAAGGCACCTATTGCGCCTTCTTGCCGAATTATACTGTCGTTTATATCCGGAGCAGTTAACCCCATAATGACTAATTCTTTTATTATTCTGAACGTTTCTTCCGAGGTAAAAGCTGTTGTTGGTTTATTCGCATAATGAATATCTAATTGGCTCATCACCAGAGTAAGTTGTTGAACCAGTTCTGGATTTCCATTACCTAGAACCTGTACCAAAGCACCAATATGGTGCGCAGATTGTGCGACTAATGCGGTAATTTGTGGCAAAGTTTTTGCCTGCGTTAAGGCAAGTTCACCATGTGAACCGTTTACTAATGCCCCATTCATATTTCCCTGGGTTAAACTGAATAACTCATCTTGTGACAGAGAACCCATACGACTCGTTAAGGTTTTTGTATCTACATTGTTCATAACGACGGAGATTGCCGCTGCTTCTTTACGTGAAGTAAATTGCATGTGTAAAGGTTGAGTTACTCCTAGTCGTAAGAAAGTGGAAAAGACATTACCTATGGTTTGAGGATCATTTAAAAGGTCCTGTAAACGGACATGCATCACATTAACAAACCCACCAACCTGGGTTACGAAAGTGGCGTATTCTTTTTCTCCTCGTTGCAATTCTTGCGCCCCTTTAGCCAGGGTAACTATGGTTCCCAAAAATTGACGTGCCAGTGCTACATCTTTTGATGTGAGACTCTCATCGCGGCTCAATTCATTAAGGATGATTTCAAGAGCAGCAATTTGATTTTGCTCAGATATGGGAGCAAGAGCGCCTTCGGTATTTCCAGATGTGATTTGCTTCACCCCTTCACTGCCTAATAGAGCGAATAACGCCATATTATTTTTTAGAGGCCCCATGACCTTTTTTAGTGCCTTTTGCATGTTTTCAGGAGCGGCTGAGAATAATATTTCTAATAAAGAACCGCCATTGCTCGCTACCTGGTCAACTTTTTCACGATTGGCCGCTACTTGTTCTTGAGTATGGGCCTCCATTTCTCTGAGTGACTTATCAACTTGTTCTTGATGGTCTTTAACTTTTTTACTCAGTACATCCACTGTTTTAAAATATTCTTTTCTTTCTCTTGTTGATGGAAGCTCTCTAAGCGTTTGTTGCAATTCCATTCGTAAACTTTTGAACGTTTGGAATGTCTTATCTATTGTTGCTGTAGATGCCTCAACGAAAGCATCAGCTGCAGCATTCAGCTGCTCGAATAGCCCAGGTATTTTAGTGGCAGCTTGTTGCACTTTATTACGTTGTTGTTCAAAAGCCGTTGCAGTCTGTTGAACTTCTGCTTTTTGGGCATCAATTAGTTTTTTTAATTTTCCTTTTATACCATCAATCTCTTCACGATGAGCGTCTCTGACTTTCTTAAGCTCACTCTGTTGTTTTTCGCTTAAGTTCGCGTGGGAAAATGCATCTGATTGTCTACCATACTGCGCGATCAGCTCTTTAACTTTTGCTGCATCTTTTTGCGATGGCTGACAATGCTTGGTACGGATTGTACTTCCCAAATTATTCAGAGCGGCTAATTCATTCACGAAATTAAAACCGGTTACCTCATTTTTTTGCTTTGTTTTCTCACCTTTACGCTTCATAATTCTCTACATCTTTTGGTTAAAGTGCCCTAATTGTACACACCTTTTCTTAAAGCAATCTTAAGTAAACTACTCATTTACAAGAAGGTGAATTATGAATCAAATGGGCAAAATATCGTGTAGAGAGACGGGTAATAACTCATAAACAATAGATTATTAAATTGAAATCAGTTGAATTTTTCATCACTGGATTGTCAATCAATATAAGGTATCAAATTAGAACCCTATATATTTGCGCAGTACTAATGCAGCATTTGCTCCACCGAAGGCAAAATGGTTGGATAAAGCAATATCCACCTTCTGGGGGCGTGCTACTTTAGGTACATAATCAAGATCACAGATTGGGTCAGGATGATCTAAATTGATGGTAGGAAGTACCATATCTTTTTGCAGGCTCAGGGTTGTCGCAATAATTTCCATAGCACCGGCTGCGCCAATGGCATGTCCCGTCATGGATTTTTGGGCAGTAACAGGAATTTCATAAGCTCTTTTACCAAATACGGATTTAATACTTTCTGTTTCAATGCTGTCGTTTAATTGAGTCCCCGTGCCATGAGCATTAATATAATGAATATCATTTATAGATAATTTTGCATCATTTAATGCAGCAAAAATAGCTCGTGTTTGTCCTTGTGAATTGGGCGCTGTGACATGAAATGCATCGCAGCTTGCACCAAAACCAATGATCTCTGCAAGGATTTTAGCGCCTCTTGCTTTGGCGTGCTGTAACTCTTCAAGAACTAGAATGCCAGCTCCATCAGCCATTACCATTCCATCACGATGCAGATCAAATGGGCGACAGGCTTGCTCTGGATTTTCATTATTGGTAGACATCACTCTTAATTTACACCAGGCAGCCATTATAGTTTCCCAGATTAACGATTCGGTTCCGCCACAAACTGCCGTAGTCAGTTTGCCTTGAGAGATTTGTTGGTAGGCATTACCTATAGCCTCTGCTGAGGAAACACAGGCATTGGAGATAGTCGAATTGGGTCCGCCTAAACCAAAGGCTATGGCTATATGATTTGCAACTGAATTAGGCATTCCACGAATGACACTTAAAGGAGGAATTTTTTTCCAGCTTTCAGTGAAAAATGCTCGATAACTTCCTTCTAACTCAGGTTGGCCTCCTAAACTGGTTCCGATATAAGTTCCTGTGGTAGTCAGTTCATGGATGCTAAGCCCAGCTTGTTTTATCGCATGGTGAGCACAATACAAAGCATATTGTGCTACTCGAGGATAACGTTTGCTTTTATCAAAGTGGGGCAGTTGATGGAGAGAAAAATCAGTAATTTCACCAGCAATTTGAGTGGTGTAGAGCGAAGGATCGTAGGATTGAATACGCTTAACGCCACATTGTCCTTGACTTGCAGCATTCCAAAATTGTTCGATGCCTGTACCTATGGACGATGTTATTTCCATACCAGTGATAACTACTCTTTTCTTCATTAGGGGTCCCTTAAACTATGAACCTGAATTCGGCAGTTAAATCTCCTGCAGAACAGTTACTGCATTAACTATCCTCATCATGACTTAACTGCGAATTCAGGTTAAAAAACGTCTTCCTCAAAACAGACATGAGCAATACTAAAGGTCAGGTTTAAATCCTGTCAAGCCATATTTGTTAACTGTTTTTTTGGATTCAAAGAAGTATTTTTATTTAATTAATTGATTTACGTCAATTGCCCAGTAATCGCAAGCATTTTTAGTAAGAAAACCAAGTCGTGTATATAGTTTTAATGCTCTTTCATTGTGAGTTTCCACATCCAGGTTCAGGTGAGGTTTTCCTTCACTCAATGCAAAATTAATACAATGGGTGATTAATGAAGTGCCTAATCCTTGACCTTGCCTGGCGGGTAATATGGCAATATCAGACAGTGTAGCTCCATTAGGTAGCCAGCGAAGATGTGCTTTTCCTATTGGTTTATTGTTTTGAAAGGCAAGAATGATTTGATATTCTCTACCATCAATTAAATGTTCAAATCTCTCTAATGAGTCTGATTGTTTGTCAGGAAAGCATTCCTCATCCAGCGAACAAAGTAAGGAGAGATCATCAATAGTAGCCGTACGAAAAGTTAAGGATGGTTTGTAATCCAATAAAGGATTTAAATCATCCCGTTCCATATAATATTCGCTATGCATATAAGAAAAACCCTTGGCAAATAACCACACATTATTCAGTTGGGCAGGGCTTGAAAAAATTAATTTATTATAATTTAGCGATTGAATGAGAGGCAATATAGCGTGGATCAGTTGCTTGGCGATCCCTCGTCTGCGGTAGAGAGGAGCGACGAGTATCGATATTTCAACTGCATCATCATAAAAAAAATAAGCGCCTAAAAATCCGATTAATTGCTGTTGTTCGTAATGCAATAAGCTTGCAGGAAATGCTCTGGGTTGATTCAATATGTGGGTGTACAAATTAGGGGTGCTGCCATCTGTTTTCTTACATAAGGCATGCAAGCGTTCTAATTGTTCCAGCTGTTCTGCGTTTAATTGGTTTGTATTTTTCAACATGATATTTTTATATTAACCTTTATTATTGCTAAGATTAGCTTGTTTTACAGGGATTTGCCTACTTTTTGTTAAAAAGGTAGAGATAGGCGCCGTAGCCTCGTTGTGCCATCTGATCTTTGGGTATAAATTCCAAAGCTGCTGAATTAATGCAATAACGAAGTCCCGTAGGTTTGGGTCCGTCATTGAATACATCTCCAAGATGAGAGTTGGCATTTTTAGAGCGCACTTCAGTGGTGGTAAAAAAAAGCAAATGCCTCTTGGGATATAGTGTAATAAATTGTTTATCTATAGGTCTAGAAAAACTTGGCCAACCTGTTCCGGAGGAAAATTTATCGGTAGAGCTGAATAAAGGTTCTCCTGAAACGATATCGACATAGATGCCTTCTTGGTTATTATCCCAGTAGGCATTGTTAAATGCAGGTTCTGTTGCTCCTTCCTGGGTGATTTCAAACTGGAGAGGAGTTAACTCCTTAAGCTTCTGGTCTTTATCAAAAGCAGGATAAGCTTGAATTGCTAAACTAAAGCAGAATAGGCTTACCACTCCGAAGAGATTAATTTTTTTCATTACGCCAAATCTCCTTTACTCGTGCATCACGACCGCAACGATAACGATAAAACTTATAGCGGATAGGGTTTTTTTGATAATATTTCTGATGGTATTCTTCCGCTGGATAAAAGGGGGTTGCAGGCACTATTTCCGTATAAATATGAGGAAAAAAGTGCTCTAAAGTTTGTTTGCTCTCCAGAGCAATATTTTTTTGTTTCTCATTTAGATAAAAAATGGCACTGCGATATTGATGACCAACATCACAAAATTGTGCGTCTTTAGCCGTGGGGTCTATGTGTCTGAAAAAATAATCCACTACTTGCCGATAGCTTATTTTATTTGAATCAAATTCAACAAATACTGCTTCTGCGTTATTCGTCTGACCAGAAGAAACCTGCTCATAAGTTGGATTTTTAAGCGTATCTCCATCGTATCCGGAGGTTGTCGATATAACTCCTGGAAGATGATCAAAGTCTGCCTGCATGCACCAGAAACAACCACCAGCAAAAATAGCTTGTTCAGTTTGAGCAAAACAGGTGGCCACATTAACATTAATAAGTAGAAGACAACCAAGTAAACGAAGCATTAATTAGTTCTCGATTGATGATGGAATATCTATTGAGTATAGGATAATGGTTTGATTTGCTGCTTTTTAAATTCAATGATCCGGATTAATGCAGTCAAACAAACTAAGAAACAAAAAACCAAAGCTAAAGAATTAAAAGCATTGGGTAACAAGACCATGGCAATAAAAAAAAGGAATGCTTCGGCTCGTTCCATTAATCCCGGACTGTAGTGGAAGCTTTTATGAGAATGATTACTGGTAAAAATACCTACCACCAGGAAACTGGTAATGCAAAACAAGATACTGCCTAACATTAAAATAATCCAGAGAGCCCTGGCTGGATTAAAAAGATAAAGGGCAAACATCACCGAAAACTCAACTATTCTGTCGATGATAATATCCATTGCAGAACCGAAATCAGATGTTTTGTTTTGATAACGAGCTAAAGATCCATCAACAGTATCCAAATACCCGGAAATCAAAAGACTGCTAATCGCCATGAATGGTTTAGTGAATAAAAGAAAAGGAATAAATAATAAACCAAAAAAACCGGAAAGCCAGGTAACGGATAGAGGTGTGATGTAATGTTGTAAATAGGGAACCAAGGGGTCGACTAGTGCTTGTTGATAATAGTGTCTCAGGTTTTGTTCTAACATACTCGTTACATGTCCTTTAAATAAGATTGAATTTTTTCCTGCACCTCTATCAGGTGCTGTTCATTCTGGTAAGTGGTTCTTGGCCAAAAAAAACCTTTTAATCCATCGTGTTTGTTTCGAGGTACAATATGGACATGCAAATGGGGAATGCTTTGACTCACGATATTATTAATCGCAATAAAACTTCCAGTGGCGTCCATTGCCTTTTCGACTGCAGTACCTATTTTTTTAGCCAGAGTAAAGAAAGAACCAATCATGGCGTCAGGCAAATCATACAGTGTTCTGTAATGATTTTTGGGGGTAAGAAGGGTGTGCCCTGGAAATAGAGGACGATGATCCAGGAAGGCTATAAAGTGCTGATTTTCAAAAACCAGATAAGCTTTCTCTTTTTTTGCCACAATTAAGTCAATGAGACAATTGTTATCTTCTTGATGAGACATATCTTCCTGTTGATTTTTATATGTGTGAGTTGAGCCAATGCCCCAAGCCGTCAGACTAAGAAGCTTTAGTTATCATGTCTGTACTCGATCCACTCGGGTTATCCATTAATTTTTAATGACAGCTTGAGCAATTATAACCTGAATGAAAGCCAAGGAGTAACCCTGGATCGGATCTATCTACCGGATTACTTGTTTCCGTCTGAGCCGTCGATGGTATTGAACCAATAAAACCGCTACTCCATTGTTATCTCATAGGGTATAGTTTTAAAGTTTCGATAAATGAAAGGTCACTATGTCCACTGCACTATTCTGGTTTAGACAAGATCTGCGTTGTCAGGATAACCCAGCTTTGGCTCTTGCCTGTAGGAATCATCAAAAATTGATTCCTATTTATATCAGGGAACCTAAGCCTGATTTATCCATGGGCCTGGCTCAGCAATGGTGGTTACATCATTCTTTGCATTCTTTAAAAAAGGATTTAAATAAAGTAGGTTTGGATCTTTGTTTCAGACACGCTGAGCCCTTGAGTCTTTTAAAAGAATTAATCACTCAATATCAAATAGAAGCTGTTTATTGGAGTCGGCGTTATGAGCCGATGCACATTGCCCGCGATCAGTTAATCAAAGCGGAACTAAAGGCGATGGGTATTAAAGTCATTAGCTGTAATAGCAGTTTATTACAGGAACCATGGGAAGTCTCAAATCAAAGCGGTTCTTTTTTTAAAGTATTCACTCCTTATTGGCGACAATGTTTACGGCAAATCCAGGAAAGTCCTCTCATCCAGATTTCTGAATGGCCATTGAATCAACCCGTTAGTTCTGAATCTCTTGCAGAATGGAATTTGTTACCCCAACATCCAAACTGGGCAGAAGAGTTTTCTCAACATTGGCGGCCAGGAGAAACAGCGGCTTTAGCTAAACTGGAGCAGTTTATGACCTGTCAGTTGCAAGGATACAAAGAACGACGTAATGAACCGGCAACCTCAGGAACTTCAAGATTATCGCCTCACTTGCATTTTGGTGAGATCAGTCCTCATCAAATTTGGGCGGCAATGCAACAAGTCATGCAAGATCCTGATAATGATTCGTTGTCGGTCCAGACTTATTTATCTGAGTTAGGATGGAGAGAATTTTCTTACTACTTGCTCTATCACTATCCCCAATTAATGGATATCGATTTTAAAAGTCAATTTGATCGTTTCCCATGGCAAGAAGATGACACTCATTTAAAATTATGGCAAAAAGGATTAACAGGTTATCCCATAGTAGACGCCGGCATGCGGGAGTTATGGCGTACAGGGTATATGCACAACAGAGTGAGAATGATCGTTGCCTCTTTTTTAACTAAAGATTTAATGATTGATTGGCGAAAAGGAGCTGCTTGGTTTTGGGATACTTTATTGGACGCTGATTTGGCCAATAACTCAGCGAGCTGGCAGTGGGTGGCAGGCTCAGGAGCTGATGCCGCCCCTTATTACCGAATTTTCAATCCAGTGCTTCAGGGCGAGAAATTCGATCCCCAAGGCGAATACGTCAAGCGGTGGATACCAGAACTGGCCTCAGTATCAAAACAATGGGTGCATAAACCCTGGCAGTCTCCCAAAGGTTCATTACCCTTGGTCTTGGGGGAAGATTATCCATTTCCCATTGTTGATCATGCGACAGCACGTCAAATAGCCCTATCTAACTATCAGAAGCTAAAAGAATAATCTTTTTATTTCTACCAATGGTTATACTTTTTTAGCTAATCAAAAAGAAGACGACAAAAACCAAACTTAAAATGATAACCAAAGGGTTAATTTTTTGTCGGGTGATTCCTTTTAGCAGGGTATAAAGAATAATGCCCCATCCTATGCCATCTGCAATGGAGGCAGTAAAGGGAATCATCATTACGGTCACCATGCATGGCGCTGTTTCACTGATGTCATCTAATTTCATATCGGTTAAATGTTTCATCATGCAACAGGCCACATAGAGTAAAGCCGGTCCCACCGCAAAATGGGGGATCATTTTCGCCAGGGGGAAAAAAAATAACATTAAAACAAATCCTGCCGCGATAACCAGGGCCGTTATACCAGTACGTCCCCCGGCTTTTATGCCGGTTGCCGATTCGATATAAGGAGAGGTGCTTGCTGAACCAAGGAGTCCTGCTAGAGCAGATGCGGCTGCATCCGCAGTTAAACCTTTACTAAGGCGTTGATGATAGTCTTCTTGCTGTCTGAACACCGTAGGATTAAGTAAGCCGATTAAGGTCCCTGTGGCATCAAATATGGCAATTAAGAAAAAGGTAAAAGTAGCCTTTAAGGATGCAATACTAGTAATCCCTGAAAAATCAAGTTTTAAAAAAGTCGGCGCCATCGAGGGGGGCGGTGCCATTAAGCCTTGCCAGGAGGTCAATCCCAGGAGCAGGCTCAAGGCGCTAATACTCAGGATACCAATAATAATCGCACCGGATACAGAATAGTAATCTAAGGTTAAGATCAGTAAAAAACCCAGGAAAAACAAACCACTTTCCGGGCGTTTAATATCGCCAAGACGCATTAGAGTATGTTGATCCTCAACAATAAGCTGGTTACTCTCCAGAGCAATTAAGGCGATTAATAAACTGATACCTATCAGAATAGCAATCTGCAAATTATGAGGAATCGCCTCTATTAACAGACGTCTTAGCCTTGTAAGGGTTACAAAAAAGAATAACAGGCCTGAAAGGAATACCATGGCCAAGGCATGCTGCCAGTCTATACCCATTCCCTGGACTACGCTGTAAGAAAAATAAATATTCAATGCCATACCAGGAGCAACCCCTATAGGGGTATTGGCTATGAGGCCGGTTAGGGCACACGCAAAGGCAGTAACTAAACAGGTGGCTGTAAAAACGGCGCCTTGATCCATTCCCGCACCATGTAAAATCGTTGGATTAACGAAAGCGATGTACACCATGGTCAAAAAAGTAGTGATGCCAGCAAGGATTTCTGTGCGTAGCGTTGTATCCTTGAGGAAATAAGCCTTTAAAGTATTCATCAATATAGAGAACTCTAAAAATGGAAGTTGAGTACGGCGATCATGATTTCCAGGGTAATTAAGATAATAATAATTATTTCTAAATTATGACCATGCCGGTTTTCCAGATAGCCGTTAAACATATCAAAAATTTCATTTAAAGTATCCAGTCGATGGTTAATTGCATTAACCCGTCTTTGAATGTGTAAATAACGCTCAAGCATAATAAAATGCTCTTCAAGGGTTGGGTGTTGCCAAAAATATTTCGGATGATAAAGGAAATTACTGATTAAGTTCAGCTCGCTTTTGGCGCCTAAAATTTCACCGATGACTTGCTGTATTTGTTTGCGGCTGATAGGCATTTCACCTTTATGAGACAAAGTCTGAATCATGGGGTTATATTTCTCAATTAATGCATCAATAATGGTTTCAAAATACTGCAACTTGACTGATTGAGAGAAGCCGTAGGAGAGGCTTAATTTCAGTTCATCACTATCATTATCCATAGTCAAACAGTCTACATCAAAAAAATCATGAGGCTCAATGGCTGTTTTATCGGCTATTTGATAGTGGAATTCATCGTGGACTAAAAGAGCGACGGGTTTATCGATAAGAAGTTTAATGGTGTTCAAATAGTCATTAATTTCATACCGTTTAACACCCCAGGAAACAACGGTGCCATTTTTAAAAATAAATACAGTATGGCTTTGATTATTACGTGGGCTAAGTTTTATAACATCTCGAGTCTTTACTGAAATGTATTCGGTAGAAGAATTTTTAAAAAAAGTGTCCAGGCGTGTTAAATCAATCGATTTCGCCACACAAAAACTTAAGCATTCCATGATAATGATACCCGCAATATGAAAAAGGCGCTTGCGGTCCAGAATATTTGAGGAAGGCAAACGCCATCTAATAGGCTGAAGTATACAATAAAATCGACGATATTACACGCTATCAGCAGTTTCCCGACCGGTGTATGCTTTTTTTCTATCCGTTGCACCACCTAACCATTGAGGGCATACTTCCAGTATCTCAGCAATTTTATCCAGTTGATTGCTGTCTGGGAGTACATGGCCGAAAATTAGAGAGTTTGCCAAATGGCGGGTGACTCCAAAAACCTTGGATACAGCCTTTGTTTTTTCTGTTAACTCTTCTGGAAACCCAAGGGTTGCTAATTCTCGATTAAAGCGCTGTGAAAACACCTTGCTGTTCATTTTCTCACTCCATGAAAAAATAGTTAATTCAGCATAATCCTAATGATTGCTGTCCCATATGTACTTGTATCAATCCTTGATACTGGTATGAGTGTTATAACTTATTTTTTTTCAATAGCAAAGTCTTTTTTTTAAAATAAAATCAACTATTTTTCATTGGCTTACCAAGTTGATGTCTTAAAATAGCAAATTAATCTGTATTTCCAATGATCATCCTAAACAGGTCTAAGTACTCTTGTTGATGATATCCATCACTTCACTGGCGTAGGCTAATCCTTGAAGATAAGATTGAGTCAAATCATGATGTGCCACAGGTGCTTTATCTAATTCATCAAATCGGGCTTCTTCATAGTCTATAACCCATTTTAAAATGTGCCCTAATTCACCCTTTTGATGCAGCAGAGCTTCGTTTAAAATCTCACTTAACTGGATTTTACTTAATAGCGAACTCATAGGCTCATTGAGAATACCATCTAAAGTAGAAAGTATTCCTACGGTATAGGCCTGAAGCGGATTCCCAGAACCGATTTTTTGAGTTAAGGCTTCACACATTTTTGCGCGAATCAATGTACGCTCCAGAAGGTCTGGCGATACATCATCAAGGCTTGCCAAGAGCAGCAGGCATATCCAATTGCGGATTTGTACTAATCCTAATTGGTTAATAGCATCCATTAGCGATTCAATTTTTTTACCCACATACATTGAGGCCGAATTGGACAAACGTAAAATGCGGTAACTCAATTTAGGAATTTGCCGAATGATTTCCTCTACTCGCTCCAGGGGAACATCTTGATTATTTAATTCTGATAATAACTTTAAGAGGTGAATTTTATTCTCAGTGATCACCTGACCTTTAAAAGGGTCAGGTCTATTGAGAAAAAAACCTTGAAAATACTCAAATCCAAGATCGATACAATGATTGAACTGAGTTACATTTTCAATCTTCTCTGCTAGTAATTTCCCTTTAAAACCTTTTAGGGGAGCTAGTTGCTCGATAATTTGTTGAACAGTGAGTCCCAACACATCAATTTTAATGATATTGGCTAATTCGATTAAGGGAACCAGTTCTTCCCGAAAGATAAAATCATCCAGGGCAATCTCATAACCAAGCCCACTCAGATGGGTTAAATGGGTAATTATAGGCTTAGTCACCTCTACAGTTTCTAAGACTTCAACAACAATTCGACTCTTAGGTAATAAAAGAGGTATTTGCTCCATCAAATGATTGTGAGTGAAGTTTATAAAGGCCCGTTTCTTGCCTATTATCTTATTTATATCCAGATTAGAAAATAATTGAGTAATAAGTGATGAGGTCGCTGCATCACCAGAAAGTGGATTTCGGTTATCTACATTTGCAGTAAGTGCATCATCCTCACGGTATAAAAGCTCGTAAGCGTACACAGAACCGTTTTTATTATAGATACCCTGTCTTGCTAATAATGTTTTTATTAGAGGTAAGCTCAATTTGAATTTTTAGTAGGTCTGCTTGCTTATAGTATATATCAAAAAATAGAACGGACATATTAAGAAAGATTGCTGGTCTAAACATCATCAAAGTAGGTTGATATTAAATAGGAAGGCCATCTTCCGCCATCTCGCAACGATTTGAGATGACGGGGATTAGAGTTTTATCATTCAGGACACATTACGGCGTATTTTTTGGGGCTTGTTCCAGATCAGGTTCCCGGGTTTCATCAGTGGCGCTATCAGGTTGAAAAAAAGTAGCATAGGCTGGGTTTTTTGCTTTTATAAGGCCAACTTCTTTTTCTAATCGCTCACTATTTGTTTTAAATAAATCAAAAGGTTGTCTCCCTGTAGCTCGATACACTATAGCAGCAATTAAAAGTCCAGGGATAATGCCAGTAACTATAGTGGTTGCGATAATGGCGATGCCCTTAAAATAGTTTGTCGCCAATATACTTTTATCCATTTTGATCACATCTATATTTTTAAGTGTTGGTGCATCATCCCGCTTCTTATCCAGGAGGGTGTAGAATGATTTAATTTTATCTTGGGGGCTATTACTTTCGTCTGTAAGTATTGTTAGCAAGTCCGACAGAATCCGTCTGATTGTTCTCTCAATGACTCGCTCATCAAGATGTAGGTTAACCTGATAATCTCTGGTGAGTTTGAAAAGCTGTTTAACAATAGCTTCACATTCCTGTAGTTCAACCCCATTGTCGGCCCCAACACGTGCAGCTAATACTTCTGTACCAGTTATTGGAGCCTCTTTTATTGGGTGTTCATTTGGTGGGGCCAACTCTCGATTTATTTCTTGAACAGAGTTTGCCAAGTCAGTTGTTAATTTTTGGACAGGGAACGTTTCAGTATTTGTCAGTTCCACATCATCAGGATTTAATACTGCTTCTGGAGGTTGGGGCATCTTTACTTGCTGAATTACTTTTCCTGCTTCAGATTCACAGTTGTCTTTTGGTACGTCTTTTATATCTTGAGAAGGTGGGGTAATTGAAGAGGACAGGAAGGAAACTAATCCATTGCGATCTAAGCTGGCCACCGGATTCGCCTCAGGATTATCCCGTTTATAACTGGAAGATTTGTTAGGTACACTTAAATCCTGCCTTTTATAGTCTGCAGGAGATAAGGCGCATTGATTCTTAAATACCGTTCCAATGTTTTGGGCTGCATAACGGGAAGCATTTTGGCCAGCATGACCGTCATACACTCCTAATAAGAATGCTGGGGTATCTAGAGTCAGGGTTTGTATTGCGACTGAAATATTATCGGTAGATCCATCAATTTTTGCTTGTAGAGCCAGTTCTTTACTTAACTTTTCCGGAGACAGGGTTCCTGGTGATTTTATTTTTTTTAATACACCAAGCAAATAATTCTCATGGTCTTTTTTAGTTTGAAAGCGCTCACCCGCTCCATCAGTAAAGCCGTC
The DNA here is from genome assembly GCA_964428035.1 of uncultured Legionella sp. Classification (GTDB taxonomy): domain Bacteria; phylum Pseudomonadota; class Gammaproteobacteria; order Legionellales; family Legionellaceae; genus Legionella. Next base: position 160,579 of record CAYRWO010000004.1, read on the forward strand.
ACAAGTAGAAATGATTTGCATGGATCCAATATCTTTTGGATCAAGATGCAGATCTTCAGCGATCTTTTTTACATTGGTGATATCAATATTTGCTTCAGAACAGACTCCAGACGCTTTAAATGGACTATCGCCAATTGCCCGCGATACAGCGAGGCGTCCATTTACTCTTCCCCATGAAATAGAGCCACCAGCATTAGTAATCCGTTGGTATTCATTCTCATTGGTGGGTTTATGGGTTACTGCATTTAAGCGGAGCACTCCCAACGCTTCGCCTTTTTTACCATACACTACGGCAAAGGTAGTGGCATCGGCCAAGGTTGCTGTAATTAAATTTCCTCGTCCGTCATATACTGTGGTAGAGGCAGTTGAGCCATGAATTAGTTCGGGTTTATCCAGTAATTGATAGCTGGTCCACAGTCGATGACCAATTTCTTTCGGAGTTAATGGTACTGATGAACCTGTAGGGGTCAATTCATTTTCAGTAAGCACATGCCATGCCAAGGCATCTTCTTGTTGATCACGACAATCTAAATTGCTGAGTTCGAAATAGCCAAACTGATACTGGTCATTTTTACCAATAGTATCTCTATTATCTTTATAGGGTGTGGAGATGATCTGAGTCATAATATCGCTCATAAAAATGTATAGTTAAATATTATAACATGGAATACATTTTGCCGTCATACTGCATTAATTTAGATCATAAATTCATCCCATGGAGGCCTTGTAGGGGCGGCTAATATTTCTTTAGATGTGTACACTATGATTTGATTTATAGAGAATGTCGCAAATTTTAATGTCGATTACTCAACCAACCTATCAATAATCGGGTATAAGTTGGTTGAATGATGATTCATAACGTTAATCATGTACCGCCACTTTTTTGGCAAAATAATTTAAATCCAGCTCACGAGCGGCTTTAACATCATCAAGTCGCTTAACTGGTAAGGTATGAGGCGCTTCTTTTAGCAAGTCAGGGTTATTCATTGCTTCTTGTCTGATTTTTTTCATCGCCCTGATAAAACCATCCAGCTCCTCTTTACTTTCCGTTTCAGTAGGCTCTATTAACAGGCATTCTGGAACGAGCAAAGGAAAATAAGTGGTAGGCGCATGGACGCCATAATCCAATAATCGCTTTGCCAAATCCATTGCCGAAATTCCATAAGCCTTCTTTTCCGGGCTTAAGGTGATAATAAATTCATGAGAGGCTCGCCTATCTGGATAAGCTGGGGTAAAGCCAGCTTTAGCTAATTCCTTAAGTAAATAATTAGCATTGAGGGTGGCGTATTCGGACACCCGTAATAAGCCTTCTTTACCCAGTAAGCGCATATAAAAATAAGCGCGCAACAAAATTCCTGCATTTCCCATAAAGCAAGACAGACGGCCTATACTTTGCGGATAATCTTGTCGCGTGGCCCATTGATATCCCGAATCAGTCTTTTTTACCACGGGAAGAGGCATAAAAGGGACGAGGCGTTTGCCTACTGCAACAGGTCCAGCACCAGGACCACCACCCCCATGGGGTGTTGCAAAGGTTTTATGTAAATTTAGATGCATGACGTCAAAACCCATATCTCCGGGTCTTACTTTACCTAGAATCGCATTCAGGTTGGCGCCATCATAGTATAATAAACCACCGGCTTGATGTACCAGGGCGGCTATTTCTTTTATCTGGCGCATAAATAAGCCCAGGGTCGAGGGATTAGTCAGCATTATTCCCGCCGTTCTGGGGCCGATTTTACTTTTTAGTTCGTCCAGATGAATGTCGCCGTCTTTATTCGTAGCAATTTCAACTACCTTAAATCCACACATCACTGCAGAGGCGGGATTGGTACCATGGGCAGCATCGGGAATAAGCATTTCATCACGAGCAGTATCACCTCGCGATTGATGATAGGCTTTAATCATGGCCACACCCGCAAACTCACCTTGTGAACCTGCCATGGGGGTGAGCGACACTCCAGCCATGCCGGTGATTTCAGCAATATTATTTTGTAAGTGATAAATAGACTCCAGAAAACCTTGGCTTTCTTCTTCTCGTGCTAAGGGGTGACGGTTGGTAAAACCGGAAATTGAAGCGGCTTTATGCACACCACGAGGATTATATTTCATGGTACAAGAGCCCAGCGGATAAAAATTGGTATCTATGGAAAAATTTTTATGAGAAAGACGGGTAAAGTGTCTTACAACCTGTAACTCAGAACATGCCGGCATTCTTGGTGGATTTTTTCGCTGAAACGCTTCTGGAATTTCATATTTACTGTGCAAAATTTTAGGAGCTTGGGCTGTTGCCTGACGCTTTGCTTTGGATAATTCAAAGATCAACATAATTTGCCTTCCGTTTCTTGAATAAGTTCTTTGAGTTCATCTCTATGTTTAATCGGAGTGAATTCAATAAATTGATACTCAGCAATTTCTGCCAGATAATAAGGGTCTTTTTTAAAAATGGATTCTAAATAGGCCCTATCATTGGTCGCTGCAATGATAATGCCACCGGTTCTTGGCTTCATCGGACCTGACACAACCAATAAACCTTGTTTGTAGTAATAATCAAGGAACTCTCGATGAGCTTGCAAGTATTTGTCCACTTCATTAATTGGTGTTAAATAGGTTAATTGAACTATGAACATGAGGCACCTCGTTTCATAATGGCTTTTAATGTATTAGCATAGTGAGTGATCTCTTCGCGGGTACGCATCTCGGTAGCACAAACCAGTAGTGTATCTGTCAGTTGCGAATAGTGAACAGCGGGGGCGTAGCCACCAGCAATTCCTGCATCTGCCAATTGAGCGAGTACCTTTTCTACGGGTTGATTGAGTTTGATTAATGCTTCATGAAAATAAGGGGCATTAAAAATCAGTTCTACCCCTTCAATTTGAGTTAAAGCCTCTACCAGTTCATGGGTATTTTGATGACACTGACTTGCCACCTGGCGTAAGCCTTCAGCGCCCAAGAGGCTCATATGAATAGTAGCTGCTGTAACCAGTAATCCCTGATTGGTACAAATGTTTGAAGTTGCCTTGGCGCGTCGGATGTGTTGTTCACGGGCTTGTAAGGTGAGACTAAATCCAGGTGTGCCATCTTTATCTACAGTGCAGCCGATGAGACGTCCTGGCATTTGTCTTACATGAGCCATACGTGTGCTGAAAAAACCAAAATAAGGCCCCCCGGAGGCCATTGGAGAGCCTAAAGGCTGACCTTCGCCACAAACGATATCAACGCCATGTTTCCCCCATAATCCTGGAGGTTTTAACAGGGCCAGTGATATTGGATTAACACAAGCAACGCTAATCGTTTTATTTTCATGGGCCCAGTCACTAAGCTCATCAATCTGCTCCAGACATCCAAAAAAATTGGGTTGGGCAATTACCAGCGCAGTGATGTCTTCTCCGGTGTATTGTTTTAAGGCTGAAAGTGGGGTGATGCCTTGTTGTTCATCAAATGGAAGTGTGGTCACTTCAATATGCTGATTACGTACTACTGTTTCAATGGTTTCACGATAAAAGGGATGAACAGTACCTGCAATCAGTACT
>CAYRWO010000004.1:164121-173726 GCA_964428035.1 uncultured Legionella sp.
CCGCCATTAAAACGGCTTCTGCTAAAGCAGTAGCACCATCATACATGGACGCATTCGCTACTTCCATGCCGGTTAACTCACAGATCATGGTTTGATATTCATACAATAATTGTAATGTGCCCTGACTGGCTTCTGCCTGATAGGGGGTGTACGCAGTTAAAAACTCACCTCTTGACGCTATGTCCCACACAACTGCCGGAATATGATGTTCATAGCATCCTCCACCAATAAAACAAATACCATTCCTGTTCTTGTTTGCTAAATTCTGTGCTTCCTTAAGCATATCCATTTCATTAATACCGGCGGGCATATTATGAAAGCCTGCATATTGTAACGATGGAGGGATTTCATCAAATAAGGCTTGAGTATCGTTGACGCCAATTGAGGTCAGCATCTCTTTTGTGTCTTCAGGAGTGTGTGGAATAAACGGCATGATTAATGTTCCTCGGCTATCTCATTTTGATATTGGTCAGCACTCAATAAACTATCCATTTCATTAAGGTGACTGGGCTTTAATTTAACAAGCCACCCTGCATTATAGGGATCGGAGTTGACTATGGCAGGATTATCTATAATTGCCGTATTCACTGCAGTAACCACACCACTAATCGGGGCGTAAAAATCAGAAGCGGCTTTTACCGATTCAACTACGCCTAACTCCTCTCCTGCCTTGACTGCATCGCCAATTTCTGGCAGCTCGACAAACACCATATCTCCCAGTAGTTGTTGGGCGTGATCGGTAATGCCTATAGTGACTTCATCTGCTCCTGCTTTTAACCATTCATGAGTGGCGGTAAATTTCAAGTCATTCATTTTATTATCCTTATTTTATATAGCTTCAATTTATTTGCTAAAGTCAAATTGCTTTCCCATGTTTGACAAAGCGTGGTTTTCCTACTTTGGCCGGAATTAATTTACCGCGTATATCAACCCAAACGCGATCCCCAGTGGCTACAGGGACACGAGCTAACGCGATCGATTGTTCTAATGTCGGAGAATAGCCCCCGCTGGTAATGATGCCATCAGTACATCCTTCGATAATGACTTTTTGGCCATGCCGCATGATTCCTTTGTCTAACAAGGTGAGCCCAACCAATTTTCGCTCAATACCTTGTTGTTTTTGGGAGAATAAGGCGCCCATACCAATAAAGTCGCGATCTTCAGGTTCCCATTTGACAGTCCAGCCCAGACCTGACTCCAGAGGAGAAGTGGTTTCATCCATATCTTGGCCGTAAAGAAGCATGCCTGCTTCCATACGAAGCGTATCGCGAGCAGCTAGCCCACATGGCTTTACTCCGGCTTGCAGCAGAGTGTTCCATAATGAGGTTATGATTTCTTGAGGAACAATGATTTCCAAACCATCTTCTCCTGTATAACCTGTACGGGCAAAGAACCAGTTTTCTACGTCAACACATTCAAAATTGGTTAGCGTAGACACGGCATCAATCTGCGCTGGACTCAGCACTGTAAGGGTCTTGGCTATAGCCGTAGGGCCTTGAACCGCGAGCATTGCAAGCTCAGGCCTCTCTTGCAAGCCTACTGAAAAACCCTCGCTCTTTTTGCGAATCCAGGCTATATCATTTTGACGAGTTGCAGAATTAAGAACTATTCGGTAATTGTCAGAAGCCCGTTGATAAACGATAAGATCATCAATAATCCCCCCATGCTCATTACACATACAGCTGTATAAGGCTTTTCCATTATGGAGTAACTGATCGACATCATTAGTGAGCAGTTTACGGAGAAATTGGCGGCCGCCAGCACCAAGGACATCTACAATAGTCATGTGGGAAACATCAAACATCCCTGCATCTTGACGGACAAAGTGATGTTCGTTTAATTGAGAACCGTAATGAAGCGGCATATCCCAACCATGAAAATCAACCATTTTAGCGCCGCATGCCAGATGAGAGGCATGAAGTGGAGTTTTAGCAATCATTGCACATCCTTTTTTTTATCACCCTGGTTGATGTGATTATACCTATTGCGATTTATTTTGCGAGATTTCCTCTTTGCTTTTTCTATGATTATGATTTGAAATCGCTATATACTGTATATTTATCGGATTGGTTATAATAATGGCGCTTCATTCTGGGCGATGGATGCTCGATATAGGGTGGTTATTTGTTTTATTAATTCTGCTCCTCCATTTTTTACGGGATAGAAAAGCGCTGTTGCAGGCTCAATCCTGGTTAAAAGTTAAAGGTCATATCACCCGTTGTGAGTGGGTAGAACAGGGCCATAGCATCTGGCCAAAAATTGAATACTCCTATCAAGTCCATGATCAAACCTTAATCGGCGAGCATTTATTCTTGGATACCGCACATAATACCCCCAACAGTAAATATTCACGTCTTGTTGCTTATAAAGCCGCAGTTGCTTATAAAGAGAACGCCGAAATCGAGGTTTATTATAATCCAAATCGCCCTGAGCAATCGGCATTAGATGTGGCTATGCCGGCAAAATTAAATGTTATTCTCCTTTTAATTGCTGCATTGCTGTTCATCCATATTGGTATTATGGTTTTTCGCCTCCTGGGGTAGTTGCATCTTTGGTTTCTTCATTCGGACATTGGCACGGCGGTTCGGTTACCGTAGATTGCAAACTGGTAATACTTAAACCGCGTACTCCCTGACCTGCCGGGGCTGTAGAAAAACGAATCACTACTTTTAGATTTTGTCGCTGTTGGTATTGAGGATTCTGATACATTACTAATATGGGCATGATGGCTTGCCAATGAGTGGGATCAAAGGTAATTATTTTCGGTGGTTGCGTTGCCACAGCAGTGACGTCGTAGGAGTTTTTTTGGACTGCCTCAGGTAGTTTCGAAGCATTCAGAGCCTTGCTATAAGCTATCCATCCATCAGAGGTAAAATATTTGGCAATATCTTTTTGTTGCTGAAGGTACGTTTTATAGTTAAATGTATAGGTGGCAATAATGGCTTCATTGGCCCAAACCGCTATTTGAGTACGATCTGGGGCGGCATAACCAAGCTGAGAAAAGATAAAAAATATCAGACCAGACAGGAGAGGAATTGTTTTGTTCATAAGTACCTTCGTGATTGAACCCTATGCTTTAGTGTAGCCATTTTTTAAAGACAAAAAAATCCCCGGTTAAGGTACCGGGGCAAAATTATTGTGTCTGAAATAGGTATTTCAGACAGCACCCCGCATAAAGAGGGGAAAGCGGGGTCGAGCAGTTCGGGGGAGAACGCTCATAATAATAGACACGTGCTGGACAATAAAGTTCAATATTTATTCATATTTTATTTTTCTGCAGGGCTAATAAGGTCTGATTACTGCTTTCTCAGGTATCGATAAGCCTGTATTTATGGTATTTTATAGTGTTAACGTCAGTCAGAATAAGGTGAGATCGTAATTTTTGATTTGCTTTCTCCACGTTCCTGATAATTGCAAGTTGGGTCAATGGCCCACAAAGGGTTCGGAGTCAGACTGAGCTTTAAGGTTGGGCCATAGGCCCAACCTACATATTGAAGTAATATTTCTTAACAAAAATGATAACTGTCCTTAATGATTCAGATAAATAATGTGAGAGAGCATGGTACCTAACAGTCGTTTTTATTTCGCCAATCCTGATAAAGTCGGTCGATTTATAAATCGCTGGGACATTCTTTTGCTGGTTATCATCTTTGCCATTTTGTTTTTTCTAGGTTGGGCAGGCTCACAAATGGCAACACCTTATCAGTTGGGTGAGCCTATACCTATTTCTCTGGCTCCATCCAATCTCCCTTTCTATGCTTTGCGCACTGTATTACGCCTGTTTATAGCCTTGATTTTCTCTATCGTGTTTACTTTTATCGTCGGTGCATTAGCTGCTAAAAACCGACGCGCAGAACAGGTTATTATCCCTGCTATTGATATTTTGCAATCCATCCCCGTACTTAGTTTTTTGTCGATTACAGTGACCGGGTTCATTCATCTTTTCCCAAATAGTTTACTAGGCCCCGAGTGTGCTTCTATTTTTGCTATTTTTTGTGCTCAAGTGTGGAACATGACTTTTGGATTTTATCAATCTTTAAAAACAATCCCTCATGATTTGAAAGAAGTTTCTTCTATGTTTCGTCTTTCTGCATGGCAGCGTTTCTGGAAAGTTGAGGTTCCTTTTTCCATGTCAGGACTCTTATGGAATATGATGATATCCATGTCTGCAAGTTGGTTTTTTGTGGTTTTATCTGAGGCCATTTCAGTTGCTCATCAAAACATTCGATTACCGGGCGTTGGGTCTTATATTGCTTTAGCGATTCAAGAAAAAGATTTACATGCCGTGGGCTATGCCATATTAACCATGGTCATCGTTATTTTTCTATACGATCAGATATTGTTTAGACCATTAATTGCCTGGTCTGAGAAATTTAAAGTAGAACCTTCAGATGAATCAGAATACCAGTCCTGGTTAATTGATTTGATCAGGGGGAGCCGATTAATGAAGCGATTTACCAAGACCATAGGAGTATTTACCGATGGCTTTGTTAATGCGCGTTGGCTCCGAATCAGTGAACCAAAGGCCGTAAAAGAAATAGATTTTAAAAAACAGAAACGTCTGGACAGATTTTGGGGAGCCGTCATTTTATTATGTATTCTCAGTGGCGGTTGGTTTTTATTAAAATTCATCCTTGCTGAATTGAAAGCCAGTGATATTTTACATGTATTTCTGCTTGGGGCAGCGACAGGGACTCGGGTTATTGTCTTAATCATCATCAGCTCTTTAATATGGATTCCAGTGGGAGTATGGATAGGGTTAAGGCCGCGTATAGCTCAAAAAATACAGCCGGTAATACAGTTTGTCGCCGCTTTTCCTGCGAATTTATTTTATCCGTTATTTGTCATCGCTATAGTGAAGTTTAATTTAAGTGTGGAAATTTGGGTAACTCCGCTCATGATTTTGGGAACGCAATGGTATATTTTATTTAATGTGATCGCCGGAGCCTCTACTATTCCACGTGAACTGTATCTTGCTGCGGATAATTTCGGTCTAAAGGGATGGATTTGGTGGAAAAGATTGGCATTGCCCGGAATTTTTCCTTTTTATATTACCGGAGCAATCACCGCTGCTGGTGGGGCATGGAACGCCAGTATTGTGGCTGAATGGGTTAGTTGGGGTAATGTAACCCTCAAAGCTACCGGTTTAGGTGAGTACATACAAGCCAGCACTACGGCAGGAGACTTCCCCCAAATTGCTTTGGGTACGGCCATGATGTGTCTTTATGTCCTGGCCTTTAATCACCTCATTTGGCGTCCGCTTTATCGCTTGGCCGAAGAGCGATTTAATTTTAATTGAGGCACCCATGTCTGAAACTATTATTTCCATAGAAAACTTACGAAAATCGTTTAAAAAAGCGTCTACCCAGGATCTCCTGGTACTTGAGGACGTCAATTTTAAGTTACAAGAAGGGGAGATTGTCGCCTTATTAGGTAAATCGGGATCGGGAAAATCTACTCTTTTACGAATTATTGCAGGACTCATCGCTCCCTCCAGCGGTACAGTGACTTATAGAGGTAAACCCGTGACGCGCCCGGTTGCTGGTATCGCAATGGTTTTTCAATCGTTTGCCCTGATGCCTTGGCTTAATGTTTTGGAAAATGTAGAGCTTGGTCTTGAAGCTCAAGGAGTGGGCCGGGATGAACGAAGACATAGAGCTATTGAAGCCATTGACATCATTGGTTTGGATGGTTTTGAGTCGGCTTTCCCCAAAGAGTTGTCTGGCGGGATGCGTCAGCGGGTAGGTTTTGCTCGTGCCTTGGTGATTAACCCCGATGTTTTATTGATGGATGAGCCTTTTTCTGCTCTTGATGTGCTTACTGCGGAAAATTTAAAATCAGATTTATTGGAATTATGGAAAGAAAAGAAAACCAATACTAATGGTATTTTATTAGTGACCCATAATATTGAAGAAGCAGCGACTTTGGCTGATCGCATTGTTATTTTTGGTAATGATCCCGGATACATCCGTGCTGAATTACCGGTTACCTTGCCGCAACCGCGCGATCCCGAGACTCCTGAATTTCGTGCTTTAGTCGATAAAATCTATACGTTAATGACTACCGGACCTAAAGAAAAAGCCAAGCGTGCTCAACGTGAGCGTCAAATCGGTTTAGGTTATCGCTTGCCGGATGTAGAGCCTTCCGAGTTATCTGGTTTGATTGAAACCATGAAGTCTTTTGAGGAGCGTATCGATTTGCCTGAACTTGCCGATGAGCTCATGATGAATATTGATGATTTGTTCCCCATTCTTGAAACTTTAGAAATACTTGGCTTTGCCAAGGTATCTGCTGGAGACATTCAATTAAGTGATTTAGGAAAACAGTTTTCGGAAGCTGATCTGCAAGAGCGTAAACAGTTGTTTGCACAAAGATTATTGGAGAAAGTACCTCTTGCTCGCTATATTCGTCGTGTTCTGGACGAAAAAGTAGGCCATAGAGTATCTGAAGAACGTTTTTTAAGTAAATTGGAAGATTATTTAAGTGAGAAAGAAGCCGATCGTGTGTTGCGTACTATGATTGATTGGGGGCGGTACGCGGAGATTTTTGCCTATGATTTTAATACTGGAATTTTAAGTCTGGAAAACCCCGGAAAAGGTCTGTAGTGTGTATTGTGATGGGTGAAGACTTGCCGTAACCCGGGAAGTTACCGCGTCAAATCATGGGTCTCACTTTGTTTCACCTGGATTACTTTTAATTAAAAAATGTAGCCTGGGTGAAGGCTTGCCGTAACCCAGGAAGTCACTGCGTCAATCCTGGGTTTCACTTCGTTTCACCCAGGCTACTTTAATTAAGCAGGTAGTCTTAACAAATAATCAAGAATCTGGAACAAACGCTGTGGGCTTCCTGCCATTTGTAAATCTGTTTTGTATTTATTATTAATCACAAAAGCAGGTACCCCACTGATTTGATAGGCCGCCATTAAAGTCATGCCATTACTGACGCGCATATCAATAGTTGGCGAGTTCTCAAAAGCACTCTTGGCAATTTCTCTATCAACGCCCTGCCCAATAAAAAAATCAATCATTGATTGTTTGGTGTTTAGGGGGTTTTTATCTTCCTGAATGGCTTTAAATAATGCTGGATTCAGTTTATCTGATAAAGCAAGCGTTTTGGCGGTATAATAGGCTTTGGCATATAATTCCCACTCGGGTTTAAATACCACAGGAACACGCTCCAGCTGAACATTTTTTCCCATTTTGCTCACCCATTCATTAAGGGGCGCTTCCATACGGTAACACCAGGGGCAACCGTAACTAAAGAACTCAGTAATAACAGGAGTTTTGCTTTTACTTTCTGTAACGTGTGGGTTAGAAACAACCTGATAATCTTTACCTTCCGTAAAATTTGCCGCCAGAGCTATGGCTGGTAAAAGAATGATTAACCCAATTAATTTTTTTAACATGTTTTCAGTTCCTTAATATAGACCTTCAATGTAATGCGCCACCGCCTCCATATCTTCTTTATCCATTCTGCTACAGATGTCTTGCATGATATGGTTTAAATCATTTGTTCGTTTACCGTCTTTAAATGCCTGTAATTGCATTATCGTATATGCTGCATGCTGTCCTGACAGTACGGGAAATCCCGCTTGGGCATTGCCGGTGCCCCTGGGGCCATGGCAAGCAATACATGCTGTTATATGCTTATTAAAATCTCCACCTTTATAAAGCTGCTCGCCACGCTGGATGAATTTTTTAGGGGTAGAGCCTTGGGCGATGGGTATTTTAGCATAATATGTTGCCAAGTCATCTATGTCCTGTGAGTTAAGGGTAGTCAGTATGGCGGCCATTGTTGGTGCGTTACGTTGGGTACCTTGTTTCAGATCATTAAGTTGTTTAATAAAATATTTCTCATTCTGTCCGGCAAGATTGGGCCATTCAGGAGTGGAACTAACCCCTTGTTGACCATGACAGGCGCTACATAGCTGCGCTTTATTGGGTCCTGTTTGGGACTTATCTTGAGCATGAATTACTATTGGCAAGCACAGGATAAAGATTAGTGCTAATTTTTTCATCGATTTCTCATCATAAATTCTTGAATTAATGGTACACTGCTTAGGTCCAAATCCCAAAATGAAATTAGATGTCATGTCAGTAAATCCATATTCTAAAGCAGTATTTTTAAAAAGCGCGGCGCGCGTTGACCAATTACCTGAAGATTCAGGCTATGAAGTAGCTTTTGCCGGTCGCTCCAATGCGGGGAAATCCAGTGCCCTGAATTGTTTAACCACGATAAAGAGTTTAGCACGAACGAGTAAAACGCCTGGTCGAACCCAATTAATTAATCTTTTTTCTTTAGATGAACAGCGCCGTCTTGTCGATTTGCCAGGCTATGGCTATGCAAAAGTTGCCTTACAAGTGAAATTGGAATGGCAAAAACATCTGGCCCATTATCTTGAAGTACGAGAAAGTTTGAAAGGGTTGGTACTCTTAATGGATATACGCCATCCATTAAAGGATCTGGATCAGATGATGATTGATTGGGCTTTAAATCGTCAGCTTCCAATCCATATCTTATTGACTAAATCAGATAAATTAAGTCGTAGCGATGTAAAAAATTGTTTACTAAAAGTGCGTAAACATTATGATCTGGCCAAACACCTCATTACCGTACAATCGTTTTCTTCTTTGAAAAAAGAAGGAGTTGATGACTTGATTTTCCAGTTAAATCAATGGTTTGAATGGGCTTAATTCAACAAATTTTTTGGGGTATAGCCTCAGGGCTCAAGCCCCTATATAAGCGCCACAATCAAGCATTTTTATCCCACCAAGTGGTTTAACTAACAAAATACAAGGTTAAGCCAGCCAATCTTCAGCTAAGGCACAATCGATAATAAGCCTCACACACTTGTCAATAAGCCTTAATATTTTATTAATATTCACCTGTCATACTGATCGCGCCTAAAATAGATTGAGCTAAATATATGAAAAGTGAAAAACTGTTAGACATTCTTAATGACGTAACGCGTGCTGATCAAATTTTAACGAGACTTAGTGAAGAAAATTTTGCAGTCACCGATACCCTTGAAAACGGCGATTCAATTCTGCATGTATTGGCCAAGTCAAAACACGTAAAAAGGGGTGATTTTTCCTCTTATCTTAAGCCCTTGATGGCCGCTGGAGTAAATGTCAATGCTGTCGATAAGCACGGTAACGGTTTTCTAGGTTACTATCTAGAACACGCAGCGCCATACGATATAGATAATACCTTCGACCTAGTACTTGCGAACAAAGACTTTGATATCAATCAAACCTCTGCAACAGGGCATACATTCTTCGAAAGCCTCTACCATTCGAGAGGCTACAATTTAAGAGATGCATTTAACACATTACTAGAGCATAAAAATTTTACTCCTAATCAAAAAACATCTAAACATAATTCCATCCTGTTACATGTGCTCTCTGAGTATGTATATCAGTTTAGAGTTCATATTCATGATGTGATTAAGAATGTTAAGTTAAATCCCAACATCAAAAATGATAATGAGCAAACAGCCTTGGCACAGATCCTGTCTGATTCTCGATACAAGGACATGGAATTAGTGACCGCATTAATCAACCATGAACAATGTGACATCAATGCCTTAGATAAAGATGGGAATA
>CAYRWO010000005.1:0-173604 GCA_964428035.1 uncultured Legionella sp.
GTGTTAGGGTTCTTTGTTGTTAATTGGTGAGTGCCCCCGTAATTGGGAAAGACCCGAAAGACCCCATATTCGACACAACAAATTAAAATTTTATTTGTTATACGTAACCCATTGATTTTACTATGCCGCTGCGCGGAATCGAACCGCAGACCTTTTGATTACGAATTACTAAATTAGGGGTTTTAACCCCTGCGACACTCTTTTAAATTCTTTTAATTATCTTTTATTCACTTGAAGTTATAGCATTAATGCATTATAAGTTCTTTGAAGGACTTTTAGCCAATTTTGCGACACAAGTGCGACACAGGTGCGACACATTTATAATTTAATTAGGTATTAACTATGAAAATTAATAAAACCAATGTGGATAATTTACCCCTCCCAAAAGTTATTCAGGAAGGAAAGACAGTCCAAAAACGTTACTATGACGATAACCTCAAAGGCTTTGGTATTCGCATCACCTCAGGAGGTTCAAAAGCCTTCTTTGTGGAAAAATTCATTAACAGAAAACGCTGCCGAGTTACTTTAGGCCATTACCCCGAATTGACTGCTGAAATGGCAAGAAATAAAGCTCTTCTAATGCTTGGGCAAATAGCAATGGGTGGTGATCCGGTAGCTGAAAAAAAAGCGTCAACAATAGCAAATGTTACATTAAATGAAGTGTTCAAAGATTATCTAAAAACAAGAAAAACCTTGAAAGAAAAAACCATAAGTAATTACCAACAAATTTTGGATAAAGGATTTACCAACTGGAAAAACAAACCTCTTCTTTCCATAACTAAAGATCGCGTTTCCAAGTACCACGAAAAATTAGGAAAAGAACACGGTGAAGCTTATGCAAATCTGGCAATGAGAATCCTGCGCGCCCTATTCAATTTTGCTGCTGGCCAATATGAAGATGCTAAAGGGAATTCTCTTATTACTGAAAATCCAGTAAGACGTTTATCACAAACACGAGCCTGGTATCGAGTAGAACGTCGTCAAACCTATATCAAATCGCATGAATTGGAAGCATGGTATGCAGGACTCCAAGTAACCGAGAATGAAGTGCTTAAAGATTATTTATTACTCCTCATACTTACTGGATTACGTAGACAAGAAGCAGCTACCTTAAAATGGTCTGATGTGGATTTAACAGCTAAAACATTTACCCTTGTTAAAACCAAGAATAATGAAACTCACACCCTACCCCTTTCTGATTTTCTCTATAATTTAATGTTGAATCGCAAAAAGAATCAAATAAATGATTATGTATTCCCCGGAGCAGGAGCAGCAGGACACATTATTGAACCACGTAAATTAATGGCACATGTTACTAAAGCATCAGGAGTGCATTTCACTGTTCATGATTTAAGACGTACATTCATTACGATTGCTGAAAGTTTAGATATTCCTGCTTATGCGTTAAAACGATTAATGAATCATAAAATGAGCAATGATGTAACTTCTGGGTATATTATTGTTGATGTGGAACGACTACGAAAACCTATGCAACTGATTACGGATTATATTTTGAAGTGTATGGGGGTCGTTAAATCAGCCGAGATTATTGACATCCAATCTACCAACACAGTCTAATTTAAGAATTATGCTCTCCTTTCATTTAACCTATCTAATTTGGACCGCAGTGAGGTCCAAATTGGATAGGGGGATTAATTTATTCATCAAATTGAAATTAGTTTATTTTTTATCGTACAGTTAAACTAAAAGTTTATATAAACAATAAATAATAAACTAATTTCAATGAGCATAATCTTAAATATGAGGGATTTTATCTCTTGCATCCAATTTGGCGGACGGTGTCTACCAAATTAAGTTAGTCTCACTTCGAAAGCTTTCGGTCAAAATTTACTATAAAGGAACAGGTCGCTGATTAATGAGAAAGTTGCCCTATCCAATTTGGCACGCAGTGCGTACCAAATTGAATTTGTGTCATAAAAAATAGTATTATCAATGAGATATTGCTTTTTTAGACCGTTTTAAACTGTAATGCGGAAACTATTTTAAGTATCCTGCTCATCAGTCATTGACTTGAAAGATGTGAATGATTTGCCACCACCATTTTCTAACTCTTCAATAGCTCCACACGATATTCTATTTGGCAGTTTTAATTCAAAAGGTAAACCTCCACACAAAACAATTTGTGCATAGAAAGCATTAATTGCGTGAGAAGGACTTATTCCCAACATCTTTAAAATTTCGTCTCCAGCATCTTTCAGATTACTATCTATTTGAGCTTGAATAATTTTCGTATTCATAATTAAATACTTTTTTATAGTTTATAAAAATGAACTATCCGATATTTCCGGATAGTTCACCCAAGTTATAATTTCAACCAGCAGCGCTATATTGAATATTAAAATCCAAGGCCTTAGCAATTGGTCTAGAACTTTTCCCGATTTTTTTCATTTCAATGATTCCATATCGTGCCATTGTATTTAAAGTTCGGCTTAGATTACCTGGCTCTCGTTTAGATAAAGTTGCAAGTTCTTTAATAGATTGAGGCTTTTGCTCATCAATTATTTTTAATAACCGCATATTATTTTCATTTAATACTTCACATAGTGACTTAATAGAACTAAACCAAATCTTAGGTTCATTTTTTTTAGGTTTATAACGTCCAGAAGCAATTTCTATAGCTCGACTTTGAAATTTATCTCGTGACATAATACCAACTTGTAGTTTTTTCATTTTTTATCTCCATTATTCAGTTTTTGAATAATTGAATTAACTTCTTTAAAAAAATCGCTTAAAAGCTGTTCGGCACTTTCAAACTCATAAGGAGTTCCTTTATCGCTCATTGAAGTATGAACATGATCATACTTAATTATGCGTCCTGAATACCGCCCATTTTCCTTAACTTTAATCCCATGTGCATTATCAAATCCTAAAATGCGCTGGTTATAATTATCATGAAGGGTTAAATTATATCTAATACCATGAGGACGTTCTGCTGTTGGCTCAATTAAAGATGCTTCAATTTTATACCAATAACCATTGTCTTCTGTATATTCCGTTCCATCTAATGCTAGCAAATTTTCTAGTCCAACATCTAACTTCATTAAATCCTCATAGATATCACCTGATGATATTCTTATTATAATATAATTTATAAAGAAATAATTATTTTTATCTCTTAATTCGTTAACACAATATTCACACAATAGTTATTAAATAAATAAAATCAATTAGTTACGCTGAATAGTTGGACCTAAAAATCTCATCTTGCTGCTATATCTATAGAAAAATGTAATTCGAATTCAAAAATAATGGTCTAAAATTAACCTTATGAGTATAGTTTGATCAAAAGGATTGTGATGACTCATTTGTGTTTCATAGATGAAACGGGTACTGATGCAGGCTCAAGTCATTACTCTATAGGAGCGTTATTATTCCCTTTGGAATTCTATTCAGAATTTCAAAATATAGTAATTCAAGCAAAAAAAAACTATCAATTTTCACATGAAATAAAATGGTCAAAAACCCATAAAGGGCATAATTTAATTAACACGGGACTCCACCTTTTTTATGAAATGTTAATGAATCAACGAATCCATTACCAATGCATTACAGTAGAAAAAGCACATTATAGAAACTGGGTAACACCAAAAAAAGAACAGGCATTCTATAAGACGTTAACCCAGCTAATTACTAAATCTACTGAAATGCTGGACGATGATTTAATAATTGAGTGTGATGAAAAAAATGATAGATATGATAAACATCATGAGGTATGCCAAATAATTTCTAATCATTTTCTCAGACCATATACTTTTTCTAAAATAAAAGATGTTAAAACCTGTGATTCAAAAAATTGTGAGGCTATTCAAGTAGCTGATTATATAACTGGAGCTATTAATGCTTCTCATAGATATTATCAAAATAATAACATAAGCATTAATCATGGAAAGCTGATATGTATTGATTTAATGAGCAAAGTCCTTGGATGGGATAACCTAGCATGGGATACGTGGAAAAATGATAAATTTAATATTTGGGCTTTTCCTATAGAGTCACGAGCCAGCAGGGGTTCATCTAAAAACATTGATGTATCAAAACTTATTGCCCCCTCATATCTTTCATCAATCTAAGAAAAATCATAAGTTTTATATTTCTTAATCTCGTTTGGAAGTATCTAACTATCTATCATTACAAACTTATCAAAAATCCAAGGGACAAAGGGGACTTGTGGGAACCCCTTGCTATTATTGGCTTATGGCCGTCCCCGGGTCTATTTATTATTGTGGGGCATTGGGGACAATTTCATGATATCAGCGCTCATGGCCAAGGTGTCTCTCTTGTTGCTGCCTGTTAATATCATTAATTTTAACCAACAATTGGGGTAATTTGTCTTTTACTTGATCGACAAATTGTTTATTGGTTACCAATGTCTGTGATAAGGCATGAATTTTTTTATCAATTTGTTCGGCTGAAAAGCCAGTCTTTTGTGTACGCTCCTGTAGAAGGGTTTCAAATTCAGCAACTTTTGGATAGCTCTTTTTCAAATGGTCAAAAGCTTTTATAGCAAGATAACGATTGAAACTTACATTTTCCATAGCATCCATTTTTATAGATTCTTGTTTAGCGCAGGTACGTTTTTGAAAATCATTTTGCCCTAGATCCTGTTGCTTAACCTTTAAAAGTTGTGTTTCATAATTAACAATAAAGTTATAAGCTTGCTTTAACTTATGCCCTACCCCTGCAATATGGTTCACTACTTTATTTATTAAAGAATCCATATCAAAGCCTTTCCTACTGGCAAAATCCAACGGCCAATCAATCACGTTATCTTTAATGGTGCTGCGCGACAAAGTCCTTTTAAGTGCCTGTTCTGTCGGATGGTTTTCTTTGTCAGCGTAGATATTTAAACTCTCTTTATGTCGAGTCATGGCGACAAAGCTTAGGTTTTTATCCCAGTATTTGCTGTCTATTAGCACCCTAACCTTTTTCGCAGTCATGCCCTGTGATTTGTGAACCGTCAGCGCATAAGCATAATCCAATGCCTTATACTCCTTCGGGATAGCCAATATTTCACCACTATCAAGCTTTACGTTCATTTCTTGGGGAGATACGTTGAGTACCGTAGCCGTATCACCATTTCGAACACCCAGCGTTTTATTATTCTCTCTAAATAGCAAACGTTCACCACTGGAAATTAATAACTGCCGTTCTATACCTTGATAAGTAATATTTTCCTGTCCCAGCTTATTGTCGCCAACCAATGTTTCTCTAGCTTGATCATTAAGATAGCTAACGGCCTTTCGAGTAAATGACAACAGAATAGTATCGGCAATATCCGTGGTTTCAAGATCTTTTTTCCAATCGGTAATGAGCTGACCACATGCTTCCTGTGTTGTATTGGCAAAGGTAATTGCTTGCTTGTCTTGGTAATGTTGGATTGCTTTGTCTATGTCACCCTTAGCTAAATCCAAACTAGCCTGCCGATCTCCTGCATCTTGCTGGCGTTTGATATTTTCCAGTTCTATATAACCAGTACGCGCAGCAATACCTCTGAATATTTCGCCCTTTTGAATCGGTTTTAATTGATCAGGATCACCTATCAACACCACCTTCGAGCCGGCTTTTTTTGCTGCCTCAATTAAATAAGACATGCTAGCAAAATCAACCATCCCTGCCTCATCAATAATAAGCACATGCTTATTATTCAATTGCATGATGTTATTAGCCAGCCGATATGACAAAGATTTAATAGTTGAAGAGCGTATACCAGTCTCCGCTTCCAAAGCTTTGGCTACCTTACCAGATAAAGAAGCCCCAATAACCTCATACCCTGCCTTCGTGTAATAATCATTTACCGGCTTTAATAAATAACTTTTACCAGTTCCAGGGCGACCAATGACGACAGAGATATCCGGGCTTTGGGCAATATAGTGAAATGCTTTTCGCTGCTCATCACTTAAATTGTATTGGCTGGCAAGACCATCCAGCGACTGATTAGAAACATGCTTCTTGGAGAGCATCATGGCTTCAACATTCTCTAACAGCCTTGCTTCCTGCAAGAAATGATCTCGTGTAGTAAAACTTGCCTGTCCTCTACTATTGTTACCCAGTGCTATCACATCATTATGACCCATAATCTTCTCAACAAACTGCAAATACTCTTGATGATTGTTTGAGGGCTGAAAAGTTTTAAACAGCAACCTCTCAATATCCCTTCGGATAAAAACACTATGTTGCTGACAAAGGTGATTAATTACATTTTCAATATTATCTCGGGTGACTTCCATTCTTGCTTGTTGAATAAGCTGGTTTTCTTCAAGTAGATAATGATCTTTTTCATCGAGATGTTTGCCTCGATGGCGTTCTGAAATCACATGGTTCAAATCAACCCGAAAATCCAAATTATTCTCAATGAAAAATTCGTTTTGCATCTCTCGCCAATGCTCTCCCCAGTAATCATTTTCAACAACGAATCCCTTGGAAAAAGTAGGATTTAAATCCCGTGCTTTATATTTTGAAAATTGCTTCCCTTCTAGTCTCCGAGTGGAAATCAGAATATGAGCATGTGGATTACCATCACCATGATCATGAATTGCAATATCAGCAGGTAAACCATTAACAACAAAATGGGTATTGGCAAATCGTCTGGTCAGCTCAATCTGTTGGACTCTATCCAGTTCTTTTGGCAAAGCCAACACCACATCTTTACACAACTGCGCATCCCGTCTTCGTTCAATTGCTTCCGCAGCATTCCATAAAACCTCACGATTTAAAAACTCTGGATCAGCACCATTCGGTAATATCACTTCCGAAAAAACAACATCATGACGATTAGAAAAATCATGATTCTGACCTGTACGAAAATCGTGTAATTGAGTTCCAGAGCGATAACTACTGGCAGCCAAGGTACTATGACCTTTAGAACGGGTATGAATTGAAACTCGGGCAAATGCAATCGCCATGAAATCACCAAAATTCAGTGCTCCATCGTTGCTTTTAGAAGAAAAAATCCAGATCCATTCAGAATTTTTTTGTAAGACTCAAGGCCAAGATAGCAAACATTCGAATGAATGTATATTGCGCCCTTAGAATTCTTCTGCGGGACTAATTAAATTCATTAAGGTTATCTATTAAACATTAAAACTTTTCATAAGTTTACTTTGATATGATTTGTGAAGAGATTTACTTGCATTTTGTGCTGCTTTTGAAAAAACTATATCAGTATGTGCGGGGTTTGCGATAATCTGAAGTTGAATATTTCCCTGAATAGGACTAAATATAATATCAAATACATTATTTCCACTAACATCTTTAATATCTTCAATATCTTTTACAATTGCAGAACAGTCTTTAACGTATTTACTCTTGTTGTTTTGCAGACTATTTATAAGCAAGTTTCGAGTATTTTGATCAAGCAACCTCTCTATAGAAACAGATAATCCAGTTTTTAATTGAGAAGTTTGAAAAGCAGCAGAAGTAACATTCCCAACTGTTATAGGGCAGTGGTGATCCATAATGAATCTAATTAATACATCATTCGATATTATAGGGCTCGATACTCTTGCTTTTGTAGTAGTATGGTTTTTAGCAAACATTTAATATCTTCCTCGTCATAAATATTGCTATCTCTTAAAACCTCCTGGTTATTTGCATTAATCGCGAAATAAGAATATCCAGTGTTCATAAAACCTATATGAATATACCCAGGATTTTCGGGCTTACCCCAAATAAAATTTATTTCTCCATCACTAGATAAATTAACGGAGGGTAACGTTACATTGAGAGTAGTTATCAGAACTAAAAATTTCCTTGAATTATTAATTGCTATTTCATCTGGCACTAAGGAACCATCTTCATCCCAATTAGGCCTATAACTAGAATATTCAGTAATCGCTTCAATGATATTGTGTTCTGATATGGGCAAGTTGGTCATTTTTTATCCGCATTATGGATATATTGTAATTGTAGTTGAATAAGAACATCCCTGCAAGACCAATAATTAAACATAGGGGTCAATTAAATTTCAAATTACTAAATGTAACATTCTCTTTCTTGTTCAGAAATTTCAATACAATAGAATTGAAAAAAATATGAAATATTAAATAAGGGTCCGATCTTTATTTTTTTCCGGGCAACAGGACAGACCTGACCCTAAGATCAAGATAACATTACTTCTCTCGATCTTTAAGACATTTACCGTTGTCCGATAGCATCATATTTTATAAGTAATGTTTACAACAATGAAACTACATGTTAGAACTTAACTAACCTTATTAAGGAGTAATTGAAATGAATTCAATGGATTTAAATGAGTTAATTAAAAACACTTTTGAGGCTATTGCAAAAAACTCTAAAGCGGCGGTTGAAGTAGAGTTTGATTTGGTTGTATACAATGCCGAAAATGGTGGTTTGGAAGTTGCTAGTGATGTTGGCTCTGGTAATTGTGAAGTATCCAGGATTAAATTTAAAATACAAAAATAAATTTAAACTACCATTTGTATAATGGGTTCATCTTAAAATTAATCATCCAGCTATACTTTAGGATAAGCTTTATTTTTATAAAATATTTTGTTCAATATTCATTCCAAAACCACTTCTAGTTCTTGAGCATTTTCTTTGAGAAACTCATTATTTAAGGCTAAACCTTCCTTATGATCTTACGAATACCCTCTTTAGCAACTACAGAGATATCCTCAGTAGCTGAAAATTCATCAAGCTCGCCCTAAGTAAATATTTTTAAGACAAACAATCTCTTTTTTGGAAGATTTATTTCTAAAATTTCCCCTTGATCTAAAAAAACTATAGTTTCCTTATAATATTAATTTCACTGAAGCTATGTAATTTAATGGATTAACTTGTATTACCTGTGACCTTTCCCCTAAATTAGTACCACTTCCCTGATGAGATTCGTTATTTTATGCCACTCGCTTTGCATACTCAACAGGTGGCATGTAGTTGAGAGAGCTATGAGGGCGAACATTGTTATAATGCTCACGCCACAGAGCAATCTCATATTTTGCTTCATCAAGTGTTCTAAACCAGTGCAGGTTTAAGCATTCATTTCTGAATTTTCCATTCAAGCTTTCCACAAAAGCATTTTGAGTAGGTTTTCCTGGTTGGATAAACCCAAGCTGCACCCTGGTTTCTTGGCTCCAGAAGAACATTGCCTTGCTGGTAAACTCTGTGCCATTGTCACAAATAACCTTAACTGGTTTGCTACGCTCCTCTATTAATTGATTTAAAAATCGCGCAACCTGCCTACCATTAATTGAGGTAGAAACTAATTGACCTAACATCTCACGTGAATAATCGTCCACTACATTTAATACGCGAAAGCGTCTACCATTACTCAGCTGATCAGAGACAAAAATCCATCGACCAGCGTTGATTGGGAGCAGTGGGTAATTCGATTGGCTGACGTGGTCGTGTAAGCTTTTTCCGTTTCCTTGTTCGCACCTGCAGCCCTTCCTCCGTGTACAGTCGATAGGTATGCTTTTTATTGGTAACTAAGCCCTCTGCTTTGAGTAAACCATGAAGAAGCAAATAGCCATAGGCAGGATATTGCGTTGCTAATGTTTTAAGCCGCGCTCTGACTACATTGTCTGGCCGCGATTTAGGTTGATATCGAAACATTGTTCGGCTCAATCCTGCCAGCTTACAGGCCACACGCTCACTGATTTTAAACTCCGATATAAGGTGTTTGGCTATTGGCTTTCTTTCTGCTGGCTTCACCACTTTTTTGACAGTACATCCTTCATCGCTTCAATTTCGAGAAGCTTATCAGCTAGAAGTCTTTTCAGCTTATTGTTCTCGGACTCAAGGTCACGAAGTCTCTTTGCTTCATTTACCTCGAGGCCTGCATACTTACTTCGCAATTGTAAAAAGTGCCTGAGGAAATCTTGTAATCTCGGCATATGTCATCAACTTTAATCCCAGCTTCATGGGATTTGATAGCCTTTATAATTTGTTCTTCTGTATAACGTTTTTTCATCTTGAGGTCTCCAATGGGGCCATTTTAATGGAAATCTCATCAATGTCATGGTCTTATTTTTGGGGGAAAGGTCACCTGGCTTTAAACAAAGGGAGTGGATTTAAATTATTTAAGACAGTTCATAATGTTCATAAAGCCCTATTTCCCTTATAATAGAAAATAGGACAATGAATCGCGCTAGATCTAATATAAGAACAATTATTCTTCACCCCAAATTTTATCTGTAAAAAAATACAATCTAGGCGTACCCACACCTTTAATTCTAGGCTTATGCGAAGCTTTTCCATCCGGTGCTGGCGTCAACCAGCCAGCATTGATTAAAATCCGGGTAGCCATTCTAGGTTCAAAACCTTTACATAGTTCATTTTTAAACACTTCGGGAAGAACCATGAAAACTCGATAACCCTCATCATCAGTGCGGTAAAATCCAGCCCGATGAAGTATTCGTTCATTATTGGGTTCACGAGCATTGTCAAACCGGCTTGCACCGTAGGTTTCAAAGAAAGCTCGGACTTGTGCCATTATGGCTCTGTCTTCTCGGTAACCTTCTGTGCCAAAGTCCTCCAACCAAGATTGAAAGCATTTTTGTGCTGAACGAAAGGCTTCTCCTCTTTGCCATCCGGTTAAACCGAATTGACTGGCTATTTCACCTGCTGCGGCTACCAGTGCGAAGCGTCTGGCTACACGTATCATTTGGCCGTTTGCTTCTTGGGTAATTACTTTATCAACGAATTCTTTAGTCATATTGATTATTGCAGCAGTAATAGTTGACCGATTGGTTACAATGCCTTGTAGCCATGCCATCCCTACTGCACCGTAATATTGGCTTGAATACTCTTTAAGAGCTAATGCCATGGTTGCTGGAGTGAGTTGATTATGGAGGACTTCAAAAAGTCCCATGTTCGCTCCGGCATCAGCTTCAATATCAGCCAGCCTTATTTCTTGTCCGGCGTTGGTTCTCTGCCCTACTTTTGCCATTAGAGCAGTTAATGACTCTTCCCCTGCTGAGAGAAAAAACAATGACCAGCTGGTGGATTGTTTAACTGTTCCTGCTCGAGATGCTCGCGTTTTACCTTGACCATTGGCAAGAAGGTAAGCTGCCTCCCCAGCTTCTCTTGGGTCGACTTGACTGAGTTCATCAAGAATCAATAAGCCATCGTTGTGTAGAGCAGCTAAGCCTTCAAGGCCATTAGATGTGCTGCGCCATAAACGGCAATAGGCTTTTGGGTTTCCCCAAACAGAGGCTGCTACCTTTAAAGCCGTGCTCTTGCCTGAGGAGGATGCGCCACGAAAGTGAAATCCTCCTGAGTCTTCCCCAGCCAATTTAGCAAGAATAGGAGCGAAGGCTGTAGATATGGCAAAAACTAAACGTGAATTACCCTCTGCCAGTTTTCCTATGGAATCACGCCATTCCTCCACAGTACCCGAGACAGATAAAGCTGGTTCTATAGCATGGGTATTTTGGAAGACAACTTTTTCTGCAGTACTTCCAATGGATTCATTTGCAGTTACAAAAATATCGTCATACCAACCAAGCTTATCAACGCAGCGTGCACGTGCTTCAACAGGGAATATCTGTAAATAAGAGGTTAGTAAATCTCTCGATGATTTATTAGGTGATATGGCCAAGCCCAGTCTGGCAAGCTCACGCCTGACGTCAGAAACATCGCCTTGTAACATTGACAAAGGCATAGCCCATTGATGAGTGACGCAATCATCATCTTTCCATTCGAGCAACCGTCCCCATTCGCCACTTTTAGCATCTCGGGTTTTGGCTATAACAGACAACGGTGAGCATATCCAGCGTGCAGGGAGTTGATTCCCATCCTTATCTGTACCGAGGAAAAATACACCCTTATTATTTAACTTGAAATGACCACCGGCATACTCACAGACAATGGATGATTTTTTAGGTGCATTGGCTAATGGAATAACCTGATTTTGTGACATAAAACATTCTCCAAACAGCGCTCAAGGAAGGTATGTTATAAAGAGTCCTTCCGAGAATCATGAAACAACAATGAGAGTTATTCGTTAACTGATGCCAGTAACTGACCTTTGTCACTGGTTGAACGATAGACTTTTTGTTGTTGGAGAAAGTCGAGTACATCGCTTTTGCGATACAGAACTTTGTGGCCAATTTTCATATAAGGTACACCGCTACCAGCCCAGCGATTACGTTCAAGTAATTGGGTGGAGCAACTTAATACAGCAGCAATGGTTTGTTGATTAAACAATGTTGAATCTGGTGCCGATTCAAATTCATTTAAAAAATGTACACGTGATGGTTTTTGCGTAGACATAGAAGAACCTCAGTCAATTGATTTTCATTTCAGCATAATGCCGACCAGTCGCGTCCTGCGTAATGAATATCAGTTGTCTATCCGATTCTTTCTTGGATGAAACAATGATAATACTAATCCATGTTACCAATGGCCTTTAAAGCCATTGAGCTAATACTCAAGCTCGGAGAAAGTATTGCTTAAAAGTTAAAAGATTGTCAAGGGGTTTAGATCTGATTAAAAAGAATTATGTATGAATACGAGTTAACAGTCCCCCCTGCCCCACTTTCATAAATAAATCCGGGACGGCTATAACTCAATACTGGTACAGGTATCCCACAAGTCCCTCTTGTCCCTGCATAATTTGGCTAATTGATATAATGAAAAATAATGCCTAATGACCTATCTTGTTCATTTTTTTAGGTTGTTCATTTTAAATGAACAGCTTTTAATAATGAACAAAGTGAGGATATCTATCTTGTTCTCCAAGTAAGGTATGAACTAACTCTTTAGTCATGTTCCAATTCATCTAATATGAGCAACACTAGCTGTGTAGGGTTACATTTACTTGAAATAGATAAGAATCATCACTATACTGTACATGTACAGGAAAAGTGGAGAGAACCATGCAAACAGTATCTTATACTCATATGCGCGAACATTTATGTGAAATCATGGAAAAAATAGCCAATGGTGAACAAATTTGCTTTACTCGTAAAGGCCATAAACCTTTTATTATTGCTAAAGTTGGTACACCTACCGATGCCCAACTTGAAGAGACAAAAGATAGAAAACGTGCTCAGGCAATTGCGAAGCTAAAAGAGCGACATGCTGCCACCATTAAAGCTTTAGCTGACAAATAATGGAATTAATTTTTTTAACTGTAGATGATGTCATATTCATTCAAAGCGAAATATTATCTAATGCTTCTGTTACCGATATAGGAAAACTTGAATCTGCTCTTAAACGCGCTGAACAGTACCATCACTATGAAAATATCAATGGTATTATTGAGTTAACCGCTATTTATATCATTGGTATTGCTAAGGCACATGCTTTTCCTGATGGTAATAAACGAACCGCCTTTTTGAGCGCCACATATTTTCTTGATTTAAATGGTTATGCTTTAGGCGAAAATGATGATTTACCAAACATTATTGAACAGGCAGCATCTGGAGCTGTGGATAGACATAGGCTTGTTGAGCTTTTAAAATCCTACGTTTTTTCAAATGAATAAGGTCAGTCAAATCCCGTTTGCAAGCAAACGGGTTACGCTAGCTATGCTACAGTTTTTATAATCATTTTAACTCCAGACATTAATTCCTCAACTTCTTCCTTGGTAGGCTCTCTATCTTTTTTATGAGAACATAAATTTCGAATATCAGATAAATGCTGTATTTTTCTCCACAATACTAAATCGTAAATTGTATTATTCTTTAAGATTTCATTTAGATCGCCGAGACAAAGATTTTTTTTTGTAGGATTTAACCCATGCAATTTTAAAATTTCTTTTAAGTGTGACTCAAGAATTACGCCACATATTGCTCCAGCTGAGCGAATATGATTAGCTTTCAATAATTCTGCCGCTGCTAACAGATCATTATCAAAAATTTCAGCACGAAATACTCCTTTAATATCATGTAGAACTGACACAGATAATTCTTTTGCGGAACTTAATATGGCTATTTGATTTAAAAAACGATTTTTAAAAGAAATTCTTGGATCAAATTTACCTGTAACATCAATATACGTTAGCTGAAAGTCATTTAGATAATCACTAACGGTGAAATTATCTTTCTTTATTTCTTTTCTATTCTCCTGCTTATAGCAATAAACAAAATCATGTTTACGTTCCGGTAAAATTTGATTAATTACTGAAAGGGCCTTGGTATACCATATTTCGTAATTACAAAAATCCTTTTTTGCAAAAGATTTTTTTTCATATACTTCTGTTAATAATGACTCTCCTTCAATTACCAAATTAGTAATACTCTCAATAATTTCCTGCTTATTATTCATATTTCCCTTAATCATTCTGAGATGATGATGCTTTTGGATTCTTCATAATAATTCTGAAAAGTGATAGTTAGAGTCCTTAATATCATTAACTTAATCTTACGATTGTAAGAGCATAAAAAAATACTTCGTATAATTATAAATCATTGGAGAATATCCATAGGTAATCCCTTATTGCTCACCTAATGATATTTCTAAGTGCGACACAACTGCGACACAGAAAAATTATTAAAATAAAAAAATACGTAACCCATTGATTATACTATGCCGCTGCGCGGAATCGAACCGCAGACCTTCTGATTACGAATCAACTGCTCTACCAACTGAGCTACAGCGGCATAGGAGAAAGTATACTGTAGTTTATTGATGTTGCAAGACTCGTTTAGGGGGATGTCTAAATAAAATGTAGCGTTAGCTATTTGTTTTATAACCCTACTTTAATATGTGGCGATATAACTCTGGGCTGTTCCTATGATCTATTTTTAATTATTACATCTCGTTGCAAATGGACTGTAAGAACTATAAATTTATGGCTTCTTGGCGTAGATCATATGCTGGTTGTAGCCCAGTTTTTCATAAATGGGACTTCTATGGATTTCGGTAAGATACCCTTGGTCTTGCAAGTAAGCAGCAAGATGTTCCACTCTGTTGTTGATATCATGCACTTCTATGCATAATTGTTGAATCATGGAAAATTGTGAGGGTTTAATGCTTTTTACAACTTCAAACTCTGCTCCTTCAACATCAATTTTTATAAAATCTATATGATTTATCGCATTTTTTTCAATAAAACTGCCCAGTGATGTCAGTGTGCACTGGACCTTTCTTGCTGTCGTTCGTTTTTTATAATTTCTTTTAACCAGATAGTTTCTCAAAAAGGGCAAAAATTTCAGTTGGTAATACAGTGATTTATAGCGAATTCGAGAAATTTTTAATAACGTATCATAGTTTAATAGAGGATTATAATTAGAGATCAGTTTATCCATAGGTTTATAGGTAGCAGTCGTCCAATCCTTTCCAAAAAGAGTAAACTCAACGGAACAATCTTCAGTGACGTCACCAATCCCCTGGTTATAAAGGCGTGTTTGATCTTTGAATCGCGCTAAATTCTTTTTTAGACATTCAAAAGGAGTAGGAATAGGTTCAAAGCAATAGATCAATGCATCGTATTCGCATTGCCCTAAGGCAAATAGGGAGAAAAGCCCTATATTTGCTCCTACGTCAATAATAATCGCGCCCGGATTTAAAGTAAGGTGATTTAACAAATAAGCATTTTGATAAAAAATTTCGTAGATTAATGCACGTGCCTCAAACTCATTGATGAAATATAATTTACCAATATTGAATTCTTTACTTAAAATCGTATCTGGCATCTAATTTACCTTCCTGGTAACCATATATCGTATGATACATGAGACTTCACTTTTAAATTTCAAAATGAAACAAAGGGCATTAATAGAGTATTATCTTAATCATAGCATATCCCAGGTTCATTAGTCCTTCGATGTCGCTTGTCATCGAGTTGTTCGTTTGTCGCTCAATTCTTTGAAAAATATATTTTAAATACAACTCTCTAACCTGTTTTTATCTTTCTATAATGAATAATCTGAACATTAGTTTCTTTTAAAAGTTCAAATATTATGCTATAAACGCTTAAAATATTCATGTTGAATATAAATTTTAACCAACCTCGAAAATAATTTGTCATTTAAATCATAGAGATATGATTTTTTCTCATTTTTTTTAAGTTGGAATAGTTTTAATATTTTTCATATGAATATAACATTACCTCCCTATTAATTTTTGAGAGAAATAAACAGCCCGTGAAGAAGAATATTCCAACTGTGTCCAAACCTATTAAAGACAGTGGCTACCGCCGAGGTTTAAAGGATCGTCATGTTCAGTTAATCGCCTTGGGTGGGATCATTGGATCAGGTTATTTTTTAGGAACTGGTGAGGTTATTAATCTCGTAGGCCCTGCTGTATTTATCGCCTATATGCTGGGCGGGCTAATCATTTATTTAACTATGTTGTGTATGGGAGAACTGGCGGTTGCCATTCCTATTTCAGGTTCTTTTGTCACCTATACTTCTGATTTTATTTCTCCTGCAGTGGCTTGTGGTGTCGGGTGGTCCTATTGGATTAGCTGGGTGGCTTATATTCCGGCGGAATGTGTGGCTGGTGGTATTCTTATGGAGATGTTTACCGGGATTAATGGGTATATATGGGCCGTTTGTTTTGGTTTATTGATTACTTATATTAATCTGGCTAAGGTAGATACGTTTGGGGAGATCGAATTCTGGTTGGCTTTAATCAAAATTGTGGCCTTGATGGGATTCGTTGTATTAGCCATTTTGATTTTTCTGGGTGTTTTTAGTGGTAGCGAACCCCCAGGGTTTATTGGTCTTAGATATATTTGGGGTGATGGGGGCTTGCTTCCTCATGGAACGATGGCCTTGTTGACAGCCATGGTTTTACTACTGGTTAACTATCAGGGTTCGGAAATTATTGGTCTTGCTGCAGGGGAGTCTGAAAATCCTGCACGAATGATTCCTCATGCTATTCGTAATGTCACCCTTAGAATTCTGTTTATTTACATTATCCCCGTCTTTTGTCTGGTATTAATCTTCCCATGGCAGAAAGCAGGTTTATCCAATTCAGTATTTGCAGATGCTCTTAATTTCTATGGTTTGAAGTGGGCCGGTGCGGTTACCAGTTTTGTTACTCTTTCTGCAACTCTTTCTTGTGCCAACTCAGGCTTTTATGGCACGGTTCGCTCTTTGAATGCACTGGCTCGTGATGGAATGGCTCCTCATACTTTTGCCAAATTCAATCAAAACTCCATTCCTCAGAATGCTGTAATTGCCACCTTGATTGGTGTTTGGGTGCTCTTGGGTGTAGGATACTTTTTTGGACAGACGAAACTTTACATCGCCTTATTGCTTGTTTCCGGGTTTACTGGGGCTTTGGCGTGGATTTCTTTATGTGCGTCTCAAATCAGCTTTAGGAAAAGATTGTATCAAGCGGGTTATTCTACTAAGGACCTCCGGTATGTAACCCCCTATTCTCCATATACTGGGATTCTAGCCATAGTATTAATGCTCATTGCCTTGTTTTTCCTCGTCTTGAATAAAGATCCAATGTATAAATTGGCTTTTGGCATTGGTATGGTGAGTTTTCTTGTTCCTATTGGGATTTATAAGTTATTTGATGTATCTAAGAAACGGCGTAAAGCATTGCATGTGAAAAGCAGGGTTAAGTTTCAGGATTTGTTCCCTCCCCTTTGAGTTTTTGCGAAGTAAGATACTCCATCATCCCAAGGAAGTGAGGGATCTGCTAATGTGAGCTCAGTGCTTATATTAGAGATCTCTCGATAGCGCTCAGGTTAAGGTTGTATAGAGAAATCTCTGGTGTGTCCAATGAGAGTTAATGTAATTTTTGGCCATTGGGCACTTTAGGATCGGTGGTGATGAGGCAGATGGCTCCTGTCTCATCGGAAAAACCAACGAGCAAAAACTGAGAAGTGAAGCCCGCTATATTCTTTTCACCCAAGTTCACACAGCCGACTACTGAGCGTCCTACTAAAGACTCAGGGGTGTAGTGTACGGTGACTTGAGCTGAGGTTTGTAATATACCCAAGTCTTTTCCAAAATCTACCCATACCTTATAGGCGGGCTTTTTAGCACGTGGGAAATCTTCTACTTTAACCACAGTCCCGGAACGCAGCTCTATTTTATCAAAGTCATCGTAGGTCACTATCATTTGTTTAGCCCTTTAAAACAAAAAATAAAATTATTATAGTATTGGAAGAAGTATGTCTGATAGTTTATAACAGCTGACAATATTCATCAAAAACCAAGCTTACTCCGTTAGGATTATCAATCCAAGGGAAATGGCCTGCTGCAGAAATTTCTCGGATGACAATATTATCACGCTGAAAACCTATTGAGTCTCTAAATAATTTTAATGGGGTTATCTGATCACTCTCGCCAGCAAAAATCAATGCAGGGATCGTTTCGGGTATCCATTGGAATTTGTAATCACCATCAAAATATTGTGCAGACCAATCACAGGTCTGGTAATTGAAGGGTAACGTCTCTAAAAAAGAAAGATCCTTTGTTAATCCGGCAGGAGTAAACAAATAAGGAGCAGAAGCAATAGTCATCTTTTTCAAGGTGTCATTATTGGGATGGTCCAGGTATTTTTCGTGCAGCTTTTCGAGCACGTCAATAGGATTTCTCTTTACGTAGTCCATAAAAATCTTTTGCCAGGAAGCATCAGGGGCAGAATCCATTAAGACTAACCCCGTCAGTGCACCCTCTAGTTTCGCTGTCGCCAAGGCATACATCCCTCCTGTTGAATGAGCAACCAGAATCACCTTATCCAAGGATGCAACAGCCTCAACAAGAGCATCCGACCAGTGAGAAAAGTAATGACTGTTATCTTCGGTGATATTTGATCCATCACCTGGCAGATCAAGATGCCAAATGGTGCCTGGCAGTTGCAGTAATGAGGTTAAATCAGCAAGTGATTCAGAACCAAGACCTGGTCCCCCAGGTAAGAACACCCAGTTAAATGGCTTGCCTTCTCTGCTCTTAATGTAATGCAGGCGTGCTTTTAAAGAAGTCCAAAGATATTTGCTCATGTCTTACCTAATAAATTGAGACTCAAATTTAAAATTGAGCATCCTGTTTCTGGTACTATTTGAACAGGACGATTTCAAATCATCACGAAATCATTCAATTGCAATTCGGGCACAAGGCTTCTTAGTAAAATTAATAGCTCATGTTCCTGATAGTCCGCACATGCACTATTCAACATTCGCATAGTCTGAGTTAGCTCATTCCAATCCAGTTCACGGAATTTAGCTTTGAATAATTTCTCATGCTCGGTGGGTGCTAATTGCTCTGATTCATGGAACAATTCTTCGTATAATTTCTCTCCCGGACGTAATCCAGTGTATTCGATGAGAATGTCTTTACCTGGTTCTTTTCCCGCCAGGCGAATCATTTGTTCCGCTAAATAGCTTATTTTTATAGGTTCACCCATATCCAATACAAAGATTTCTCCGCCCCGCCCGTTAACCATTGCCTGCAAAATTAACTGGCATGCTTCGGGTATGGTCATAAAATAGCGTTGCATGTCAGGATGAGTTACCGTTAATGGCCCCCCAGCTTGCAATTGTTTTTGGAATAAGGGAACGACACTTCCAGCTGAACCAAGAACATTACCAAAGCGAACCGTAATAAATTGAGTTTGCACTTTGTCATTTAAATTCTGACAGTAAATTTCCGCGACTCGCTTGGTAGTTCCCATAATGTTAGTGGGATTCACTGCTTTGTCTGAAGATATTAAAATAAATTTCTCCACACCATAAGTGACGCTGGCTTTGGCAACCGTCTGCGTACCTAATACATTATTACATACTGCAACGCGTATCTGATTTTGCAGCATGGGGACGTGCTTATAAGCCGCGGCATGGAATACGATCTCCGGTTGAAAACGAGCAAACAGATGATCGATTGCTACTTCATCGGTAACACTGACCAAGCCTAACTCGATAGGAATCCCAGGGAAATTCTCCTTTAACTCCTGTTCGATTTTATAAAGATTAAATTCACTATTTTCCACAATAATTAAACTGGCTGGTTTCAGTGCCAAAACCTGTCGGCATAATTCAGAGCCTATTGAGCCACCACCGCCAGTAACTAAAACTCGTTTTTCAAAGATGTTTGCCGCAATTTTATCCCATTGCAAACTGACTTGATCTCTGCCTAATAAATCTTCAATATTTACTGGTCTTAAGGCATTCACCTCAACTCGTCCGGCAGCCAACGCAGAAATACTGGGCAATGTTCTAAAAGGGACGCCACTTGCTTCACAATAAGTAACAATTCGTCGCATGGTTGAAGAGCGCGCAGAAGGAATAGCAATGAAAATTAAATCTACTCCGTAAAGGCTAACAAACTCCACAATCTGGCGAATGGTTCCCAATACCCTGATCCCATGAACCTCTAAACCAGTCTTGCTTATATTATCATCAACAAATCCTATCGGTTGATACGTATTGCTCCGTTTCAAATCGCGTACTAATCCTTCTCCTGAGTGCCCGGCCCCCACGATCAACACCTTCTTAAGGTCGACCTCTTTCTTTCCTCTATCACGCTTATCCCAATGAAGGCGAAACATTAATCTTCCGCCACAGAGTAAAGTAGCCAGAATAATGCAATATAAGGGAAAAACGGATCTGGGAAGATAATGTAATGACGAGGTCACGTAAAATACGGGTATTACCAAAACGATAGCGCTGATTGTGGCTTTTAAGATGCGCACTACATCATTCAACGAAGAAAAACGCCATAAGCCTCTATAGGTTTTAAAATAATAATAACAACCAATTTGGACAACGGTTAATGAGGCCAGAGCAATAAATGAATGAGTGGAGGTTAAAATACTGGGGTAAGGATGCATGTTGTAGCGTAACCAGTATGCCGCATACCAGGCTATTGGAATCGCTGCTACGTCAAATAAAATGACGGGCAATTTGGAAAGCAATTTTCTTAGAAATAAAATTATTTTTTTTATCATAAAATACACAGTATTTAAATCCATTCTAATAGAAAGGATGGTACACCAAGTTAAAGGGCATAGCATCAAAAATTAGTAAACAATTCATACTGATATTTGGAGTCGGGAGCTCCGGTAAAAAAAGTCTTGGATAATTTATAATTACTATGATCATTAAGTAATGAATTTAAACAAATATCAGCAGGAGTGTACTTAACCCGACCATGCTCAATTAGAGCAGTCAAAATAATTATTTGCGGTTTTTCAGCTAAAATCCGATGGCAAAACTGCTCATACATCTGTGCTTTAGGGTATTGGGTCATTGATAAATTATTTAAGCAATAAGAATCAATAAAATTTAAATGACTATGATATGGGATGTACCCTGCGTCGGCTAAAACAACGGTATCCTGTTCACGGGCATGGCTATTTAACCAGCGCACCACCTTGCTGCGTAATCGTTCTCCTTGCACCGGGTTATTCTTAAAATAGCGGTATTCAGCAAGAGTGGCTGATGGAATGAAAAAAAAGGCAACACAGAATGAGACAATATATAAAGCCGAAATAAAGGTCTGATCCCTTTGCTTTAAATACATTAAGACAGCCTCACTTATACCCTTCAGCGCTAAAGGGAGCAATAGAACAAAGGCGGGTAAAAAAAGCCGATTATCAAAAGCAGCTACTGGATCTGAGCCTACCAGCATCAATAAATAAAGCAGACTAGGCAAGCCTAAAAAATAATAGCGTTTATCTGGTTTTTTGAACCAGGCAAACAAGGCCAATACAGCGAAGGGCCAAATGAGTTTAAGATAGGTTTTATCCAATACGTACGCAGTATTCGCAAGGCCTTTGCAATAAACAGAGTTGGGAAATAAAAATCCATAGTAGTGCCAACGCCACAAAAAATAAGGCAGGAAGATGAACAAAAGGGGCAGCCCAAAAAGCATCATCCCCTGCCAATAGGTTTTTCTTTCTGTTTGAGGCTTATCCCAAAGCATTAAGATAAAAAATACAGCCATAAAGACAGGAGCTTCTGGACGAGTCATGCCTGCCAGTGCCATAAACAGTCCGGAAAATAAGAAAGAGGTGGGTTTCGGAGTTCCTCTTAAGCCGGGAAAAAAATTATATCCTAATCCGCGTAGAGCAAAATAAACCGCCCCACAGAGTAGCGCTTGATAAACCGTGGTTTCAAATCCACTCACTGCCCATATGATTTGTCCTTTGTAAAGCAGTATCCCAATGCAGGGAAGCAATGACTCACGTCGTTCAAACCAAAATCGGCTTATCAAAAAGATAAAGAAGCAGGTAAAAAAAAGACCAACCACCCCCGCAGATTTTAGTACCAAAACAGGATCACTATTTAAAATTAGAGATAATGCTCCCAGGGCAACAAAACTAAAATTTGAATAGCCTTCGACCGGCGGAGAATGAAGATTCCACAACAAACCATCTCCTGCGGCCCAATGTCTGGCATAACGCAAGGAAATGAACATGTCATCTATAGTGAATGGCCAAATTGCTTGTATTTGTAAAATATATAAATAGATGAAAAGAAAAATAAAAATACTGTCATACCACTGAAACCCCTTTTTCATTGAGTTAAAGCCATAAAGGTTAAAATGGCAAAACAGTATAAATTTATTCTTGATAATCTATCTCTTATAAAGACATTTACCGGATCATCATTATCTATATTCTGAGTAGATAGCCAGGAAAAACGCCATAAAGCGATAGCAGCAAATGGTAACGTCAAAATGAAATAAAACGACTCATCCCGAGCATAAATAGTGTAAAAGAGATAAGTAATAAAACAGGCGATTCCCGTACTGATAATCAGCCACTGAAGTAGTAATGGATGATATTTTTTTAGTACTTTTCTTGTGGAGTGCTTTAATCCTAATTGCATTTCCAAGCGACGTTTATTTAAGGCAATAAATAAACTCAGCAAAGTTGCAGCCACAGTCAACCATCCTGAAATTGGCAATCCTATCCCTATAGTACCCGCCAGGACTCTTAACATGAAACCTGTCGCAATACAGGCCACATCTAAAATAGGTATTAATTTTAATACGTGGTTGTAGGCCAGATTAACCATCAAATAGACCGTCAGAATAATGGCCAATTGCTTTGAAATGAACCAGCCCAGAGTAAGACCCGTTCCCAGTAATAGAAATAACATGAAAATGGCCTCAGAAACTGACACATTATCACTTGCTATAGGTCGACGACATTTATGGGGATGCAAACTGTCTTCCGAGCGATCCTGTATGTCGTTATAAATATAGACCGCACTTGAAATCAGACAAAAAGCTAAAGCAGCCAATAAAGCTGGAACCAAGTATCCTGATGCTGGTGTGTAAAAAAAACCCAGCATCACAAAGGCTGCTTTACTCCAATGAGATACGCGCAGAAGTAAAAAAAAATGGGTCAACCGTTCCATGAAACTTACCTTTATGATGTTGTTCATTAATTCAATCATGTGACATATTCCTAAAGCTTTAAAACAATGCAGCTATTCACTCTTTAGATAAAAGTACCATAATCCTGTAAAAAATCATCTTTTCAATGAATTAATCAACAAATAAAAAAGAAGCAGGAAAGAGATTGCAACAATTTAGTAAAAAATAATCAAATATTATTGCATTTAACCAATGAGCAAGTAAGATAAAACATACAAATGGATTACTCTCAACGGATATGAGGTATAGATTATGCGCTTAATTATTCCCAACGACACTCTGGATAAACTGCCCTTTTTACGCGAACAATACCAACAAGCAAGAAATGTGAATATAGAAGAAACCCCTTCCATGCTAGGGTTGCCTACTATGTTTGGTGGAACTGACGTTAAAACCCGAAAAAAACAAATTGTTTTCCTCGAAAAACTATTCGCCATACTCCGCCCCAATCTAAAGAAATTGGAAGAAATAACCTCTCCTGAGGAGTTCCAGGCTAATGTTACGGCCTGGAGAGTTTACCTTACAGCCTGTTGGCATGTGCAATCACAAAACTCTAAAAACTCAGCCTTATCAGCAGTTATTAATGAGGATTTTGGAATAACGGCTGAGAATTACCCTGATGAAGAAGATAAAGAAAACTGCTATGCAACTGCCAATCGATTCGTCAATACTAAAAATGCTTTGGAAGATGCTAATGTAGCATTGATTAAAGCAAAGCTAAGACCATTCACCGAAAAAGATTGGAGTGAATTCACCCAATTTCTCAGTGAGTCCAATGTTAAAAAAGTATCCACCCCCAATCCTTATACTAATTACCCTATTACCTCAATTACTCAACCATTATTTGCAGCTACTTTCGCTTACACTGGAGCAACTGTAGGTTTGTTAAGCGGCGATGTAATCAGTAAGTCGACTAAAGGCATGGCGGCAAAATACCAGCTCACCGCATTGATAGGGGGAAGTCTTTTGCTTTTCGGTCCGACAGGCCCTACGGGGGTTGCTTTATTTGCTCCGGTTATTGCCAGCAAGTTAATAACTGCCTTTTGTAGTATTACTCTGGCTCATGTTCTCGGTGCCACTTTGGGCATTATCGGGCACGGAGTAGGAACGGCAATAGGGTTGCCCCTGGATCTGGCTTATCACCTCCTTTGGAAAGTATGCGCCGCAGTAGGTGGCTATTATTATAAAGAGTCTGAAGCTCCAATGATCACGGGCATACGCATTTCAGATGGAGTGGCTTTAATCAGTGGTGTAGCAATAACCATCACTCCAGTAGAACAGTTAACTGAAGTTCATCAAAAACAAATAATAGAATTAAAAGAAGACGGTTCGTTGTATGTTAATGGTAAAGGCATCATTACAGCACACAGCGGAATTCAACTTCCATCCATAGTTATTGATGAATTAAAAGAACATATAAAAAGTTACTCCACCGGAAAGACGGGAGACCTGGATATAGTACAAGAGGATGCCGTATTAGCAGACAATGCAAGTCAAGACATCCTGGAATCTCATGCACAACCTTCTTCCATAGGGTGTCCATGATTCACTTAAAATTCCTAACCCGCAATCAAGAACGATCGCGGGTTTATTTAATATCTCATTACTACGTGCTCCTCTCCTAAAAGATTAGCCATCAGACCAAGAAATTCATCAGTTGGTGTTACGTGCCATTGCTGGGGTAAACTCAAATGAGCTTTTGCATGCTCATTCATATAGCTTAACTGAACAATACAGCGCCCGGAGTGGGATTTTAGGAGTGTTTGGATTGAGTTAACAACTGATTGACTGTTTTGGTTAAGACGTAGTTCCAAACAACGGGCAAACCTGGTGCGCGCAGCAGCAATACTATAGAGCTGAGTGGCGGTCATTTTCACGCCCCCATTATAATCATCATGGGCTACCTCCCCTTCAACAACGAGCATGTCTCCGGTTGCCAAGGGGTCTGTGAACTGTTCAAAAATTTCACCAAAAACCACTACATCCATTCTGGAGGTAGAGTCATCCATTCCAATAATTACCAATTTTTTTCCACGTTTGGTAATGATCTTTCGAATACCTGATACCTGAGCACAAATATTAGCTTTTTTTTGCATGGATGGATTGAGTTGACTGATAGGGACGATAAAATCACCAAACTCGCGTCGATATTGATCTGCAGGATGCCCCGTAAGGTAGAAGCCCAAAACCTCTCGCTCTCCCTCCAGTCTTTGTGCCTCAGACCAAGGTTTGCAGGAGTTATAATTTTGCTCACTGGCATTATCTTCAAGCAATGAAAATAAATCAAATTGCCCGCTGGACTGATTTTGATGCTCTTTTTCAGCAACTTTTAATGCTTTTTCCAAAGATGCAGTCAGTACTGCTCGCTCCACCTGCCAATCATCAAAGCCACCACTTTTAATCAAAGCCTCAAGTACCCTTCTGTTCACTTTCCGTAGATCTAACCTTTGGCAAAAACTGAAAAGATCACTGTAAGTACCCTTGAGCATGCGCTCTTCGGTGATACAATCAATGGCTGACTCACCAACC
The DNA here is from genome assembly GCA_964428035.1 of uncultured Legionella sp. Taxonomy (GTDB): domain Bacteria; phylum Pseudomonadota; class Gammaproteobacteria; order Legionellales; family Legionellaceae; genus Legionella. The sequence goes on from CAYRWO010000005.1 coordinate 25,806, forward strand.
CCTTTTATAGCTCCCAGTCCATAAATGATGGTGGTCTCATCACTGACCGTAAAATGATATAAAGAGCGATTAATAGAGGGGGGTAACACCTTTAATTTCATATGGGCACATTCATCAATAAAGGTGACTACTTTATCTGTATTGTCCATATCTGAAGACATTACAGCGGCCATAAATGCCGCGGGATAATGTGCTTTAAGCCAAGCGGTTTGATAGGCTACTAATGCATAGGCTGCCGAATGTGATTTATTAAATCCATAGCCTGCAAATTTCTCCATCAAGTCAAAAATATGAGTGGCGACCTGTTCGTCTACTCCCCTTTCTGTCGCTCCCTTGGTAAAAATTTCCCGCTGCATGGCCATTTCTTCGGGTTTTTTCTTACCCATAGCTCTTCTTAACATATCGGCAGCACCTAAGGTGTAATTTGCCAATACCTGAGCAATTTGCATTACTTGTTCTTGATATAAAATGACCCCGTACGTTGGTTTTAGAATAGGTTCCAAATCAGGATGCGGGTAATCCACCAGGGCTCTACCGTGTTTACGATCAATAAAATCATCAACCATTCCCGATTGCAATGGTCCGGGTCTAAACAGGGCGACTAAAGCAATGATGTCTTCAAAACAATCGGGCTGTAGCCGACTGATCAGCTCTTTCATACCTCGTGACTCGAGCTGAAATACTGCGGTCGTTTTACAGGCTTTTAATAAATCAAAGGTAGCGGGATCATCGGTAGGGATTTCACTGATGTCTATAAAAGATAATCCTGCTTGTTGACACTGCTTATTGACCGTGGCTAACGCCCAATCAATAATGGTCAGAGTTCTTAAGCCTAAAAAGTCAAATTTGACTAAACCCGCCGCCTCAACGTCATCTTTATCAAATTGACTGACTATTTGAGTAGACCCTTCTTCACAGTAAATTGCTGTAAAGTCAGTAAGTTGTGATGGGGCAATGACCACCCCCCCAGCATGCTTTCCTGCATTACGGGTTATCCCTTCCAGTTTTAATGCCAGATCGATTAATTCTTTAACTTCTTCTTCGTCTTCGTAACGTCTCTGAAGCTCAGGCTCAAGCTCCATAGCCTTACTTAACGTGATTCCTATTTCAAAAGGAATTAATTTTGCCAGTTTATCGACAAAGCCATAGGGATGGCCAAAAACACGCCCCACATCACGTATAACCGCTTTAGCAGCCATGGTACCAAAAGTAATAATTTGCGATACACTTTGCCTGCCGTATTTTTCCGCAACATAATCAATAACTCTGTCGCGCCCTTCCATGCAAAAATCAATATCAAAGTCAGGCATGGAAACCCGTTCAGGATTCAAGAATCGTTCAAAAAGCAATTCATATTCCAAGGGATCAAGATCGGTAATCTTTAATGCATAAGCGACCAAAGAGCCGGCACCGGAACCTCGTCCCGGACCAACGGGAACACCGTTTTTCTTGGCCCATTGAATGAAATCAGCAACAATTAAGAAATAGCCGGCAAAACCCATGTTGTTAATAACTTCTAATTCAATCTGTAAGCGCTGATCATATTCTCCTCTTGCCGCGATGAGCTCTTCTTCTGTTTTTGTCCGAAATAATTGTTTTAAACGCTCCTCCAGACCTGATTGGGATAAGTGAGATAAATAGGCTTCAACCGTAGAGCCTTCAGGAATGGGAAAATTGGGCAAGTAATTATTACCCAAATCAATTTTTAAGCTACATCGTTTACTAATTTCCACCGTATTGGTTATCGCGCTTGGCAAATCAGAAAATAAAGCTTCCATCTCTTCTGCTGACCGCAAATACTGCTGAGAACTATAACGTTGAACCCGTCTTGGATCCGCTAAACCGTACCCCTCATGGATACACACTCGAGCTTCATGAGCTTCAAAATCGTCCTCATCAATAAAATGCACGTCATTTGTGGCAACAAGAGGTAAATTGAACTCTTCTGCCAAAGCAATCAATTTCTCGTTATAAAGGGTCTCATCTGTTCGTCCAGTGCGTTGAATTTCCAAATAAAATCGATTAGGAAATAACCTCATCCAGTGCAAGGCACGTTCTTTAGCCAAAGCTTCATCATTAGCTAATAGCGCTTGGCCAATATCGCCAAACTTTCCTCCTGATAAGGCAATCAATCCCGCTGCATACTCATCTATCCATTGATTTTGAACGCGGGGTTGGCCTTGATATTGTCCTTCCTGATACGCTTTAGATACCAAACAGGTTAAATTTTTATATCCTTCAGAATTAAGGCATAAAAGCACTAAAGAGGAAATAACATCGGGATTTTCCGGATTATGGCAGGGTAAATCACTGCCGATGATGGGTTTTATACCCGCATCTACCGCACTCTTAAAAACTTTTACTGCGGCAAATAAATTACAATAATCAGTCACTGCTACAGCACACATTCCTCGAGCTGATACAGCCTTCATTAACGGCTTGATTCGAACCAAACCATCAACTAAAGAAAACTCAGTGTGGACACGCAAATGAACAAATCGTTGTTGCATAGAGGATAAACTCATTAAGCATAATTGGGGAACTTTAACCTAAATAGGGTTAACTAATCTAGGGTCTCAGGACAATTCATCTTTAAAAAGCCCGAGGTACAGCGAGTTGTTCGCGGTATCTAGAAATCTCGCACAAAACAAAGCATCTTCTGTTCGAGTGTATCGAGGATGTCACGAACAAGTCCACAGAGATCCCATAAAAATAATATAAACTGAGACCCAATTTTTTATTTGGTCATTGCGAGCGAAGCGAAGCAACCCAGGGTTCAGCGCTCTGGGTTGCTTCGCTTCGCTCGCAATGACGAGACCCTTTATTAGCTGGTTATTAGCTAGTTCGAGGTACATTATTTTTGCGGGAGTCCAAGGGAAGCTACAAATTGGATTGATGAGGGTCAAAAGCATCCCTTACAGCATCTGCGAATAAGTTAATGGCCAAGACTAAAAGAAACATCAATAAAAATGCCGCAAATATGGGCCACCAGACCAGGGGATCACGTGTTAATTCAAGTCGGGCGCCGTTAATCATATTTCCCCAACTGATGGTCATTGGCGATACCCCCACACCAACATAGGATAAAACTGCCTCGGCCATGACCAAAAAACTAAAATCCAAAACCAGGGTAATGACCACAATATGCATCACATTAGGTAGCAAATGTTTGCGAATAATAGTAAACCAATTACTCCCCTGGGCTCGTGCCGCGGTGACATAATCGACTTCGCGCAATTTCAGGGTTTCTGCCCGCAACAGACGACATAAACTAGTCCAACTGGTGACTCCCAGAATCAGACAAAGAGCTAATAGTCGTGCATCAGCACTTTGAGCCAAGGTTGTAAATTGCTCAGGGTGGCTGGCTATATAGGTTTGCAAGGACAACACCGAGGCTGTAATTAACAAGACACCAGGAATTGAACTTAACGTGGTATATACATATTGAATGATATCATCGATTATACCTCCAAAAAATCCTGCGCATATTCCAAGAAACAAAGCCAGGGGCAGCATAAATAAAGTAGTTAACAGCCCAATAATTAGTCCAGTACGAATGCTTTTGATACTAAAATAAAATATGTCCTGTCCAATTTGTCCCGTACCAAACAAATGAAATGATCGGGAGAGCCAATAAGAAAACAATACTGCAAAAACCAGAATCCCAAAGGTAATTAAAGCACTAATTCCTGAAGCACTTAAAGCATAAACAGGCTTTAACCGCAGAACCAATTTAATAGTAATACTGACCAGCCAACAACCTAAAATGAGCAACAAAGTATATTTTAAAGAACGACTGCCAACCTTGCTGATGATTTCATCTCTATCTGCTTTATTTGTTACTGACTCAGGAGGATACTTTAAACGTGGATATACTTGTTTTGCGACACCATCAATTAATTCAGTCTCTGTAACAAACATGGTTAAAGCTAAAGGAGCAGAATAAGTTTTTTCATAGGTACTGCCAAGAGGAGCCAATAGTTTATCTAAAAGAGACTCCGCACTTTCAGTTCCATTCCTTACTGGTTGAAGATGAATGGAATCAAGCACCCCTATAGTTAAAAAAAGTAATAACACTATGCCAGCACTGACGGCCAAAGGTCGGTGCAGAATAAGAGAAAACGACATTCTGATGTGTCGTTTGCGCAAGCTGACTAAAGTCATGATGCAGCTCAAAACCAAAAGAGTCAGAAAGCACTTGTCAGTCCAGAGTAATTCAAATCTCATTGCTATTCTCTCAACTCAATTCGACTCATGATAATCGTACCCGAGGATCAACGAGCACATAAGAAAAATCAGTTAATACTAATCCCACGATATAAAGAATAGAACCTAAAAAAACCATAGCTCTAACTATGGCAAAATCTTGTTGTTGGATGGCATCAATGATGTAGCTCCCAAGTCCTGGAACCCCAAAAAAAGACTCCAAAACTAAACTGCCCATAAATAAAGAAGGAATTATAACTACGATTCCGGTCAAAATAGGCAACATCGCATTATTTAATACATGTTTAAAAAGAACTCTTTGTTCCGATAACCCTTTAGCTCGTGCCGTTTTAACATAGTCTTTGTGAATTTCTTCCAGAAATAAAGTTCGATACCATCGGGAGCCGGCCCCGACTTGGCCAAGAACCGCCACAATAACAGGCAACATAATAAATTTCAGCGCATCCATACCCCCATCATAGCCAGAGATAGGGAATAATTTTAATAGTTTTCCAAACAGAAACTGACCACCAATAATATAAAATAAACTGGAAATAGACATTAAGACAATACAAATAATTACCCCAGCTAAATCAAGGTAGGTGGTCCGAAAAAAGGCCATAGACATCGCAAACATGATATTAACCACTATACCCAGCAATAAAACAGGTAAGGCAATAGCCAGGCTGGGCCACATTCGATAACTAATATCGTGACTAATGTCCCTACCCGCATCCGATACGCCAAATTCGAAGGTAAATAACATCAATGATTTTTGGAAAAATAATGTTTCTTTTACCCGATTAATTCCTGATTGAGTTTCATTATAAAACAAAGGTAAATTGTAACCATGAACTTCTTTCCATTCATCAACTGCTTTTTGCGCAACATGTTTATTCCCTAAATGCATACGGGCAATATCATCGGGTGTATTTACCATAAAAAACAAAACAAAAGTAAGTAGATTTATCCCAAAAAGAATAGGGATGGCATACATCACCCGACGAAACATATACTTAATCATGATATTTTAAACCTCGCAGCAGGCAACTTTTCCTTCTTTAAATAAGCAACGAATAAAAAGACGATTAAAGCAATAATGAGGAACATCAGCAGACCCAGGGGCCACAAAATAGGCTGATTCCAGGCAAGGCGTAATTTATTACGATCAGACACATTGATTGAAACATATTTCAAAGTATTGTGCGAAATAATATTCGTTTTAACTCGAGAAACCCAACTTTGTGACAAAGTAAAATCTTGTGAATGCATTCCCCACACCCAAGGAGCATCATTTCTTATTATTTCTAACATTTTGTCGATAATATCTTGCCTTTGCTGGTCATTACTCCGATTTTTCATTAAATCAAATAATCGATCATACTCAGAATTCTGATAATTTGCAGCATTCTCTCCACCATACTTTACTTTGCCATTAGGTCCATACAGCTGAAAGAGAAAGTTTTCTGGATCCGGATAGTCTGCATTCCATCCCCAACTAAATATTTGCATATTCCCTGTACGTATTTTTTCCTGAAAACGATTATACAGAGTTGCCCGGATATTCAGATCAATGCCAATGGAGGCGAATTGCTTACGCATCCAATCTAATACGGATTTGTCCTCAGGAGTACCCTTGGTGGTCACATCGTAATGAAGAATTAAACTTCCCCCGGTTTTAGGATCAATTCCATTTGGATAACCTGCCTCTCCCATCAGTTTTTTAGCCTTTTCTAATGAACGCCTTTTCATAACGTTATTGTTCCATTCATAGACATAAGAATTCATTCCGGCCGCTCCCTCTTTATATCCGTATATACCAGGAGGAATAGGGCCTTGTGCTGGACGTCCTCGTCCATTATAAAAAATGGCGATATATTCATCGTAGTTCACGGCAATGGAAATGGCCTGTCTTAACTTTCGTGCTCTTTCACTGGTACCGCCCACTACACTATCAAACATGTTAAAGCCCATATAAAAAATATTGGGTTCTAAAGTTTGAGTTAGGTATATTTTTTTATCAGTCATTTCCTCACTTAACATGGCTTCCCCAAACCGATTGATTCGTATAGCCTGATCAAAACTATCCGCACTAATCCCTGAAGTATCATAATATCCCTGTAAAAATTTATTCCAGCGAGGTATGGATTCTTTTTCCAAGGTATATACCGCTTTATCAATTAGAGGTAAACGCTTCCCTGCATTGTTTAGATAGCCTGATTTTTTGTCTTCAGCAGAAGCATTTAAAGGAAAATATACTTCCCTATAATTAGGATTTTTTTGCAGTACCATTCGTCTATTCGGATTATTTTCCGTCAACATAAAAGGTCCTGTACCGATAGGATACCAGCCAAAATTTATATTTTTATCATCCATCCCGTCTTGTGAGTAGAATAAATCCACCTCCCAGGGAACGGGTGAAAAAAAAGGCATTGCCATCCAATATAAAAATTGGGAATACTGCCCTTTTAAAGTAATTTCAACAGTATAATCATCCAGCTTTTTTATCCCTTTTAATGGGTAGTTCCGCAAATCCACATAATGGTTTTTACCTGCACCAGACGAAGGCAGCAACTCGGCAAACTCCCTAAAACCAAGAATATATTCACTCATCAATCCATAAACCGGAGAGCTTACTGCAGGATTGGCCAAGCGTTTTATTTGATAAATATAATCATCAATGATTAATTCGCGAGTTCCTGTGTATTTAAAATCGGATAATTGATGGATGTCATGATCATCCAGATAATCTTCGTTTATATTAAAATAAAGATAGACACCTTTCTTATTTTTAGCCAATGCAGGATGAGGTTGATAGAAGATGCCCTTTTTGATTTGCACTGTGTAAACACTGTAAGTGGGTTCCGTCTTGCTCCCATTGGGGATAACGGTTCCATTGACATCAAGATATTTAGGTTGCGGCAATTCTATTGCTGTTAAGGGAGTTAATTGATAAGGGCGAATAAAATAATCATATGCAAGCAAGGGTTCATAAATCTGGGTAATAAACAGATATTCATTAGCTGAATAGGATCGCGCTGGATCCAGCGTTTTAGGTTGTTGGGTAAAGGAAGAGTAGTAAATACTTTCTTTAGACTCACTTTCTGGATAAGGATTATTCATTATCCAGTTGTCAGCATATGCTAAACCCCAATTTATTAGTATAAAAACCAGCAACATTTTTATAAAGGTAAGTCGTCGCACCCGCTTTTCCCTGTGCCAAATAACTATAGTAACTTTGGAGTATATCCTTAATTAGATTTTTTCCAAACTAAAGAAGCCGGGATATCTTTCCAAGCAGGTATTGACGGCATTTGGAGGTCCTTTACTGCGTACAGGATCTGAGGTATCCCCTCATAATTTTAATGCTCAATAACATTTTTATTAATGACATGTCTTCCTACGCAGCCTTTTATTAATATATCGGAGTGGTATAGCCGAGGCTCTCTAGTTGCTAAAAAAACAAAATCACATATAATAGTGCATTATTAATACAATTAGATGCGAAAATATGATAGAAAAACAGGATAAACATATTCTGGTACTACAGGAGTGCGAAGAAAAAATCTCCACTTTACCTCCGGGGGAAGCTAAATATTATTTGTTTATTCTGCTCCGCTCCATTAGAGAAAAAAATAATGGAATGGCTCAAGAATTCTTAGAAGCACTTTCAGAACTGCTGGATAATTTAAATGATTTACATCAGCAAACCTCATTTGACCTGAGTCTTTTTAGCAGAACTTATGAACAGTATAATAAGTTACAAACCATTGCTCAGATCAATGGTTATAGTCATCAATGCAAAATTATTGTCCTCCATGTAGGTGGTGCTATTGCTGCCGTGATTTGTGGCATTGCTGGCGGTTTAATCGGTGGGGTAGTGGGTCTTGCAAGAGGAATCTGGAATCTTGAGCCCCATAAAGGTTTAGGCATCGGTTTATTCACCGGCTATTTTATAGGAGCCATTGTTGGCTTTAGAGCTCCTAAAAAATTTTTTAAGGATGAATGGTTAAGACAGATTGAGTTTGGTTTAAATGGTTTTAGTAGAGGCTTGGAAAATGTACGTCAGACTTTAAATGATGAGAGCAAAAACACCAAACCTTTTGAGGATTATTTTGCAGAGGAAAAAGCGCACATCCGCAATAAATGTTTTGACAGTGAGGCCGAGTTCGAAGCATTCCTTGATGAAGATATTACCTATGAGATTAATAGTTTCAAAGCTGGATTTATAGGTGGCACCTCTCTTCATGGCTATTTAGGACATCATCTGTATATAGTAATTAATATTAAAGAGTCCCAATATTTAATTGAATTCACGCAAGAACCTGCAGACACCAGTGAACAACCGGATCAACAGGAAAAAAGAACGGTTAAAGGAACGAAAATAATTGAAATGCTTGCCACTTATAAAAAATTCCAGGAAACCAATCCTTGTACTTACGGTTACATCTTAAGCCATATGAAACCAGGTGATAATGATTGTCATACTTTGGTCAATAAAGTACTTATTGCTACTGATCAACCCGCTGCCCGACTCTCGCGATACCAAGGCATGAATCCTGTCGGGTCTATGATTGGCTTTTTTATAAGTAAACTGAGTCCTTTTGAACAAGATTTCTTTGATACCCCCGATCTGAGTTTGAAATATTAGGTTGGCGCAGACTGAGCTGTTAAACCTGAAGTCATTGCGAACGAAGTGAAGCAACCCACTACCGATTTCTAAAGAAGCATCGTTCTGGGTTGTTTCGCTAAGGCTCGCAATTGACGAAATTTACATACCCCGCGAACGCTCAATGGCGTTAACTTATGGGAAAATTGTAACCTGGATGGAGCAACGCGTAATCCGGGATCAAGGCTGGAATCAGTTTCGATCCCGGGTTACGGCTGCGCCTTCACCCAGGCTACATCCTATATCCTTTAAGTTGACGCGCGAACGCTACCACAGATCGCAGGTGTCGATTCGTATGAAGCCTAATCCCATCAGAATTCTGTGGCGCAATGGCACAGATGGGATTCAGGCTCATGCCAAGAGCTCTCTCACTGCGTTCGAGATGACGTTTCCTGCTCCAGAAAAATAGATGCTCTCTTTCTTCAATAACTCACAGCGATAACATCTTTAGAAACTGTTCTTCATCTAAAACAGCAACCCCAAGATCTGTTGCTTTTACTAACTTGGATCCGGCCTCACTTCCGGCAATTAAATAATCTGTTTTAGCAGAAACACTGCCACTTACTTTTGCGCCTACAGCCAATAGCTTTGCTTTTGCCTCTTCACGCCCCATCGTATTTAGGGTGCCGGTTAATACCACTGTCTTCCCGAACAAAGGATGCTCTTGATTTAGTGCTTTTTTCTCTGTTTTAGGCCAGTGGACACCCAACTCTAGCAAACGATGAATCACCTCAATATTGTGGGGTTGAGCAAAGAAATGTACTACATAAGCAGCCCCCACCGGTCCTATATCATTTAAACTCATCAGCTCATCCACAGTGGCAGACTGAATCGCATCAATATCTGAAAAATGTTCTGCCAATACGCGAGCACTGGATTCACCAATTTCTCTGATTCCTAATGCATAAAGAAAACGATTAAAGGTGGTTTTCTTGCTTTGCTCCAAAGAGGCCAATAAATTTTGTGCCGATTTTTCACCCATTCGGGGAAGATTAGCCAAAGTAGTCAAATCAAGCTCATAAAGATCAGATAAATGATGCACTATGCCCTCATCGACCAATTGCTCGATAAGAACAGATCCTAAGCCATCTATATGCATCGCTTTGCGTGAAGCAAAATGCCACATCATTCTTTTTAACTGAGCTTTGCAAAACAATCCTCCGATACATCGTGCAACAGCTTCCCCCTCCTCACGTATCACCTCAGATCCACATACTGGACATCGTTCAGGAAGATGAATCATTTCAGTATAGGATGGGCGTTGGGCCAATACGACAGATACTACTTCAGGAATCACATCCCCTGCTCGTCGAATAATAACGGTGTCGCCAATACGAATATCTTTGCGAGCAATTTCATCAAGATTATGCAAGGTAGCATTACTGACAGTAACGCCCCCGACACTCACGGGTTCCAGACGAGCTACGGGAGTCAATGCCCCAGTTCGTCCTACCTGAAAATCAACAGCTAATAATTGTGTCATTTCTTCAGAGGCAGGAAATTTATGAGCACAGGCAAAACGAGGAGCACGCGACACAAAACCTAATTGTTGCTGCAAAGGAATACTGTCAATTTTATAAACCACGCCATCAATTTCAAAAGGTAATTGATCGCGTTTGGCTAAAATATAGTGGTAATAGCTCAAACAGCCTTCTATTCCAACTTCCCTCCTGGTCTCAGAAGACACTCTAAAACCAAAATCCTTAAGTAATTGCAGTTGGGCTAAATGACTGTCAGGTAAACGATACCCCTCACAAGCACCAATCCCGTAACAATAAATAGCTAAAGGTCTATTGGCAGTAATGGCTGGATTTAATTGTCTTAAACTTCCGGCGGCTGCATTACGCGGATTAGCAAACGTTTTTTCTCCCAATTCTCGAGCTTTCTGGTTATAGGCTTCAAACCCGGCTTTCGGAATATAGACCTCCCCGCGCACTTCTATAAGTTGAGGTGGATTCTGGGTTCTTAATTTTAATGGAACTGCGGCAATGGTTTTAATATTCGCCGTAATGTTTTCACCCACGGATCCATCACCCCGGGTTGCAGCATGAATTAATACACCCTCTTCGTAAGTAAGATTTACTGCCAAACCATCCAACTTCGGTTCACAGGCAAAAATTAACTGCTGATTAGGCTCATCCAGTTTTTCTGTTGCACGCTTAATAAAGGCCTGTAATTCTTCTGTAGAAAACACATTGGAAAGCGATAGCATCGGTTGTTTATGAGCAACAGGCATAAATGCCTCTAGAGGGGTACCACTAACTCTTTGGGTTGGGGAGTCTGAGGTTAAAAATTGAGGATATTCCGCCTCTAATTTTTGTAAGGCTCGAAAACAGCGATCGTATTCCGCATCAGGCACCAGTGGCTCATCAAGTACATAATAATGATAATCATAATTTCTTATTTGTTCTTTAAGTGCTGCGATCTGTCCCTTTATCTCAATATCACCCATCACAAAAATCACCAGAAAATTTAAAACATCAGTTTATCATTATTATGATCACTTTCGAATAATACTCTTATTATCTACAAAGTTTTTCACTGATTTTTAGCAATTCTCTCATCCTGTTTCATTTCTTGAATATCCTATAAAAATCATGTTATAGATATTGAACAGTCATACATGAGGCATGAGAGAAATGGATCTTCACCGTGTTTTAATTACCTTCTTTTTATTTTTATTTTTTCCTTTACTCCAGGCTGCTCCAACCCCAAACGACAATCAGGGGATCGCCTTTGTTCATGGTACACGAGATCATCGCGAGGATGCTTACGGGGGTTATTGGAAAACGGATTTTATTCAAAGTATCATTCAACGCATGGAACACCCGGAAAATTATTATATAGTGCATTGTGATTTTAGCCGTTACATGTGGCACGAAGACGCCGCTAATTGTACCGCCGATCAACTGTTAACCTTTATTACTGATAAAAATATCAGTTCTCTTACGGTTTATACTCACTCTAATGGTGCCAATATCATCCGGTGGATTCTTTCGAATCCTACCTACGATGAAAAATTCCTGAAGCTGAGGAGTAAAATACGCCAAGTGATTGCTATAGCCCCATCAAGTGGCGGAACGCCGTTGGCGGATGAAGTACTGAACGGTGGTATTTTTGAAACCAGCCTCGCCTGGTTATTAGGCTATATCTCTGATGCCGTAAAACAACAGCGTGTCACTGATATGCTCATTTATAATCAAGAACTGCTCTTAGGGGGAAAAGGGCGTCCTTCTTTATCAGTACCGTTTAAAGTAATTGTAGGTACTGATGTGTATGCCTCTCCTTTTTCATCATCCAGTTATTGCAATGGCTATTGGCATAATAGCGGCCTTAAAATCGCCAAGTTATATCTTGACCCCTGCTCTGATGGCTTTTTAAATTGTTCTTCACAAGAAGAGGCCGGAGACGTATGGTTTTATGACTTGGATAAAACAGAAAATAATGCCCCCTTAAGTCATAATCAAAGTCGTCATTCCTGTTTTGGTTTGGATGAAATTCTTATCAGTGCCTTAGCTGCAAAAGGAGTTGCGCAATGAAAATGAAAACTACTCATCTTGTTTTGATGTCTGCATTTTGTTTTTCTCAAACGCATGCGTACAATTTACCCAGCCAACCGATAAAAGCTTATGAGTGCGGTGGGTGTAGCAAATTATCGCATGAAAAGCTGCACGATAAATGGAGCATTTCAGAAGACCCATTGAATAAGAAAGTCACCAACCTCCAAAAGAGTTTCGGTTATAAAGAACGAGTGACCGCCAAACAATTGCAGGCCGGCGTAGTCGTATCAACACTGGCGCCTGGGGCAGTAATTCGCATTACTCCCTTACAAAAAAAACCAGTACCCCAATTGCTGCTTAAAACATCCGCCAACAAACTAATGACTTTGAAAGATGCCTCCTCTCTATACAGCCAGGATGAAGTCTCAGGAGATGAGTTCTTCGCAACAAAACATCAAACCCTATTGCAAATTAAGCCCGAATTAGGTGCTGGAAAATTCATCATCAAAAGCAAAACTCTTGATGAAAAAAATTCTAATGAGTATCTGATTAATGTATTCGACAAATTTTCATTGCTTTACTTACAAGTTGAATCTGATTCAATTCATTATCAATATGGTGATAAATTAACCGCAACAATTACTCTTAAAGATAAGGATACTGATTATTCCATTGACGATATCGATCTGTCTCTGGTAGGTCCCAAAGGACAAGTTGCCCCCTTGAAATTAACCAGACTCAAAAGGAACAAATTCGAAGCCATCACTATTCTTGATTCTGAATTAAATGATCATGGAGAAAATTGGTATATTGAAGCAAACATAGAGGTTGATATAGGAGAAACGAGAATCAAGCGAAGTGGACATACTGCCTTTTCTTACTCAATTCCATCAGCCAGTTTACTGACCATCAATAAAATATCATCCAAGCCCTTAACTTTTAAAGCGACTATGGATGTTGCAACCGCAAGCAGATACGCATTGCAAAGTGTTTTATTCTATAAAAACAGCAAGGGAGAAATTAAGCCCATTGAAACCTCTCAGCAAGCTCAATGGTTTGAATCAGGCAAACAGGTAATACAATTTACCTTTGACAATTCCAGACAATTATCAGACGATAGCCTCTACTTGGGTTATTTGCGCCTTTTAGATTACGGCCAATTAAAAACGGTCTATCAATATAACCAACCTATTAAGGTTACTCAATTACTGGAATAATGAATGTTATTTTTATCTTCTATTACACTGATGGAGGGCATAGGATACGCCATTGCCCTTCAATTCATTCTTCTTCTCTGGTTTTTTAAAAAACAAAATCAACAGAAAGTTTTAAGTGAACTGCTCCATGAAAAAGTACAACAGGCATTAACGACCCAGCTTCATCAATTGCATCTTGATTTAAGTCACTCATATCAAAACGGTCAACATTCCATCAATGAAAAAGTGACTCAAGGTCAGCTTTCTATGCAATTGCTCATCAGTGATACCATACAAAAACAAATGAGTGATGTAAGAGAACAAATGAATCACAGTTTCAAACAGCATGCGAGTTCTCTTACTTCCCACTTACAAATACTTACCGAGGAAATTCGTACTCACCTCCATAGTCTTACCCAACAGGTAAACCATAAACTGACTGAAGGTTTTGAAAAAACCTCATCTACTTTTATTGATGTGGTGAAACGATTAACCATTATCGATGAAGCGCAAAAAAAAATCACCGAACTCTCTAATCACGTCGTCAGTTTACAAGATGTACTGGTTGACAAAAAAGCCCGTGGTGCTTTTGGTGAAGTCCAACTTTCTACCTTGATAAGTAACATGATTCCTAGTGCCCACTATCAAATGCAATATACCTTAAGTAATCAAAAACGGGCTGACTGTATTTTATTTTTACCAGAACCTACGGGAAATGTGGTGATTGATGCCAAATTTCCCTTGGAAACCTATCAACGGTTAATCAATACTGAAGCTGTTTCAGTTGAAAGAAAATCGTTGCAACAACAATTTCGTCAAGACATTCAAAAGCACATAAAAGACATTGCGGAAAAATACATCATTCCAAATGAAACTACTGATGGTGCCATGATGTTTATTCCAGCTGAATCCATCTTTGCTGAAATTCATGCCAATTACCCGGATTTGATTTCCATGTCGCAAAGAATGAAGGTATGGTTGGTTTCACCAAGCACCCTTATGGCTGTTCTTACGACGGCCAAAGCCGTATTAAAAGATGATGCGACCCGCAAGCAAGTTCACATCATCCAAAAACATCTGCATGCGTTGGCTGATGATTTCCAACGCTTTGAAAAACGTATGGATAAACTATCCAAACATATTGACTTGGCTCATCAGGATGTCAATGAAGTCAATACATCCGCTAAAAAAATCACTTCTCGCTTCCAGAAGATTGAATCGGTCGAAATGGATTTGAAAGAGTTGGAAACCTCTCTGGAAACCTCTATAGTGGAATTAGAAACCTGAGGTGTACCCGTATCTCGTATTACCTTATCACGACATGCGGTTATGGATAAGTTGTTGAACCTTGAAAAGGAAAACTACTATGCTGAAACGTGATATCTCGACAACCAATATACTCATTGCTTCCGCAGGAGGAATGATCGGTTCCGGATGGCTTTTTAGTCCCTTTATTAGTGCTCAAATGGCTGGATCCAATGCGCTCATCAGCTGGGTAATCGCGGCTCTTTTCATGCTATTTATCGCCCTGCCTTTATGTGAACTCGGCACCATGTTTCCTATTTCCGGAGGAATGTCTAATTATCCTACCTTTACCCACGGTCAGGAAGTTGGCTTTCTATTTGCCTGGACCTCCTGGCTTTCTTATGTCGTTATGACTCCGATTGAAATCCAGGCCATTCTCCAATATTCCAGCCATTTTTTTCCTGCTTTAATTATGAAGGATCCTACAACGCTCAAATTGTCAGGTTATGGCTATATGGTTGCTATAGGGATCATGTTTTTTGTCGTCATCCTGAATTCTTATGGCATTAAAATGCTGGCTGAGTGCAACAAATACGCCAGCATCATTAAATTTTCCTTACCCACTATTGCGATTATCGCTCTTTTACAAAGTGCACCCAGCATGGCAAACGTCAATATCCATTTAAACGATAAGACCAGCTGGGCTAATATCTTTGCCGCACTGTCTGCAGGAGGAGTTGTATTTGCATTCACTGGCTTTCAGAATGGTTTAATCCTGGCTGGTGAAGTAAAAAATCCCCAACGCAATATCCCCATAGCGATTTTAGGTGCAGTTCTGATTGGGTTTATTTTATATTTCATGTTGCAATTAAGTTTTATTGCCGCTGTGCCGCAAAAATATCTGACCCATGGTTGGAGTGCATTGAGTTATCCGGGCGACAGTGGTCCTCTGGTGGGCTTAACTTTGTTGCTCGGATTAGGAATAGTCGCTACTCTTCTAATGATTGATGCCGCTTTTTCGCCCTTTGGTACAACCCTTGTCTATACTGCCGCAACGTCCCGAATAGTGTATGGAATGGCTCTAAATCATCACTTGCCCAAAGTGTTTTTAAAAGTGAATCGCCATAAAATCCCTTATATAACTCTCTATGCTAATTTTTTAGTCGGTATTTTTTCTTTCTTACCCTTCCCTGGCTGGCAAAAACTGGTGGCCTTTCTTTCCTCCGCCAGTATTCTTTCTTATAGCATTGGTCCTATTTGTCTTCTTGCCATGCGAAAATTACAACCAGACACCCATAGACCGTTCAAACTTTCCAGTCACGTATTTTTTTCTCATCTCGCCTTTTATATTTGTAATTTAATGTTGTACTGGTGTGGATTCTCTATTTTATGGAAACTTGATGTGGCGTTAATGATTGGTCTTTTTATAGCGATAACCTATCACGGTAAAAGTCTTTTTACGCCGAACTATCCACTATACTGGTTCATATTTTATATGGCCTCTCTGCTGATAGTCTCTTATCTTGGTTCCTTCGGTGGTATTGGAATACTGCACTTCCCCTTTGATTTAGCATGTCTTTTACCGCTCAGTATACTGACTCTTTACTTATCCCAACGTGTCTTAAGCAGCGACACTCACAAGGAAATCACTTGTGAAGTTGAAGTGTCTCCTGCTTAAACCCATACCCGTCATGCTAAGAAGTTTAGCCATGTCTTCCTCGATCCGTTCGGGCTGAGGAGGCGCGCTTTTTGCGCTGTCTCGAAGCCTTTCTGGTCTTGACGTAGAAGCTTCGATACGGTGTAAGCGCCCCTCAACCCGAACGGCATAGATGTATGTTTTTTGATCTAACGACCTTGTGAGATTGTGGATAAGCAATGTACGGAACTTTAAGATGCAGAAGATTAAATATAAAGGTATAATAATCCCCCTTTAAGTCATGAACCGCTAATTCCATGGTAACAACAACGCTACTATTTCAAACCACACAACCCAAACAAATATGGGGACAATTGTATGGTAGCAGCTTGGCGCTTGCCTTGGCAGAATACTGCCAGCAAACAGCCGGGGTAAAATTGCTTATTGCCCAGGATAATCTCAGTGCAAGTCAACTCCAGGATGAGTTACAATTTTTTCTCAATGAGCAAAATACTCCTCAGGAATTATTATTTTTCCCCGACTGGGAAACCTTACCCTATGATCAGTTCTCACCTCATCAGGATATTATTTCGGAAAGACTGTATACACTAAGCCGTGTTCAGCACGTCTCCAATGCGATAATCATTACCTCAGCCAGCACCTTAATGCATCGGCTCTGCCCCCCTGAGTTTTTAAATCAATATGCATTAATGCTCAGAGAAGGCCAAAAATTAGAACTCAATGCCTTTAGAAATCAACTTCAACAATCCGGATATCATTGCGTCAATAAAGTTCTGGAGCATGGTGAGTTTGCTTTACGCGGATCGATTATTGATGTTTATCCTATGGGTAGTGGTCTTCCCTTTCGTATTGAGCTGTTTGATGATGAAATTGAAAGCCTAAGAGAGTTTGATACTGAAACACAGCGCACCATAGAAAAAATATCAGAAATTAACGTCTTGCCAGCTCGAGAATTCCCTTTAAATGAGCAAAGTCAGACTCTTTTTAGAAAAGCATTTAGAGAGCTGTTTCCCGGAAACCCGAGCCAATGCCCTATTTACGAAGCCATAACCAACAGTCAATTTCCTTCAGGCATAGAATATTTTCTTCCCCTGTTTTTTGAAAAAACGGTCACCTTTTTTGATTATTTACCCCAAAATGCCAAAGTTTGTCTTATTGAGGATATTCAGGAAAATGCTGAACAGTTCTGGCAGGAGCTAACGGAACGATATGAACAAAGACGTTATGATATCACTCGTCCTATTCTTGCACCGACAGCTTGTTTTATCAATCCAACCGAATTATTAACTCAAGCCAACACCTATGAACAATTGCGCTTGTTTCATCGACCCTCAGAGAAAAAAGGGGCGGTAAATTTTGATATCGCCAGAGCACCGCAATTACCCATAGACAGAAAAACGCCCGAACCTTTGAGTCTGTTACGAGAATATTGCGCTAGTACTGCTCGTCGTTATTTAATTGTCGTCGAAAGTGCCGGACGCCGTGAAGTCCTGCTGGATTTGTTAAAACTGAGTGGGCTTGCTCCTAAAGTACAACCATCCTGGCAAGAGTTTATCAATGATAATGCACCGCTCAATATAACCACCGGACCATTAATTTATGGTTGCGAGTTAAGCAATAAAAATATTGCCTTAATTGTTGAATCACAATTATTTGGCGAACAAAGCACTCCGCAGCGGCGCAGTTCTCAGAAAGCCGTTGATCCAGACTTAATTATTCGTGATATGGCCGAGTTACGATTAGGGGCGCCAGTAGTTCACCTTCAATTTGGCGTAGGACGCTATCAAGGTCTGCAATACATCACCACTAATGATATGTCCAGTGAGTTTTTAGTTCTGTCCTATGCAGGCGACGATAAAATTTACGTACCCGTTACCTCCCTTCATTTAATTAGTCGTTACACCGGTGTTGACAGCGAACACGCCCCCTTGCACAAGCTTGGTTCTGAACAGTGGCAAAAAGAGAAGAAAAAAGCAGCGGAAAAAATCCATGATGTGGCCATTGAATTATTGGATCTTTATGCCAAGCGAGAAGCGCAACCAGGGCATCAATATGATTTTAATCAGGCTGAGTACATCAAATTTGCCAGTGGTTTTCCCTTTACGGAAACCACCGATCAGTTAAATGCAATCGAACAAATCATTAAAGACATGCAATCCACCCGTCCCATGGATCGATTAATCTGTGGTGATGTAGGGTTTGGCAAAACAGAAGTGGCAATGCGTGCTGCTTTTGTGGCAGTTCAAAATGGAAAACAAGTGTGCGTACTGGTTCCTACAACCCTTTTGGCTGGACAGCATTTTGAATCGTTTAGAGACCGTTTCGCGGACTTCCCCATAAATATTGAATTATTATCTCGCTTTCGCAGCAGTAAAGAATCTGAAGGAGTCCTGACTGGATTATCCTCAGGAAACGTAGACATAGTAATAGGCACTCATAAATTATTTCAAAGTAATATCGCTTTTAAAAATCTGGGATTATTAATTATTGATGAAGAGCATCGTTTCGGAGTAAAACAGAAAGAACACATGAAGTCTCTACGGACTCATGTGGATATTTTATCTATGACCGCTACCCCCATTCCCAGAACATTAAATATGGCCATGGCCGGAATCAGAGATATATCCTTAATTGCCACGCCCCCTGCTAAGCGATTAGCCATCAAAACATTTTGGCAGGAAAAAAAGGATATTGTCGTAAGAGAGGCATTACTGCGTGAAATTTTAAGAGGCGGGCAGGTATTCTTTCTCCATAATAACGTACAAACAATTGGCAGAGTGTGTCAGGATCTGCAAACCTTAGTTCCGGAAGCCAAGGTCCGTAGTGCACATGGGCAAATGCGTGAACGAGAACTGGAGCGAGTGATGTCTGATTTTTATCATCATCGCTTTAATGTGCTGGTCTGCACGACGATTATTGAGACTGGAATCGATATCCCTACCGCCAATACCATTATTATTGATCGAGCTGATAAGTTTGGTTTAGCCCAATTGCATCAATTACGTGGTCGGGTCGGTCGTTCGCATCATCAGGCTTATGCTTATTTATTAACTCCTGATGAAAAACTATTAACCCCTGATGCCGTCAAACGTTTGGAAGCTATAGTATCGCTGGAAGATTTAGGCGCTGGATTCACCTTGGCAACTCATGATCTTGAGATTCGTGGTGCTGGTGAATTATTAGGCGAAGATCAAAGTGGAAATATGCACGCCATAGGCTTTAATTTATTTATGGAGATGCTTGATAGAGCGGTAGATGATCTGAAGGCAGGGAAAATACCTGAGTTATCAGCCCCCATGCATCAAGGGCCTGAAATTGACTTACGGATTAGTGCTATTATTCCAGAAGATTATATAGGTGACATTCATAATCGCTTGATCATGTATAAAAGAATTTCTAATGCTAAGACCACACAGCAACTACATGATTTACAAATTGAATTAATTGACCGCTTTGGATTGTTACCTCAGCCAGTAAAACATTTATTACTCATTACTGAATTAAAATTAAAAGCAGATCAATTAGGCATTCAAAAAATTAGTGCTGCTGCAGAAAAGGGTAAATTGGATTTTAGTGAAAAGCCCTCGATAAACCCCGGAGTATTAATTAATCTGATCCAGGTTCATGCCAAACGTTACCAGATGGAGGGACCACAACGCTTACGCTTTGCTTTAGATAGTACTACCCCTGAAGAGCGTATATTTGAGATCAGCTCCTTGCTTAGTAAATTAGCTTCTTAACGACTAAACTTATTATTTTTCCCAAAAAACACGCTGAGATTGAGCTAATGCAGCATCAATTAAACCCGCATAATGTTCCTCTACAACGCGTCGCTTTACTTTAAGGGTTGGGGTTAACAAGTCATTAGCTGGTGTCCATTCACCTTTTGTTATAATAATATGGCTGATTCGTTCGTATTTAACTAAACCGTTGTTAACATGATGCAAAACCTCCTCTAGAGATTTACTAATCTCTTCTTTTTTCTTACGAAGCAGAACCCCTTCTTTTAAGGTGATTAATAAAGCATTGGTTGGTAAACCACGCCCCACCATACATAATTGCTCAATTATTTCATTTTGAAATTGCCGCTCTATAGGTGATGGAGCCACAAATTCGCCGCTCTGATTTTTGAAATTCTCAGAAGTTCTCCCTACTATTTTAACTCGATTCTGTCCATCGATCTCGACCACATCACCGGTTCTCAGCCATCCATCCGAAGTAAATGCTTTTTTAGTCGCTTGGTTGTCTTTATAATATCCAGCCATTAAACAAGGGGACTTGAGCAACAACTCTCCTTCCTCTCCTTCCTTAATTTCCACCTCCAGTCTTGCGGTTCCCACATAACCCGGCTTCCTATCATTTAAAATAGATAAAGTTGCGTAGGCTAAATTTTCCGTTTGTCCATATCCCTCTTGAATATTAATACCTATCTTTTCGAAAAATTTCAAAAGAGCTACAGGTAGAGATGAGGCGCCAGAAAATGAATTAGTACAGGCATTTAAACCTAATTCATGAATGATTTTATTTTTGATTAACCTTGAAATAAAAGGAGTTTTTAATAAAAAATTTAATAATGAAGGGGATAGTTTTTCTTCAATTTTTTGCTGAAAGACACCCCATATCCGAGGAACCGCTGTAAAAAAATTAGGTTGAATACTGCGTAAATTCTTGGAAAATTGAGCCAGGCTTTCTATAAAAGAAACATCACAATCTATAGACACGCTGGCTAATTGAATTGCTGATCGCTCGTATACATGAGCAAGAGGAAGATAAGAAATTAATTTATAATGGTCCAGCTTTCTGATTCTAAGCAGATCTTTTGGAAAAAGGTTAAGATAATTTGTTATAGCCTGATTGTTAAACATCGCCCCTTTTGGTAAACCCGATGTCCCAGAGGTATAAATAATGGTATAGATATCCTCAGGTTCTGGTTCGGTTAACTCTACAAGCGGTTGAATTGCCAGCACATCTGACCAGCGGTGATTAACCTCCAAGTCTTTATGATAATCAAAACCGATAGTCAGATATTGTTCTGGAATATAACTACGTACGAGCTGGTGATCATCTAATTTACCGATAAAAACTGCCTTAACATCACCATGTTCCAAAATATAATGAATGCTTGTCTCATGTTGATTGCTAAAAAGAGGGACACTAACCATACCCGCCAAATGAATCCCAAAATCAGTAATGAACCACTCGGCACAGTTTTTTGAGATAATAGCAACATGACTGCCTTTTTTAAGCCCTGATTGGTATAAAAATGCAGCTACTTTACGTGCCTGAAGCATCGTCTCAGCCCAGGTAAATTCATGCCAGACGCCTTCTCTTGGCTGTCTTAGGTAAACCCGAGTAGCGGCTTCCTTTTCATTTTTTAAAAGTAATTGGCTTAATGAACCCAAATTAGAATCTTTTGACATATCTCATTCCTTTTTATAATAATCCTTGAGAGAAAAGCTACTCTTTTATGTTCAGTTTAGACCAACTGATTGTAAAGTATCAATTTTTTACATTTAAGTGATAATTAATTGTTCGCTTGTATATTAATAATGTATATTTGCTTTCTTATTTTTTAAACTGAGTCCAAAGAATCCAATCATGCTTAACACTACCGCTGATTTATTAATAAAACTAAAAATGGAAAGAAATGGCATTACTTCAACACTCGGAAGGACGTCAAGGGACATGCACAAATATAAAGCCTTAATTATGACGAGTAAGTAGGGCAGGATTTTCGCGACGGACAGGGGATCAAATCTCCCCCTGTCACCGCAAACAGATTGGGCATAAACGGAAAGACTAGCTAGTTCCCCCCACCGTTAAAGCATCAATCTTCAACGTAGGCTGCCCCACCCCCACCGGAACTGATTGACCATCTTTACCGCAAACACCAATACCTCTATCCAAGGCCAAATCATTGCCTATCATACTGATTTTTTTCATTACATCAGGACCATTACCAATTAAAGTTGCGCCTTTAACCGGCTGAGTCACTTTCCCATTTTCAATTAAATAAGCCTCACTTGCTGAAAACACAAATTGACCTGAAGTGATATCAACTTGTCCCCCACCAAAATTAACGGCATATAAGCCATGTTTAACCGAACGAATAATTTCTTCCGGATCATGCTGCCCCGCTAACATATAAGTATTGGTCATTCTTGGCATGGGTACATGGGCATATGACTCACGACGACAATTACCTGTAGATTGCATGCCCATCAATTTAGCATTCAATTTATCCTGCATGTAATTAACCAACACTCCGTTATCAATCAAAGTAGTACATTGGGAAGGAGTTCCTTCGTCATCGATGGTAAGCGATCCGCGTCTATCGACCAAGGTTCCATCATCCACTACTGTGACTCCAGGAGCGGCAACTTGTTGGCCTAATCGACCAGAAAATGCTGACAAGCCTTTACGATTAAAATCTCCCTCCAAACCATGCCCTACTGCTTCATGCAATAAAACTCCAGGCCAACCTGGGCCTAAAACCACAGGCATAGTTCCAGCTGGAGCGGGCTGGGCATCAAGATTAATAAGCGCTTCACGCACTGCTTCCCGCGCATAACTAAGGGCATTTTCTTTTTGGGTAAAATAAGAATAGGCTACTCGACCACCACCGCCGGAACGTGCGGACTCTCGTTTTCCGTGTTTGTCTTCTACTATGACACTTACATTAATGCTAACCAAAGGTCTCACATCAGCTATCATCTGTCCATTCATGGCAGCCACCATCACCACTTCATAACAACCACTTAACGAAGCATTAACCTGGATCACCCGTGGATCTATTCGGCGTGCTTCTTTATCAATAGCTTCGAGTAAAGCAATTTTTTCCTGTTTGCTCATTCCTTCAATAGGATTTAATCCTTGATAACGGCTAACAGGAGCACTATTGACCTGAATAGCCTGGACTGCTTTAGATCCAGAAAGAGCAATAGAACGCGCAGCATCGGCAGCCCGGAGCATGGAAGGTAATAAAATATCATCGCAATAGGCAAAACCTGTTTTATCACCACTAACTGCACGGATTCCTACTCCCTTATCAAGGGAAAAACTGCCACTTTTTACTTCCGAATCCTCCAGATACCAGGATTCATAACTACAACTTTGAAAATATAGATCGGCATCATCTATGTGGCGACTAGCCATTGTTTTAAACAACTGTTCTATTCCGGTTTCATCCAAGGATGCGGGAGACAGTAAAATTTTTTTTGCTATTGTCAGAGCTTGTGTCATTTGATTACCTTTTAATAAACTTTCTAAAGCAGGACATGATGATCGACACAAGGAAAATGTCGTCTTAATTGTTGCAAACGTTGCAAATCAATATCAGCAGTCACTAATCCAGCGCCAGCTTCTTGCTGGATAACAACTTTACCCCAAGGTTCGACTACCATACTATGGCCATAAGTCTGTCGCCCATTTTCATGCTGACCGCCTTGATTTGGAGCCAATACGTAGCATAAATTTTCTATTGCTCTAGCCCTGAGCAAGATCTCCCAATGAGCCAGGCCAGTTACTTCTGTAAAAGCTGATGGTACGGTGAATATCTGTGCACCTTTTAACAATAATTGCTGATACAGCTCAGGAAAACGCAGATCATAACAAACGGTTAATCCAATAATACCTACTGGAGTATCAACAACGACAAGCTCATTCCCGCGTTCTATTGATATCGACTCCTGATGCGCCTCTTGTTCTGATACACGCACATCAAATAAGTGAATTTTATCATATCGTGCAACACTTAAACCCTTATCATCATAAACAATACAACTGGCTCGGACTTTTGTACCCATACTTTTTAAAGGTATCGTTCCGGCTATAACCCATAAACCAAGCTTTTTAGCCAGCTGACTGATTTTTTGTTGTATAGGGCCTTGTCCATAATGTTCCGCCACTTGATGTTTATCCGTTTCGCTGATCCCCATAAATGCAAAGTTCTCAGGAAGAACCGCCAGCTCTGCTTGTTCCTCTTTGGCTAAAATCAAGTAATGTTCCACTTGTTGTAAGTTATCCTCAACTTTAGCTGAAGAAACCATTTGGATTAGCGCAACTCGTGCCATAATAACGTCCTGAGAAAATTTAAACTTATAAATCCATCTTACTATAATGAAGCATAGAACCCCAAAACAAAATTGACAGAAAAGATGTTTCACATTAATAATAATCCGTCTATTATTCTTTAAATGAAGATTAATTAGAAAATTTCAAGTAACAAACTTGAAATACAGGAAACTTACCCATAGATATGCTAGACTAATTATAAATAACCTGGAGTTCTAAGAATGAACCGAAATAATGTTAACATCCTTACCCAGCGTGGTGAGTCTGTTCTTGCAACCAATAAGGTGCTGCGTAATACTTACCTGTTACTGAGCTTAACCTTTTTGTTTAGTGCATTTACAGCCTATTTATCTTTTGCTAGTGGCGCTCGCCCAATGAACCCATTCCTAATGATCGTGGGTGTGTATGGTTTGATGTTTTTAACCCAGGCATTAAGAAATAGCGTTTGGGGATTAGTCAGTGTTTTTGCTTTCACAGGTTTTCTGGGATATACCCTAGGACCAATCCTGAGCTTTTACATGACCAGTTTTTCTAATGGTCCTCAATTAATTGCTACCGCCTTAGGTGGTACCGGAATGATTTTCTTTGCATTATCAGGTTATGCGCTGACCACCAAAAAAGATTTCAGTTTTCTCGGTGGATTCTTATTTGTAGGTGTTATGGTCGCTCTACTGGCGATGATTGCTGGTATTTTCTTCCAAATGCCTGCTTTACAATTAACTATCTCTGCTGTGTTTGTACTTATTTCTTCAGGGTTAATCCTGTTCCAAACCAGTGAGATAATCCACAGCGGTGAAACAAACTATATATCAGCTACTGTTGGATTATTCGTATCAATTTATAATTTATTCGTCAGCCTGCTTCAGTTGTTAGGTGCTTTTTCAGGTCGTGACTAATACCCGTCTCCTCTACCTGAATCCCGGCTTCTGCCGGGATTTTTTTGGGATGATTCCAGAAACAGTAAGCGTTCCCGGGGTATATATATATATCGTCATTGCGAGCCTTGGCGAAGCAATCCAGAACGATGCTTCGTTAGAAGTTTGTACTGGGTTGCTTCACTTTGTTCGCAATGACGGCAATTTTACTTAATCTTAAAAAAGAACATATCTCGTGAACGCTTACCAGAAACATTAGTCCAAAATGATTTACTCAGATTTAAGAGCACAAAATTCATTAATTCTTTTGCGCAGTTGGGGTATTGAAAAATTAATTTTTTGGCAACCCCCAACTCCACATCCTCAGGATCTACGCTTATCCATTCTGAAGTGCTCAATAATGAATAATCACCTTCTTTATAATTACGACCGATGTGAAAAGTACCTCCAGGTATAAATAATTGAGGAACCATGCCGCCCTTTAGATATTGTCCCATAACCTTTATTTCACCGTGACCATTCGGATAGAGCAATAAGACTTCAAGAGGTGCACCGAAATAAAAATGATACATTTGATCGGAATGAATTTATGCAGCTTGATCGGTGTCTGTTGTGAAATCATAAAGTACATAACCGAACCTGCATAACGGTCACTATTAAGTTGCCTCGGCAAGACACTTTGAGGAATAAGTGTTTTTATAGATTTGTTTAATCAACCCGCAAGTAGGATGAGGTACTAATCAACAAGATTAATTACCTCTTGTTGTGATAGTGTCATTTCATATCCTTGTAACTAGCCCTAATCACGAGTAATAAATGAATCTGAGGATGATATCAATTAGCGAGATGATGAGCGTCAAAATATATTTCAAATGGTTGGATAACTAAATTTTAAAAGCGCTACAAGGGACTCTGGGTTAGCCCCCTAATCCTTGTAGTATCCAGCACTATCCATCCTATTTTAATGCCATGGTCATTTTAAAATTCTAACCACTGGTAAGATGTTATGGATGATGCCAAAAAATTGTAAAATATAGATAATTAAAACAATTAAAACCAATATATTTAAAAGACTTTTAATTGCCCCAGGCATAGGAATAAATGCATTAATCAACCATAAACACACACCAAAAACAATGATCAGTGCAATTAGATTCATTAGTTCGCTCATAAAATATCCTTATTAATTAACTACTAAATCTAGTATAGCAGATCCATAAATTTTTGATTAAAATCAAACCAAATAAGATTAGGTTTTAAGTGGGTTTAATCTTGTCTTTTAATAAATCGCGAATTTCCATTAACAAAACTTCTTGATGAGATAATATGGGAGTCTGCTCCTCATCCTCCTTTCTCTTTAATATATTCACAAACTTGATTGCTACAAAAATTGCCAAGGCTATTATGGTAAAATCAATAATAGCCTGAAGAAATCCTCCCCACTTAACAACTGCGTCTCCTAAGGTAAATGATTTACTGGTTATATTAATCCCACCCAACAATAAACCTATAAGAGGCATAATAATCCCATCGACCAATGATGTGATGATCTTACCAAATGCTGTACCTATAACCACAGCAACGGCTAAATCAATCACATTGCCCCGCATAGCAAACTGTTTAAATTCCTTTATAAAACTCATCATTATCTCCTTAATGATCGATGTAGATCGGGGCTGAGTCAGCATTACAGGTTTGGCTTGCTCAATAGCCTTGTTGGGCCAAGGCCCAACCTACAATTCTGCCATTATGTTAAGCTTTTGTAGCCTGGATTAGCGTAGCGTAATCCGGGATTTTGGTGCCCTGGCACAATGAATTTCCCGGATTACGCTACGCTAATCCAGGCTACAATTGGACTTTATAGCGTTGGATGAGGGGGTTAGATTAATTTACCTCAACCTAAGAGTTTTCTACCATTGTTCTTATTTCTCTTATTTTCTCAGCCAAATCTTCAGGAACGACTCCTCCACCTTGAGCCATATCATCTCTACCACCACCTTTTCCACATAGATGGCGTACTAACATGGCAGCCGTTGGCGCTTTACCTAAAATATTTTTACTCACTCCAGCAATGACATTCATTTTATTTTGCTCGACGGTAAATAATACAATTACGGCTGAGTCTAAAGTAGATTTAAGCTGATCCAAAGTATTCCGTAACGTTTGATTGTCCATTCCATCAAGTTGTTTTACCAATAAATTAATCCCATTTATATTTTCGACTTCGCTTACAAGATCCGCACCGGACTTCTGTGCCTTTTCACTCAGGAGCTTCGCTATTTCTTTCTCCTGGCT
Organism: uncultured Legionella sp.; assembly: GCA_964428035.1. Taxonomy (GTDB): domain Bacteria; phylum Pseudomonadota; class Gammaproteobacteria; order Legionellales; family Legionellaceae; genus Legionella. Next base: position 53,522 of record CAYRWO010000005.1, read on the forward strand.
TTTATTATCAGTTAATAACTGGGACAATTTATCGCGTAAATTGCCTACAGTGGTCTTCAGACTTGCGGCCAGGTCTCCTAAAAGATCTTGCTGTTCATTAACCCAGGCCAATGCATAACTCCCGGTAACCATATCGATGCGTCTTACACCACTGGCAATTCCATACTCGGCAATAATTTTAAATAAACCAATATCCCCTGTCCTTCGCGCATGGGTACCGCCACAAAGCTCTTTGGAAAATTCCCCCATGGATAAAACACGCACTGCCTCAGCATACTTTTCTCCAAAAAGGGCAACAGCTCCGCTCTTCTTGGCCGCTTCTATGTCCATAACTTGAGTAACCACTTCATTATTGGCTCTAATTTGCTTATTAACCAAAATTTCAATTTGACGAATTTGCTCTTGAGTCAATGCTTCAAAATGAGAAAAATCGAAACGAGCTCGCTCAGCCTCCACCAAAGAACCTTTTTGTTGAACATGGGAACCTACTATAGTTTTGAGCGCGGCATGCAATAAATGAGTTGCAGTATGATTCAAACGAACTGCATCTCGTCTTGCTTTATCGATTTGCGCTCTAACCGGTAGATTTAAAGTTAATGTTCCCTCAGTAATTTCACCGTGGTGTACTATAGCTTGACCAACTTTTTGAGTATCATCCACACGAAAACTAAATCCTTTCCCGGAAAGAATGCCTTTATCACCTGCCTGTCCACCGCTTTCTGCATAAAACGGAGTAGTATCAAGAATAACAGCCCCCTTTGAACCTTTATCCAGAGTTTTAACTTCACGGCCTTCTTGCAGTAAGCCAATGATCTTGCCCTCTGTCACCTCTTTATCATAACCATGGAATTCGGATTGATGATCCAATTGAGAGGTTGCATGATAATCTGTTGTAAATTGGCTGGCTGCTTGCGATTGTTCTCTTTGCTGCTGCATTAACTCATTAAAACCATCCATATCAACATGTAAACCCTGCTCTCGAGCGATATCAGCTGTAAGATCTACAGGAAAACCATAAGTATCATATAATTTAAAAGCTATCGCTCCAGATATTTCATCGCCACCCATAGTGTGCATTTGCTCGTGTAACAAACGCAGTCCCTGCTCTAAAGTGCGGGCGAACTGATTCTCTTCCTGGATTAATATTTTTTCTATAGGTGTTTTTGCAGTGACTAATTCTGGATAAGCATCACCCATTATCGTAATTAAAGGCTGAACTAACTTGGAAAAGAATGGACTGGCTAATCCTAATTTATTACCGTGTCTTACCGCCCTTCTGATAATTCTTCGCAATACATAACCGCGACCTTCATTGCCCGGCACTACTCCATCAGCTATTAAAAAAGCACAAGAACGAATGTGATCTGCAATTACCTTTAGAGACGTATGATTTAAATCTATGTCACTTCCAAGTTTTGCAATCGATTTTATTAAGAATTGAAAAGAATCTATTTCGTAATTATTATGGACTCCCTGCACTACAGCAGCAAGTCGCTCCAATCCCATACCCGTATCAACGGAGGGTTTAGGCAAAGGATGAAGATTGCCTTCTTTATCCCTGTTAAATTGCATGAACACCAAATTCCAAATCTCTATGTATCTGTCTCCATCTTCCTCAGGACTTCCAGGAGGGCCGCCAGCAATATCAGGTCCATGATCATAAAAAATTTCAGTGCAAGGACCACAAGGACCAGTATCGCCCATAGACCAAAAATTATCTTTTTCTCCACAGCGAGAAAAGCGTTCAGCAGAGACCCCCATTTCTTTTAACCAGATGTCTTCTGCTTCCTGATCTTCTTTATATACCGTTACCCATAAACGCTCAGCGGGTAAATGCAATACTTGTGTTAAGAATTCCCAGGCAAATTGGATGGCCTCTCGTTTAAAATACTGACCAAAACTAAAGTTACCCAGCATCTCAAAAAAGGTATGATGCCTTGCTGTATAGCCAACGTTTTCCAAATCATTATGTTTTCCACCAGCACGAACGCAACGCTGAGCACTAACTGCACGCTGATAAGGACGAGTTTCAAGTCCTAAAAATAAATCTTTAAATTGCACCATGCCCGCATTAGTAAATAATAAAGTAGGATCATTAGCAGGAATCAATGAGCTGGACTCTACTAACTGATGACCACGTTGTGCAAAATAATCAAAGAATGCCTGTCTAATTTCAGAACTTTTCATTTTTACTACTTACCAGTTAAGTTAATTAAATAGCGTACCAAGCTATTTAATTAGCATTGGTTAGCGCTGAACGAAATGAAGTCCGACACTCGGCTTCCTTCACTACTTATTGTGCTCAAATGAGTGATTGGGGCTTTGTTATCACTCAGCACCAATTGCAATGAATATAACATTGCATGAGTCTATTCGAGAATAATAGTGGTGAACTGTTACATTAAAATTTTAATGATGATCTAAAAAGTTTACTTTAATTCTTTTACGACCTTTGCGATTATATCCATACTAAAGCCGCGGTAAAGTAAAAAGTGCTGTAGTTTTTGCATCTCATCAAACGATAAATCAACTTTTCCCTTACTCTTTTTCTGCCATACCTTCATAGCATAGTCTATCCAGTTCTCTTGTTCCTGCTGTAATTCGTGTTGAATTAGCTCAGTATCAATCCCTTTGATTTTTAATTCCTGACTGATTTTTAAAGGGCCGTATCCCTGGCGAATACGTGAACGACTGTAGTTTTCTACAAAACGACTGTCATTTTGTAAACCAAGGCGTTGGCAAGACTCCAACGCATCTTTAGCCTCGTTAGGACTGAATCCTTTTTGTTCTAATTTATTACATAATTCTATAGCGCCATGCTCACGCCTGGTTAACAGGCGTAAAGCGCTATCAAATGCTTTAGTCATCCATAGTCTCAAAGCTATCTTCAGTTGCCGCAGCAAGCATGGGTAATTTTTTTTCTAATAACTCAGCACGAATTTGCTGTTCAAGAACAGCAGCCACCTGAGGATTATCTTTCAGATATAATCTGACATTATCCTTACCCTGACCAATTTTTTCTTGCTTATAACTATACCATGCACCTGATTTTTCAATTAGATTCAATTGAACACCTAAATTAATAATTTCACTTTCCCGTGAAATACCTTCGTTATACAAAATATCAAATTCTGTCATTTTGAAAGGAGGAGCAACTTTATTTTTAACTACTTTAACGCGTGTTTCACTACCTAATATTTCTTCACCTTTCTTAATTGAGCCAATGCGACGAATATCCAAACGCACCGATGCATAAAATTTTAATGCATTGCCCCCTGTTGTTGTTTCAGGACTGCCAAACATCACCCCAATTTTCATCCGAATCTGGTTAATAAAAATGACCAGGGTATTAGAACGCTTAATATTAGCAGTTAATTTACGTAAGGCCTGGGACATCAGTCTTGCTTGCAAGCCAACATGAGTATCGCCCATTTCCCCTTCAATCTCGGCTTTAGGTGTCAACGCTGCTACTGAGTCAATAATCACCACATCTACAGCTGCTGAACGGACTAACATATCCGTAATTTCCAGAGCCTGCTCCCCTGTATCGGGTTGAGAAACTAACAACTCATCGACATTAACTCCCAGTTTTTGAGCATAACTTGGATCCAGAGCATGTTCTGCATCAATAAATGCTGCCGTACCACCCAATTTTTGGCATTCGGCAATAACTTGAAGGGTTAAGGTTGTTTTACCAGAAGACTCTGGTCCGTAAATTTCAACCACACGGCCTTTAGGCAAACCGCCAATCCCTAACGCAATATCCAGACCTAATGATCCTGTGGAAATGGCTTCTATATCACGCGATACCGTACTATCGCCCATACGCATTACTGAACCTTTACCAAATTGACGCTCAATTTGCGAGAGGGCAGCTGATAATGCTTTTTGTTTGTTCTCTTCCATAATTTTATCCAAGTAGTAGTGTGCAAGAACAAAATTATCCCACAGATGTGGGCGAGCAGCAAAGTGAATTAATCACGATTTAATTGAATTTTCTTGATTGTCATGAGAACGCCTTGTAAAGCCTCATGACATGCAGCCAAACGAATTTCTTGCCTCGCCCCCCTAAATTGCTTTTTCGTAGTATGTAATGAACCATCACGAGTAGCCCAGGCAAACCATACAGTACCAACAGGTTTATCAATAGTTCCCCCATCTGGGCCTGCAATACCAGTTACGGATAAACTAATATCGCCAATACTGTGCTTTAAAGCGCCCGTGGCCATGGCTGAAGCAACCTCTTCACTTACTGCCCCAAACTCTTCTATTAACTCCTTGGGAACAGCCAGCATTTCCTGTTTGGCTAAATTACTGTAAGTAACAAACCCTCGCTCAAACCAAACGGAACTCCCCGGTACCTCTGTGATGTAACTAGCAATTAATCCACCAGTACATGATTCTGCAGTAACTAATTGCCAATCATTTTTTTTTAAAAGCAGAGCTATTTCTTTAATTAGAGCGTCAAAGTGATTCATTAAGAAAACCCTGTAAAAGAAAAACTCCATGCGATAACAACATGGAGTTTTGGGACTAGAACAGTAAAAGACAGAAAAATTTTATTGACTTTTGCTGCTGTCTGTTTGATCTGGCGTTGTTTGATCCGGTGTTGGGGTCGTTGTTTGGCTAGCTGGAGTATCAGTAGCCGTTGTTGGCTTAGGAGTACTTTGCTCACCACAAGCAGTTAACACGAAACCCAAAACACAAGTTACAGCTATCATAGCTAAACGATTCATAACTATTCTCCCTATTTAATTTAACATTATTATAAATCTCTCTAATATTGTAGCAAATAGTAACATTAAATGAAGGATATATCTTAAATCTATAATAAATATAATTTTTTTTAATAAAAAATGGTTAATTAAGAGACAAACCATCTCTTTACTGACTTACAACTATGATTTTGTTAAAATCACCTCAATTTCATTTGAACAAGACTCCATGACTACTTCTCATACGCCAATGATGCAACAATATTTACGCATCAAATCAGAATACCCCGACATGCTCTTGTTTTATCGTATGGGTGATTTTTATGAGCTATTCTTTGATGATGCAAAACGGGCATCCAAACTACTGGACTTAACCCTGACTCATAGAGGACAATCAGCTGACAAACCCATCCCTATGGCAGGGCTACCCTATCACGCGGTAGAAAACTATTTAGCTCGCCTTATTAAAAAAGGAGAGTCAGTAGCCATCTGTGAGCAAATAGGCGATCCAGCTACCAGCAAAGGGCCAGTTGAACGAGAAGTAACGCGCATTATCACTCCAGGTACAGTAACTGATGAGGCACTTCTCGATGCAAAGAAAGATAATCTGTTATTGGCTATCCACCAACACAAGGAAAAAACAGGTCTCGCTTGGGTCGACTTGAGCAGTGGTCGTTTCCATTTACTTGAATTATTAGATAACAATCAACTCAGTGCGGAATTAACACGGCTGCAGCCTGCAGAACTCCTCTTACAAGAATCATCCCCCTTGTGTGAATATTGCAGCAATTTCCCTGTTAAAGTCAGACCCGGCTGGGAATTCAATGCAGACAGTGCTTATAAATTGTTATGCAAGCAATTTGCTGTTACCGATTTATCAGCATTTGGGGAACAAGACCATCCCATAGCCTTAATTGCAGCAGGTGCTTTACTTGCTTATTTGCAAACCACTCAAAAACAAGCATTGCCTCATCTTACTTCCATTACACTTGAAAACTCACAAGATTACTTACAACTGGATGCTTCAACCCAAAAACATTTAGAATTATTTGAAAATATTAATGGGAAAAGCGATCTCTGTTTACTCTCTGTTCTGGATAATACCGCCTGTACCATGGGCAGTCGTTTACTCAAACGTTGGTTAGGAAGACCGCTCAAGCAGCACCATTTAATTCAAGCTCGTCAACAAGCGATTAAAGAAATACTTCATTTTCAACAGAATACAGTGCTCCATCAGCTACTGAAACAATGCTGTGATGTAGAGCGAATCGTATCGCGAATCGCTTTAAAATCGGCTCGTCCGCGAGATTTAATCGCTTTGCGTACTACCTTAAGCTTACTTCCAGAAATAAACACGGCTATTCAAAACAATCAAACCGCTCTTATCAGTCAATTAAAAAAGCATATCAGTCCATTTCCTGTCCTCCAGCAGTTGCTTGATTCGGCAATAGTAGAAAATCCACCCATGCTCATTCGAGATGGTGGTGTTATTGCTCCTGGTTTTGATGAAGAACTCGATGAATTAAAAATACTGAGCACCAATGCCAACGAAACCTTAGTTCAACTGGAACTGGAAGAAAAACAACGTACTGGTCTCTCCACTTTGAAACTGGGTTTCAATAGTGTTCAAGGCTTTTATATAGAATTATCTAAAACACAAGCAGAAAAAGCCCCTGCTAATTACCAAAGAAAGCAAACTTTAAAGAATGTGGAGCGCTACATTACTCCAGAGCTTAAAGTATTTGAAGAAAAGGTTCTTTCAGCCCAAGTGAAAGCCCTGGCACGAGAAAAATGGTTGTATGATAATTTACTGGTTGAAATTCAAGGCCATATCACTGAGTTAACTCGCCTGGCTCAAGCATTAGCAGAGTTAGATGTCTTGGTTACCTTGGCGGAGCGCGCGCAAAATTTCAATTGGAGTTGTCCTATCCTGGTGCCAGAAGCAGGTATTTCTATTCAATCAGGACGTCATCCGGTTATTGAACAATTACTCCAAGAGCAATTTATTGCCAATGATCTCAATCTTAAATCCAATCAAAATATTTTATTAATCACTGGTCCTAATATGGGGGGAAAGTCTACTTATATGCGCCAAACCGCCCTAATAGTACTCATGGCACACATAGGCAGTTTTGTTCCTGCCCAATCGGCAACTTTAGGCCCCATTGATAGAATTTTCACGCGTATAGGTGCCAGTGATGATCTGGCCTCTGGGCGGTCCACATTTATGGTGGAAATGACTGAAACGGCGCACATTTTAAGGCAGGCGACATCAGAGAGTCTTGTTTTGATTGATGAAATTGGGCGTGGCACAAGCACCTATGACGGGATGGCTCTTGCCTATGCAAGCTGCGCTTACCTGGCGACAACCATTAAAGCATACACTTTATTTTCTACTCATTATTTCGAATTAACTAATCTTCCTGATCAATGGCCCTGTATTCGTAACGTTCATTTACAAGCATCCATAGAGACCGGTCGCATCATCTTTTTATATCGAGTCGAAGCTGGTCCGGCAAATCGCAGTTATGGCCTTGAAGTTGCTGAGCTTGCCGGTATTCCAGCAGAGGTTTTAAAACTGGCGCATGCTCATTTAAATCATATGCAGGATACCAAACAACCCATTAATAAGCATCCAATGAGTGAGCAACCACCCCAGGGCTCCCCCTCCTCTCCTATATTAGCTGAATTGGCTAGAATTGACCCTGATAAACTGACTGCGCGACAGGCATTGGATTTAATTTATCAACTTAAAAACATGGAGGCAGCGGATGCTATTTAATAGTACAATTGCCACATGAAAAAAATAATTGGACTCATTTTTATTCTTTCTTGCTTTCCTATATTTGCAGCGAACCCCAAACTGGCTTCTCTTGATATTAGGGGAGTAAGCGGTAAAGTGCTTGCTAATGTTGAAGAACGTCTGAAGGAATTACACGAACTAAAACCATTAAATGAAATCAGTCAGGATGAATTACGTAATCAAATTATAAAAGCCATTCAGCCATTTGGCTATTTCAAGGCAGATGTTGATGTTCGGATAGTCAGTAACCGAAAGATAGCCATAACTATTTATCCTGGTCCCCAAATTCATATTTCTTTTCTTAAGATAGAACTAACCGGGGAAGGTGCGCACAATCCTTTACTCCTTAAAACAGTAAAACAATTGCCACTGCATGTAGGGGCCCCTCTGTTTACTGAGTCTTATAATCAGACGAAACAGAGCCTGATTAATACCGCTGAGAATTTAGGATATTTACATGGGACATTTCAACGAGCAGAAATTCTCATCGATGAAAATAAAAACACGGCAGCGATTACGCTTATTTTTGATACAGGGCCTCTCTACTACTTTGGCCAGGTACAATTTGATCCAACAAATATAGATCCTGCTTTATTACACCGATTCGTACCATTTAAAGAAGGACAGGCGTATTCTACAGATCAAATTCTTAAATTTAATAATTATCTATCCAATAGCGGTTATTTTAGTTCGGTACTTGTTAAACCCCAAATTTCAGATACTCAGTCAGTTCCCGTTCTGGTTAATTTACAACCTGTATCCAAATATACTTATTCTTTAGGAGCGGGTTATGGAACAGATACCGGTGTTCGGGGAAGAGCTGGTCTTAATATCATCCCAGTCAATCGCCTTGGCCATAAATTTAATGCATTGGCGCAAGGTTCTTTTACTCAGAACGCATTGCAAGCTCAATATGTAGTTCCCGGCAAAAACCCTGTAGCGGATCAATACAGTCTTACGGGTAATTTTTCCAGTTTAAACTACAATACCGGTTATAGTAATGCTTTCCTTGTATCCTTGGCCCAACAACATAATGTAGAGCATTTCAAACGCATTGTATCGATTAATAGCCTGTATGAAAGTTTTCACTACTCCCTACAGCCTAATACCAATCAGTTCATGCTTTATCCGAAAGCTACTTTTACATTCAATAAAACAACAAACCCGTTATTTTCCCCATCAGGTTACAGTATTACTTTAAATGGTCTGGGAGCAAGCCAACTCACCCTGTCTAAAATCAGTTTTGCCCAAACTTCGGTCGATGCAAAAGCGGCCTACATGATAGAACCCTGGCGGTTACGGCTTTATGGGCATACTATCCAAGGAGTGACTGCCACAAGTAATATTAATCAGCTTCCCTTATCCCTGGCCTTACTATTGGGAGGAACGGACAATTTAAAAGCATACAGCTTTAATTCCATAGGTCCTGGAAAAATAATCACTTACAGTGGTTTTGAGATTCAAAAAGAAACCAAAAAAAATTGGTATCTGGTAGGATTTGTTGATTCTGGAGATGTGTATAATCCTACAGCTAGAACTATTCAATATGATGCAGGTGGTGCTTTGATGTGGGTTTCACCCATTGGTCCCATTAAAATAGGATTAGCACAAGCTATAACCAATCGATTGCAAAGAGCAGGCACCAATCCACGATTGATCATTAGTATGGGACCAGACTTATGAGGAAGTTAATCAAAAAGACGTTCTATAGTATATTAATCCTCTTTATATTATCAGTAAGTCTTTTATCTTTTGTTCTATCTACAACCCCTGGTTTGTATACCCTGATTAAATTAAGTGGACTTTATCTTCCTGGAACCCTTAAAGTTCATCACTTGAGTGGTAATTTATTGAAACAATTTTCAATTGAAGGTCTCGACTATCAACTTGATGAGACCTCAATAACCATCAATCACTTAACGATTAACTGGCAGCCTCATTCATTACTACAGCGTCAAATACTGATCAATAGTTTAACTGCCGAGACCGTTGAAATAAGGCAAAACACTAATGCAATCAGCCTAAAAAAAATTAAATCAGCTGGACAGCTGAACGAACACCGTTTAATTATTAATTCTTTACATTTTAATTATGCTCAACAATCCATTTACAGTCAGCTCCTCGCGAATATAAAGGCCCCCTATTCCTTATCAGGTAAAATAAAATTAAATCCTGATGCTAAAAAACAAAAAACACTCACAGGAGTTTTAGATATAGGTGGTGAACTGAATCAACTGCAATGGACAGGTGAATTCCATGGTCCGGCTGATATCTCCTTAAAAGGAAGTTTAAAAGAATTATCACAGCTCAATCAACTCGTTAAATGGCGCGATCTGCAATGGCAAAATGGCTCAGACAGTACTGTCAGCAGCCCTGAAGGAAGAATCAAGTTATCTGGCATCTTACCTAATCTAAACATTGAGCTGAATTCTAAAATAAACAGGTCGTCAAAGGACAATTGGCAATTAGTTGTAAACATTCATGGAACTGCCCCCTGGAAGTGGAGCTTTGACGCTAATTTATTACAAACGTTTGATCCTTCCTCCAAACATGCAGGTTTATATACAAATCTGACTGCCAAGGGAATAATAAAAGATATAAACCAAGGGAATGTAACATTCACAATTCATCCAGGCCACTATCAGATGCCTGAAGACAGTCTCGTGTCTTCACTCAAATTTCAAGGTGGAATTTTAAATGTCTTTCTTTCCCCACAACAATTGGCTGGGAAAGGTTCACTAGCAATAGATGAAAACAAAAGATTAAATTTAGTATTTAATTTACCCAAGTTTGATCTTGAAAAAGGCTTGTCAAAAAATCAACCCATATCAGCCGATCTGTCTCTCTTATTAAACTCATTTGATTTTTTACAAAACATTAGTCCTGATATCAGTAATCCCAAGGGACATTTAACTGCGTCACTAAAGGCAACCGGTACATGGGGTAAACAGATCATTGAAAGTACACTTGCTTTAAATCATGCAAGTGTTGTACTTCCTGCTTTAGGGATTAATTTAAATTCTATAGATCTGACCGTCCATGCCAGAAAGAAACATTGGAAAGCAGAGGGTTCATTAGTTTCTGCCAATAAAAAATTAATTCTTAAAGGACAAGGTCCACTAAATGCCTCTCTTATGGGCGATGTATCCCTACAGGGCACGGATTTTCCAATTATGAACACCAAAGAATTTCAGGTTAATATATCTCCCCAAATGAATTTAAATCTCACTCCTGAAAGCCTGAATATTTCTGGATCTATTTTAGTTCCCTATGCCCAAATAAAACCCCAATCATTCTCAAACAGCATTACTTTATCTGATGATGTAGTCTTTACAACCAAAAATGAAACACCCCTTACCCCGTTTAATACCACCATGAATCTGCGTGTAGAAATGGGAAATGAGGTAGAACTCACCTTCAAAGGATTACATGCTACTTTAGCGGGAATGGTCAATTTGAATAAATTGCCGAAAGGTCCATTAAATGCTACCGGTGAGTTAACCGTTAAAAAGGGAGAATATAAAGCTTACGGTCAGGATTTAGCAATTGAGCAAGGACAATTAATTTTTACTGGTGGCCGATTGGATAATCCAGGAATTAATTTACGAGCTGCAAAAAAAATCGATACTACAACCGCATCCACGTCCGGTACAAATCAAACCTTTGATTTTAATAATAGTAACCTGCAAAATGCTAATGTACGTGGCAATATAAGTGTAGGAGTAGAAGTAACAGGACGTTTAACTGATCCCAAAATAATATTATTTTCAAATCCCGCTATTCTTTCTCAAGCTGATATTCTATCCATGCTGGTCCTGGGTCGACCTGCCAGCCAAGCGAACAAAGCCGGCGGCCAGTTACTCTTGGCCGCAATCACCTCAATGAATCTGGGCAATGGAACCAATGGGGCGCAACTATTAGAACAATTAAAAAAGAATCTGGGATTTGATCTTAACGTGCAGACTACAAGCAACTACAATCTGGCAACCAACCAAATCAGTGATTCCACAGCTGTTGTAGTAGGTAAATCGATTTCCAAACGAATTTATTTAAGTTATAACGTAGGTTTGTCACAATCGGATCCCAACGTGCTTACCTTAAAATACTTACTTAATAAATTTTATAGTATCCAGGTAAGCAGTAGCACCAAGAGCAATGGTATTGATATTTTATATACATCAAGTAAATAAAGAGACCTGTTCAGAGCCATTTTAATAATTTCCTAAGGATAAAATTGATGAGTCACTATAATATTCCTCTTAGAATGACCCGATTAAGAAGCAGTCCAATGTCTCGTTCTCTAATGAAAGAGACCAGATTGCATGTTCAACAATTTATAGCCCCTTTATTCATTAGTGAGCAATTAACTGAGGCTAAAGAAATTAGCGCCATGCCCGGTCAGTTTCAACTCAGTCTTGATTGCCTTCCTAAAGAAATTGAAACATTAAGTGCATTAGGCATTCCTGCAGTATTACTTTTTGGCATACCTCAGCACAAAGATGCCCTTGGCAGTGAATCCTTCAATAAAAATGGAATTATTCAACAAGCAATTAAAACAATTCGCTCCGTAAATAAAGAACTATTAATTATTTCTGATTTGTGTTTTTGCGAATATACCGATCATGGTCATTGTGGCGTCCTGCAAGGGGAGTGCATAGATAATGATCAAACCCTGGATTTACTTGGCAAGCAAGCAATCAGCCATGCTGAGGCGGGAGCGGATTGGGTCGCCCCCAGTGGCATGACTGATGGTATGGTCGGTGCTATTCGACTCGCTTTAGATTCGGCTGGATATCAGCACATTCCTATCTTGAGTTATAGTGCCAAATACTGCTCTTGTCTTTACGGACCATTTAGGGAAGCAGCTCAAGGAGCCCCTCAGTTCGGTGACCGGAAAACCTATCAAATGGACCCGGCTAACAGTGCCGAAGCGTTAAGAGAATCCGGTTTAGATCTTGAAGAAGGTGCCGATATGATTATGGTTAAACCTGCGGGATTCTATTTGGACATTATTTATAAACTCAAGCAGCATTTTCCTGAAGTCCCCCTTTGTGCTTATCAAGTAAGTGGAGAATATTCCATGATAAAAATGGCGGCCAAGCACCAACTGATTAACGAAGAGCAGGCCATCATAGAAAGTTTAACCGCTATAAAACGCGCTGGAGCCGATTTTATTATTTCTTATTTTGCCAAAGATATAGCTCAAATATTAAAACGATAATTTAAATCAAGATTAGCGTATTGAGAAGAAGTGGTAATTACCTTTGCAAATAAGGTTTAGTGCTTGCCTCAAGAAAGACAATAACCTATAGTAATCTCGGTTGGTTGCTGCCAATCACTTACAATCTTAATGGAGAAATTGATGAAGTTAATGCTTAAAAGTTTATCGGCAATAGCCCTGAATCTGGTTGCTGCCACCGCTTTAGCAGGACCTGCTTTTTTAACAACACACAATAATACTGATGAAGAATCAAATGCCTATGTTGCTGGCACTATCCCTTCCCCTTATTCAACTCCCGCACATACTACTCGTCAAGTTTATTGGAATATGGTGAGACTGGCATGTTATGGTCATACCACTAATGGAAAATGCAGTGCCCTGATTAAAGTAGCAACGAATACAGATAACCCCATAGACATTGGAACTGTAACGATGGATCTGGACACTGGTGACATTACACCAAAACAATTATCAAGTAACGGATACAGTATAGTGATTAATGGACCAGGTGAAGCAACGATAAATAAAAATTGAAATGTGATATAAGTACTTCCAAATGCTCTCCCCTGGGCTTGTTGTTGAGTAACGCATGCCGGCTAAGTACTAGGGGATTCAAGCCGCCCTCCTTCCAACTTTAAACCTGTTTTCTCTATAGATTATCAAAAAGATAATGTCTCTTTTCAACTATGGAATTTAAATAAAAAAAAGCCACGCTTAGCGTGGCTTTTTACTAATCACTAGAGATTATTTAGTTGGAGCTTCGGGCGCTTTATCAATAGTCCATACTACTTGCGCACCCACTAAATCTGCATATGCCCTACCGGTAGCATTTACAGCATAGGTAGATGTTGAGCTAACTCTATCAAAACGATTAATCTCAGGATCATCTGCAAATAAATGCGTATAACCTACATCGATCCCAATACTGGGACGAGCTTGATAATGAGCACCTACAGATAAGGCCCAACGATTTGAGTCAGGTAAACGAACATCTCTATCAATGTTATTTGTAGGAGTAGCATCATACCCCCCCCCTACGCGCAACATCAATAATGGATTCACACGATAGTTAGCACCTAAAGCAAAACGCCATACATCTGAATAATTTTGCGGTGAAGTACTATTAACTTTTACCAGACTAACTGTGGTATTTGGGTTAATCGCTGGTGCTGCTACATTATTCAGCTGAACGTCTTTAAATGAACTCCATCCGGTATAAACAACAGAACCTAATAATGCAATGGTCTCATTTAAATCATGATATCCACTTAAAGTAACGATATCCGGTAAATCTACAGCATTACTGCTTAATTCATTATTTTTGAACACTGCATCAGGATTAGCTACAAGGACTGAATTTTGAAGACCCAATACGATGCCAGGAGAAGCGAACTTCCCGGTTAATCTGCTTTGACCATGGAATTTGTGTCTCATTTTGGATTGGTAATTCAGACCTACTCGAGTATGATTATCATTGAACATGCTCATCACCCCGGTGTGAAATCCAACTCCGATGGAATTTCCATTATTATAACTTAATGAATCTACAGCGGCAGGATTAAAAGGTGCATATAAGGTTGGAGCTCCAAGTATACGATTAAATTTTACTCGTGCATATTGGAAATCAACCCCTCCTCCCACAGCAAAATGATCGGTAATTCTTGCACCAATTTCTGGAGAAAGGTTTATCGTCACGAGTTCAGTAAAGGTAGCCTGATAGCGAACTGCTGAATCAGTCTCCCAATCTGTTGCTAATCCAAAAGGAGAGACGGTACTAAAACCAAAAGTAGCATTTTCACCCAAGGGTAATGCGTAATGGAATGAAGGAACCAAAGCGCTCTGAGCACCGTCCAGCCCATTAAAAGATTGGACAAAATTGGGAAGCCCGGTAGTAGTAAAAGTACTTGTTCCAGTCAACTGGGATGAAGGAAACACACCAACTCCCCCACCTACAACTTGTGTATTGTGAATCAGTGCTAAACCGGCTGGGTTATACCAACCTGTAGACGCATCGGCAGCCTCAGCAGCAATACCTGCAGCATAGTTTCCAATAGCAGAACCTGTGCCTTCAGTATACAGCGAAAAGCCCCCGGAATGAGCGGCACTAGCACTCAATATTCCAATTACCGCACCACTAACCAGCGTTCTTATGGGTCTGTGCATGTTCTTCACTCCACACTCCTTAAAATTTATAGATACTTCCGAATTCGAATTTAGCTTTCGATAATAAATGAAATTACCCTAATTTCAAACGATTAATCAGATTTATTTTTTAATATATTCAATAGTTAACAATTTTAAATTCATGATGGGCTATTAAAGCGCATCATGGCCAATTTACTCCCTGAATATGCGTTTTGCTTCTACCAAACAACCTGTCACACCATCTCGAGTGATAGCGTGAGAATCCTCTTGATTTGGCATCGTGCATATTTTGGAAATCTCAAAATAAGGTGGTTAACAACTTTTTTAGCAAAAAAAGATTGGGTTTTTTTGTAAGTCCTAATATATTTATAAATACTTGTGCGGATACTTTAGTCCATGCTAATGTGCATTAATTTTGTGCGGAAACTTATTATGCAACAAATCATTACGAAATTCGGCGGAACCAGTGTTTCTACCCGAAACACCTGGAATAATATTGCAGCTATTACTACAAAACATATAAAAGCCGGCGTACAGCCTGTTATTGTGTGTTCTGCATTGACCCAAATTTCGAATAAGCTTGAGAAGGCTATAGAAGCCGCACTTATAGATGAACACCTCAGTATTTATAACGACATCCGTAACAGTCACCTGAATCTTGCTGAAGAGCTTGAGGTCAATCCTGAGTTGATTGCAGCAGATCTCCATCAGTTGCAACAATGGCTAACAGGTATCGCTTTATTAAAACAGGCACCAGCCAAAACACACGCTCAAATTTTAAGTCTTGGCGAACTGATGATGACACGCCTTGGCCACGCCTTCCTTGAAAACCAGGGAATCCACAATCAGTGGCATGATGCTCGGGAAATATTAATAAGTACCCCTACTCTTGGTGGTGAAACAGTTA
The DNA here is from genome assembly GCA_964428035.1 of uncultured Legionella sp. Lineage (GTDB taxonomy): Bacteria > Pseudomonadota > Gammaproteobacteria > Legionellales > Legionellaceae > Legionella. Next base: position 69,313 of record CAYRWO010000005.1, read on the forward strand.
ATTTTCTCTCTGCCCGTTGTGATCATGAATATGATCCAAAGTTAGTAGAAAAATTTTTAGCTTCAGGTGCTCAGGCGATTATTACCCAAGGTTTTATTGCTGCTAACGCTCATGGTGAAACTGTATTGTTGGGAAGAGGTGGATCGGATACTTCTGCAGCCCTCCTCGCCGCCAAACTACAAGCTTCTTCATGTGAAATCTGGACTGACGTTCCAGGAATTTATACCGCAAATCCACATCAACTACCCCATGCTCGTTTATTAAAACAATTAAACTACGATGAAGCTCAGGAAATTGCCTCTATGGGTGCTAAAGTTCTGCATCCCAATTGCATTCCCCCCGTCAGGGGAGCCAATATTCCAATGACGGTTAAATATACTCATATGCCACAACACTCAGGGACGCTCATTACGAAAGATACAGACGAATCTTCCCCTTTAATTAAATCCATTCAGGTAAAGCACAGTATCTTATTGATTTCAATTGATACGCTTAATATGTGGCAACAAGTGGGCTTTTTGGCCGATGTATTCTCTGCATTTAAAAAACATGGTTTCTCAGTAGACTTATTATCTTCTTCTGAATTTAATGTCACCTTGTCATTGGACACTAATGCAAAATTTTATGACAGACCCGCAATCAATACTCTTTTAGCTGAATTAAATCAATTTGGAAGAGCAAAACTTATTGAGCCATGTAGCGCTGTCAGCCTTGTTGGACATCATATCAGAACGGTATTGCCACATCTTGGTCCTGCGCTGGAGGTATTTGAAGCCAAGCAAATTTATTTAATGTCACTGGCATCCAATGACTTAAACCTGACTTTTGTGGTTGATGAATCTCATGCAGATAAATTATGCCAAAAACTGCATCATCTACTTATCGAAAGTAACCCACAAATTTTTTACTATTCTAAAAGTTGGCATGAAGAATTTGGCAAACCCAACAAGCGTGACATTCCCTGGTGGGAAACCGAGCGAGATCGTTTACTAACAACCAGCACTCTTTATTCACCTTGCTATGTTTACCATAGCCCAACCCAGGCAAGCAGAGCTAAACAATTATTAGAATTAAAATCTATAGATAATTTATTCTATGCTATTAAAGCAAATCCGCATGTTTCCATCTTAAAAACTTTGGAGAAAGAAGGGATTGGTTTTGAATGCGTCTCTATTCAGGAGTTAGATTTAGTATTGAAACTCTTTCCTGACATCAATAAAGAACGGATTTTGTTTACCCCCAATTTTGCCCCAAAATCTGAATATGAATATGCTATAAAAAAAGGATATTACGTCACCATAGACAGTTTATACCCCTTGGAAAATTGGCCTGATTTATTTAAAAACCGAGAGGTCATCGTACGGATTGATCCGGGTTCTGGAGCGGGGCATCATAAACATGTCTCTACAGGCGGCAACGAATCAAAATTCGGTATTACTCAAAGTGATGTAGGCCAAATTCTGACTTTGACGAAAAAACATAACATCCAGGTAATCGGATTACATGCTCATTCAGGAAGTGGGATTCTCACTCCTGAATTATGGCAACAAACCGCTTTGATGTTAGCTTCATTAACAGAGCAATTTCCTAAAGTACGCTCCATTAACCTGGGCGGAGGCTTAGGTATCGTCGAGAAACCCGGACAACATCCTCTGGATTTCAACGCCCTGGATGCCTCCTTGCTTGCAGTGAAATCGAGATACCCTCAATTACAAATCTGGCTTGAGCCAGGCCGATTTTTTGTAGCAGAAAGTGGCGTTATTCTTGCGAAAGTGACGCAATGCAAAGAAAAAGGCAAAGTGAAATTTATAGGTATTGAAACCGGGATGAACTCGTTAATCAGACCGTCTCTCTATGGTGCTTATCATGAAATCGTTAATTTAAGTCGCCTCCATGAAGAAAAAGCAGGATTTTCTCATATAGTTGGCCCTATTTGCGAATCAGGAGATACTCTGGGCTACGACCGATTATTACCGGTCACCAGAGAAGGAGATGTTCTGTTAATTGCCAATACAGGAGCTTATGGATATTGCATGAGTTCTCATTACAATTTAAGACCACCCGCTCAAGAAGTGGTTCTGGAATAAATTGCATGCCCCTTATAGATAGCGATCAGAGGAACCAGGCCACTAACCCTGGTTTATCATTCATAGTACAAGCTCCTGCCGGGTCAGGAAAAACAGAAATTCTGACCCAACGCTTTCTGCGTTTATTAAGTACAGTCACTGCTCCGGAACAAATTATTGCATTAACGTTTACTCGTAAAGCAGCTAGCGAGATGCGTGAACGTATCGTATTAGCCCTACAACAGGCCGCCTCTAACCTGAAAGGCACCAGCCCTCACCAACAAATGACGCTTGATTTTGCAAAGCAGGCACTAAGTCGTAGTGATCTGTACCAATGGGATTTGCTCCAACAACCTAATCGATTAAAAGTTATTACTATAGACTCATTATGTCAGAGTATTAATCACGCCATTCCATTGTTAGAAAAGCAAATAGCTTACCCCCAGATTACTGACATCCCAGACAGTCATTACCTCAATGCTGCTCGACGCTGCATTCAATTTGCTAGCGAAACCCCTGAATACCAGCAAGCAATAAAAACGCTACTGCTGCATGTAGACAATAAACGAGATCGTTTACTGAGTTTATTCAAAACTCTTTTATCTCAAAGAGATCAGTGGTTATCCCCCCTGTTTCAAGCAAGAACTCAAAAAAAATCAACATTTGAACAGGCTTTACGTCTCATAGAACAACATGAGTTAGCTCGTTGCAAACAAAGCCTTCCTCCCCATTTAGCCGCAGAGGTAGCCCAGCTAACGCGTGAGTTGGCTATAATAGAAAACAATCCAACTTCACCACGGTATATACTAAAGGACTGGCACGATTTCCAACAAATCAATCCAGAGATTGCCGCAGCATTAAGTAAAACGCTGCTTGTAGGTGACAATGGTTTCCGCAAAAGCTTTGATCATCATATCGGCTTAAAACAAGGTGTATGCCCAGATTCTGAATACCGCAGACTTAAAGCAGCGAGCAAAGAGTTATTAACCCAATTAAATGATCATCCGGATTTTCTTAATTCCTTATTACAAGTGAGCCAGCTACCTAAGCCAGAATATGACATGGAGCAATGGGAAGTCCTTCAGGCTCTATTTATTTTACTCCCTCTTCTTGTGAGTCATCTACACGTTTTTTTCAGTGAACATAACGAAGTTGATTTTACTGCTATTTCCCAACAAGCCTTAACTGCTTTAGGGGACGAAGATAACCCTACAGATCTGGCCTTATATTTAGATAATGCAATACATCATTTGTTAGTTGATGAGTTTCAGGATACCTCCATTACGCAATTTGAATTGCTGACAAAACTGGTTCAGGGTTGGCAAGGAGGTGATGGGAAAACCCTGTTTGTAGTCGGTGATCCCATGCAATCCATCTACCGTTTCAGGCAAGCAGAAGTAGGTTTATTTTTTCGCGCCAAAGAGCAAGGAATTGGACCAATACAACTTAAATCGCTCGAACTGCGTTGTAATTTTCGTTCCTCAGAAACCATTGTTAATTGGGTCAATAACCATTTTGCTAAAATATTTCCGCAGCAGGTAGATATTGAGTCTGGAGCTGTCTCATTTCATCCATCTATAAATGTAATCAAAGATAACGAGCAAAGCGCCATCCATGCCCTGCAATTTAAAGATAAGAAGCAAGAGGCTGAACACCTGATTCAATTAATCAATAATGAGTTAAAAAGTAATCCTGATCAAACTTTGGCTATTTTAGTACGTTCAAGAACGCACTTGGTTGAGATTATTAATCTGCTGAGACAATATCAGATTCCTTATCAAGGTACTGATATTGATTTATTAGCAAATCTGGAGCATTTACGCGACGTTTGGTCCTTGACTCACGCTCTGTTATTCCCAGGAAACAGACTCTCATGGATGGCCATGCTCCACAGCCCTTATTGTGGCCTATCCTTAAATGATATTCTCTCTATTGCTCAATTTAATAAAACTAAATCCATATATCACACTTTATTACAACTGGATAAAATTCAGCAATTAAGCGAAGAAGGACGAATTCGAGCCGGTTTTTTTATTCAAGTGATGCACCAGGCACTTTCACAAAGATGTCGGACCCGATTATCTGATTGGGTAACACAGACGCTAAAAGAGCTTCATGTTGAAAAGATATTAAATCAAAGCCAATTAAATGATTTAGATCAGCTATGGACCGTATTGGACCGGTATGAACAAGAAGGACGTTTACCTGATATGAACGAATTCCTCACCGAATTCAATAAACTCTACTCACAACAAGCGACCCCATCCCGTTTACAAATAATGACCATTCATAAATCCAAGGGATTAGAATTTGATACTGTTTTTCTTCCAGGGTTAGGAGCACAGCCTAACAGAGGAGATAATCCCATGTTACGATGGCTAAACATACCCACCCAAAATCATGGAAATCTGTTACTTATTTCCCCCATTCAGGCAGCACATCAGGATCGCTGTGCTCTATATGATTATTTAAGCCAATTAGATGAAGAGAAAAACAATTATGAGTTGCAAAGATTGCTTTACGTTGCAGTTACTCGTGCAAAATCTCGATTGTATTTAATGGACAGTTCTTCAAAGTCCTCCAAAGGATCTTTTCATAGCCTGTTAAAACATCAGGAATTCCTTAGTATAGAGCATACTGAGTCCTCAGAAGAAGCAACTCGTTCTTTACCCAAATTAACGCAACTCCCTTTGGCTTTCTATAGCCACAGTAAACCACCTTCAATTGCCCCTTTAAATGCTCCTCCAGCTGCCCTGTCAGCAGGTATTCCACGATTGACTGGTATAGTAGCACATCAGTTTTTACAATGGATCTGTGAGCATCATCCCCAAACGATAGAACAAATACCTTGGAATCTGGCACGTGATGAATTTAAAAAGCTCGGTTTTAATGAAGAGATGCAACACACAGCCTTATCCACATTGCAAGATCAAATAACCCAAATGTTTCATAATGAAACGGGAGCGTGGATTATAGCCAGGCATCATAAGGAGCGAAATGAATATGAATTACTGGTAGAACAGCAAAACAATTTAGTTACTCGCATCATTGATCGTACTTTTGAAGATAATGGAACACTTTGGATTATTGATTTTAAAACGGGAAAAGAAGCCCTGATTACTTCAACACAACATCAAAAACAGTTAAATGAGTACGGGTATTATTTATCAAGTCGAACCTCTCTCCCTATACATTGTGGACTTTATTACTTAAGTAACGGCCATTGGGTGAGCTGGCAATATCAGCCGATGTTGATTGACTAGTGATTAATTAATTCCTGCGTTATCATCCCCTTTTTGTAATTAACAAGGTTAATCAAATGACTGTGGAACATACGGTAGCAAACCTTTTGGACTCATTAATAGATCCTTTTCTAGGCTTGAATGGTAAAGAAATGAATTTACAGTACCACTTGGAGTCTACACCCAGTGAGCTTCTCATTAATTTGACAGCGGGATTTCCCAGTAGTTTATTAGAACAGAATTTTAAGGCTTTAGCTCTGAGTAGCTTACAAAATCAATTTCCTAATCACCAGATCACTATCCAGATTAATCAATTTATTAGAGCTCATAAAACGCAATTAGCAGGCAAAGGTTTGCGAGGGGTTAAAAATACCATTGCTGTTGCCTCCGGCAAAGGGGGAGTAGGAAAATCGACTGTAACAGTTAACCTTGCAGCGGCATTGGCTCGATTAGGTGCTCGAGTTGGTATTCTGGATGCAGATATTTATGGTCCAAGTATGCCTTTAATGTTAGGCAAGACTGACCCGGTACAAGTTAGTGGTGATTTCTATTTGCCTGTTCACGCTCATGGAATACAGGCGATGTCGATTGGTTATCTTACAGGCAATGATCAAACATTGATTTGGCGAGGTCCGATGCTTGCCAAATCGTTAATCCAAATGTTAGATATCACCCTTTGGGACGAATTAGATTATTTGTTTATCGATCTACCTCCAGGAACTGGAGATATTCAACTTACCTTGGTCCAAAAAATTCCTCTTACTGCGGCCATAGTTGTCACTACGCCCCAAAATGTGGCTACATTAGATGCTCAAAAAGCGATTACTATGTTTGTTAAAACAGGAATTGATGTATTGGGGGTAATTGAAAATATGTCTACTCACATTTGCAGCAAATGCGGTCATCAAGAGGCCATATTTGGAGAAGGAGGGGCCGCCGCTCTCTGCAATGCTCATCACAGTATTTTATTAGGACAATTGCCCTTAGACAGTCGTATTCGCCAACAATGTGATGAAGGGCTACCCACGGCCACCCTACCACACAATGAATTAACTGATGCGTTTATCAAAACAGCAATGCGATCTGCTATTGAACTGGCGAAAAAACCAATCAACTATGCTGATAAATTCCCCAAAATTGTTGTTGAATAATAGGATCTGTAGGCTGGGCTGGAAAAGCCCAGCAATCAACAACCTCATCTTGACGACGGTTTAATGATTCTTTTCTCACTACGCCCTTAACAATTCAATACTAATCTACTTTCTTCTATGTATTATTTTCACGAGATGGTTATAATACCAAAAAATAAAAAAGAGGAAGCCATGTTAAGATTATTTATATTAACAATCAGTATTTTATACTCCTGCTTCACTCTGGCCAAATCAAACTATCAAGTGGACTTGATTATTTTTTCCTACCCTCAAAGTGGTGATAAAAGTAATAACCTGACCATGAATTCTCCTTTGATTCCAATCAGCAATAATGCGATTACACTTAAAAGCGATTCCACCAAACCTTATGGATTACTTTCACCATCAAAATCAGGATTACGCGATCAATATTATTTACTGAGTCGTAAGTCCCATTATCAGGTTATTGGTCATTATTCCTGGCAACAACCGAATAATAACCACAGCAGTGTGGCCTTACCTAAGGTCAGTCAGAATGGATGGCAAATGCAAGGTACAGTACGAGTACGTCAAAGCAACTACTATTTGTTCGATGCGGATTTACAATTATCTCCGCCTAATAATCCTCAATCTTCTTTTGTTGTATCTCAAAAACAACGATTAAAAGGCAGTCTGGTTTATTTTCTAGATCACCCGCAAATAGGCATGCTAATCAAAATCCATAAATTAGCTTAAGACTGAACTCAATCCAGGTGTAATTAACTGAGTTATCACATCAGCAAGAGCATGTAAACACTGATTCTTTGGAGTACCTGCTCGCCAAAACAAAGCCAGAGTACGAGAAGGAGCAGGCTCTTCAAAAGGGATACATTTTAATAAAGCCGAAGTCTCAGAACCCACTGCCAATGCAGGCAATAAAGTCACCCCCATTCCAGCTTGCACCATCAATCTTAATGTCTCTAAACTGGTAGCCGTAAAATCGGCAACTTCATTTGCTTTAGCCATTTGACAGACAGCCATAGCTTGATCTCGCAAACAATGGCCCTCAGCTAAAAGCATGACTTGCTGGTTAGCTAAATCACTAATTTTGATCTGTCTGGATTGAGCTAAAGGATGGTTATGAGCGCAGGTAAAATAAAAAGCCTCTTCAAACAAATTTTGATAAGTAAAATTTCCCGCAATAGGCTGAGCCATAATTGCAGCATCAATCTCTCCCCCTTCTACTTTCTTTATTAACCGATGGGTTTGCTCTTCAATTAACCATACTTTCAAATTAGGAAAGCTGTTTTTGATGACAGGCATCGCTTTAGGAAGTAGATAAGGTGCAACGGTAGGTATCACTCCTAAATGTAAATCACCAGCAAAAGGATCCTGTAGTTGTTGTGCCATTGCCTTCATCTCATCACAGAGGATGAGTATTTTTTTAGCTTTGGATAACAATTCATGACCTTCAGCGGTCAAAAAGACTTGCTTGTTGGTCCGTTCAAATAATACCACCCCTAAAGTTTCTTCCAGCTTCTTAATTTGCATGCTTAAAGTGGGTTGACTGACATAACAGCGTTTAGCCGCCTCTCCAAAATGTCTGTGTTCTGCCAGAACCACAAAATAGTTTAAGTCTCTTAAATTCATAAACCATCAAGTTCTATTGATATAATCTATTAATATAGCAAAATCAAATGAATTTCTCTATCGAGAGAACTTCATCATGACAAAATAACCTAAAAAAATTTACACCACCCTTAATGTCCTATATATTCGCTTTTTTTCTGAGGAAATGAATGGCACTAACACACACAATCGCTTCTAATAAGTCACGAACCATCATCTGGCTGGTCGGCGTATCCTTTGTATTATTCCAATTCTTTTTGCAATTATCTTCCGGGATTATTATTGGCGCTATTATGCACGAGCAAAAGCTCTCAGCGCTTTGTGCAGGTATATTAAGCAGTGCTTTTTATTATGTGTATACTTCGTTTCAAATTCCAGTAGGACTTCTTTTTGATCGCTATAATGCCCGTACCTTATTATCAGTAAATGCTGCTCTATGTGCGATAGGTTGTTTTCTATTTGCTTCCGGTGAGACCGTACTTGCCCTATTCTTGGGGCGTTTGATTATCGGAGCAGGTTCCTCCTTTGCTTTTGTTGGTCTGACTCATGTACTACGTCAAAATTATCCCCTGAAACAGTATGCCTTTATGGTAGGACTATCTGAAACTTTAGGTTTTACCCTAACTGTATTTGGAATGATCGGTATGGGATCATTCATCGGGCATTTTGGCTGGAGATATTTCATTGCTGGTGCAGGTATTTTAGGCCTATTAATTGCCAGTTTATGTTGGAAGTTCATTCCTAGTAATAAACCTGCTGTGAATACTAATCATCACTATAAAAAACAACTCATGCTGATTTTAAAAAATAAATTAGCCTGGGTTAACGGAATGTTTGTTTGCTTAGAGTTCTCGGTTATTACTGTTTTTGGTGCCATGTGGGCGGTTCCCTTTTTACAACTAAAGCTGGATTGCAGTATTAAAGCAGCAAGCATTCTAACCTCTATGATATTATTGGGAGCAGGATTGAGCTGTCCCATTTTTGGTCAAATATCAATATATCTGACTAAACGCAAGCCTTTAATCCATTTCTCATGTTTATCAACAGCGGCTCTTCTCCTTATCACCTTATACGTACCTACCCATAATATGGTTTTGATAGGTTTTTTACTGTTTGCTATTGGACTTTGTTGTGGCGCTTATATGCTGGCTTATTCCATCTCTAATGAGTTAGCACCTCCAGAGTCCTTATCTACCTGTACTGGATTTACTAATACCCTGGCAATGCTCTCTGCGCCTCTTTTTCAACCTCTAGTGGGGTATTTGCTGGATTTATTCAGTAATACACCCGGGGTTTATACTTTGAGGGATTACCAGGCGGCTCTTTTAATCATTCCCATTTCTTTGGTTTTTGCAAGCATACTCGCTCAATTTCTTCCCGAAAAAACGGCACATGATGCATCATCACCTGTAACATCATCCTGATGTGATGAACCATAGTCCTCACCCAAGAAAAATTTAGCAGGTAAGTTAGGGCATTTTGCCCTGGAGTATAGTCAGCTGCCATCGTGTAATTACAATACTTTAGCCTTGATGCAGCGCAGCGTAATCAAGGTATTCATAAGATGCTTTCATCTAAAATTTAGGCAATTTTTCAGTTTTTACATCATGATGAGGGAAAGAAAACAGCAAGGATTCCAATTTATGATGGTGTAAATTATTGTATCAATGAGATCCTAAACCTTGATTACGCTATGCTGCATCAAGGCTACTCTCTTTCTTTATGCATTAACATATTGATAGCTACATTTTAACTCGCGGCAGGGGCAACAGCGGCAACTTCTTCTATTGGCTCTTCCATTTGGGTAAAGGATTGTTCTGTGACAAAACAAAATCCCTTGGGATTTTCTTTGGAAAAACCAGCAATCGAAAGTGGTGACTTATCTACTTCGTTTAAAGTATTCAATACTTTTAAATTAAGCTTGGGCAATCCCAAACTAAGCAAGCATTGATCTTTAGCTATGGATTTTATAGAAAGAAATTGCGACATTTTTACCTTGTTACCTAAAGCATCCCTCCAGCCAGCTACAGCGGCACCGGTAGCGTCCGCCTCTTTAAGATTTGCAGAATAAAATCCATTATCATCACTCAGACGGCAAAAGGTGGTACTGATATCATGTGGGGATTTTTGTTCTTTACTAAACCAGAGTTTACCAAACCAGGCATTATTTCCAGTAACAAATTGCTCTTTACTGCCTGAGCCTGTTTGTACATGACCATTCAAACGACTGGTCTGTAACGCTTGTAATTCTACTCCCGGACGTAATACTAAAGTCTCATGGGCATCAACATTAGCTTGTTTTAACATATCTACTTTAAAATTAAATCCTTTTTCGTTTTCAGCTTTGACTCCAAAAACCCAGCTATCATTAATCGGGTTGTAACGAATAAAAGAGCGTCCTACTTGCCAATTGAGCTGGGTTGATTTATCTATTTTCTCAGTGCCTTCATAAAATAATACTAATTTATTCGTTTGCCCATCAATCAGGGCTGTTTTGGCATGAAAATCTGAACCTTGTCGCTGCATTTGAAAAAAATAACCGTATCGCTCACCACTTTCATTAGTAACCATACCAGAGAAAGTCCAACTCCCTACTGTAGGCTCTGCCGGCTGAAGCGTTTCTTCAGCTTCTATTTCTGTCCCCTCAACTGCAAATACACCGGTACTAATGAATAGAATTATAAAAAATAACATAGAGCACATTCTATTTAGTATCATATTAGCAATAACCTTTTAATTGTTGATGTGACCACAGTGCCTGCCAAAATGCATCATTCAAATGGGCCTCCACTGGTAAATAGTACAGTCTATCGGAATTAAAGGAACGACATTTCACGGCATCCTTTTCCGTCATGATAATCATAGACTCCATATAATTTAAATCATGGGATTTAAACTGATAATGATCAGGGTAAGAATATGAATTGAATTCTATCCCTAATTGAGACAAAGTGGAATAAAAACGTTGTGGATTTCCAATAGCAGCAACAGCCGCAACTGTTCCCCGCAGGGAAGTGAGGCTAATTTCCTCTTGAGTAGACAGGTTTATAATTTTTCCAGGTATTAAATTCATCGGGTATGCATTTCCCCAAATACCTTCGTTAACGATAATAAAATCCACCTGTTTTAACCGCGCCTCTGATTCTCTTAAAGGTCCTGCAGGTAAGCATAAACCATTACCTAAACCCCTCATCCCATCAATTACCGCAATTTCAATAGCTCGCCCCATTCTATAGTGTTGCAATCCATCATCGCTAATAATTATCTGGACTTGATATTTTCCTAAAAGATAGTCTACTGCCTTATTACGTGCAGGAGAGATAATCACAGGACAATGAGTTTTTTGAGCAATCATTAGAGGCTCATCCCCTACCTGTTCCGCAGAATCATTGAGTTGAATCTCATAAGGATAATGTTTGATCTTTGCACCATAACCACGACTTACTATTCCCACTCTTAGACCTTTTTGCCGCATTTTTTTTGCCAGTTCAATCACCAAAGGAGTTTTCCCAACCCCCCCCACAGTCAAATTACCAACCACGATAAGAGGCACCGGACAAGTAACTTGGCAAAAAAGTTGCAAATACCAACGTCTCACTCGAATAATAAATTGATACCCCCAGGACAATGGGAGGAGCACCCATTGCAAGGGGTGTTTACCGTACCATAATTTATCAAGAGTTATGGACATCAGACTACGGCTTCCTCATGAACCAAACCTAACTGCTGTACTTTATAGAGCTGGGTATAATGACCATTTAAATCGAGTAACTCTTGGTGGCTACCTTGCTCTACAATGCGACCATGCTGCATTACAACAATCTTATGAACATGTTTAATTGTAGATAAACGATGGGCTATCACTAAAGTAGTCCGATTTTTCATTACCTGCTCTAAAGCCGCCTGTATGTATTGCTCAGACTCACTATCTAAAGCAGAAGTAGCCTCATCAAGAATGAGAATGGGAGCATCCTTTAATATAGCACGAGCAATAGCCAGTCTTTGCCGTTGCCCACCTGATAACAGGACTCCATTTTCACCTACGCGAGTGTCATATCCTTGAGGCAACTGGCAAATAAACTCATCAGCATAGGCTAATTTAGCGGCAGTGATAATTTGTTGACGAGTCACATCAAAACGACCATACGCGATATTATTAGCTAAGGTATCATTAAAAAGAGTTACATTTTGACTAACAAGCGCCATCTGCTCTCGCAGACTGGCTAAACTGAGCTGATTTATAGGCATACCATCTAAGGTAATCATCCCCTGAGTCACCTCATAGAATCGCGGCAATAAACTGGCTAAAGTGGTTTTACCACTTCCTGAATGCCCAACTAAAGCAACAGAGGTACCCGGCTCTATGGTAAAGCTGACATCATGCAATACAGTTTTGCCCTGTCTGTAAGCATAGGACACCTGTTTAAACTTGATTTCACCCGATGTTTTTCGTGCTAAAACCACGCCCTCATCCTGTTCTATAGGCATGTCCAATAGATTAAAAACACTTTCTGCCCCAGCTAATCCTCTTTGAATGGTCACATTCAAGGTGGTTAATCTTTTCATTGGTTTAATTAATTGTAACATCGCAGCTATAATCGCCAGAAATGAACCGGCAGTGATGACAATGACGGTCGACAATTGAATAGCTACCATCACGATCATGGCAATTCCAAGAGCAATAACGAACTGTACTCCAGAGACATTAACTACGTCACTCACAGCAACTTTCATATCATTATGACGAGAACGCTCGGTCGCCTCGTTAAATTTGCCTGTTTCGTATCGCTCCCCGCCAAAAATACGTACCACGCGATATCCCTCAATTGCTTCACTAGCAATTTCAGTAACTTCGCCCATAGTTTTTTGGACTTTATGACTAATTCGCCTGACTCGTTTATTAGTATAATTAACTATTAAACCGACAAAAGGAACGGTCAGTAGAAACATCAGAGATAATTGCCAACTGATCACCATCATCACCGTGATAAGGCCAATAACCAAACAAACATTCTGGACAAAATCGGTTAAGGCGTCAGCGCTTACCTGAGCCACTTGCTCGACATCATAAAGAATTTTCGAGAGCATCTGCCCTGAAGTGGCTTCATCATAAAAATCTGCGGGTAAACGGATAATATGAGCAAATACCTTTTGTCTTAGCACTTTAACTACTGAACGAGCTACCCAGGTCATGCAGTAACTTCCCAGAGAACTCACTAACCCTCTAAGAGTAATACCTATTAAAACGATAAGAGGAATTTTATTAACAAATGCCATATCCAAATTGATAAACCCTTTATCTAAAAAGGGTCTTGTCATATAAGTAAAACCTGCATCGATACCCGAATAAAGCATATTGGCAAATATACCCAAAAGAAGTATTGGCCAGAAAGGTTTAACGTAGGAAAGCAATCGTTTATATAAATAGCCGTTTTTTACAGGTACTTTATTAATCATTAATTATGGGTTCTTAGGAGGCAAAATGTGTGGAATTGTAACTCGTATTCAGCTCAAGCGCCAATGTTCTATATTAACAAATTATTTTCCGGATGATGTTTTGCCGTATCCATATCCACGTATGCAATAGCCTGTTCCAAGATAAAATAGTTTCCTAGCGACGCTCCAAAGTCATCTTAATTCGCGTATACGCGCAGTGAAAGCCTGATTTTTGAATATTAAGATCAGAAATAGTACCTGGTTCAGTAGTCACGGTCGCTAATGCCAAGCCGAATTGTTTGGCAAAATTTAAGCGGGTAAGCAACAGTTTTTTTTGCAACCCCCTCCCTCTATAAGCGGGCATGGTACTGGTAACACCTAAATCACAGACATCCCCATGCATTGCAATTGTTGCTCCGGCAACCATCTTATCCTGGTCAAAAGCAGCAAATGCTGTAATACCTTTTGCCTGGACATAATGCGAAAATTGTTTCTGGGCTTCAGGGTAGCCAAAACCAGCTGCCACCCTTTTTGCCCATTCTTCCAATTCATCCTGTTGGACTTCTCTTATAATGAACTCCTCATCTGAACAAATCATTCTTTTATGGTCCTTTAAATCCAGAGCAGATACATTATTTAATTCAGTAATTCCATAACCTCGTTGGCCTAAAAACACTGCCAAATCATTTCCTACAAAGGGACATAGCTCAATATCAATACGTGAATGTCCTAATGATTTATAGAATTGTTCTATTGTTTCGATTTCAACTTTAAATTGTTTCGATTTTGTTGCAAAACCCCATCCTACTACCTGCGATAAAAAAGAGTCAAAACCTGAAAAACAAGCAGCGCCACCATTAATTTCCAGTATTCTGCCTTGAGCATATTGTTGCGTCACTTCAATATGACTTTGCTTAATGCATGTTTCCATCCGTACTGCCAAATCTTTAGTAATGTACATCATCTCGTTCCATTAAAGACTCTTTAAGCCGGTTACTATTCTGGAAACCAACTCAGGTCCTTGATATATCAAACCACTGTATACCTGCACTAAGGAGGCGCCAGCATTAAGTTTTTCCTGAGCGCTGATACTACTGTCAATACCCCCTACTCCGATTAAAGTAAGCTCATCCCCTACATATTGTTTTAGCAACCGCAGACATTGGTTAGATAAATCTGTTAAGGGCCTCCCACTTAAACCACCTTGCTCTTCAGCATGAGGTAGATGCTTAACCAACTCTCGCGAACAAGTAGTATTGGTGGCAATGATACCCTCCACACCATGATGCAAAATAATCTCCGTCATTTGTTTTAACGTTTCATCAGTCTCATCAGGAGATACTTTAACAACTAATGGCACATGACGTTGAAATTGATCGGATAATTTAATTTGTTCCATCTGTAATTGTGTCAGTAAATTAGCAAAATACTCCCCCTGTTGTAGCTGGCGCAAATCTGGAGTGTTAGGTGAGGAAATATTAATGGTGATGTACGATGCATGCTCATATACTTTACGTAGACAATAAAGATAATCATCAACCGCCTTGTTTAAAGCAGTATCTTTATTTTTCCCAATATTAATTCCTACTATCCCTTTATAGCGGGTATTTTTGATATGGGTTATCAGAGTATCTACACCTTGATTATTAAAGCCCATTCGATTAATGATAGCTTGGGCTTCAGGTAAGCGAAATAAACGAGGCTTCGGATTACCTTCTTGTGGCCTGGGTGTTACTGTACCTAATTCAATAGAAGAAAATCCAATTTTTGCCAATCCATCCAGGTACTCTCCATTTTTATCCAAACCAGCAGCTAAACCAACTGGATGAGGAAAATCCAATCCCATTGCTTTAACAGGCATTCCCTGTGGTTTTCTAAAATAGAATTGAGGCAGGTAAGATAAAGCTGATAATGCCAACTCATGAGCTCTCTCTGCTTCCATTTTAAAAAGCAAAGGACGTAGCGCTGAATACATAAATTACTCCAGAACTGAGTTTATTGAGGTAATATTGATTTGGAAGATAGTTTATTTAGGGCCTTATGAACAGGAAAAGAGATTTTATCTGATGTTTAATAAAAATCCTACTGATGTAGGAGGATACTTTCTGTCATATACAAACAAGTTACGATGATGCCCCTGTCATCTCGAGCTGTTGCTAAACTCCAGATGAAGGGAAATCGCTCAAGCAAGCCACAAAATACCGAGCCCCCTGAGCCTTAACTTAAATAATACACTCTTGAGCCCATACTCTGAGCATGGCATTACCTGTTGGATGCAAGTGAAAAGCCACTTCTCTGACTTCTACTCCATAATTATGCTCCTGCAGTCCCAACAGTACAGGGCCAAGGAACTCGGATGTATTTCCTTCTCTATCTATCAAGGGAAAAATTCGAACCTCTTTTGCAACTCGAGCCAACTCACGAATTACCTCTAAATGGAATGCTACAGTTTGGTCGTCCAGATCAGCAAATAAATAATGCGAACTTAGGGCAAAATCAAAAGAAAAATCTGCAAATGGCAAATGATAGTCAGCAACCCCAAGATATCTGCCTTCAGCTTTGCCAGCGGAATAATCTGCAAAAAATTGCTGCATCCCCTGTTTCCTTTCTGCCACCAAATTTTCATAACTACCACTACGGGTAAAATCAAATCGTTCCTGCTCTTTTTTTACCTGTTCCGCCATATCAGCAAAAATCATTATGGCTTTAGAAGATAAAGTATCTTTATCCAATACAAATAATGGATCACAGCTGACTACTTGATGATTTTTTTGGGTTTGTTGGTAATTAACCGCACTAGGTCCACAGCCATATTCTAAAATACGGGAATTTATCTCATCTTGAGATAAATCAAACATCTCACGATATTCATCTACACCGTGCCCCCAGAGTACCAGTTTACGCATGAGCAACTCTCCTTATATATAAACCTGGTTCACAGTTAAATCTATTACCAATCAGAACCGCAGTGAATCCAGGATTGAACCAACAGCAATCCATAAGGATTAAGCTTTGCCCCTAGATTAGGTGATTTTTTAAATCAGGTAAAGGATCATTTTAAAAATAGAAACATCAGGAACAATGTGCGGCAGGAACATAAGCTCCCTAACAACGAAGGCCAAATGGAAGTGTGCAAGGCATGTCATTCTATAGAACGAGATACAAAACAATCGTCGTTGCGAATAAGTGAAGAATCCAGCTCAGATTTTCAACGAAGCATTGTTCTGGGTAGCTTCGCCAAGGCTCGCAATGACGAAATATACATATCTCGTATATACATATCTCGTGAACATTTACGACAAAATTGTCAGTGAGGATTCAGGGTCAAAAGAAAAGGCTTCCCGCAAAAGCGCAGTGTACACCGGTACATGAGCATTTTTTCGGGAGGCTTTTTCTTTCGAGATTGGCCTTCAATGGCAGTTTGGGGTTGCAAGTTTAATTCGATTGGGTATAGTCTAACGTTATTTACCAAAAATAACGGGAAGTCGTCTATGCATGCAGGGTTACACTATCAATTAGGTGAAACATACGACATGTTAAGAGACAGTGTCGCTCAGTTTGCTCGTACAGAAATTGCACCTATTGCCAATCAAATCGATGAGAAGAATAGCTTTCCTAATCACTTGTGGCGAAAATTAGGGGATATGGGATTATTGGGTATTACGGTTAGCGAAGAGTACGGTGGTGCCAATATGGGCTATTTGGCTCATACAATAGCCATGGAAGAAATATCCAGAGCCTCTGCTTCTGTAGGTTTAAGTTATGGTGCTCATTCCAATTTGTGCGTTAATCAAATTTATTTAAATGGTACTCGTGCACAAAAACAACAGTATTTGCCAAAACTTGTGAGCGGGGACTATATTGGTGCTCTGGCAATGAGTGAGTCCAATTCTGGATCTGATGTAATCAGCATGCAATTGCAAGCACGTCAATCAGGAAACACATACGTTCTAAACGGAACTAAAATGTGGATCACTAATGGACCGGACGCCGATGTATTGGTAGTTTATGCGAAAACTGATAAACAAGCAGGAAGTAAAGGCATTACCGCTTTTCTTGTTGAAAAAGGAATGGCTGGTTTCAGGACAGCCCAAAAGCTCGATAAACTGGGAATGCGTGGTTCAAATACTTGTGAGCTAGTTTTTGAAGAGTGTGAAGTTCCAGCAGACAATATATTGGGAGAAGTAAATCGAGGTGCTAAAGTCCTCATGAGTGGTCTTGATTACGAACGCACCATCCTCGCAGCAGGACCTGTGGGTATCATGCAAGCTTGTATGGATCTTGTTATCCCCTATGTACATGAAAGGAAACAATTTAATCAGGCTATAGGTGAATTTCAATTCATTCAAGGCAAGTTAGCTGATATGTATACTGAGATTAGTGCATGTAGATCCTATTTATATACCGTTGCAAAAGCCTGTGATAGTGGCATGGTCAGTCGTAAGGACGCTGCAGGGGTTATTTTATATACCGCTGAAAAAGCAACACAAATGGCCCTGCAAGCAATACAAATATTAGGCGGTAATGGATACATTAATGAATATCCTGCTGGTCGTTTATTGCGGGATGCAAAACTTTATGAGATTGGGGCTGGCACTTCTGAAATCAGGAGAATGCTAATTGGACGGGAACTTTTTAAAGAAACAGCATAAGGAATAGGGATATGGAACAGAATGATATAGTAATCGTTGCAGCAAAAAGGACACCTATGGGGGGAATGTTAGGGAATTTATCGCCCCTTTCAGCCCCGGAATTGGGTGCTGTCGCACATCAAGCCGTCTTATCCCAATCAGGAATGTCCCCTGCCGAAATTGATGAGGTAATTAGCGGCTGCGTATTACAAGCGGGTATTGGTCAAGCAGCTGCCAGACAAGCTGCCATTAAAGCCGGTATCCCTAACTCTGCTGGCGCGACAACAATTAATAAAATGTGTGGTTCTGGAATGAAAGCAGTCATGTTAGCCCACGATTTAATTCTTGCAGGTTCGGCGAATGTCGTTTTAGCCAGTGGCATGGAAAGCATGAGCAATGCCCCCTACCTGTTAGCCAAAGCACGCTCAGGTTATAGATTAGGTCATGGGGAATTAAAAGATCATATGTTCCTTGATGGACTTGAAGATGCATACAACAAAGGGCAGTTAATGGGGTGTTTTGCCGAAACCACAGCCAATCATTTTAGATTTAGCAGAGACCAGCAAGATGAGTACGCTATTCAGTCTATGACTAAAGCACTTAAAGCAATAGAAAATGGTTCTTTCTCAGATGAAATTGCCGCAGTGACATTAAATACGCGCAAAGGCGATGTTACGGTTAGTGTGGATGAAGGTCCTGATGCAGCAAAACTTACTAAAATACCCCAACTAAAACCCGCTTTTAAATCAGATGGAACCGTCACCGCTGCGAACTCCAGTTCAATTTCTGATGGCGCTGCGAGCTTAATAATAATGAGTGCAGCAAATGCACACAAACGTGGTGTTAAACCGCTGGCAAGAATCGTCGCTCATGCTAGCCATGCTCAAGCTCCTGAATGGTTCACAACAGCTCCGGTTGATGCAATTCGCAAAGTAATCAATAAGGCGGGCTGGAATCAAAATGATGTAGACCTCTATGAAATTAATGAAGCCTTTGCTGTAGTGGCTATGGCAGCAATCACCCAGCTTGAATTAAATCCAGAACAGGTTAATATTCACGGCGGTGCTTGCGCTTTAGGTCATCCTATAGGCGCCTCAGGTGCACGTATCCTGGTCACTTTGATACATGCATTACAACAGCAGGGTAAAAAGCGTGGCGTAGCCTCTTTATGTATAGGCGGCGGCGAAGCCACAGCTATGGCAATAGAATTGTTATAGATTGAGACAATAACTCAGTATTAAAGATACGTAATATGGGAATCAAGTTGTACGTTCCCATGTTACGTTTTGCTACATACAGGCTACGGAAATAAAGTAAGAAGACACAAACAATAAAAATATAGAAAGGATGTACATGTTAAGACATAGTCTCATTTACCTGCTACTAAGTATCTTGGTAGTGATTTTTGCACGATACGCTCATATCCTTATCGTTTATATCGATATGTTTTTCACTTATGTTAACTATCAATTGACTCCTATTTTCAGCCAAACGGGCTGGGGACTTCTCATTAGAAAAATTCTGGTCCTGATACTTATGCCAATAGTCATTGCCGGAATCCCTGCGCTTCTTTACAGGGTAATCAAAGGTCATGATATGCCGCATTTTATTGCTATTGTTTGGGTAATCTGGGCTGTCATCGTGTTGAGCGATATATTAATACGGTAAGGAGACAAAAATGGCCACGTTAATTAGTCGAATCAATACAAACAGCCCAGAGTTCAAAGACAATCAAAAAATCATGCAAGCTCTGGTTGATGAGCTGCATGCAAGAGTCAACCGAATTGCTTTAGGTGGTGATGAAAAAGCTCGAGCCAGACACCTCCAGCATGGCAAATTGCTTCCCAGAGAACGTTTACAGCAATTATTAGATCCGGGCACTCCTTTTCTCGAGTTGTCTCAGCTTGCAGCCTATGAAGTCTATCCAGATGTGGTTCCCGCAGCAGGAATTATTACGGGAATAGGTCGCGTTGCTGGTACCGAATGTGTCATCGTTGTCAACGATGCTACGGTCAAAGGGGGAACATACTATCCTTTAACCGTAAAAAAACATCTAAGAGCACAGGAAATCGCCTTGGTGAATCATCTGCCCTGTATTTATCTGGTAGACTCAGGCGGTGCATTTTTACCTCTTCAAGATGAAGTATTCCCTGACCGCGAGCATTTTGGCCGCGTTTTTTATAACCAGGCACAAATGTCAGCTCAAAATATCCCCCAGATTGCTGTAGTCATGGGATCTTGTACAGCAGGTGGTGCTTATGTGCCAGCGATGGCAGACGAATCCATAATGGTAAAAGAGCAGGCTACTATTTTTCTTGGCGGCCCTCCTCTGGTTAAAGCTGCTACAGGAGAAGTGATCAGTGCTGAAGAGTTGGGTGGCGCAGAGGTGCACTGCAGGCATTCAGGGGTTGCCGATCACTATGCAGAACATGATGCCCATGCACTCCATTTGGCACGCGTTGCCGTAAGTAACTTGAACCGAAAAAAAATTGACCCCATTCATCGTATTGAGAGTGTAGAACCTCTCTATGATAGTGAAGAGCTTAATGGCATTATTCCAACTGATCTAAGAAAGCCCTTTGATATCCGGGAAATTATTGCACGGTTAGTAGATGGTTCAGAATTTGACGAATTTAAAGCACTTTATGGAACTACTCTGGTTTGTGGTTTTGCTCGACTGTATGGTTATCCTGTTGGCATTATTGCTAACAATGGCATCCTGTTTAGCGAAAGTGCTTTAAAAGCGAGTCACTTCATCGAACTTTGCTGTCAACGTAAAATCCCCTTGGTATTCCTGCAAAATATTACCGGCTTTATGGTGGGTTCTAAATATGAAGCATCAGGTATTGCCAAACATGGGGCTAAAATGGTTACTGCAGTTGCCAATGCTAACGTCCCCAAATTTACAGTAATCGTAGGTGGAAGTTTCGGGGCTGGTAATTATGCTATGTGTGGACGAGCATATAATGCACGATTTATCTGGACGTGGCCTAACTCGCGAATTTCGGTAATGGGTGGTGAGCAGGCGGCTAACGTTATGGCCCAGGTAAATAGAGATAAATTTACCAAACAGGGTAAAGATTGGTCTTCGGAAGACGAGGAACAATTTAAAGCCGCAATGCGTTCTCAATATGAAGCTCAAGGCAATCCTTACTATGCCAGTGCAAGACTTTGGGATGATGGCGTTATAGCGCCTCAAGATACACGCAGAATATTAGGACTTAGTTTATCTGCTGCGTTAAATGCACCGATTGAATCCACACGCTTTGGCGTGTTTCGTATGTAAGGATAATAAACACATGAGTGATTTATTAAGCGAAGTCCAGGAAAGAGTGTGTTTACTAACCGTAAATCGGATCAGTAAACATAATGCTTTTAATAATCATCTTTTAGCTGAAATGCAAGAACAACTGGATGCAGCCATTAGTAATCCTGAAGTTCGAGTCATAGTCCTCAAAGCTAATGGGAAGCATTTTTCTGCTGGTGCAGATTTGACCTGGATGCAAAACATGGTTCAGTTTACTGAGGAAGAAAACTTAGAAGATAGTATGGTACTTGGAAATTTAATGTACTCTTTAAATCAGAGTCCTAAACCTACTATCGCGATGATCCAGGGAGCTGCCTTTGGCGGAGGAGCAGGTTTGGTTGCGGCTTGTGATATTGCCATAGCGGCTCCCTCAGCCCGTTTTTGTTTTTCAGAGGTAAAATTGGGCCTTGTTCCTGCAGTCATTAGCCCTTATGTTGTTAAAGCTATTGGAGAGCGGTCGGCCAAAATGCTGTTCATGAGTGCTGAAATTTTTGACGTAAAACGTGCTATGGATTTAAATTTAGTACAACACTGTGTTGAAGAAGAAGAACTATTAGAATTTACTCTCAAATATGCAAAACAAATAAGCCACAATGCACCTGAAGCAGTTAAAATCGCGAAACAATTGGTTCATGATGTAGCCGATAAACAGATAAACGAAGAGTTAGTACGTTATACCGCGTCCCTAATCGCTCGTAAAAGAGTTTCCGCTGAAGGGCAACAAGGCCTGAAAGCATTCTTAAATAAAGAAACACCCAACTGGAACTAGAGGCCTTGCATGTTTAATAAAATTCTTATTGCTAACCGGGGTGAAATAGCCTGTAGAATCATCAAAACGACCCGTTCCATGGGCATACACGCTGTCGCTATTTACTCTTCGGTAGATCAAGAAAGTCTCCATGTGCAACTTGCCGATAGTGCTTATTTTGTTGGGGAAGCACCAGCCAAAGACAGTTACTTGAATATAGAGCAAATTATCAAGGTAGCGCAGGAAAGTGGCGCTCAAGCCATCCATCCCGGCTATGGATTCTTATCTGAAAATCCTAAATTTGCAAAGGCCTGTGAGCAAGCGGGTATTGTTTTTATTGGTCCCTCCATTGAAGCTATGGAGGCAATGGCCTCAAAACAAGTATCCAAACAACTTCTTGAACAAACTAATGTTCCCTTAACTCCCGGGTATCATGGCAACGAACAGGCAGAAGATAAACTACTGGCTGCAGCAAAAAAAATTGGGTTCCCTGTTTTAATTAAAGCAGCAAATGGCGGGGGGGGTAAAGGGATGCGTGCGGTTCATAATGAAGCCGAGTTTAGCGAGTCCCTCGCCGGAGCTAAAAGAGAGTCTATGGCCAGTTTCGCTGATGACACGATGATTATCGAAAAACTGGTTCTTAATCCACGTCATGTCGAATTGCAAATTATGGCGGATAATTTTGGAAACGTCGTTCATCTCTTTGAAAGAGACTGCTCGATCCAACGCAGACATCAAAAAATTATTGAAGAAGCTCCAGCACCTGATTTATCTTCGTTGATGCGTCAAAATTTAGCGGATGCAGCCTGTAAAGTAGCACGCTCCATTAATTATAGAGGCGCGGGTACCGTAGAGTTCCTCGTAGAGGGCAATGAGCATTTCTATTTCATGGAAATGAATACAAGACTGCAGGTAGAGCATCCCGTAACTGAAATGATAACCGGTCTTGATCTGGTCTCCTGGCAATTAAAAATTGCGGCCAATGAACCACTTCCGTTGTTCCAAGATCAGATTCAAGCCAAGGGCCATGCGATAGAATGTCGTATTTATGCTGAAGATCCGTTCAATGGATTTATTCCTTCAATTGGCCAGCTTCACTATTTAAAAGAACCCTCCCTAGAAGGCATCCGCATTGATACAGGCGTTGTCCTTTCATCACAAATAACCAAGTATTACGATCCCATGATTGCTAAACTTATTGCCTGGGGAAACAATAGAGAAGAAGCGTTACAACGCTTGGAGCAGGCTCTGAATCATTATTATATTGGTGGGTTAAAAACTAACATCCCTTTTTTAAAAGCCATTTGCCAACACCCCAAATTTTCACATGCTCAACTGAGTACTGATTTTTTGAGCAAAGAAACAATTGAGTTAGTAACACCCGATAAAGAAGTGGCCTTATTGATGACTGTAGGTTTTGATTATCTGCGAACAGTCAATAGTATTCAAGATCCCTTACTACAAGCTACTTTCTCCTGGCAATTGCATGTACTAGGGCATTGGACATGGCGTTATCAAGATAACGGGGAATTAATTGAAGCAGTTATTACCCCCATAAACAAAAACCAATTTAGCGTCAAATTAAAAAATAAAGAGCACCATATCCGTGTCAATCTCTCAGATGACACGTTAAGAATTGAAATAGAAAAACAAAGGTACAAAGCCCTGACAGAAAATACAAACCAATCCTTGACCTTGTACACTGAGCAAGGTCAAATAACTGTAGAGCGCTTTCATTGGAATAAGTTAGACTCCCAGGCAACCTTACATCAAGGGCAACTCACCGCGCCAATGCCAGCCACAGTAGTGGCTATCCTTAAAAAAATTGGCGAACAGGTTAAAGCTGGGGAGCGTTTAATTATTCTGGAAGCAATGAAAATGGAACACACCATTCATGCCCCCACTGATGGAGTATTATTGGATATATTTTATGCTGTAGGTGCTCAAGTCAGCGAGGGAGCGGAGTTATTGTCACTAAGTGAATCCGACTCCTAGAAATGTAGGACAATCAAGAGATAATTATGGACTATCCTCAACACGTGACAATAATAGAAGTAGGCCCTCGTGATGGTCTGCAAAATGAATCCTCTTTTGTATCGAGTGATCAAAAAATTGAGTTTATCAACCTGCTAAGCCAAACGGGTTTAAAACACATTGAAGTCACCAGTTTTGTTTCTGCAAAATCCATTCCCCAATTAGCAGATAATGACGTCGTTTTTCCCGCTATAGACAAAATACCCGATATTCATTACTCAGCTCTGGTTCCTAATGAACGGGGTATGAATAAAGCACTCGAAGCAGGAGTTAAAGAAATCGCAGTATTTACTGCAGCCAGCGAGTTATTTAATCAACGTAATATAAATTGTTCTATTGAAGAAAGCATTGCTCGTTTTCAACCTGTTCTTGATCTGGCCCAAGCCCATAATGTTAAGGTCCGAGGATATATTTCCTGTGTTCTGGGTTGTCCTTACCAAGGAGAAATAGATCCGCAAAAAGTTGCCGATGTCACCCAAAGACTTGTTGATCTTGGGGTCAATGAAATTTCTTTAGGGGATACGATAGGTGTAGGTACTCCCAAACAAACCCAAAGAGTACTTGAGAAAGTTTTGAAGATAGTACCACATGCTCAATTAGCGATGCATTTCCATGATACCTATGGCCAGGCAATAGCTAATATATATGCTTCGTTACATTATGGTGTACACCGCTTTGACAGTTCAGTCGCAGGTCTTGGAGGGTGCCCTTATGCTCAAGGGGCCAGTGGTAATGTAGCCACTGAAGATGTACTTTATTTGATGCATGGTTTAGGAATAAACACCGATGTTGATATATTTAAAATGGTGGCCGCCGGAGATATGATTTGTAAGATATTGAAACGCAAAAATCAATCCAAAGTTGCAAATGCAATGTTGGCAAATCCATGTAATTAAGTATTAATCACACCATCTTCCCGTTTTAAACCAAGCTAAGGGAAGTAAATCGCAAGAGAGAACAATTAATGAACGATATCGTATGGACACCTAAACATCCCGAAAAAACCAGAATGTGGCAATTTATGGTCTATGCCACCGAAAAAAATGGTCAAATTTTTGAGAACTATCAAGATCTCCATATTTGGTCTGTTAAACACCCCGACTCATTCTGGAAAACACTCTGTGATTTTTTTAGTGTAAGTTTTGATACGCCCCCTCATCAGGTTCTTAATTATTATAAAGAAATGCTGGACGCACGCTGGTTTTCAGGAGCTCGATTTAACTTTGCTCAAAAACTATTAGCTCGTAGAGATAATCACCCTGCTTTAATCAGTTTAAATGAAGATGATCATAAGCACATCATCAGTTATGAACAATTGTATCTTGAAGTGGCCCAATGTGCAGCGGGGCTAAAAGCAATCGGCGTAACAACAGGTGACCGGGTTGCAGCATTGATGCCCAACACACCCTTTACCATTATTGCAATGCTGGCCACTGCATCTTTAGGAGCAATTTGGTCCTCGTGCTCTCCTGATTTTGGTGCTCAAGCAGCTTTAGATCGTCTTGGACAAATTGATCCAAAGGTTCTTTTTATTTGTGATGGCCATCAATACCAAGGTAAAAAGCATAGTGGCGCGAATAAAATCAAGCAACTCCATGCTGAAATTCCTTCATTAGTACAAATTGTTATTTGTCCTAATATTAATGAAGAAATCAGTCCCTCCACTATACCCAAATCCTTACATTGGAAAGATTTCATTAAACCATCTAACCATTGTGAATTTGTTTCTCTGCCTTTTGATCATCCTCTTTATATTATGTTTTCCTCAGGCACTACTGGAAAACCAAAATGCATCATTCATGGTGCCGGAGGAACATTAATTCAACACATTAAAGAGTTAGGTTTACATACTGATTTAACAGACCAGGATAATTTATGCTTTTATACTACCTGCGGCTGGATGATGTGGAATTGGACTGTCTCTGCCTTAGCGTTAGGTGCCACTCTAACTTTATATGAAGGCTCTCCTACTTATCCTGAAAATAATCGTTTATTCCGATTAATAGAGGAAGAAAAAGTAACGGTTTTTGGAACCAGTGCTAAATTTATATCTGCTATTGAAAAAGCGGGCGTTAAACCCAAATCAGAATTTAAATTAGCTCATCTGCGCTGTATCCTGTCGACTGGCTCTCCCCTGCTCCCCAAAAACTATGATTTTGTCTATGAGCAAATAAAGTCAGATATACAACTAAGTTCTATATCTGGAGGTACCGATATCATTTCCTGTTTTGCATTAGGCAATCCTATTCTTCCTGTATACAGAGGTGAATTACAATGTATTGGTTTAGGGATGGATGTCGAAGTATTTAATGAAGACGGACAACCAGTTCATCAGATACGAGGGGAACTCGTTTGTACCAGACCATTCCCTTCGATGCCTATAGGCTTCTGGAATGATAAAGATAAAGTAGCCTATACACGTGCCTATTTTGAACGTTTCCCAGGGGTCTGGGCACACGGTGATTTTGCTGAACTCACTGCCCATCATGGCTTAATAATTTACGGACGCTCCGATGCCGTATTAAATCCAGGGGGAGTACGCATCGGTACTGCTGAGATCTACAGACAGGTAGAAAAGATAGATTCAGTCCTTGATAGCATCGTTATCGGACAAGATTGGCAGGATGATGTGCGCGTTGTTCTATTTGTCAAATTACGTGAAGGAGTGACGCTTGATGAAGAACTAATTAATACCATTAAGCAAACCATTAAACAAAATGCGTCCCCAAGACATGTCCCAGCAAAAATTCTGCAAGTTGCAGATATACCGCATACCATTAGCGGAAAAATAGTTGAAATAGCCGTGAGACAAGTGGTTCATAACCAACAGGTTAATAATTTACAGTCTCTGGCAAACCCTCAGGCCTTGGAATATTTCAAAAATCGAGAGGAATTGAGGAGTTAACAAAAACATCAATAACGAGGTTGTTTTAGCGAATATATTCCGATCGACTGCAAGAAGAATCAACAGATGGTCCTACCCAGGCGACCATCTGCTTCAAATGTTAGCAAGATAATTTTTTTAACAAAAGCTTATTATGCAAGCGTTCCTACCCATTTCAAACCAGCATAAGGTCCTTGCAAACTAAAACTGGAATCACTAGCAATATTGGTGGCAGTGGTTTCCATCAAGGGCAGCGCTTGAAAGTAATTTAACCACATATACCCCACATCAAGCGTCAATAGCCCCTGTGCCAATGGGTGGATGTAGTTCACTCCAAGTTTTGCTTCAATTTCTGGCACAACAGTATTACTGCTCGCACTTATAATAATAGCATCGGGGAAAAAGATATTGGCCCTAGTACTATTAAATTTGCTTGAGCCACCTAAAACTGCGGCTGCCACATTGGTGTATATACCAAAACCATTCACAAAGCCATAAGACATATCCGCACCAATCCGCGGGCCAAATCCAGTATATTGAAGCACTTCATTATTAATATCGCCTTGCACTCCATCGGGATCTCTTACCGTATGAATTTTATTAGTTTTCATGCGCGCATATTGCGCTCCCCCATGAAGACGAAGGTTTTTAAAGGGACCAAAATCAATCTGCTGACCAAACTCCAAATTAACGGCGTCCCAATTAGGAACTATAGTGGCCGTGTCTGGATCCATGCTTCGCTGTCCAAAACCAAAGATAGCATCGGCATCGACTACTGTAGTGTTATCTCCCAGATGATACCAGTTAAGATTGAGATCATTTCCAGTATTAAAATAATATGCTCCTTCCACCTCAAACCCCCAGTGCCATTCAGGTGCATTTTTAACGTAACTAACTACTGGAATAACCTCACTACTTTGAGTCCCTACATAACCCAACGAATTACTGTACGAAGGTTTCAAATATAAAGCATGTCCACCAATTTCCCAGGCAGAGCGCTCACAGGGTACAGAAACTTTGCCAGGGTTACAAACTGGCCCCATGGTTCCTGCAAATATCGCACTACTAGTAGATGTAAGAACAACCAGGGCTATTTTATTTAAATTTAACATTTATATTCCTTATATTTTATTTTCCAATGCACCTAATCACTTAGCCTGGATGGAAATAAATTCTCATCCAAATACTTTAAATCCTTCCCCTAATCCACAACTAATTAAATGACTTCCTAATATCTCATAATTGGAGGCATTAATCATTGTCATTTTAATTGACGCCCCATCAGAATCAATATTAAATTTACTGTAATCAAAGACAGGCATATCACGAGCAACGGGATCATCCAGAGTAAAATGCCTGTCTGATGCAGTGATTCGCTTATTATCTACAATCATTATTGCATTAGGAGTTATTGAAGCAACGATGGGGGGCAGTGGCATTTGAGAGCTGCATTTTTTAAAACTAATAACAAAGGTAACAGGCTTACCTTTTGAGATTACTGTGGCGATATCATTAAAAGTTGATAACTCATCTGCTTGAGCAGCGAACGAAAATAGTGCTAAAACAGCTAAAACGATTTTTCTCATCAATCTGCACTCCTTGAATAAATTCAGATAAAGGGTGCCAATTAGGATATACATTGTCAATCTTCTTGTTCAGACAATAACAATAAAGATAAAACAATGAATTCCCTCTTTGTTTACAAAAACACTTTGTGTATACTGTCACTCAGCGTCGATTTGAAAACTCAGCTTGCGGACGCTCAAAAGAGTTATCTTTTTTGAAAATACGGCTAAAGCGGGCATTGATACTCCCCCTCCAAGCCTTCCGCCAGCTACAATCCCAGGTTAGAACAATGATAGAATTAACTGGATTAACTAAATCCTTCTCAGGAAAACCAGCGGTACACGATGTTAATTTATTTATTCAAGAAGGTGAGATTTTTGGTATTATCGGTAAAAGTGGTGCGGGAAAATCAACTTTATTAAGATGTATTAATTTATTAGAGCGGCCTGATGAAGGCGAAGTCATCATTGATGGTCAATATCTAATGAGTCTATCAAGAAGAGATTTAGCTTTGGCTCGCCATAAAATATCCATGATTTTCCAGCATTTTAATCTATTAAACTCAAAAAATGTCTATGACAACATCGCCCTTCCCATGCGAATTCAGGGGATAGATGAAGAATCAATTAAACAAAAAATTGAAGAGCTACTCCCCATTGTTGAATTAAACGATAAAAAGGATGCTTATCCGGCACAACTCAGTGGGGGTCAAAAACAACGGGTAGCAATTGCTCGTGCCCTCAGTTGTTCCCCTAAAATTTTGCTTTGTGATGAAGCAACCTCGGCACTTGATCCGGAAACAACAGATGCTATCCTGGCCTTACTTAAGAAAATTAATGCCTTGTATGGAATTACCATAGTCCTTATTACCCATGAAATGGATGTCGTTAAGCGGATTTGTCAAAGACTTTCTGTAATGGTTAATGGAGCAATAGTTGAAACAACAGCTTTATCGAACGTATTTAATAACCCAGAAAGTCTGGCAAGAAATATGCTCTATGCTCAACTGAGTCCTGAACTACCGGCTTGTCTCACCAGCAAACTTGCAAGCTATGTCACTATAAAACCATTGATTCGTTTATTTTTTCAGGGGGGAGAAGCAACTGCCCCCTTTATTAGCCAAACCAGTCGTGAATTAAGCATAGATATCAACATACTATTGGCTAATATTGATCGCTTTGATGGAGTTACATGCGGAGTTTTAGTTATTGAATTGACAGCACATCAATTATTACTCGATGAGTTCCTCGAACGTTGTAAACGTGCTGAATTAACTGTGGAGATTTTAGGCTATGTCCTACCCGATGGTATATAATTTACTCAATGCAACAGGTGAAACCCTTTATATGGTAGTCCTGAGTACCCTGTTTGCCATTTTGCTTGGATTGCCTTTAGGCACACTACTCTATTCGTCCAAATATATTAAACCCAATCCAAAACTACATAAAATGTTGTCAGCTCTGATTAATATATTTCGCTCGATCCCCTTTATTATTTTATTGGTTGCCATCATCCCCTTCACTCGACTTTTGGTAGGTACTTCTATAGGAATGAATGCCGCTATTGTGCCTTTAAGTATTGGTGCCACCCCATTTTTTGCTCGACTGGTAGATAATGTCTTTCAAAGTTTATCCACGGGTCTAATAGAAACCGGCTACGCTATGGGTGCAAGTACTCGCCAAATTATTCTTCATATTTTGCTTCCTGAAGCAAAACCTGGCTTAATTCATGCAATCACTGTAACGGCTATTACTTTAGTTAATTACTCAGCAATGGCAGGGACTGTTGGAGCTGGCGGCTTGGGCACCTTAGCAATTAATTACGGTTATCAACGTTTTGATGCAGGAGTCATGATATCAACAGTTATTGTTTTGATTCTAATGGTTCAACTAATGCAAATGTTAGGAGATTATTTAGCAAAACGGTTTGTACATCACTAATTTTGGAGTCTAAAAGATGCGAGTATTAAGTTATATCCTTTTAATAATAAGTCTGGTCGCCTGTAATAATAAACCATCACCCAATACTTTAGTCGTAGGAACTATTGCTGGACCGGAAACGGCACTGATAGAAGCAGCAAAACAGGTCGCCGAGGCAAAATATGGATTAACCATTAAAATTGTAGAATTTAATGATTACAATTTACCTAATGAAGCCTTACAAGATGGAAGCCTGGACGTTAATGTGTACCAACATTTACCCTATTTAAAAGCCGCGATTCTTTCTCATGGGTATAATTTACAGGCAATAGGAAGAACTTTTGTTTATCCGATGGGGATTTATTCCAAAAAATTTAAATCAATTAATGATCTGCCGGAAGGCGCAATTATAGCTGTTCCCAATGATCCTTCTAATGAAATGCGCGCCTTTTTATTATTAGAAGAATCTCATTTAATCACTTTAAAAAATACTACCAATAGTGGTATTCCTGAAATAGAGTCTAATCCCAAGAAACTCCAATTTAAAGAAATGGATGCAGCGCAATTACCCAGAGTGCTGCCCGATGTTGCCGCAGCAGTAATCAACACCACCTTTGCATTACCTGCGGGATTAATCCCTACACGTGATGCTTTATTCACTGAAAATAAAGATTCGCCCTACGCCAATATTATAGTGATTCGACGTGATACTGAAAAAAGGCCTCAGCTGGAATTATTTGTTAAGGCCCTTAATTCAGAAGAGGTTAAAGAAAAAGCAAAAACTCTCTTTGGTGATGCAGCAATCCCTGCCTGGTAAAAGTCATTGCCCAACGCATCGAGTTGGGCAATAACCTATTCATAATTCTGAAAATTGATTTATAAATTGAGAGCCGCTGACTGCCGTATTCAATTGAGTAAAACGTGATTTATTTTTATAAACCAGGTTTTATAATTTAATTTTCACTTAAGAAAAAGATGTTATACTTTATTAAAGTAATTCTATAGGTAAGTATTATGGCTTTCTACAATGGTTTACCTCTGTTCGGCCCACATTTGAAGTCAAATAGCCGCTTGGCAATACATTCCCCAGCAGAACAAAAAAAACTACAAGCACAATATAGAGACGCTTTGGGCATAGGAAAAGACACTACCTTTAGTGCTGAGGCGTTTGATGCGCTGGCTAAAGGAAGCCTGAGAGACGTTCATCTTTTTAAAGAGACTAAAGGTCCTGGAGATGTCCCTCTTCACGCCCAACTTACTGGTGCTGCTTTTAAGGATGACGAAACAGATAAAAAGGACGCTGCCCAAAAAGTCAGAGAGGCCATAGATACCGCATTAACAGCTGACCGAGAATTTAAAAAAGCACAAAAAGATTACAAGGAATCAGTAGCTACGTTTAGACAGTTAGCAGATCAAGTACCTGGCAAATTCAAAGTAAACGCGCTAATAGACTTAATGGCTGAATTAAAAGGCAATGCAATAACAGCAATCAAAGTACAACAACAGGCTGAGAAAAATCGACTGGAGGCTCAATTTCAGGATCCCGAGTTTAGAACGAATCTAAGCCAGGCATTAAATCTCAATAGTGACGCGGATATTGATGTGGTCAAAACAAACATGATAGCCGACTTGGAAGCCAACCAGAAAAAACAACTGGATGCATTTGAAAAATCAACTACTGCGTCTCAAACCACCCTTCATAAAGCAGCAGCCGCAGAACAGAGCGAACTATTATTTATTGCTAATTTGCATAAAAATAATGCGCCAATGCGCAAAGAAATTGAAAGGCTTGCTGAGCAGAACCGAAAAAAAGCAGAACAGGATGCACTCGCAAAAGGACTCCCTCCACCGGGGCATGCTGTTGGTGTAGTACTCGGAGCCAATGAGAATGGAATGACTCTTTCCGGGGTTACTATTGCTGACTTAGGGATAATAAAGACTATTTCTGGAAAATATGATATCAAGCCAGTTCCAGGCAAGCCTGGCAGCTTTTCAATGGATATGGGTTCTGAGAAGTTTTTTGGTGCAACTCTTTTCAATCCTCGTTACTACCAAGATCCTCGCCAAAATGTTCTAACAGATTTTACCCTGATGGCACAGGCAGTTCGAGCTTCAGGCTTTGAAAAAATCAAAATGGAAATGGATTTTCAACCTCAAGAAGTAGCTTTGGAAAGAGCAAGACAAGCATACATGGCAGCTATTAATAGTGGTTTTCCAGCACAAGCAATACCAAAAGATGAAAAAAATAATCCAGATAAAATAGTGATTATGGTCAATGGTAAAGAGATGAGGGCAGATGAGTTATTTGGCACTAACGAGTTGAAAAAAATTAACGAAAAAGCAAAGACTATAGCTGAAGAACTAAAAGAGCTATCAGAAATACCCAAGGGGGCTGTTGATCTCGCTCCAATCAGACAAGAAATGAATGATTTAAGAGCGAAAAACAGACCAGCTGAAGAACCTGCAGAAGAGGAAACGCACGATTTAGAAGGACCAGAGCCAACAACACTAACAATGCAATAAGAAGACTAAGGTTAATTGGGCAGTCTTTACTACCAAATTAACCTTATTGCTATAAGTTCTTACTGCTCAAAAAATTCCACTATTCCTAAACCTTAAATTCTGGTATTTTAAAGAAGAAATCCACTATTTAAAACCCTACAATATGAAACGTATGCTATTGATTTGCATAAATATTTTAAAGCGCAATGACAAAAAAAACCAAATGTAAATTCTTTTAACATAAATGGAGTTTGTTTTTTTTGGCTAAGGAGATGGCTATGAGTGCTCGTCGTTTTGATGAATGTGAAAATGAAGTTGAAGATTTTAGTGACAAGGAAACTGTCGTCCCAGAATCAAGTCCTTCTACCAAGTTAGAAAGAAGAAGAAAAATTGAGGATTTATTTGAAGAGAAACGCTTAAGAGAAGAGCTTGAAGAGTTTGGTTAATTAATTCAAGAACTTCGCACTTAATGTAACGTCTCGGAAACCTTGAAATTCGTATTCTGAGCTTAGTGAAGGATCTCCAATTGCAGGCACTATGCCAGTTTCATGAGATCTCATGTAAGCGATTCACGAGTATGTAAATTCGTTCATTACGAGTTTTTGCGAACCAACCCAAAACGATGCTTCGTTAGAATTCTGCACTGGATTGCTTTGTTCGTTCGCAATGACGACAGTTTTTATTTAATTTTAAAAATAACATATCCCGTGAATGCTCAATGATGTCAACTTAAAAGAAATTGTAACTTGGATGGAGCAAAGCGTAATCTGGGATCAGGGCTGGAATCAGTTTCGATCCCAGGTTACGGCTGGGCCTTCATCAGGCTACATCCTATATCCTTTAAGTTGACGTCGCGAGCGTTTACTTTCGAGATACCGTCTCCAATTGAGAGTTAGCTAAATTTGGGGGGAATAAATATCAAAGCGGACTGTTTTACCCTCAATGCAAGAGTTGGTCGTCAATAAGGATTTAGTCTTTTGCGGCCACTTGACTACCACCCTTTGCTTGACACGAGTAGTAGCCAGCTTTATCAACTCCAGCGCATCCTGATCGGCACCAATCATTTGCTGTAATGCCTGCAGATCTTTTTTTACTAAAGCTGATTTATTGCGCTCAGGATGCATGGGATCGATATAAATTACATCAGGATAATCTTTCTTGGCTAAATGGTCTAAGTAAGAATAGGCATCTGTTTCTTTTAAAGACAATTGCATTTGTTGTTTATCCAAGGGGGCTCTATGTTCCAAGGCATCAGCAAGCAAAGCAGCCATGACAGGATGTCGCTCAAGCATGGTCACTTCAGCACCTAAACTTGCTAAAATCGCCGCATCTCTTCCCCAACCCGCTGTCGCATCAATTATTTTAAGTCCTTTAGCTGGCTTACAAGCACGCACTAAACCTTGCTTTTTTCCTTCGGATCGTCTTTGACTCCACGATGCCAGGGTAAAATCTGCAAAGAGCAGGGAGAAACCTGGTATTTTTAAAGCAAGTCTTTCAGCAGTGACAAATAAACAAGGATTGGCATCCTTATCCAAAAGATAATTTAATTGTTCTGCAAGTATACGTGCATCAGCCTGTAAGGTCTCATTTTCATAACCTACGGAAGTAATAAAACTCATGATCGCAACAAGAGCTGATCCACATACTCCGCGAGAGAATGAAACACCGGAACTTCGGGATATGCTTTTAAACTGACAAGATCAGTCATGGTCGATAACACCATAACGGGATCCGCCCCAACGGCAAGAGCTGTTTGAATATCGGAAACTCTATCACCAACAAAAGGAACATGCTTTAACGAACAATCAAACCGTTTCGCCAAAGCATATAACATTCCAGGCTGAGGTTTTCTACACAGACATCCTTCTTCAGGCAAATGAATGCAATATTCTATAGCATCAATTTGACCACCTGCTTTTTGCACTGACTGGATCATTTTCTCGTGTATTGCGTTGAGCTCTGTTTCAGTATAAAGACCTCTTGAGACTCCTGATTGATTCGTTGCAATACCGATTTTATATCCTGCCTTCTTTAATCGAACAATAGCTTCTACAGATTCAGGAATTAAAATAAACTCATCCACATTTTTAATGTAATGAAGAGAGTCCTGATTAACTACTCCATCTCTATCTAAAAGAATTAAACGAGTCATATCAGCTGTAACATAGAGATATCCGCAACCCCTTGTAATAATTTTTGGAGCTTGGCAAGGATGGCTAAACGATTTTTTTTCACTTGTTCGTCCTCAACCATCACCATCACCTGATCAAAAAAAGCATCTACTGGTTCCCTGAGACTCGCCAGTTGTTTCAACACGGAGCCGTAATCTTCGGCGACATATAAAGCCTCTATGGAATGTGCAACTTGATTAAGATGATCGTAAAGACTTTGCTCTACCCCTTCTTCAATTAATTGTTCATTAATATCAATAGTGAAATTTATTTTTGCTTGACTTAATAAATTATTAACACGTTTACACGCAGCCGAAAGGGAAGCGGCTTCTGGCATAGTCACAAAGGATTTTAAGGCATTTAATCGTTTGTCTAAATCATAGAGCCACTCATCTTGACGAGCTCTTACTGCATGGATTAAATCGACGCTAATACCCAGGCTTTGGTAATACGATTGCAATCGCTCCAGAATAAATGGTTTTAAATCAAGAATTAATGTTTTATCTGCAGGCAAGGTATCGCCATAATTCTTTATGGCCTCATCTATTAATGTAGCTATATTTAATGCGGCAGGAGTTGCAATTAATAACCGCACAACGGCCAAAGCATGGCGACGAAGTTTAAATGGATCCTTTACCCCGGAAGGTTTTTGACCTATTGCAAATATACCTACTAAAGTATCCAATCGATCAGCCAATGAAAGAGCAGTACCTAATGTTGATTCTGGTAAATTATCCGCGGCAAAACGAGGCATGTATTGCTCATTTAATGCTTGAGCCACATTCTTGTCTTCCCCATCATTAAGAGCATAATAATACCCCATCAAACCCTGTAACTCTGGAAACTCGCCAACCATACCGGTTAGTAAATCACATTTACTTAATAAAGCAGCTCGCTCAGCCTGTTGCTGGGAAATATCCAGTGATTGGCTTAAGTGAGTCATTAATCCTTTCACTCGTCTGGCTTTATCCTGCAAACTTCCAAGACGTGCCTGAAATACGACCTGCTCCGTTGCTGGAATATGTTGACTTAAGGGCTGCTTTTTATCTTGTCTGAAAAAAAATGCAGCATCACTCAAGCGTGCCCGCATTACTTTCTCATTACCTTGGATCACCTGCTGAGGATTAATACTTACTATATTAGCGACTGTAATAAAATGAGGCAACAACTCACCCTGTTGATTTTTTAAGGCAAATGTTTTTTGATGGGATTGCATGGAAGCAATCAAAGCCTCGGCTGGGACTTCAAGGAACTCTTCTTCAAAATTGGCAATCAAAGCCTGAGGCCATTCGACGATTGAAGTGACCTCATCGACTAACTCTTCTGGCATAATGACCGTTGCATTATAAGGCACAGCTAATTGTTGTACTTGATCTTTAATCATTTGGCGTCGGACTGCAAAATCGGCAATCACGAAAGCGTCCCGCATTTGAGACTCATAGCTTTGGGCGGATTCAATAAAAATTACCTGGGGATGATGGAAGCGATGCCCTCTGCTTTGACGACCGGTTTTAACGCCTAGAATGGTATGATCCAGTAATTCATCACCATAAATCATTACTGCCCAATGCACTGGTCTGGCAAATTCTTCCTCACCATTTCCCCAACGCATGGGTTTAGCAATAGGCAAAGAAGTGATGCACTGGCTCACCAGCCCAGGAAGTAATTTTTTTGTCTGGCTTCCTGAGTTTTTAGTTTCGCAAACCATCCAGTCGCCCTTGTCTGTTTGGATCTTTATTAACTGTTCAATTTCCACACCACACGATTTGGCAAAACCCAACAGAGCAGGTGTAGGTTTCCCCTCCTGATCATAAGCAGCAACAGCTGCAGGCCCCCGTCGAGTCACCGTTTGACTTTCCTGCTCTGTTTGCAAATCTCGAATCACAATAGCCAGGCGTCGGGGAGTAGCAAAGCGTTTTACCTCACCATAGTGCAATTGTGCCTTATCTAAAGCCGCTAATAATTGATTGGCAAACTCATTAGCCAACGGCCAAACGGCACCTGAAGGCAATTCTTCACAACCTAACTCAAATATAAAATCATTAACCATTACACACCCTTTTGCATAGGGAAGCCTAAAGCCTCACGCGCCTGATAATAAGCTTGTGCCACTGCTCTTGACAGTTGCCTTACACGTAAAATAAAACGTTGTCGCTCGGTAACCGATATCGCTTTACGAGCATCAAGTAAATTAAATGAATGAGATGCTTTCATCACCATTTCATAGGCAGGAAGTGGCAACTGCAAAGCGATTAATTTTTGCGCTTCATTCTCATAATAATCAAATTGCTTAAATAATTCGTCAACATTCGCATGTTCAAAATTATAAGCCGACATCTCTACTTCATTTTGATGGAATACATCACCATATGTCACTATGCCATCAGGAGTTTTACACCAAGGTAAATCAAATAAATTGTCTACCCCCAAAACAAACATGGAAATGCGCTCCAGGCCATAAGTTAATTCACCGGTAACGGGTTTACAAATTAAACCACCTACTTGTTGAAAATAGGTAAATTGAGATACTTCCATACCATTTTGCCATACTTCCCAACCCAGTCCCCACGCACCTAAAGTAGGTGATTCCCAGTTGTCCTCAACAAAACGAATATCATCAGTCAGAGGGTCGACACCTAAAGCACGTAATGAATCCAGGTATTTTTCTTGAATGTCCAAGGGAGAAGGTTTTAAGACTACCTGAAATTGATAATAATGTTGTACACGATTAGGATTTTCCCCATAACGTCCATCCGTAGGCCTTCTGGACGGCTGAACATAAGCTGCAGACCAAGGTTCTGGACCTATTGCCCGCAAAAAAGTCGCAGGATGAAAAGTACCTGCGCCAACTTCCATATCGAGAGGTTGCAAAATGACACAGCCCTGAGCTGCCCAATATTGCTGTAGGGTTAAAATAATATCCTGAAATGTGGTTGGTTTTATCATGAGAATCTCAAAATTAACATTGATGACATGCATATCGCGTAGGTTGAGGTAGAACAAATTAGTGTTCAACATCCATTAGAAATTACAACTTCTAAACCCAAAGATTTGGAAGGACCGGTAGGCATTATAAACATAGAATCAGAACAATATAAACTGTACACCTAAGCCGGTAAGTGTTGGACTTCACTTTATCCAGCACCAACCTACATTTTAAAATAACCTGGTTGCATGGCAACCAGGTTAAGGAATCTAGTTTCCAGCTGCTTTTTTAATTAACTCTTGTAATGACTCTTCACTCGCAGCACCAGGAATAAATGAAGGCTCGGTACCTGCTTTAAGTTGGCCATCAGGCGTAGAAGCTACTATAAATGCAGGAGTCCCCATCAAGTGCAATTTCTCAGCCAACTGACGATTAGCATCTAAAATATCACTGACTTCTTTACTTTCCATATCTTTCTTCAACTTGACCATATCCAAACCTAAAGATTTGGCGGTATTCATGACGAGTTGATCATCCATACGCTTTTCAATTTTAAATAAAGCTTCGTGCATGGCTTGATATTTACCTTGCATGCCTGCTGCCAAAGCAGCTCTGGAGGCCATCTCAGAACTCTTTCCAAAAATAGGGAACTCTTTGTAGATGACCCGTAAATCTCTATCTTTTTTAACCAGATTACTCATCGTTGGAGACATTTTTTTGCAATGAATGCATTGATAATCAAAAAATTCAACGACAGTAACACTTCCTTTTGGATTTCCTGCAGTTGTTAATTTACCTTGAAATAATTCTGCTGCATTTTCCTGTATTGCAGATTGAGCCTGTTGTTGCATGTTTTGTTGTTGCTTTTGTTGTAAGGCTTGAGATGCCTCTAACAATACTTCAGGATTACTCACTAAATAATCATGAACCAGCTTTTCAATTTCTTTCTTTTGAGTATCGGACATAGAGGAGGTAGTTGGGGCATCCGCCGCCATAACTGCTGGTGATACTAAAGATGTTGCCAGTGCTCCTGCCGCTAGTAAATTTGTAAATTTCACTCAATTCCCCTTTTTAATAGTTAACTAATAAATTTAAGTCAATTTCCTTCACCAAACGGCACCCTAGCATCCAGTTGAAAAAAATTCAATATTTTAATGTAGAAGTCTAATAGATAGTGATCAAAAATGAGAACATTCGTCAACTACCGTTAAATTAGCGTAGGCCAGAACTAACCACTTAACCCCATGTTCTCTAAATTTAACCTGTACCCTGGTATGTGCACCTGCTCCCTCAACCGCTAATACCACCCCTTGACCAAATTTGGCATGAACTACATTTTGTCCTAACGGGATACCTGCAGAATCGGCTGCAGAAGGAATTTTTGAACGTACACTGGGAGGGGATTGAAAACGAGCTTTAACCCGTATTTCATCAATCAATTCTTGGGGCAATTCACGTAAAAATCTGGAAGGTCTGTGATATTCTTCACGTCCATATTGTCGTCTTACTTCAGCATAGGACAAAACAAGTTTTCGCATAGCGCGGGTCATCCCCACATAACACAAACGACGCTCTTCCTCCAAACGCCCGGGTTCCTCAATAGATTGTTTACCCGGAAAAACCCCTTCCTCCATGCCCACCAAAAAGACGATGGGAAATTCAAGTCCCTTCGCAGCATGCAAAGTCATTAAATGAACATAGCGCTCATGTTCCTCTGCTTGCATTTCGCCCGACTCTAAAGAAGCGTGCGCTAAAAATGCATTAACCAAAGGAAGCTCATCGTCCTCATCTTGCTCATAACGATACTGTTTCGCAGCATTAATTAATTCCTGCAAGTTATCCAGTCGCGACTCTGACTTATCTCCTTTAATTTTACTGAAATGAGCATATAAACCACTTCTCTGAATCACTTCAGATAATTGCTCGTCTAATTCCATATGAGCTGTTTGAAGTTGTAGTGTTTCAATTAATTCAATAAATTTTGCCAAGGACGTACCCGCTCTTTGGGCCATTTCACCGGATTGAAGCAGTATTTTCGCTGCATTCCACATAGAGCTTTGTTCGGATTTGGCATAATGGCGCAAGTCATCCAATGTTTTTTCACCTATCCCTCGAGTGGGTAAATTCACTATCCGCTCAAAAGCTGTATCATCATTAGGATTGACTAATAAGCGTAAATAAGCCAATGTATCCTTTACTTCAGCCCTGTCAAAGAAACGTACGCCCCCATAAATTCGATAAGCAATGCCGGCGCGTAATAAAGCTTCTTCCAAAACCCGAGATTGCGCATTGGAACGATATAAAATAGCAATTTCATCCGCACTATTTCCCTGATTAATTTCCATCATAATTCGTTCAGTAACAAAACGTGCTTCTTCTAATTCATTAAAAGCACTGTAGACCACAATCTTCTCGCCAGCACTTCCCTCAGTCCATAAATCTTTACCCATACGTGAGTTATTATTGGTAATCAATCTATTAGCAGCTTCCAGAATAGTACCCGTTGACCGATAATTTTGTTCCAACCTGATAATTTGGGTTTCTTTAAAATCTTTCGAAAATTGCTGAATATTTTCAACCTTGGCGCCACGCCATCCATAAATAGACTGATCATCATCACCAACTGCCAGAACAGCAGCCTCTTCCCCTGCAAGAAGACGTATCCAGGCATATTGGATGGTATTGGTATCTTGAAATTCATCCACTAATATTGCCTGAAAACGATTACGATAATGAGCAAGAATCTCAGGATTATCACGTAATAACTCATGAGTTCTCAACAACAACTCCGCAAAGTCAATAACCCCAGCGGTTTGACAGGCTTGCTCGTAAGCTTGATAAATAGCAATCAGAGTCTTACCTGGACCATAATGCAATGCATTGACATGCTGTGGACGTATTCCCTCATCTTTTCTTCCATTAATAAAAGATTGCGCCTGCTTCACCGGCCATTGATCGGAATCAAGATTGAGTGAAGCAATAACTCGTTTAATCACCCGAGCCTGATCTTCCGAATCAAGAATATGAAATTGTTCTGGCAAATTGGCTTCTTTATAATGACGGCGTAATAAGCGATGACATAAACCATGGAACGTTCCAACCCATAATCCTAATACAGGTGTCGAAAGCATAGAGCCTAGTCGCGAACGCATTTCCCCGGCTGCCTTGTTAGTAAACGTTACAGCCAGGATTGCATGAGGGGAAAGATGTTGCTGTTCAATTAACCAAGCAATACGACTGACCAAAACTCGAGTTTTTCCACTTCCTGCTCCAGCTAAAACCAGCATATTTCCCAGTGGAGAAGTAACTGCCTCACGTTGCCTTTCGTTCAGTCCGTTAAGAAGTGCTGCCATGGTCATAAATTAGTTCCAACAAAAAATAGAGTGTGCATTATCTTCAATTTAGCAAATAAAGACAAAGGGATTATGAATCTAAATGCGACAATAGAATCTAATACGAATACTTACGATCCAACTACTGAATTCAGGCATCCTTGGTATTGCTTTCGTTCTATTCAGAGCGCAAAATATCTTTATTCTAAAAAACAATTCATTATAAGTATAATCCTAAAGGACTAATATGCACTCCCTTTACCCAGCAATTAAACCGTTTGCACAACATGAATTAAAAGTAGGCGGCCCTCATCTTCTGTATATCGAAGAAACAGGGAATCCTGAGGGAATACCTGTTCTAGTTATCCACCCAGGACCAGGAGCAGGATCTGATGGTTATCTGAGACGATTTTTTGACCCGCAACGCTATAGAATTATCCTTTTTGATCAACGAGGTTGTGGACGTTCTAGTCCTCATTTGGAAATTACTGAAAACAATACCTCACTCTTGTTAGATGACATCGATGCCATTAGAGATTATTTAGGCTTAACTGAATTCGTTTTATCTGGCGGAGGTTGGGGCTCATTATTGGCCTTACTGTACGCGCAAAAATTCCCACAACAAATTAAAGCGTTGCTTTTGCATCAAATTTTTTTAGGCAGACAAAAAGACAT
This sequence comes from uncultured Legionella sp., assembly GCA_964428035.1. Taxonomy (GTDB): domain Bacteria; phylum Pseudomonadota; class Gammaproteobacteria; order Legionellales; family Legionellaceae; genus Legionella. The sequence goes on from CAYRWO010000005.1 coordinate 111,490, forward strand.
TGACTGGTTTTATAAACAGGGCGCCAGTTTGGTTTATCCAGATTACTGGGAAGAATTTATTAATCAGGTGCCTGAAAACATGATGAATAATATTCCTCAATATTATGCTGATTGTGTCCTGGGATCTAATGAATTGGCACGAATGAGCGCAGCGAAAAACTGGGCTCTCTGGCAAGCGCGTTGCAGCAGTTTGCAACCGCATCTCTATGTCATCGATCAATTTAGTGATCCGCATTTTGCCTTGGCACTCGCAACCCTTGAATCTTACTTCATCACGAATCATTATTTTATTGAAGAAAATCAGGTAATGGCCAATGTTCATAAGATAAGACATATTCCTACTTATATCGTTCATGGGCGCTTTGATTTGGTTACTCCTTTAGCCAGTGCATGGGAGCTTCATCAAGCAATACCCGCTTCAAACCTTCGCATCGTCCGTGATGCGGGTCACTCTGATCGAGAATCAGGAATTATTGATGCACTTATATATGCCAGTAAAGAAATCTCCAAGCAGGGTCTGGATGCATGCTAACGGTTATTCAACGAGTTACTGAAGCTAAAGTTGAGATTAACAATCAAATAGTGGCTAAGATAAATCAAGGATTACTCATCCTTTGTGGCTTTGAACCTGAAGATAAGCCAGAACATTTAAATCGTATGCTTACAAAATGCGTGAACTATCGTATTTTTGATGACGGTCTTGGCAAGATGAATTTAAGTCTAAAAGAGGTAAATGGTGGTTTATTATTAGTGCCGCAATTTACCTTAGTGGCGGATACCCAAAAAGGATTACGTCCAGGTTTTTCTAATGCCGCACCTCCGGAACTTGGACGTCAGCTGTTTGAGAACTTAATAAATCAGGCACAGGAACTTTATCCTAATACCCAGAGTGGGGTTTTTGGCGCCAACATGCAGGTTCATTTATGCAACGATGGGCCAGTAACGTTTTTATTAAAATTTTAAGAAAGCATTTTTATCCTGTCGTACCTCGAGCGTTAGCAGGATGATGGGTTTGTAAAAAAATGTCGTCCACCTCGGAAGTAGCTCGCCAGAGTCGAAGAGCTAAATGCACAACTGAATCACCACCTAACGATCTATTTTCCTTACGTAATTTTATTAATTTGCCACTCGGGTTTACTAAACTTAACTCATATTAATTAAAAATTTCATTTGTATTCTATCCCTTACCCAAAAACATGATTTTCAAATAGCCACATCGATGTATAATGGCGCGAGATTTGTATTGAGGTTGTTATGATAGGATTAAATGTTTTTATATTAGGTAGGGAACAAAGCGGTAAAACAGAACTTCTTAAACAACTCAGTTCTCCGGAGTATCTTAGCCCAGCGGCACATCACTATCAACCAACAGTAGGAGTCTATTATAGTATTGTAACTATTCCAAATGAAGCAGACAATCTCACCATTACGATAGGTGACATGGGGGGGCGTTTTAATGAGGCTGTAGAAGTACCGGTTGACCTTGATTTTGGTTTGTATTGTATCGATTTATCCAAGGAAATTGATGAAATTGAGCTCCAGGAAATAAAGAACGAGATTACTAAATTCAGAGAAATAAATCCCCATGCTCAATTAATTTTAGTCGGAACTAAAAGGGATGTGGCTTTGCCTAATGCTCTGAATAATGCATTTCAGCAATTAGAAGAAATTACGTTCGCTGCTGCTGTTTCTACTTCCGCACGCGAAGTTCGGGGTTCAAAAAAGCTCTACCGGGTGCTTTGTTTAGAAGCCAATAAAAAACTACGCCCAAATGAAGAAGATTATCTCAGTTTTTATAATCCTTTAAATCGGATTCAACAAGCTCGCAATCGATGCCTTAAAAGCTCAGCTTTATATAATGCATTGGATAATTTAAATAATGAAGCGCGCAACTTACCTTGTCGCGTTATCGAGGATCTTGGAGCAGAAGCGAATAGCTTGCTTGATCATATTCAAGACGTCTCTAATCAGGATATGATAGCCAGTATTAATTTATTCCACGTACACTGTAATGAATTAGTCCAAGGAGAATATTATAGGGTAATCAATGCCATTTGGTCACTTACTATTGCTGCAACAGTTACCGTAGTTGCAGCGATTATAGGTTTTGGGATCGGATTCGCCCTAGGTATTTGGTCTGGTCCAGGAGCATTCTTTACTGGATTAATTGCTGGTAGTGCCAGTGCTGTCACAGTGACTGGAGGAGCTTCTTTATTGGGCTTGAGTACCTTGGCGTATACAGCGCATGCGTTTTTTAAAACACTTCCTGTTCAAGAGGCTGTTAATGAAGTTGTGGAACTCGCCCCATCAGCAGTCAATGATGTTGCCTATTCATAAATCAGTATGAATTATGAGGTCATACTAAAAACATTCTATAGTTTGTCACTTACGACCAGTTTGCAATAACCATAAACTGGTGTAACATCATCCTAAGTATCTAATAATTAGAAAAATAATGCGCTTAATTGTAATGTTTACCAGTATGGTTGGAACCTTCATGTTAACAGGCTGTGCGCACAAAGGGACTAATCCTGTTGACCCTTATGAGTCCTTTAATCGCAAGGTCTACAATTTCAACATGGCTGTTGATGCCACCATGTTAAGACCACCTGCAAAACTGTATCATGCCGCTGTCCCTCGCGTAGTTCGAAAGGGAATAGGGAATGCTTTTAATAACCTGGATATGCTTCCCACCATTGCCAACGATATTCTACAGGCTCAAGGAAAATGGGCGATTAAAGATTCCTGGCGTTTTGTCATTAACTCCTCTTTAGGGATGGCAGGTTTATTTGATGTTGCTGATAAATTCGGCTTACCACCACATTATAACGATTTAGGAATAACTTTCGCTAAATGGGGGGATAAAAAATCACCCTATCTGGTCATTCCTTTAATAGGTCCAAGTACCATTCGTGATGGCTCAGGATGGTTATTCCAATTTGTTCTTTGGAGTCCGTATGTCTACATGCAGAATGATGCCCTGGCATATGGATTATTTGGATTGCATTACATTGATTTGCGCTCACAACTATTTGATTCAGAACGCATAATGAATGAAGCTTTAGATAAATATTCGTTCATGAGAGATGCTTACTTACAGCATAGAGCTTATCTCATTTCCGGAGCAGAGCAAGATGATGGATCGCTTTATGTAGATGATGCTGCTGCAGATCAAGTGGCTCTTGGCAAAGGTGGAGCCAAGAGTGATGGGGCGCCAACAGATTATGTCGATGAATAATTCTTTTGCAGACCGATGTAGCCCGTATTAGCGCAGCGTAATACGTGAATGATAGAGTTTCTATTCATAAGTGGCCAAAATCCATATAAACACGCAACCAAATAGGACACTTGGAAGTTGATTTGATGCAATTTTCTAAGCAGGTGGGAGCCATTCTAGTTGTTCATGAGCGTTGTTCTGTATTCGCTCGGTGAAATAAACCTTTAATTCAGTAAGCATGTCTAAGAAGGTAGGAATTATTTTACAACATGCCTTTTGGGTTAAAGCTCTTTTCATTAAAAGAGAATAATGTCATGAGGCAGCTTCGCTGCCTCAGAAGAAAAGGGATAACGGGTTTAAGGAATAAAGGCCCGGATGCACCTAACCTGAATAAACATGCTGTCCTTAGCAAGAGGCGACTGGGAGCCATCTATGAAAGTTTGGCTCCAGGCGGCGACTGTAGGACTTCCGGAAAACTCGGAAGAACCCCAATAGTTGCCACCAGAAAAACCACCTAAATTATTTATCTGTAAACCACTATACATATTGGGGTTGGTGTTACCACAACCAGCATCAGTTCCTGAACCCATATAACGCCCCAGTTCACAAATAGCCGGCAAATACCAATCAATAAACCCTTGGTCATTTTTGTTCAAACAACTCTGCGCTGCAGGATATTGACCCAAAGGTGTTGCTAAGGCATTGGTATTGCTTAATCCATCTGTAATACTGTCGGCTGCTGTGTCATCATATATTGTTGACCAATCATAAAATCCCCCCCCGGACTCATCCGTCAATGCAGCCACTTTCCCACCGATACTGCCTGTATTAGGAGTAGAGTCATCGACAGAAAACAAAAAGCCGCCTTGATAAATACAACCATATCCCAAGAGCAAGACATTGATATCCGTCGATGGAGCATTATCAGCACTGACGGTGACTCTGGTTGGTACAGGCTCAGTGCCCGGCGTAGTGGTGCAAGCATTGTTTCCGGCATCCAAACTGGCATTAATCCCCGGAGTGATGATGATATCGCAAACATCACCAGCATTAAGTGTACCCGTGCAGGTATTACTGGTAATCAAGGTGCCAGTGGGTAATCCGGATGTGCTTACCTCTACGTTGTTTGCCGGTACCGAACCCGTATTTTCTATGCGGATGTGGCGCAGATTACCTATCAGTGCAGGGTCAGACCCAGGATCGTTGATTGACAACGCCAGGTTTTGAGTGAGAGGGGACAAGGTTGTCTGACTAAACGTCACCTCTACAGTATGATTGGCTTGGATATTGTTCAATTGGTATGTGGTTCCACCATTTTGTACCACATTGCCATCAAGTAACCACTGATTGACTCCGAATCCGGTATTGGGGTTTGCCGTAAAGGTCAGGGAACTGGCTTTATTAACTATCTGTGGTGTTGTTGGAGTAATCGAACCGTTCGCGCTGGCCAATGGGGTTACGGTGAATTTCTGAATAGGTGGCGGTTCTATCAGACGAATATGGAGGATGTTGGCCGAACTTGGTTGGTAACATTCCAAATCATTGCCTTGCGGGCATAAAACAGGACCACCCAGTACATCTCCTTGCAAGACTGAAGCATTGATATTGAGTGTCAGCATACAGTTTCCGTTGGCTTGGAGATGGCAAAGTGTACTCTGAGTCACTCCTGCAATCGGTTTCATTACCAGAATTTTGGGTCTGGAAGACTGGTTTTGTACGGTATAAATGATCTGTTGTGCACTACCACCTTTAACGACAGTGATGTCAGTCGGTGTTTGCGGTAAAAATGTCCATAAGGGCTTGGCTGCCTGGGCACCAGACAGCATAAGACATGAGAAAAAGGCTATTAATATTGTATTCTTAAAAAAATGTCTTCGCATGGTTTTATTCCCTATGTTATGTAGACGATACGTAATATCCATCATTGTTATTGAGATAATTGCGTTTTAATCCCATATTCAGAAAACAGCTCGGTCGACAACTCTTTAGTTCTACCCCGATTAAGGGGGCACTTTAATCAAATTAGTCATATTGATTTTGCCATCAAAATGGAGATTAAAGTGCCCAAGCATAATCTTATCTTAAATTTTCCAGGTTTTACCATACAAAAAGTGAGGGGCTATAATTGGATTTCCAGGTAAAGTTATAACAAGCTCTCTTTTTCTTGTTCAATCCATGCTAAAAATGCTTCACGATCTGATTTGGACAGACTAGAAAATTTATTTTTAACCGATTCAATAGGTTGTAATTTTTTTCGAGGCGTTTGTGGCCAAGCTTCTTTCAGTCTCACTTTATTTTGTATTACATTATCATAGGCTTGTGGATCTTTCTTTTTCAGCTTCAGAAGTCGCCCATCATTCGAGCTTGATCGCGACGGTAAATAAGTAATTACGTTTTCCTGAATCAGTTCAGGATTTGTATCGTCATAGTCTGTTAAATTTCCACTCAAATCTTTAATAGGGATTTTTTTTTCCTTAGCATACATTCTGACACTAGTATCTACTTCCCCAAGAACATCTGCCCAATGAGCTGCGTGCTGAGTGTTTTTATTCATAGCAGATTTCAATAACCACAGCATCTCATTGTTTGTGATGCCAAGACCATTGGGTGATTGATTAAGCACATACTCACCAAAATTTTTAAAAGAATTATTTCTGGTTTTCCATGCTTCCTGCTGAATAATTTGTGTAATTACTTTAGGTAGACCTTGAAATATAAGTTGATTTGATTCAAAAATATATTGGACAGCCAGTGCGTGCAACTCGTCATCTGTGGGTGTAAACACATCATCATTGGTTTCATTATTGGGTGTCTGTATTGATTGCATCTTATCTCCGCTCTTTACGCCATAAATGTGTATTATTTTAATCGTTTTTTATAGGTGTTACATCTCCAATAAACTTTTCCCTTAAACACCTGAATTTCATAATCGTAATAACCTTTATCAAACACATACACAATATTCTCTTCTATAGGCCATGTTTTCCCCACAGATGAATCATTCAAATTGGGATAGCTCAATTGAATTTTGGTGGGATATTCTAATGCCAAATCATATTCAACATGTATTTTCTTGACCTAAATGGGGGTTTAGGACGCCATTCTTGGCGTTTTATCAAGGACGTGCAACTTCTTTTTCTTTAATCGGACAAGTAGTGCGCCTATGCGGGAATGACACAAATTTTGCTCCGATGAGTTGCTTATTAATCAGGGGAGCAATTAATGTCAGAAGTCCTCAGCGCTGCGCTAATATACGCTACACCGAACGTATCTGCTCAAGGCAATGCAAGTAGTCACCTGCAATATCTAATCCTGTTTCAGCTGAAATTTCACGCAAGCACGTCGGACTGGTTACATTAATCTCTGTTAGATAATCCCCTATCACATCGATACCTACAAAGTACAAACCTTTTGCTTTCAGCGTGGGAGCAATTTGTTCACAAATCCACTTATCCCTTGCGGTAATTGCTACAACCTCACCTGTGGCACCTGCTGCTAAATTACCCCGTAATTCCCCTTTAGCAGGAATACGTGCCAAAGCATAAGGAACAGGCTCACCATTTAGTAACAAAATACGTTTATCCCCTGCTGTTGATATTTCAGGAATATAATGCTGAGCCATGATATTAATGGTTTGTCCCTGGGTTAGGACTTCAAGGATTACTGATAAATTTCGCCCATGCTGATCCACATGAAATACGGAGCTTCCGCCCATCCCTTCCAAGGGTTTAAAAATGACATTTTGATGGGTTTGCCAAAATTCTTTTAAACGTACGATATCGCTGGAAACCAGTGTGGTTGGACAGCATTGAGGAAAATTCAAAGTAAAAAATTTCTCATTGGCGTCACGCAGACTTTGAGGTTTATTAGCTACTAAGACACCATCACGTTCGGCTAACTCCAATGCATAAGTGGTATAAATATATTCCATATTAAAAGGAGGATCTTTACGCATCAGAATGATGTCAAAATCACTTAATGGCTGCTCACCCAAATCTTTAGTTTTTGCCCAATCAATACTGTGCTCATCGCCAATAGTAATGTCATAAACCCGTGAATAAGCATGTCCTTCACGACAAAATAAATCCACCTGCGTGAAATACACACAAGACCAACCTAAAGCTCTGGCACTCTTGATCATAGCAACAGTACTATCCTTGTATGGCTTTAATTGATGCAAAGGATCCATAAGTACCGCGAGTTTCATTATTCCCCTCCAATTGCCGCAATTTCTCGTGCTGCCGCTAAAGCGGCCAGACGTGCAATCACTCCATAGACATAAAAACGATTAGGACAATCCACAACTTCCAAATCATCACTGGGCATATTGCAGGCTTGAGCAAAAGCCAAGGGCTCAAAATGCATTCCAGGAGCATTGAGATTCTCATCCACTCCTCTTCCCTGATGAACACGATAAAAACCACCTACCACAAATTGACCAATCATATAAACAACTGGCTCTGCCACAGCACCATCAGGCATGGTTTCAAAAGTATAAACCCCTTCCTGAATGATCACCCTATCGACCTTACGGCTTCCTTTACTACTAGACATCTTAGTGCGTTGCTTCCTGTTTAACTGGCGCAACTCCTCACCATCATGCACCATCATCACGCTCATGCCATAAGTACCATTATCTGCTTTAACCACCACGAATGGCCTGTCTGTTATACCATAAGTAGCATATTTATCACTCACTAAAGACAATATTTTATCTACCTCGTGGGCTAATTGATCTACGCCCTCTTGGGCCATAAAATCCACACCGTCTAAAGCACTGAAATAAGGATCAATTAACCAGGAATCGATGCCAGCCAATTCGGCAAACTCAGTGGCTACCTCGTTAAAAAATTGAAAATGGCTTGATTTCAAACGTGTTGCCCAACCCAATTTAGCAGTGGGTCTAATCCGTTGTTGTAAACCTTGCAAAATTTCGGGGATACCTGAAGATAAGTCATTATTTAACATCAGAAAACAAGGATTAAAATTATCCAGACCCACTCGATTTCCCTGTCGTTGCAGAGGTTCTATCAATAAAGTCTCGCCGTGCTCAAGATCTACTTCCGCAGGTTCTTTAAGCTCTGGATCTAAACTACCAATACGCACGACGAATCCAGCTTTAATTAAAATATTGCGTAGCACATTCAGACTTTGTAAATAGAATTTATTACGGGTATGGCTTTCAGGAAGAATTAATATCTTAGTACAATCAGGTATATATTCTACTAATACTGATTGTGCCGCTTGAATACATAAAGGAAGAAATTCTGGATTCAAATTATTAAAACCCGCTGGAAATAAATTCGTATCAACTGGAGCCAGTTTAAAGCCCGCATGACGCAAATCCACCGACGAAGTTAAAGGCGGAGGAGTTTCCTTCCACTTTAATCGGAACCAAGCCTCTATTGCAGGAACCTGATTTAGAATAATCTTTTCCACATGATGTAAAGGACCTGAATGAGCTGTGGTCAAATGTGGAACTGGGATTTCGGTAGCATTCATGCTCACCCCCTTAAATTTTGGAATGGATTAATGGTACCGATGTTGATGATAAAATGAAAGATCTACCTGATTTTATGTGTCATAAAGTACTTTCAGTGATTAATGCGCCCTCCTGCCCGAGACGTGCCCGCTATAGCATACAAACAGAGTATCGAATAAATATTTTAAAGATCCACGCCGCAAGGCGATGGGATCCACCAGGACAGCCAAAGTATCTTTTTTCATAGTTGGCACTGAGGTATTCTACGCTTAGAGTTATAGTTAATACACTACCGCTCTATGACTAATGACGGAATGTCCTAGGCCATAGCTTTCTAACCCGCGGTCATCTAATCCTGTCAGGCTCATTATGGCTTTTATATCCTCAGCAATTCCTGATACCTTATTGAGGTGAGCTATACTCTTTAAAAAAAGGGGGGCATCGTAATTCGCTTGAAATTGTTTTAACGCTTTAGAAAACTCCATGTACTCAGGTGGTATGGGGAAAATCACAGCGGAAGTAGAAGATAACCTGGATTGTGATTCTAAATCATATTTTTTTATTATCGACTCCAGGCTTTGTTTAAAGGTTTTTTCATAGTCCTCTAGTTGCTCTACTAATTGTTGGGATATTTCTTGATATTTAACATCAGCCTTGACCTGACTTAACTCTTCAGCAGAATAACTCACTGTTTGTAAACCCGAGCTGTTTCCAAGATAAATAAGATCAATCCGTTTATTATCCTGAAGAAACTGATCTTGATGTTCTATTATATAATCAGTACGTAAAATACCTTGTATGTGTTGCTGAACTCGCTCTTTACTACTGTAAGCATCCAAGCGATTCGGATTGAATTCCGTAGACCATTTAATGGAATGAGCCAAAAATAAAAAATTCATCCATAAATAATTAGTACGACAATTAACATCGTGAAAAAGATGTAATATCTCCAACTCATGAACTAACTCGTCAATTACTTCAATCACTTCCATCGGTTTTTTCACTGAAGAGATTGTACTGTGATACTTTGTCAGGGCTACGTTAGCCCATTTTTCTGCGAGTTTTGGTTCAGGTGTACAAAGATAAATATCATTTAAATGCTGGATCCGCTCATAGATATTCTTTGCCAGTGTTTCAATTTCAGTATCGCTAAAATCTTTAATATTAACTGCCGATGCTTCGACATTTCCAGCTGCAGCCACTGCACACGCCCGAGCATGCAACAGATCATATTGAAGCTCCATTTTTGTTGAACTCTTGAAAAATTTTGTTGCTAAATCAGAATAATAATAACTTAAATTACCCCAGAATTGAGATAAAGATACTTTTTTCTCGGGTATAAAATCTTTCAGAAAGTCATTAACTATGCTTTTTATATCCGTCTCCGCACTCGCGTTTTCTTTGCAGATTTCTTTAATTGCCCTACTCTCCAGTTCTCTTAATTTTTTAATCATTTCCGAGGTTAAATCTTTCGATTCATCAGGGAATTCCTTCCAAGGCTTTTCTTCACGGATAACCCCGAACATATTCCGACAAAAAGTAGCCACAATATTACTTCGTTTGACTGAACCAATTCTAAAGCCAGCTGCTTCATTATCATTCTTTATTCGGTGTAACAATTCTTTAATACCCTCAATTGTTACGGCATCAGAATGCAAAGGAAAAGTATTGTAGTCTGTTCTAAAAATCCCTCTCCTATCTTCAGTTGAACCGGAAAAAACACTTTCGCTTAATAGCTTTTGGACAGTTTTTATGTCTTCAAGAGTAAAATTATTTAACATTTGAGGTAGCTTCTTGCTAAGGAATGTTGTTGCATGAAACAAATCATAGATACAACCCTTCCCGCTTGACTCTCTTGCATTATAATGACGCCAGTTTTCAAAATTGAGCAAAAACTGATAATCGGTAAAGAGGAGAAAAAGTAATTCATGCGGTATTTGTTTTAAATAAAGTAACGGGGGTTTGTTTAAGAGTAATGTTGAATCCTCAACTGAATTAAGATTAAAAGAGCTGATTTGTGCGGCCTCACGATCCCTCATCTCCAATCCATTGAAAGGAAGTTTAAATCCCTTTACATACACATTTTTAATCAAGGAAGAACATTTTTTTACCTTATCTTTATCTGTAGGCAATCCTTGAACTTCTTTACAAAACTTTCCTATGTTTTCCTCATTTAATTCACGTTCATCTTCTATCTCTAATTCAATGATGCCCGCAGTAGCCATACGTTTTTTTAAGAAAGGCGGTTTATCTTCTATTGCCATTTCAAGGCTTGGATAGATTAAATAATATTTACTTGATATCGCCTTTTCTATCGCCTTTGCGATTTGTGTAACGAATGTCGCATCACTATAAAAGGTGGTTAAGTTGGAAATTAGAATAAAGCGTTGTAGAGGCATGAGGACTCTTTTGAGAGTTATTTATAAAAATTATGGCATTAAACATCATTTAATCAAGAAGAAAGAACTTTACGAATAGATTAAAATATCAAAATTAAATAGTTAAATAGTTTTTGAGGTGGCATAATAAAAACCATCATTCAAGCTTAATTGCTTTCTTTGTATGCACCAGTTAAAAACTATAAAAGCAATCTTACTTCTCATTCTCCTTGGTTTTATCTGGGGGTCTGGTTATTCACTAGCCAAATTCGCAATGACTAATGGAGTATCGCCTTTGGGATATGCTTTTTGGCAATCTTTAGGCCCAGCTACATTATTGACTATTTTTTGCGTTGCGACTAAAAAAACACTGATGCTACGCCCCCAATATTGGTCCTATTTTCTCCTATGCGGGCTGGTTGGCATTGCCATTCCCAATACCAATATGTATTTTATTGCCAGCCATATTCCAGCCGGTTTATTAGCTGTCCTGGTGAATACAGTTCCTTTATTAGTTTATCCTCTAGCTCTTTTATCAGGGCAAGAAAAGCGCGATCGATGGCGTTTTTTTGCTTTATTAGTTGGCATGACAGGGATATTACTCATTATCGGAATTAGTACTGCCGGGCTTTATTCCAGTTGGACCCTGTTAGCCATGCTAACCCCTCTGGGTTTTGCACTTTGCTCTATCTATATAGGTGCCAAACAGCCGCGTGAAATAAACTCGCTGCAAGCAGCTAGTGGAATGCTGCTTGCAGCAACTCTTTTACTCACCCCTCTGGTCATTAGCCAGCATGCATTTTACTCATTATCAGGCCCATTGACGGTAGTAAAACAAATTATTATTTTAGAAATCGTATTATCCAGCTTAGGATATTTGCTCTTCTTTATGCTTATCCGTATGGCTGGTCCAGTATTTTATAGTTTAACTGGAGGGATCGTTTCTTTAACCGGCCTTTTCTGGGGATACCTGGTTTTTGGTGAGACCCCCACGTCTGTTCAAAGTATGGCGGTGGCCTTAGTTATTTTTGCCCTTTTTCTGTTATCATGGAGACAGTCGAGACAAACTCAAGGAGCTTGATTGATACTAAGTGAATTAGCAAAACAATTTGCCACGCAAATCCAATCGTTTTTTTATTTGATCATGTTAATTAATGGCATCTTACATTTCATTTTTGCAGGCGCCGTAGCTCGTGATGCAGGAAACTTATATAGACTAGGGCAGAAACCGGTTTTAGTCTCTGCGCCAACCTGGGCATTTGCTACTTTGCTTGGCGGGGTGTTTACTGCAACAATCTATTGGATCCTTCACCACTCCACATTAACAAGACCAGCAATGAGAGAAATTCGTTATGACAAAGCATGAGATTAAAACCATAGATGTTCATGAATTAAAAAATAAAATGGATAGCCAGGCAGACTTATGTTTAATTGACGTTCGTGAACTGGAGGAATGGCAGGCAGCCCGTATTCCTGGAGCACATCATATCCCCAAAGATACTATTAGCTCTGACATAGAATCTACAGTTTCTGACAAAACTCATCCCATTTATCTACATTGTCGTGGCGGAGTCAGATCGCTACACGCAGCACAATGCTTAATGGATATGGGCTATCAAGAGGTGTACTCTGTAGATGGCGGTATCATTGAGTGGGCTATGTTTGGTTATCCGGTAAAGGAATAAATTATACCCCCTGGCACAGGGGGTAGTTTTCATGATCAAAGTGTCGGGCCTGCTATTGCAGTATCCTTTTTCACAGGTTCAACAGGATTACTACCGCCAAAAATACCTCCAAGTCCAAAATATCCCTTGGATGCTACTACTGGCTTCCTGGTTTCCAGTTCCTTGAGATGCTGCTCTTTAGCTCTCTGAATGACCTCCACTCTCCAGGTCTGAACTTTAGTTGACAAAGTAATAATATCTGTCTCAACTGCATATCCTTTAATGTCGAAAGGCTGCTCCTCTAAATAACCCTTTCGTGGATCAGAGGATTTATATACATGGCTCCGAAGAAATTTCTCTAAAGCCCCATACATATCGGCTAAATCAGCATTGTCTGGGAAGTTATCTTTGTTTAGGTCAAGAGAAGTAGTTAAAGAATTATAGAGGGTACTTCTTTCTGGTGAGACATAGGGAAACGTAGTTTCATAACTTATTTTAATTTGATCACGAATATAATAAGAGATCGCATTCAAAATACGTGCTTGTACCCTAAGCGCTTCTACGGTATTTGGATTTGAGGCATCTAAAAGTGTGATGGCTTTTAGTAATAGACGGACCTGAATTCTTCTGTCAGTAGACAATTTTTCTATTGATTCTTCAAGTTTGAGTGGATCAAAACCTTTGTCTTTTTCTTTAAGTTCCGTAACGATACTTTCTTTAATACTGGCTTTCAGTAAATTATAAGCTACCAGAGTAAATGACATTGTTCTCTCCTTATACTCCATTAAAAGGATGGTGAAATTCCACCAAATGTCAGTTTAAACTAATTACTTATCTTCGTCATATGTTTTTTGTACTAATTACATAATTTTTAATCCATTGATTTTAATGATGAAATATTAAAAAAAACATTTGCTTCTTGCTTTTAGCTACTTTTTCACGATATTTTAGCGTCAAATTTGCTTTTAATAATTCGACTCATATGAAAAAAATTACATACTGTATGCTTCTTCTCATCACTACTTTTATAGGTCATGCAAAGACTAATCAACCAAGACTCGTAGTACAACTGGTTGTGGATCAATTAAGAGGTGATTTAATTTATCAACATCAAAAACAGTTTGGCAGCAACGGTTTTAATTATTTATTAAGCCATGGGATTGATTATCATAATACCCATCACCCTCATGCAAATACCACAACCTGTGCAGGACATGCCACCATAGCCACTGGCAGTTATCCCTCCTTGCATGGAGTGGTTGATAATGATTGGTATGATCGAAAGTCCAAAAAATTAATGTATTGCATGGAGGATTTAAAAGCCAGCATCTTACCTACTGTCCATACGCTCAAAAAAAATCCAGGACGCTCCCCCCTGAATTTAAATGTTTCTACTCTAAGCGATGAAATACTACTGGCCAATAAAGGAAAAGCTTTTGGAGTATCCTTAAAAGATCGCGCCGCAATTACCCTTGCGGGTCATGCAGGTAAAGCATTTTGGTTTGATAAAATGAACGGGGGATTCATTACTTCTAATTATTATTACTCTACCTATCCTCAATGGGTGCACGAATGGAATAAACAATATAAACCCCAAGAATACAGTTGGAGCCTAAGTCGCCCGTTAAAAGAATATCGCAACGCAAATAATCCAACTTTTCACCATGACTTTAAAAGTTTTGGCCAAACATTCCCGCACCACGTCTCTAATCCTCCCTCTGAGGAGTATTTCACCTATTTATCGAGAACGCCTAAAGCGGATCAATTAACAGCCAATTTTGCAGAGCAACTTTTAATCCAGGAGCAATTAGGATTATCAGCAAATAAAACAGATTATTTAGCAATCAGTTTTTCTGCGGTTGATGCTATTGGCCATCAATTTGGCCCAAACAGCCTGGAGGCTGAAGATAACTTATTAGAGCTTGATAAAACGATAGCCAATCTCATTGCCGTCATTGATAAACAGGTCGGTCTTAAAAATACACTGATAATCCTGACTGCAGATCATGGTGTTAATGACAGTCCAGCTTACCTGAAAGCGCATCATATCCATGAGCTAAAGCCAATCGATATTAAAGCGGCAGAACAACAGATTCGTGCTCTGTTAAAAACACGTTACCAACTACCCCCACAAGTATTGATGTCCATTACTCCCCCCTATGTTTATCTGGATCATCAGATTATTAATGATCATCATCTTAATTTAGCAAATGTCAGTCAATACCTATCCCAAGTGTTAACTCAACAACCAGGTGTATTTAAAGCCTACCCCCTGCCTGTTACCAACACTGAAAAAGATTGGCTCAGTGCGAAGGTGGATAAAATGGCCTATCCCTATCGTGCAGGAGACGTCTATATAGTTCAACCGCCTTATCAATCCAATGGCAGCAAAAAGGATAAGAGAGTAACTCATGGAAGCCCATGGCAGTATGATAGTTATGTCCCTCTATTATTTGTCCATCCGAATTTCAAAGCCCAAGTGATCTCACGGCCCGTTCAAACCACAGATATAGCGCCAACTTTGGCTGCTATATTGATGATCAAACAACCGTCCGGTGCAGTTGGGCAGTCTTTATCTGAAGTGCTGAGTGCGTTGAATGAGGACAATACTCTAAAGAGAAATTAGCTTTTATAGTATTCCTGAGTGATTAACCCTGGGGCCAAGATCCCCAAGGGTTAAGAAATAACGTATCAACCCCTTCACTATTATTGGAAATTGAGCAGATATATTCTGAAAGAAAAAATATTAAGCAAGCAAGGTGAGGTTCTACTTTGAGGCATGGATTCCCGCTAACGCGGAATGACACAAATTTTGCTCCGAATGAATTGCTTATTAATCAAGTCACCAAATTAAAAATCAGGACTCCTCAGCGCGAAGCTGAAGCCGGAGACGATAATGTCGCACTCCGGAGTGAACACTCAGTCCAATTGACCTGACTTTGACTTGCTCCAACTAGGTAGGTTGGCTGTTTCGTGATTTCCCAAACCCAGAAAGTGATACCGTATTTTCAACCGTTTCTGCATCCGGGAAAAATGGTCTGGTTGATTGGGTGAGGCGCTTATGTAATTTGGTAAAGAGGATAGGAAAAACGCCATTTGCAGTGACATTTGCCGTTGTGCCAAAAGGATCACAAATTAAATAAACAGCCGTAATTAATCCAACCATATCACTTGAAAAACCAAGATGGGCCTCTAAAAGAGGAGCAACTACAATAATTACCCCCCCAGGGACTGCGGCAACGGCATACTTCGCCAGTGCGGTATAAAGGGCAAAAACAATAAATACAGAAGGGGATGGCATCGGCAAACCAAAAGTTAGCAAGGTGGCCAAGCTTAAAATAGGAATACCAATTGCACTGCCCAGAGTGTGAATATTGATAATAGCCGGGACAAGCATTTTCGCTTGCTCGGAGTTGCCCAAATTTTTTTCTGTAGAAAGCAGAAGTACTGGCATAGCAGCAGCACTGGATATGGTACTAAATCCGGTTAGACTGGCGGGCAAAACATTTCGCAGATAAAACCAGAATTTTTTAAATGAGAATTGACCAGCAACAAAGTACCATGAGCTGATATAGAGCCATTGGGTAGCAACAATTAAAATCAAAATTGGGCCATATAGGCTTAAGGAGGTTTTTAATAAATGCTCATGCTCAAGCTTGAAAACAAAGCCTAAAATAAATATTGGCAAAAGAGGAATAAAAATTTTCTTTAAAAAGATATTGGCTAACCAATTTAAGTGAGTGGCAATTTTTTTGGCTCTCGCGTTTGGCCAAATAGAAAAAAATATGCCTATAGAAAAGCCCCATAACAAAGCGATGTCGTTAGAGATCAACTTGGTTAAATGAAAGTGCCAGGCTGGCGCTAATTGAGGAGCAGAGCTAATAGGCGTTGCGGTAAAGTGCAAGAGATTCAGACCAATAACGCCAGAACTATAACCCACCATTAGGGCTGTAAAATTAGAAACAAAGACGCAGGATATTAATAAAAAAACAAAAAAGAGCGCTCCTTTTTGTAAGTTTGAAAGACAATAAAAAATAAAACTGAAAATAATAAAGGGTAATACAAACTCCAGGATTCCTTTTATGCTCAAGCTTAAAGCATAACTAATGGATTTTATCTCAAGTGGAATTTGCGAACCCAAAAACATCGGAAGTAACAGTGTTGCGCAAAGAATAATTGGTATTTTAATTTTTCTTATAAATTCTATAGACATATAAATCCTTAAATATAAAACGAATTCCAAATTCAAAAAACGTACCAGTATAGTGACTAGTAACTTTATTTGGAAGTACACAGTACCTCAAATGCCGCTCTCGCTGCAAGTTGTGAAAGGTAACATTTAATTCTGAAGTCTTATTTATTGAAGATGTGGCTGTAAATATTTAAGACAGGTTTTATTTTTTTCCCGTTTAGAAATTTATTTATAAGATCAATGATTAAGTGAAATTGAATTGATTACTTGCAAACTTGTTGGTTAATAATTACACTTTTGTCATTTATTTTTCAGGTTCTCTTTATGTATTTATTTCCCCGCTTCAAGGAAGACCAAATATCCCTCCAGGAAGTTTTAGATCTGGTTGATTCTGACCAAGTCGACCGTGCTATAAGTCAGGCAAAAATAGCACAGACTCAAGGGAATCATTTGGTTTCATTAAAATTAGCACTAACCCTTCACGAAAAAAATTATCCAGATATTCCTACCTTAATTTCCTTATATAAATCCATCCCTTCCTCCAGTATTTGTTATAAGATGGCTCAGGATCTCCTGAAGGAACTCTTAATCGAGAATCCTGCAAACAGGTTAGTCATAAATGAGGGTTCAGAGATACCTGGATTATGTAAATATCCATAGCACAGTCAAGCTTAGGAAAAATATCCGTTGGAGGCGTATGAAACAGTCCAGGATTTTTAAAAATCGTATGACACTGTTTTGCTACCCTACAACGATGCTTAATTGTTTAGTGGCCGCTCCTGCATCCAGTGGTTTTCTTATCCCCTTCTTGACTTAACTCCTCTAGCATCTATTTGATTCTCCAATCTCTTATTTTCCAGAAACAAATTAATATTTTCTTAATAATGGTGATGTAAAATGACGCATTTTGATTATGGATTACATGAATGCGTACTCGAGAGCAGGCTGAAAAGTTCCTTTTAAGAATTGAAAAACTGATACAACATAATTCCAGTCCGAAACTGGTTAAGGAACTATTGATTGCACTGAACCTTCATACACTCATGACAAAAAATAAAGAATATAATGACTTCATTTTAAAAGCCTCAACTGAAGAAATCGATCTCAGTAAGTTACTTAATTACCTCAAAATAAATATTTTAAATAATCAGCCTATATGCACTTTACTTGCATATATCCAGGAAAATGATTTAGTCAGTGATGCTGAGCTGAATGAAATTGCTGCTACTTTGCAATTACAAATAAATTTGCTGTGTGTTTTTGAGGCGATAACAATCACCATGGCTAATGGAAAAGAGTTTGCCCAAGATGTTTACGACCATCTGAATCGACGCAACTCTTCTTTTTTTTCTGGTAATCCCCTTGCTGAGTTTTTCTTTGGCGTTCCCTATAACACCTCTTTATTTGAACGCTTAAAGCTAATCTCTATTAAGCCTGGAATGCTTAATATTTTGTTTCATAAAGTAATGGGGGAACGAGTTGAGACAGTCACTGATGCCAATACATTCATAACCAACAAACATTTATCGGGTTGGAACGCGGATATTATTCCTGCTGAACTGAATGTTCCAGCTAAAGGTACTGCTCCAGCAATGGGTGTTAATATATTGGAGGCCGCCTGGGAAGATTCTACCGGCCATGCCAAGGATACAGGCGGAATAGAAAATGCCATGGCCGGTATTGGTCTTATTATGATTATGGAAGAACAACAATATACGAGCCATTTCAGGTTAGTCTCTCACATCATTCCTGAGGGTATTAGTTTGAATGAAACCTGTGCCTATGAGCTTTTACCTGATTTAAAAATAGAGAGCACGAGGAAAAAAATAGCTCAATTTGGTATAACTTCCCAGTGGCGTGATTTATATAACAGTTGGAATCTGTTTTTTGTCATTTCTAACATTGATAGTATCTTCATGCCAATTAAACTGCTATTACCAACCGTTTTTTCTGCTGAGCCCCCAAATTATAAAGAAGTAAGACTATTATCCCTATTCTTATTCGCTAATCTTCTTCTTAATGAAAACACACGAAATAATCCATTTTTTGCAAAAAACTATTCCCTTAAAAATGCGGGCATTATTCTTAAAAAATGGGGAGAAATTAATAAGGAATATGCACGAGATAAACTGCATCAGCCAGCTGTTAACTCCTCTGCAGAAATTGAATCTGTTTATAAACATATATTCGGTAGTTATCCTAATTTAAATTTTGTGCGGCAATTAATTTCATTTAGCCAAAACCCAAATGCACATCATTTTACCAAAGCATATACAAGTCAACAGCAAAACCCTACAACCCCCCTCTTTTTTGCTACAACTAGCCCAATAGAAAGGTCAAATACATCTCAAATACAGATAAATGCTGAGGAAGTACCCAGATTGGAACTATGATTTTCTTTATCTACACCCTTTCTTTTGATCTTTTTTCAACCAGAGATTATTTTCTTGACTATACTATAAAAGTAAAATGTTTATTGGCTAGTAAGGTAAATGTTATGAAAAAATGGATCCAACCCCCTAAAAGATCAGCGAATAATATCACCCAAGAAAAGCTAGATAAGGTCTCTGGGGGAAATAGAAGACCCTTGACTCGAAAGGAAGCACGACAAGAATTACTAAAAAGAATCAATCCAGGAAGTAGACTTGACCGCCTTAAGCACCTTTGATGAAGGATCTCAAATGCTAATGTTTTCTTTAATTTAGTGAGGTAATGTTATGAAAAAGTCTCAAAAAAACCATAAAAAATCCACTAAAAAAATAGCACCTGAAAAACTAAATGATGTCTCTGGCGGCAATACAGCCCCTCGCGATGTAGTGCTTCCTGACAGGCAACGTCCAAAGCTAAGAGACATAATGAGATAGTCTTCGATAATTACTAAAGGCTATTAACAATTGATCTGTCGACGTGTCGCGGCTTGTCCTCAGGATCCAGTTAGAATTTTTTGTGAATAAGATATCTTTTTTGCATGATATTTCTGTTTCCGTGAAAAATTCGCTGCACGTCGGCATCGGGAGATCAATTAAAATACTATTGGTGCAAAGTACTTCTTATAAGAAGATCAAGTCTCTGTACTCATTAAATCCATCTTCAGTTAGATGGATTGTCAGATCATATTGATTAGCATTAAAGTAAGTCTATTTAACTATTTAATATTCCCTTAATTCACTTATTATACAATATTGGTCTTAAATATTTTAGGAAAGCCAATATGTGGAAATACAATGGTTCAACAGATTTTTTTGCACAACAAGTAATTGCTGATTCTGTAGATGTAAATGAGAATGATGTAGAACCAAAACAGATAATAACTCACTATACTGAGAATGAATTATTACAAAAATTACGTGAATCCAAGCCTCGTTTATTAAACAATTCAACACATAAAAATCTAGAAAATCTGGAAAAAATTGGCAGAAAAATCAGCCATCGTAAGCACGTTTCTACCGTTTATTATCCCTATTGTGGCGCAGATGTCACTCATGCATTCCTGCTATTTCCAGATTGTACAACCATGGTAGGATTTGGAAGAGATGATTTTGGTGGTATTGCGGATTTAAATTTTTACAATGACAACAATGATTTTACCTCTGTGCCTTTATCTTATGCTGATGGTTTTGATTCGCATAAATATCATGAAGTTAAGGGCTCCCAATACCTGGATCATAAATATAAAGTCTGCCCTGACGTTTTGCTGCGTATTACCCAAATTTTAGGTGGGGAAATTCTATCTGTAGAGAAAAATAAAATCGGGGAAGGAAAATCTGATTGTGTTTATCAAATCGATTTTATGTTAAACAATATTAAACGAACCTTTATTTATGCTAAATATGAAGTTAATTGCGACCACTATTTACCAACCACCAGTAGTCCAGTCAGAGATTATTTGGTCTCGCAATCTCCCGACGCATTACTGCTTAAAGCCATACCCGATGTTTTACTTAACTGCGAAGATGGCTTAGCTTTAGCGTGTGCTTCCGTTTCTCGGGAAGACCAGATCGTACTTTCAGACTCCAGAACGTTTAATTGGAATAAAAACATTTACCAAAAAGATGAACCACAACCTGTTTTCTCAGAACCTGCACAGCTTGACTCTATGAGACTCGATATTCCTTTTGGCTATGGCAAAACTCTCTTTATAGGCGATGGTTCTCAATTGCTGGTTAATGAATTAGATGATGAGGATGAAGAAGATACAGAACAAACCATTACTGTAGATACAGGATTAAATTCTGTAATCTCAACAGCTAGAAAAGAGCAAAGCCATAAAAATGAATCTTCTGTGATTTATGAAGACACCATACAAATGCCTCAAAATTCCAAACAAGAATCCAATAAATCAAACCCTGCAAAACCACCTCAGACCAGTTCAAAATCGAATTTCAGTATGGGAAATTTAAAATTATTTTCTCCTTTAAATGAACTTTATAAAAAACTGAGCAAATCCAAGGAGGTAAGCAAAGAAACAAAAAGCCCTGAAGTTGAAACTGATTCGCCTAAACCTTAAATCAGGAAATACAGCAAACTTACTTGAGACTGATTGGAATAGCTGTATCAAGTTGGCAATAGCTCCATCTAGAATTAGTAAGAATTATCTGAAAAACTGTGCTAGTCTTTTTAATATTCAGATAAAATTGTATAGGAAATCAAACGATAATTCCTGTTACTCTTTTGATTTCCTCCTACGGGAGTGCTTAATTATGGAATACAGAAGGCCGAGTTCAGATGATTTTGAGCAAATGGTTCTGTTACAGAATAAAAATTTAGTCTCTGTATTAAACTCATCAGAAAAAGCAGATGGCTTTCTTTCTGGAGCTTTTTCCGCGGAAGAGTTTAAAGCCATGGATGAAGATTTATGTGTTCTCATCTGTAGTGATAATAAACACATGTGTGGTTATCTTTGCGTCAGTTCGATTGAATCTAATAAAAATGTCCCTTTGGTAGTTGCTATGGTTAAGTGTTTCCCTCATATAAAGTATCAAGAGAAATTATTGAAAGATTATAATATTGCAATTGCAGGCCCTGTTTGCATTGATAAAGAGTACAGAGGTCAAGGCATATTATTGAATCTTTATAATACCCTCCCTCAGTTTTTGGTAAAAGAACACCCCGAGTTAGATTTATATGCTGTACTTATTTCAGCCTCAAATCAACGCTCAGTCAATGCTCATAAAAAACTGGGCATGAAGATTGTTGGTGAATACGAATATGAAAACAATATCTATCTAATATTAGTATCCCCAATAAACAAATAACACACCAAATATTGTTCTTTAAGTTTTAATATTTTAAATAATGCTATTTTTTTACCCTGCCATGAGGTATAATCCAGCCGGAATTATATACCTCAGCAGGAGTATAAGTATGTTAAACGATCTGCATGTGTCCCATCTCACAGGTACAGCGAGTATTATAGAAAATCGGCTGTTTAAGGATATCGTAGTCTGGGATAGAAATGCCCGTACCATAGGTCAAATGTTCTTTAAACCCTATGAATCAAAAAAAGAATTCATATTTTGCGCACGCAATACGATACAACCAATAGGACTGCTTGGACTCTCAATAATAAGTCCAGTTGCATTAGTTGCGGCATCCCTCACTGTCGCTCTTGTTACCTCTGGATTTCTTGCGTTAAGTGGTATCAATGCCTGCTTGAGCAATAAGGAAACAGCATCATGGGCCTTAAATGTAGCCGAAGAAATCTTTTCACGTGTGTGTCAAACCATTATTAACCTGCTTGTGTTGCCTTTATCAGCCTTATCAATGCTCACCCGTGGAATATCAACTGGATTGAAAGCAGCTGATGTCTATGATTATGATGCTCCTGAAGTTCCGTCTCCTCTGGCTCACATCTAAAAAATTAATTTCAACCTTGACTTAACTTCCATCCAGGGCGTACCTCAATAGGTATATAATCCCTAGATGCAGTATTCTGTTTGTAAAGAATTCGATTGAATTTGCCGCAAAAAACCTTTACTATTTGCACAAAATTTTTAATGATATAAACATGACTAAGCAAGCAATAATAATTGGGATTTCCGGCCCTTCTGCATCCGGTAAAAGTCTTTTAGCAAATACAATAGTAAGTGAGTTAGGATCAGAGCAAGTAGTAGTTATATCGGAAGACGCCTACTACAAAGATAATGGACATTTGCCTTTCGCTGAAAGAGAAAAAATCAACTATGATCATCCTGATTCTTTTGATCACGCTCTACTCTGCGATCATTTACATCAGTTAAGACAAGGGAATGCCGTAGACATCCCCATCTATTCTCATTCAAAACATCTGCGTTTACCTGAAACCCGAACTGTGGGCCAGCATGCTATTGTCGTTTTAGAGGGTATTTTGCTGTTTAGCGATAAAGCCCTACGTGAAATTATGGATATTCGTATATTTATGTCTACTCCTCTTGATGTATGTCTGACTCGTCGCTTAAAGAGAGATGTCGTGGAAAGACATAGAACTTTTGAATCGGTAGTTCATCAGTATGAAACAACGGTCAGGCCAATGTATCTCCAATTTATTGAACCATCAAGTCGGTATGCAGATATCATTGTTCCCCGTGGCGGAGAAAACAGAATTGCTATTGAAATGATTCAAGCAAAAATGCGTGAATTATTAGCAACTCATACGACTAAAAAATAGTAATAGGAAGGAGAATACTGTGGGATTTTTAACTGGAAAAAAAGCATTAATTATTGGACTGGCAAGTAATCGTTCCATAGCATATGGTATTGCCAAGGCATTACACGCTCAAGGGGCAGAATTAGCTTTTACTTATCAAAATGATAGATTGCAAACACGTGTTGAAGATATGGCGGCTGAGTTCAATTCCACACTAACCTTTCCTTGTGATGTCGCTCATGATGAGGAGATCAATGCTCTTTTTACTAATCTTCATCAGCATTGGGATAAACTGGATATTCTGATTCACTCTGTCGCTTATGCCCCTGCAGATCAGATTAGTGGTGATTTTATAGAATGTTCTAATAGAGAAGGATTTAGAATTGCTCATGATATTAGCGCCTACAGTCTGGTCGGTCTTGCGCAGGCCGCATTACCCATGATGAAAGAAACTCAAGGCTCCATATTAACTCTAAGTTATTATGGCGCAGAAAAGGCTGTCCCTAATTATAATGTCATGGGCATCGCTAAAGCGAGTCTGGAAGCTTCAGTTCGTTATTTAGCGGCAAGCTTGGGACCAAAAGGATTAAGAATCAATGCCATCTCTGCCGGTCCCATTAAAACATTAGCTGCTGCGGGTATTAAAGATTTTCGTAAAATTCAAGCCGCTTATGCCAATATCACTCCATTACAAAGAAATGTTACAGCAGACGAAGTAGGAAATGCCGCAGCATTTCTGTGTTCTGATTTAGCATCTGGAATTACCGGTGAGGTGGTTCATGTGGATGCCGGTTATCATGCGGTTTCTACTATGAGTGATTTAGCCTAGTTAAATTGGATTAGCACTCAGCTTTCTTCATCACAAAAAAAGAGCTTTAACAATTAATTATTAAAGCTCTTTTATATTATCCTCAAACTATTTTCATCCGCCCCCACATCCCTCGGCTTGCTCCGTTAATACGTACTATCGCTCATCCAGGTGCCATTTATCTGAAGGTCTGGGCTCTCGCGTCATCCATTTGAAAAGAACCTAACCTTTATATTATCTTGTTTGTACAAGGTTACTGAACATTACACTCTTTAAGGTTTTGTTAATAAACATACTTTATAATATTTTGATGTTTTGATGCATGTGTGAGCATCTATGATTATCAGCGAACAAATCCTCAATGAATTTTATCAAGGTCTAAAATTGTTAATTGAGTTTGAAACCGGACAATCTCGTGGTGCTATGAGTTCACTATTTTATGCCATCAATAAAGTGGTTGCCCATTTTAATACGGCATTAGATGAGGGGGATGTGATTGCCCCATTTTTTTTGCACTATCTTGCTGAAAAATTTCCGGGATATATTGACAAAGTACAGCTACCTGATTTATCGAGTGTGCCAAGCCATAAATCCCAAGCCCAGATTATGATTAAAGATTATCAAACCTTCTTAACCCTATATAAGAGGGTTGATGAGATTACCAAGAATCAGGTAATTAAATGCAAAAGTGTCAAGCAAGCGGAACTGAATCAAAAATATTTACAAAACCAACTTCAACGCGTACAAACAGATGCAGTTGATTTAACGAAATCTACAAGTGCTCTTGGTGGAGTTTTAGCTGCGAAGGTTTTAGAACACTTACAAGAGAGGACAAGTAACACCCAGTTAGGCAATTTGATTGTTGCAGCCTTAGAAATGTCAGCTTTTTGCCCTAACATGTATGCGATGTATGAATACGCCAGGTTTCTTCATAATAAAGGCATGCTTGCAACAAGCCCAGAGAAACAGAAGAAACTAGAGGCTGAGCTAAGTTTATTAGTAAAAGGCAATGGTGATATTAACTTACTTGTGGAGCACTATCATAAAGAAAGAAATCATAGATTTTTATCTCAATGGCTTTTCCTGTCTGCTATCCATGGTAGTGTGAATGAGGCTAAATTTATGCTGGAAAGATATATCTTTGATAATCATATTCAATGGAATGATAAAATTTCAAATAAAGACAGATTAGTAGAAGGCATCAAGTGGTTTACTTGGTATGAAAAACATGCACCACGGAGTGCCATCCATGCTTATTGGCGAGAAATCATACAGCTTGCATCGAATTATCGTCAAGTCATTGGCGATGATAAATATAGAGCCTCTTTTATATGTTACGCATTGGATAGAATCAATCAGGAACTATATAAACAATCCAAAATAATTTCACCAGAGGCGTTTGTTAGTCAAAACATGGATCTAACTCAGGGCTTACAGAATTTTAGAGAAATCGTTGGTCTTACTTGGTCGTTGAATAATAGTAAATTACCATCAGAAAGCTCAGTAATAGTGATTAATGAAATGGCCACTATACTAGAAGAACGCCATGAATATAAACAGGCTGAAAGCCTATATAGACAAGTTTATGCTCTTGATGGGAGTCATCCAGTTCATCAATATAATTTAGCCAATATTCTTTCTTTACAAAATAAAAATAAAATAGAGCAAATCAGTTTGTACTTTGATGCGGCAAGACAGGGATGTAGTGACTCCGTTAAATACCTATTTAGAGTGTTTGTCATTGAGGGAGATGGCTCGGTTGAGAATTTAGAACAACTTAAAAGTATAGTTACGTCACTTGATTTGGATTCCTTTCTACCAGAAAAATTATTAATCATCTTAATTACAGCGACAATCTTTCAAAAGCTTACGAACAAAGAAATTATTAAATGGGTTGCGAGTGAAAGGGATGGAAAAGAATTTTTTGATGCCACGTTTACTGTTGAGGAAGAAAGCCTTGATAATGAGGCGCCGGGTTCTGAGAACTCAGATAAATCCTCCGTTGAAATCAGTCAGAGCAGTAGCATGGCTGTCGTGGTGGTCTCTGACACAGATAAACTAACAACAGTTCATAGTGAACCGAAAGAGAAACGTAAAGAGGAGAATACCTTTGGTAGCAGTTTTAGACTATTTCAACCTGCTAAAAATGAAAGCAACCCACTGGATGCGAGAAGAGAGAGAGCACTTAGAAAATTAAATGATCTAAATAGCAAACCGATTAAAAATTTAAGCTTAAAAGATTTTATTCAAGCCCAAAAAGCATACCAAATCTTAATGGGCGAATTTGCTGGAATCGAAATTTCTCGTAAGGGGAAAACATCAGGCTCCCGCGCAAAGGTTGGAAACACGAATCTGCACTTAACGCATGGCCGCGATCGTATGTCAATTGGTGCTCAAAACGAAATTAAAGAGGCAATTAATGAGTTCTGTTGTAAAATAGATAATCCCGGTTAAACTAACGGCCCCAAAAAAAAGCATAGTGAGCCATACACATGATCTTACATGAGTTTATAGAAAAATTGTTATCAAATGAAAGAAATCGATATATTGGCTATATCCTAGCTGGTTAAGGGTTGTAAGCATGCTCTGGGAAATTTCGTATCTTCCTGTAAAAAACCCCTGATAAGAAGCCTTTATGCAGTCATAAATATCTGCGAGACCAGCGAGCCAGCCTCAGTTTAGGATTTTTGGAGCTCAAGTCGCGCCACGTAGGGGATAAAGAAATTGATTGATGCAACAACCCCATCGCGTGGATGGTAATACCTAACTGTATGATTCGACAATTAAAAATAATAAAAAAAAGGCCAGGGTAACCCTAGCCTCATAGCTTATAAAATTTTTCCGCATAATGTCGGCATTATTGATATACTAATGCTTCACTATCTGAGCTTGCTTCATTAAATTGTTTACATATAAATCATAATCCATCATGCCATAACTGGCTTCGATTTGTTGTATCAAGCTATTTCTCTGCTCTTGATCTAGAGTACTTAATTGTCCATCATTGATGCGTTTCAGTCTTACAACAACATAATCGCCGTTTTCTAAAATTACTCCATCACGACTTTCTGGTCTTAATAAATTAAAAGCCAGGTCATTGACTAAAGCATTGGACTTATCATTATCTCTGGCAGCCTGTACTACTTCCTGCCATTGTAATTGATTGGCACTCATCAATTCTTGTTGTTGTTTGTCTTCAACAGGATTTAATAAATCAGAACCTATCTCTTTTGCTTTAGCTTCAGCAAATTTTTTAGCAAGGGTTTTCTCAATTTCACTATGCACTTCCACTAAAGATTGCTGCTTAGTAGGTATATGAGCATTTACACGCAACACCATAACTGAATCATTATTCAGCTGGACAGGATCACTGTTATTTCCCAGATCAAGAACATCATGGCTAAAAGCGGCATTAATCACTTGCTTATCTTGAGTTAAAGGCGTTGTTCCTGCAAAACGTGAGAATGGTTCAGAATGTTGAATCTTTAAGCCTAATGCATCTGAAACTGGTTGAAGAGAATCAGGAGACTGATAGCTTAGATCTGATAACTGTTCTAAAGCCTGCGCATATTGAGCTTGAGCCATATCTGTCAAAAGCTGTTCTCTGATCATCGAATCGACATCAGCTAAAGATCGGGTTGTTACTGGTTTATAATCTATTAATTTAAAAATCTCATAACCATGTTTTGTTTTTTCTGGTGAGGAAATTTTACCAGGCTCTGTCAAAGTTGCTAAAAGCTTTCCATATTCATTTTGGCCAGCAGTAATCCAAGGCAGAATGCCTTTATCTGCTACAGATAATTTGTCATCAGACATCGATGTAACAAACTGATTAAACTGTTCAGGATTTTTTTTCAATTCATTATATGCTGCTTCTGCTTTTTTCTGAGCTTGTTCCACCTCTTCCTGTGATGCATTATCTGGAACAGCAAATAAAATATGTGCCACTTGCCATTGTGCGGGCGTCAAAAAATTACTTTGATTTTCATCGTAATAACGTTTTACATCTTCATTTGAAATTTTAATTTTAGAGCGGATATCGCTCATTGACAGCGTCACATAATCAATACTGACCTGTTCAGGAGTCATAAATTCCTTTTGGTGCTTTTTATAGTATTCCTGGATTTTATCTTCAGAAACGCTCATCTCTTTTTCAAAACGAGCCGCGGGAACTGTGAGGTACTCATAATCTCTGGTCTGCATATATAATCTGACAAAACGCTTAATCTCACCAGGCAATGCAAAAGAACTACCCATAAAAGCAAAACGTTGCTGATTCAGCAACATTCCTTGTCTTACTTCATTTTGAAATGTTTCAGGTGTAAATAACGCGCCACTCAATGCTTGCTGGTACCTTTCAGTAGAAAAATGCCCGTCCTCTTGAAATTGAGGGATATTAACAATAGCAGCATTAGCTTGTTCTGGACTTACTTCAAAACCATAGTGTCTTGCCGATTGAACAGTCACTTCATTTGTTATCATTTGATTCAGAACTTGATTTTGCAGATTTTTTTCATCTCCAGCAGTCAGTTGAGCCATGTCCTGCTGAGAACGAGTCCGTCTATAGTTAGTCTCAAATGCCTGATTGGTAATAGGCTGATCGTTAACAACTACTTTCGCATCAGATGTTTGGTGAGACTGTAAATAATAATCCACACCAAAAAGTGTAAAGGTAATAGCGATTAATATGATGACTAACCAAGCAACCACACCTTGTATGCGTTCATTTAACTTCTGCAACATGTCCCGAGATCCATTTTGATAATAAGTAAGCTTGATGAAGACAAATTGTAACATAAGCTGATAAAAAAAACGCGCCTTTCGGCGCGCTAATCTGGCGGAGTGGACGGGGCTCGAACCCGCGACCCCCGGCGTGACAGGCCGGTATTCTAACCAACTGAACTACCACTCCATTTAATGGTGGGTGCTGTAGGGATCGAACCTACGACCCTCGCCTTGTAAGGGCGATGCTCTCCCAGCTGAGCTAAGCACCCTGAAAACTTAAGCTTGTTGCACTGCTTCTTTCAGGTTTTTACCCGCTTTAAACTTGGCTACTCGTGACGCTTTAATTTGAATAGTTTTCCCAGTTTGTGGGTTTCTACCAGTACGTGCTGAACGATTACCTGTTGAAAAAGAACCAAATCCAGGTATTACAACTTGATCGCCACTTTTTAAGGCATCAGTTACAGTAGTCATAAAAGTTTCAAGAACTCTGCTTGCGTCAGCTTTAGTTAAACCTGATCCGCTCGCTATAGCATCAACTAATTCACTCTTATTCATCTTTTCCCCTTTACAGTTAATCATCCATATTCCGGAGCTGATTTAAACAGATTTAACTGCCCCAGTCAAGTTCGTACATCCTTGCAGTGCCCGCCAGTAGCGGGCAACGAAGTGAAATATACCCGTTATTAATGTGCATGTAAATCATTATTTTTAATTTTTTTTGATCTTTTACTTACTACAGGGCCAGGTTGTACATTTGTTGACTTATCTAGCCAAGGACTGCGTTGTAAAGCCAGCTCCAAAACCTGTTCAATCGTCTTAACGGGATGAATAGTTAGCTTTCGCAATACATTATCAGGTATCTCTTCCAAGTCTTTTACATTGTCTTCTGGGATAAGTACATGCTTAATCCCCCCCCGATGCGCGGCTAATAATTTTTCTTTTAAGCCCCCTATCGGCAGAACTTGCCCTCGTAACGTTATTTCTCCAGTCATCGCTACATCAGCTTTAACAGGAATTTGTGTTACCACAGACACCAGAACCGTACACATACCTATACCAGCACTCGGCCCGTCTTTAGGTGTTGCTCCTTCAGGAACATGGACATGGAAATCATTTTTCTCATAAAAGTCATCGGCCAAACCAAATTTGCTAGCACGGCTTCTCATCACCGTCATTGCAGCATGTATTGACTCTTGCATCACTTCACCCAATTGACCGGTATGAGTTACTTTCCCTTTACCTGGCATCATAGACGCTTCAATAGTAAGTAATTCACCCCCTACGCTCGTCCATGCCAGTCCTGTAACTTGTCCAACCTGATCAAATTCTTCGGCAAGTCCATACCTGAATTTTTTTACACCCAAAAACTTTTCAATGTTGCTAATTGTTACATTAACTTTTTTGGTTTTTTTACTGGATAATATATCTTTAACTACCTTTCTGCAGACACTGGCTATATCTCTCTCCAGATTACGCACCCCTGCTTCACGGGTATAATGGCGAATGATGTCTCTGATAGCCCCTTCACTAATTGTAATCTCATTGTTATTCAAACCATTCAGTACAATTTGTTTCGGTACCAGATATTTCTCAGCAATACTTATTTTTTCATCCTCTGTATACCCAGCCAGACGTATCACTTCCATTCTATCCAGTAGAGGTGCGGGTATTTCTAAAGAATTAGCTGTTGCAATAAACATAACATCACTTAAATCATAATCAACTTCCAGATAATGATCGCTAAATGTATGATTTTGTTCCGGGTCTAATACTTCAAGTAAGGCAGATGCTGGATCCCCACGGAAATCCATCGCCATTTTATCGACTTCATCAAGCATGATCAGAGGATTTTTAACGCCAGCCTTACATAATTTCTGAATTATTTTTCCTGGCATAGAACCGATATAAGTTCGTCTGTGGCCTCGAATTTCAGCTTCATCTCTGACCCCGCCTAAGGCGATGCGAATAAATGTACGCCCAGTAGCATTAGCAATAGACTGCCCTAATGAAGTTTTACCTACTCCGGGAGGGCCAACCAAACATAAGATGGGTCCTTTCAAACGTTTTACTCTTTGTTGTACTGCTAAATATTCGATAATGCGCTCTTTAACTCGCTCTAAACCATGATGCTCTTTATCAAGTAATTGCTCTGCTTTACGTAAATCAAATTGAATTTTATTTTTCTTTTTCCATGGAACCATCAGCATCCAATCCAGATAATTACGAATAACGGTAGCTTCAGCAGACATGGGGGACATCATTTTTAATTTATGTAATTCAGCGAGCGATTTTTCTTTTGCTTCCTTTGGCATGCCGGCTTTATTAATTGAACTTTCTAATTGATCGATTTCATTACCTTCTTCGCCTAATTCACCCAATTCTTTTTGAATCGCTTTCATCTGTTCATTGAGATAATATTCACGTTGGCTTTTTTCCATCTGACGTTTAACTCTGCCTCTTACACGTTTTTCAACGTGGAGCAGATCAATTTCATTTTCTATGACCGCCATCAATCGCTCTAAGCGCACGCCCACATCAGTGGTCTCAAGCAGTTCTTGTTTGTCATCGACTTTAAGCGTTAAATGAGCAGCAATTGTGTCGGCCAGACGACCAGGCTCTTCTATGCCTGCTAAAGGTGATAATACTTCAGGAGGAATTTTTTTATTAAGTTTAATATATTGCTCAAATTGCGACATTAAAGAGCGCATTAAAATGTCAATCTCTTGCTCCTGAAGAGCTGAGCTAACTTCTTCAATTGGTTCTAACGATGCTTCTAAATATCCTTTTTCCTGAGTATATTCAATGACTCTGGCACGTTGTTCCCCTTCAACCAATACTTTCACTGTACCATCAGGTAATTTCAGCAATTGCAATACACTGGATAAAGTACCAACCTGATAAATATCTTCTGCAGTTGGATCATCATTGGCTGATTTGCGCTGGGCAACTAAAAAGATCTGTTTCGAATCAACCATCGCCGCTTCCAAGGCTTTAATTGATTTACCACGACCGACAAAAAGAGGAATAACCATATGAGGGTAAACCACTACGTCTCTTAATGGTAATACAGGTAAGTTAGACATTTTTACAGTCTCATTCGATATCATTTCATTTTCACTAGACATAATGAACCCTTATTCAAACGAAAAGCCTTAATTATAGTTTTTTGCTGCGTTTTTTATGAGTATACAGATATTAGAGCATATGAACAATTCGTTATATTAGGGCTAAGTTATTGATTTTTTTGTAGCTCACCAGCATACATCAAAATTTAAGTTATTAAACTTGTCACTATAACAAAGTGTTCTTCTCAAATTATTTAAAGAGGGATGAAATTTGACTTCCGCAACAGGCGCTGCGGAAATCTTTTGAAATTACTTATTCTGTACCGCCTGATGCACTTTTCATCTCATCTTTTTCATAAATGAGAATAGGCTTGGATGAATTATTAACTACACTCTCATCAATAACCACCTTATTCACACCTTCAAGAGAAGGTAATTCATACATGGTGTCTAAAAGAATATTTTCAAGTATAGCTCTCAAACCACGAGCACCCATTTTTCTATCCAGCGCTTTTTTAGCAATCGCTACCAATGCCTCTTCCCTGAATTCCAGCTCAACTCCTTCCATTTTGAAAAGAGATTGAAATTGCTTTGTTAATGCGTTTTTAGGGCTGGTCAAGATATCAATCAAAGCAGCCTCATCAAGCTCTTGCAAGGTTGTCACAACAGGTAAACGCCCTACAAACTCAGGAATTAATCCGTATTTAACTAAATCATCCGATTCTAATTGACTTAGAACTTTAGAGATCTCATCACTGGTGTCTTTTTTGTTCTTTAACTGAGCAGAAAATCCTATACCGGACTTATCACTTCGTTCTCTTATCACTTTTTCCAAACCAGCAAAAGCGCCGCCACATATGAATAAAATATTCGAAGTATCGACCTGCAAAAACTCTTGTTGCGGGTGTTTACGGCCACCTTGTGGTGGAACAGAAGCGATTGTCCCTTCAATTAATTTTAACAATGCTTGTTGAACGCCTTCACCAGATACATCTCTCGTTATTGAAGGATTATCTGATTTGCGTGAAATCTTATCAATTTCATCAATGTAAACAATACCTTGTTGCGCTTTATCTACATCGTAATCGCATTTTTGCAATAGTTTCTGGATTATATTTTCTACATCCTCACCCACATAACCTGCTTCAGTCAGTGTAGTTGCATCTGCCATAGCAAAGGGAACATTCAGAATGCGAGCTAAGGTTTGTGCCAATAGAGTCTTACCGCTACCTGTTGGACCAATAAGTAAAATATTACTTTTTCCAAGCTCTACCCCATCTTCACTCTTATGTTGTAAGCGTTTGTAATGATTATAAACAGCAACTGACAAAACTTTCTTGGCATGCGGCTGTCCTATAACATATTCGTCCAGGAAATTAGAAATTTCTTTTGGTGGAGGTAAATGTGTTTCTGTCTCTTCATGAGTTTCATGCGTCTCTTCTCGAATGATATCATTACATAATTCAACACATTCATCACAAACGAACACAGAAGGTCCAGCAATTAGTTTTTTAACTTCATGCTGACTCTTGCCACAAAAAGAACAATACAGAACTTTATCTCCACTTCCGTTACCGGATTTACTCATAACCAAACCCCTTCTTACAGCTATTACATAAAAAAGTAATATACATGTAAAATTTTAGTCAATCAGGAAAAAATTCGCTACTTTAATTGAGCCATCCTGGAATTTTCATCACCAGTTGGCTCAAAAGTATCTACTTACTCGGATTTACCAGCTAACAATTCTCTATCGTAGAGCACTTTATCAATCAGTCCATAATCAGCAGCCTGTGTTGCACTCATGAAATTATCACGCTCTGTATCGCGCATAATCTGGTCTGATGTTTTTCCTGTATGTTTTGCCATAATGCTGTTCAAACGTTCTCTAACAGCCAAAGTTTCACGAGCATGAATTTCAATATCTGTAGCCTGGCCTCTGTAACCACCTAAAGGCTGATGAATCATTACGCGAGAATTTGGCAAACAGAATCTTTTGCCATCTGCACCGGCACAGAGTAACAGGGCTGCAGCACTAGCCGCTTGCCCTATACATAAAGTACTCACATCTGGTTTGATAAACTGCATGGTATCATAAATGGCAAGACCCGCAGTGACTACCCCACCAGGAGAATTGATATAAAGAGATATATCTTTCTCAGGATTTTCAGACTCAAGAAAAAGCAATTGAGCAACGACTAAATTAGCCATGTGATCTTCAACTTCACCCAAAAGAAATATGATACGTTCTTTCAATAATCTTGAGTAAATATCATAAGAGCGCTCACCACGGGATGTTTGCTCAATAACCATTGGAACTAGACCACTAGCATTGCGTATTATGTTATCTGAATAACCCGGCATGCTTATTCTCCTTTGTTTTCAGTGTCCTTTTTAGGATTCATCACTGAGTCATAATCCATAGTCTTATGTTTCAATTTGGCATCTGCAGCTATTTTATCTGCCACCAAATCTTCCATCACTAGAGCTTCGATTTCAGCCAAATGTTCTTTGCTGCTGTTGTACCAAGCACGAAGTTCCTCTGGACTTTCATAAGCACTGGCAAATTTTTCAATCATCGCATTCACTTTATCTTTATCAGCTGTTATTTGATGCTTTTTAACATATTCTGAAAAGAGTAAACCAAGATGTACGCGACGCATTGCCTGCTCTTCAAACAACTCTCTGGGGAAGTCAGGAATTTGTTCGTTGTCTTTGTGCTCATGCCCAAATAGGCGATGATACATATCATGTTTCAAATGTTCGATTTCTTTATCTATTAATGCCATTGGTAAATCAATTTTATTTACTTTCATTAAGGCATCAAATAATTTTTCTCTGTTCATCATGCCAACTCGTCTTTCTAATTCACGAGTCATATTGTCTTTAATATCTTTACTCAGTGCTTCAACACCACCTTTTTTGATATTAAATTTTTCTGCAAAAGCATCATCAAGTTCAGGTAATTTACCTTCCATGACTTTTTGAATGGTAATTTTAAAGGTAGCTTCTTTTCCAGCCAAATCTTTATGACCATAATCTGCAGGGAAATTAACTTTAATGTCAAAAGGCTTTTCTTTTTTACCACCGATAATTCCATCTTCAAAGCCAGGAATCATTGCACCAGAACCAATAATTAATTCATGACCTTCAGCACTTCCGCCTTCAAAAGGTTTATCTTCCAGGAAGCCTTGGAAATCGATAATAACTTTATCACCTTTTTTGACAGCATGAGATACTTCTTGCCATTCTTTATTTTGTTCTCGTAGTTTTTCCAACATATCTTTTACATCTTTGTCGGTTACTTCAGAACGTATCAATTCAACTGGAGCCTGATTCAGTTCAACAATTTCAAATACAGGCAATACTTCAAATACAGCAGTGTATTTAAAGTCTTTACCTTGTTCCACTTGTTCAGGTTCAACAAATGGGTATCCAGCTGGAACTAACTCTTCTTTTTGAAGCGCTTCAAATAAAGTAGATTGCACCATTTCTCGGGCAACCTCTTCACGAACACTATCTGAATAACGGCTTTTAACAACATCCATTGGTACTTTACCAGGACGGAAGCCATCAACTTTAACTTTGCGAGCAAGATTTCTGAGACGCAAGCTCACTTCTTCCTCAACTTTCTCTGTAGGTACAGAAACTGTTACCTTACGCTCCAAACCTTTTAGGGTCTCAACAGAAACTTGCATCAATTCACCTCTTGGAAATTATCATGAAATGGTGCGAAAGGAGAGACTCGAACTCTCACGGGTTGCCCCGCTGGAACCTAAATCCAGTGCGTCTACCAATTCCGCCACTTTCGCAAATCAGGTTGGATTATCAATCAGTAATTCAGTCTTGTAAAGAGTCAGATGGAATCTTTAGCGGTAGACTTTATTTTAACATAGTTGTGGGGTGAACGATGGGATTCGAACCCACGACAACCGGGATCACAACCCGGGGCTCTACCAACTGAGCTACGCTCACCATAAATTTTACTGCCAGCAATAACTATAATAACTTTGACGGCTGGTGCGCCCGGCAGGATTCGAACCTGCTACCCTCGGCTTAGAAGGCCGATGCTCTATCCAGATGAGCTACGGGCGCTAATATGGTCGGGGAGGAGGGATTCGAACCCCCGACATCCTGCTCCCAAAGCAGGCGCGCTACCAGACTGCGCTACACCCCGTTACCCGTCCCAAGGACAGAGCGCAGATAATACTAGGTGATATCGTTCAGGTCAATATCCTAAATCATTAAATTTTCATTCATTTCAAATTAATTTAAAAAATTGAAACATCTTTATCCAAAATAAACTGTTTCTATCTAAATCGGTAATTTTCAGCTAGCATTAATTATTATTTTTTTACTCACAGATGCAATGAAAATTAAATTACTCCCTTTATTTGACAATCTGAATCACTTACATCGAAATCATGAACATGTAGTAATACCTGAAACACGCTTTCAAAATGACTTTAATTACACTTTAAATTTTCTAAAAAGTTATACCGGTAGCCAAGGAACATTTAACAGTTACAGACGAGAGGCTGAACGTTTATTGCAATGGTCCTGGTTAATTAAAAATAAAACCCTGAATGAATTAAGACGTGAGGATATAGAACAATACATTCATTTTTGTCAAAGCCCTTCTAAATCATGGATAAGTTTAAAAAAAGTTCCTCGCTTTATTGAAAAAGAGGGCAAACGCATTCCTAATGAAGAATGGCGTCCCTTTGTCGCTTCGGTTAGCAAGTCAGCAAGAAAAAATGGACAAACTGCCAGTATCGAGCAATTTAGTTTATCTCAAGGTACTACTCAGGAAGTATTTGCCATTTTGAGTACTTTTTTCAATTTTTTAATTGCTGAAGAATATGTGACATCTAATCCAGTAGCATTAATTCGCCAAAAAAGTAAATTTATTCGCAAAAGACAGCAGAATACACCCGTGCGACGATTAAGTATGGTGCAATGGAATGCTGTATTGCATGCTGCTGAGTCTCTAGCTAGTGATTCACCCGAAAAACATGAAAGAACCCGTTTTATGTTGAGTCTGTTATTTGGTATGTATTTACGTATCTCTGAGCTTGCCGCAAGCGACAGATGGATCCCCAGTATGAATGATTTTGCCAAAGACAGTAATGGGCACTGGTGGTTTACTACTGTAGGAAAAGGGAATAAAGAAAGACAGATTGCTGTAAGTGATGAAATGTTAGAATGTTTGACGCGCTGGCGTCTTTTTTTAGGATTATCCCCCCTACCCTCACCAGCTGATAACTCTCCTCTTCTACCTAAAATACGTGGTAATGGACCGTTGAGCGACACGGCACCCATTCGACGAATTATCCAGAGATGCTTTGACTTGGCCGCAGAACAACTCAGACATAATGGTCTCGCTGAAGAGGCCGATAACTTATCTGCAGCCACTGTTCACTGGCTCCGGCATACGGGTATCTCTGAGGATGTGAAAATCCGTCCGCGTGAACATGTTAGAGACGATGCGGGACATAGCTCCAGTGCAACAACAGACCGCTATATAGATATTGAAAATCAGGCTCGCTATCAGTCGGCAAGAAAAAAAACTATAGAACCTGTTGAATAGAGTTGCGAATCCAATCAAAGACAGATCGGGGACTACTATGATCATCCCCTTTGTTGACGAAATTTTGGAATCTTCCCTTACACTCAGTATGCAATATTGGATGGTAATTTTTGAAATGTACTTTTTTCGATCAGCTGTGATTTTATGTCTATACTTAGAATAGGAGTAATTAATGTGAGTTGACGATGAAAAAAGAGAAAAGTAAGCAAACGCTTAAAACGGATATATTAAAACAAGTTTCTGGGGGTAGACGACGTAGACCTGAGATACCACCTACCAAAGTTGAAAGACCTGATAGAGGCACTGTTGGTCCATTAACAAGAATGGATGAGTAAGTGTGACATACACACTATTTACCATCAATGCTCAGTACTTTGGATCTCTTTCTGGAATAAATCAGTTTGCATCTAGCGGTATATTAAATGGTTCATTTTTAAGCAGACATGTTAGGTCAAAATGAGTAAACCAATCGTCTTCTTTTGCACACTGTCCTACAGGTGTAAGTGCGAGTTCTATTCTTTATAGGTATAGCCTCTCTCATCTAAAACGTAATAATGAGATTATCGCATCCGTGCTTTTGCAGGTAATAAAACTAAACCAAAATTTGACATCCCACTTCCTTTAATTCTGTGTTCTAATGGAATGGCGGTGTTAACAAGAGTGAATAACAATCTTTTGCGCACTTTTTCAAAAGATGGCAAAAATGTCTTTCAAAGGTGAATATCATCACATGTAAGATGTCATAAACACATGAGGCGCCAGTCAATGAAACCTAAATACTGTAAAAGATCGTGGTTATATCTTGGTATTATCTCAGGATTCTTATTTGGATTCTTTTGTTTTGCTTTTGCGGTATATACTCACTCACATGGTAGGGTTCATCTCAGTCCAGCTGAAATAAACTCATCATATGACCGTGCTGGAACTACCCGATGAAAGAAGAAGCAAAAATCACTTATCAAGATAAACTCATCCCATTTGTTCAGGGGTTTTTCATTGGAATCGCCCTATGGGGTTTAACCCTGATTGTATTATTAATGCTTAATTGAGTTAGATTAAACTGAATTCACATTAAATGGCAAAATATTTATGGTTAAATATCCACCCTCTTTACAAACTAAACCCTTTCATGAAGCTTTTTTAAGTGTTTGCTCATTACATAAAATCTGGTACGCACAATATGGTAATCCCAATGGAGTTCCTGTCCTAATTTTACATGGTGGACCCGGTGCGGGGTGTAGCGATACCGATATTAAATTCTTTGATTTATCTTTCTGGCGAATAATATTATTAGATCAACGAGGCGCCAAACGATCTAAACCATTTGGTGAGATGAAAGAAAATTCAACACAAAATCTGATCTCCGATTTAGAACAGTTAAGAAAAAAACTTAAGATTGATAAATGGCTTCTTTTCGGCGGTTCCTGGGGAAGTACACTAGCTCTCTCTTATGGTGAATCGTATCCAAACCATGTTCTTGGTTTTATTCTTAGAGGTGTATTTCTTGCAAGGAAAAGTGACAACCGACATTTTTGGCAAGGAATAAAAAATATATTCCCAGAAGCCGGGCAAGAGCTTAAAGATTTTTTACCCGTAGAAAAGCGTCATGAGCTTATAAGCTCATATCACCAGTTACTGATGAACCCCTGTATGGAAATTGCTCTCCCTGCCGCAAAATCACTCTTAAAGTATGATTTCATTTGTTCTGTTCTTAATATTTCACCTGAACAATTAAGCACTCTATTAGCCGATAATACATTGGTTCTTGGAATTGCACGCACCTTTGTCCATTATTCAATCAATAGTTTTTTTCTCGAAGAAAATCAATTAATTAATAATTTACACACAATTAATCATTTACCCTTAATTATTGTACATGGGCGATATGATATAATATCTCCGGCTAAAAATGCTTATGAACTACATCAACTTTGGTCAAACTCAACGTTATTGATGGTTAATGCAGCAGGTCATTCAGCATCTGAACCCGCAATCGCTCAAACATTAACTCAGGCCACCGAACTAATGAAACAAAATTTCAATACCCCAGATTAATTGAACTGGTTTTGCACTAAAATAGAAGTTATCAACTTCATTTAAACATTTTCTTTCCGATATAATGTTTAATTACATAACCAACATAAATAAAGCCATCCCAATCATCATTAGGTTTTCAGTGAGTGAAATAAAGCCTAACGGTACGTTACTGTTTCCACCAACACAGGCACATTTCAGTTCACGTTTATCTATATAAACGGCTTTAAAAACCGAAAGGCCACCTACCGTTCCTATAGACAGGGCAATTGGAATAGAAAGCCAATTTAAAGCACCTGAAATCATCAGTACCCCTGCTAAACCTTCAGCAAAAGGATAAATATAACTGTAAGGAACCCAATGCTTAGCCAAGAGGTCGTAATTTAGAAACATTGTTGAGAAACTTTCTATATTCTGCAATTTTAGAAGTGCAAGTACGGACATACTAAAGGCAATAAACCAGATCAACGCACGAGACGTAAATGGATCGCCGGAAAAAGCGTAACTGGTTGCCATAGCCATGAGGGCTGTGACGGCAAAAAGAGCCATGACAGGACGATAACTTTTATCGTTGGGATCTCTTACCTCCTTTCCAAAATGACGACGTATATCGTCATACCCTCCAATTCGTTCATTGTTAATAAAGATTTGTGGGGTGGTTTTAACATTGTGCTTTGCCTTCAATGCATCGACTTGCTCACGGGTTGTTAGCCAATTGTCCTCGACCTCATAACCTTGACGCTGCAATAAATCTTTGGCTTTAAGACCATAAGGACACACATGATGTTCCATTACCATGCGATACAGTACTGCTTTTTTACTTGATATCTTATTCATTTTGAATGCTCTTTTATTGACTATAATAATACTATAGAGTACGTACCATAGTACGGTGTCAAGTGAGACCTACAATGAGCAATAAAAAAATTGGTGAATTTGCCAAGATGTTTGGCGTTGGTGTAGAAACCATTCGCTTTTATCAACGACAGGGACTGCTTAACATCCCAGAGCACAATAAGGATTTAAGCGGTTTCAGACGTTATGGAGACCAAGATATACAACGCCTAAAGTTTATTCTTGCTGCGAAAAAAGCAGGGTTTACACTTAAGGAAATTAAATCATTATTGGGTTGTGATGCTAAAAATGATCGTGAATATATAAGGCACTTGTCTCAACAGCGTATCTCTGTGCTCGATAAAAAAATAACTGAGCTAAAGGAGGCGCGGGACTTTCTTCATCAGTTAGTTAATGAATGCAAACTAACCACTTCCCAAGATTGTCCTATTCTGAATTCTTTTGATACAAAATAGGAATCATTCATTAAATGCAGATAATATCTAATGGATGAAAAATCTTATCTATCACAAACCTTTTGATGCCCAATATAAGACTGTTCTACATGGTTACATAATAAGGCCTGATTATATAGATTAACGGGTTCTTGGAATGTAGTTTAATGTAGTCAACGTTATTAAAGCGGAAATATCAATATAAGCTTTTATTGATAATATACATATGCACAAAGGAAATCTTCTGAATCACGGTAAAAGGATTTATAAACCTTAAATAAACTTATTATTAGTTAAACTAATTGTGCCTCCAAATAAAATTCGTGATAATAAATAAATTAAATACACGACTGATTAGCAACCCATGCTTAACATTTTAGAAGATATTGATTTAACCCCCTTAAATACATTGCACTTAAAATCAACAGCGTCTCATTATGTTGTTTTAAATCAAGTCGAGAAATTAGATGAAATTAGAGAAATTCTTTCTAATTTCTCCAAGTTCTTTATCTTGGGAGGAGGGAGTAATTTAATTATACCCACCCGGTATCAAGGTTTAGTTATTCATAATGAGTTACGTGGTATCACAATTACTAAAGTAGGCCAAGAGCAGATTGTTACGGCGATGGCAGGTGAGAATTGGGATGCGTTTGTGGCTTATTGTAACACTCATGGCGCGTTTGGGTTGGAAAATTTAAGCTTAATCCCTGGCACGGTGGGTGCATCGCCAATTCAAAATATTGGTGCGTACGGAGTCGAGGTTAAAGATTTTATCAAAGAGGTTTTGGTATATGATCTTCAAAATTCAAAACTGGTTAGTCTTAGCAACAAAGAATGTCAATTTAGTTATCGAAACAGTTTTTTAAAACATAATTCGCGTTTTATAGTTATTAGCGTCAGTTTTGCTTTATTAACGGAACCCAATCTTGATGTTAATTACGGTGATATTGCCCAAAGACTCTCAACTTTAACTAATCCAACACCATATGACTTGCGTAATATAATCATTAGTATTCGTCAAAGTAAATTACCTGACCCTGACGAACTAGGTAATGCAGGTAGTTTTTTTCATAATCCTATTATATCCAAGAAAATAGCGCAGAAATTATGTATTAAACACCCTAATATACCGGTGTTCCCCACGCATGATCCTGAGAAAATTAAAGTATCAGCAGGGTGGCTGATTGATAGTTTGGGTCTTAAGGGATTACGAAAAGGTAATGTTGGCATTTACCAGGAGCATGCATTAGTTATGGTAAATTATGGCGGTGCTTATCAAACAGAATTATTGGAGTTTGCCAATTGGATTCAATCGCAAATAAAAGAGCATTATGATATAGAACTTAATATTGAACCCATCATTTTATGACATTATTAAGGGACATTTGATATTAATTGATGAGACAGCCATGAACTAAATAGCTACCTTAATTTATGTACAGCAAGCGTAGGTTAAAGAGCGAAGGAGCTCAATTGATTGCATGTCGCAACGGTTGGTGCGCCTTAATTGATCCCATGTTGTGACGGATAACAAGTCTAAAAAAAGAAACGTATGAATAAAATATTCGGGTTATTTTCTATAGCAGCAATTAATTGTTCAGTGCTTTATCTCATATATTGGTATGTATACGTAGTATGCTCAACCAAGGTTAATAACCTTCTTCATATTTCTTATGAGCCATCAGGAATGCAACTAATCTATTACTTTATATCACTCCCGTTATTCATGCTTTTGGCAACCCTAAGTCTATTGCATAGTTATTATTTCGCTTTAAGAAAATCCTTAGCTTCTGGGATTGTTATAATATGGTTTTCTTATTTTATTCTAATCATGTATGTAGATTGGATCATTCATTTTTCCAAAGGAAATGATCTTTTATACTATGGGAGCTTAATAATTTCAGTTGTTGGGATTTCTTATATTATCTATATAAGCTATTACCAATTTATTCAATTAGCCACATCCAATAAGAACTGAGAAGTATTGTACTGATGTGGTTCAATAGATTTGAGCAAGCGTAGGTTGGTTGTTTGACCCAATCAGAGATTAAACACAGGAATGTTTTCAGTAGATAAATCATCGTCAAGCTCAACCCAATCATTCTCAAGGTCTTTGAGTTCGATTAGGATTTCATTCAAATCCTCTTGTATAGGCTTAAGGTACATATTAAATAAATTTGAAGAGGTTGCTGCAGTATAAAAGCCAAACCAATGGCGAGTCGTCGATGATATTTTCTGTATTTCAATCAGACAATTTTTATGATGATTTCTATCATTATTCTCAGAAAATAAGTTCCGCAATTGGTCAATATATAATTTCACCTTTCCATCAATGTAGCTATTCGTATATTCATTAATTAAGCTTAGCCTGATAATCTCGTAAATTAAGTAGAGTGCAATATAATCAGTTATGGTATTGATGGACGGCTTTTCCTGAAATTTTTGATGTGAAATAAATTTTTCGAAATAGTGTCTAAAATGCACCAGTGATTGAGGGTCAAACCAATTATAGGAGTAACAGTGATTTCTTACAGTTTTTGCAGTTCTGACGAAGATTTTTGCTATCAATAAATGAGACTCATCATCTGATTTATTGTCAATCAATTCAATCAATATCTTTTTATACTCACCAATTTTATCTTGTAAATAGAGAGTTTCATTATGAGGTGAAACGATGAGTTTTGCTTCCAACCTAAACAGTTCAAGCTTAATAAATTCGAGTAGCTTTGCTTTTATCACCTCTATCTCGCTAATTGTCTGGCTAGTTATTTTAGATGTTTGCTCCGGTTCATCTTCTATTGAATAAGCTTCAGTTTTACATCTGTCTACGAAGGCTTTTACAGCAGTTTTGGAGTCTTCTGAATCATAAACATAAACAGAGTCAATTGAATAAAACTCATCAAATTGTTCTGGATGTAGCCATGCATCAGGTAAAAATCCTTGAGCATCGTATAAATACACTCTAATACCTTCATTAGATTCAATCGGCACCACAATACCCGATAGGGCATGGCCTCCGGGAATTTTTTTTAACTGTGCAAAAATGATTAAATGACTGTAAACAGAAAATTTTTTGGTCTCTAGATATTCAAGTAACTGTGCGTAATTTTGATTATACATTCTTGAATAGTGCGCTTTTTTACTCCCATCCAACACCACCATGCGAGAATTCATTTGACTAATATAACCTGGGATACGAGGTGGCAAAGTTGGCAATGGTGTTACATTTGGAAAAAAAATACCTTTATTTGAAAGCAGTGCCATGTAGGCATGCATAGTGATTTCTATACAATTAATAAAACGACCAGGATGAAAGCCATTATTCATAATCTGTAAATTCTGATTAGCAATGATTTGCCAACTAGGCATCTCTAAATTCTTCCCGCCATAGAGCCATTGCAAAAAAGAAGATGCGTATTTCATGGGTAAAGCCTACGAAAAAGGTGCATTAATATTACCTGCTTAAATAGCTACGTCAACAATATCACGGGTATTTAGCAATGAATCAAGAGCAAAAATACTAGAGTTAAAAACGTTTCTGTTTACCATCAAAAAGATATAAAGATGTACTATCCCCAACAATTTTTCATATTAGAGGGTTAATTAACGAACTAAAATTAGCGTATACCTTTATAGGTTTTCCAGCAACAGAAATGGATATAAATCCAGGTGTCACTCCCTATGGTGCCTCTGTAGAGAGCTAGCGAGTGTAACTCAGAATCCGGTAC
Source organism: uncultured Legionella sp. (assembly GCA_964428035.1). GTDB lineage: Bacteria > Pseudomonadota > Gammaproteobacteria > Legionellales > Legionellaceae > Legionella. The sequence continues at coordinate 156,287 of CAYRWO010000005.1, forward strand.
GCAAATTTGCAGAGATTGATGATTTAGAAATTGAATAAAATCACCAACATCAATAACATAAATATTTGTTATAGGCTTAGACTAAATGCTCTTAGTCTATTGATAACCACTTCAGGTCGTTTATTTTTCCTAAAGAAAAATAGTATATAACTTGCTACCTATTTCGGCTGTAGCTAATGAATTGATTTTTCATTGGTTATCCAATTGTGTATACGCTCATGTAATCCAATCAAGTTAAGAAATTGGTTACCTGAATAGAATACACGTCGACAAAATCCCTTTTCTCTGCCCCTATTTTTTGATAAAAATTTTGCCCTTCCACATTTTCCTTCATACACCACACATTTAAACGGCCAATATTTTTATTTTTTGCAATTAAACTAAGTTGGTAAATTAGATTGTAACCAATTTTGGCATTCCTAAACTCTGGACTTATATATAAATCGTCAATCTGGATCATCGGACTTAAATTAAATGCTCTGTTGATGTTAGCAAAAGTATATAGGCAAAATCCAAGCAATCTTTCGTTAGAATCAGCGGCTACTAAGCAATTCCAGTCGGCATTAACACCAAATAATTCATGTTCTAAACGTTCTCTTGTTAGTTTAAAACGATCAAAAGAGCCTTCATGTTTTACTAAATCCACCAACATGATGAATAATTGATCCAGATCTACTGCTCTCACTGGACGTACAGTATACTTAATGCTACCTATTTCCATTTACTCCCCGCGTATCTTTTTAGTTTTTAATTTAATAATAAGCAAGTAGGTTGGGTCAGAATGATCCAACCTTACTGTGAACCGTAAGATAAGAAGTTCATTACCTAAATTATTTCAAATCAAAACTTTGATTATTGACCAGAATTATCGAACCTATTTAGAATGATAATAGAAAGTTTACCCGCCCCTCTCATAGCCCCCCTTAACCAAATAGAGATAAGCTCAGTCGACGTTGCCCCTATGGCATAGGTATGTTTTTTAATAGTAATTCTATATCTGTCATTTTTTCCTGACTAAAAAATGTATTAACTGAAGAAAAATGTATGGAGGGAGAAGAAGATCGCTCTTGTCCCGATCCTTGCGTTGATGAGGGACTGCTATTCTCGATGACACAGGCTTGTTTTATTATTGTTTGCACTTGAAGATCAAAATTAACTTTTGAAAGCATAGTGCTATTCACAGCCAGGTAGTTTTCCAATGTTGTCTTGCAACGGATATCAGAAAGATCGAGGCATAAATCCAGATTGTTCATATCCTTAGCATGGCGCTTCATCTGAGTAATCGATGTTAATAGATTCTGTCCCCGCTCCAGAAAAGGAAGGAGCTCTTTATTGGTTGGTAAAAAACCACATTTAACATATAAGGGAAACCCAACCTCACTTGAAATTAAATCAATTTGCTCAACCCCATAGTCTTTTATCGTATTCAACACGGTTAATATGAGCAGTTTTGCAAATCCCTTTCCTTGATCATCTGGCGCAGTAGCTAACCAGTCAATAGTGAGATTATTTGAGGATATTGTCATTAGCATATAGCTAACAATTTTTTTATTATGTAACAAGATAAGGGGAATATGGGTATCATCATCTTCATCCACATAACTTCCTCCCTCCTCTACAGCCTGAATAGCTTCTGCATCTATATCTTTGGTTATTATTAAGCCATTTTGCTCTATATAATCTAAATCTAATTGTTGAGGAAGGCTTAAAGTAAGCTCTATATTATCTATTGATGGTGTTTCCTGATTATTGCAGTGCTTCTGCTTTTTGAGTTCTTGATCTGAAGTAGAAATAGAATGTCGTTTCATTGATATAACGTTTGGTTATGAACATGAGTGTATTATATTTGGTTAGAGTTAAGATAGCATTAAGTTTGGCTAGTCTGAGATATATAAGAATACAACAATCTCACTAAATTATGATAAAATTCCTCATTACTTTTTGCTGATGATTTAACATGCTCACATTGCGTCACATCACTTTATCTCGTGGAAATAAACTCTTACTCGATAAAGCCAGTGTTAGTCTCTATGAAAAACAAAAAATTGGATTGATCGGCCATAATGGTTGTGGAAAATCCACTCTTTTTGATTTTTTATTAGGAAAATTAACCGCAGATACGGGCGAATATTTAATTAATCCTCAATTAAACATCAGTCATTTATCTCAACAATTACCTGATAGCGATGAAAAAGCGTTAGACTTTGTTCTTGGTGGTGATGAGGAATATATAAATCTATTGCAACGACTGGCGAAAGCGGATCAATCAGGTAATGATGCTGAGGTTTTTGCTTGCCATGAAGAACTGGCCCATACAGCGGGCTACAGTAAACCAGCTCAAGCGGCTACCATCATGTCCGGTCTTGGCTTTAGAGGGGATCAGCAGCAGGCTTCGGTGAATAGTTTTTCTGGTGGCTGGCGAATGCGTTTAAGTCTTGCTCGCTGCTTGATGAAACCAGCAGACTTGCTCTTGCTGGATGAGCCAACCAACCATCTGGATATGGAAGCTATTTTCTGGCTGGAACGTTTTTTAAAACAAAGTCCAAGCACTATTATTTTAATCTCTCATGATAGAGAGTTTCTTGATGCCTTTGTCACTCATATATTACATATTGAAAAGCAAAATTTGACCCTTTACACCGGTGATTATAGTTGTTTTGAAAAAACTCATGCGCAACAATTAGCTTTGCAACAAATTATGCATGAAAAACAACAAACAAAAATTAACCACATGATGGCTTTTGTAAATCGCTTTAAAGCAAAAGCAACCAAAGCAAAGCAAGCTCAAAGCCGCGTCAAAGCCATTGAAAAAATGGAAATTATTGCAGCAGCTCAAGCAGACTCTCCTTTTTCATTTGATTTTTTTCCATGTCCACGTGCTGGTAATCCTTTAATCCAATGCAACCACGTGAATGCGGGATATCATGTAGATGCACCCACTCTGAAAAAAATTAATCTCTCTCTTAATCCCGGTGACAGGATTGCCCTACTCGGACCCAATGGTGAAGGAAAATCCACTTTAATTAAAACCTTAACTGGTTCTTTGCCTGTTTTAAGTGGTGACATTCATCGCTCTCCTCACTTAAAAATAGGCTATTATGCCCAACATCAGCTAGAGCAGCTCGATTGTAAACTAAGCCCTGTGGAAACCATTCAAGTTTTGTCACCTGAAGTAAGAGAGCAGAGCATTCGTGATTTTCTGGGCGGTTTTAATTTCATCGGTGATATGGCAGTACAAGCCATCCATCATTTTTCTGGTGGCGAAAAAGCACGTTTGGCTTTAGCAAAACTCGTTTGGCTTAAACCCAATTTACTATTACTTGATGAACCGACTAACCACTTAGATCTGGGAATGCGATCAGCAATTGAGCTGGCTTTACAAAGTTATGAAGGTGCTCTGATTTTGATTTCCCATGATCGCCATATGCTAAAAACAAGTGTGGATGATTTCTATTTGGTATATCAACAAAAAGTCCAACCTTTTGATGGGGATCTGGATGATTATTATTCCTGGTTACAATCAAAGAATACCGTAATAGAAAGCACCGCCAACTCTTCAGCCCATATTTATAAAGAGAAAAAAACCTTACAAAATCGCTTAAAAAAATTAGAACAATTAATGGAACAATATCAGGAAAAAATTCACCAATTGGATCACCAGCTTGGCGATTCAATGCTTTATGAAGATAAGAATCAAAAGAAAAAATTGGAGAAATTACTAGAAGAACGCGAGCTCTCACACTCCTCCTTATATCAGGCGGAGGAGGAATGGATGGAGATATGCACCACTTTAGAAAAATCAGATTAAGGACTATAAAATAATGAGCTTTTTAACGTTTTTCTTGTAATTGATCCAAGAGAGATCTGGCGGCTAATTGCTCTGCCTTTCTTCTATTAGAGCCTTGGCCGTGGGATATTTTTTTGATCCCATCCACAACGCAGGTTACATAAAATACTTGATCATGCTCATCCCCCTCAACTTTCGTTAAGGTATATTCGGGTAAAGCATATTTCTCAGCCTGTAAGTATTCCTGCAATTGAGTTTTAGCATCTTTTAAACAGTCGTTTAAATTAGGATCTTCAAGTCTTGAACGGAATAAGTGTAAAATAACTTCTTTTGCAGCAGCGATGCCACCATCCAAAAAAACAGCTGCAAAAACAGCCTCCAAGGCATCTGCAAGTATGGACGCTCGACGAAAGCCACCACTTTTTAATTCGCCCTGGCCTAGAAAAAGGAAATCGCCCAGCGATAATTCTTTAGCAATTTCTGCGAGCATATCCCCTCTGACCAGAAAGGATCTCAATCGACTAAGTTGCCCTTCACTTTGCGTAGGAAATTGATTAAATAATTCGTTAGCAATCACAAAACTTAATATAGAATCACCTAGAAACTCAAAGCGCTCATAATTATCGCTACCTACGCTGCAATGGGTTAAAGCCTGCTTTAAATAAGCAGGTTTTACGAATTGATAATTCAAACGTCTACATAATCTCTCTAAATCAATTTTCACTACCAGTTACTACCTCATACGTACTATCAAAGTTAATCAATAGATTTATATTATATGCCAAAAGTCGAATGACTTGATATTTCAATCTCACTTGGTACCGATGTTCTCCTTTAGGAGTGATGATGATCTCATTGCTCTTAAGATTATCCACACCATTAATATCAAGACGTTTGTTTAAACTGGTTCGCAGTACTTCCACATCCGCAAGAGGATCCCCTGACAAGGAAGCAGCAGGGATGGTATTTAAGGATTTTATAGATTGCACTATTTCATAATGCTGTATATAAACAGGCACTAATCGCATCACAACCACTGCTGCCATGACTACAACCACTATGGTAAGTAACATACCAATTAATGTCATTCCCTGTTGTTTTTGCATAACTTATTCCCTTAATTAATCAATCTTCCAATTCTTGACCAACGCAGATTATCGGTCTTGCCATTCCAGCTCATCCATACTAAAAATGCTTTTCCTCGCAGATAACTATCGGGAACAAAACCCCAATAGCGACTGTCAGCACTATCATCACGATTGTCACCCATCATGAAATAACTTCCTTCAGGGACCACTATATCAAAATCAACGGCAGGAACATCCGCTCTGATAAAAATATCGTGTACCACCCCGTTTAAATTTTCCTTATATTTAGCAACGGCTTTTCCTGAACTCTCATCCATCGTATATTCGACAAAAGTGCGTGTCGCTTCCTTACCGTTAACTGATAATATTTTATTATGATAGCTGATTTTATCACCAGGAACACCAATTACCCTTTTGATGTAATCAAAAGATGGATCTGGAGGCCAACGAAATACAGCAATCTCACCCGTTTTAGGATTCGCTACGGATACTACTTTCTTTTCCCATACCGGAAGCCTTAAGCCGTAAGCAAATTTATTAACTGCCACAAAATCTCCGACTAACAAAGTCGGCTCCAGTGAGCCTGAAGGGATGCGGAATGGCTCAACAAGAAAGGAGCGCAATAATAAGACAATAAAAAAAACTGGAAAAAAAGAGCGGGAATACTCAACAATTCGTCCAGGCTTTTGATTTGGCCCACGTTTTTTGGCCCAAAAAACCACATCTAATAAATAAATAAATCCACTGATAAAAGATAATAAAACTAATATTAAAGCAAAATTCATAACTTCATATCCCCAAAATTGGTTTCCAGGAGGAACATCCGTAAAACAGTCCTATTTTTTTCTATCGGTTTGAAACACTGCCATAAATGCTTCTTGAGGTATTTCTACATGACCTACTTGTTTCATGCGTTTTTTCCCAGCTTTCTGTTTATCTAATAATTTTCGTTTACGCGACACATCACCACCATAACACTTTGCAGTCACATTTTTTCGCAGAGCCTTGACAGATTGACGTGCAATAATATGACTGCCCAGAGCGGCTTGAATAGCAACATCAAACATTTGGCGGGGAATCAGATCGCGCATTTTTTCAGCAATTACTTTTCCTCGACTATGAGCCGCATCACGATGAACAATGACGGACAGTGCATCTACTTTTTCACTGTTAATCAATATGTCCATTTTCACCAAGTCAGCTTCCTGAAAACGTAAAAAATTATAATCCAATGAAGCATAACCCCGACTCACTGATTTTAACCGGTCAAAAAAGTCTGATACTACTTCGCTCATTGGAATATCATAACTAACTGAAACCTGACGCCCACTATAGGTCATATTTACCTGAACCCCACGCCTTTCGACACATAAAGTAATAATAGGCCCCAGATAGTCTTGTGGAACTAAAATATTAGCCCGTACTATAGGCTCATACATTTCTTTAATTTGCGGAATTGGGGGAAGATGGGAAGGATTATCAATTAATAAAGTTTCCCCTTTTTGTGTAATAATTTGGTACACCACAGTAGGGGCAGTAGAAATTAGATCCAGGTTGTATTCCCGCTCTAATCGTTCCTGCACTATTTCCATGTGCAGCATTCCCAAAAATCCACATCGAAAGCCAAAACCCAGAGCCTCTGATGATTCTGGCTCATAAAACAAAGAGGCATCATTTAAACTTAATTTAGCCAAAGCTTCTCTGAATGCTTCAAAATCATCTGAACTAATAGGAAATAAACCAGCATAAACTTGAGGTTTAACTCGTTGGAAACCTGGAAGTGCCTTCTCAGCAGGGTTTTTATCTAAAGTTAAGGTATCACCAACAGGAGCCCCCTGAATTTCCTTAATTCCTGCAACAACATACCCTACTTCACCGGCTTGCAATACATCGAGCTTAGTGCGTTTAGGGGTGAAAATACCGACTTGATCCACTTCATAGGCTCTTCCCGTAGACATAATCCGCATCTTATCGCCTTTACGTATCGAACCATTGACTATACGCACCAGGGAAACAACTCCAAGATAACTATCAAACCAGGAATCGATAATCAGAGCTTGCAAGGGCGCATCAACCTCTCCTTCGGGAGGAGGAATATGGGCTACCAAAGCCTCAAGAACATCCTCTACCCCCATACCGCTTTTAGCGCTGACTCTTATGGCATCATGAGCATCTAGCCCTATGATATCTTCTATCTCAGATATAACCCGATCAGGTTCGGCCTGGGGTAGATCTATTTTATTTAATACCGGCAATACCGATAATGATTGATCTATAGCTGTATAACAAACAGCCACAGTTTGAGCTTCGACACCCTGAGCTGCATCGACTACTAAAATTGCACCCTCACACGCAGCAAGAGATCGAGACACCTCATAGCTAAAATCGACATGCCCAGGAGTATCAATAAAGTTTAATAAATAAGTTTTCCCGTCTTTTGCCGTATAATTTAACGAGACACATTGTGCCTTAATGGTAATACCGCGTTCGCGCTCTATGTCCATAGAATCAAGGACTTGAGAGCTCATTTCACGTTCGGTTAAACCGCCACAAATTTGAATAAACCTATCAGCCAAAGTAGATTTACCATGATCGATATGGGCAATAATTGAAAAGTTACGAATCCGCTTTAAGTTGCTCAACTGAAATAGCCTTTCTGCAAATAGGTTGATTCTATCTTAAATGTTTGCGTACAGAAAGTAGGCAAAGAGAATTCTGTTATGTTTGTGAACTAATTGATTCATTATGTAAAGAAAATTTGCTAATAACCCATAATTTTACTAGAATTCCTGCTTTTGGCCTCAACATAGGATGCACCATGCGACGAATAAGCTGGCTAGGCTTTACTGTACTCTTTCTTATTTCCTTTACTACCTTTTCAAATACTGCCTTTACCCAACGCAAAGACGTACAACTTTTTATTAAGAGCATGGTAAAGCAACATCACTTTAACGCCAGGCAATTAACTGAAACACTGAACCAGGTACAGCTTCAGCCCCAGATTATTGAATCGATGGAAAAGCCTTATGAAAAGAAAAACTGGGATGTTTACAAAGAATTATTTCTTACCCAGCAAAGATTAAAAGGTGGCTTGGACTATTGGAAGGCTAACCAGAAAACATTGGAAAGAACACAAAAAAGATATGGCGTGCCTCCAGAGATCATTGTCGCTATTCTGGGCGTAGAAACTTTATACGGAGAACGTCAAGGAGAATATAGAGTTCTGGATGCTCTTGCCACTTTAGCGTTCAATTACCCTAAACGTTCGCCATATTTTACCAAGGAATTGAAGGAATATTTACTTCTCTGTCGTGAACACAAGGTTCCAGCAACTTACTATAAGGGATCATATGCTGGCGCAATAGGCAAACCACAATTTATGCCAAGCAGTTATCGATATTATGCAGTGGACTTTAAAAATAAAGGCAAACGTGATCTGGTCTCTAATAATGGCGACTCTATTGCCAGTGTTGCTAATTATTTCCAAAAACATGGCTGGAGGTTAAATGAAGGTATTGCCCAACAAGCTAAGTTAACTGGCTGGAGATTCAGACATATCCAAACAAATCCTAAAACTGCCAACTATAATTTCATGCAATTGGAAAAAGCAGGAGTTAAACCCATCACTGCCTCTCACAATCATCCCAATCGTGCAGCCCTGATTGAACTGATGACTGATGAAGGAAAAGAATATTGGTTAGCCTACCCTAATTTCTTTGTAATTACTCGTTATAATTCAAGCCCACAATATGCCCTTGTAGTTTATTTATTGTCGCAGCAGTTAAAAAAGCAATGGCTTGAAATGAATGCACAAAAACATAGAGCCTATGTATAATTAATTATCCACCTAGCCCGTACGCAGCGAAGCGCCTGTCGGGAATAAATTAGAAACGTCCCGTATCACACTTCGCAAAATACGGGAACGTTCTATATTAACTAATAGAGTTCGACTCATGGATCACTGTTTCTTATTTACCAAACATCTTGATGATAGCGGTTGTTTTTGTTTAAAGATTTCTCAGGAGGGGGAGCTTATTGCTCCACCCGCCCAACGTACTTTTGCAGAAATTAAAACCTTACAGAAAGAATGTAATACCCTGGTAGTTGAAACCACTACAAGCTCCAGTATTCTTGAACTTGAGTTACCATGGCTACCTGAGAGAAAAGCAAGAATAGCAATCCCTTATGCTCTGGAAGATAAGGTGGCCCAATCCTTAGAAGAACTTCATTTTGCTTTTGATAAATTAAGATATCAAAATAATCGATATGTTATCGCAGTAATCAGTAAACAAAGAATTCAATACCTAATGCACCTTCTTGATGAACATGATATGGAATTTGATCTCATTACTTTAGACTGGTTTGCTTTATCTCCACAAGAATTATGTATTAGTGAGTCTGTCTTATTAATTAATAATGATGATTTTAAAGGAGCACTTTCCGATGAGCTGGCGCGATCTTATATTAAAAAACATCCATTGAATGAGCCGCACATCTTTCAGGACAGTGAAATTACTGTTGATAATTCCTTACCAAAGGACAAGGATTTTTCCTACACGTGGATAGCTCAAAAAATCCTGAAAACAAAACCAATGAATCTTTGTCAGGGTGATATGTTACACGGTAATGCTTCTGCTGGCTGGATCCAAAAAGGGTATCAATTGGCAGGATTGCTGTGTGGAATTTGGTTATTATCTCTCCTATTAGTTAATGCACTCTCCCTGCATTTTTTAAACAAAAAAACTGAGAGTATTGATCGGCAAATCGCGGCTATTTATCACGAATTTTTTCCTGAAGCCAAACAGGTAATTAGCCCTAAATTTCGTATCAGCCAGCTACTGGGTAGTAATGTCTCTGATACTCAAACTCATTTTTGGTTTTTGTTAAATCAATTTGCTAAAGTAATGAATGAGAATCAAATGACTCTTGAAGAACTCCGCTATCAAAATAAAACATTATCTGTAACACTTATTAGCTCTGACTTTGCCGGTTTGGAAGATATTGAAAATAAATTAAAAAAATTACAACTTAAAGTCAAACAAACACAAGCCTCAACTCGAGATCAACACGTTGTCGCGACCCTGGAGCTAATGTGAAACACTATTTAAATACTCTCAATGAGCGGGAAAAGTGGATGGTGATTATTGCCGCCGTATTTCTTTTCGCCTATGGTTACTATTTATTACTGTATGCACCACTAAGTAATAAAGTAACTCAAAAAACCACTCAATTAAATGAGAAAATTGAAACATTGGCATGGATGCAAAAAGTAAAACAACAAGGTCACTCTACAAAAACAAAGCAGACCCTGGACAACAGTCAATTACTCACGTTACTAGCAACACAACTTAAAGATAACCCCACACTTAAATTTCCCTACCAACTCCAACAAACAGGTTCAGGAGATATACAATTAACCTTTGATGCCGTGCCTTTTAAATTATTTATGAGTTGGTTAGCCAAAATTAACGAGCGGTATACGATTACCATCAAACAATTCGATGTACAACATAGTGAAACGCCTGGAATAACCAAGTTAATGATTATCATTAGTGCTGCATAATAATTACATCTTAAAAAATCAACCATATACCTGCAGCATTAGTTGACCTGAGTAGTGGCGTCCTGATGTTTAATAAAAATGAAAGTTTAAAGAGTAATCAGGTATAATCAACTTTTCCTGACTTTCATTCAATAAGATAATGTTTTTTGATGACACCTATATTGGTTATAAGGCAAGAGTTAGTTATTCACTTCTGACAAAAGACGACTTTTCCGAGACTGCAGACTTTATTAAGACCACCAGCCTATTCATGAAAAATCCTGAATTAAACGCTTATATCTATAATCCACAACATTATAAATACGCCTATCTTGCCAAGGTAATGAATAAAATTGTCGGGATTATATTATTCTCCGATTTGGAGAGTGAAGTTTTAATTAATCATCTCTATGTCGCTCCAGCTCATCGCTTCAAGGGCATTGGTTCAAATCTACTTAAAAAGGTCCGGGAATTTAAGCCTTATGGCTCACTATCTTATGTGGATGCAAGTAATAACTATATGACATGGATGGACGTTTTGGAAACGTCACAGAAATGCGAAATGATAAACTATCTAGGTACATTTTATAAATAACCCCGGGATTATAAAAAAGCCCCTCAGGCGGGATAAAAAAACGTGACTTCATGTTTATTGTAAAACATATTCAGAATACGTGAGTTGGGAATTGATTGAAATTGTTTGATAGTGGCCAAATCAATTTTGCCCTGCAGTTTTATGGTGAAAATCATTTGCTTTGCTTTGCCTGATTCTATCCATTTCATAATCAGAGAGTAGGCTCTATCCGGATAACAGGCGACGTCAGATAATACCCAATCATAATGTTGTTCCAGCTTGGATGGCTCTATGGCAAAAGCGCTTTGTTTTAAGTATTGAACACGCGGGAGCTTTGCAATTTTGGCTTCCAGAGGGGCTTTATCGATTGAGGTCACACTCGCTCCTAATGAGTGCATGACATAAGTCCAGCCGCCTGGCGATGCGCCTAAATCTAAAACCGTGTCTCCTGATTCAGGATACTTTTCCAAGAGAAAGAGTGCTTCCCATAACTTTAAGTATGCGCGATTAGGTGGATTTATTTTGTCTTCAATAAAAAAACAATGTCCTTGCGGCCATTTTTTTAAACGTTTCGTGCTATATAACAAAGTATTCTGGTCCAAGAGACTAAAACCACCTATGGGGGATGGAATTTCTGTTTCAATAGGAAAGTGGCGCTGAAGAGAAGGGTATTTACGCAATTGCTCTTCAATTAACCGAGCTCTCCTTATTTGACTGACAGGATGCATATACCAAAACTTTCCAGCCTGACGAAGGATTTTAACCGCCTCAGAAATGGATTGAAAACTCACAATTTGTGGTTCAAACCACACATCTAAAGCAAAGCAAATGTTAGTTTTTATCTGAGATGAAAAAACCATATCTTCAATAATCTGAGAAAACTCGCCTAACTCCTCACATAGCTCACCGAGAAATTCAGGTTTGGTTACATAAATTGCAGCAGGTTTCTTCTTTTTCGTTTGCATAAAAAAATCTAAATATTATTCTTACATAAGATTAATGGGTATGTTTTGAAAGTATATTCATTGAATAAACAACCAAGGAGTAGCAATATAGCAAAACTTACAAAAAACCCCTACTTCTTTTTAATCCGTTCATTTAATTTATCCAAAGCTCTAGTGACAATTAATATTGAAACATAGATAAGTATTTTTGTGACGATCTTGATATTTTAACCATTGAATATAAACTGTTTGTTTTGCATCATTTGAATCTATGGCTTATCGAAATTTCTCTGGTTTTTTAAAAATAACGCTTGGGTTGTTACTTTTTATTGGGATGAGCTGCGCCCATAGTACCTCCTATAATAAAGGTTGGGTGGTCTCAAGTATTACTGGGCCTATATCAGATAGTTCATCTTTTAAGTACTATTTGGAACCCCAACTACGTTTAATTGACGATACTTATTTTTTTAATCAGTTCCTTTTTCTTGGTGGGCTGGGTTATCATTTTAATACCAATATGAGTCTATACATTGGTCCGGGTTGGATCGTAACAAAAACACCGGAAGGTGTAACAACTCATGAGAACCGATATTGGGAACAATTCAACTGGAAACTTCTGGATAAACCTAATCTTAATCTTAACAGTCGCACGCGCTTCGAACAAAGAGAAAATGTGGATGAAGCTCGAATGGCTTTGCGTCTTCGCGAAAGAATGTGGTTAAGAATCCCTTTTAAAAACAACGGTAAATATTCCTTTTCTATTTTCGATGAAATGTTTTTTAATCTCAATCATCCTAAATGGGTTTCTCCTTACCTCTTTGAACAAAATCGTGCCTTTATTGGAATTGCTGCCCAGTTATCCAAGTCGATTCTTATGGATGTAGGTTATTTAAATCAACATTTTCGCTCGACGACCAGACAAACCGATAATGTTTTGCTGTTGAGTTTTACAGTAACAAACTAAAAGGTTCCCGTGCATTGCCATTAAATTAATGGCATCTACTATGGGCTATAGCGAACAATTTTTTCTAACATTAATCTTGAAATTTTATTTTTGAACCCTAATATAATTAGTACCCCTAAAAATTTATAAGGAGTTTGTTATGAATGGCTTACGTCGTAATTATTTTCCAATTTATAAAGATTTTGGTTCATTGCTCGATAACTTTTTAACCACTCAAACGGAGGATGCAAGTTTTGGCGATTTGAGTAGATGGGCACCTGCTGTAGATATTAAAGAAGAGAAAAATAGATTTCTAGTCATTGCAGATTTACCTGGAGTTGAAAAGGACGATATTCATATTTCCCTGGAAAATAATATTCTAACTCTTCAAGGATCCCGCTCTTATGAAAAAAGGGATACCCAGGAGGGCTATAGCAGAGTGGAGCGATCTCTGGGCCAATTTCATCGCCAATTCACTCTTCCTCAAACCGCAGAAGAAACTAAAATAAGTGCAAAATATAAAAATGGGATTTTAGAAATATCTATTCCTAAAAAAGAACAAGCCTTAGAAAAACGCATCGAAGTTAAGGTTGAGGAATAATCAGGTGGGGAAAGGATTCATATCCTCCCCCTACTTTCATCCAATAAAAATAGATAAAAGCCTTTTTACATCAATTCATTCCCAGACATACTCCTGGCCTGGGTTGATATTAATTTTACCAACTTATAATTAATCATTCAGATTTTCCTGGACACTGCTCCAATTTTTGACTCCCGCTCCTTGTTTAATATCGGGAGGAAGAGCATCTAATGCCTTTTGGGCTGCCTCTGCGTTATCATAAGTTCCATACAAACCTTTATAATATTCTTTACCGTTTTTTTGATATTTAACTTGGGCCATCCGATCATTTTTAGGTGCTTTATATAACTTTTTCGCCACTCTTGAAGCTTTCTCATCATCGGCAACCTCAATAGTATAGCCTTGGGGGTTTTGACTGCTTACCCAATTTCTATCTCTGTCTTTAAACGAAACAGGAGAATGGTATTCGCCAACGTGATAAGAATCAGGAACGGATACCCTTCTACTTGGTTGATCCTGATATCCAAAATTACTCATACGATAATTTTGAGGATATAACTGGCTTGAATCATAGGTGTAGCTTGCGTAACTGGAATTAAAATTATCCTCATACATCATGCATGAAGATAAATTAATGGTGCAGATTGCGGCTGCTATTAATTTAATCTTGGTATTCATCACAACACCCCCTGATATATTATTATTTTTATATTCTTTTTTATTGTTATCTTCATAATTATAGGAAACTTTAGAAACTTGTGTTGTTTCCACATAAACTATGGCATACAGTATCTATTTTGTTCTTTTATGGTTGAATTTATGTGGACTCATCGACGTTCTGGTCAAACAAACCAAAGGGGTGCTCAAGATCATCGCGATCCATATGAGCGAGATAGAACGCGCGTTATTCATTGCCCTGCATTTAGACGATTGCAAAGAAAAACCCAAATTCTGGGGACTGATGAGGGGGATTTTCATCGCACACGCTTAACCCACTCTCTTGAAGTAGACTCTATAGGGCGCAGCATAGTACGCAATCTGATTACAAATCAGAATCAACAAATGTTATTAGCAGGCCTATTACCTAATGATGATCTCGTCAGTGTCATTTGTTTATTGCATGATATAGGACACCCTCCTTTTGGTCATGGTGGTGAAGTAGCTCTAAATTACATGATGCGCGATTACGGCGGTTTTGAAGGGAATGGACAAACGCTTAGATTACTTACTAAAGTCGAAAATAGTTATGGGGCTTTTGGTCTTGATTTAACCCGACGAGCATTATTAGGTATTTTAAAGTATCCCGTTAAACGCTCACACGTTGTTGCGAGGCGGCAACCCCCTATCCATGATTCCATTCATAAAACCATCAAAATTAACGACTGGCTACCGCCTAAAGCTTATTTTGATTGTGAGCAACCTGAAATCGATTGGTTATTATCACCTTTCTCAGAGAGTGACAAAAAACTCTTCCAATCCTTAGCCAGGGAACCTCAGGATACTCAAGTAGGAAAATCCGCTTATCATAGCTTTGATTGTTCCATTATGGATACAGCAGACGATATTGCTTATGGGGTTCATGATTTAGAGGATGCCATTCATTTAAGATTGATTAACCAGGCTCACCTGGATACTCCGGAGTTTAGACAGCTTTTAAGTAATACTTCGTTATCTGCTCACCAGGATCGGTTAATGGACTCTTTATTTTCTCCAGAATTGTGTTTAAGGAAACAAACGATTGGCGAAATGGTTAATTACTTTATTACTTCAACTCAAATCGTTATTACCAATGAGCACTTCGAAAATAATTTATTCAAGCATAATATTGCCCTTACACCAGAGGCTGCTGCTCTTTTAAAGTATTTAATGCAATGTATTTATCATCATGTTATTGATTCACAAGAAGCTCGAACTTTTGAATATGGAGGACAAACGGTAGTCTTAAGGCTGTTTGATGCCATCAGCTCTAATCCAGCTAGTTTATTAGATAATAAAAATCGAGAATTATACAAACGGGCAGAAGATGAAACTGCAGCATATCGCGTGGTTTGTGATTACCTGGCCAATATGACAGATGAATATGCTTACAGAATGCATGAGCGATTATTTGGATTTAATACCAGGACAATTTTTGAAAGACTATAAACTTCTAACGGGCAGAATCCAGGCAGATTCTCCCGTCTAAAAAGTAAGAGTCTTCGACCTCAATAGTTTACTCTACTCATATCCGCATACCTTTGACCTAGTGCAACCCCTTTGGGCGCAATATTATCTATCATTTCCAGTTCGGCTGCAGATAATTTTATTTTTGTCGTTGCAATATTTTCTTCCAGCTTGTCCAATCGTTTTGTTCCTGGAATTGGCACGATATCCTCACCTTGAGCAAGTACCCAAGCTAAAGCTATTTGTGCTGTAGTGACTCGTTTGTTCTTGGCAAGTTGTTCAACAAGCTTCACGATCTCCAAGTTTTTGTAAAAATTATCACCCTGAAAGCGAGGTGCAGAGCGGCGATAATCCTCAGTAGGAATATCTTCCGGGTGCTTAAATGCACCGGTTAAAAAACCCCGTCCCAGAGGGCTGTAAGCTACAAAACCAATACCAAGCTCACGGGTTGTCTGCAAAAGCCCCTCTTCCGGCTCACGACTCCAGAGAGAGTACTCTGTTTGTAGGGCAGTTATCGGGTGAATTTGATGAGCGAGACGCAGGGTTTCTATTTTCGCTTCAGACATTCCAAGAAAGCGAACCTTACCTTGCTGAACCAGTTCAGCCATTGCGCCAATCGTTTCTTCAATTGGGATATGAGGATCAACACGATGTTGGTAGTATAAATCAATTTGTTCAACACCCAGACGTTTTAAAGAATCATTACAGGATTTATGCACATATTCAGGGCGTCCATTAACCCCCAGATAAGTCCCATCTGCGCTTCGTTCGATACCAAATTTAGTGGCAATAATAACGTTTCTTCGATGGCTACGAAGGCATTTTCCCACCAAAATTTCATTAATAAATGGGCCGTACATATCGGCAGTATCAAAAAAATTGATGCCGCGCTCAATTGCACGATGGATGGTTGCGATTGATTCCTTTTCAGTACCACCCTTATAGAATTCTGACATGCCCATACAGCCTAAACCCATACGTGATACTTGAAGTCCTTGTGTTCCTAAAGCAACTTGCCTCATGTACGTCACTCCATGCAGTAATAAAATTTAAATTTACCACATATTAAAGCAATATTCAGAAGAGAATGATTTATCTTAATATTTCCATAATTATTCTTTGCTACTATTCACCCTCTTTTAAATCAACTGAGTTCAAATAATATGAAACAATCCAGAGCACCTATTAAATATACTCGAGAAGAACTTTTAAGACTAAATACTCCTCAGTGCAAAATAAAACCTGCTGGAATACTTGAGATACCTGGGATTACCAAATTTGATCGTATCGCTACGCTCTTTAACAATCGAAGTAGCTGCAAACCTGAAGAAAATTATGCTCATAGGAAAGATGATATAGATCCCAATGGTTCAGCAATGAGCATCATTGGAGTATGCTAGTTATTGGAATCTGAAGAGTATCCTAGCGTCGAAGCCCGTGTTAGTGAAGCTTAATACGGGATCTACTGTATCGAACACTAAATGAACCATATTAAGAATCAACGAAATAAGATAATAAAAAAATTAGTGAGTGATCGCGCCAACCCGAGGTTTTAACCAAGTTAATTTATAACGAAGATTTATTATTTCTTGATCTCGACCCCGGATGGAGGGATGATTTATAATATTACGAAGCCAAATTAAAATAATGGCGTCCCCAAGGGGATTCGAACCCCTGTTACCGCCGTGAAAGGGCAG